>VUAW01000020.1 GCA_008711135.1 Rhodobacteraceae bacterium LNNU 3342
TGGTGCAGGCATTATTCACTCAAAGCTGATGGAAACCTCGCCGAACGCGCCAAAGTCGGCCTCGATCAGCGTGCCCGGCGGGCATTCGATGGGTGCAATGAACGAGCCAGACAGCACAACCTGACCCGCCTCGATCCTTTGGCCGTATTGATGCATCCGGCGGGCGAGCCACACAAGCCCCATCACCGGATCATCAAGCACCGCCGCACCAAGCCCGGTCGCCACGACCTCGCCATTCTTGCGGACAATTGCGCCGGCCCAACGGAGGTCATGTGCCTCGACGGCGTGGCGCTGCGTGCCTAAAACCAGCCCCGCATTGGCAGCGTTGTCGCTCACGGTGTCAACGATGACACGTGCGTGACCGCTGACCGGGTCCTTGCGCTGGATGCGGGTAATGAAACCCAGTACATCCGCGCCGTTGGTGGCACCACCTGGCACTGGGCCGCCGCCTGCTGGCGCTTCCTGCCGAACGACTTCCGCATCAACACGCTTTATGGCGTCGGACGCGACTGGCCGATCGGCTACGAAGATCTCGAGCCCTTCTACCAGCAGGCCGAAGTCATGATGGGCGTGGCAGGCCCCCGCCGCGACGAGGAGGATCTGGGATCACCCCGATCGGCCGAGTACCCGATGCCAAAGCTGCCATGGTCCTACATGGACCAGCTGTTCGGCCGTATCCTCAACACCCAAGAGTTTCGCGTGGTGACAGAGCCGGTCTCGCGCAACTCGGTCACCTATGACAACCGGCCCGCCTGCTGCGGCAACAACAACTGCATGCCGATCTGCCCTATCGCGGCACAGTATTCTGGCGCCATGTCGGTGACAAAGGCCGAGCGGCTGGGAGCGCAGTTGATAGAAAACGCCGTCGTGCACCGGCTGGAAACCGATGCCGAGGGCAGCCGCATCACCGCCGTGCACTACAAGCGCCCCGACGGCAGCGAACATCGCTTGGCTGCCGACCGCGTTGTTCTGGCGGCCCATGGGATCGAGACGCCAAAGCTGATGCTGATGTCGCGCAACGATGCCGCGCCCGAAGGCATCGGCAACCGCACCGACCAGGTAGGCCGCTACCTGACGGACCATCCCGGCACCGGGGTCACCTTTCTCTGGGACCAGCGCGTCTATCCCGGGCGGGGCCCGCAGGAAATGACCTCGGTGGTCAACTTCCGCGATGGCTCCTTCCGTGCAGAGTTTGCGGCAAAGAAGCTGCATCTCGGCAACATCGCCGATCTGGAAGGCGTGGTGGACGACCTGATCTCCGAAGGGCGCCGGGGGCCGGAACTCGACCGCCTGATCCGCGACCGCGTGACCCGCAAGGTGTCGATCAACAGCTTCCACGAACAGCTTGCCCTGCCGGAAAACCGCGTCATTCCCAGCCCCCGCCAGACGGACGTCCGATCCGTCCGTTTTGCGAAGCGCGAGACCGAAGTGGACTTTCAGAAGCAGGCGGGTACAGATCGCAGCATTATAGAAGGTCTCGGGCCCTTCCCGATCGCGGAAATTCCCCAAGTGCCAAATTATGTCGGGATCGACCCAGACCGGCAGAGGCGCCGGTGGCACCACTGGATTGAAGAAAGAAAGTCGTTGCTGAGATCTGCAACAATGCCCCCCAGAACGAGCACAACCGCAAGCTCGGCGCTTTGGAAGCCATCTTGCCACCTGAACCGCCGCCGCGTCCATCCCCCTTGGTTAGTCCGTTAATCTTGACTTATCGGACACGCTTGGGTAGCCTGTCTGCATCCCCTGTCCGACCGTTCGGCGGGGCCAAAAGGCCGCCGCGCCAGACGCCGGGAAAGATCGCGCATGACTGACACCAGCAAGCTCGCTCCCTAATCCGATGCCCCTACCACGAGACTGCAGCGACCGGCCTGCCCCGATGGGCCTCGACGATCTCACCGCCCGCGCCTCTTGACCCGTTACCGCAGGCTGGCGCCACTTCGGCAGATGGTGCCGTCCCACTTGGCTGCCCCCTCCTCGTCGACCCACAGGCCATCGGCCTCTATCTCACGTCATGGGCCCGCTGCGGCCGCCGAACAACCGCGCACGATGACCGGGACATCCACGGCGCGGCTGACTCTACGTAAAGCACAAATCTCGAAGCCATCCGGCTTTGACGCGGACGGTTGATCGCATTCACGGCAGCACTTCTTTAGCTCTGGCCAAAAGCCCGGAGAGGGGCGTGAGGTTATGCTCGCCCTGGAACGTTATCCCTTCTCAGCCGACTATACGGTTGTCACATAGTGAGAGGCCCAAACATTACTCTGCGACGTTAAGTCTTGTATTGAGTGTGTCTGGCGAGCCTCGGAGAGGGATCTTCACTCAAGATCATTCAGCATAGCTGCGACGGCAGCCTCCAGACGTTTCCGGTCAAGCGCACTGAAATCGCGGTCGAGTCGGATCTCCAGCCGACCTTGCGCTGCAGCACATTTGGCTGTGCCCATACGCGAAGCTACTTGGAAGATGGTTTTCGCACGCCCCGGCGCCGCCTGCCTTGGCCTTGGCCCTGAAACGTCTGACTGCGGCGCCACGTTCCCGCCGACGAACTCGCGCAGGATCATTAATTCCTGCTCCGACGTACGATCCGCCTGCCGCCGCAATATGTCACGGATGGTAGTCACCTGCTCGGGCTTCGCTTCAAGCTCGGCTGACAGCGTAAGCCCCAGCGCACGAGGAATATCCTGCGGGAACTTAAGTTCGTTTCCGAGACGCTCCATCAACCGGATGAAGCCACGGATGTAACTGCGTTTTTGATAACCTGCCGACTTAAAAAGCTGCGCCACCGCGCGATCAGGATCTGTTTCTGAAGTCGCAGGGTCCTTGGCGTAGTTGATAGCCATCGCGGCCATTTCTGCAAAGGAGATGTCCTTGCGTACCATGTTCTCATCTACCATCCGGCGGTAGAGCATCTCGATCGTATCGCCAAGGGGCATGACGGCAGATGGAATTGCGCCCCACTGCTCCTGGTCGCCCGTCTCTTCCAGCAACATCCTGAAGGCTGAGAGGCGGCGGAACCCCTGCACAAGTTCGTAGCGCCCATCATCCCGAACCTCGAGACGGATCGGGTTCGACAGTCCAATCTCACGGATCGAAGCAACAAGTTCGACTAGTTCAGGGTCTTCGCCCGGCGCCCGGTCTCTGCTTAGCTTCGAGATCTCTATGAGCTCGAGTGGCACAAGCTCTGTCACCAAGCCAAGACGCTTCAGCCTCACGTGCTCCTCAGCAAGAGCGTCGTTCTCGGCGCGGATCCTTGCTTCAATTTCCTGTCGCGCCCTCAGGGACTCGGCATTCTCTATGATAGCTGTCGCCATCGGCCCACGACGCAGCGTAGGAGCTTCGGGCTCATGATCCTTCCCCGCGGGGAAGGTGTCTTCCTCAGGCAGATCGATGTCAAAGGTCAGTCTTTTCTTGCTCATCGCCTCACTCCACCTGATCCCACGCCCTGAGGAAGCAGTCCTTAAACTCATCATACGCCCGGTCGAAGGTCGAGCGAGCTCGCCGCCAAGTCTCCCTGGTCATGTTGCGGTAGTCGATCTCGTACACCGAAGACAGGAAGCGGCCAGACTGCTCCACGGCCCTCGTCATCTCGATAGGGTGCTCAGTCACCCGCTCGCCAAAGACCTTACGAAAGGCCTCAAGCATTGCGCGGTGAAGATCGTTGCCGGGTTCGTATCGCGTCAGCAGGAAGCGGATATCTAGAAAGGCTTTTGGAAGCCGCATCTTCCCCGCAGGGAAGCCCCCACCAAATCCCCCCGCGAGGTCTCCAAGCGCCTCGGCCAGCTGCCCAATAAATGATGTCGTGCTGTCGTATTCCCAATAGCCGGGACCCGACGGAATATAAAGAACATCGGCCGCGAAAACAGCGTTCATTGACTGGTAGCCAATGGCAGGAGGGCAATCAAAGATGATCACGTCATACGCATCATCCGGCAGCGCATCCAGCCATCGCGATACCGCCGCGAAGAATGACCAGTCCGGATTCAGATGTCGGTACTGGGCCGAAGCGAACTCAACGAAAGCCGCGTTGGCGCAGGAAGGCACCATGTCGATCGTCGGCCAAGCCGTGGGCCGGATGAAGTCTGTGTTCCGAAGCGCCTCGAGCCCTAAATCGCGCACGCCAGAGGGCAGGCGGCGTTGTGGGACCGAGGTACCGCTTGCAGCGGCGCGGGGGGCGGCGTTCATGCGATCCGTCTCATGGATCAGATCCCGCGCCATAATGCCCCAGACAGTCAGATCTTCCGACACCTGGAACAGCCCCATCGAGTGGGTAAGGGTCGCTTGTGGATCGAAATCAACACACAGCACGCGATAGCCATCCAGAGCCGCCGCATGAGCCATATGCAGCGCCACCGTCGATTTACCGGCACCGCCCTTGAAGTTGGAGATAGCTACACGGATCGCGCGCTTGCCTGCAGGCCGTTGCGGCAGAAGCGACGAACGGTTGATCTTCATCCGTCGCCGCAGCTCATTGATCTCCGTGAGCGAAAACCACCGCTGGCGACCGTCCTCTTCAACTTCCCCGGAGGGAAGGTCCGGCTCCGCCGCCAGCCGCCCGCGGAACGTGGACTGATTGATCTTGAAGATCAGCTCAGAGACCTCCCAGCTGGAGAACCGCCGCAGCGACTTCTCATGCTCGGGGCTGAAGGTCTGGCGGCGGATCCAGCCCTGCATCTTGAGCGACTGCGCCTGCATCGTCGCAAGGTCCTCATGCGTGAACATTGAAACTCCTGTTATACCGGACGCTAAATTTCCACTGCATCTCAAATACGCTGTATTTGCTAAAACCGCAAAGCAGAAGTTATACTCATAGAGAGAGGAACACTTAGCGCAAAGTAGAGCAGGTCGTTACGCTCCGAATCACCATCTCCGCACTCCCACCGCGCTTTGGCCGAAAAATCTGGGGACAGTACTGCAGCAAAAAGCAGCAATGGGGGGACACTTGGCCCGATTGGGAGGACACCCTAGATGTCCCCTAATACCTTTGAATACCCTTCGATGAAGATGTGGAAGGGGACACGTGTCTGCCTCGCCACCCGACCATCTTGACAATTCGGGAGTTGTGGACGTTAATTCAGTGACGATGGGGAAAAGCGTTGGGTTTCGTGGGATCGCAATCTCCGACGCTTCAGATAATCCATCAGGGGCGAGATGATGTTGAACAAGAAACCGGTGGGTCGATACGGCTCAGCACGGAAATACGACCTGTTGACTGCGCTTGGCGCACACGGCTTGGCCTCAGGCAAGACCGAACAGCGTCTCTCCTTCCGACTCATCTGTCTCATCACTGCACGCTATAACTGGCAACATGATGAACTTTCTGTCGGTCAAGTCGAGATTGCGCGGCTTTGGGCGGTCGATCCGCGCACCGTCAAGCGCGAGATGGCCACATTGCGCAAGCGCGGCTGGTTGATCGAGCGCCGTCCGGCGGCGCGGGGCAGGGTGGCTGTGCATGGCTTGGGGTTTGAACGTATCCTGCTCGATACCCGTGCGCATTGGCCAAACGTCGGGTCCGACTTCGTCAGCCGCTTAGGTGAGGCGGGTCCAGCCGAACCGGCACCAGCGCCCGACGCCAACGTCATCCGTTTTCCCAAGCCGCGCGAAGGCGAAGACACGCTGTGGGGTCGCGCGCAGAGCCTGCTCCATGCCATGAGCCCCGCGTCCTATGCCGCTTGGCTTGCCCCGCTCCGCTTCGAGGGCGCGGATGAAGGTGAGGCGATGTTGTTGGCCCCATCTGCTTTTCATGCAAGTTATGTCTCGATCCACTTCACGCAGCAGATCCTCCAGGCCCTGCGTCACGTGGATCCAGAGATCAGCTCCGCACAGATCGTGCCGCAGCGTTGACCTATGCTGGACCCTTAGCGATCTTCCCGATAGGCAGCGGCCATGAATGACAACAGCCTTGAGATTTTTCTTGCCGTGCCCCCGGGCCTCGAACCAGCCTTGTGTGAAGAGGCGCGGGCGAAGGGCTTCGCGGACCCGACCGCCGTTCCCGGCGGAGTGCTGACCCGTGGGAACTGGCGTGACGTCTGGCGCGCCAACCTGGAGCTTCGCGGGGCGAGCCGGGTCCTTGTGCGCCTCGGCGCCTTCCGCGCCCTCCATCTCGCGCAGCTCGATAAGCGTGCGCGCAAGTTTCCGTGGAAGGACGTCCTGCGGCCAGACGTGCCGATCCGGGTCGAGGTCACGACCAAGGGCTCGCGTATCTATCATGCCGGCGCGGCCACGCAGCGGATCGAGACGGCGATCCGTGAAGAGCTTGGTGCGCCGGTCTCGGCCGAAGCTGGGCTGCGTCTGAAGGTCCGGATCGAGGATGATCTCTGCACGATAAGCATCGATACTTCGGGCGAGCCACTCCACAGGCGAGGCCACAAGGAAGCCATCGGCAAGGCGCCTATGCGTGAAACTCTGGCGGCGCTATTTCTTCAGCTCTGTGGTTACGACGGCACGGAACCGGTGGTCGATCCAATGTGCGGGTCCGGCACCTTCGTGATCGAGGCCGCCGAGATCGCCTCGGAGCTTCTGCCCGGACGCTCGCGCAGTTTCGCGTTTGAACATCTCGCCACATATGATCCAGAAGAATGGCAACGCCTGCGTGACGCCGCGCAAGCGCGGGTGCCTGTGCAGCGCTTCTATGGCAGCGACAGGGATGCGGGCGCCGTTCGCATGGCCGCCGCCAACGCGGCCCGGGCAGGCGTGGCAGAGGTCACGTGCTTTCGAAATCACTCTGTCAGCGATCTTGTCCGACCGGATGGTCCACCTGGCCTCGTCATGGTGAACCCGCCGTATGGCGCGCGGATTGGTGACAAGCATATGCTTCACGCTGTCTATGGTGCACTTGGCAAGACGCTGCTTGAGCGCTTTACCGGCTGGCGTGTCGGTATGGTCACGAGCGAGCCGTCGCTTGCCAGGTCCAGTGGCCTTCCCTTCAAACCACCGGGGCCCCCTGTAGTGCACGGTGGGTTGCGTATCCAGTTGTTCCAGACGCCACCTTTGCGCTGAACATCGGGATGGTGGACAGTCAGAGGTTGAGCCACGTCTTCCGATGAACAGTCGCATAGTGGCGTGGGTCGCGTCTCGTGAGCGAAGAGACGCCGCACTATCCTGCGTTTGACCGCAAGGGCAGCAGGAATTGTGTACCGTGCCCTCTGCCATTGAATTTTGACGTCCACGGTTTTCGAGACGGCAACATCTCCTACTACCGTTTCAATGGATGAACGGTACAGAACCAAGCGCAGCACAACCCCCGGCAGCGATGATTCAACCAGCGCAGGCAGATGATGGCAATCATGACAAAAAAGTAAACGAACGGCGCCATTCGCCTCCACAATCTCCTTGCGCTTTTACAGAACCGTTACATACGCTTTGACCGTTGTCCTTTTTACCTGTTAAAGATTTGGAGTGTTGCTTTGGACAAAAAGAAGCTTCCGGCCGCGAGACGCGCGCCAACTGATCAATCACGTTCACTACTTCTGCACATTCAGGATCTTATCGAGAGCAAGTCTCAGGAAGCATCGCATGATGCGGTGATGACACTCCTGATGCAGGTGCCGGAAGAGGAGCAGGGGACAGACTGGGCGCAGCAGGTCATCCTTCTTAATGGGGCGCATCGAAAACGGGCGAACATCACGTTCAACTGGCTGAACCTTCTTCGTGACCGGCTTCACGAGGAAAACCGAGGTGACGATTTCAAGGTCTTCACCGGCAGGCTTCAGCGCCTCATGCACCCCTACACGATTGGCGCCCATGGCTATGCGCTGAGCTTTGGCGGTTTGGACGGCGCGGCTATCATCGATGCCACCTGTCCCCTGATCACCGCGATCACCTCTCTTGGCCACGAGGTTTTCATCAATTCGGGCACTCTCCTTGGCGCCGTCCGCGACGGGAAGTTGATCCCGCATGACGACGACATCGATCTTGCGGTGGTGCTGCGCGGAAAGACTGTGGATGAAGTGGCGCGGGAGTGGGAGGCGCTGAAGGACAAATTGCGCCAGGCCGATCTGCTTGACGTCGAATATGACCGAGAGGCACGGCTTCCAATCGCAAAGCTTCGCCATCCGTCAGGGGTCGGCGTCGACATCTTCCCTGCGTGGATCAGCGGGGACAGGATGTATGTCTGGCCGCATACCTATGGCGAATTGTCTGTCGGCGACGTCTTCCCCTTAGGTAATGTCCCGCTGCACGGCCTTGAGCTTCCCGCCCCCGCCAACCCGGCAAAGATGCTGGCGCTCAACTACGGCGAAGGTTGGCGGAGCCCAGATCCGGGCTTCATCTTCCCGTGGGATGCAGCTCGCAAACGTTTCAAACCATTCATCCAGGCCACCCGGCGCCTGAAGGAGGCGATGGCATGATCACTGTCCTGACCTACGGAACTTTCGACCTGTTTCATGTTGGCCATGTCCGCCTGCTCCGCCGCTTGTCGCAGTTGGGGGACAGGCTTATCGTGGGATGCTCGACCGACGAGTTCAACGCGATCAAGGGCAAGAAAACGGTCGTCCCGTTCGCGCAGCGGAAAGAGACGCTTGAGGCTTGCCGCTATGTTACGCGCGTGATCCCGGAGATGACCTGGGAACAAAAGCGCAGCGACATCATACGGGAAGGGGCGGACATCTTCGCCATGGGTGACGACTGGGCCGGACATTTCGATGACCTCGCGGATCTGGCGCAGGTCGTCTATCTTCCGAGAACTGAGAACATCTCGACAACAGACCTGAAGCGCTTTGCCGCTGCCATTCATAATGAAAAGGTCCAGATGCTGCGTGGCGCGGCAAGTCCTACCCGTTCCTGATGAACGATCAGGGCTGCCGAGTGGGGCAGCCCGAGTCCCTCAACTTGCGGCTTGGACTCCGGTCAGGAGGCCAACCCGCGCCTGTGCTTCATCCCGAATCCCTGCCAGTTCCTCCACTCCAAGTTCGGTTGCTGAGAGGTTCAGAACCCGCTCCAGCAAGTCCCTCACGCTCTGTCGGATACGCTCGCTCCTGATCTTCTTCTCTGTCTTCAGCAGAAGAACGACATCATGTGCAAGAACCTTGCGAAGGAAAATGCCTAGAAACACAGGACCTTCCCGTTCCACCAGATCAAGGCACCGGTTGAGTTCGGTGACGCGCGCCGCGGTGTTATCCTCTTTCCCCTGACGCTGTGTCAGGGACGAATTGTCGGTGCGGGCCGTCCATAGAACACCCACGTCACTCGACACGGTGAACGAGGCGCATTTCACGAAAGCCTTCAGCGTCGGATACATGTCCTCATACATGGTGCTGCCGATCGGCAGCATCTGCTGGAACGCGAAGTCGCGCCTGTAGATCTTGTTCCAGAGAATGGTGCCGAAAACCACCTCAGGACATTCGGCAAGGGTCACTGAGCGGCGGTCCAGATCATGTCCCTGGTTGAGGATCGTCTTGACGGGCAAACCCTCCTTCACCCGGCGGAAGCCGAAGGTGACGAAGTCGTCGCTCCCTTCTCTCAACACGTCGTAGGCCTTTGTATAGCCGCCGGGTACAACGGCATCATCGCCATCAAGGAAGCCGATGAATGCCCCGCCTGCTTGCGCCAAGCCGATGTTCCTAGCTTCCCCCGGTCCAACACGGTCAGTCGTGATCATCGAGAACCGGCTGTCCGCGTGCACGAAGGACCGTATGATGTTGGAAGATCCGTCGGTTGAACCGTCGTCGACGATGATGAATTCCGCACTAGGAATGTCCAGTCTCGCGAGGCTTCCAAGACAGCTTTCAAGATACTGCTCGGTGTTGAATACCGGAACCACCACACTCAATGACATCAAAGACTTCCTGAAACATAAAAGCCTATTCTATCAGCCGCCGAAGGCCTGTCCATCACCCCTTGCCGGGCTGATGCCAGTTTTTCTTATAACTACGGCAGCGGGCGCGTGCGGAAGTCCAAAGCTGCAGTTGCGTTAGAGCGGTGGGAAAATCATGCAGACTCGCCCTGAGCAATCACCTGCATAAGCGCTCGCCTGCCCGCCAGAACATCGCTGCGCCGCAATTGGCAGGGGCAGTACCCGCGACACGCGTGCGCGGCCCACGCCTTCAACACTATGCAAGGCAGACGAAGCGATCAGGATGACAAGCTGGTGGGCCAGCCGCGCCCCCGACAGCCAGCAACCACCAACCGTTGGTTTAGACCCCGGGCTCAGGACCAGAGGGCAGGTTCACGCCCTGTCCAGTTTGGGCCTGATACCGGCGGATCACCTCGGCCGCTCGGGTCCCAGAGCCGCCAGGGTTCGCCCCCCATCCTGCACCGGTAGCGACCGTCTGGCTGCTCAGGTTTGCGCGCTGTGCAGATCCTGCAGCGGGCCAGATGCCATCTGAATGAGACATCGGGTCCCCGCAGCCCGCAAGAAGCACCACGGGAACAAGGAGCAGCAGCTTACTTAAGCGCATGTGCCTGCCCTTGGCCGCTGGTGCTGCCGTCGATGATATGCCCGAAAGGCCCGTCAATCGCGCGCCTGCGCAGGCGACGTTCAAGCTCGCCTCTCGTGATCTCCTGAGTGCCCATCAGGAAGAACTCTTGCTCTGTCGTCAGGATTGAGCTTTCAAGCGGCGTCGCGAGTCGCTGGGACGAACCACCCGGCCTGCCAAGATGCGGCGTGACGATGATCACGAGGTCGGTCTCTTCCTTCTGCCAAGAGGCGGAGCGGAACAGCGTCCCCAGCACCGGCAGGTTCCCCAGCCACGGCACTTGGGCCTGCCGTCGCGCGTTGTTGCGCTGGAGCAGTCCGGCGATGGCAAAGCTCTGACCCGCGCGCAGTTCGATGGTGGTGCTGGCGCGGCGGGTCGAGAAGCTCGGAAGTTCGATTGTTCCTGTGTTATAGGTATTGCTCAGGTCAAGCTGGCTGACCTCAGGCTGAAGCGTTAGGTTGATCAACCCATTACCAAGAACCACGGGCGTGAAGCTCAGCCGGACGCCGAACTCCTTGTATTCCACGGTCACTTGATCCCCGTCCTGCGCCACCGGGATCGGCACCTCGCCACCAGCCAGAAAGCTTGCTGTTTCGCCCGAAAGCGCGGCGAGTGTCGGTTCAGCCAAGTTGCGAACCAGCCCCCGTTCCTCCAGCGCCTCGATCAGGAGGGAGACAGAGACGCCGTCTTCGACCATCGTGGCAAGGAAACTGCCAAATGGCACCGGCGCCGCGATCCGCCCGCTACCCAGACCCAGCGCCGCGCCGGAATTGTCCCGCGCCCTGACGCCGATCCCAAGCGCCCGTCCGGCATCGCGCGAGGCCTCGATCATGCGCACTTCCAAGAAGACCTGCTGTGGATCCGTGACCTGAAGCGCATTGATCACTTGGTCCGAGCCGTATTGCCCTGCAACCTCAAGCACCCGTTCCAAGGTGACAGCGTCGGGCACTGTACCTGACAGCCGCAGCCTCCCATTGACCGACTGCACGCGTACTGTGCCCCCCGGCGCGACCCCGCGCAGTGCCGCGGCCAGATCGCCGGTGTCGACGGTCACTTCCAGATCCACAAGGCCCACGGGATAATCGCCGCCGGAGAATATCTGGAGATTGGTGCGCCCAAGGCTTTGCCCCAGGATGTAGAACGAGCGCGGGGAAATGACGACGACATCGGCGATGGCCGGATTCCCGATCACCAGCTGATCGATGTCCTGCGTGGTGGTGAAGACCTGTGACTTGCCGACAGAAACCTGCACCTGTTCTGCATGCCGGTTGCTGAGCGTGAGCCCGATGCTTCCCTGGGCCAAGACCGCCGTGGCCGGCGCCATGGCCAGCAGGAACAGCGCGACCAACATGCGCGGCAGAACCCCGAAGCGGGGCAGGGGGCTAGCCAGAGGAAACATCGCGAAGGATCCTAAGATTTGTCTCGATCACCGGGTGGCCGGGCTGCAGCGTGCGGGCCTGCGCAAGGCTGACCGAGGCTCGGCCATACTCGCCCCGGAGGATATACGAGAAGCCGACGTTGTTGTGATAGGCAAAGGTCTCGCCGCCGATCGTGCGGCAAGTGCTGTAGGTGCGGTCAGACAGGTCGAAGCGGTGAAGCCAGTCGTATGACGCTGCGAGTCCGAGGCAGGCTTCCATGTCATTCGGCGCCGCGTCCAGTGCCATCTGGAAATAGCGGGCGGCATAGCCAAAGTTGCCGGCCTCGAAACTGGTCTTGGCGGTCGCAAGTTCGGTCCCTGCTGGAACGCCCGGAACGTTCGTGGGAATCTCGTTTCGCGGCCCCGTGACGCCGCCCGGGCTGCAGGCAGCGATTGTCGCAATCGTCAGGCCGACAAAAAGTGTCCGACCCCGTGATAAGATGGACCCGGTCCACAGCCGAAGTGCTACTGCCATGATATCCTTGCCCCTCTTCCTGCCAGCGCAACCGTCGCCTGCCGCAGCACAAAGCCGCCGCGGAGCCGGCTGCTCAAGGGGCATAGCGGCGTTCTGCAGCCTGTGTCCGCCTGCGGATGGATGATTTTGCGACCGATTGCCTGTATTCCCGAAACTCACTGCGTCTTGTTAACTCTGCCCGAGCCTTGATCTTCTTTGACCGTCCCGCCGGTCCTTCTTCCGAATGCCGGTGATCCATTTTCCGACAGTCCGCTCCCTTTCGCGCTGACTTGAACAGCCGGATCGAGGCGCGGACACCTTGGCAGCGGGTGAGGTCGCTGACCATGCAATCTAGGCGAACAGCCTGTTGTTGTCGATACTGCTCAGACGTGCACGGGAACCAGTTTCTGCAGTGCCGCAGAAACCCGCCGAGCCGGTCGAACATCAACCGGAAGCATCAGGTTGGACCCTATTCGACAATGCTTACCAAGACGTTCGTTTCGATTTCGCGGACGTTGTTGGTGTGGCAACTGGACCGGAGGGTCGAGTGGCCAGTGAATTCGACAGTGTAGCCGATGATCTGCGTGCAGCCGTTCGTGGTGGTGGAGTTGCCGGTAAACCGAATCTTGGCCGTCGGGGCATAGATCGCGCCCTGCGTTGTCGAGCCCGAGTTGCCCAGGATCTGGTGCGTGAGGCCCGTCTGCTTCCTGCTGCCGAAGAAAAGGATGCCCGCGTAGGGGCCGCTGGTCGGGGCCCGCATGTTGAAGTTGCCATTGCCGCTGAGGCTGAGCTTCGCACCGTTGGCGAGGAAGAATGTAACCCCGTCGGCTGTCATGGATGCCTCGTCCAGCGAGACATCGCCGTTGGCGTTCAGGGACAGCTCGCCGCCGTCAATGATGTACAGTCCGGGCTCGAAGGTCGCGTGGTGCTTGATGTCCAGGCCGCCGCAGATCCGCAGCGCCTGCACGCCGCTGGAATGAGTGAAGTTCGGTCGGAATACTGTGGTTCCTTGCTTGCTGGTCTCCGTCATGCAGGCGCCTTCGATTGCAGGTTCGGGCACATCGGCATAAGGGTCGCGAACAATCGGGGCGAGCTGTTGGGCAGCGCTGCAGTTCCGCATGTTGAGGCCGGTGCTGGTAACTGCCCCGCCGACCGTCCTCACGCAGCCGACGGTAAGCTTGGCCGCAGAGTTCTGCATGTAAAACGCATCGCTGGCGTTCGAATTCGACACAAGGTCGCAGTTCTCGATTGAAACGTAGGTAGAGCCGGTGACCGTGACCGCCTGCGAAGCTGTCGGCGCAAGGGCTAGCACACAGGCCTTCGAACTGGAACGTGTCACGTTGGCAACTGCACGCGCCCTGATCTCTACCGGTTCATCGACGAAGATGGCAGAGAAGTACCTGACCTGCGACTTGATAAGCTGGACCTCCACGCTGTTCAGGTTGCCTTGGTATGCGCCGCTGATCGGCGGGAAATGGGCTCGGAAGTTCGTCTCGGTCGCTGCATACCCCGACTGGGTGGCTGCGTTGCGTGCAGCGGCTGACACCCCTGCCTGTCCATCGCCCGCACGCACGCGGATCGCACCGGCATGGGCTGCTAGGTCGGCGGCCTGCTGCATGTTCCGCTGCAGCAGGTAGTGATAGCCGGCTTCCGCCCCAAGCCCCATCCCGGCCGCCACCACTGGCATGGCCAAGGCCGCCACGATCGCTGTAGCACCGCTGCTATCGCTGAAGGCTTCTCTCAGGCGGCGAAGGCTTATCAGTCTCAGGTTGTTCATTCCGCGTCCTCCGCCTTCACTCGTTCAGGATCTGGATCACGGCCGGGGTGATGATGACCGCGAAAAGGACTGGCAAGAAAAACAGGATCATCGGTACCGTGAGCTTTGGCGCGAGCGCGGCGGCCTTCTTTTCGGCCAAGCTCATCCGCATGTCCCGATTTTCCTGCGCCAGCACCCGCAAGGCGTTCCCCAGCGAGGTCCCGTACTGCTCGGACTGCATCAGGCCCGACACAACCGACTTCACACCCTCCAGATCCGTGCGCCGCCCAAGATTTTCGTACGCAGTGCGGCGGTCGGGCAAAAAGGACAGCTCCGCCGTCGTCAGGGCCAGTTCTTCGGCCAGTTCCTTGGACTGGCTTCTGATTTCGTCGGCAACCTTGCGGAAGGCATGTTCAATGCTCATGCCGGATTCGACGCAAATCAGCAGCAGGTCAAGCGCGTTCGGCCATGCACGGATGACCGACTTCTGCCGCTTGGCGATCCGGTTCTTCACATAGACGGCGGGCAGGTAGAACCCGAGTCCTGCAAAGCCAACCGACATGCCCCACTTCAGCAGGACGTGAATGTCTGGCTTGATAACGACGAAGATATAGAACGCGCTGAAGCCGAGCACGGTCAACGGCATCAGCACCCGCATCGCCAGAAAAGTGATGACCGGGGCTCGCCCGCGAAAACCCGCCCTTAGCAACATCTGCTGCGTCGCGCCATCCTCCAGATGACGCGCGAGGTTGAGACGCTGGACGATTGCCGCGTAGACCCGCCGCGGCTCGCTGGTCAGGAGCGAGCGCTTGGGGCTCTCGCTTGGGCGGACAAGGCCGCTCATCCGGTTCCGCTGCCATGCCAGGACCAACTGGCGCATCCTCGCGCCAAGCACGTCCGGCGAAAGATAGGGCCAAGCCAGCCCGATCGTCGCGCAGAATACCGCGAGCCCGGTCGTGAACATTACAAGGGCAGAGCGGTGGCTCTGGATAATATCGAACATCGCGTCGCCCTGTCAGAAGTCAAAGTTGATCATGGCGCGCATGACGATGATCCCTATCCCCATCCAGATCGCGCTGATTGCCAGAACCACATGTCCCCCTGTCGTCGTGAACAGCAGCGAGATATACTGCGGGCTGGTCAGGTAGAGCAGCCCCGCCACCGCCGGGGGAAGGGACCCGATGATGCCGGCGGACGCCTTTGCCTCGGCGCTGAAGGCCTTGATCTTGGCACGCATCTTCTTACGTTCGCGCAGCACGTTCGACAGGTTCGCCAGCGCTTCGGTCAGGTTGCCGCCAGACTGGCTCTGGATCGCGATGACGGTAGCAAGGAAGTTCGTTTCAGGCAGGGGCACCCGGTCGGTGAGGCGCATCATCGCGTCCTGCACCGGCACGCCCAGCGTCTGGTCGTCCACAATCATCTTGAACTCGCTCCGAACCGGTTCCTGCCCCTCGGCGGCAATGACCCGAAGACAGTCCCCCAGCGGCAGGCCCGACCGCACCCCTCGCACGATCACATCGACGGAGTTGGGAAACTCGTCGCCGAAGGCCATGAAGCGGCGGCTCCTTTTGAAACCGACATAGAGGTGTGGCAACACCGTCCCCATCATCATGCCAACTATGCCTGCCACTAAGGGATTGAGCGCGATCACGAAGGCCATCAGCACGTAGGCAATCAACCCCACGGTCACGCAGATGCTTAGGTAGGTCGCCTTGGTCCACCCCAAGCCGCTTTGCCGCAGCCGCACGGTGAGAGAGGGGCTGGAGCGGGCCTTCGCCTTTTCCTTCTGCTTCGCCTCGATCTCCTTCAGCGTGTCCTCGATGGACCGCTTCCGAGATTTTCCTGCGACGCCCGGTTGGCTGGCCGTTCCCGCGCGTTCGCCTGCAACCAGGCGAAGGCGGTTTTTCACCCGCGCCTCGTACCTGATCCGCGGCTCCAGGAACGCGTAAAGCAAGCCGCCCACGCTCAGGGCGACAAGCAGGAACGTCAGGAGGGAGTTGCTTGCAAGGGACATCACGGATCCGGGGTCAGGGTTCAATCAAAATGCGCGGTCCTGCGCAGCCTCTAAAGCGGCGAGGAGGCGTTTCTCCTCTCCGTAGTACCGCGCCCGATCCCAGAACGCGGGGCGGACGATCCCGGTGGATCGGTGGCGACCGATGATGTTGCCCTTGGCATCCTCGCCAGTCATCTCGTAGACGAAAAGGTCCTGAAGGATTGGAACCTCACCCTCCAGCCCAACTACCTCGGTGATATGCGTGATCCGGCGGGATCCGTCACGAAGCCGCGCCGCCTGCACGATGATGTCAATCGAGGACACCGCCATCTCCCGGATCGTCTTGGAGGGGAGGGTGAACCCGCCCATGGTGATCATGGACTCAAGCCGCGACAGCGCCTCGCGCGGGGTGTTGGCATGGAGCGTCCCCATCGAGCCGTCATGGCCCGTGTTCATGGCCTGAAGAAGGTCAAATGCCTCCGGCCCCCGGACTTCGCCCACGATGATACGTTCGGGCCGCATCCGCAGGCAGTTCTTCACCAACTGCCGCATCGTGATCTCGCCCATGCCCTCAATGTTCGGGGGGCGTGTTTCAAGGCGCACGACATGCGGCTGCTGAAGTTGCAGTTCGGCCGAATCCTCGCAGGTGATGATGCGTTCCTCTGGATCGACATAGCCGGTCAGGCAGTTAAGCAGCGTTGTTTTGCCTGATCCCGTCCCGCCCGAGATCAGCACGTTGCATCGGACGCGGCTGATGATCTTCAGCAGTTCGGCGCCCTCTGGCGTGATGGCCCCGAACTGGACAAGCTGGTCAAGCCGCAGCTTGTCCTTCTTGAACCGCCGGATCGTCAGCGTCGGCCCGTTGAGCGCGAGCGGCGGCACAATGACGTTCACGCGGCTTCCGTCGGGCAACCGCGCATCGCAGATCGGGCTCGACTCATCGACCCGCCGTCCGACCTGGCTCACAATACGCTGGCAGATGTTCAGGAGCTGCGTGTTGTCCCGGAACCGGATGTCGGTCTGGATCGTCCTGCCGCTGACCTCGATGTAGATCGGATCACTACCATTCACCATGATGTCAGCAATGTCGTCCCGGGCGAGCAAAGGCTCCAGCGGGCCATAGCCCAGGACGTCGTTGCAGATCTCCTCGACCATCTCATCCTGCGCCGCGGCAGAGACGACCGCCTTCTTTGCGGCAAGGATATCGCCCGCGATGCTCCGGATCTCCTGCCGCGCTTCCTCGGCTTCCATGAGCGAGAGTTGCGTAACGTCAATCGCCTCCAGCAGGGCGCTGAATATCTCTTTCTTGAGGTCATAGTAGACGGCAGGCCGATCCGGAGCCGGCTTCCGCTTCTCCTCAACCGACGCCGGTTCCGGCTCTTTGGGAACGGCGGCAAGATGCGTCACCTGCGGCACCGGCTGCGCCGGTGCTACTTTCAGGGGGTTGAGGCTGTCTCTCTTGCCGAACATCTATTGATCTTCCTTTTCAAGAAGGGGATCGCGCATGTCCCTTTCCTGCTTACACAAAGGGTTGCGTCCCCTGCGCCCCCAGTCGAGCTGAGTGACCGGCGTTCAGCGCCCGCCACGCCAGTTGAATAACCGGCGGGGCTTGGGGCCGGGTGCCTTGCCACCCAGTTCCTGCGCCAGCTGCATAAGGGGCTTACCGCCTTTCGCAGAAATCTCCGCGACCATCTGGCCGCCGTTTGCCGACCGGCTGAAGAGCACCGGCGCAAACCCAACCTTTGCAGCTACAGGCACCTCAAGCGTGGCGGCGAATTGATCAGCCTTGATCTCTGCCCGCTTCGGAACCCCGATCCGGTTCAGCACGAGCCGCGGATCGGCGTCATTCGGCCGCGCGGCCTTCAGAAGATCGAACAGCATCCGCACGTTCCTCAGGTTCGCGAGGTCCGGTTCCGCCGTGACGACCACCTCATCAGCCGAAAGAAGGGCCTGACGCACCCACGGCGACCATTCGTGCGGCAAATCAAGCACGACGAAGGGAAACGTCGCGCGCGCACGGTCCAGGATCCTGTCCAGTACCTCCAGCGGCGGCGGGATGACGTCGCGGGACGCGGTGGCACCGGCCAGAACGCTCAGGTTCTGGCCGTGCTTGTAAAGGAGCCGCTCTAGTTGGGCGTCGTCCAGGCGTTCGGCAACGGGCAGTTGTTCGGTGAAACCTATGGCCGCCTGGATGTTGTAGTTCAGCGCGGCAGTTCCGAACTGCAAGTCAAGATCCGCAAGCAGCACCTTCGTGCCGCCTGCTGCAAGTGACCATGCGGTGTTCTGCGCAATGGTCGAGGATCCCGTCCCACCCTTCGCCCCGATGAAGGCCAGCACCTTGCCAAGCCGCACCGCCGCATCCTGTGGAAACAGCTGCAAGACGACGTTGATCAGCCTCAGCGCATCAATGGGGGCAACAAGGTATTCGGTGATCCCCCGCTCCACCAGCCGGCGGTAAAGCGAGATGTCGTTGATCCCGCCGACAAGCATCACCTTGGTATTCGTGTCGCAAACCTCTGCCAGCGCGTCGAGCTCAAGGAAAAGGTCATCCCCCTGTGCATCCGTTTCGATCACCAGAAGATCGGGCGTGGGATGTGCGGTAAAGAACTGGACGGCCGCCCGCAGGCCGCCCGGGCTGACCGCCACGTCGGCGCGCGAAAGCCTGCGATCCGCAGCCGCGCCGTTCATCGATGAAGCGAAGTCAGATGTCTCGCAGAAAGCGCCGATAGTGATATAGGGCACCCGACCCCGCGGCTGCTCGGCCGCGTCGTCAAGGTGCGGCTCCATCGGGACGACCTTTGCTGCTGTTGTATCTTCAACCGGCTTTGGCGTGGCGCCGCGCCCGCGGCCGGTGAAGCTGCTTTCCCTCTCCTGTTTCTTTGCGTTCATCATCGGCTCAACTCGACTGTTTCCTGCTGAACCCCGCGAAATACCCGTATCGGCTTTGCGATGCGGGCCTGAACCGGCGCTTCGGCGACCGGCTCGTCCACCTCGTTGAACGAACGAAGCGCAAGCGCGATGGAGCCAGAGGCCTCGGCCGCAACAAGTGTCTCAGTCTCTTCTGGCGTCAGCTCCAGCGTGGCCGTCTTGCCCACGACGGACCCCGTGTCGTTGTCGATCATTTGGTCGATCGCCAGAACCCTGACCTTGCGCAGGATGGCGCGGCTGCTGGCGGCGCTCTGTCCGTCCGCGCCTTGCCGAACAACTGTGTGGAGCACGTCCACCTGATCATTCGGAAGAATGAAGCCGCCAGCAGTGTTGTCGGCGCTGATCCTGACGGCGACGGCCCGCTTGCCGGAAGTCAGCATGACTGAAAGAAGCCCTGCATCGCCTGCGACGAGCTTGCCCGGATGGACCGGTTCACCTGTCATGATAGCGCTGCGCGCAGCCATGCCGACCAGCTCCTCTGCCGCGTCGGGCTGCGCCGCCTGCGTGATGTAGGTGGGAATCAGCGCATCCTGCGGCCAGGGCTGCCAGCGCAGGGCGGCGGGTTCAATCCTCACGCCGGGAACGATATCGGCGGCGGCTACCAGAACATGCTCCACTGGCGCCGCGACCGCTGTCCCGGCATCAGCCGTGATAGGATCGGACCCAGCCGACAGCCACGCGGCAGCCCCGCCGCTCATCAGCGCCAAGGAAAAGATCGCCTTGCGTAGCATGTTTGTATCCTTCTTGACCGGCGCGCGGCCCATTTGAAACGCCCCGGCCCAAAACCTGCTGGGTCAGAGCAGGGCGCTGACCCAAGGCGTTTTCCAATAAACAAGGACACCGGCAGCGGCGATCGCCACCCCATAGGGAACGCCCGCATCGCGTTGGTGAAGCCTCGAAACCCACTCCCGCGCTTGCCATGATGCCGGCAGGCGTACCGAACGGAAGATCAGGACAAGCAACGTCAGGATTGCGCCAAAGATCGACGTGTAGAAGATGAACGGCGCCACATTCGCAGCACCCAGCCAAAGCGCCGCAACGGTCAGAAGCTTCACATCACCCCCACCCATCCAGCGAAGGGCAAAGGCAACAAGACCCAGCGCAAAGACTAAACCCGACGCCGCAGCCGCCCAGGCAACCTCTGGCAGCGTGATCCCCGCGATTGGAACGGCGGCGAGGTATCCGATAAATAGCAGCAGGATAAGGCGATTAGGGATCTTCATCGTCCTGAGATCTCTGATGCCCGCGCACATCATTACGGCTGGATAGAAGAGCAAAGCAATTATGGCCAAAATACCTATCATGCCAAGACCGCCTTGCCTGCGACCGGGATAGCTGGCGGGTTGAAAAACCCGCCAGAAGTCTCAGGCCCAGCGTTTATCTAGGCTTAGTAAGCTCTGGGTGCAGTAAGTTCGGTGCCGACATTTCCGAACAAGGTGCTTAGGTCTCCGCCCAACGTAACTAGCACAGTAACGAGGCCGACCGCGATCAGGGCGGCGATCAAGCCATACTCAATAGCGGTGGCGCCGGATTCGTCTTCAGTGAAACGAGAAAGAAGATTTTTCATTGCTGATATTCCATGTTTGCAGTGCAAGATTGGCCGACGCCATTTCTGCTGAATGAGCTTCGGAAGACAGGGACGCCGATCTATGCCTGCGTCAGAATCATGTATAAACCGGTAACTAATGTGAGTCCGCTATTAGGAAAAATTGTCAGTAAATTTCCAAAGGGACAGACGAATGATGATTTTGACGACCTGACACCGCTTCCACCGACAAATCGAGGCTCGGCCGCTATAGCCGATGAGGCAGCGAATGGCCAAAGAGGATGCCTATGGACATTCCTCCGGCGCATAATTCGCAGGAGCGGCCTTTACCACCGAGATCCAGCTTCGCCCGCCATTACAAGGACTCGTCGCCGGGCGACACCGGCTCATGGTGGCCGGCATAACCATTAACAGGCCCGAAGCCAATCTACGGCCTGCTCTGCCCCATTGCCCTGAATTACTGAACGATCCGGACACTCCCGGCGCCTCTTGTTTTGAACTGGAACAGACAGACGACAGTTGATACGGCCATGCGTTAATCTGTTCCCGTCAGACCTACCTATGGCTCCAAGCTTCAGCCTCGCTCCACGCCATCCCGCTGCTTCAGAATCGCGAGCCCCAAGACGCCACGCGCATTTATTAACCCAGCGTTAACCAGTTTTCCGTAAACCGTTAACAATCAGGCTGCCGCGGGTATAGATCTGACAGCGCTGCCGGTCGTTTTACTTCCCCTTGGGTCATCAGCGGGAACATACAGGTTTTTCTACATGCCTATCAGGTTGATTAGACTAAACCGCTGCTTCTGGCTTCCCCCTTGGCAAAGAATCACGGCAGTCTGGCGGGCGGATCATGGCGTTTCAGCTATCGAGTTTGCGCTTCTGGCGCCGGTTCTGATAATCGCTCTTCTGGGGACAGTTGATGTGGGCCGTGCGCTGACGGAGCAAATGACCATCAGTTCGGCGTTACGTTCCGGTGCTCAGACCGCCATTGCAGGTGGAGATGTCGTTGCCGTGGAGCGGATACTGCGCGCGGCTGCATCTAAGAACTTCACATTGGCCGCTCGCGGGGCGAAGGGCGACGCTGCTACTTTGTCAATCGATGTAAGACCTATGTACGCTTGTCCTGACAACCCCCAAACTGAAGTCGGTTATTCCACTACCTGCGCAGGTCCGACGTCAACAGCCATCTATTATACGCTGACTGCCGAGAAGACGTTCGCGGGCATCTTCCTTCCCGACATCCCGCTTGGGCGTACGCTCCAGGTGCAAGTGCGATGATCAACGGTGGGCAGTTCCTCCGCTTGATCCGCTGCACTTCCGGGGTGGCAGCAATTGAGTTCGCGATGATCGGTCTCCTTTTGATCACCCTCCTTATTGGCACCTTTGAATTGGGCCGGGCGCTATTCATCCGCAATCAGCTGGCGTTTGCCGCAGACATCGCCACGCGGCAAATCCTGATAAATCCAGCCGTGACGGAAAGTCATCTCGAAGCCATCATCCGGGATGCTATCACCTTCGCGGACGACGATTTGCACGTGGAACTCGGCTCGCAGTCTCTCGACGGGATCTCATTCAGGACCATAAGTATCCGCCAGCCTGTGATGCTCTTGGTGCCTGACCTTCAGCAGACAATCGATCTAACGGTAGAGCGACAGGTCCCGCTCCGGTGATGGCTTAGCTGGATCTATGACCTGCTTATGTTTAGAGAGCAGGATCTGGCTCGACCTCCGCTGTCCCGAGCGCAATCAACGATCTCATGAACACAGCGTCGGCGGAGTTGGAGTCGCAGTTCTGTCTATCATAAGGGATATTACCCGCTCCACCCGCTTGGGGTCATGTTGATGGCGCTCCCCCCTCTATTCTGGACGCGCTCAGCGCTCGCCTTGGGCACAAAAGCGATCACTTGCGAAAGAAGTGCTGTTCGCCAACGAGCACTTCGGACTCGAAACCGTGCGATTCTGATCCGCTGGGATGAACTGTTGAAACAAGGCCTGTGAGGGAAGTGGTGGCACCCGAATTCGCCGTGGCGCCACCGAACCCGTTGCCGTAGTTCGCGTTCGATTCGGGCGAAGGATCGGTGTTGGCTCTGTTCGTGACTGCCGTCGCATTGGCAACAGCCGCATGCGCACCGCTTGCTGAGGCTAGCGCGAGCGACGCCAGCCCCGTCTGGGCGCCAAGGTCAAAGCCGGCACCGGCTCCGAAGGTCGAGCCTGCAAGCGTACCGCTATGGAAGGTTGCCCCCATCGAGACGGCGATGGCGGGCGCAACCTCGCTAGTTTGGGCCGCGCCACATAGGGGCATCATAAGCGAAACCGCCAGCGCACCACTGGCTGAGAACTTTGCTCTATTCATGTCGTTCCTCGTGACTCAGATTGCGTCGCTTCATGTAGGGAAGAAGCCAGTCTAGGAATCACTATTTCTTGCGGTTGATGGGCGCAACGTTGCAATACTTAAAGTCGTAGCCTTACGCGCTGCTGCGTCTGCTCAAGGAAGCGGCGATCGAACGGCGTTTCGGAGATGGTGCCAGCCCGTGAGCATTATCTTCCTGCTGAAAGAGGCGCGGCGTCACCGGACAATTGCAGTTCTGAGACTGCATCTTGCGCAGCCGGACCAATCAGTTCGCAGGGGAGACAACGACAGGCTGCAGCTTGATGATTTTGCTACCGGTGACATCTCCTTGGCCAACTCACTCGCACGGGAAGCAAGAACGGTCTGGGGGGTGATGGGGCCGTCGCTGACGATCCTTGCGTGCCCTCCGACGATGCTCGCCACGGCAGGGCGCGCGACGGCCACTTTGGCGCGGCAGCCTGCGCGGCAGTAGGTGCCAACGAGGTCGATGGCGGCGTCCTTCCGCCGCCGCGCCATTACCAGGACCGGCTCAACATCCGTACGGCAGGCACCCGCAACGTGGCCGAGGCGCTCAGGCGTCGCTCCCCTCTTGGTACCCAGCCAGTGCCGCCCGATCAACAGGGTTCGCTTGCACATAAGCACGCTGGATCTCCATGGCCAAAACCATCAGGCTCTCGATCGGGTCGGTGACGTTTTGGCTCTGGCCGATCATGTGGGCGAGGTTCAGTCCGGACGTATTTTCCAGTTCCACCAGCTCGTTGAAGACAAGGAACAGCCGGTAGGGTTCATTTGTGCCTGCATCCAGATTATCGCCCCCATACTTGGACGCGTTGAAGTGAAAGCCGCCAAGCTTGTCAGCTCGAACCAGCCGCGCATCGACCGGTTTCCTCGGCCTTGACGCGCAGGTTGGCCGGATCAGCGGTTTCATAGGATGTGGAGTAGTTCGCCTCGGCGATATCCTCTGGCAAGCGCAAACGCTTCAACAGGCTGCGCGGGCGGTACTCCTCCGGCCCGTACTTGTCTGTCTGGTAAGTTAAGGCACGCTGGTCCAGCCACTCGCCCGACCAGATGCGCGCTCCGCGCAGCGCGGTGTTAAGGGTTACCACGTTGCCGCAGATGCCACGCGGCGCCCCTTCCAGCGCGAGGCAGTGCGCAAGATGGATTTCCGATGCCTTGGTGGTGCAATAGGCCCAGGCGTCCAGCGATGCCGCCAGCCCGTTCTTCGACGCAACGAAGACAATCAACCTGCCAATGCCCTGTCGTTTCAGCAGCTTGAAGGCCTTGCAGGACGCAAGGAAGTAGCACGTAGAAAGGATCGACTTGTTGCGGTTCCACAGCTCCAGCGTCGTCTCTTCGACCGGCCCGTAGAAGCGATGTCGGCGTTCGACACGACGATGTCCACGCCGCCGAGCTGCACGCGAGCGCGTCATAGGCGGCGGCGACGGCGCGTCTATCAGTCACAATCATCGTGCAGGCCTGCACCACATCAGGGCCGAACTGCTTGGCAAATCCTGCGCGCACCTCCTCAACCGCTGCTGCGTCGACATCAGCAAGCCTGACGCACGTGCCCCCGACCAAGTAGCGCGCCGCCGCGGCCACGCCGATGTCGCCGGCGCCGCCGGTGATCACCGCGACGCGGCCGGCAAGGTTCTCCCGCTTGGGCATCCGCCGAAGCCTGGCTGCCTCAAGCAGTCAGTGTTCAATGTCGAAAGCTCCCTGCTCCGGCAGGCCTCGGTAGGTGCTGACGGAGGACAGGCTTGCTCGAAATCCGCGACGTCGCCTTTTCCTAGGTTGCGCTGGGGTTTGAACTCGACGTGGTGGCCACCTACGTGATCGGCGGTATGTTCATAGCAAGGGGAATTGGCACCGTCAGGGGCACGGTGCGCGGCGATCCTGCTAGCCGTGGCGCTGAACGGCCGCGCGGAACACCGCCGGGGTCGCATCATCCTCAGTTCCGCCGAATAGGCACTAGCTACTGGAGCACCGGGATGAGCGGGACCAAAACCCCCCTTGGACGGGGTGTTTCCCGGTCGACTAACCAGCCCGGCCGCTCGGATGCTGCGCAGCTGGAAAACACTGCTGATGGGGGTGGCGGTGACGATCTTCACCTTCAACTCCTTCGTGTCGCCCTAGACTCGTGACCCTTGGAACCTGTCGGACGCGACCTTCAACTTTACCAAAAGGCGATCATCGCGCTCGCGATGGCGCTCCTGATCGTCTCCGACGAAAACGATCTTTTCGTGGCCCATTGTGGCGCTTGCCTCGACTGCAACGGGCTACGCGCTCCAGTTCGGGCGACGACGCCCGTGTTGGCGGCGGTCGGATTGGAACGGAGCTGCTGTGCGGCTGGATCAACGGCACGCTGGACACGCGGATGGGCCTGCCGTTGATAGTTGCTAACATCGGGACCATGAACCTGTTTCGCGGGATCGCCTACATTATTCTGGGCGACAAGGCCTTCAACGGCTATCCACCGCGCTTCGCCTATTTCAGGCAGGGCTACGTCGGCTGGGTGCTAAGCTTCGAGCCGATGTTTTTCACGATCCTCCCCGTGATCTACGTCATCGTACTGCACCGCACAGTCTTGGCCGCATGCTCTATGCAAACGGCAACAACTTCACTGTGGCGACCTTTTCCGGCATCAGGGTGGACTGCATCAAGATGCGGCTTTTCCTGCTGACCGGGCTGATGTCGGGTCTGGCTTCGGTCTGCTTGGCCTCGCCACTGCGATCTAGCCGCCCGTCCAATCGAACAGGGATAGAGCTTGAGGAGGTGACCCTCGTCGTCCTTGGCGGCGTTGCCATTAGCGGCGGCCCCGGGGGGCTTTTTACCACTCTCTGGCCGACAAGACCACCGGATGAACGCGCTGCCCGACCATACGGTCGTGCGCCGCTGGTGGGACAAAGACGGCCGACACCATGGCCACTAATCCTGACAACTCACTCGTTTCGGTTCCCCTAGAACCCTTCTTTCACCTAGAGGGCTCGTGAGCCACATCGGCGTCATCGACTTCGGCAAGACCAACGCCTCGCTGGCGCTGGTCGATCCCGGCCCCCAGCGAGAGATCGCGCTGCGCCGGATGCCGAACCGCGACCAAAGTGGCCCGCCCTCCGCCCATTTTAAGACAGAGGCACATTGGGAATCCATCTTGAGTTCACTGGCGGAATTAGGGGCAGAGCACGGGATCGCGGGCGTTTTGATCACCAACCACGATGCCACGGCCCGTCCGGTAGAGCCGCAGCGCGCGCTTGCCGGTTACCCCTTGCTTTGGCGGGCAAAGGCTTGCGAGGCGGCGCTTGCGTGAGCCTTGCCTACCTCGAAAACGCCAGCGCCTGCGAGGCTTCGTGCTCCGCGGCGCAGATCAGCGAAAGATATACTCCTCGCGCCGGCCTCGTCATAGCGGAACAGCGGGAAGGACACGGAAATCGCCGCAGCCGGCCGTACCAGGTGGTCCAGCAGCGGTACCGCGATGCAGCGCCTGCCCGCTTCGGCCTCCATCACCTCCTCGGCAGAGCCGCGCTCCTGGGACGGGGCAAGGTCCTCTACGAAAACATCGCGGCGGGTGATCGCGCGCGGGGCGTATCCCATCTCACTCGCGTTCCGCCGGCGCCCGTGCGGCTTGCGGACCCCGTGCGTCCCGAACGCCTGAGCCTGAGGGACTACGGCATCGGCCACCTTGTGGCATTGTAAGGGAAACCAAAGGCGCAGGGCACAGCCCTAACGCAGAAGATCGGTCAACAGCGGGATGCCTCCCGTTGCAGTGGGCGATCGCAGCGAGGCAGCGGCAGCGCGGTGGCCGAGCGTCAGCGCGCGTTCAGGCGCCCAGTTTTCGTAGATTCCATAAATCACGCCGGCGCAGAACGCATCGCCGGCGCCGACGGGGCTGACGATGTCTTCGGCGGCCATGGGTGTGGCTGAGATGTGGATCGCTGACCCCTCCCTTGGCACCCAGATCGCGCAGGCCGATGTGTGCAGGATCACGGCTTGACGGATGCCGGCACTCAACAGACGTCTACCCGCAGCCTCAAGACCTTGCGCATCAGTGGCATCCGGAATTGCGCATCCCGTGGCACGGGCTGCCTCGATCTCGTTGAGGAAGAGGTAGTCAATCTCGGCCGCCGTCGCTGCGACTGTGGCGGCAAATCCATGCCCGTCAGAGGAAACCAGATCCACACAGGTGGTCATCCCGGCGGCCTTAGCCCGCGACAGCAGTTGCGCTGCGCCGCTTCGACCGTCCGCCCCGACCACGTCGAGCCGCGCGAGAAGGTTGAGATACCCGAGATAGAAGATGCGCGCGCCGCTTTGTGCCAGGATATCGACCGGAACATCATCTGGAGACAGCATGTCATTCGCGCCCGGATGGTAAAGAAAGGTGCGGCTGTCCCCCGGCAGGTTCATCACATAGGTATGGGCGGTCGCGGCATCAGGGGTCGCCCGCAGATGGCGGGCATCGACACCCGCCGCGCGGCAGGCGTCCTGCAGCAGCTGAGCGTGCCGGTCCTTTCCCGTCAAACCGACCGCGTGCAGCGGCAGGCCGGTGCCGAAAGCCGCCAGATCCAGTACCACGTTGGCCGCGCCGCCGCCGGGGCCCGCGACCTCGGACAGGATGTGGACCAGATCGCTTTTCGCAGGCCAGTGGTCAAGCGTCAGGACGATGTCCACTAGCCAAACCCCTGCGCAGGCGATACCGGCCATGGCTCAAGCCGCTTCGTTCCAAAGGAGCCGGTAGGGCGGCTCATCCTCCTCGATCTTCGTGAAACGGCCGATGGGTTCGAGGAAATAGTTGTCGGTCAGGTCGTCGTTGCACTGGCTCACTTCCGCCACGAAGACGTCGCCTTCGCCCCAGAAGCTGTGCTGCATGCCGCGCGGGATGGTGATGCTTTGGCCCGGCGTCAGGCGGATGGGGCCGCCGTAAGGATCGGTGACGGTGCGGCCGTCCACCAGCACCGGGGCCTCATCAAAGGCGCCGTCGCGGGTAAAGGCCACCATCAGGTTTCCGCCGCCGCGCACGATGATATCCTCCAGCTTGACCTTGTGGGCATGGAAGGGCGTGACCTGCCCGTCGGCGATGAACAGCAGCTTTTCCGCATAGGGCAAGGTGGCGGGATCACCCTGCTGCCCGTTACGGACGCAAAAGAGCACGAGACCCTTTTCCCGGAAATTGCCGAGCCCGAAGTCGGTCACGTCCCAGCCAAGCTGACGCGCATGCAGATGGGCGGAAAGATCGGGTTCCCGAGCGTGATCGTCAGGCGTCCACGCTGCCCAGTCCGGCAGGCGCCAGCGGTATTCGGCCAGCATCGCCTCGGCCCGGTGCAGGGCGGCGTTGATTTCGGAACGTTTCATGTGGGGTCTCCGTATGCGACGGGGAGGATCTGGTTGGTGGTCCCTGCGTGCAGCGCGGCGGTGAGGATCGCGTGGTGGGTAGATGCTTCCGCAGGCGTTGCGCAGGGAAATCCGTTCGCATCGCCGCCGGCAAGTTCATCAAGGAACGCTGCCCACATCTGCTGGATCGCGTCGGTGAAGCCGAATTCGAAAATACCGCCGGTGATGGTGGGAAACAGCGACTGATAACCCAGATCCTCGGTCTGCCACGTCTGGTTGCCGCCGGCTTCATAGCGCATGAACTGCCACTGGCGAGGCGCGCGAGTGGTGAAGAAGGCCGAGCCTCTCATCCCCAGCACGCGGATCGACCAGGTATTGCTGTCACCGGGCGAGATGCGCCAGGTTTTCAACACCAGGGGAAAGCCGCCGCCATCCTGACGAACGGTGCTGGTGATGGTGGCATTGTCCCATGTTTCGCACGGAACCATCTGCCCGGTGCTGTCGGGGCGGGCGGTGACGCGCTTGACCAGGCTGGCGCCTACACTCTCCGGCCGCCAGCCAAGGCGCAGGGGCACGTGCAACACATGCATTCCCAAATCGCCCATGCAGCCATATTCGCCGTTGATGGCCACCTGCCGCTTCCAGTTGATCGGCTTCATCGGGTTGATGTCGGAAGAATGGAGGAAGGCAGCCTCTACCTCCAGGATTTCCCCGACGTGGCCTTGGCGGACAAAGTCGATGACCTTTTGCGCGCCGGGATAGTAGGGCATTTCAGACGAACAGCGCACCAGAAGATCAGGCCGGGCGGCAATGGCCCGGCTGATGGTAGCGTTCTGTTCCGCATCCATGCCAAAGGGCTTTTCACCAAAGAGGTGTTTGCCGGCGGCAAGGATCGCGGGGTAGATCTCGGCGTGCAGAACATGGGGCACGGCGCAATAGACCGCGTCAACCTCTGGGTTTGCCAGCAGTTCGCGATAATCCGTGGTGGTTTGGACGACACTGGGCAGGTGCGTGGTGAACCAATCCATCAGCACGGGGGTCGTGTCGCAGACCGCGACGATCACGGGGCGGGCCTTGGCGTTCGTCAGGTGGAGCCAGCGGGCGGCGGCGCTGGCCAGTTCGCGGCCCATCAGGCCGCAGCCGATGATGCCGATACGGATGACCTTCTGTTCCATTGCTTAGCCCAAATGCTTCATGGCGGCCTCGGCGCTGACGCCTTCATGGACCACTGCCATAAGCGCGCGGGTGATGCCTGCTGGGTTGGCATTGTGGATGACGTTGCGGCCATAGACGATGCCGCGCGCGCCCTGCTTCATCAACTCCGCAGTTCGATCCAGAATCTCACGGTCCGACACCTTGCCGCCGCCGCGCACCAGCACGGGGAGCGACTGCGCAATCTCGATCACGCGGTGGTAGTCCTGCACGTTGTCGCAGGGGTCGGCCTTGATGATGTCGGCGCCGAGTTCGACTGCCTGACGCACCAGCGGCAGGATCAGGTCGATGTCGCCGTTGACCATGTAGCCGCCCTTGGAATTGTCTTGCATCACCAGCGGCTCGACCATCAGGGGCATCCCCATGATCTCGCATTCGCGCTTCAGGGCGTTGATGTTGCGCACGCAGTCGCGGTGGATCTCCGGCTGATCGGGCAGAAGGAGAAGGTTCACCACCACGCAGGCGGCATCAAGCACCATCGCCTGTTCCACCGGGCGGTCGATGACCTCGCTGAACAGGCTGCGGGGCAGGGGGTTGCCATAGACATTGGCAATGTCCGTGCGCAGGACGAGCGCGGGGCGCTCCTTGCCGGGGATCGCCTGCAGGATCGGGGCGGTGCCGGGGGGCAACTGGATCGCGTCGGGGCGGGCATCGGCTACGATGCGGATGGCGTCGCGCATGTTTTCGATCCCGCCAAGAAAGGTCTTCTCGTTGAACATGCCGTGGTCAATGGCAACGTCAAAGCAGTTGCCCGAGGTTCCGAATAAGCGGTTGAGCCGCGCGGTTTTCATGCTCGTTCCTTTCAGATCTGGCCAAGGCGGAAACGCCGCAATTCGGGCAGGATGGCGCCAAGATCACAGGGGCGGCCTTCGCCAAAACCGTGATAAAGCGCGGTAAAGAGGCCATGCAGACGCTGATAGGTCGCGTGGGCGGCGGGATCGGGGCGATACACCTTTGTCGGCGGGCACATTCGGGCCTGAGCGGACTCGATGTCGGCGAACGCACCCGCGGCGATGGCGGCAAAGATGCAGGCGCCGACACCCGTGGGCGAAGAGGCGGGGACATGCACCTCTACCCCCAGCACATCGGCATAGATCTGGTTGAGGACCCGGTTCCGTTGGGGGATGCCGCCGGCGTTGATCACGCGGTTGAAGCGCATCCCGCCTTCGCCCAGCCGATCAAGGATAAGCCGGACATGCAGGGCCATCCCTTCCATCGCAGCGTGAAGCTCGTCCGCCGCCGTATGCGCAAGATCCCAGCCCAACGTGACGCCGCCGAGGTCAGAGCGGACCAGCACCGTCCGGTCGCCATTGTCCCAGACCAGCCGCAAAAGGCCGGTGGAGCCGGGTCCGTGCCCTTCGACCTCGCGGCTGAGGGTGGCAACGTCGGTGCCGGCGCGGCGGGCGATCGCTTCGAATATGTCGCCGGTGGCGGATTGGCCGGCCTCGATCCCCATGGCGTCGGGGATGACGCTGCCGGGAACCGCGCCGCAGATGCCGGGAACTGGGGCAGTATCAAGGCCATCCACCGCGATGATGCAGGTAGAGGTGCCGATCACGTTCACCACGTCGCGCGGACGGCAGCCGCTGCCGATGGCGTCCCAATGAGCGTCAAACGCGCCAAAGGGGACGGGGATGCCGGGGCGCAGCCCCATGCGGTCAGCCCATTCAGGCGACAGGTGACCCGCAATTTCGTTCGAGGTGCCGAAGCGTCCAGCAAGCTTGTCGTTGATCCCGTCGAACAGCGGGTCGACCCGGGACAGGAAATCCTGCGGGGGAAGGCCGCCCCACTTTGGCGACCACATCCACTTGTGGCCCATGGCGCAGACGCTGCGCGGCAGGTCATGATCGGCCCTGATGCCGCAAAGCGTCGCAACCAGCATGTCGCAATGCTCAAGCGCGGTGGCGACGCGGTCGCGCTTGTCGGGATTGTGCCGCAGGAAGTGCAGCAGCTTGGCGTATCCCCATTCGTGCGAATAGACGCCGCCGCACCAGTTCAACGCGGGGAGGTTTTCCTTCCGGGCGAGCGCGGTAATCTCTGCCGCCTCATGATGCGCGCGGTGATCGCACCAGAGGTAATAGTCATCGAGCGGCTGCAGCGCCTCATCCACTACGACGACGCTGGACCCGGTGGTATCTGCGGCAAAGGCTGCGATGTCACGGCCGTTGACTCCGGCGCTTGCGATCGCCTCCCGCATCGCGACGGTCAGGGCCTGCATGTGGTCTTCGTGGGCCTGCTGGCCCAGAAGCGGATCATCGGCACTGCGCTTGAGAGGGTAAGGCGCGGTAGCGGTGGCGATGGTGCGGCCCTCGTCGGTGTCCATGATCGTTACCCGCACGCTGAGGGTGCCGAAATCCGCGCCGGCAACAAGGGTCATCCAGGCTGTCCATATGTCGCGTCGGCCCCGTGCTTGCGCAGGAAATGCCGGTCAAGAAGGGCGTTGGGGATCGGGGCCGGGTCGGGGCGCAGCATCATGCAATGCCATGCGAAGCGGGCGACTTCCTCCAGTATTGTCGCGTTCAGAACGGCTTCCTCTGGGGTGCGGCCCCAGACGAAGGGCCCGTGGCCTGCGACGAGAACGGCCGGAACCTCCAGCGGGTCGATGTCGCGGAAGGTCTCGACGATCACCTCGCCAGTGGCGCGGACATAGTTATGAGAGATCTCGTCGGGGGCAAGGTGTCGGGTCACAGGGATGGTGCCGCGGAAGTAATCTGCATGGGTGGTGCCAAGCGGCGGGATGGGCATCAGGCTTTGGGCCATTATGGTGGCAAAGGTGGAATGGGTATGGATCACCGCCCCGATGCCCTGAAAGGCGCGATAGAGCACGAGATGCGTATCGAGATCTGATGAAGGGCGCAGCCGGTTCCCCGTCATGCGGCCTTCCAGATCAGTGACCACCATCGACTCGGTAGTCATCTCGTCGTAAGGCACGCCGCTCGGCTTGATCACGATCTGCCCGGCCGCTCGGTCGATCGCGCTGGCGTTGCCGAAGGTGGCGATCACCAGCCCGTTGCGGACAGTGGCAAGATTGGCCTCCAGTACCGCCTGTTTCAGATCTTGCAGTGACATGCAGTGCCCCATGAAGAAGGTGGCGGCGCGGCATCGCCCGCCGCCCGGATGTGTCAGCGGACCGCAGTCCAGCCTTGGTACTCGTCGAGGTTTTCAGCGGTGATCAGCTGCGGTTCCAGCAGCACCGTATCCTCTGCCGGGGGATTGCCGCTGAAGAACTCATAGCCCAACTGCAGCGCCTGACCCGCCATGACGTAAGGGTCCTGCGAGGCTGAGGCCTTGATCAGCGCGTTCGGGTCGCGCAGCGCTTCTTCAATATCGGGGGCACCGTCAACGCCCGTGATGATGAACTCGCTGCGGCCAAGTTGCCGCGCGGCAAGCTGCGCGCCGATCGCGGTCGGGTCGTTGATCGCGAAGACCGCGTCGATGTTGTCATACCGCGTAAGCAGGCCCTGCATCACGTTCAGGCCGCCATCGCGCGAACCCTGTCCGTTCTGGTCCGACGACAGGACGTTGATGCCCTCATGCGCGCTGAAGACCTCTTGGCAGCCGTTCACCCGGTCGCGGATCGACGAGGATTGCGGGCCGTTGATAATGATCACGTCGCCTTCGCCGTTCAGGTGATCCACGATGTACTGGCAGGCCTTGCGCCCCGCGTCGACGTTGTCGGTCATCACGGTAACATCCGCCCCCGGGGCGGACACGTCAAAGGCAGCGACGGTGATGCCAGCCGCCTTGGCACGCTGTACGGCGGGGGCGATGGCCTCGGCATCAACGGCGTTCAGCATGATGATGTCCATGCCGGCCGCGATGAAGCTGTCAATCTGGGACGACTGCCGGTTCAGGTCGTAATCGGCAGAGACCGACGTGACCTCCACATTTGGGTTGATCTCGCGGGCTCGGTCCTCGATCCCGGCGATGGTGGCGACGAAGAAGGGGTTGCCCAGCAGGCCGACCGAGATTCCGATACGCTGAAGTTCCTGGGCCTGCGCCGTGCCAGCGACCGCCATGACGGCAGCCGTCGTGCACAGAAGTTTCAGAGTGGTTCGCATGCTATCCTCCCGATTGATGCGACATGGTGAAGTCAGGTGCGGGCGCCGCCTTGCAGCCGCAGCCGGTCAAGCGACACGGCGACGATGATGACGAGGCCCTTGATGATGAACTGCCAGATGTCGGACACGCCGCTCAGGATCAGTCCGTTCGACAGGACCGCAATGATCAGTGCCCCAATCAGCGTTCCCCAGATGGAGCCGACGCCCCCCACAAAACTGGTCCCGCCCAGGATCACGGCGGCGATGGCGTCAAGCTCATAGGCCTGCCCAAGCTGCAGGCCGTTGGCGGCATAAAGGCGAGACGCGGACATGACGCCGCCAAGCCCCGCCAGAAACCCCGACATGGCATAGACGAAAAGCAGCACCAGCCAGACCTTGATGCCGGTCAGACGCGCGGCCTCCTGGTTGCCGCCGACCGCATAGATCCAGGTGCCAAGAACAGTGCGGCGCAGGATGAACCAGGACACCACGATGACAAAGATCGCGATGATCGCCAGCCACGGGATGCCAAAGAGCGTTCCATTGCCCATCGCCGCAAAGGGCAGGTTCGCGTTGAAGACCGTGGTGTCCGACCCCATCAGCCGCGCCACCCCCCGCACAGCTGTAAGCGAGCCCAGCGTCACGATGAAGGGTGGCAACCCTATGAAGGCGATGAGGCATCCGTTGAGCAGCCCGAAAAGAAGCCCCATGGCCATGCCAGCGGGGATGCCCATCATCCCCCACTCGGGCGAGAGCGAAACGATCAGCGCCGCCATTGCCGAGGCCGACAGGATGGAGCCCACGGACAGGTCGATCCCGCCGGTCAGGATCACGTAGGTCATGCCCGCTGCCAGCACGATGTTGATCGAAGCCTGCTGCATCACGATCGAAAGGTTGTTGGCGGACATGAAGCGCCCGCTGATCATCTCGAACCCGATGGCGAGGAGAATGAGCACCGGCAACATGCCAAGCGCGCGGATCAGGGTGCGCATCCGCGCGCGCCGGTCCAACGCGGACTGTGCGGTCGTGTCGGTCATCTGGCTTTCTCCTCCCGGTTCATTCTGCGCGGGCCGCGGCTGGTTCGGGTGTATCGGGTGCGTCGCCGGTAGACAGGACCATGACGGCCTCTTGCGTGATGGGGCTGCCGGGCGCGGCTGCAACCTCGCCGGAAATCCTGCCCTCGCGCATCACGATGACACGATCGGCAACGCCGATGATCTCGGGCAGCTCGCTGGAGATCATGATGATCGCCATGCCGCGTTCTGCCAATGTATCGATGAGGCGGTAGATCTCGGATTTCGCGCCGACATCGACACCGCGCGTCGGCTCATCCAGGATGATGACCTTCGGGTCCAGCTCCAGCAGCCGGGCAAGCAGCACCTTCTGCTGGTTCCCGCCGGAGAGCGCGCCGACGGTGATCCGGGGCGACGGCGCCTTGACTGCCAGCGCCGACATGGCCTGACGCGCCCGTTGCGCCGCGCGGCGGAAGTTGGTCAGCCCGGCTTTGGCATCCCGCTCCATGACGCAAATGTTGACGTTCTCCGAGATCGTCATGTCGAGAAAGAGACCGAGGCCCTTCCTGTCCTCGGTCAGGTAGACGATGCCGTGGTCAAGTGCCTCGCGCGGGGACTTCGGGGTCACCTCGCGCCCCTCAAGGATTACCCGCCCCGAGGCGGCGCTATCAGCGCCATAGATCAGGCGCGCCAGTTCCGTGCGCCCTGAACCTACAAGGCCTGAAACACCCAGAACCTCTCCGCGCCGCACCTCGAACGAACAGTTCTTGATCAGGCGGCCGTCGCTCATGTCCTCTACCTGCAAAACGACGTCGCCTGCGCCGGTCGCCTTGTGCTCTTTCTTGTAGAAGGTGCTGAGATCGCGGCCTACCATCATCGAGACGAGCCGCGCCGCCGACAGATTTTCGCGTTCCAGCGTGCCGACATAGGTGCCGTCCCGCAGGACCGAGCAGCGGTCGGACAGGCGATAGATTTCCTCCATCCGGTGGCTGATATAGACGATGGCGATCCCCTGCGCCTTGAGGTCGGCAATCACGTCGAACAGCTTCTCGGTTTCACGGCTTGAAAGCGAGGTGGTGGGTTCGTCCATCACGATGATGCGGGCATTGGCGCCCAAGGCGCGGGCGACCTCTACCAGTTGACGTTCACCCATCGACAGGCTGCCGACCAGCGTGTCAGGCCCAAAGGTGACGCCCAGCCGTTGCAGGATGGGCCGCGTTTCGCGCAGCATCTGGCGGCGGTTGACGACGCCCGCGGTGGCAGGCTCTTCCCCCAGGAACAGGTTTTCCGCGACCGTCAGGTTGGGCGCAAGCGACAGTTCCTGATAGATGACGGCGATGCCGCGGGCCCGTGCTTCCCGGGGATTGCCGGTGTGCATCGGCTGGCCATTCACCAGGACCTCGCCCCCCGGATCGGGAACATATGCCCCAGATAGGATTTTCATCAGCGTCGATTTGCCCGCGCCGTTTTCCCCCATCAGCGCATGAACCTCACCCCCATGGACGGAGAGAGAGACATCGCGGAGCGCCCGGACCGCCCCGAAGGTCTTGGAGATCGACCGCATTTCCAGCATGGGCGTCATCATCCGGCGCCCCCGGCAATGAGAAGTTCCACCCCGCGTTCTTCCAGCATCCGGGCGTCCTTGTCGCTGAGACCGTCGTCGGTGATGAGCTTGCTGACCCGGTGCAAAGGCAGGGCCACGGTCGGCGGGCGTTCTGCGAACTTGCGGCTGTCAACCAGCACGATTACCTCATGCGCAAGATCCACCATGTCGTTGATGAAGCGTACCAGCAAGGGGTGGGATTCAAGCAGCCCCTCCGAACTCACCCCAAGCGCGCCGACAAAGAACTGCGAGGCATAGAACGGGTCACGGCCCGACGCGCTTTCGTAAAGGATACCGGGCTCACGGTGCAGATCGCCACCGCCGACCTTCAGTTGGCAGGTGCCATGTTCGGCAAGATAGGCAGCCAGCGGCATCGAGTTGGTGAAGACCCGCACATTCCGATTGGCGATATGCGTGCCGAAGTGAAAGCAGGTCGAGCCGCCGTGGATGATGATCAGGCTGCCGTCGCGGACCAGCTCACCCGCCTTGCGTGCGATGCTGTGCTTGGCGTCTACGGCGATGTCGCGGTTGAGAACAAAGGGCAGCACCTCGGGCTTGCGTGCCATGTGACTGGTAAGCGCAGCTATGCCGCCATGCACTTTCTGCGCGAGCCCGGCACCGCTAAGCTTTTCGATGTCACGCCGGATTGTTGCGGCCGATACCCCGACAGCCGCGGTAAGATCCTTGACCGACACGAAAGGCCGTTGCTCAAGGATTGCGACAATTGTCCGCTGGCGTTGCTGATCGCTCACGCTGCAGTCCTCCCCCACGACAGCATGAGCGAAGTGATTCATCATGGCAAGGATTTGTCGAGGTGGATGAGCAGGTTTCTTCATCCTTGGCGGCGAAGCGTCATTTGTGGCTGTTGCTTGCAGGAAATGATCAATGCAGGCACCGGGACCCGTAAATGTCGTAGCGCCAGCTGATATATCGACATTGGCTGGTGCATTTGATGGCATCGGACGGAAGGCCGGGCTGTCCTGCCGATGCAGCCCCGATCTTCCCATCATGCAGCCGCCTCGCCTAGTCCACCTTCACATGCCCGGGCAAAGGTAGCACGCGGAGAACGTGGCACTGCCAGTCTGAAACACGGCCGTACTCGTTTGCACTTCTGCCGGCTAACGCACTGGTCTACGGCTACTTCCCCGTATGCCGATGCTCGGGTTCTTCCAGAGATCTCGAGGACGCTACAGCGTTCGCTCGGATGAAGTGGCCCCGATTTCAAGTGGAGGAAGAAAAGGAATATCTGGACCCACCGGTTGCGCAGTTCGAGTTGAACAGTTGAGCGTGCGGCCAGTGCTTTGAACAATTCGCTAGGACCGCTTCAGCCACGGCCTTGCGAATTCTTGCTAAAGAGGGCCGATGATCGGCCTTCTCACGGCACCACCCGCAGGAACGGGGCGCCGTCCTCTTGGCGAGAGTTCAGCCGGGTAATCGTCCGCTGCACCTCTTCGGGAAGGATCGCTTTGCTGAACAGGAAGCCCTGAACCTCGTTGCAGCCCATGCTACGCAGTGCAGAAAGCTGCGCGGCAGTTTCCACCCCCTCCGCCGTGGTTGTGATGCCGAGGCTGCGCGCCAGGTCGATGATCGCCCGGACGATCGCATTCGCTTCGCTGTTGCTGCTTTCGGCCGATAGGTCGGCTACGAAGGCGCGGTCGATCTTGATCTTGTCGAAGGGAAAGCGCCGCAGGTAGTTCAGCGAGGAATAGCCGGTGCCGAAGTCGTCCATCGCGATCGAAACACCGAGCTTGCGCAGCCCGTGAAGGATGTCGAGGTTTGCGGCGCTGTCGGCCAGAAGCACGGACTCGGTGATCTCCAGCTGCAGCCGCTTGCCCGGCAGGCCGCTCTCGGCCAGACAGCGTGCGACCGTCTGCACCAGGTCGCCAGATCGGAATTGGAGCGGCGACAGGTTCACCGCTACCCAGAGGCCATCCGGCCACGTCGCGGCCTCGCGGCAGGCACCGTCAAGAACCCAGGCACCGATGTCGAGCACGAGGTCGGTTTCCTCTGCCATGGGAACAAAGACCGAGGGCGGGATAAGCCCGCGCGACGGGTGGTTCCAGCGCAGTAGCGCCTCGAACCCGCTGATCTGGTTCGTCGCAAGATCGACCAGTGGCTGATAGTCGATGCTGAACTCGTCGCGGACAAGAGCGTCGCGCAGATCCTGCTTGAGCTCCTGCCGTTCCTGAAAGCGGTGGCGCATCGCTGCCTCGAACACACGGAACGTGCCACGCCCCTCGGCCTTTGCGCGGTAAAGGGCGATATCTGCATCCCGAAGCGCGTCCTCCGCAGCAATACCGGGCTCTGATACGGTGATGATCCCGATGCTCACCCCCAAGACCACTGTCTGCGTCCCGAGGTCATATGGCTCGCTGAGGGTGGCGATGATCCGCTCTGCCATTGCGGAAGCTTCGCCAAGATTTCCTACTTCGGCAACGATTGCGAATTCGTCTCCGCCAAACCGGGCCACGATGTCGGAGCTCCGGACGCTCCTGCTCAGCCGTTCGCTCACTTGGATCAGCAGCCGGTCGCCGGCGGTGTGTCCAAGGGAATCGTTGATGGACTTGAATTCATCAAGATCAAGAAACAGCAGCGCCGTCTGCCGCGAGGCTGTGGCCGTGGCGAGTGACCGTTCAAGCTGTTCGTTCAGGATGGTGCGGTTGACAAGCCCGGTAAGAGTGTCGTGATGCGCAAGATAAAGAAGCTGCTCTTGCGCGCGGCGGCGGATGCTCACGTCCTTGAAGAAGACCGATATGCCGTCCGCCGAGGGATAGAGATGCAGGTTCAGCCAGCGGTCGAAGGGCCGGAAGTAGGCCTCAAACTGAACAGGCTCCTGCCGCTGGAATGCGTCTTCAAGCTGGCTTCGAAAGGCGGTCTCGGCCAGTTCGGGGAAGGCGTCGTCATAGTGCACGCCCAGCAGGTCGCGGCCCTGAGAAACCAGTTCCTGCGCCCGCCTGTTGAGGTAGGTGATCCGGAACGCGTGGTCGAGCGTCACGACGCAGTCCGTGGTGCTGGAGAGCACGTTTTCGAGCCGCTGTGCTGCATCCTCGGCGGCTGCACGCGCCTGTTCCAGTTCGTCCTGCGCAACCTTGGCGGCCGTTACGTCCCGCGAAATGGAAAGCAAACGATCCGGCTGGCCATCGGCTCCCAGGATCGGCGAGACTGAGACCTCCCACCATTTAGGCGTGCCTTTTGCCGTTGGGCAATAGCCGGAAAACCGGGCGACGCCGCCACTCCGTGCGGTCCTCAGCGCACCCTTGATCGTCTCCTGCGCCTCTTGAGGCCAGAAGCTCGCCCAGTCGCGCCCCAGCAGCGGCGCAAGGTCTTCGACCTGCATCAGGGCGCTGCCGGACTCGTTCATGTATTGCAAGTCACCCTTCAGGCCGATGACCTTGATGCAGTTGGGGGTGCTGGCGAGGATGCTATGAGCAAACGCCTCGCTGCGGCGGAGGGCTGCATCAGCAATCTTGCGGTCATGGATGTCTTCCAGCGTGCCGTACCAGCGGATGATCGTGCCAGCCGCGTCCCGCCGGGCGGCGGCGCGGGCGCGGAACCAGCGGTATGAGCCATCCACCATGCGCAGACGGTATTCTGCGTCAGAGGGCGCGCCGGATGCGCAGGCGGCTGCCCAAAGTCGAAGCGTTGGCTCCAGATCCTCGGGGTGAAGCGCCACCATCCAGCCGCCGTCAAGCGCGGACTCCTGGGTCATGCCGACGAAGTCGAACCAGAGCGGGCCGATCTCGAGGAGGTTGCCGTTCGGATCTGCCGTCCACGGGATCTGCGGGTTGAGTTCCACCGCGTGCCGATAGTGATCCTCGCTCTCGCGCAGCGCGGCCTCGATCCGTTTGCGATCCGTGATGTCCTGACAGGCGCCGTAGGCGCGGACCGGCTTTCCGAACCGGTCCAGCATCCTGCGCCCGTCCACCCAGAAGGTCTTTTCAATGCCGTTCGGCCCAGTGATCCGGTATTCATTCTCTTCAGGGGTGCCGCCCACGATGATCCGCTCCAGCGCCGCGCGCAGCATCTCGCGGTCCTCCGGGTTGGTCATCGCGAGCAGCTGCGGAAGGCTCATCCGCAACTGCCGGTCAGGATCCCCCAGCAGGTCGTGCACGTTGTCCGATAACGCAAAACGCCCGCTGCTCAGGTCAAAGTGCCAGTACCCGAACTTGCCGATCTGCTGTGCCGCGGTAAAGAGTTCCTCGCGCGTTGCAAGGTTGCGCTTCTGCTCGGCAAAGCGGGTGATCAGCAGGCTCATCCCCATGACTACCGGCAGCGCCACGAGAGAAGCCGTCGCCGCCACCGCCAGCATGACCGTGTGCCCTTCGACATCGGCGAGCCAAGGGAATGTCACCCACGCCCAAGCGCAGGCAAGCGCCACAGCCACACCGGTCGAAGCCAAGGTGAGGCTGGCAGTCCTGTACCGGAAGGCACGGCCTGTGGGGGCAAGCGGATCCGTCACCGAAATCTCCTGAAGTGCGGGAACGCCGGCGCGGTGCTCCCGCGCCGGCTCCCTCTGCAGGTTTTTTTGCCCAAAAAGGTTAAAAGACGGTTACCAACATGCTGCCGCCGTTGACGTTTCGGAGCTTGAAGGCACCACCGAAAGCCATCGTGGCGGCGCCACGGCAACCTCCTGAACACCGTTCAGGCTCATCACCTGCGTCAAATGCCGCAAGTGCCCCCGGGGCGTCAGCCGGGTTCGGTGACGGAGCCTCGCCCGGCTCCGTCAGCTCTTACTCCCCGCGCGGGAAGCGTTGCTGTTCCTCCAGCACGTTCAGGTCCATGTGGTTGCGCATGTAACGTTCAGACGCGCGCTGAAGCGGCTGGTAATCCCATGGGTAGTAGGCCCCGTTCCGCAGGGCGGCATAAACAACATGGCGACGAGCCTGGCTTTCCCGAACCGCAGCGTCAAACCGTTCAAGATCCCAACGCACTTCGGCCTGTTCCGCCAGCCGCGCCAGATCGCCTGCACGGGCCGGGTCTTCGGCCAGGTTGCGCGTCTCGTGGGGATCGCTGTTCAGGTCGAACAACATCGGCGGATCAAGCGGGCAGAGGCAGAGCTTGAGAGGCCCCTCACGCAGCGCCACCATGGGCGCGGCGGAACCTTCGGCCGCGTATTCCATGGGCACCGGTTCCCGATCCCCGCCCTTTGCCACAGGGGCGAGGTCGCGGCCGTCGGTCCACTGGGCCAGCCCGGCCAGATCGATGCCCGCCAGTCCCGCCAGCGTCGGCAGCACGTCGAGCGTGGAGACCGGCGTTTCCACCAGTCCGGGCGTCCATCCGGGGGCTGCGATGGTCAGCGGAACGCGGGCAGAGCCTTCGAAGAAGCTCATCTTGAACCACATGCCCTTCTCGCCCAGCATGTCGCCGTGGTCGGACACGAACACCACTACCGTATTGTCGGCCATCCGCGTGCGATCCAGCACGTCAAGCAGTTCGCCCACCTTTTCGTCGATGTAGGAAATGCTCGCGAAATACCCCCGGCGGGCCCGGCGGACGTCTTCGGGGGTGATGTCGAACTTGTTTTCATCGCAGGCAGCCCGCAGCCGGAGCGAGTGCGGATCCTCCGCCGGTTCGGTCACCTCGGGGTCAAGCGCGGGACAATCTTCGTACAGATCCCAGTGGCGCCGGCGGGCGACATAGGGATCATGCGGATGCGTGAAGCTGACGGTCAGGCACCAGGGCCTGTCGTCCTTGCCACGCGCCAGATCGTACAGCTTGCGCGTCGCGTGATAGGCGACTTCGTCGTCGTATTCGAGCTGGTTGGTGATCTCAGCCACGCCCGCGCCAGTGACGGAACCAAGGTTGTGGTACCACCAGTCGATCCTTTCACCAGGCCGGGTGTAGTCCGGGGTCCAGCCGAAGTCGGCGGGGTAGATGTCGGTCGTCAGCCGTTCCTCGAACCCGTGCAACTGGTCAGGGCCCACGAAATGCATCTTGCCCGAGAGGCAGGTGTGATAGCCCGCCGCCCGCAGGTGATGCGCGTAGGTCGGGATGTCCGAGGCGAACTCGGCTGCGTTGTCATAGACCTGCGTACGCGAGGGAAGCTGCCCGGACATGAAGCTCGCTCGCGCCGGGGCACAAAGCGGGCTGGCGGTATAGGTGTTCGCAAAGCGGACGGAACGATCTGCGAGCGCGCGCAGGTTCGGCGCGTGAAGAAACGGGGCGGGCCCGTCCGGGAACAGGGTTCCGTTGAACTGGTCCGCCATAACGATCAGGATATTCGGTCGCATTAAAGCCCCAATTCTGCCTCGACCGCGGCCTGTCCAGGCTCTCCGGCAAGGGTGGTTACACCGTCAAGCCATGCTTCCAGCACGGTCGGGTTTTCATTCAGCCAGTCGCGCGCGGCCTGTTGCGGATCCGCGCCTTCATTGAGCACGGCATCCATAAGCGCGTTCTCCATCTCGATATCGAACACCAGGTTTACAAAGAAGGCAGCTGCGTTAGGGCAGGCATCTGTCCAGCCGGTGCGGGCAAGGGTGAAGACCTCGGCTCCGCCATAGTTTGGACCGAAATATTCATCGCCCCCTGACAGGTAGGTGATGTCGAACTGGGTGTTCATGGGGTGGGGCGCCCATGCCAGGAAGACGGTGGGGGTGCCGCTCCGCTCATTCCGCGCCACCTGGGCCAGCATCGCCTGTTCGCCGCTCTCGACAAGCCGCCAGCCTTCAAGGCCGAAGTCAGCGGAGTCGATGATGCGGCGGATGTTCTCGTTTGCCGGGGCACCGGGTTCGATCCCGTAGATCGTGCGGCCAAAGGCGTCCGCATGTTCAGCGAGATCGCTAAAATCGGCCACCCCAAGTTCCGCCCCCACGGGCGCGACAGCGAGCGTGAACTTGGCGCCGTCAAGATTGCGCACGACGACCTCGGCCGCATCGCCAAGATCCTCCACAAAGGCCGTTTGCGCGGGCATCCAGTTGCCCAGGAACACATCAATGTCGCCTGTCTTGATCGCCTCGTACCCGATCGGCACGGAAAGGTTCGAAATCTCCGGCTGGTAGCCCAGCCCTTCAAGAAGCACGCTCGCCACTGCATTCGTCACGGTGATGTCAGTCCATCCGGGGTCAGAGAGTCGGATGCGCGCGCATTCCCCGGGATCTGCTGCGAGTGCCGGAACTGCAAGTGCCGAGGAAAGAAGAAGGCCAGTCAGGATGTGGGACTTAGGGTTCGCCATGTCTTTACTCCTTGTTGTTGAAGCGCAGCTTATACGAGCCGCATTTACTCGCAATCGGTTATACGATCGGATGAACCCCGGGCGGCATCGGCCGGACAATACCGGCCATTTCCGGCTCGCTGACGCCCGTTCGTTCGCTGCTCCGCGGGACGTCCCAGCCTCTCGCGATTGCAGCGCTGGCCGTGTTTGACACCTGATTTCTGCCGCAGGCGTGCTGATGAAGTCGCTGCTGCCTGTGCTTTGTGATGAACATGCTTGCTCATGGCGGCGTCTGCTTGATCGCGCCTTAAAGAGGCGGGACCTCCGCCCAGTCTTTCCACCGGTAGTAGGGTAGGATCATCCGCGCGGTGCTCGCGACCAAGCCGTAGAAGGGTAACGGTGAAACAGGCCGCGGGGGCAGGACAAGTTGATGCTCTGGAGCGCCAAGCGCGGCGTCGGCAAGCACGCCGCCCATAGCACAGCACAGCGCCAGCCCGCGTCCGTTGCAGCCGACGAAGGCAGCCAATCCATCGCCCCGGTGCAGGTGGGGCAGGCGGTCGACCGTCATCGCAATGCGACCACTCCAGAAGTGGGGCATCGGGCGCGACACGATCTCTGGGAACAGCAGCGCAAGCCGGCGCCGGACCAGCGCCGGAAGGCGGGTCGCGGCGCCCACCTGAGTCGCCAGCGCCCCGCCTGACACCAGCCGCCCCTCCCGGTCCTTGCGCATGTAGCGGAGATCCTGCCGCGTATCGGAAAAGGCGTGGTCGCCCGGAAGGATGCGGTCAGCCAACGGCCCCAGCGGCTCTGTTGCAGCCTGATAAGAGGTGACAGGCACGATGCTTCGCGCCAGTTCGGGCCAAAGGCGACCGCCATAGGCGCCGGTTGCGACGGCAACGTAATGCGTCCGCACCTGTCCATCAGGCGTCGTGATCCGCCAGTGATCACCCTGCCGGTCAAGCCGAAGAGCAGGGCTGCGTTCATGGATACGGACGCCTTCGGCCGCGACGCCGCGTGCGAGACCAAGTGTGAAGGCATAGGGATTGATGTGCCCGCCGCCCCGATGCAGCCAGCCGCCGAAATAGCCGGGTGCGCCGATGGCGGCTGTGATCTGGTCCTGGTCCAACGGCTCAGCCGGGGCACCGGCGTGGACCCAGGCGGCTGCGAGCGCCTTGGCGCGCGCCGCCCGTCCGGGGCTGTGGGCCGGTTGCAGCCAGCCCTTACGTACCGCGTCACAATCAATTCCAAAGCGGTCGACCAGCCCGAAGAGCACGTCGGCCGAACCCGCAACCAGATCAAGGAACGGCTGGCCCAGCGTCTGCGCAATGGCCTCTGGCCCATGGCGCGTCAGCGTGCCGATCACCTGTCCGTTCGCCCGGCCCGAAGCCCCGGCGCCCACCATTGCGGCCTCCAGCAGGATAGTGCGGCACCCGCGTTCCAGGAGGGCAAGCGCCGTTGCCAGCCCTGCGATGCCACCGCCGATCACTACGGCATCGGCCTCGGAATCTTCGTGAAGGGCAGGGGCGCTGAACCTTTCCCGCGACAGTTGCGACCAGAGCTGGGCGGGTGGGTCCTGAGGCCAGTTCATGCGCAGATGAGCTCCAGCCCCGCATGCCGACGGATGCCGCTCGAGGCTACAGGCGGCGCCGAAAGAACCACGGCAGGCGCACCCGGCGAAAACGGCACCGCGCCCGGCCCGGGCAGCCCTGCCAGCGGCGCAAGCGAGGCCAGATCCGGTAGCTGCACGCCAAGAATGCGGCGGGTACCGTTGGGGTGGTTCATGTAGTCCGTCTGCCAGAGAAGTTCCGGCGTGTGGTGCTGGCAGAAGAGGCACTGCACCCCCGGCGTTGCCTGCAGATCAACACGGATGACGGAAAAGCGCAGTTCCCCATCCTCCGTCCGCCGCGAAAAATGCCGGACAGGCTCATGCGGGACACCTGCGGCATCCAGCGCATCAGCTGTGTCGTTGATCTCTTCGGATCGCAGCGCGATGCCGCGCAACCCGCCGCCCTCTGCCAGCATGGCACGCCAAGCGGCATTCGCCTCTGTCTCTGACACGATGCCCATCAGCTCGATGTAGCTGTCCTTGAACATGACGCAGATGTTCGCCGTGCCCATCCGGGCCGAATGATGCGACAGCGGCGTCGTCCGGAACCCCGCCGCCTCAAAGGCGGCACCCGCTGCCGCCAAGTCAGGGCAAAGCGCCACGACATGATCAAGCGGCAGCGTGATGCTCATGCCGCTACCGTCATCTTCTTGATGCCATACAGCCGGTCGGCGAGGATCAGGCAAACCAACGCCAGCGCGAGCTGCAGCGTGCTCAACGCCGCGATCGAAGGATCGAACTGGTTCTCGATATAGCTCAGCATCACCACCGGCAGGGTGCTGGTCTGGGCGCTGGCAAAGAAGAATGACACTGGCAGGTTGTCGAACGAGGTGAGGAAGGAAAACAGCGATCCCGCCGCAATGCCCGGACGGATCAGCGGCAGCGTCACCTCGATGAATGTGCGCAGCGGGTTCGCCCCAAGGATAGCGGCGGCTTCCTCATACGGCGGGGGCACGCTGCGGTAGACGGCGATCACCGTGCGCAGCACATAAGGCATGCAGACCACGGTATGGGTGATGACCAGCGCGGTCATGGAGATCCCGATGCCAACTGCGGTCAGGAAGAACAGTGACGAAAACCCGATTACGATCATCGGCATCGACAGCGGCGACAGCAGGAAGGTCGCGACCACGTTCGCCCAGCCCGCGCGTGCCCGGGCCAGGTACAGCGCCCCGGGGATCGAGATCAGGCAGGACAGCACCGTTGCCAGCACCGCCACCACGGTGGAGGTGATCATAGCGTTGATGAAGGGCGGGTATTCCCAGATCCGCACAAACCAGCGCAGCGACCAGCCCGGGATCGGGAACGACGCATAGCCCGCCGAAGTGAAGGACACCACCACTACCACGAGGATCGGCGCCAGCATGAAGATGAAAAAGGCGATGACAAAGGCCGTGAGCGCAAACCTTCCCATCGTCACACCCCCGCCCGTCGGACAAGCCGCAGTTGCAGGTAAAGGCAGGTCATCGCGATCACCAGAAGGATCGTGCTCATGGTGCTGGCCATGCCAAAGTCACGCGTTGTGGTGAACTGCTGGTAGATGAACAGCGGCAGCGTCTGAAAGCCGCCGCCCAGCAGGACCAGCGTGACGAAGCTGCCGTTCGCGATCATGAAGACCAGGATCGCCCCGGTGCCAATCCCGTCCGCCGATAGCGGCAGCGTCACCTCAAGGAACGTTCGCCAGCGGCTCGCGCCGAGCATCTGGGCGCCTTCCTCCAGCCGCTGGTCGATGCCCTGAAGAACGGTGGCGATCGACAGCACCATGAAAGGCACCAGTACATGGACCAGCGCAGCGATGGCGATGCCGGGCGTGTTCAGCAGTTGCAGCGGACGTTCAAGAATTCCCAGATCCTGCACCAGCAGCGTATTGACCAGACCCCGCCGCGCGAACAGCACCTGCCAGCCATAGGTCCGCATGATGATCGAGGTCAGCAGCGGCGCGATCAGCAGGAATACGATCAGCCCGCTCCACCGTCCGGCGTGGCGGACAAGGTAGTAGGCAACCGGATAGCCGATCAGCGCGCAGATCACCGTCACTGCGGTGGACAGCACCACCGTTTCCACGATCACGCCGAGGTAGAACGTGTCGGTCAGCAGCTGGATGTAGCGGCCAAGCGAGAACTCGCCGCCGACCTCGAAACTGCGCAGGCTGTTGTCGATCAGCGGCAGCACGAAGAACGCCACCAGGAACAGCAGGGCGGGCAGGATCAGCAGCCAGCCGGGCATGCGGGCAGGGGCGGAGGATGGTGCCAGGGACATGGGCACTCCGTTCAGTGGGCGCCCCCGGCCTTCATGGCCGGGGCGGCGGGTTCACATGCCGATCTCGCGGTTCCAGCGATCGACCCATTCGTTTCGGGCGGCGCCGATGGCCTCGTAGGGCGGGAAGGCCGTCTGCTGCCATGGCGTCACGCGCGCCTGAAGCTTTTCGCTGTAGACGACGTCCACGTTGGTCACGGCATAGTTCATGATCTCGGCGAAACGCGCCTGGTTTTCGGCATCCAGCATCTCGTTCATGTAGTCGAAGGCGAGCGGGTTGGCGTTGTTCGGGATCTGCACGGCGACAGCCGTCAGGGCGCCGCCCTCCTCGGGGTTGATGAAGTCGATCCAGGTCGCGCCTTCGTCATAGTGGTTCCAGGTTCGCCCGTCGAAATAGATGCCGAGATCGGCCTCGCCGGATGCGAGGTGGTTGAAGAAGTCGTTCGGCCCGCCCCAGAACACGAGGTTGTCGCGCATCCGCTCCATCGCCTCGAAGAAGGGATCGACGTTGTCGACGCCACCACCGAGGGCTTCAGCCATGGTCCAGATCAGCATGATCGGCGTGATCGCATAGGAAATAGACGGAACCGAGGCCACGAATTCCCCGGCCGACACCCGGTCCACGAATTCCGCGATCGACCGCGGCGGGTTCGGAACCATGTCTTTGTTATAGGTGATCCCGGCAACGCCGTAGTCAAGGTAGGTGCCCTTGCCAAGGCAGGCATCCGTGAACTCCTGCGGGATCTTTGCAAGGTTCGGGATCCGGTTGACCGTCAAATCCTGCATCAGGCCCGACTGCGCGGCGACGATCGCGAGGTCGGGCGACATGATCAGCACGTCAAGCGGCGGGCTCTGCGGCGAGGCTTCGACCTGCGCCAGCCATTGCGCTGGGGCACCCAGCGACACAGTGGCGCGTGCGCCGGTCTTGGTCTCGAACGGCGCCACGAAGCATTCGCGCACGGCAGTTTCCCAGACGCCGCCATAGGCGGTGACATTCAGCACCTGCCCTGCCTGCGCGCGCAGAAGGCCGGGAGAGCCGGCCAGCATCAGCCCGGCGCCTGCCGTGCCGGTTTGAAGGAAGCGTCTTCTGTTCAGGCCCGTCATGGCGGTTTCTCCTTTTGGTCCTTGGTTCAGTGTCTCAGGTTCCAAGCGCGGCCTCCAGCACATCCTGCGCAGCCCGGGCCTGCGCCTCGGCCGGTGCGATGCGGGGGAAGCCGGCCGGAAGCTGCGCCAGCGCGCGCTCCAGGATCTCCCTCCGGCGGCGCTGGCGCAGGTCCAGCGGGTCGTCCAGCAGCCGCCCGTTCAGCCGCGTCATCAGTTCTGGCGGGAAGGCGCTGTCCCAGGCCGCGCGTTCGGGGCCAAAGTCGATGTCGTGATCGGCGCCGCGTTGGCCTGCGCGCAGGGCAGCAGTGGCCGTTTTATCGACCTGCCCATCTTTGATGGCGACGCCGTAGTCGCTCTGCGCCGCTGCAACAGTGACGAAGCCGTTTTCGACGTCCTGCAGCACTGCCATGGGATCGCGCAGGAAGGGGTCACCCCAGCCGCCCGCACCGGGGGTAAGGAAGGTGACGGTGTCCCCCGCCCGTACCGACAGCATGTCGATCTTGCCCAGCCAGCGTTCATCGGTGCCCCCGCGGTTCAGGATCAGCGCCCCGGGCGCCCCCGGGCGGCCACCATTCCGGCCCCAGGGGCGGAACATCAGCCGTTCCATCCCCCGACCCAGCACGTTCGAACCGTCAGTCAGGATGCGGAAGGTCAGTTCCATCCCGCAGCCGCCGCGCCACTGACCTGCGCCGCCGGAGTCTGGACGCAGGCTGTAGGACAGGATCTCGACCCCCAGCTCGGCTTCGACCGTTTCCACTGGATTGTTGGCAAGGTTGGAGATCCCGCTGTCGCGGCCGTCCACGCCGTCATGCCCTTGCCGCGCGCCAGTGCCACCTATCATCGGTTCGACCACCTGCACATTGCGGCCGCCTGCGGCGTTAGGCTCGGCCACCACCACCGGGATCACGGTGCCCGAGGACGCCGCGGGCATCACCCCCGGCAGAGCAAGGCCAAAGGCCCCGTTCAGCACATCGTTCACCCTCACGGCTGCCGCGTGGCGCACGCCGGTGGCCGCCGGTTCTTCCGGGTTCACGATGCTTCCCAGCGGCGCCACGACGGACACCGGACCCAGCAGCCCCGCGTTCAGCGGCACCGTCCGGTCAAGCGTGTAAACCAGTGCCAACACCCGCAGCGTCAACCACGCATGTGCCCGCCCCCGCGAGGGAATGTTCATCGCCGTCGCCACCTGCGGATCAGAGCCTGTGAAATCCAGCATCACTGCGCCGCCCTTGATCGTCAGCGCCAGCGCTAGTCGCACGGGCAAGGGCGTTGCCGCATCGTCGTCAAGGTAATCGGAAAAGTTGTAGGTGCCTTCGGGGATCGTAGACAGCACCGCCCGCGCCTTGGCTTCGGCAAAGGCGATGAGGTCGGTTTCCGCGTCCAGCAGCACCTCGGCCCCATGCTGGGCCACGACCTGCGCCACCCGCCGCCGCCCGGCGGCCAACGCAGCCAGCATCGCGCGGATGTCGCCCATGTTCGCCTCAGGCGTCCGGCTGTTGGCGTCGAGGAACAGCCGCACCTCGGGGCTCATCTCGCCCCGCCGGAGCAGCTTGACGGGCGGGATGCGCAATCCCTCCTGGAAGATCTCGGTGTTGACTGGCGAGATCGAGGAGGGCACCCGTCCGCCCACATCCGAACAATGCACGAAGCACCAGCCATAAGCGACGATCTTGCCCTCGTGAAAATAGGGCTCGATCATATGCAGGTCGGGCAGGTGGGTGGCGAGCCCCTCGGACCGGTAGGGATCGTTGGTCAGGATCACGTCGCCGGGTTCCAGCGGGCCTCCGGTGGCCACCACGGCCTCGATCGATGGCAGGCAGTCCAGCCCCACGAAGCCGGACACCCCGATCGAGCGTGGATAGGCAAAGAACCGGCCATCCAGCCCCGCCAGCGCGCAGGCGAAATCTGCCGTCTCCTTGACATAGAGCGTCCGGCCCGTGCGCTGCAGGGTGACGCACATTTCCTCGGTGATCGCGGCGACCTTGTTGTTCAGGATCTCCAGCGTGACGGGGTCAAGCTTCATTGTGCTTGCCTTTGCAGATGCAGGTTGCCGGCGGCGTCCACATGGGCGCTCCAGCCGGGCAGGACGACAGTGGTGGTATCTTCCTGCTCTACCACGGCGGGGCCGGGGACGCGGGCACCGGCGCCAAGGGCGTGGCGGTCGTGCACGGCGGCCGCAACCCAAGCACCGCGGTGGAAGATCTGACGGTGGCCCTTGGGCTCGGCCGGGGCGGCGGTCGCCAGTTCCGGTGCGGACAGCGGGTCGGCGGGTCCGATGGCGGCAAGCCGGACGGTGCCGATTTCGACTTCGGCCCTGCTGTCACGAAAGCCATAGATCCGTTCATGTTCCCGATGGAACGCCTCGGTCACCGCCGCATCCGAAAGATCGGTCAGCGCCACGCGCAGTTCATAGGCTTGGCCCTTGTAGCGCAGGTCTGCACCGCGTTCGAAACGGCGTGGGCGGCCGGGCTCGTTTTCAGCGTCCAACCAAGCGCTCCCATCGGCCTCCAGCGCGGCAAACGTTTCGCGCACCAGCGCACCGGTTTCGGGCGTCAGCGGCAGGCGCAGGCTGCGGACGAAGTCACGGCGCAGGTCCGCGCCCGCCGCCCCGAGCGCGCAGAAGGTGCCTGCGGCGGGCGGCACGATGACGTGGGGGATGTCTGCTTCCTCGGCCAGCCGGTTCGCGTGGGTCGGCCCCGCCCCCCCATAGGGCATCAGCGCGAAGTCCCGTGGGTCGAGCCCGCGTTCCGCGAGCGTCTTGTAAAGTGCGCTGGCCATGCTGGCAGTGGTTACCGCAAGCGCCCCGTCGGCTGTCCGGGCGGCTACGTCCCTGTCGCTCCCGGTCAGGGCGATGCGGGCGCCGACTTCGGCCAGTGCCGCGTGTGCGGCATCGGCATCCAACGGCATCCGGCCGCCCAGGAAGCCTGCCGGATCGACATAGCCCAGCGTCAGGTAGCAGTCGGTCACTGCCGGCTCTGTCCCGCCACGCCGATAAGATACAGGACCCGGCGCCGCGCCCGCGCTTTGGGGGCCGACCTTGAGCATCCCGTGCGGATCGACCCAAACGATGGATCCGCCGCCGGCGCCGATGGCAGACACGTCGATCACCGGGAGCACCAATGGCAGCCCGCCAATATCCGTGCGAGTGGCAAGTTCCGGCGTCTCTCCGGTCGCGATCGCGATGTCGGAAGAGGTTCCGCCCATGTCGAAGGTGATGATGCCACCGCTGCCCGCTGCCTTGGCCAGCCGCACCGCCGCCATTACCCCCGCTGCCGGGCCCGACAGGATCGTATCCACCGGCCGCGCCAGTGCTGAACCAACCGACAGCGACCCGCCGTTCGAGGCTGTGACCAGCAGCGGCGCCGTTACCCCTTGTTCCGCCAGCCCTGCGACCAGACCGTCGAAATACCGCTGCATCAGCGGCTGAATATAGGCGTTCAGGCAAGCGACGAGCGTGCGTTCGTATTCCCGGATCTCAGGCCAGATCGCGGCGGCCGACGTGATGGGAAGACCCGCCGCCGCGCCCAGACGATGAGCGAGATCGGCCTCGACCGTCGGGTTCGCGTAGCCGTTGATCGTCACCAGCGCCGCGGCGTCAAGATCAAGTGCTCGCAGTTCTACTGCTACGCGCGCGATCTCATCCTCGGCCGGGGCCTCCAGAACCTCGCCGCGCGGCGTCATGCGCGCGCCGATTTCGAGGATACGTGCACGGGGCACCAGCGGCTCTTCCTTGGTGGCGTGAAAATCGAAGGACGAGGGCATCCGGCAGCGGGCGATTTCCAAGATGTCCCGGTAGCCGCGCGTCACGATCAGCCCGATCCGGGCACCCCGACGCTGGATGATCGCGTTCAGCCCGATCGTGGTGCCGTGCATCAGCGCGCCCACGTCGCCCGGTTGCAGCCCCTCGCGTGCCAGCAGGCTGCGCAGCCCCGTCAGCAGCGCCCGTGACGGATCATCGGGGGTCGAGGGTTCCTTGAAGTATGCCAGCCGCCCGTCGCGCGAGTCGGACAGCACGAAGTCGGTGAAGGTTCCGCCAACGTCGATGCCGATGCGCACGCCCGCGCCGTCCCGCTGATCCATGATTTCCTTCATGTCTATTCCGATGTGACGATGACGCTGTCCTCGGCGGCCCAGCCGATCCAGCATTCCTGACCAGTGGCACTGCCCCCCGCGCCCAAAGCGCCGCGAGAGGGAAGGTACGCATATACCTGGCGCGCCTCTGGCCCTATTTCCAGGTGGCAGGCTTCATACGTGCCGCGGAAGACCCGGCCCGCCACGCGAGCGCGAGTGTGGCTGGGCATGGCGCGGGCCTCATCGCCTACCCGCACCCGTTCCGGCCGGACCGAGAGGAAGACGCGGTTTCCGGGCGTGACCGGGTGGGGCAGGCGGATCGTCATGCCATCGGCCGCCATCTCTTGCCCCGATGCCGCCACGGTTCCGCCAAAGATGTTCGAGGTGCCCAGGAACTCGGCCACGAACCGGGTTTCGGGACGGTCGTAGATTTCTGTCGGTGCGCCCATTTGCAGGATCCGCCCGTCCTGCATAACCGCGATCTGGTCGGACATGGTCATCGCCTCTTCCTGGTCGTGGGTGACCAGAAGCGTAGTGATGCCCAGCCGTTGCTGCATGGCGCGGATCTCGAACTGCATGCTTTCGCGCAGGGACTTGTCCAGCGCCCCCAACGGTTCGTCCAGCAGCAGCACACGCGGGTCCAGCACCAGCGACCGGGCCAGCGCGATGCGTTGCTGCTGCCCGCCCGACAGTTGGCGGGGATACATGTCACCCCGGCCCGCCAGTTGTACCAGGTCCAGCATCCGCGTCACGGCTTCGGCCTGTTCAGTGCGGCTTTTGCCGGCCATGCGCAGGCCGAAGGCGATGTTTTCGGCCACGGTGCGATGAGGAAAGAGGCTGTAGTTCTGGAACACCATGCCCAGGTTGCGCCGGTGCGGCGGCAGGGCCGTGACATCCTGATCGCCAATCACGATGCGGCCCGCGCTCGGCCGCTCGAACCCGGCCACCATGCGCAGCGTCGTCGTCTTGCCACATCCCGAAGGTCCGAGCAGCGCTACGAGGTGTCCCGGCTCTACCGTAAGGGACAGATCCCGCACCGCCGTCACCGGCCCATAATCCTTGCGGATCTGGTCGAGCCAGAGCGCGCTCGACCCGCTCATGCCTGGGAACCCGATTTGTAGAATGCACAGGATGGGTGCGGCAGATCGGAACGGTGCACAATTATTCCTTTCTTGGCGGTCATTGTAGCGCTACAGACACAGGTTAATGCCGCTGGTGTCAATGGCATCTGGACGGGAAACGGCAGTTTCCGCCCCAGTGGGGCGCCAGGCGGCAAAGGAATTATGTGCGTCAGTTTGACGAGGGGGTAAGGTTGACAAGGATCACGATGCGCGATGTCGCCCGGGCGGCCGGCGTTTCGGCCATGACGGTGTCGAACACCTTCAAGTATCCTGAGCGGGTGCAGCCAGAGACCCGGCAGCGCGTGCTCGAACAAGCGCTGGAGCTGGGGTATGTGCCGAACCTGATGGCGGGGAACCTTGCGGCAGGCGAAAGCCGGGTGATCGGCGGCACGATCCCGTCGATCCGGAACTCCAGCTTCTATAAATACGTGCTGGGCATGCAGCGGGCTGTCAGCGAGCATGGCTACAAGCTGGTGCTGATGCTTGCGGACACGATGGCGCAGGAACGCGCGGCGGTCGAGGCGCTGATCGGCCTGCGCGTCGCAGGCTTGGTGCTGGTGGGAACGGATCACGACAGGCTGACGGTCTCGCTGCTGGGAAAGGTTGGGCTGCCGGTTGTTGAATCCTGGACCCGCGGCCCTGTGATGGACATGGGCGTGGGCTTTGACACGTCCGAAGCAACCCGGCAGGCGGTTCGGCTTCTGCTGCGCGAGGGGCGCCGTCGCGTCGCGCTGATCATCCATGACGGGCCTGCCTCGCGTCGGTTCGTCGAGCGTATTCCGGCGTTTCAGGAAGAGATGGCCCGCGCCGGCCTTTCCGGGGATCTTGTGCATGCGGTGCCGGTTTCGGACGGATTTGGGTCCGGGGCGGCGGCGCTGGATGCGCTTTTGGCCAGCGCGCCGGATCTGGAGGCGGTGATCTGCCCGACGGATATCGTGGCCGCAGGTGTCGTGTTCGAGTGTCAGCGACGCGGGATTCAAGTGCCCAAGCAACTGGCCGTTGCCGGCTGGGGTGATTACGAAATTGGCCGCGAGATGACGCCGCAGCTGACCACCATCTGCCCACGGTCGGAGATCATGGGCTCGCAAGCGATCGAGCTTCTGGTCGAACGGGTGCAGGGGCGCATCCGCGGTCCCCGGCTGGCCGACACAGGCTTCACGTTGATCGAGCGCGCCAGCACGCAGCAAGTCATGGCCGAGGCCGCGACGTGAAGCCCGCTGGCTAGGGTATAAGGCCGGCCGCTGTTGCTGCCTCCGGCGCCAGCAAAGGTCGCAGCGGGCATGTTTTGGTTGAACAGCTTGTGAAATCCGAAGAGAGGTGCCGGCCGTCGAGGGCTGGCTCTCCTAAACCCGGTAAAACTTGGTTCTAGGTGCAAACACCGGCGACCGGGACGCTGACAGTTTGATGCGAACCTGATTTGCTCCGGGCTCGACCGTGCTTAGGCACGGGCGGGCGGAAGATGGGGCTGCGTCAGGGCCATCTCAGGGCGGTTGCCAAGACATCGGAAAGGCGCTCCGCGCATGTTCGACCTCAGTGCGCTGCAAGTTTTCAGGAACCGCGCGGGCAGAACTGCTGCATCGTCCGATTGTAGAAGAAACGCGAGATGGTGACGCGGGGGCCCGCGTCCTCTGCGTCAGCTTCGTGCTCTACTTCCGGATGCGATGCAGGTGCATCTTCAGACCCGCCCGTTCCCGGTCTTCATCGTAGCTGTCCCGCGTAGTCTCCGCCGGATGCAACGTTCGATCAATGCTACGGCCCCGCGACTGGGCCAGCTGCTCGATTCTTGTAGCGGCTACATGTGAGTCGTTGGAGAGTCTGTCTGTCACTGCTGGATGAGTGGGCACACGCAACCGGATGGTCATCCAAGAACCTGCCGACACCGCCGGAAAGGCCGTCGCATCTTAGCACGGCGAAACTTTTTCAGGGAAGCGGATTTCGTTCCGCAGCTATCCGCCGGCTAGCGACGGGTCTTGTCGCGAATGCTGTAGAAATTCCCTGGCAGCGTGCTCCGGGCATGTGAAGGTTCGGTTTCTCAGGGGGCCAGTTCAGGGCATGGGTTCGAGGGGCTGAGACAGGGTTTCCCAGCCATC
>VUAW01000021.1 GCA_008711135.1 Rhodobacteraceae bacterium LNNU 3342
CCAGTTTGAAGCACGATCAGCCCGCCCTGTGAATCCCTTTTGTCAACACGACCTAAACCTGGCGAAGGGTCTCGAACTGGGAGAGCGGACCGTCGGAGAGCCGCTGTTTTATCTCAGGAAAGTCCTCTTCCGCATCCAAATTATATTTATATTTTGTTTATTCAGGCAGCCGCTGGTTTTATGTAAGAACTATCCGCTAGAACTTCATTCCTCCGCTCCATGAGATAAGGAAGTCTATGACTTGGCTAAGATCACACGATAGGTGCGATATCGGTCAAACGCCTTGGCAAAGGGTTGATTATAGCTGGACTCAAATATTTTGAGCGAGGAGAAAAGGGAGCGTCCTCTTTTGACAGCACGCTTCCCCGTGTGCCGCCAGAAAATGGCGCAGAAAAGAAAAAACGACGTAATGCCCGGGCGTCGCATCATTGCCTTGATCAAGAACCTTATGAACAGGCCGTACGTTCTTGATTGAAGCGCAAGCGAGGCTGCGTAGATGTCATAGAAGGTTCGGGACAGCGTCATCAAGGAGGAAGAGATATCGGGTCGTTCCTGTTCAAGGCGGAATAGCACCAGTTCAACCGACATGCGCATGCGTTTTGGGGCAGCCGACATGCTGTTTCCTATGGTGCGGTAGCCCACAAGATAGCCTGGGGCGGGCGCAATGGACCAGCGTTCCGCGATGGCAAGGTAAAGCGCGATATCCTCTGCTCCATACGCGCGGACGGCCTGAAAGGCTTCCTGAAAGCCCCCGACTGCCCGAACAGCGTCCGCGCGGACCATCGCGTTGCTGGCATTGTTGATGAAATTGAACACAAGAAGCTGTTCGAAGACCCGGCCTTGGTGCATCGGCTCGCCCTGATCGGCGATGACACGATCCTCTGCATCGATGCTGCGGCACCAGGAATAGACCAGGGCGGGGGCAAGTGGCGATGTCACTGCGACCCTTATCTGACGTTCCAGCTTTTCCGGATGCCAGATATCGTCGGCGTCGATCGTGGCGATCCATTCTCCCTGTGCCTCTGCAAGAGCCCGGTTTCGGGCCCGCGCAACACCGGCATTCTGCTGACGGATGATCCGCAAGCGGGGCTCTTCCGCGGCAACTGCCTTGAGAATGGATGGGGTCGCGTCGGTCGAACCATCATCTACGACAATGATTTCAAGGGGGGCATATGTTTGCGCCCGGACCGATTCAAGCGTTGCGGAAATCGTGCCTGCCGCGTTGTAAGCAGGTATTATGACCGAGACGAGCGGCTGTATATTCAAGTTCTCATTCGTCAGGTTTCCAACCTCCCAGCATGCTATTCAGTCGACGAAGCGGCCGGGTAATGCGCCAGCTTCGAGAATTGAAAATGCGGTTCATGGCCCTTCTACTTTCAGCGAGTTCGGCTTCAAGACGGGCAATGGCCTCGGCTTTCTCATCGGACACCGCCTGCCAGGCATTTCCAAGGCGAATGACCTCGGCTTCAGCGGCATCGAGCCTTGCCTGACGGATCTCGTCAGCCTGAAGGCGGGCGTTCCAGATATCAGGATGAATCAGCGCCAGAGGTGTTGTCCGGCCCTTGTCCTGGCCGGTATCCGGCTCGCCCTCACGCCGCATGAACAGGAGCAGGTTCTGGCGATACCAAGGCTCGATCAGCGGATCGTTCCATATTTCCTTGCGAAGCACGTCCAGGCAGTCGAATCCGGCATCCGCGAAAAGATCGCACCAGGTTTGAGGCCAAGCCTCGTTGACGTGATCAGTCCCGCCCTGGCCCGGAACTGCAGCTGAAAACAAGATGGCTGGAGCGTGCCGTGTGAGGGTATCAACCAGAATGGCCGCGGATTCGGCCGGCAGATGCTCGGCAACCTCGAGACAAAGGGCGAGGTCGAAGCTTCGGCTCAGATCAACCGGCTTGGAAAGATCTGCTACTTGGAAGCGGTCTACGGCGATCTCAAGCGCTTCAAGCGGCACCCAAGGGCCATCCAGACCGAAACTCATGGCGCCAAGCGCTTCGGCCTCAGCAAGCCAGCCTGCCGAACCGCAACCGAAATCGACAACAGTGCCGGGTTGCATGCGGTCGAAAACCAATGGCAGCACGCGCCGTGCCGAACGGCGGGCTCCCTCCTGAAGATTAGCATAGAAGATAGAGTCATATGCCGGATCAGACATCGTTGGGACCTGCCTTCGAACTGTAGTCCGACACCGGCGGCGTGCGATAGGCCAGCGGCAGGTAGCTCAGCGCGCCTGCATAGCCGCGCAACCATGATCCCGTCAGCCGATCCGGTCGGCCGGCAAGCTTTCGAACAGGAGCCTTGAGCGCGCGCCTGAAGATCCAAAGCGGCATGGTCAGCAGCGCGCGGCGAAGGTCGCGACGGTCCCGCTGTCGGCCATATTGCGCGAAAAGCGCAACGATGTGCCCGAAGCCATAGCCATAGGCCTGCCGCTTCAGGTCGGCCCAGCTGTCCCGGTGCCTGTGGCGAACGACGGACAGTGGCTCATAAACGATACTGCCCCCGGCGTGCAGCACGCGATGCCAGTATTCGCTGTCATCTCCACACCCTCCTGCGGCTCCGGGGCCAACCCGTTCGTCAAAGCCGCCCAGCTCCAGCACCCGCTGGCGGCGGACGGCCATGTTCGCCCCCGCGCCGATTTCCCAGACAGGAGGGCTGCCCCCGGCCTTGTCGAGGAACTCCCGGTCAAACATCAGGGGCAAATGCCCCATACCCCCGAAGCCGAGTTCATACTGGAAGGCGATCTGCGCCTGAGCACCCAAGGTTTCGGGAAGCACGAGGCCGCAGACGACATCGACTCCCGGCGCAAAGGCGGCAAGCAGCGGCTCGATCCAGCCCGGCTCTGGGCGCACGTCGTCGTCAACGAAAACGGCCACGTCGCCCCGCGCGGCTGCAATGCCTGCATTGCGCGCGCGGCTCAGCCCCGGCCGGGGTTCCTGGACATAGCGGACACCCGGATGTTCGCGCACCACGGCCTCGGTCTCCGCGTCGGGACCGTTGTCGACGACGACAATGTCGCGCCCTTTCGCAATCTCCGGTGACAGAGTGGCAAGGCAGTCGGCAAGATCCGCGGGACGGCGGCGCGTGCAGATCACAACGCTGGCTTCAAGTTCGCATGCCATCGCCCGTCGGGAGGAGATGAGATCTGCCAGAAGATCCAGCGCCTTGGCATCAAGAAAAGGCCGTGAGGTCCAGAGAGCCTCGAGTTCGCTTGGCCGGATCGGACGCAGGCCGGAGGCCAGCAGCAAGGCCACAGTGTCGCCTATAGCAAGGGCAGCGCGGCGCGCCAAATCACCCATTGCCATTGGAAAGGCATTCGGCAACTCATGCGCAACGCCAAGCACCATGCCCCGAAGGCGGAAGTAGAGAACGATCCCACGCGCCCCGGCCGGCGCTTCCAGACTCTCGGGAAGCTGCTCGATGTCTATGTGCAGGATCGCCCAAGGTGCAGAGGGTCTCATCGTCCATGCTCCTGCCGGCGGAGTGCAACGCGTCGGAGCGAGCGATCATATTCGCCGGCAAGTCCCTGCACGAGCCCACCAAGCTCCGCAAGCACAAATCCGGGAGGGAGCGCGGCGCGGCCCCGAGGGGAGCCCGCCAGCATCCGTGCGTAGCGTTGAACCATAAGCCAGACAAGCAACCGGCGATGCGCCGCAGCCATATCGGGATCGAAACGCTTGTTCTTGCGCAGGAGCGCGCCCAACGACAGGCCCCAGGAGTGGAACTGACGGCGCAGCGCCAGCATGTCTGGGCGATGTTCGTGATGCACGGCCTGACGCGGCGAGTAGGCCAGTGGCACGCCTGACCGAACCACCCGGTAGAAAATGTCGAGATCACCCCCGCCCGGCAGCGGTGGGCCCGTATCAAGGGCCTCGTCAAAGCCGCCGAGGGCCCGCAACGTGTCCGTTTTGAAAATCATGTTGGTCCCGGTGCCGAACCGCCCGCTGTTTGCGGGATAACAGGGATCGCTCCAACGTTCCCGACGATAGCTTTGCCAGTCGATGCCCTGGCCGAAGCCTCCGGCGGCTTCGAAGCGCACCTGCGCCTCGGTTTCCAGGACCAGCGGCAGCACCGGTCCTGTGAAGGCGCCCGCCTCTGGCTGGTCACGGAGGCTTTCGGCAAAGCCATCCAGCCAGCCCTCGTCCGGGATGGCGTCGTCGTCGATGAAGCCCAGATAGGCGCGGTCGGTTTCGCGCAGGGCACGATTGCGGCCGAAATCGAGGCCCGGTACCGGCTCCATGACATAACGTACCCCTGGGAAATCATCCACGGCGTCGCGCGTGGAGGAATCAGGCGGGGCATTGTCGACGACGAGAAGGTCGAGCGGCGTGGCATCACCTGAACGGCTGTCGCGCAAGGCAACAAGCGCTGCCAAGGTCCGGCGCAGAAGGGCGGCCCGGTTGCGCGTGCAGATGGCAATGGTCAGGGGAGGCAGCATTGGAATCCCCAGCCGTAAGGTCAGCGCATCATAGACGGCATAGGCCGCGGCAAGAGAGCCACCTGCCTTGCGGACAAGAGGGGCAAGCTGCCCGACCGATATCCTGCTGCCAAAGGCCGAGCGTCCGATGAGCAACCGGCCCGCAGGACGCCCCTGGTGACGTAGCAGCAGATAGACGCCATGTGCCTCGCCCAGGTCCAGCGGCGCCAGCGGCTGCGTCAGTTCCAGGTTGATGATCGTCCAAGGGGCACGCAGGTCCCGCGATATCCAGGTCCGCGTCATCCCTCATCCCCGTAAAGTTCAGCATAAAGGCCGCAAGCCGCCGCCAGATCCTTTGGCCGCCCTTCCTGGACCAGGACTCCGTCCCGAAGGACCAGAACCCGGTCGGCAAAGCTGATGGTCTCCCGCCGATGCGCGATGATGATGACCACGCGCGGGCGGTCCTTATGTTCCAGTACCTGTCGGACCGCACGTTCGGTCATCGCATCCAGAGCATTCGTCGCTTCGTCCAGGATCAGTATGTCCGGGTTCCTGAGCAGCGCCCGCGCCAACGCTATCCTTTGGCGCTGGCCTTGCGAAAGGCGGGCGCCACGTTCGCCAATCATCGTGTCATAGCCGCGCTCAAGCGCGCTGATGAACTCGTCAGCCTGTGCTTCACGCGCAGCCTTGCGCACCTCTTCGAAGCTTGCGCCAAGACGACCATAAGCGATGTTCGCCCTGACCGAGCCGCTGAACAAGAATGCGTTCTGTTCGACGAAGGCGATCCGCTCATGCCAGGCCGCTCGCGAGATCTCGGATAAAGGCACACCATCCACCAGGATGCGCCCTTGTTCAGGCGCAGTGAAGCGCAACAAGAGCGCCGCGATGGTCGATTTGCCGGCCCCTGACCGGCCTGCGATCGCCGTGACCTCGCCCACGCGGAAGCTGCACGAGATATCAGTGACCGCCGCGACCTCGGCCGACGGATAGCGGACCGTGACGTGATCCAGCCGGATTTCGCGTGTCAGCGGCGGCAGGGGGTCTCCCTCCTGCGGGACCGTGCCGATATCGTCGATGACATTTTCCATTTCGGCAATCGGCGCCTCCAAGCCTGAAAGGCCTGCACGCGCGGAAAGCACGTTCGCGAGGCGCGGCTGGAGACGGTATGCAATGGCCAGAAAGCCAATAAGCACCGCCGCCTCATCGCCCCGCACAAGGGACACCATCCCCAGGATAATGACCATCCCCAGGGTCATCAGCTGGACCAAGGGGCTGATCAATCCCGTCAGGATTGTCAGCCGCATGAAAACGGAACTGATCTGCGAGGATCGCCGCAGGAAGCGCCGGCGCTCATACACCTCGCGACCAAAGCCTCGTACAACCCGCAAGCCGTTCAGGACGTTGAAGAGATAGGTCGTCAGTCCTTCGTTGGCCGCAGTCGCACGGGCTCCGATGTGACGCATCCGGCGCGTCATATAGGCGATCGAAAGCGCCATCAGTCCCGACAGGATCGCCATCAACAGCGAATAAAACGGAGAGATCGTGATCAGGAAACCTGCCAGCACGATCACGGCGACTACTTGAACGATCAAGGTAACCGCAACGAACAGTGCATCGCAAGCGCGCCAACTTTCGGTGGCCATGATGTTCATCAGCTTGCCCGACGACTTTCCTTCGAGCAGGACGATGTCTTGATGCATCAGGCTTTCGAAAATCTGCGCTCTCAGCCGTTCCGCAAAGATCAGCGATAGCTTGGTCGACAGAACAAGGTTCACAACCCCGGTGATCAAGCCCGCCAAGAAGATGCCGACGGCGACGGCCACGAGAGGTACTGCAGAGGCGTCGTTTCCGGAAACGCTCCTGATCAGGCCACCGACATAGGGAATATCCAGTGGTTCGCCGCCGGCCAAGGCGATCTGGGCGATAGGGATGATGAGCGACAGGCCAAATCCTTCGAAGACTGCGGAAACGAGGCCCAGAACTACAATCAGGGCCACATGGTGCCGTTCTTCTCGTGCCAGGCGGAGGACTCGCAGCATGATGGCAAGCGTACCGTCATGCACCATCAGCAAACCTGAACCTGCCTTTTTCAAGGCTCAGACAGTAACCCGGGTGATATCCTCCGAAAGCCCCCATAGCATTCTCTCGCCGTGCTGCTTTCAGAAGCATAGCGTGGTTCAGCTAAAATAAGCAAATTCTGAGATGGAACCGGTGAGATCGCGCGGCTGAAGAAGCTGGCGACGCGGTCGCCGTTCAAGCCGTCCGGCATCGGGAAGGTGACGAACCCCGGCAGGCCAAGCGGAACTCGTCGGCCACGGGGCCCAAGCAAGACATGGATCGCGTCGGTCGCAAAGAGAACTGACAGCAGAGGCTCCAACAGGCTCGCGCTTCAAGTCTATGAGAAAATCCTTGTTGGCGAACTCGTCATCTCGTCCGAGCTTGCCCGCTTTCGACGCGAACGCTGGCTGTAGCTCGCGTCACTGGTGCGGGTCAGTGCCGCGCCACCAGGTCTTGATGAGGATATTCAACCAGTCGGAAGCCGCGGCGATCTGCGGGATGCCGAAGGAATTGTTGTTCGGCATCGGGACGCCGAGTGCTGCCCCTAATGACGTCTAGCCGGCTGTTGCTGCAACCTCCAGTCACCGCTGGGACCCTCCGGAACCTTAGCCGGAATGGGGACACGCGGGGAATGGGCAGCCGGCCGTTACTTTGAGGCCAAATGAAGAGTTGACACATGCGTATCGACGATAGAGAGTTTTATCGACAAAAATACGCATTGTGGAGATAATGATGAAGATTGCGGTGTTCGAAGCCGAGGGCCGGCGGGGCACAGGGATTGTCGACGGCAACCACATCCGGGTTCTTGCCACTGGTGAAGGCACCTCCTCCTTCCTGCTCAGGCTCTTTCAGACGGTGTCCGGCGACCGTGATGCGCTGCTGCAGGAGGTCGACACCGGCGAGCGTGTAGCGCTTGCCGATGTGAAGCTGGAGCCTCCGGTTCCTGATCGCCGGGGGGCGGTTCTCTGCGTCGGCAAGAACTATTACGCCCATGCGAAAGAGTTTTTCGGCAGTGGCTTCGACTCGAGCGCGAAGGAAGAAGTGCCAAGCCAGCCGGTGATCTTTGCCAAGACCGGATCGAGCCTGTCCGGCCACGGCGACGCGATCGACAGCGCGCTGGATGCAACGAATACCGTCGACTATGAAGGTGAGCTTGCCATCATCATCGGGCGCACCGCGCATAAGGTATCGAGGGGCGACGCGTGGGATGTCATCTTCGGCTACACGGTCTGCAACGACGTCACCTCGCGTGAGCTGCAGAAGCGCCATAACCAGTGGCTGATCGGAAAAAGCCTCGACACCTTTGGCCCCTTGGGTCCGCACATCGTCACGGCTGATGAGATCGGCGATATAACGGCCCAAAAGCTCATCACGCGCGTGAACGGCGAGGTGCGCCAGGAGGCGCCGATCAGCGACCTGATCTTTGACATCCCGACCCTGATCGAGACGCTCACGCGGACCATGACCCTGCAACCGGGGGACGTGATCGCCACCGGTACGCCAGCCGGGGTCGGTATCGGCTTTAACCCGCCGAAGTACCTGAAGCCGGGTGATGTCGTTGACGTCGAGATTTCAGGAATCGGCACGCTGACGAACCCCGTCATCTGAGCCAACGACTTTCAAGGGAGGAGGAAAACATGAAAAGGATCATGACCGCGGTAGTGCTGTCCGCGTCCGCAGTGGCCACTTTTGCCTTTGCGGATGCAGCCTCGGCGCAGGCCAGCTTCGAGGGGAAGCGGATACAGGTCATCGTGCCGTTCGCGCCCGGCGGGGCAACCGATGTGGCCGCGCGCTTTCTTGAGTCATACCTGGAGGAGCATCTTGCCGGGAACCCGGACGTAGAGGTGGTCAACCGAGGTGGCGGCGGCTCCATTCTTGGGGCGAACTGGTTTCAGCAAAACGCCAAACCTGATGGCTTGACGGTTCTTTTCACCACATCCTCTACCGCGACGCCTTATGTGCTGCAGCAGGAAGGCGTTGAATATGACCTTGCCGCAATGCGCGTCGCCTACTCGCTTCCCTTCGGAAGTGTGACCTATGTCGCAGGGTCCACTGGCATCGAATCCGTCCAGGATCTGGTGGATACCGATGCGCGGCTGGTTTACGGCGGCATTTCCGCTGCGGCGAGCGACCTGCCCACCCTGCTTTCCTTCGAAGTTCTCGGGCTGGATGTGCGGTCGGTACTGGGGTTCGAGGGTCGGGGTCCCGCGCGGCTGGCGTTTGACCGGGGTGAGACGAACATCGACTTCCAGTTCACGCCTGCCTACCTGACCCAGGTCGCCGACCAGGCCGAAGCCGGTGGCGTCGTGCCGCTGATGACCGGTGGTTCGGTGGACAGCGAAGGCCGGCTGACGGAGCGTGATCCGGCGGTGCCCGATCTGCCCTCGGTGCACGAGGTCTATGTCGAGCTGAATGGGGCAGAGCCGGAGGGCGTGGAGTGGGACGCATATCAGGCGATCGGGGCCCTGACACTCAGCTATGGGCTGACGGCCTATCTCCCCGAAGGGACGCCGGATGAGATCATTCAGGCCTATGCCGACGCGGCTCAGGCGATCAACGCTGATCCGCGCTTCCAGGAGGCCTCGCAGGAAGTTACCGGCGGCTACGATCTGATCCTGCCCCAGGATGCCGAAGGGCCGCTGAAGGCCGCTCTGCAGCCCTCTGACGAGGTTCGCGATTACCTTCGCACGCTGCTCAGCGAAAAGTACGGCGTCGATTTCTGATCGTTCCACACAGAGTGGCATCCTCTTCCGCCCGGGCACATGTCCCGGGCGATCCCCTCAGGATAAATCATGGAACATGTTACCGCGGCTCTTTATGAGCTTTTCGGGCCGACGCGACTTCTCGCTCTGTTTGCGGGTATGATTGCGGGGATGGTGTTCGGCATGTTGCCGGGATTGGGTGGCATCGCAGCCGTCTCGATCCTGCTGCCCTTCGTCTTCCTGTTTGACGATTATGCGGGCCTGGCACTGCTTCTTGGCGCGATTTCCGTTGTCTATACATCAGACACCATCACGTCGGTTCTTGTGGGCGCGCCGGGCTCTCCGGCATCGGCACCGACCTCGATCGAGGGCCACGCCATGGCAAAGGAAGGCAAGGCCGCAACCGCGCTTGGTCTGGGATTTCTGGCCTCGATGGTGGGCGGGCTTGTGGGCGCGGTGACGCTGGCTTTCGCAATCCCCATCGCAGGGCCTATCGTGCTGGCCTTGGGGACGCCCGAGCTTTTCATGTTCGCACTGGTCGGGCTCTATTTCGCGTCGAGCATGGTCGGCAAGGACATCCTCGTGGGCCTGATGGCAGCGTGCTTTGGCCTGCTGCTGGGGGTCATCGGTGCCGCGCCGGCGGCTGCCAACTATCGGTTCACCTTTGGCGCCCCTTACCTGATGGACGGGCTGTCGCTGACCATCGTGGCCTTGGGGCTGTTCGCGGTGGCAGAGGTCATCGGCATGCTTGCCAGCGGAGGCGGCATATCTGCGGGCCGGCAGGTCATCAGCAACTGGACCTCCGGCTTTGCAGCGTTCTGGCGCAACAGGTGGCTTATCCTCAGGGGCGCGCTTATAGGCACGGTAGGGGGCTTCGTGCCTGCGGTAGGGGCAAATGCCTCTACTTGGGTCGCATATGGCCATGCCATGAGTTCCAGCAAGGACAAGTCACGGTTTGGCAAGGGAGAGGAGCGCGGCATTGCCGCGGCCGAGGGCGCGAACAACGCGACCGTCATTTCCGATCTTGTGCCCACCCTTCTCTTCAGCGTGCCGGGCGGTCCTGCGGCCGCCATCTTCCTTGGTGCGCTCTTTTCCTTCGGGTTCTACCCGGGGCCGCGAATGGTCGCAGAGCAGCCAACGCTCATGTACCTGATCGTGTGGAGCGTTGCGATCGCCTCCATCGCCGGTGCCGGGATCTGCTTTGCGGTGACACCCTTCGTGGCCAAGCTGACCAAGGTGCGGTTCGGCCTTATTGCCGCGCCTCTTCTTCTGATCATGGTCGCGGGCGCCTATCAGGCGACGCAGTCGCTGGGTGACATCGCGGTCCTGTTCGTTCTCGGCCTCGTCGGCTGGTTCATGAAACACGCGGACTGGCCGCGTGCACCGGTGCTTGTGGGGTTTGTGCTGGCAGGCCCGATGGAGCAGTACTTCTGGCTCACAAACCAGCTTCACGGCTGGAGCTGGCTTTACCGTCCCGGTGTCCTCATCATCGCGAGCTTCATCATCCTGCCCCTGCTTTACAAGCTCTGGACCTCGTACCGGGCGCGCCGCGAGGCCTTGGTCGAGCAGCCGGCGCCGAAGCGAGAGGAAACCAGCATCGCCCGTCTGGTTCTGGCGGTTCTTGCACTTCCGGTCTTTGCCTACGCCGCCTATGAAGCCATGGGCTACCGACCGAACGCCCGGATGTTGCCATTGGTAGCGATTGTGCCGGGGGTACTGCTTGCGGCGCTCGTGCTGCTGCGGGAGGCGCGGTTGATGGTCACATCGCCGCTGCGCGTACGTCTGGAAGCGCGGGAAGAGATTCCTGTTCTGCTGCTTGTTCTGGGCTATGGCGCTGTGATCGCGCTGCTGGGAATGAACATCGCCACGGTGCTGTTCCTGGCAATCGTCCTGTTGGGCTATGCCGGAATGCGATACTGGACCGGCGCACTGTATGGCGCCCTTCTTTTGCTGGCGATCAACGGGATGTTCATGCTTATGCGGATCCAGCCGCCTGGGGGTTACCTGTTGGACTGGCAGATTTTCTGAAGGCGGAAACCGGTTGCCGGGAACTCCCTCCTGGCTGCCGGCTTCAGCGGGGGCAAAGGGCAGTGGCTGATCACGATCGGCGTTGACAACGGGGCCTGCTACCATTGTACCGGTTCTTCGCCGGAGGCGGCACGCAGAAGACAACGATGTTGCTGTGTTTGGTGGCAAGGCAGCATGCAACATGGAAAGCAGATGACTGACCAGAGGAACCAGAGCCCCGACGGCGCGGCAGAGGCTGCCGAAACCCGCACCGAAGCTGCTTTCGCCGCGCTTCGGGCTGACATCATCGCAGGCTCACGGCAGCCCGGTGAGCGGCTTCGGATCGAGCGGCTCAAGGAACTTTACGGGATCGGCCCGACGCCGTTGAGGGAGGCGCTGCAGCGACTTTGCGCAGAAGGTCTTGTCGTGGCGCAGGGGAACCGCGGATTCTCCGTGGCCGAGCTTGATCCTCACGAGTTCAGCGACCTGAACACAGCGCGCATCGAGATTGAGAAAATCGCTCTGCGTCTCTCGATCTCGAATGGGGATGAGGAATGGGAGGGCACAGTCGCTGCCGCGGCATGGAAGATGCGGCGGGCAGACACGGCCCTAAGGAATGGATCAGGGTCGCTGGAAGCTTGGGAACGGGCAAATGCGGCGTTTCATCAGGCGATGGTCGGCGCCTGCGGCTCCAAGTGGGTGTTGCGAATAAGAACGATGCTGAACGACCAGTATTCAAGGTTCCGACGCGCATCGATCGGGTTGCGCCGCGATGAAAGGGATCTGGCCGCGGAACATGCCGCGATCGCCGATGCCGTACTTGCACATGACGTAGAACGCGCCTGCAGCCTGACCGAACAGCATTTCCGCGCTACGGAAGCGGCCTTGGCAAAGCGATCGGGTTGAGCCTGGACTTCGTGCTGCTCTGCCGAGCGGCAGGCGCCGACGGCCATGGACCTGCATCTTGACGTAAACACTGGCCTTGCCATTGACCGGCTGATGCGTCGCATGAACTCCTGCGGGTTGCGCATCTCGGACCCGCCCGGCGTGGCGATCCGTGGGTGGGCCCGTCAGGGGCCACAGCATGCGTTTTCCTGCGCGGCCGATGCCGCTCAGGGCATGTTCATCTGGATCAGGCGCGGGCCTGATCCCTGCAGTGCGTCCTCCAGTGCGCGGTCAAGTTCCTCGGCAGTGTCAACGGCATCGGCCTCTACCCCAAAGCCCCCGGCGAGCTTTACCCAGTCCAACGCCGGATCGTCGAGGTCCAGCATCCGCGACGCATTCACCCCCGGGGCGTTTGCCCCGACTTTCGCAAGTTCGCCCCGCAGGATCTCGTAGCGGCGGTTGGCGAAAATCAGCGTGACGACGTTCAGCCGCTCGCGGGCCTGGGTCCAGAGGCCCTGAAGCGTGTAGGCGCCTGAACCGTCCGCCTGGAGCGCAAGCACCTTGCGGTCCGGACAAGCCAGAGCGGCCCCCGTGGCCAGCGGCACCCCGATCCCGATGGCGCCACCGGTGATCTGGATATGGTCATGCGGCGCAGCACTGTGCGTCAGCGCCCAGGACGGCGGCCCGTTGGTCAGGCTTTCGTCGCAGAAAATTCCGTGTTCGGGCATGTGCCGCGCAACCGCCTGGCCTATCGCTTGGGCAGTCAACTCACCCCGCAAAAGCTGCAAGGTGCGCGGGCGCACCGACCTTCTGGACCGGCTGAAGGTGCACACGAAATGCGTGCCGGATCTCGACAAGCTCGCGACGATCACCAAGGCCGATGTGCAGGCGACGATCGACCGGTCGCTGCGCCGGCTCGCGGCGGACCGGCTGGACCTGGTGCAGTTCAACTGGTGGGACATGGCCGTGCCGCGCCATGTCGAGGTGGCAAGCTGGCTGAGCGACTTCCAGAAGGAAGGCAAGATCGACAAGCTTGGCGCCACGAACTTCAACACCGAACAGATGCAGGAACTGCTGGACGGCGGGTTCAAGGCGACGGCGATCCAGATGCAGTTCTCGCTCATCGACCGGCGACCGACCAAGAAGATGGTCGATTTCTGTGCGAAAAACGACATCGCGATCCTGTGCTATGGCACGGTGGCGGGCGGGTTCCTCAGCGACAAGTGGCTGGGCGTGCCGGAGCCGCAAGAGCCGATGGAGAACCGCTCGCTGACCAAGTACAAGCTGATCATCGAGGATATCGGCGGCTGGGACCAGTTCCAGAGCCTGCTGCGCCTGCTGCGCGAGATCGCGGACAAGCACGGTGTGGACATCGCCTCGGTCGCGATGCGGGCGATGCTGGTCGAGGAACAGGTGGCGGGCATCATCGTCGGTGTGCGTCACGGCGGGCACCTGGACAAGCACGCGCGCCTGTTCGACCTGCAGCTTGACGCCGGGGATCTTGCGCGTATCCATACCGCCATCGCCGCCAACCCGGTCGTCGCTGGCGACTGCTATGATGTGGAACGCGACCGCAATGGCCGTCATGGCCGGATCATGAAGTACAACCTCAATGACCATTAAAATCGCCCCCCGCGTCACCGCGCAAATCCCGAGTGGCCGGATCGAGGTCATCGACGCCTCTGACCCGTCGGCGATCCGGCTGCGCGTGCCATCGGACCCGGGCACGCCCTATATCTCATGGTACAACTTCCGCCTCAGCGGGCTGCGGGGCGTTCCCACCACGGTGATCTTTGAAGATACCGCGTCGGGCCTTGTCGCCCGGCACGGCAACCGCGCCGGGTACGAGGATCAGTGGACCAACACCGGCCCCCTGATCAGCGAAGACGGTGCAACTTGGCGGCGCGTCCCGGCGTCCTATGATGGCGAGACCTTCCGCTTCAGCTTCACGCCCACGCGGGACGTGGTGCAGATCGCCAAGTTCGCGCCCTTCGGGCCTGAACGAGACGAGGCGCTCTTGTACCGGGCGCTGTCGAACCCCGGGGTGCGGCATCGCCAGATCGGGCAGTCTGTCCAGGGGCGGCCCATCGACATGGTCACCTTTGGCGCGGGCCGGGGCAAGCCGGTGCTGTGGATCGTCACCCGCCTGCATCCAAGCGAGACGCAGGGCGGCTTCCTGCTGGAAGGGCTTTGGGACCGGCTTCTGGACCCGGCCGATGGCGCGGCGCGGGTGCTGCTGGAACGGGCAGAACTGAACGTGGTGATCAACGGCAACCCGGACGGGTCGGCCCTTGGGCTGTCACGGTCGAATGCGGCCGGCGTGAACCTGAACCGCATGTGGGAAGATCCGGACCCGGAAAAGGCCCCCGAGGTTGTGGCGATCCGCGAGGCGATGCTGTCACGCGGGGTGGATTTCAGCCTTGATGCCCATGCGGACCAAGAGCTTCGCTGCAACTTCATCTGGCCCTCGGAAAACGTGCCGGGATGGAATGCCGACCGGGCGCATCAGTTCACGGTGTTCGAGGATGCCTGGGCGCTTGCCTCGCCCGATTACGAAAAGGGCCATCCCTATCCCGGCGGCTGCCCGAAGGAGCCGCGGCTGTCGATGGGCTGGAACTGGATCGGCGCGACCTTCCCCAAAAGCCTGTCGGTGCTGCTGGAACAGCCCTTCAAGGATATCAGCTCGCACCCGGTGGCGGAGACCGGCTGGTGCCCTGCGCGGGCGCGCGACTTTGGCCGCAGCCTTGTGACGCCAATGCTCGCCGTGCTGCCCCATCTGGCGGTGGAAGGCGCGGATCGCACAGCGGCCTGCCGGGCGGCTGGCTAGGGCGGAAAACTTTAGATGCGAAGCAATTCGTCTTGTCAGCCCGCCGCGGCATTCGCTATGGCTCAGATAATTGACAGGCTGCGCTGCGCGGTCCTGAACCCCTCGACCCGGAGGTGACGCCAGTGAGCGGCTATTTTCTGTACCATTCCATCGGCATGTATCCTGAAAAGGAGAGCCGCCTGAAAGCTGCGCTGGCGGACTATGCGACACAGTGGTCGGCGCTGGATGACGGGCAGTGGGGCTATGCGCTTGGCAAGCAGGCGGCGTTCCTTGACGGATGGCGGCGCATCCTGGGCGCGGCAGAGGGTACCGTGGCCCAGTCGGAAAGCGTGACCACCGCGCTTTACACGCTGATGCGGGGGCTGCCCGAGGGGCGGCTGCGCGGCGGCAAGGTGCTGGTGGCGCAGGATTGCTTCCCCTCGCTCCACTTCCTTCTGGCAGAGGTGGTGCGGCGGATGGATGGCGAACTGGTCACCGTCGCGCCGGCCGAAGGGGAGGCATGGGTCAGCGATGACCGCATGATCGCCCATTGGGACAAGGATGTGCGGCTGGCGCTGCTGACTTGGGTCACCTCGACCAGTTCGCACCGGTCGGACGTCAAACGGCTGGCGGCCCACGGGCAGTCGATGGGCAGCATCGTCGGCGTCGATGTCACGCAGGGCATCGGCATCCGGCCCTATGACGTCACCGACGTGGGCGCTGATTTCACCGTCGGCTCATCGCTCAAGTGGCTCTGCGGGGTCAGCGGGGCGGCCGTCATCCACGCGACAGAGGCGCTGATCGCCGAATGCCAGCCGGAACTGCGCGGCTGGTTCAGCCAGTCCAACCCGTTCAGCTGGGATCTGGACAAGTTCGCATTCGCCCCTGATGCGCGCCGGTTCGGCAATGGCACGCCTTCGCCGCTGCCGGCGGCAGGGTCGCTGCCGGGGCTGGAATTCGTGCTGGAAACCGGCGTGGATGCGCTGGCGCGGGACAATGCGGACAAGACCGCGCGGCTTCATGACTGGATCAGGTCGGCAGGGCTGGCGCTGGTGTCACCCGATGCGGCCGAAATGCGCGGCGGCAGCCTGATGGTGCGCCTGCCCGAAGACCTTGCCGCCGATGGCGTGGTCACGGCCCTGAAGGCCGAGGGTATCTTTACCGACGCGCGGGGGCAGATCCTGCGCCTGTCGCCGGGCAGCGTGACCTCGACTGCCGCGATCGACCACCTGACGCAGGTTCTGGGGGCGCGGCTGGGGTTGAAGGCCATGGCCTGACCGGCCCCTGCAGGGAACAAATAAAGCGGCCCGCGGGCCGCTTTTTCATGTCTGGGTTCAGGTTCAGGCAGGCTGCTTGTCGTGGATCGCCTCGCGCACCACGCCATAGCTTGCGCCCCAGGCATCAGTCATGTCGCAGCGGATGTCCCAAAGTTCCGGGAAGAAGCGGTGGCGGGCGCCGGCCTCGAGCAGGGCAACCGGGCGGCCCTTGAGCGACTTGGACCCCAGCCCGATCGAGCGGTGGATCAGGTAGACGTGGTTGGCGCGGAACTTCTGGAACAGCTCGTCATATTCAATCAGCGCCTCGGCCACCACGTAGCTGTCGCCGTGGTCGTATTTGCCATCATACACATCCGCGACGGTCAGGCCCTTGCCGTCGAGGTAGGTCTTTTTATACGCATCCCACAGGTCGCGCGGCATCCGCAGAAGCAGCTGGAACCCCGGGCTTTCTTGACCCGAGCCATTGCCAAGCTGCTTGCGGATCTCCTGGTATTCCAGCGGCGACATGGTTTCGAGCACGTCCAACTGCGCGGTGAGCAGGCGCATCAGCCGGTGCACCCGCCCCATCAGCGTCACCACCCGGTTGGTGTTCCCTTCTTCCAGATAACCGATCACATCGACCAGCGTGTAGGCCATGAGCTTCATCCAAAGCTCCTCGACCTGGTGGACGACCTGAAACTGCAATTCGTCGGCGTTGCACATTTCGGCCAGCGGCTTCTGGCAGGTGAGCAGCTTGTCCACGTTCAGATAGACCCCGTAGTCGAGCATCCGGGGGTTTTCGATCATCTGGTGATATTCATCACGGGTCATGGGGATCTCCTGCTGTGGGACTTTTTCCCATGGTCTCTGATTTTCAGAAATCATTGTTCTCTGATCTTCAGGTTGCCGCAGATCTGTGAAACGATCAGGCGACAATGAGCGGGCAGCGGAGAACGAATGGACAGAATCGATCTTGCGATCCTGAAGGCGCTGGAGGCCGATGCGCGGATATCGTTTTCCGATCTGGCCGCGCGCATGAACATGTCCAAGACGCCGGTCTGGAAACGCGTCAAGGCGCTGGAGGAAGAAGGCGCAATCGCCAGCTACCGCGCGCAGCTGAATCCCAAGACGCTCGGCTTTGGGTTGGAGGCGCTGATCGAGGTGACGCTGGACTTCGAAGCCGCCGACGCCTTCGAACGCGAGGTGATGCGGCACCCCGCCGTCTGGCGCTGCTATGCCACGACAGGGGAAGCGGATTATTCCCTGCACGTCCTCGCGCGGGACATGGGTGACATGGACAACATCATCCGCCACGAAATCGCGCGGCTGCCGGGGGTGCAGCGCACTCGCACGTCTGTCATCACCCGCGCGATCAAGCGCGAGCAGAGCCTGTCGGAACTGGCAGAGCGTCGGGGAACCTAGGCGGCAGACCGATCCTGCGCGATTTTCAGGCGCCTCCGCGCATGAAAGCGAAAAAATATGGCAGGTGCGGCGAAAGCATGTTGCCAGACCACCCTTCATCTGTATGGTTTGATCAAATTATCCAAAAATGCGGAAAAGCCTGTTCAGATTCGGCGAACCGCTGCGACCCCAACGGAGAGGACCACATGACCTTTTACAAGCTGCTGCTCGGCACCGCGCTTGCCGCGATGACTGCCATCCCGGCCTATGCCCAGCAGTCGGAGAATTCCCTTCGCTTTGCCTATGGCCAGACGCTGGAAAGCCCGGACCCGTATTTCACGACGCTGCGCCTGGGGGTGATCCTGGGCCGGAACGTCTGGGACACGCTGGTCGTGCGCGACCTGGAAAGCGGCGAGTACAAGCCGCTGCTCGCCACCGACTGGACCTGGGTCGATGACACGACGCTGGACCTGACGCTGCGCGAAGGGGTCACGTTCCACGACGGCTCGCCCTTTGGCGCCGATGACGTGGTCTATACCCTGTCCTATGTCGCGAACCCGGAAAACCGGATCGTGTCGCAGCAGGTGGCCGAGTGGATCGAAAGCGTCGAAAAGACCGGCGAACATTCTGTCCGCATCCACACCAAGTCGCCTACGCCTGCCGCGCTTGAGTTCCTGTCGAGCCAGCTCGTCATCCTGCCCAGCGATTATTATTCGGGCCCGGCCGGCGCGACGCAGCACGCCCTGCCGATCGGCACCGGCCCGTTCAAGTACGACAGCTATTCGGCCGGCGGCGATATGTTTCTGGCCCGCAACGACGACTACGTCGGCAGCGAGTTCAAGACAGCGGCCTCGCTTGACCGGGTGTCGATCCGCACCATCCCCGACCAGCAGACGCAGATCGCGGAACTTCTGTCCGGCGGGCTGGACCTCACCATGGGGCTGCCCAAGGACCAGGCCGACCAACTGGCACGGATGCCCGGCGTCCAGGTCCAGAGCGGCGAGACGATGCGGATCGTCTTCCTGCAGATCAACACGACCGACGACACGCCCAACCCGGCGCTCAAGGACATCCGTGTGCGGCAGGCGCTGAACCACGCCATCGACAAGGCGGCGATTTCCGAAAACTTGGTGGGCGAAGGGTCCAACGTCATCAACACCGTCTGCTTCATCCAGCAGTTCGGCTGCACTGACGAAGGGGCGACGGTCTATGAGTTCAACCCTGAGCGGGCAAAGGAACTGCTGGCCGAGGCTGGCTATGCCGACGGGCTGACCGTCAAGCTTCACGCCTACCGCGAACGTCACATCTCCGAGGCGATCATCAACTACCTTGGCAACGTCGGGGTCACGGTTGAACTGAACTACATGCAGCCGGCTGCAATGCGCGACGCGATGCGGGCGCGGACGGTGGAACTGGCGCAAAGCGCGTGGGGCTCCTACTCGATCTATGATCTTTCGGCTTCTACGCCGGTCTATTACGGCGGTCAGCCGGACGACAACAACCTCGACCCCGAGCTGATCGAGATCCTTGAAAAGGCCGGGTCGATCATGGACCCCGAGGAACGCAAGGCGCTCTATGCGGCCGCGCTGAAGAAGATCGCGGACGAGGCCCTTGCCATCCCGATGTTCACGCTGCCGACCTTTTACGCCGGCGCCGAGGGGCTTCAGTTCACCACCTCTTCCGATGAAATCCTGCGTTTCTGGGAATATGGCTGGGAATGATCCCATCTGAAGGCCGGGGCGCCGCTTGGTGCACCGGCGATGTTTCAAGCAAGGACTGACCATGGGGATCTATCTTGCCAAGCGGATCGGGCTGGCGGTTCTCGTCGCGCTGTTCGTTTCCATTCTCGCCTTCGGGCTTCTGCGCCTGCAGGGCAACGCCGCCACGGCACTCGCCGGTGAAGGGGCCAGCCCGCAGGACATCGCGATCATCGTGGAGACCTACGGGCTCGACCGGCCGCTGGTGGTGCAATACGCCACCTGGCTTGGCAACGCGCTGACCGGTGACTTCGGCACGTCGTATTTCTTCAAGCGCCCGGTGGCAGAACTCATCGTGTCCAAGGTGGGCAACACGGTGACCTTGGCGGTCCTGTCGCTGGGCATTGCGCTGGCACTGTCGATCCCGCTGGGCGTGCTGGCGGCGGTCTATTCCGGAAGCTGGATCGACCGGGTCTGTTCGCTGATCTCGCTCATGGGGCAGGCGCTGCCGTCGTTCTTCCTGGCGCTGTGCCTGGTGATGGTTTTTGCCATCCAGCTGCGGATGTTCCCGGCGTCGGGGACGGGCAGCTGGCAGCATTTCGTCCTGCCGGCGGTCACGCTGGGCTATTACATCACGCCGCCCTTCATGCGGCTGGTGCGGGCGGGGATGATCGACGCGCTGTCGAACGACTATGTCCGCACTGCGCGGGCCAAGGGCCTTCCGGCGCATCGTGTCGTTCTGAAGCACGCGCTGCGCAACGCGCTGGTGCCGGTGGTGGGCCTTGTGACCGTGCAGCTTGGCCTGCTGATCGGCGGGTCGGTGGTGATCGAGTCAATCTTCGCGCTCGACGGGTTGGGCTACCTGGCCTACCAGTCGATCAGCTACCGCGACTTCCCGGTGCTGCAGGCTGTCGTCCTGCTTCTTTCGCTTGTCTATGTGGTGCTCACGCTTCTGTCCGACATCGTGAACGCATGGCTTGATCCGCGGCTGAGAGTGAGCTGACCCATGACCAACACCAACATGACAGACACCAACCAGATCACGGCGGGGCTGCCGGGGGAAGCGGTCAAGGTCCCCTCGCGCCTGTCGTGGACGCGGATCAAGGATCACCCCACGCTGGTCATCGGCGGCGGCATCGTGTTCATCATGACGCTGCTTGCGATCTTCGCGCCGCTGGTCGCGCCGCATGATCCATATTTCCAGAACATCGCCGCCCGCACCATCCCGCCCGTCTGGTACGAGGGCGGGACCCGGGACCACATCCTTGGCACCGACCAGCTGGGGCGAGACTACCTTTCGCGGCTGATCTATGGCGCGCGGATCTCGCTGCTCATCGGGTTTTCGGCAGTGGCCATCGCAGGTGTGATCGGCACGACGCTTGGCCTTCTGGGGGGATATTTCGGCGGCCGGGTGGACATGGTCGTGACCTTCCTGACGACCGTGCGCCTGTCGCTGCCGATCATCCTTGTGGCGCTGGCCATCGTCGCCGTGTTCGGCGGGTCGATCACCATCGTGGTCATCGTGCTGGGCCTGCTGAAATGGGACAGGTTCGCCGTGGTCGTGCGGTCCAGCGCCGCGCAGATCAGCCGGCTTGATTACATCAATTCGGCGCGGGCGGCGGGGGCCTCGACCTTCTACATCCTTACGCGCGAGGTGCTGCCCAACCTTGCGCCGCAGCTGATCGTCATCGCCACCATCGAGATCGCGTCTGCGATCCTGATGGAGGCCGCGCTTTCGTTCCTTGGCCTTGGGGTGCAGCCGCCGACGCCAAGCTGGGGCCTGATGATTTCGGAAGCGAAAAGCTACATGTTCTTTTCCTTCTGGCTGATCGCCATCCCCGGCGTTGCGCTGGCCACGCTGGTCTTTGCCATCAATCTGGCAGGCGACGGGCTGCGCGACCTGATTTCACCGGACGGGAGGGGCTGAGATGACCGCGCTTCTGACTGTGGACGACCTGAAGGTCGACATCAAAACCCGCAGCGGCACGCTGCACGCGGTGCGGGGCCTGTCCTTCACGGTGAATGCGGGCGAAACGCTCTGCATCGTGGGGGAGTCCGGCTGCGGCAAGTCGATCACCTCCCTGGCGCTGATGGGGCTTCTGCCCCGCACTGCACAGCGCAGCGCCGCCCGCCTGCGGTTCGGCGACACGGACCTGACCGACGCCAGGCACGCCCGCAAGGTGCGCGGCAACGACATGGTCATGATCTTCCAGGAGCCGATGACCGCGCTCAACCCCGCCTTCCCGATCGGCGACCAGCTGACCGAGGCATACCTGTACCACAAGGGCGGCACCAAGGCCGCGGCGCGGGCGCGGGCGATCGAGATGCTGGATCTGGTGGGGATAGGTTCGCCCGCTGAACGGCTTAGTCAGTTTCCGCACCAGCTTTCGGGCGGGTTGCGCCAGCGGGTGATGATCGCCATGGCGCTGATGACCGATCCGAAGCTGCTGATTGCGGATGAACCGACGACCGCGCTGGACGTGACCATTCAGGCGCAGATCCTGCGGCTGCTGCGCGACCTGCAGCAGAAGCTGGGGATCGCGGTGATCTTCATCACCCATGACCTTGGCCTCGTGTCGCGTATCGCGGACCGCGTGATGGTGATGTACGCGGGCGCCATGGTCGAGGAGGGCACCGCCGCCGAGATTTTCGGCGCCCCCCGCCATCCCTACACCCGCGCCCTGATCGACTGCATCCCGCAGCCGGGCAAGACCGAACGGGGCGCGCCGCTTGGCACCATCGCGGGCGTCGTGCCATCGTTGATCGGGACAGTGCAGGGCTGTGCCTTCCGCACCCGCTGCGCCTTTGCCCGGACGGACTGCGCGGCTTCCGTCCCCGAACGTGCCGAGGGCAGCCATCGCTGGATCTGCATCCACGCGGATCACCCCGCCCGCATGACGGAGACAGCCTGATGACCGAGCATCCGATCCTCGAAACCGTCAACCTCCACCGCCGCTTCCGGGTCACGCAGGGCCCGTTCAAGCCCAGTGCGACGCTGAACGCGGTCAATGGCGTGAACCTGCGCGTCCGGCGCGGCGAAACGCTGGGCATCGTGGGCGAATCCGGCTGCGGCAAGTCCACGCTGGCGCAGATGCTGCTTGGCCTTCTTCCGGCGACCGAAGGCGACGTGCTGTTCGACGGCCAGCCGGTCAGGAACATCAGCCGCGCCGCCTTTGCGCGCCGGGTGCAGCCGATCTTCCAGGACCCGTTTTCGTCGCTCAACCCGCGCAAGACACTGCTGGATATCGTGACCATGCCGCTGCGGGTCCACAAGCTGGGCACCGCCGCCGAACAGGAACGGCGGGCGCGGCAGTTGATGGACCGCGTGGGCCTGCCGGCACGGTTCGCCGACCGCTATCCGAAAGAGCTTTCGGGCGGCCAGCGCCAGCGGGTGGCCATTGCACGCGCGTTGGTGATGCAGCCGGACGTGGTGATCTGCGATGAGCCGACCTCGGCCCTTGATGCCTCGGTGCAAAGCCAGATCCTGAACCTGCTGATGGAGCTGAAGGCCGATTTCAACCTGACCTACGTGTTCATTTCGCACAACCTGTCAGTCGTCGAACATATCGCCGACCGGGTGGCGGTGATGTACCTTGGCCGCGTGGTCGAAGCCGCGGGCGTGGACCAGATCTTCGACGCGCCCCAGCACCCCTATACCCGCGCGCTGCTGGACTCCGTGCTGACGGTCGCGCCCGATGCGGGGGTGCCGGAACTGGCGCTTGGCTCTGGATTCCCGAACCCGCTGCGCCCGGCGCCGGGGTGTTCGTTCCATCCGCGCTGCCCCAAGGCGTTTGGCCCCTGTTCCACCGTGGTGCCGCAGCCCGTGCTCGCCGACCACCCCGGCGCGGCCTGCCACCTGATCAATCCCCCGATGACAACCGGCGCGGCGGCCTGAGACGGATGAACGAGATGCTTATGACACAAACCCGCGACGCCGCCATCGCCAGCGCGCTTGACCACCTGACCTCTGGCCGTTTCGAGGCCGATCTGGCCCGGCGCGTCGCCATGCCCACCGTGTCGCGCGAAGAGGCGCATCGCCCCGATCTTGACCGCTACATGAGCGAGGAGATGATCCCGCTCTACGAACGGCTGGGGTTCGACTGCACCCTGCTGCGCCACGAAGACGCGCCGGGACCGTTCCTGCTGGCCACGCGGATCGAGGATCCTTCGCGCCCGACGGTGCTGATGTACGGCCACGGCGATGTGGTGACGGGCGTGCCGGAAATGTGGTCCGAAGGCCTGTCCCCGTTCGAGATGCGCGAAAAGGACGGCAAGTGGTTCGGGCGCGGCACGGCCGACAACAAGGGCCAGCATTCGGTGAACCTTGCGGCGCTGGAGGCGGTTCTTGAAACCCGGGGCTGTCTGGGCTTCAACCTCAAGTACCTTGTGGAGATGGGCGAGGAATATGGCTCCCCCGCTCTCGACAAGATCTGCGAAGAGCATGCAGAGGCGTTGGCGGCGGATGTACTGATTGCCTCTGACGGGCCGCGGATGGGGCTGACGAAGCCAACCATCTTCCTTGGCGCCCGCGGCGGCATGAACATCCACCTGGAGGTGGTCGCGCGCGAAGGATACCACCACTCCGGCAACTGGGGCGGCCTTCTGGCAAACCCGGGCGTGGAACTGAGCCACGCCATCGCGGCGCTGATCGGACCGACTGGCGAATGTCTGGTGCCCGAACTGACGCCCGGCACCATCCCCGACAACGTGCGCGAGGCGCTGAAGGACTGCGTGATCGAAACGGCCGAGGGCGATCCCGGCCTTGACCCCTGGTGGGGCGCGCCGGGCCTGACGCAGGCTGAACGGGTCTATGCCTGGTCCACGTTGGAGGTAATGGAGATCGAGGTCGGCAACATCGCCAAGCCGCTTTATGCCATCCCGCCGTGGGCCCGGGCGCGGCTGCAACTGCGCCATCCCGTTGGGGTGAATACCGACGACGTGCTGCCTGCCGTGCGGCGCAAGCTGGATGCCGCGGGCTTTGAACGGGTCAAGATCCTGCCCGCCAAGGACGCCTCCTTCCCCGCCAGCCGGTCGGACCTTGACGGGCCGTGGGTGAAGTTCGCGACCGCCTCGATCACCCGGACGATGGGCGAAAGGCCGGTGATCCTGCCGAACCTTGGCGGGTCGCTGCCCAATACGATCTTTACCGACACGCTGGGCCTGCCGACGATCTGGGTGCCCCATTCCTATCCCGGCTGCCGCCAGCACGGCGCGGATGAACACCTGCCGAAGTCGATCGTCGAGGAAGGGCTTAAGATCATGGCCGGCCTGTTCTGGGATCTTGGCGAGGTGCGCCCGGAGGCGATGGGGACATGACGGAACAAACCCTCCCGAAGTTCGCCGCCATCAGTTCGCGGACGATGATCGCGGATCATATCGTCGAACATCTGCGGGGCGGGCTTCGGGAAGGGCGGTTCGAGGCCGGCCATGTCTTTGCCATCAGCGAATTGACCGAGGCGTTCGAAGTGTCGCGCACCCCTGTGCGCGAGGCCCTGTCGCGGCTTGTTGCGGAAGGGGTGCTGGAAGACGATGCGCGGGGGCAGGTCAAGGTGCCGCCCATCCGGCTGGATGAGTTCCGGCAGCTCACCTATGCCCGCTGCGTAGTCGAGGGCGGCGCGGCGGCCGAGGCGGCGCAGCTGTGCCCCAAGGCAGACCTGCCGCAGCTTCAGGCGCTGGCGCGGCTTCATTACGAGGCTTTTGACAGCGGTGACATCCCGGGAATGCTGGAGGCGAACGCCGCCTTCCACTTTTCGATCTACGAGAGGTCTGGGAACCCGTTCCTGATCGCGACGGCCAAGCGGCTCTGGCTTCGGGCCGGGCCTTATACCCGCCTTTCGTCACATATCATGGAAGAACGGATCGCCCTGCGCGGGCTCGACCTTTATTCCCCGCATCACTTCCAGCTTCTGGATGCCATCGAAGCCGGCGACGCCGAACGCGCCCGGCAGGAAATGGTGGCCGACATCGAAACCGGCCTGCACCTGCTGTTGCCCCATCTGCAGAACGCCTAGGGTTCGTGACCCTCAAGCGCCCTTCTGGCTGACGCGTTCCGCCGCGAGATCGAAGAAGCGGTTGATGTCGCATTCGATGGCGTCGCGCACCCCTGCGGCATCGCCCTTCTTCAGCGCCTCGATCACCCTGATGTGCATTTCCGCCCCACGCCCTTCACGGGCGTCGAAATATTCCGCCGCCGTGCGAATATGCGGCCCGATCCGCATCCAGAGGCTTTCGATCAACGGGGGAAGAACCTCGGACCGGGAGCAGCGGTAAAGCGTGAAGTGAAAGTCGAGGTTGCGGGAGATCGACGCCACCGCATCCATGCCTTCGTCCGAGGAAAGCTCCTCGGCCACGATCTGTTCCAGCCGGGCGATATCGGCGGGGGTGACGTGCTGGACGGCGATTTCCGCCGCCAGCCCTTCAAGCGCGAGGCGGGTGCGCCGCAGATCCTCAAGCTGTTCCGCATTCAGGTCCGGCACCCGCGCCGACTTATTGGCCGAGGCGTCCAGCGCATGTTCGGCCACCAGCTGCCGGATCGATTCCCGCACCGGCTGGGCTGAGGTCCCGAAAGCCTCTGCCAGATCGTTGATCTTGAGCGCCTGTCCCGGAAGGAACTTGCCCGTCATGAGCATGTTGCGAAGTTCCTCATAGACGCGGCTTTGGACCGTTTCGTGGCGGACCGAGGAAATGCCGAGGGAAGCAAAAACTGTCACTGGGGGCGTCCTTGAATGGATTGCCCATTTATCCCGCGATTTGATCAAAGATTCAAGATGCGTCCCCGCCCGCGGCGAATGACGCGGCGGAACCAAGGCGGGCCAGAACCCGCCCCAACTCCGGTCAAGCGGCGAAGCTGCGAACAGTCGCCAGTGCCCCGTCCAACTTTTCCCCCTTCACATCGTCCAGGGCGGCCGTCCGCAGGCGGCGCATCCAGTCGGCGGCATCCGGGCGCCCGCGCAGCATGTCAAGCGCCCCCATCACCCGCGCGAATTTCGACAGGCCGCGGGTGTGGGTGTCGGAATAGCCCTTGATCAGGCGGTAGTTGGCCAGAACCTCTGCCGCCAGCGCGCGGTCGGTTTTGGCCACGTAGAGCACGGTCGCGAACCACGCGTCCACATGCGCCATCTCGGCCTCATGGCGCAGCAGCTTGCGGCGCATCGGGCGCAGGGACGACACGACCCACAGCATCAGGAAGCCGCCAAGGCTGTCGGTGCGGATGCGGCGGCCCTTGTCGAAATGACGGGCGTAAAGCGCCTCCAGCCCCTTGCGCCTTTGCAGCCAGCGGCCAAGACCGGTAGGCATCGTGGTGGTGAATTCCTCGAACCGCGGGTGGAAATATTCGGTCACCATCAGGACCTGGTCGTCCTTGACCACGACCTCTCCCTTGACCCGCGCGAAGCGGGAGGCGCGGGTCTTCAGGTCCGCCACCCGCAGCAGATCGTCGTAACAAAGCGACCGGGCGCAGTATTTCGCGGCGTTGACGCTCATCGCAAAGGGGGCGGCATCAAGCACTGCCACCTGTTCCACCATCTTCAGGTAGTCGGCGCCATAGTCCACGTCCTGGTAATCGACGACCTTCTTCAGGCCAAGCGCGGCCATTTCCTGCACCTCGGCCGGCAGGGCGGCGACGCGGGCCTCCAGCTCTGCCCATTTCGCGCGCAGGTGTTGGGGCACGTTCAGCACGGGGACGACGGGGGCCGCAGGCGCGGCGGCATCGGGCGCGGGTTTGTCGCCGCGGGCGATGTCATACGCGGCACCAAAGGCGCGAAGCGATGCCTCCACCCCGCGGCCGGACTTGCGGATCACCTCTTCATAGCTTTCGCGCGGGAAGGGCAGGGCGCCCGATCCCGCCAGCGCCCCCAGAAGCGAGGACGAGATCACCGAACCTGCCTGTTTCGCGACCGTTTCCATGTCAAAGGCCACGACGTGATCGGCGGCGATGCCCATGGCGGCGATCACCTCGGCCCCATTGGCGCGGCCATCACCGGGAACGACCTTTTCCGACACGGCCGGAATGCGGTGGGTCGAGGCGATCATCGTCGTGCGGCCCGGCGTGACGAAGCCGCGCATGATCGCGCGGCCGCCCTCCATCAGTTCGGACGCAATCAGGATGTCCACGTCCCCGATGGCGGGCGACAGTGAAAAGACCGGCATCCGGCCCGTGTCACGGCACATTTCCACGTAATAGATCGTGGCGCCCGTCCGCTGCGCGACGCCCGCGACGGATGTGGACTGCGCGCGATAGCCGTTGGCCTCTGCCACGTCGGTGATCCAGTTGGTCAGGACGCCACCACCCTGGCCGCCCACCGCCAGCGCGGCAAGCGTGATGATCTTTTCCCCTGCAGGGCCGGGCGAACGGCGGGCGATGACGGGCTGTACTTGCATGTTCATTGTCCGATCCTCAGGCAAAGGCCACGCGCTTGGCTTCGCGGCGGGTTTGCAGCCAGTGGATGATCTTTTGCGCACGGCTGGCGCGGCGCTTTTCACGGTCCGTCGGGTTGCTGACGACTTCCGCCTGGTAGAACGAGGGGCAGAGGATCGCGGCATCCGCCACCTCGCCACAGTTGCCGCAGCCGACACACGTCTGGTCAATCGCCGCGACCGGATCGTCACGCAGCGGGTCGCCCGTGTCCTTGACCGAAAGCGACGGGCAGCCCGACAGCCGCATGCAGGCGTGGTCGCCGGTGCAGACATCTTCGTCCACGCCAAAACGGGGACGGACGACGCGCTTGCCTTCCTTGGCGGCCTTTGCCTCCAGCGGTTTCACCCGGCGCTGCTTGTTCAGCATGCACTCGGACGAGGCGACGATGACCTTGGGGCCTTCCTCCTCGGTCGTCAGCGCCTCTTTCAGCGTGTCGCGCACCTTTGTGACGTCATAGGTGCGGTCGATCTGGCGCACCCATTTCACGCCCATGCCCTTGACCGCATCGACAATGGAATTCTGCGTCTGCTTGGTCTTGTTGTTGGCGCGCGAGGACAGGATATCCTGCCCCCCGGTGGCCGCGGAATAGAAGTTGTCGACGATGACGATGACGTTGTCGGACTTGTTGAAGACCGCGTTGCCGACCGAACTGGTCAACCCGTTGTGCCAGAACCCGCCGTCACCGACGAAGGAAATGGTCCGGCGGCCCTTCTTGTCCGCGTTGTGGAATGCAGCGGCCGATGCAGGGCCGAGGCCATAGCCCATCGTCGTCGCGCCCAGATCGAAGGGCGGCATGATGGAAAACAGGTGGCAGCCGATGTCGGACGCGATGTGGTGGGGGCCAAGCTCTTCCTCCACCAGCTTCGTCGCGGCAAAGATCGGGCGTTCGGGGCAGCCGGTGCAGAACCCCGGTGGCCGGGCGGGCAGGGTTTTCGACAGGTCGGGGATGGCGACGGGTTCTTCGTTGGTCGCCACCTTGGCGACCGGCAGCAGGCCGGGCGCGTGTTCGGCGAGAAACGCCGCGACCCCGTCCACCATGACCTGCCCGGTATATTCCCCGCCCATGGGCAGCTTGCCCTTGCCTTCCAGCCGGACGGATTTCCCCGCCTGATACAGCATGTGGGCGATCTGCTGTTCGATGTAGTTGGGGTGACCTTCCTCGACCACCAGAACGGCGTCCTTGCCCTCGCAGAAGTCAAGGATTTGGCTGGGGACCAGCGGATAGACGCAGTTCAGCACCAGCAGGTCGATGTCTGTGTCGCCATAGATATCGGCCAGGTCGAGCCGGTTCAGCGCCCGGATCACCGTGTTGTAGGTGCCGCCCTGAATGATCAGGCCGATCTTGCCGGGCTTGCCGAAGCGTTCGTTGATGTTCCGCTCAAGAACGAAGTTCTGCGCGGCCGGCAAGCGCTTGGTCAGCTTTTCCTGTTCATGCAGATAGGTCGCGGGCGGCAGCACGATCCGGTCCAGCCGCCGTTTCGGGTTCTCCATGGCGTCAGACACGGTCATCGGCGGGCGCTTGTTGTCCGAGGCGGTGAAATGGCCGTGGACGTGGCAGGAACGAATGCCGACCTGCAGCATCACGGGGGTGTTCGACACCTCGGACAGTTCAAATCCATCGCCCACCGCCTTGACGATCGAGGGCAGGTTGGGCCGCGGGTCCAGCATCCAGACCTGCGATTTCATCGCAAAGGCGTAGGTGCGTTCCTGCATGATTGAGGAACCCTCGCCGTAATCCTCACCTACGATGATCAGCGCGCCGCCCGTCACCCCGCCGGAGGCGAGGTTCGACAGCGCGTCCGACGCCACGTTGGTGCCCACGACCGACTTGTACGTGACCGCGCCCCGGATCGGGTAATGGACCGACGCGGCCAGCATCGCGGTGGCCGTCGCCTCTGACGCCGAGGCTTCGAAATGCACGCCAAGCTCGCCCAGGATGTCCTGAGCGTCGGCAAGCACATCCATCAGGTGGGAAATGGGCGAGCCTTGGTAGCCGCCGACATAGCCCACGCCGTTTTCCAAGAGCGCCTTGGTGATCGCAAGAATTCCTTCACCCGAGAAGGTCTCGCCCGCGCCCTGTTTCAGTTTCTGGACTTCCTTGGCGAATGATCTTTCGGCCATGGGTGGTCTCCTCGGTTAGAAGTCGTGGTGGCGGATGTCGTAGAAGATCCGCAAAAGCATCTTGTTGAACGTGTGGCGTTCATCCGCGCTCAGCGCATTCAGCATCGTGTCGCGCATTCCCAGCATAGCGGGCCAAGCGCCGTCATAGGCGGCGCGGCCTTCGTCTGTCAGGCTGATCTCGCGGAAGCGGCTGTCGCCGTCCTGCGCCGTGCGGCGGATCAGCCCCGCGTTTTCCATGGTGTCGAGCGTGCGTGACAGCGTCGATTGCTTGATCACTGTCAGCACGGACAATTCGTTGATCGTGCAGGGTCCGCTTTCGGCAAGAACCGCCAGCGCCCGCATCTGCGCGACCGAAACCCCGGCCTCTTTCAGCGCGGATTCCACCCCCTTGTTGTACCGCGCCATGATGCGGTTCATCAGGTAGGGGGTGAATTCCTCCAGATCCTCGGGGCGGGGGGTCATGTCTCGCTCCCCGATCGCTTTCTAACGGCACCGGCGACGGGACGGTTCATGCCCTTGTTCATGTCGTCGGTGGCCGCCATGTCGGTTCAGGCTACGATGGCCAGCGCCCGGATCGGAGAGCCGGTGCCCTTCACGATCTTGAGCGGCGCCGCCACCAGGATCGCCCCCTTGGGCGGCAGCTTGTCGAGGTTGGTGAGCGAGGCCAGACCATAGCGGTTGTGCTTGTGCAGCAGGTTGTGGGCGGGGAACGGAATCTCGAACCCGCCGGCCATGCCCGCATCGGTGCCGATGCACTGGGTGCCCCAGCCAAGGGCCTTTTTCTCTTCCATCAGGTACTGGATGACCTCGGCCGTCGGTCCGGGGGTGTGGGGGCCGTTTTCATCGGCGTTGAGGTACTTTTCCTCATCCGTGTTGTACTGGTCCCAGTCGGTGCGCATCAGCACCCATTCGCCTTCCTTGATCTCGCCGTGCTCGGCCTCCCAGGCCTTCACATGTTCTACGGTCAGCAGGAAATCGGGGTTCTCGGCGGCTTCTTTAGAGCAGTCGATGACGTTTGCGGGGGCGACGAAATACTGCGGGTTGACGGTATCGACCGAACCGTCGGCATAGTCCTTGCCTGTGATCCAATGGTGCGGCGCGTCATAGTGGGTGCCGGAGTGTTCACCCAGTTTCAGCCAGTTCCATGCCCAGAACGGGCCACGGTCGCCATATTCCGAAATCTTGTGGATCTCGATCTTGGGGGTGTCATCCGCGAACTCCGGCGGCAGCTTCAGCAGCGGCGTGTCGGGGCCAAGCGGGGCCGTGCAGTCGATCACCTTGATCGAGCCATCAAGCAGGCCAGAGGCAAGCGTGGCGAGGGTTTCCTGTCTGGTCATGAAGAACTCCCTGAGACGATTATGAAGGTTATTGGCTCAGGTATATGCAAATACATATACAGGTCATTCTTCAAGAACAAAGTTTATCCGGATGCCTCTTTTCCGCCCAAAGCAGGGTTGCCTCGGCCATTGCTACGCGAAATGATCGAAAGTTAGGCAGACAGGTGCATGAAGGGCGGCGGGCGGGAGGGATAATGATGCAGGTGCGGAAGAATCTTGTGCTGTCGTAAAGGGGATCCTTGACCAAGTTGCCGCACGAAACACTTGAAGCTTAAAATAAATGGTGCCACAGTCAGCCATACCGCGGCCGCCGGCCGCTTCGATTTCTGGGAGGCAACCCACATGACAGATAAAGTCGTCCCCGTCGTGACCCGGGGTAGCGAGCTTGATGAAAGCACGTTGCAATCTGGCGAATGCGTCCGCAAGTCCGGCGTCAGCCCGCAGCACACGCCTGCAAAGAAGATCTGGTTCGGCCGCGTGACCAACGAGCCCGGCCACCGCTCGCCCCCGCACCATCACGAGGAGTCGGAAACCGGCGGCTATGTGCTCAAGGGGCACGGCCGGATCTATTTCGGCGAAGACTATAAGGAATACATCGACATGTACGAAGGCGACTTCGTCTTCGTCCCGCCCTACATGCCCCATGTCGAGGTGAACATGAGCACGACCGAGGAACTGGTCTGGCTCACCTGCCGGACGCCCGACAACCTGGTGACCAACCTTCCCGACGTGCCGGATGAGGCGCTTGAAGGCTATCGGCGCGCCTGAGTCCCGATCCGAAGCGCGAAAGGATAAACGATGAAACTACTGCGATACGGTGCGGTGGGCGCGGAACGCCCGGCGATCCTGGATGCCGACGGCAAGATGCGCGACCTGTCGGGCGTCGTCGCCGACATCAACGGCGAGGCGCTGTCGCCCGGAAGCCTGGCGCGGATTGCGGCGCTTGACCCTTCAAGCCTGCCGCTGGTCGACGGCACCCCCCGCATCGGGTCGGCGATCGCGCGGCCCGGCAAGTTCCTGTGCGTGGGGCTCAACTACGCCGACCACGCGCGGGAAACGGGCAAGGAGCCGCCGGAGGAGCCGGTGCTGTTCGCCAAGGCGACCACCGCCCTTTGCGGCCCAAACGATGACGTAGAGATCCCGCGCGGATCGGACCGCACCGACTGGGAGGTCGAGCTGGGCATCGTGATCGGGACGCGGGCGAAATACGTGTCCGAGGATGAGGCGATGGACTATGTCGCCGGCTACGCGCTGGTCAACGACGTATCCGAGCGCCGCTTCCAGTCCGAACGCGGCGGCCAGTGGACCAAGGGCAAGAGCCACGACACCTTTGGCCCCGTCGGCCCCTGGATGGTGACCAAGGACGAGTTCTCGGACATCCAGAACATCGACCTGTGGCTGGACGTGGACGGCGAACGCCGCCAGACCGGCAACACCCGCACGATGATCTTTGGCGTCGCGCATCTGGTCCACTATATCTCGCAGTTCATGACGCTGGAACCCGGCGATATCATCGCCACCGGCACCCCGCCGGGCGTGGGGCTGGGGATGAAGCCGCCAACCTTCCTGAAGGCGGGGCAGGTGGTCACGCTGGGCGCGACCGGCCTTGGCGAGCAGCGCCAGGTCATGGTGCAGGCATGAGCGTCGATTTCGCCAAGGCGCGGGACGCGCTGACGGACCTGTCGGGCAAGACTGCCATTGTCACCGGGGCCGCCCGCGGGCAGGGCGCGGTAGAGGCTGAACTTCTGGCCACCGCGGGTGCCTCGGTGCTGATCTGCGACGTGCTGGTGGATGAGGGTGAAGCCCTTGCCGCGCGCCTTTCGGGGGAGGGGAAGAATGTTCGCTTCCTCCGCCTTGATGTCACGTCCGAGGCTGAGTGGGCCGAGGCGCTGGCGCTGGTCAAGGGCTGGACTGGGCGGCTGGATGTGCTGGTCAACAACGCCGGCATCATCAACCGCAAGATCATCCGCGACATGTCGGTCGAGGAATGGCGCAAGGTGATGGACGTGAACGCCACCGGCGCCTTCATCGGCATCAAGCTGGCCGCGCCGCTGATGGCCGAAACCGGCGGGGGGAGCATCGTCAACATCTCCTCCAACTCGGCGTTTTCGGGGCATTACGACCCGGCCTATACCTCGTCGAAATGGGCGCTCCGGGGTCTGACGCGGTCGGCGGCGATGGAATTCGCCGATGCCGGCATCCGCGTGAACGCGATCTGCCCCGGCCTGATCGTGACCGACCTGAACCGCAGCTCGCCGCACCTTGGCCCGATGATCGGCATGACGCCGATGCAGCGGCCCGGCGAGGCGGATGAGGTCGCGCAGCTGGTGCTGTTCCTTGCCTCGGACGCGTCAGGCTTCATCACGGGCGAGGATTTCGTGATCGACGGCGGCTTTACGGCAGGCGCGGGATACCGGCGCGTGGCCAAGGAAACCGGGTTGCTCTGACAGGCGCCCAAACGAAAGCCCCCGCGCTTCGGGGGCTTTCTTGTTCTAACGCTTGTGGCGAATGTCGAGCATGATCGAGATGCAGCGCGCCACGTCGGCCTCTGACACATCCGCGAACAGCTCGTCGATCCAGTTCAGGTGTTCGGCGGTCATTTCGTCCATCAGCGTCCGGCCCTTGTCGGTGATGCGGACAAGGAAGGCGCGGCGGTCGCTTTCCATTGTCTGACGTTCGGCAAGCCCCTCGGCCACCAGCCGATCCACCACACCGGTGACGTTGCCGTTGGACACGACAAGGTGCTGCGACAGCTCGCTCATCTTCATGCCATTGGGTTCGGCATGCAGCGCGGCAAGCACGTCGAACCGGGGCAGGGTCATGTCATATTCAGCCCGTAGCCGTTCGCGCAGCGCCGCCTCGACATAGCGGGTCGCCTTGAGCATCTGGAGCCACATGCGCAGCCGCTGCCGCGCCATGTGGTCATCGGTGATCTTGTGCCGGGTCTGCACGTCCATTCCGCCCCCAAGCGCCTGTGCCGAATTGCTTCGGGTTTCAACTTTACAGGTTGCAGGTAAACCGGTCACGGCGCAACCGCAATAGGGCGGGCGGACGGCGCCTTAGGGCAGTTTCCGCGGCTTTCCCTCACCATCCACGGCCACCATCAGCAGGTCGGCACCAAGGATCTGGCGGCAGTCCGCGTCGGGTTCCGCCCATGCAGAAAGCGACAGGTTGAAGGAACTGTTGCCCCGGCGGCTCAGGTCCGCGTGCATGACGAACTCCTCTCCGGCTTTCAGGGCGCCGTGGAAGGTCAGCTCCTTGATCGACAGGATCAGCGCGTCGCCGCCCGCAATCTTGCGCCCGGCAAGGCCCGCGGCATGATCGACCTGCGCCAGCAGCCAGCTTCCCAGCACCGCGCCGCGCGGCGTGACCTGGTCATAGGGGGCGACGGTGATGAGGGTGGGGGCGCCGTCTGGGCGCGTCGCCTCAGCCATGGGGGATGACCGCAGTGGCCTCGATCTCGATCCGGGCGGCGTCTTCCATCAGGCCCGCGACCTGCACCACGGCCATCGCCGGGAAGTGGCGGCCGATCACCTCGCGGTAGGCGGCGCCAAAGGCGCGCAGGTTCGACAGGTATTCCTGCTTGTCAGTGATGTACCACGTCAGCCGCACCAGATGTTCCGGCCGCGCGCCCGCCTTGTCCAGCACGGCCACGATGTTTTCCAGCGTCTGGCGGAACTGGCCCACCATGTCCTGATGTTCCCATTCCTGGTTCGCGTTCCACCCGACCAGCCCGCCGGTAAAGACCATGCGGCCTTCGGCAAGCATGCCGTTGGCATAGCCCTTGGCGGGAACCCATCCGTCGGGCTGAAGGAACATGTGCGGCGTCATAGCGGTCATCGGCAGTCTTTCTTGATCTGTGAAGAAGGGTGGAGGTATCGCGACATGATCGCGCGCAGGGCGTCTGGCCAGGGGCTGGATGATCCGCTGTCGACGTTGGCGTGGATGACGGTCGCCTCACAGGTGAACCGCGGTTCACCTTCGCAGGAACCGGTGATCAGCAACACGGCAGAGGAGCGTCCGATCCGCTTTACCGTCAGGACGAAATCAAGCCAGTCCTCCAGCCGGGAGGGGGCGTGGAAGCGGGCCTCGATGGTGCCCATGGGCGTGCCGTTTCCACTTTCGCGCATGGCGGTCCAGCCGAAACCCACGGCATCCGCAAAGAACCGTTCCGTCACCGCCGAGATCATCTCGAAGTAGCGGGGGTAAAAGACGATCCCCGCCGGGTCGCAGTGGTTGAACTCGACCTGCCGGCGCAGGATGAAGGTGTCAGTCATGTTTCGCCCCCGGATACGGAGATTGCCTGTCCGGTGACCATGTCCGATCCCTCGCCGCAGAGCCAGAGTACGGCCCGTGCCACATCCTCAGGCGGGACGAGGCGGTGCATCGGGTTCGTCGCCGCAAGCGAAGCGCGGGCCTCCTCGGGCGTACGGCCGGTCTTTTCGACGATGTTGGCGATGGAGCGTTCGGTCATCTCGGTATCCAGGAAGCCCGGACAGATGGCGTTGACGGTGACCCCCTTGCGGACAAGCTCCAGCGCGACCGACTTCACCATGCCGATGACCCCATGTTTCGCCGCCGCATAGGGCGCGACATAGGGATAACCCTTGAGCCCTGCGGTGGACGCAATGGCGATCAGGCGGCCCCACGACTTGCCCTGCATCGCCTTGGCGCCTTCGCGCAGCGTCAGAAAGGTGCCGGTGAGGTTCACCGTCATCATCCGCTGAAACGCGGCCAGTTCCGTCCGCACGAAGGGCGCGCTTTCCGATGCGCCGGCATTTGCGATGACGATATCGGGCGCAGCCTCGGCAATGGCGGCAGTGACGGCAGCCTCATCCGTGATGTCGCAGGTGACCGCGCGGATGTTCGGATGACGCGCCGCCACGGCATCGAGCGGCGCAGCCCGCCGCCCGCAGATGACCACCTGCGCGCCCGCCTCTGCAAGCATCTCCGCGATCACCGCGCCGACGCCAGAGCCGCCACCGGTCACAAAGGCCGTCTTGCCCCCAAGGGTCATGACATCGCCTTGGCGCGTTCGGCCAGCGTGTTCGCCTGACGGCGGCCGCCTTCATAGGGCGCGGGCCACGTCTGTTCGGTATCGCCCAGTTCCACCGCGGCATGCAGCGTCCAGTACGGGTCAGCCAGATGCGGACGCGCCAGCAGCACCAGATCCGCCCGCCCGGCCATGAGGATCGAGTTGACGTGATCCGCCTCGTAGATATTGCCCGCGACCATGGTGGGCAGCGCGATTTCGTTCCGCACGCGGTCGGCAAAGGGCACCTGGAACATCCGCCCGTAGACGGGCTGTTCCGCCTTGTCGGTCTGCCCCGACGACACGTTGATCGCATCCGCGCCGGCGGTCTTGAACATGGCGGAGATCCTGACTGCCTCTTCCGGGTTCACGCCCTCCTCCCCCATCCAGTCATGGGCGGAAATGCGGACGGTCATCGGCTTGTCCCCGGGCCACGCGGCGCGCATCGCGTCGAACACCTCCAGCGGGTAACGCATCCGGTTTTCAAGTCTGCCGCCGTATTCATCCACCCGCTTGTTGGTCACCGGAGAGATGAAGGACGCCAGCAGATAGCCGTGGGCCGCGTGCATCTCGATCATGTCGAAACCGGCGGCATCGGCGGCCTTTACCGCATCCACGAACTGGGCCTTGACCATGTCCATGTCGGCGCGGTCCATCGCCTTGGGCACGACGTTGCCCTCCATCAGCGGTATGGCAGAGGCGGAGAGGAGCGGCCAGTTCTCCCCCTCGGGCAGGGGCTTGTCGATGCCGTCCCAGGCAAGGCGGGTGGAACCCTTGCGGCCCGAATGGCCAATCTGGGCGCAGATCTTGGCGTCGGTTTCGGCATGCACAAAATCAGTCAGCCGTTGCCACATCGGCACCTGTTCCGGGCCTATACAGGGGCAGCCGGGGGTGATGCGGCCCTCCATGCTGACACACAGCATCTCGGTGAAGACCAGCCCTGCCCCACCCTTGGCGCGTTCGGCATAGTGGACGAAGTGCCAGTCGGTCGGCATGCCGCCCTTGGCTTTGTACTGCGCCATGGGGGACACGACGATGCGGTTCGTCAGGTTCATCCCGCGCAGCTTGAAGGGCGCGAACATCGGACGGCGGGTGGAATTGCTGCCCGCCTGCTTCTGGAACCATGCCTCGGCCGAGGCGAGCCATTCGGGATCGCGCAGGCGCAGGTTTTCGTGGCTGATCCGCTGCGACCGGGTGAGCAGCGCATAGTTGAACTGCATCATGTCAAGGTCGAGGTAACGCTCCACCTCCTCGAACCACTCAGTCGAGTTGCGGGCGGCCGAGGTCACGCGCAGAACCTGCAGCTTGCGTTCGTCCTGATAGGTTTGCAGCGCCTGATCCAGCGGCTTGCCGGAATTCAGTTCTTCGGCCAGGGCGATGGCGCTTTCCATGCCCAGCTTGGTGCCCGATCCGATCGAGAAATGCGCCGTGGCCGAGGCATCGCCCAGCAGCACCACGTTTTCGTGGTACCAGTTTTCGCAGGTCACGCGCGGGAAGCGGATCCAGGCCGAGCCGCGGATGTGGTTCGCGTTGGTCATGAGCGGGTGGCCGCCCAGGTGCCGCGCAAAGATCTTTTCACACAGCGCGATGCTGTCCTGCTGGCTCAGGTTGGCAAAGCCGAAGGCGTCATACACCTCTGGGCCGCATTCGACGATGAAAGTCGCGGTGTCGTCGTCGAACTGGTAGGCATGGGCCCAGATCCAGCCGTGTTCCGTCTTTTCAAAGATGAAGGTGAAGGCATCGTCGAATTTCTGATGCGTGCCCAGCCAGACGAAGTGGTTCCGCCGCATGTCGATCTCCGGCTGGAACTTGTCCGCGTAAAGCGCACGGGTCTTGGAGTTCAGCCCGTCCGCCGCCACCAGAAGGTCATGTTCGGCCCTCAGCCCCTCGATCCGCTCGGGGGTGATGTCGGTTTCGAAGGCCAGCTTCACGCCCAGTTCCCGCGCACGGTCCTGCAACAGCATCAGCATCTTCTTGCGACCGATCCCGCAGAACCCGTGGCCAGCCGAGGTCATGCTGTCTTCGCCGCGCACGACCTTGACGTCGTCCCAGTAGGCGAAGTTGTCGCGGATCATCTTTTCGCTGACCGGGTCGTTCCCGCCGAAGTTGGACATGGTTTCATCGGAAAGAACCACGCCCCAGCCGAAGGTGTCATCCGCGCGGTTGCGTTCGTAGATGGTGACGTCATGCGAGCTGTCGCGCAGTTTCATCGAGATTGCGAAGTAGAGACCGGCGGGGCCGCCGCCAAGAACAGCGATTTTCATGACAAGTTCTTTCCCAAGATGGTTGCAGCCAGAATACCGAGTCGCCAAAAATACTTCAAGACTAAAGTAATATGATGTGGGCCTTCCCGCTGCATCCGGCTTCTCCACGCAGCGACACCGTTCGAAGCAACATCTTGACCATGTCCGTCAGGTGTATATTATTTATATATGAAATATTTGCCGCCAGCGCGCATTGTTGCCGCGCAGTCTGCGCGCGCGGAACGAGGAAGGATTCCACATGCCCTTTACCATCCGGAAGCCGATGCGCTTCGGCGATTGCGACCTGACCGGGATCGCCTATCATCCGGCCTACCTGTCGATGCTGGTTGACGTGAACGAAGCCATGTTCGCCTCGTTCGGCGTGACGTGGAAGGAGCTGATGTTCGAACGTCACCTTGGCTTGCCCAGCGTAAAGATGAACATCGAGTTCAAGAAGCCCGCCGTCTATGGCGACGTGCTCGAATTCAACGTCCATGTCCGCAAGATCGGCCGGTCCTCGCTCGACCTCTATACCGTCGTCACGGTCGAGGGGGAGGTGATCTGGACCATCGAGCAGCTGATCGTGATGACCTCTACCAAGGATCACAAGTCGCATCCTTGGCCCGACGACTGCCGCGCGGGGCTGGAACGCTATCTGCACGCCGAACTGGTGCAATAAGAAACGGCCCCGTCAGGGGGCCTTTTGCATTCCGGCGCGGTCAGGCGGGTACGTGGCAGGCGACGGCATGACGCGCCGTTCCGGCAAGCAGCGGATCATCCGCTTGGCACCGGTCTACCGCGCGGGGGCAGCGGCCGCTGAAACTGCACCCCTGCGGCGGAGCCAGCGGGTTGGGGGAGGTGCCCGTGACCTTTGCCCCTTGTCCCCCGACCTTGGCGACCCCGCCCAGCAGCAGCTCCGTGTAAGGATGCTGCGGATGTTCGAACAGGTCGCGTCCGGTCCCCACTTCGACGATCCGGCCAAAGTACATCACCGCGACCCGGTCCGACATCGCACGAATGACGCCAAGGTCGTGGCTGATCATCACCAGCGTCAGGTTGAATTCCGCCCGCAGATCCTTGAGCAGGTTCAGGATCTGCGCCTGCACCGACACGTCCAGCGCCGAGGTCGGTTCGTCACAGATCAGGATTTCCGGCCGCAGCACCAGCGCCGAGGCGATGGCCACCCGCTGCCGCTGCCCGCCGGACATCTGCGACGGAAAGCTGCCCGCCGTTCGGGTGGGCAGGCCGCAAAGGTCCATCATCCGGCGAACCTCGCGCCGCCGCTCCTCAACCGTCCCGATGCCGTGGATGTCGAGCGGCAGGCGGATCGTGTCCTCGACCGTGCGGCGCGGGTTCAGGGAGGAATATGGGTCCTGCAACACCGGCTGCACAAGCCGCGCCCGCCGCGTCCGCTGAACCGACGAGATCGGCTGACCGTTGATCAGCACGGCACCTTCGGCCGGGCGTTCGATCCCCAGCATCGCGCGGGCGAGCGTGGATTTGCCCGATCCGCTTTCGCCGACAAGGCCCAGCACCTCGCCCTTGTTCACCGACAGGTCGATGCCGCGCAGGGCGGTGAGCTGCCCCTTCTTGCCGAACAGCCCCTTGCGAAGCGTGTAGCGCTGGATCACGCCCCTGACCTCCAGCGCGGGTTGGGCGGGGTTCTGGTCGGGCTGATACGCCTTGGCGGCAGGCGGCACCGGGGCGCGGTAGAGCGTGGCGATGTCGTCCACCGCAAGGGTGCAGCGGATGCGGTGACCGGTTCCGGCCTCCTGCCAAGGAGCCTCGCGCGCGCAGCCTGCGTGGGCGAGGGCGCAGCGGTCGCGGAACTGGCAGCCTTCGTCCGGTCCGATCAGCGAGGGCACGACCCCCGGCAGGAACCCCAGCCGCCCGTCGGCGCTGGCATGGGATGTGGGCACGCAACTCAGCAGCGCGCGGGTATAGGGGTGCGCGGGGTTGTTCAGCACCTGGTCGCGCGTGCCGGTCTCGACGATCTCGCCGGCATAGACGACGCAGATGTGGTCGGCCACCTCCCTCACCACGTCGAAGTCATGGGTGACAAGGATCAGCCCCAGGTCGAAGCGTTTCTGCAGGTCCTTCAACAGCGCGAGGATCTGGAGCGAGATCGTCCGGTCCAGCGCGGTGGTCGGTTCGTCCGCGATCAGCAGGTCGGGTTTGGTCATCAGCGCCATGGCGATCATCACCCGCTGGCGCAAGCCGCCTGAAAGCTGATGCGGATATTGCGTCAGGCGCCGTTCCGGATCGGCGACCCCGCAGGCGGAGAGCAGCTCCACCGCTCGCGCCGTCGCAGCGGCACGCGTGCGCGAAGGGTCGTGGTGCAACAGCCCCTCGACCAGTTGTTCGCCCAGCGTCAGCGTGGGATTTAGCGCGGTCATCGGCTCCTGGAAGATCATCGCGATCCGGTCGCCGCGCAGCCTTTCGATCTGGCCGGGGGCATCCGGGTCCAGCGCATCGGCGCCGAACCGGATATGCCCCGCCCGCGCCCGCGCCCTTGGCGGCAGCAGGCCCATCAGCGCGAGCGAGGTCATCGACTTGCCCGACCCGGACTCGCCCACGATGCACAGCGTTTCCCCCGCCTGCAGGGTCAGGTCGATCCCGCGCACGGCGGAAAGCGGCCCCATCGGGGTCTGGATCGTGACCGACAGGTCACGCACGTCAAGAAGGGGGGCAGGGTGGTTCATGAACGCTCCTTCGGGACGACGAGGTCCCGCAGCCCGTCGCCCACCAGATTGACAGCCAGCACCAGCAGCATGATGGCGAAACCGGCGATGGTGATCAGCCACGGGTTGATGACAAGGAAGGCGCGGCCTTCGGACATCATCAGGCCCCAGGACGGCTCGGGCGCCTGAATGCCAAGCCCCAGGAAGGACAGCGCCGCGGCGGCAAGGATGCATTGCGCCATCTCAAAGGTGAAGATGATGACGATATGGCTGAGGACGTTGGGCAGGATTTCGGTCCGCACGATCCGCGCCTCGGATGCGCCCATGGCGCGGGCGCGGGTGACGTAATCCTGCCCCGCCACCTGCCGGCAGGCGGTTCGCAGCACCACGGCAAACCGGTCCCAATGCGTTACCGCCAGAACGACCACCACCACCATGACGCCCGACCCGGCGATCTGCAGGATCGCCAACGCCAGCAGCAGCGAGGGCAGGGCAAGCCGGATCGAAATGATGAACGACACGATGCGGTTCGCCGCGCCGCCAAAGACGCCCGCGATGACCCCCAGCGTCGTGCCGATCAGCATGGCAAGCGCCGCCGCCCCCAGTCCCACGATGAGCGAGATCCGCGTGCCATAGATCAGCCGCGACAGGTAATCCCGGCCAAAGCCGTCGGTGCCCAGCGGATGTTCCCATGTGCCCCCGGCCCAGACCGGCGGCTTCAGCCGGGCCAGCAGGCTTTGGCTGTATGGATCATGTGGCGCGATGTAGGGCGCAAAGACCGCGACCAGCACAAAGCCCGTGAGCATCACGATGCCCAGCCGGAACCCGAATTTGCCGGCAAAGGGAAGGCGCAGGAACCGCGGGCCGCGCTGATCGAGCGGGAGATTTGTCGTGCGCACGCTCATTGCTCACTCATCAGTCTGGGGTCGAGGGCCGCGTTCAACAGGTCGGCCACGACGTTGAGCAGGACGAAGATGATGGCCACCACCAGCACGACCGCCTGCACCACCGGGTAATCCGCCCGCTGGATCGCGCTCCACGCCAGAAGGCCGATGCCGTTCAGGGAAAAGACGCTTTCCACCACAATCGACCCGCCCAGCAGGAAACCGAACTGCACCGTGGCGACAGACACCACGGGCAGGATCGCATTACGCAGCGCATGCTTCACCAGCACCGTGCGGCGGGGCAGGCCCTTGGCACGCGCGGTGCGGATATAGTCGGACGACAGCACGTCGATCATCCCCGCCCGCGACAGGCGCAGGAACACCGGAAAGACGAACCACGCCAGCGTCATCGCGGGCATCACGAAGCTCGCCGCCGACTGGGTGCCGGAAATCGGCAGCACCTGCAGCGTGACGCCGAACAGCAGGATCAGCAAGAGCCCCACCCAGTAGGACGGCATCGCCTGCCCCAGCACCGAAAGCGCGAGACAGACCCGGTCGAACCGGCTGCCCGGCTTGATCGCGCAAAGCACCCCCGCCGGGATCGAAATCAGCAGCCCGAGCGTAAGTGAACTGACCGCAAGCACCGCCGTCACCGGCAGGCTTTCCATAATCAGCGTCAGCACATCTTCCTGTGAGAAGTAAGAGGTGCCCAGATCACCCTGAAGCACGCGCCACGCCCAGCCCAGGTACTGCTGGAACAGGCTCTGGTCGAGGCCATAGACCTCGCGCAGGCGCGCGGTTTCCTCGGCCGAGGCGTCGAGGCCTCCCATCGCCACGGCGAGGTCCCCGGTCGACTGCACGAGGACAAAGGCGATGACCGAGACCGCTACGCAGACGGCCAAGGCCTCACCCAGCTTGCGGATGATATAGGCACCCACGGTGTCACCCCTTCCAGCCGGCCAGATACATCAGCGGATAGCCATCGGCGGGAGGCGTGAATTCCAGCCCGTTGCGGAAGCCGTAGTTCGTGACCTTGGTGACCAACGGGATGTTGTAGACCTCGTCCGCCATCTTCTGGAACCCGAGCGCGTAGAGCCGCAGCCGTTCCTCTTCGTCGATGATCGAGCCCGCCTGCGCGAACCATTCGTTCACCTGCGGGTCGCGGATATAGTCGCCCTGGCCTTCCTCAAAGAAGAACGGGGTGAGCGAGGAGACGTCATAGACCCCGTTCGACGGCCACGGCACGACCGCAACGGGGATCTTGCCGTCGTAGTAATCCTTGACCCAGGCGGTGGTTTCGCGCTGGTCCACGCTGGCCTGGATGCCGATGTCGCGAAGGTTGCCGACCACGGCCTCGGCGATACGGGCGTTGTCGGTAAAGGCGGCGACCTGCGTCTGGAATCCTTGCGGATAGGCAGAGGCCGCCATGTATTCGCGCGCCTTTTCCAGGTCATATTCGTATTGGACAACCTCTTGGACGCAGCCGAACTGCATCGGGTGGCAGGGGCTGTCGAGCGCGAGGCTTTCCGGGCCCTGAAGGATCTGACCGATCGCTTCGCGGTCGATGGCGTGCATCATCGCCAGCCGCACGTTCTTGTCCTGCGTCGGGTTGTCCCCCGTTCGCCCGTTCGGGTCGAGCGAGAGGAACGTGATCGTGGTCGAGTCACCCGAGGTCGTCTCGATCCCCGGAGACATCATCACCTGCATCATGTCGTCGGGCGACAGGCCCCATACGAAATCCACTCGGCCAGAGGTCAGTTCGGCCAGCCGCGTCTGCGCGTCGGGGATGGTAAGAACGGTGAGCTTGTCGAACTGCGGCTGACCCCAGTCGGCATCATAATAGGCGTCGTTGCGGACCAGCTCCACCGACTGCCCGGCCTTGAACTCCGCGACCTTGTAGGGGCCGGTGCCGATCGGGGCGCGGCCGAATTCGGCGGGGTCCATGGCCTCATACGTCTCGCTCGGCAGGATAAACAGCGTCTGGGTCAGCCGGTCGATGGCCGAGGGCGTGGGCTTGGTCAGGTGCAGCCGGATGGAATAGGGGCCGAGCTTTTCGGCGCTTTCGATGAAGCCGTAATCGCCCTGCGCCGAGATCTTGGCTGCCGGGTCCTTGACCTGCTTGACGGTGTAGACGACGTCGTCGGCGTCGAACGCCTCACCGTTATGGAAGGTCACGCCTTCGCGCAGCGTAAAGTCGATAGTCGTCTCATCCACCCAAGTCCATTCCGTGGCCAGCGCCGGCCGCGCCTCGCCCTCGGACGAACGATAGAGCAGGTGTTCAAGCACGTTGCGCATCACCAGCTGGGGCTTGCCCTTGTTGGTGGCATAGGGGTTCATCGACTCGATCTGCGTGTCGAATCCCCAGACCAGCGAGTTGTCAGCCTGCCCCGCGTAAAGGGCGGCGGGTGCACACATCGTGGCAGAGAGGAGGAGGGTTCTCAGCGTTTTCATGCGGTTTCCTGAAGGACTTGAGGAAGGGAGCGCCGTTGTTCGGCTTCTATTTTTGATCTTTGATCACAGATTAAGGGCTGCCATTTCATCAATGTCAAGCGGCAGCTAAGGAGCCGACCGAAAACTTGCCGCGCCGGTGTTGAAGGAGGCTTGGCCGCAGCCGGCTGGAACGTCCGCATGGGGAAATGGGCCCCCACTGCCCCTCTGGGGGGAGGCGCTGGCGAAGTCTGTGGATCAGTCATCATGCAGGGTCCTCCCGGCCCTCCGGTACGGTCAGGTGTTGTCGAACCTCAAGTAGCGGGCAAGGGCGGTGCCCGCGTTGGCCATGTGCTGCCGCATAACACGCGCGGCCCGGTCGGCGTCGCCTTGGCTCATCGCCTGCAGGATCGCTTCATGTTCGGAAAGCGATACACGCAGACGGTTGGGATGGCGCAGCTGCGTGCGCCGGAAGGGCAGAAGCCGCGCCCGGAGCGCAAGCGCCTGTTCCACCAGAAAGCCGTTGTGGGTCGCGCGGTACAGCCCCTCATGGAAGGCAAGGTTGAAGCCGTCAAAGGCGGCAAAGTCCCCGTCCTCGGCGGCGCCGCGCGAATTTTCGTGCAGCTCGGTCAGCTGTGCCCTTTCGATCCCGGTGATGCGATGCGTGGCGAAGCGGACGCACATCGCTTCGATCTCTGCCGTCACCTCGAACATCTCGAGGATGCGCGGCAGGGTCAAAGGCAGCACGACGGCGCCGCGGCGGGGGCGGATCTCGATCAGGCCCGCGGCTTCGAGCTGGCGCAATGCCTCGCGCACGGGGGTGCGGGAGGCGCGGAAGGTATCGGAAAGTGACGCCTCGTCCAGCACCGTTCCGGGCGGCAGCGCACCCGTGGAAATGTCGTCCATCAGGGACAGACGGATACGTTCGCTGAGCGGGCCTTCCTGTGGCTCTGCCATGTCGGGGAATATCCATCTTGGCTTCTGGACGCCGGTCAGTATGCACAGAGACTAAATCGATGGTCAAATGAATACGGTTGTTGATCCTCTAGGCATCTTCCGCATACGGTAGCCCAGAATCGAGAAGGGAGTTCCGGATGAGGGAATGGAACCGCCTTGGCCTGAACAAGGCCGAACGGATGGAGCGTGGGGCGGCGCTGGCCCAGGGCAAGGTCGTGCCCCCGGCGCGGATCGGCGAGCTTCTGGCCCAGGTGATCGAGTCCGGCGACCGCGTCTGTATCGAGGGCAACAACCAGAAACAGGCGGATTTCCTGGCCTCGGCGCTGGCGGGGCTGGACCCTGCGGTGGTGAACGACCTGCATATCGTGCAGTCGGTGCTGGCGCTGCCATCGCATCTGGATGTCTTTGAAACAGGCGTCGCGTCGCGGCTGGACTTCTCGTTCTCCGGCCAGCAGTCGGCGCGGCTGGCGCGGTTGCTTTCGGCAGGTCAGTTGCGGATCGGCGCGATCCACACCTACCTGGAACTCTTCGGCCGGTATTTCACCGACCTGACGCCCCGCGTCAGCCTTGTCTGCGCGGCGGCGGCGGATGCGCAGGGCAACCTTTATACCGGCGGCAATACCGAGGACACGCCCGTCATCGTCGAGGCGACGGCCTTCCGCCGCGGCATCGTCATCGCTCAGGTGAACGAGATCGTGGACCATGTGCCCCGCGTGGATATTCCGGGCGATTGGGTGGATTTCGTGGTGCAAAGCCCCCGCCCGCATTACATCGAGCCGCTGTTCACCCGTGACCCGGCGCAGATTTCGGAAATCCAGGTGCTGATGGCGATGATGGCCATCAAGGGCATCTATGCCGAATACGGGGTGAAGCGCCTGAACCACGGCATCGGCTTTGACACGGCGGCGATCGAGCTGCTGTTGCCCACCTATGCCGAAAGCCTTGGGCTGCGCGGCAAGATCGCGACGCACTGGGCGCTGAACCCGCATCCTGCGCTGATCCCGGCGATCGAGGCTGGGTTCGTGGAGAGCGTCCATTCCTTCGGGTCCGAACTGGGGATGGAGGAATACATTCGCGCCCGCCCCGACGTGTTCTTTACCGGCCCCGACGGATCGATGCGATCGAACCGGGCGCTGAGCCAGACCGCCGGACTTTACGCCTGCGACATGTTCATCGGGTCAACCCTGCAGATCGACCTGCAGGGCAACAGTTCCACCGCAACGCTCGGGCGCGTATCTGGCTTTGGCGGTGCACCGAACATGGGGTCGGATGCGCGCGGACGGCGGCACGGGACGGAAACCTGGCTGAGGGCGGGGCGCGAGGCCGGCACCGGCACCATGCCGCGCGGGCGCAAGCTGGTCGTGCAGATGGTCGAAACCTTCCGCGAACACATGGCCCCTGCCTTCGTTGAAAAGCTGGACGCCTGGGAACTGGCCGAAACCGCCGGGCTCGACCTGCCGCCGGTGATGATCTACGGCGACGACGTGACCCATATCCTGACCGAGGAAGGCATCGCGAACCTGCTGCTCTGCCAGAATGAGCAGGAGCGCGAGCAGGCGATCCGCGGCGTCGCGGGCTACACCCCCGTTGGTCTCGCGCGGGACAAGGCCATGGTGGAAAACCTGCGCGACCGGGGCGTGATCCGCCGTCCCGCCGATCTGGGCGTCGATCCGCGCGACGCCACCCGCGACCTGCTGGCGGCGCGGTCGATGAAGGACCTCGTACACGCATCGGGCGGGCTTTACGATCCGCCCGCGCGGTTCAGAAGCTGGTGAGGCAAGATGGAACGACTTGAATTCGAATTCGCCGGCGGCAAACCGGTCGCGGCCCGCAACAAGCCGGTGCTGGCGGGCGTCCTCGGGTCCGGCAATCTGGAGGTGCTGGTCGAACCCGCCGATCTGAAGGGCCGCGTCCGGGTGGAGGTAGAAACCGCCGCCCGTGGATTTGGCCCGATCTGGCAGGCGGTGCTGACGGATGTGTTCGAGCGCTGGAAGCTCGGCAACATCCGCATTTCCATCAACGACGCGGGGGCGACGCCTGCGGTCGTGGCGCTGCGGCTGGACCAGGCGCTTCAGGAATACGCCGGGGGTGATGCATGAGCAGCTGGTCAGAGGCCACCGCCCGCCAGCGCATCGCGGGCCTGCTGGATGCCGGCAGCTTTATCGAGTTCCTGCCGCCTGAACGTCGCGCCGTCAGCCCGCACCTGCGCGAATTGGGTCAGCCCGCGGCCTTTGACGACGGTGTGGCCGTCGGCCGTGGTACGCTTGACGGGCAGACCGTTCTGATCGCCGCACAGGAAGGCGCCTTCATGGGCGGCGCGGTGGGCGAGGTGCATGGCGCCAAGATCACCGGCTTGCTGGAACGCGCCCGCACTGAACGCCCGGCTGCCGTGCTGCTGCTTCTGGAATCCGGCGGCGTGCGGTTGCACGAGGCGAACGCGGGCCTGATCGCCGTGTCGGAGATCATGCGCGCGGTGCTGGCTCTGCGGGCCGCGGGCGTGCCGGTGATCGTGCTGAACGGCGGGCGCTATGGCGTCTTTGGCGGCATGGGCATCACCACCTGCCTTTGCGACACGCTGATCATGAGCGAGGAGGCGCGGCTTGGCCTTTCCGGTCCCGAGGTCATCGAGACAACCATGGGGGTCGAGGAATTTGACGCCGCCGACCGTGCGCTGGTCTGGCGCGTGACGGGTGGCAAGAACCGCACGATTTTAGGTGAGGCGACGCTGGTCGCCGACAGCATCGACGCCTTCCGTGCCGCGCTGGTCGCCGCGATGCAGCCCAAGCCCCTGACGCTGGAGACGCTGGAGGCTGAACACGCGACGCTGGGAAACCGGCTGGATCGGTTCGGCGACATGGAGGACGCGGTGGATATCTGGGCCGCCATGGGCATCGACAACCCGCAGCGCCTGCCGCTGCTCGACACCGACGCCTTCCTGCAGGCCGTAAAAGGAGCAGGCGCATGAAGATAGACGATCTGCTGCCGCAGCTGTTCCCGAACGGGTATGACATCGCCTTCGACGGCGATTATTTCGCAGGGCAGGGGGACGGGGTCGCCGTGATCGGCACCCGCGACCGGGCTGCCATCGGCGCGGAACTGGCCTTCCGCATGGCCGGAGAGGTGCTGCGCATCTGCCGCGACCACCCGGGCCGGCCCATCCTGCTGCTGGTCGACACCTTGGGCCAGAAGATGAGCCGCAAGGATGAGACGATCTGCCTGAACGCCTATATCGCGCATCTGGCGAAATGCCTCGACGTGGCGCGGCGACGTGGGCACCGCATCATCGGCCTGGTCTACGGAGAGGCCGTCAGCGCGGGCTTTCTGTCGTCGTCGCTGCTGGCCGATGCCTGCTATGCCCTGCCAGAGGCAGAGGTAAAGGTGATGAACCTGCCCGCCATGTCGCGTGTGACCAAGATCCCGCTGGAACGGCTGGAGGCGCTTTCTGAGACCTCGGCCGTGTTCGCGCCGGGGGTGGCGAATTACATCGCCATGGGCGCGGTGCGCGGGTTGTGGGAGGGCGATCTGGCCCGTTGTCTTCAGGATGCGCTGGCGGGGCAGGACGATCCCGACACCGACCGCCGCCGCGAGGATGGCGAGGCGCGGGGCGGGCGGCTGCTGGCCTGCCGTGTTGCCGCCGAAGTGCGCGGCGCAGTTCCCAATGATGCGGCCTGACCGCCACAGCTTTGTCCGCGCGGACGGCCCGCTGGAGGGCGAGGCCGGGGCTTGGGCGGCGGCGGGGCGGTGGTTTGTCGTCGCATCCTCTCGCGCGGGGGATGATCCGGGAACCGTCCGGCTGGGGCTTGCCACGCCCGACAAGCGGCGGATCGGCTTTTGCCTGCCGCTGGGGTGGATCACCGACATGCGCCCCCCGCCGACGCTGGAGGAGGTACGCGATGCCGCGCCGCAGTGGCGGGGCAGGCTGGACGATCTTGCACAGGTCAACGGTGTCAGCCTGCGGGTCTATGGCTCACTCGCCTGGCAGGCGTTGACGGGGTTGCCCTATCTCCGCGCGGGGTCGGATCTGGACCTGCTGGTCACCGATCTGGGCGATGCGCGGGCGGCCATTGCGGCGATGCTGGCCGGGCCCAACAGCCCAAGGCTGGATGGCGAGGTGCTGCTGTCCGATGGCAACGCCGTCGCGCTGCGGGAATACGTGTCGGGGCGGGAGGAGATGCTGGTGAAGGGCCACGGCGGCCCGTGGTTGAGGAAGACGGCGGCATGACGCAGATGCCGGACCTTTTGACGGACCGCTCCGCGATCATCGGGCGGGGTGCAATCCGTGCGCTGCATGCCGAGGTGATCCTGTATCCCAAACCCGGACTCGTCAGCCCGGTAGACAACGGCGCACATCGGGACATGGATGCCACGACCTTTCTGCGCAGCCTGTTTTCCCTGCGCAGCTATTTCGTCAGCATCGCCCGGGCCGGGGCGGACAGCGCGGGTTTCCCCCAGCTGCAACGGCTGGGCATCGGGGCCGAGGCCGCGATGATGGCCGCCACTGGCGGGATCAATACCCATCGGGGGGCGATCTTCAGCCTTGGGCTACTGGCGGCGGCGGCAGGGTATATGGCGGCGCGGAACCGGCCGCTGGATGCCGAAAGGGTCTGCCTGACGGTGGCGCAGTTGTGGGGCGTGCAGATCCTGCACGCCGCCCCGCAAGCCGCGGCCAGCAACGGGGAAAGAGCCGTCCGCCGCTATGGCGCCGCCGGCGCACGCGCGCAGGCCGCGCGGGGCTTTCCCTTGTTGCGGCAAGTGGTTCATCCGGCACTGGCGGCCGCGCATCGGGACCACGCGGACCATCGTCTTGCCCATGTGCAGGCGCTATTCGCGGCTATGGCGGTGTTGGAGGATACGAACCTGCTTCATCGCGGCGGGGCAGAGGGGCTGTCTTTCGTCCAGAATGCCGCCGGGGACTTCCTTTGCCGGGGCGGCGTCGCGTCCCCGCAGTGGCTCGCCCGGGCTGAGGCGCTCCACCGCGACTGCATCGACAGGAACCTTTCCCCCGGCGGATCGGCGGACATGCTGGCCTGCGCCATTTTCCTGCACGGGCTGACATGACGCTGGCGCTGCTGTTTCCGGGGCAGTCGGCGCAAGGGGCAGAGGCCTTGCGGGCGCTGTTGCCACATCCCGCGACCGTGCCGGTCTTTGCGGCCTTGGCGGAGGCCATCGGCCTGTCGATCGACGACCTGCTGACGGGGCCAGAGGAACGGCTGTTCAAAAACGCCATCGCCCAACCCCTGATCTGCGCCCTTGAACTGGCCGCCGTGGCCGCACTCGCCGGGGATGCCGATCGTGCATCTGTCTGTGCGGGCTATAGCATTGGCGAACTAGCGGCCCATGGCTTTGCCGGAACGATCGACATCCCTGACGTGCTGCGCCTTGCCCGGCTCAGGGCAGAGGCGATGGATGCGGTGACCGACACGCCGCCGCTGATGGCCGCCCTGCGGGGGGCGGTACCCCTGCCGCTGCCCGACGGCGCCCATGTCGCGATCCGGAACGGCCCCGACCGGATCGTCATCGCCGGCCGTGCCGAGGCCGTGCGCGAAGCGTGCGACCGGGCCGAGGCCGCCGGCGCCGCCGTGACGATGCTGCCGGTCCGCGTTGCCTCTCACACCCCGCTGGTGGCGGGGGCGGCGCCGGTCTTTCGCCGCGCATTGGAAGCGGTTCCCTTGCGCGCGCCAAACCGGCGCGTTCTTGCAGGCATCGACGGCGCGCCCGTCCTGTCGCGACAGCGGGCGATCGACACGCTGACCCGCCAGATCAGCGAAACCGTGGATTGGGCTGCCTGCATGGACGGATTGGCCGAAAGCGGGTCTTCTGCAGCCCTTGAACTGCCCCCCGGCACCAACCTGTCCCGCATGCTGCGGGATCGCGGAGAGACCGCACGCGCCTTTGAAGAATTCCGCTCGATCGACGGCATCAGGACCTGGCTGGCGAGGTTCTGACGGCCACATGGCCGCGTGACGTGCCGTCACAAGCCCTTAGCCGGAATAATTTCGAACAAGGCCTGCGCAAGGGGCGTTGCCGCCGCGTTGCGCCGCAACCCCATGATCTTTCACGGCTGGCGTTGCGGAACCTTGTCCGGGGGTACTTGTTTCACTTCGCCTCATCGGCGCCTGACGGCACAGGGATCTGACCCTCGGGGTTGAACAGCCGCATCCACCATCTATCTACCATCCATGTGGATGGAGGAAGACGATGACAGTGCGGCAACTTCGAGAGAGGACGGCAGAGAGTGAGAAGATCACCATCAACCTCGGCTATGTCGATCTGGGGCGCATCGACCTTCTGGTGCAGGAAGGGTTCTATTCGAACCGGACGGACTTCATCCGCACCGCCATCCGCAACCAGCTTGCCGGTCATTCGGCAGAGGTGTCGCGCTCCATCGACCGGCACACGCTCGAACTCGGCCTGCGGGAATACACGGCGGCCAATCTTCAGGCGGTGCGGGATGCCGGTGAGCGGCTGCACATCAAGGTCGTGGGGCTCGTCCGCTTTGCCGATGATGTTTCGCCGGAACTCGCGCGGCAGACGGTTGCCTCACTGACGGTTCTGGGTGCGCTGCAGGCCAGCCCAGAGGTCAAGGCCATATTGGCCGAAAGAACAACATAGCCGCGCACGCGGCAGGAAAGGCAGGACAATGAAGAACGATTTCGTCGCGGAGATCCTCCGCGCGACGGGTACGCTGCAATCCGGCGACCCGTCGGGCGCAACCGCAATCATCCGGGCCGCGCTTGCGGCCGGCGGGGTCAGCCCGCCAGCACAGCCGGACGCCTTCACCGCCCCACCCATGGGCATGCCGCAGGACCTTGGCGCGTCAGCAGGCCCGCGGCTGCGGAAACCGCTGGGCGAGGCGCTTCGCGTTCTGACTGAGGGCCGGACGGCCGCACAGGCCCGCCACGTCCCGGGCGGTCGGCCTGTGGCAGAACCGCTGCTTCCGCCGGGGGCAGAGTTCCGGAACCTGACCCATGCCTGCCCCGGCGGCGCGCGGCGCTACCGGCTGTATGTGCCAGCCTCTGCCGCTAAGGGGGTTCAGGGGCTGGTCGTCATGCTGCACGGCTGCACGCAGAACCCCGAGGATTTCGCCGCCGGCACCGGAATGAACACCTTGGCCGAGGCGCATCGCCTTCTGGTCGTCTATCCGGGGCAGACGAGCAGCGACAACGCCATGTCCTGCTGGAACTGGTTCCGCCCCGAGGACCAGCGCCGCGACGCGGGTGAGCCGGCGATCATCGCGGATCTTACCAAGACCATCCGGGCAGAATTCGACGTGCCGCATGACCGGGTGTTCGTGGCCGGCCTTTCGGCGGGCGGGGCGATGGCCGCCATCATGGCGGAAACTTACCCGGAGCTTTACGCCGGCGTCGGCATTCATTCGGGCCTTGCCTATGGCGCGGCCAATGACGTGATGTCCGCCTTCAGCGCCATGCGCGGGCAGGGCGCCATCCCGAGCCGCCGCCCGCAGGGTCGCCCGTCACCGCGCGTGATCGTCTTTCACGGCAGCGCCGACAGCACGGTCCACCCGTCCAACGCAGACCGGATCATCAACGGCATGGGTCTGGGCGACGTCAAGACGGCCCGCCACCACAACGCGAGCACTGACGGCAAGCGCAGCTACACGACGCTGAAAGGCGAAGGCGGTTCGTTCGAGTGCTGGATCATCGAGGGCGCCGAACACGCTTGGGCCGGGGGCAGCACCGCCGGATCATACACCGATCCGCAGGGGCCGGATGCCTCGGCGGCGATGGTGCGCTTTTTCCTGGGCGGATCGTCCGACGCGGCGCTCTGATCCCTTGAGCACTGGGCGGCAGGGGTCCTTCCTGCCGCTCATACTCTGCCGCAATGCGGCCTGCCCGGCGGGACCGGGTACCCCCATGGTTCGGGTACGCGATCCGGCCAGCGCTCATTGCATCTTTCGGTGTTCCACGCGCGGGCGCCAAGGTTCCACTTCCGATGTGCAACTTAAGGACGGAAACATACCGCCTGACAAACTGGAACATAACTTAACATAAGTTCCCTTAGCAGCTGCACAGGGTCATGGCGCTCGCGCGAAGCGTTCGCCGAAAAAGCCGGAGCTCTGCCCTCCCCCTCATCCCGGACACGCTGCCCTCACGCTTGGGGTGGTGCTTCATCATCCGCTAACGGGGCTTGTGTGGCTCGCCCGCCGGATGCATCAATACGGCCAGAGGATCGAGGCGGGTCAGGTTGTGCTGTCCGGCTCGTTCATCGCACCCATCGAATGCCCGCCGGGCACGCTGATCGAGGCCGGCTTTGGCGCGTTCGGCGAGGTTTCCATCAGCTTTGAGTGAATAATGCCTGCACCA
>VUAW01000022.1 GCA_008711135.1 Rhodobacteraceae bacterium LNNU 3342
TTCATCGACATCACATCGATCCGCCTCTGGTTCCGTCATTTGTCAACATGACCTAGGTTCATGGTGGATAGCTTGCCCAGATGCCTGCGGTTGTCGCGCAAAAAGCTATCTGCTGCCGTGCGACCCGCTTCCTTGAGCTGATGCAGCAGGATCGGTGTCGGCGCGAGCTTGGTCACCGACGACAGCCCCGTCATCATCACGTCGTCAGAGATCATGTGAAGCAGCAGGTTCTTAATGCCATCCCCGGCAAGCGAGCCATCCGCCATCATCTTCTTGACGAACGCGATGGTCCGAAGTTCACGCAGCAGTGAAGAGTTGAAGCTGATCTCATTGATTCGGTTCAGAATCTCCTGCGGACTTATCGGCAGCGCCTCGCGTCGCCAAGGGTTGATGTTGATGACCACGATGTCGTCGGGCAGATCCGGCGCGAACAGAGGGAACAGCGCGGGGTTAGCCGAATAGCCCCCATCCCAATAGGCTTCGTTCAGACCAGTTACAGGATCGTTGATTTCTACCGCCTGAAACAGGGTCGGCAGGCAGGCCGAGGCCAGCACCACGTCGCTGGACAGCTCGTTACCCGAAAAGACCCGCAGCTTGCCGGTGCGGACGTTCGTCGCGCAGATGAATAGCTTTGGCCCGCAATCTGCACAGACATCACGGAAATCCAGTTGTTGCACCACCCGCTCCAGCGGGTTGCGATAGAACGGTCCATAGGCATAGGGGCTGAATATTCGCGTCATCAGGTCCAGTGGCGACAGGGCAGCATACCCCTCTGCCAGCCGCCGCAGCGGCAGGGCTGCCGGCAGTATCGCCGCCATCCAGGCCGCGATCCGCATGTCGCCAACTGCACCCACCTGCGTCCAGACCCATTCCAGCAACTCTCGCGCCCGGTCACGCCCGCCTGTCACCAGCCCTGCCTTCAGCGCCGCCCCGTTCAAGGCCCCCGCAGAAGTACCGGAAATCCCGGCGATCTCTATGCCTTGATCCTCCAGCAGCCGGTCAAGAACACCCCAGGTATAGGCGCCGTGAGCACCGCCTCCCTGCAGCGCCACGTTGATCCGGACCGGACCGGACATCATAGCGCAGTCCAGCCGCCGTCGATGCTGATCGTTGTTCCAGTGATCTGATCCGCGGCAGGTGAACACAGGAAGACCGCCGTTCCGCCTACCTGCTGTGCGGTGGCAAATGCCTTTGATGGCTGCCGTTCAAGCATCACCTCGCGGATCACAGTCTCGCGGTCCATGCCGTGTTTTTTCATCTGGTCGGGGATCTGGGCCTCGACCAGCGGGGTGAGGACGTAGCCGGGGCAGATGGCGTTGCAGGTGATGGGTTCCTCGGCTGTCTCCAGTGCCGTCACCTTGGTCAGGCCGACGACGCCGTGCTTGGCCGCCACATAAGCAGATTTATACGGCGAAGCCGTCAGCCCGTGGGCCGACGCGATGTTGATGACCCTGCCCCAGCCCGCGTCCCGCATCAACGGCAGCGCTTCGGCCGTAGTGTGGAAGGCAGAGGTCAGGTTGATGGCGATCACCGCGTCCCACCGCGCCACCGGAAACTCGTCAATCCCCGCCACATGCTGGATACCCGCGTTATTGACCAGGATGTCGCAGCGCCCCGCCTCCCGGATCAGGCGCCGGCAATCCTCGCCCTGCGACATGTCTGCGGGGATGTAGCGCGTGCTTACTCCATGGCGCTGCCCCAGATCCTCCGCCAGGGCGTAATCCTCATCCCGATCGGTGAATGAATTCAAAACTACATCTGCGCCGGCCTGAGCCAGTTCCTCGGCGATGCCAAGGCCAATGCCTGACGTGGACCCAGTGATGATTGCCGTCTTGCCCGATAGCCTCATGGTCAAGCCACCTCCCGTTTTGCGCCCAGATTACATGCCGCACCTGCAAAATAAAGCACGGCGTCATGTGGCGGAGGAGGAAAAAAAACGCCCGCATCAAGCGGGCGTCAAGTTATTGAGGCAGGTTTCATACAGGCAAGAAACCTATCGAGCAGTGCCCTATCTATAAGCCCTTCTGTGTAACAGTCCAAGCTAAAAGTTTGAAAAGCCCGGCAAGCGCAGGTAACGTTGCGACAAAAGAACATCAGAGGCAGAAGGAATATCCGGGCATGATGGAACACTTTCCGTCGCTACTGCGCCGCACTGCGCTGGCCCTCATCATGGCCACCGGACCGGCCATTGCAGAGCCTCAGCATGGCATAGCTATGTATGGGGACCCCGCTCTCCCACCGGATTTTGCGTCTCTCCCTCATGTCAATGCCGATGCGCCCAAAGGCGGGCGGATCGTGTTCGGCGACGAAGGTGGCTTTGACTCGCTTAATCCATACGTGGTGCGCGGACGCGCGCCCGGGTGGTTGCGCACCATGACGGTGGAGTCACTTCTTGGCCGAAACTATGACGAGCCCTTCACCCTTTACGGTGTTCTGGCCGAATCAGTTGAAACGGATGAAGCGCGCAGCTTCGTCGAATTCACCCTCCGTGATGATGCTCGCTTCTCTGATGGCAGCCCTGTGACGCCCGAGGATGTGCTCTTCTCGGTAGAACTTCTGGGGACCGCCGGAAACCCGATTTACCACGCCGCCTGGCGCAAGATCGAGACGGCGGAACAGACGGGACCGCGCTCCGTCCGCTTCACCTTCAACACAGAGGATCGGGAACTGCCGCTGATCCTTGGCCTGCGCCCCATCCTCAAGAAGGCGCAGTGGGAGGGCGAGGACTTCGCCAACACCACGAATGAGGCCCCGATCGGATCCGGTCCCTATGTGCTTGACAGGTTCGAACGCGGCCGCTTCATCGTGCTGCGCAAGAACCCGGACTGGTGGGGCGCCGACCTGCCCTTTTACCGCGGCCAGCACAACTTCGACGAAATCCGCGTCGATTATTTCGCCGATGCCGGGGTCATGTTCGAAGCTTTCAAGGCGGGTGAGATCGACACCTACCGCGAAACGAACGCGGCGCGCTGGGCCACGGCCTACGACTTCCCTGCCCTGCGCAATGGTGAGGTTGTCAAATCCGAAATTCCGCACGAACGCCCCTCGGGCATCACCGGGTTGGTCATGAACACCCGCCGCCCTGTGTTCGAAGACTGGCGCGTGCGCGAGGCGTTCATCCAGGCCTTCAACTTCGAGTTCATCAACACCACGCTCAACGGCAACCCGGAGCCCCGGATCACCTCGTATTTTTCCAACTCACCGCTCGGGATGGGTGATGGTCCGGCCGAAGGCGCGGTGGCTTCTCTGCTGGTACCCTATGCGGATCACCTACTTCCGGGTGCGCTGGAAGGCTATGCTCTGCCCGTGGCCCGAGACGCAACCAACCGCAGTGGCATCCGGGCTGCGACCCAGCTATTGCAAGAGGCTGGCTGGACGGCGAACGGCGGCACCCTGCGGAACGCCGCAGGCGAACCCTTCACCTTTGAAATCCTGCTCCAGCAGGGCAGCTCAGAGGCGCAGAGCATCGTCAGCATCTTCACCGAGGCGCTGCAACGGCTGGGCATCACCCCGCGCGTGACCACGGTGGATAGCGCGCAATATGTGGAACGGACCAACGCGCTCGACTTCGACATGACGTGGTTCGCGCGGTCCATGTCGCTTAGCCCTGGCAATGAACAGATCGCCTACTGGGGCAGCGAGACCGCCGACCTGCCCGGCACCCGCAACCTTATCGGTGTGAAAAGCCCGGCAGTGGATGCGATGATCGAGGCGCTTCTGACCTCGGAAACGCAGGAGGATCTGACAACGGCGGCCCAGGCGCTTGACCGCGCGCTGACGAGTGGGCGCTACGTGATCCCGATCTGGTTCTCGGACATCGGTCGGATCGCCCACCGCAAGGAACTGCGCTACCCCGAGGTAACGCCGCTTTACGGCGACTGGCTGGGCTTCCAACCCGAGGTCTGGTGGCGTCAGCAATAGACAGGCAACCGGGCCGCGCTGCCGCGGCCCGTCTGCGGATCAGTCCTCGCCCTGCGCCTCGGCCCGACTTTTGCCGGCCACGTCCAGCGCCAGCGTTGCGGCCATGAAGCGGTCCAGATCGCCATCCAGCACCCCCTGCGTGTCCGAGGTTTCCACCCCGGTCCGCAGGTCCTTCACCATCTGGTAGGGCTGGAGCACGTAAGACCGGATCTGGTTGCCCCAGCCCGCGTCGCCCTTGGCATCATGCTGCGCTTGGATGCTTTCCGTCCGCCGACGCAGTTCAAGCTCATAAAGCCGCGATTTCAGTGCCGCCATTGCGTTGGCGCGGTTCTGGTGCTGCGATTTCTCGGAACTCGTCACCACGATGCCCGTCGGGATGTGGGTAATCCGCACTGCTGAGTCCGTCGTGTTGACGTGCTGACCGCCCGCGCCCGAAGACCGGTAGGTATCGACCCGGATTTCGTTCGGCGGGATCTCGATCTCGATGTTCTCATCCACCACCGGATAGACCCAGACCGAGCTGAACGAGGTATGCCGCCGCGCCGCGCTGTCGTAGGGGGAAATCCGCACCAGCCGGTGCACGCCGCTTTCGGACTTGAGCCAGCCATAGGCGTTCGGGCCGGTGATCTTGTAAGCAGCAGAACGAATGCCCGCCTCCTCGCCCGCCGTTTCCGCGATCAGTTCGACCTTGTAGCCCTTCTTCTCCGCCCAGCGGACATACATCCGGGCGAGCATGGAGGCCCAGTCGCAGCTTTCCGTGCCACCGGCCCCCGCGTTCACCTCAAGGAACGTGTCGTTGCCATCCGCCTCACCGTTCAGCAGCGCCTCGACCTCTTTCTCGGCCGCACGCGCGGCCAAGGCGCGCAGGGCTCCCTCGACCTCGGTGACGACCTCGGTGTCGCCCTCGGCCTCGCCCAGGTCGATCAGGTCGATGTTGTCGGCCAGGTCCTGCCGGATGCTGTTATAGGTGTCGAGAGCGTCCATCAGCATCTGGCGTTCGCGCATCAGCTTTTGCGCGCGCGCGGGATCGTTCCACAGATCGGGATCCTCGATCATGGCGTTGAATTCCTCCAGCCGGTGGCTGGCGGTTTCCACATCCATCCGCTGGCCCAACAGGGTCAGCGACTTGCGGATCGTCTCGACAAGGTTCTGTGCCTCGGCGCGCATGGGTCCGGCTCTCTCTTCTTATGCTGTCGGCGGGTGATAACGCGGCAGGCCCGCCCCGGCAAGGTCAGTAGAGACCGCCGGAACTGAGCGTGCCAAAGTCGGACCGTTCCGGAATGACCACGCTGCGCCCGGTAGAGGTCGTCACCTGCTGCCCGCCACCTTCGGCGCCGTCGGTTTCGCCACGTGCGAACAGCGGCAGGTTCTGCCCCATGGCAAAGCCACCATCGACCACCACCACCGCGGCCCCGACCATCGGCTCAGCGCCTTCGCGGAAGTATTCCGCCACGACGTGATCACCGGTTGCGTCATCCGGCAGCCGCGCGCCGGTAAACCGGTCGATCTTGACGAAATAGCCTCCCGGCGGAACCGCGAAACGCGTGCCACCATATTTCTTGACTGCCTCGGTCATGAAGCTCTGGAACACCGGGCCACACATGCTGCTGCCATAGGCGTTGGAGCCAAGGCTGCGCGGCTGGTCATAGCCGATGTAGCAGCCCGCCACGATGTTCGAGGAATAGCCGATGAACCACACATCCTTGGCGTCGTTCGTCGTCCCGGTCTTGCCGGCGATCGGGACTGGCACGTTGATGCCGCGCCCGGTGCCGCGGGTCATCACCCCCTCCATCATCGAGGTCAGCTGGTACGCCGTCACCGGGTCCATCACGCGCTCGCGCTCAGCGACGATCTGCGGCGCCTCGCCCGGCGGAAGGTTGGGCGTACGGCAATCGACGCACCGGCGCTGGTCATGGCGATAGATCGTCCGTCCCCAGCGATCCTGAACGCGATCCACCAGCGTCGGTTCAACCCGCTCGCCGCCATTGGCGAACATCGCGTAGGCGGCAACCATCTTGAACAGCGTGGTTTCCTGACTTCCCAAGGAGTTGGAAAGGAACGTCCGCATCGGGGAATAGACACCAAAGCGTTCAGCATATTCCGCAACCGTCTCCATCCCGATCTCCTGGGCCATCCGGACGGTCATAAGGTTCCGCGACTGCTCGATCCCCGTCCGTACTGGCGTTGGGCCATAGTACTGATTGGACGAGTTCCGCGGTCGCCAGATGCCCTGCGGGGTGTTCAGTTCGATCGGCGCGTCAACCACGATAGTGGCGGGGCTGTAGCCCCTGTCCAGCGCGGCGGCATAGACGAACGGCTTGAACGACGATCCCGGCTGGCGCTGGGCTTGTGTCGCGCGGTTGAATACCGAATGCTGGTACGAGAAGCCGCCCTGCATCGCGATCACCCGTCCGGTGTTCACGTCCATGGCCATGAAGCCGCCCTGAACCTCCGGCACCTGGCGCAGCGACCAGCGGCGGAAGCTGCCGTCGTCATTGGTCACGGCCCGCACCAGCACGACGTCCCCTACGCTGACCAGATCGGAAGGCACCGTGGCCCGCGGCCCAAGCCGCCCGTCCGCCTGGCGCTTGCGCGCCCATGTCACGTCATCAGCCGGGATGAAGTGGCCTTCCTCTGTCTCCTCCACGCCCTCGATGCCGATGCGGGCGCTGTTGCCTTCGGTCGACAGGACGACGGCCGCATGCCAGCCGTCGATGTCGCGCGGCACGTCCACGGCGGCCAGCGCGGCACGCCAGCTCTCCTCGGTTTCAAGCTGCCCGGGCTCGATCACCTGCCGAGTTCCACGCCAGATGCCCTGGTTGCGGTCGTAACGTTCAAGCCCGTCGCGCAGCGCGCGGGCGGCAACCGTTTGCAGTTCCGGGTCCACCGTGGCGCGGATCGACAGGCCGCCGCCAAAGAACTCCTGCTCGCCAAACGTGCCCGAAAGCTGGCGGCGGATCTCGTCGGTGAAATAGTCGCGCGGCGGCAGGCTTGTCCGGAACGACGGGAAATCCCCGTTCTGCACCGTCAGCAGTGGCGCGGCGGCGGCGACGTCATGCTCTTCCCGAGTGATGTAGCCGTTTTCTAGCATCTGCCCCAGAACGTAGTTGCGCCGTGCGATCACCCGGTCGCGGTTGCGCACGGGGTGGAAGTTCGACGGCTGCGTCGGAAGACCTGCCAGGAAGGCCACTTCCTGCAGGTTCAGTTGCGACAGGGTCTTGTTGAAATAGGTCTGCGCGGCAGCCGCCACCCCGTAAGAGTTCTGGCCTAGGAAGATCTCGTTGAGGTAGATCTCCAGAATCTTGTCCTTGGGCAGCGTTTCCTCGAACCGGGCGGCCAGGATGATCTCCTTCACCTTCCGCTCGGCCGAACGCGAACCATCCAGAAGGAAGTTCTTCATCACCTGCTGCGTGATGGTCGAGGCACCGCGCAGCGTCTCGCCCCGGGTCTGCACGGCCTCCCATACCGCGGCGCCGATGCCGCGGACGTCATAGCCGTGGTGGGTGTAGAAGTTCTTGTCCTCGGCCGAGATGAAGGCGTGTTTCACGATGTCCGGGATTTCCTCGATCGGAAGGAATATCCGCCGTTCATGCGCGAATTCATCCATCAACTGCCCTTCACCCGAATAAACCCGGCTGATCGTGGGTGGCGTGTACTGCGCCAGCTGTTCGTGGCTGGGCAGGTCGCGGCTGTAGATCCACAGCACGCCGCCGATCGCCACCGCCGCGAAGAACAGCCCGATGGTGATCAGGCTGAAGATCGCCCCGAAGAAGGACAGGATAAAACGTAGCACGGAAAACTCCCGGTCGTTGCTGGGTCTATATACGTGGCACCCCCCCTGCGGTCAAAGCCGCATGGCTTCATCATGCGCCATTTCCCGCTGTCACGCGGTCACGATCGCGCGGGTCACTTCCGCAAAAGCTGCGCCTCGGCGGCATCCGCGGCACCCCAAGCCTTGAGCGCCGGCACGATCCCGTCAGCCATCTGCGCCCGCCAGCTGGGACTGCGCAGCCGCGCCAAGTCGTAGTCATTGGACATGAAGCCAAGCTCCAACAGGACCGAGGGAATGTCAGGCGACCGCAGCACCGAAAAGTCCGCCCGCAACCGGGGCCGCTTGTGCATCTGCCCCCCGCGTGCCTGGATGCCCATGACCAGCGCATCGGCTAGCTTTTCGCTGCGCGGGGCGGTTTCGGTCCGTGCCATCGACATCAGAACCTCTGCCACAAGGTCGTCATGGCTGCTGAGGTCGAGCCCCGCCAGAAGGTCAGCCCGGTCATGCCGTTCCGCCAGCGCAGCCGAGGCGGCGTCCGAAGCCTCGGCCGCAAGGGTGTAGACTGTCGCCCCCGAGGCGTCGCCATCCGCCAGCGCGTCGGCATGAAGCGACAGGAACAGGTCCGCGCCCGCCGCCCGCGCGATGCTGACGCGGTTTTCCAGCGGAACAAACACATCTTCTTCCCTGGTCAGGATCACCTCGAACCCGCCGGCCCGGAGCAGATATTCCTTCAGTTCGCGCGCGAAGGTCAGCATCAGGTTGGCCTCCCGCAGCCCGCCGCGCTCGGCGCCCGGGTCGAGACCCCCGTGCCCCGGGTCCAGCACCACCACCAGCGGCCGCTCACCCCGCTGGCGCTGGCGGGGGGTACCCTCGATCGGTGCGCGGCGTGGCAGATCCCACAGCACTTCCTCCGGGTTTCGGGCGCGGGCGATGAACTCCGGTAAGGGGATCGGCGCAAGGCTGAGGCGCAGCATCGACAACCCTGTCTGGCCATCGCGGCCAAGCGCGGCGCCGGTCAGGCCCCAGGGCCCGTCAAGTTCAAGCACCATCCGCGACCAGCCCGGGCGGAAGGCGCCAAAGCGCATGTCGGTCACGCCGCGGCGCACGCCCTCCATCAGGGACTGGCGGCTCAACCCATCCCAGTTGACCTCATGGAAATCGACAACCAGCCGTGGCGGATCGTTCAGCGTCACGATCTTGTAGGGCACCGGCTGGCTCAGCGCGAGGTCAAGCCGGATCGTCCGGCGGCCCGCTTCCAGCCGGCTATGGGCCGGATCAACCCGCGCAACCGCCGAAAGCCGCTCTGCCACCGCGGGTGTGCCGGGCAACAGGATCAGGCACGCGGCAATGACCGCGCGCAGGAATGACATGAGACTGCTCATCGCCTCGCTCCTTGGGACCTCTGATGGGTCTTTGGGCGCAGGATAGCCACTAGCTGCGACCGGGCAAAGCCCTGTCAGACATGAAGTTCGCCAGCCGCCGCAACCCTTCGGCGATATCGTCAGTGCCTCGGGCATAGGAAAACCGCAGCGTCTGCGCCCCGCGGCGCTGGTCGAAGTCCAGCCCCGGCGTCACGGCCACGCCAGCCTTTTCTAGGATCTCTGCCGCAAAGGCGCGGCTGTCCTGGGTCAGGTCCGAAACATCAGCGTAGATGTAAAAGGCACCATCCGGCGGCGCGATGCGCGTGAACCCGGCCTTGGGCAGCCCCTCCAGCATCAGGCGCCGGTTTTCGGCATAGACGGCGCGATTGGCTTCCAGTTCGTCAATACAATCCAGTGCGGCAAGGGCCGCCACCTGGCTGGCGTGCGGCGGGCAGATGAACATGTTCTGCGCCAGCCGCTCAACCGCGCGGATATGATCCTCGGGCACCACCATCCAGCCGATACGCCACCCGGTCATCGAGAAATACTTGGAGAAGGAGTTGATCACATAAGCGTCGTCAGTAATTTCCAGCGCCGTCACGGCCCGGCCCTCGTACTGCAGGCCGTGATAGATCTCGTCCGAAATGAAGCTGATGCCCCGCTCCGCACAGGCCCCAATCAACGCCGACAGCGCCTCATGCCCCAGCATCGTGCCTGACGGGTTCCCCGGTGAGGCGACGATCAGGCCGTCCAGACCTTCAGGCAGGTCCTCCGGCACTGGCTGCAGGCGGTTCGCCTCTGCAGTCTGGATGCCCACCGGCTCCAGCGACAGGGCTTTCAGGATCTGCCGATAGGACGGGTAACCCGGCTCTCCCAGTCCCACGCGGGCGCCCGCCTCAAATAGGGCGGTAAAGGCGAGCAGGAAGGCGCCCGACGACCCTGCAGTCACCACCACCCGCTCCGGGTTCAGATCCACGCCGTACCAGCGGCGATAAAGGTCGGCGATGCCTCGACGCAACTCCGGCAGGCCAAGTGCCACCGTATATCCCAGCGGTCCGGCTGACATGGCCCGCGCAAGGGCGGCGCGGGCGGCGGCAGGTGCGGGCGTGCCGGGCTGGCCCACTTCCATGTGGATGATGTGGCGGCCTGCGGCCTCGGCCAGACGCGCTGCCTCCATGACATCCATCACGATGAAGGGATCGACAGTTCCCCGCCTTGATACCTGCATGACTGGCCTCCTATGCTTCGGCGCAGGTCATCGCAGCGGGGCGCGGCAAGGTCAACCTTGCGCGACGCTCGATTTGTTACGATGCTGCGCGCCAAACGGAACGGAGATTACGATGAAGATCACCCGCCTCAGCCTCTGCCTCATGGCGGGGTTCGCGCTGTCCGCACCGGCCGGCGCCTTTGACGTCGGCGCCATGACGGAACAGGAACGCGACGCCTTTGGCGAGGCCGTGCGCAGCTACCTTATGGAAAACCCGCAGGTTCTGGTCGAGGCGATAAACGTCCTTGAACAGCGGCAGATGGAACAGCAGGCCGGAAACGATAGCGCGCTGGTCGAGATGCACGCCCAGGCCCTGTTCGACGACGGCCATTCCTGGGTCGGGGGCAATCCCGAAGGCGATGTCACGCTGGTGGAATTCATGGACTACCGCTGCGGCTTCTGCCGCCGCGCGCACCCCGAGGTGGAGGCCCTGGTCGCAGGCGATGGCAACATCCGCTACATCCTCAAGGAATTCCCGATTTTGGGCGAGCAGTCGGACCTTGCCGCACGCTTTGCCGTGGCGGTACAGCAGCTTGAAGGCGCTGACGCCTACAAGCGCACCCACGACGCGCTGATGGAGTTGCGCGGGGACGTCACCATTCCGGCGCTGGAGCGGCTTGCCAGCGATCTGGGGCTGGAGGCACAGCCGATCATCTCACGGATGAACACGGAAGATGTCACCGCCGTTCTGCGCCAGAACCGCCAGCTTGCCGAACAACTAGCGATCAGCGGCACCCCTACCTTCATCCTGGGTCGGCAGATGCTGCGCGGCTACCTGCCGCTGGAAGGAATGCAGCAGCTGGTAGCCGAAGTGCGCGCGGAATGACCTATTCGGCGGCGTGTTCGCGCGCTGCCTCTTCCGCTTCGGCGGCCTCGATCTCAGCCGCCTTCCTTTCGACAAGTTCAACGATGTGGTCGATCATCGCCTCGTTCGACATCTTGTGGCTTTGCTTGCCCGCCAGATAGACCATCCCGGATCCTGCCCCGCCGCCGGTAAAGCCGATATCGGTCATCAATGCCTCACCAGGGCCATTCACGACGCAGCCGATGATCGACAGGCTCATCGACGTCGTGACATGGGCGAGACGATCCTCCAGCGCGGAAACCGTCTTGATGACGTCGAAGCCCTGCCGCGCGCAGGAGGGGCAGGAAATGATCGTCACGCCGCGATGGCGCAGGCCCAGCGACTTGAGGATCTCGTACCCGACCTTGACCTCTTCGACAGGGTCGGCAGAAAGGCTGACGCGGATCGTGTCGCCGATCCCCATCCACAGCAGGTTACCCAGGCCAATGGCCGATTTCACGGTGCCCGAAACCAGCCCCCCGGCCTCGGTGATACCCAGATGGATCGGCGCGTCAGTGGCATCCGCAAGCTGCTGATAGGCGGCAGCGGCAAGGAATACGTCAGACGCCTTCACGCTGATCTTGAATTCGTGGAAGTCGTTGTCCTGCAGGATGCGGATATGTTCCAGTCCGCTTTCGACCATTGCCTCGGGACACGGCTCACTATATTTTTCAAGCAGATGCCGTTCGAGGCTGCCAGCATTCACGCCGATGCGGATCGAACAGCCATGATCCTTGGCCGCGCGGATGACCTCGCGCACCCGTTCGGCGCTGCCGATGTTGCCGGGGTTGATCCGGAGGCAGGCAGCCCCGGCCTCAGCGGCTTCGATCGCGCGGCGATAGTGGAAATGGATATCTGCGACAATGGGCACCGGGCTTTCCGCCACGATCTCTCGCAGCGCGCGAGTGCTTGCTTCGTCCGGGGTAGAGACACGAACGATGTCGGCACCGGCGACAGCGCAGCGCTGGATCTGTTCAACCGTCGCCTTCACGTCGCTCGTGTCGGTGTTGGTCATGGTCTGGACGGAAATTGGCGCATCCCCGCCAACGGCCACCTTGCCCACGTGGATCTGACGCGATGGGCGGCGGTGGATGCTGCGCCAGGGGCGCACATGGTTCAGCGACATGGTTCAGCCTTCGTGCTTGGGGCCGGGGCGGTTGTCCCTCACATAAACCATGGCGCCGCCCGCGACAACGGGCGGCCTCGCGTCACTCTGTCGGCTGGGCTTCGGCGACGGCGATAAAACGCGCCAGTTCCGGGTCGGCGTCCAGATCCGCGACCTCATACCGCTCCGCAAGCGCGTCAGCCGAAAGGACGACGTTCCGGGCCACGTTGGCCCCGGGCGCTGAGGGCCCATAGGTTTCGCCGTTCACTGCAAAGAAGACCGAGCCGGAGTTCCCTGCCCGCAGTACCGGAGGCTCTTCCATCGCTGGCACGACGTAGCGCTCCCCCGCGTCCAGGATCTTCTCGAACAGGATTGTCCCGTCCGCCGCCTGAACGCGCACCCATGCCGGCCGAATTGCAAAGACAGCCAGTTCGGGCGGAGCTTCGGCGACGACCCGTGGCGCTTCGGGTGTGGGTTCGGCCTCCTCTTCGGCCAAGGCTGCGACCTCGACCGGGCTCGCCAGAAGGCCATTTCGGCCCGGATCGATAGCGGCGATGGGACCGTCGCGCGCTACCATCACTGGCACATCCAGCGCCTGCGGGCGATAAAGCCGGTCAAGCGCATCCGGATTTGGCACTGCGACAGAAGCATCCTCCATCGCCAGTTCGGTAGTGCGAAGGGCCCCCGCGAGCGGATCAAGTTCCGCCACCACCCCGGGCGCCTGTTCGACCGGCGCAAGCTGCACGCGCTGAACTTCTTGCAGGACCGACCAGCCGCCATAGCCGATCGCACCGATCAGCCCCAGCAGCACCAGAACCGATCCTACTGCCCCCGGCTGCAGCCCGGTATAAAACCGTTCGCCGCGCGGCACGAACAGCGCGTAGGGGTTGGCTAGGGGATCCTGATCGCGTGACAGGGTGCGACGGGCCTGAACGGACTTTTGGCTTGATGCCGCCGAGGACATCCCGTGCGCAACGGTATAGTTCGCTTCTGCGCAGAACTTGGAATAGGCCCATTCTGGGTCCATCCCAAGGTAACGCGCATAGGACCGCACATATCCTGCGACAAAACCGGGCGTGGCAAAGGCGCCAATGTCGCAGTTCTCGATCGCGGCGATATGGGTCGCCTTGATCTTCAACTCTCGTTGAACATCCAGAAGTGACTTCCCAAGTGTCGCCCGCTCTCCGCGCATGAGGTCGCCCAGGCGGAGATCGAAGTCATCGAAGCCCTTTGGCTTCTCTTCTTCCGTCGCGGGAGGTTTAACCTTCCACCGGATCATGCGCTCTGCCCCATAGCTGCAACATTATCGGACGCGTGTTTGGCCCAGATTCGAAGCCTTGGCGCATCACTTTGTTACTAGCTAGCACGCGCTTCGGGGCTTTGCACCCTCGAGTTGCGTTTAGGCAGACATTTCAGCGCGATTCAGCGCACAGTGAGACCAGAGTCCATCCATCGCCCGCACCAAATGATCCATCATCGGCCCGTCATGCACCGGCGAGGGCGTGAAGCGCAGCCGTTCCGTTCCGCGCGGCACCGTAGGGAAGTTGATCGGCTGAACATAGATGCCGAAATCCTCCAGCAGACGGTCGGACAGCATCTTGCACTTCACTGGGTTCCCCACATGCACCGGCACGATGTGCGAGCCGTGGTCGATTATCGGAAGCCCAAGCGCCCGCAGGCGCATCTTCAGCGTCTTGGCTTGTTGCTGGTGGCGATCCCGCAGCGCCTGGTCCGTTTTCAGGTGCCGCACCGAGGCTGCCGCCCCGGCCGCGACGGCGGGCGGCAATGAGGTGGTGAAGATGAAGCCTGGGGCATAGGACCGGATCGCGTCTACCATCTTGGCGCTTGCCGCGATGTAGCCGCCAAAGACGCCAAAGGCCTTGCCGAGCGTTCCGTTGATGATATCGATCCGGTGCATCAGCCCGTCACGTTCGGCCACGCCGCCCCCGCGGGCCCCGTACATGCCGACGGCGTGCACCTCATCCAGATAAGTCAGCGCCCCGAATTCATCCGCCAGGTCACAAATCTCCTCGAGTGGACCAAAGTCGCCGTCCATCGAGTAGATCGATTCAAATGCGATCACGATCGGCCGGCCGGGAGTAATACCTTCAAGAATTTCACGCAGATGCGCGACATCGTTGTGACGGAAGATGTGCTTTTCACAGCGCCCGCGACGGATGCCCTGGATCATCGACGCGTGGTTAAGTTCGTCCGAAACGATCACAAGATCCGGGAACAGTTGCGGCAGCGTCGAAAGTGTCGCGTCATTGGCAATGTAGGCAGAGGAAAAGACCAGCGCGGCCTCTTTGCCGTGGAGGTCGGCAAGTTCAGCCTCCAGCCGCTTGTGCCAGACCGTCGTTCCGGAGATGTTGCGCGTCCCACCGGAACCTGCACCGGTGGCATCGATCGCCTCGTGCATCGCCTCCAGCACCACCGGATGCTGGCCCATCCCAAGGTAGTCGTTCCCGCACCAGACGGTGATCTCTTTCTCCGTCTCGTCGGGACGGCGCCAGATGGCGTGGGGGAAGGCGCCCTTGCGTCGCTCGATGTCGATGAAGGTGCGATAACGGCCTTCTTCGTGCAGACGGTTCAGCGCGGTGTCGAGTGCTGTCGTATAGTCCAAGTGTCTTCTCCCTGGCCGGATCGCTGGGGCAGGTTGGCCCGCGCAGGATGCTGGGGCAGGTAAGCCTGTCGTCTTCCTTATGCCTTGATATGGTTCAATCCCGGCAAAGCAAAGGCGCAAATTGCCGCGACCTACCAAATGATGAGACGCCAGCCCCTGATTTCGCTGCGACATCTCGCCCCGGCGGCGGTTTCGGCGCTCTGGACAGTGGCTGCCGGGCTGCTAGGCTGCCCCCCGCAGCAAGATCGAAGGAGCCGCAGAATGACCCACTCGCCCCGGCTGGACCAGGTGCTGGACCATATCGACGCCACCTTGCCAGAGGCGATGGACCGGCTGCTCGACCTGCTGCGCATCCCGTCGATTTCCACCGATCCCGCGTACAAGGCGGAATGCGACCATGCCGCGGATTGGCTGGTGGACGACTTGGCCGGGATCGGGTTCGACGCCTCGAAACGTCCTTCGCCCGGGCACCCAATGGTAGTCGCCCATGCCCCGGGGGACGGTCCACATCTGCTGTTTTATGGCCATTACGACGTGCAGCCCGTGGATCCATTGGACCTTTGGGATCGCGACCCCTTTGATCCGCAGGTTGAGGAGACGCCGCGCGGCCGTGTCATCCGGGGCCGCGGCGCAGCCGATGACAAGGGCCAGCTCATGACCTTTGTCGAGGCCTGCCGCGCTTGGAAGGCCGTGCACGGCACCCTGCCCGCCCGCATCAGCCTGTTCTTTGAAGGCGAAGAAGAGTCCGGCTCCCCCAGCCTAGTGCCGTTCATGAGGGAAAACGCCGAAGAACTGCGCGCGGATGTGGCGCTGATCTGCGATACCGGCCTCTTTGGCGAAACCACGCCGGCCATCGTCACCATGCTGCGCGGCCTGCTGGGCGAGGAAATCACCATCACCGGCCCATCAAAGGACCTGCATTCAGGAATGTATGGCGGCATCGCGATGAACCCGATCCGGGTGCTGGCTCGCATCATCGCGGCGCTGCATGACAATCATGGACGCGTGACCGTGCCAGGATTCTACGACGGCGTGCCGGACTTGCCAGCCGACGTAGCGGCGCAATGGCAGGCGCTGGATTTCGATGCGTCGGGCTTTCTGGGCGAGGTCGGGCTCGCGCAGCCCGCCGGCGAACAGGACCGCAGCCCGCTCGAGATGATCTGGTCGCGCCCGACCTGCGAGGTGAACGGCATCACCGGCGGCTACACCGGCTCCGGCTTCAAGACCGTTTTGCCGTCCAAGGCCAGCGTCAAGATCAGCTTCCGCCTTGTCGGGCAGCAGGACCCGCTGAAGATCCGCGAGAGCTTCCGCAAGATGGTGCAGGACATGCTGCCGCCCGACTGCAGCGTCGAGTTCAAAGACCACTCGGCCTCTCGTGCTAGTCAGATGGAAATCACGCACCCGGCGTTCGAAGCTGCCCGCGCCGCGCTGTCGGACGAATGGCCGAACTCTGCCGCCTATGTCGGATGCGGCGGATCGATCCCCATCGCAGGGCACTTCAAGACCCTGCTTGGCATGGACGCCATGCTGATCGGTTTCGGCAAGGACGACGACCAGATCCATTCCCCGAACGAGAAGTATGATCTGGAAAGCTTCCACAAGGGCATCCGCAGCTGGGCCCGCGTGCTGGATGCCCTGTCGAGGTGACGGGCATCAGCCGCCCATGATCACCCGGACGTAGTTCGTCGTCTCCTTGTAGGGCGGGATGTCGCCAAAGCGATCCACCGCCCCGGGCCCTGCGTTGTAGGCGGCAAGCGCCAGACGCCACTCGCCATAGCGGTCGTACATCATCCGCAGGTACCGCGCGCCACCTTCAAGGTTCTGGTGCGGATCGTCGATCCTGACGCGCAGCTGCCGCGCGGTGTCGGGCATCAGCTGCGCCAGCCCCACGGCGCCCTTGCGCGAAACGGCACCAGGGTTCCATCCGCTTTCCTGCTGCACAAGCCGCAAGAACAGATCCTCTGGCACGCCGTGTTTGCGCGCCATTCCCCGTGCGACCTCAAGATATTGGCCGCGGTAGCTGCCCGCATAGGTCGGCAGCGCTGGCTGCACCTTGGCGGTGGGCGGCTGCAACCGGATCGAGTTGTTGTATTGCGATGCCGCCCGCGTATCCAGAAGCCGCGTCGCTGCCGAAAAAGAGCCTGCCTGCGCCTTGGAAGAGGCCGAGAAAAGAAGCGGCTCTGCCGCCGCTGGCCCCGCGCAGAGCACCCCAAGCCCGAAGGCCCAAAGCCAATGCCGCATGTTACTGTCCCTGATCGTTCGTGGGACGCACTATACCCGGATCTGCCCGTTGATCCAGCCAAACGTTAAGATCGATTAACGCCCTGCAATTCGACTTTTCTTCCCGTCGCGGCAATGATGTAACAGGAACCCTAGGAATCGGATGCCGCCCTGCGGGCGGCCGCAGCAAAGGGGGCAGCGCATGGCGGGCTCGGTCAACAAGGTGATCATCGTGGGCAACCTGGGGCGCGACCCCGAGGTGCGGAGCTTCCCAAACGGCGGCAAGGTCGTGAACCTGCGCATCGCGACGTCGGAAAACTGGCGCGACAAGAACAGCGGCGAACGGCGTGAACGGACAGAATGGCATTCCGTCGCCATCTTTTCCGAACCGCTGGCAAAGATCGCGGAACAGTACCTGCGCAAAGGCTCCAAGGTCTATATCGAAGGCCAGCTGGAAACCCGCAAGTGGCAGGATCAAAGCGGCGCTGACCGCTACACCACTGAAATCGTCCTGCGTCCCTATCGCGGCGAGCTGACCCTGCTTGACGGTCGCGGCGAAGGCGGTTCGGGCGGCGGCGGCTATGAAGGTGGCCAAGGCGGTGGCGGCTATGGCAGCCAGGGCGGTGGCTATGGCAATGACCAGGGCGGCTATGGCAGCGGCGGCGGGCGTCCGAACCTCGACGACGAAATCCCGTTCTAAGGTATCAGCCCGCGCCACGAGGCGCGGGCATTCCGTCAGGCCCGCGCGGCAAGCGCCTCTTGCAGCACCGTGCGCACGGTGCCCGTATCAACGTCATCGGCTACGAAAGCTTCGCCGATGTCACGCGCCAGGATGAAGCGCAGCTTGCCATCCTGCACCTTCTTGTCCTGCGCCATCAACGCCAGCAGCCCATCTGCATCCGGCAGATCACCCGGCACATCGGCAAGCGTCACCTTCATCCCCATCGCGGACAGATGCGCCCGGACACGTTCCGGTGCCTCGGCCGGGCAAAGCCCCAGCCGATGGCTGAGCTCAAACGCCAACGCACAGCCAATCGCCACGCCCTCGCCATGAAGAAGCCGGTCGGAATAACCGGTCGCCGCCTCCAGCGCATGGCAGAAGGTGTGGCCCAGGTTCAGAAGCGCGCGGTCGCCTTCCTCGGTCTCATCCCGCGCCACGATCTCGGCCTTCATCTCCACCGAGCGGCGGACGGCATAGCGCCGCAGGACCTCATCCCCTGCAGCCATGGCAGGGGCGTTGCGTTCCAGCCAGTCAAAGAAGGTCGCGTCGCCCAGCAGCCCGTATTTCACCACCTCACCATAGCCGGCAAGGAAATCCCGCGCCGACAGGGTGGCCAGCACCCCGGTATCAGCCAGCACCAGGGCGGGCTGGTGGAAGGCGCCAACCAGGTTCTTGCCCTGCGCGGTATTGATGCCCGTCTTGCCGCCGACCGAACTGTCCACCTGTGCCAGAAGTGTGGTCGGGATCTGCACGAACCGCACCCCGCGCCGCAGGACAGCGGCAGAAAACCCAACCAGGTCCCCCACAACGCCGCCGCCAAAGGCCACGACCACGTCGCGCCGTTCCACCTTCTGCGCCAGAAGCCATTCCGTGGTGCGGGCGAATTCTGCCCAGCTTTTGGTGCCCTCACCCGGCGGCAGTACCAGCGACACGCTGTCAATCCCCGCGGCCTGAAGCCCCGCTTTCAGAACGTCCAGATGCAGCGCGGCAACCCCTTGGTCCGCCACGATCGCCACCCGAGGACGGCGCAGCAGCGGCCGGATCTGTTCGCCCGCCCCGGCAAGCAGGCCAGAGCCAATCCGCACCTCGTAGGACCGCGCCCCCAGCGGAACCTTCACCACATCCATCAGTCACCTCTTTTCAAGTACGTCGCTGCGGGCGGTTACCGCCTGAAGCACCTTGTCGGCCATCACCTCGACCGACAGGTCGGGCCGGGCATCGACCACCATGTCGGCCAGCGCATAGATCCCGACCCGCGCTTCGTAAAGCGTTGCAAGCGTTTCGCGCGGGTTCGGGGTGCGCAGCAGGGGCCGCGTCGCCTTGGCACGTACCCGTTGCCACAACAGGTCCAGATCAGCCCGAAGCCAGACGGAAAGCCCCTCGGCCGAAATCACGTTGCGGTTCGCCTCGGCCAAAAACGCGCCGCCGCCGGTGGAAAGCACGCAGGGCCGCCCGCGCAACAACCGCGACAGCACCTGGCTTTCCTTGGCCCGAAAGAAATCTTCTCCGTCCCGGGCGAAGATCTCGGCGATGGTCATGTTGGCGGCCTTCTCGATCTCGTCATCCGAATCGACAAAGGGCACGGATAAAAGCCGCGCAAGCTGGGTGCCCACGGCCGTCTTGCCGGCCCCCATCATGCCCACCAGCACGATTGTCTTCTTTAGTCGCCACGCCACGGCCGTTTCCCGCGAAATAGTTTGCGCCCCTGAATGGCGTGATCCGCAAACAAATGCCATATATAATCCGCACAATCCGGGCCAAGGCGCGGAACCAATAAGAAACGAGGCGAGGGCATGGTGCGACTTTTGAAACTGGTGGTCTTTCTGGTGCTGATCGGCTTTGTGGCGCTGGTTGGCTATGCCTACTTGGGGGATCTGCGGCCGTCGCAAGGTGAAGTCATCAAAGACATCGAACTGAATGCTGAATAACGCCCGCTTCCTCGCGCCGCTGTGCCTTGTCCTTGCCCTGCCCGACCCGCTGCGGGCCGAGGCGCCGCTATCTGCCATCGACTGGCTGTCCGAGTCAGTCGCCGCCCCCATGACGCGGCCTGAACCGCGCAAGGAACCCGCCATCACCAGCAGCGCCCTGCCCGAGGAGGTCAGCACCCGCCCCATCGACGGGCCGAACTGGGACGCGGCGGGCATCCTGTCGCCTTCGGTCAGCGGCCTGCCTCGCGATCTCTGGGGCTCCACCGCGGTGGGGGATCTTGTTCCGCTGATCCAGGCAATAAAGCCTTCTGATCTGCCGGCGGTGCAGGATCTGATCTATACGCTGTTGCTGGCGGAACTTGACCCGCCGCCCGGCTCTGACGGCGAAGGGCGGCTGTTCCTTGCCCGCGTGGACAAGCTGCTTGAATTTGGCGCGCTTGACCCGGCCATGACGCTTCTGGAGCAGGTTGGGCATGATGCGCCAGAAACCTTCCGCCGCTTCTTCGACGTGGCGCTGCTGAGCGGAGAGGAAGATCGCGCCTGCGATACAATGCGGGCGACCCCGCAGATCGCGCCGACCTTCCAGGCCCGGATCTTCTGCCTTGCCCGCGGGGGCGACTGGAATGCCGCCGCGCTGAGCCTGCGCACTGGCCACGCCCTTGGCCATATCACAGACGAGGATGAGGAACTGCTGGCACGTTTCCTTGATCCCGAACTGTTCGAGGGTGAGCAGGCCCTGCCCCAGCCGCCCCGCCCCTCGCCGCTGGTCTGGCGGATGTTCGAGGCACTGGGAGAGCCGATCCCAACCCACACCCTGCCCGTCGCCTTTGCCCAGGCGGACCTGCGTGCGAACACGGGCTGGAAGGCGCAGATCGAGGCCGCGGAACGGCTGGCCCGGCTGGGCGGCCTGTCGCCGAACCGTCTGCTAGGGCTTTACAGTGAACGCGCCCCGGCCGCTTCCGGCGGGGTCTGGGACCGGGTCCGTGCCGTGCAGCGGCTGGACCGGGCGCTTGCGCAATCCGACGCCTCGGCCTTGGCCGATGTCCTGAGACCCGCTTGGGACGCCATGGCTGAGGCGCAGCTGGAGGTGATCCTCGCGCAGCTTTTCGCCGAGCGGCTTCTGGAACGAGACGTGTCTGGCGAGGCCGGCGCTCTGGCGTTCCGGCTCGCCCTCCTCTCGCCGGCCTATGAAGAGGCCGCCATTGCACGTGAGCCAAAGAACAACGAGGAACGGTTCCTGATCGGTCTCGCACGCGGGGATCTTGGGGAGCATACGGCGCCGGGTTCGATGGCCGCGGCCATCCGCGAGGGCATCACCGCCCGCAGGATGCCCGACGCCACCCGCGAGCTCGTGGACCAGAACCGCCGGGGCGAGGCGCTCCTGCGGGCAGTGCAGCAGCTCAGCGAAGCGGCGGGCGGCAACCTGCGCGGCGCGGCCGACGGACTCGCCTCTCTGCGCCACCTCGGGCTTGAAGATGCCGCGCGCAAGGCGGCGTTGCAGTTGATGCTGCTGGAAAGGCGGGGCTAGTGGAACGCTGGATTTCCGCCTTCCTTGAAGCGCAGGCAGCGGAACTTGGCGCGGCGCGGAACACCCGGCTGGCCTATGGGCGCGATCTGCAGGATTTCGCAGCTTGGGCCGTGCACCGGGGGCTCGACTTTGCCACGGCCAGCCGTAGCGACATCGAGGACTACCTGATCCATTGCGATGCGCAGGGCCTGTCGCGGGCGACGCGGGCACGGCGGCTTTCGGCCCTGCGGCAACTTTACCGTTTTGCCTATGACGAGGAATGGCGCACCGATAATCCTACCCTTCAGATCAAGGGTCCGGGCAAGGCCAAGTCTCTGCCCAAGACCCTGACGGTCGAGGAGGTGGAGCGCCTTTTGCAGGCCGCGCGGACAAGCGGGCGCAATCGCGCCGACCGGCTGCGCAACACCTGCCTGATGGAACTGCTCTATGCTACCGGGATGCGGGTGTCGGAACTGGTGAGCCTTCCGGTCTCGGCTGCGCGGGGCGACCCGCGGATGCTGCTGGTGCGGGGCAAGGGTGGCAAGGAACGCATGGTGCCGCTTTCGCCTCCTGCGCGAACTGCGCTGACGGAATGGCTGGCCGAACGGGACGCGGCCGAGGATCTTGGGCGGTCCAAGGGCCTTCCTACGTCAAAGTTCCTGTTCCCCTCACGCTCGGCCGAGGGGTTCCTGACCCGCCACCGGTTCTACATGCTAATCAAGGAACTTTGCGTACAGGCTGGCATATCGCCGTCGCAGGTTACGCCACATACGCTGCGCCATGCATTTGCCACACATCTGCTGGCAAATGGGGCGGACCTGCGGGTGATCCAGACATTGCTGGGGCATGCCGATCTTTCCACGACCGAAATCTACACCCATGTGCTTGAGGATCGGCTTCGCGATCTGGTTCTGCAGCACCATCCACTTGCACAGGATGGCGCGACTTGATCCGCAGGCCTGAACCTCTCATAACCAAAGTTGACGCAAGCAAGAACGGGTAAACCTCTCGATGGACGACGGTTCCAGTATGATCGACGCCGCCTTCTGGATGACAGCGGTGGCGATCCTTGCGCTTCTTCTGCTCTCTGCCTTCTTTTCCGGATCTGAAACCGCGCTGACAGCCGCTTCGCGCGGCAAGCTGCGGGCGCAGGCGGATAAAGGATCGGCAGGCGCGCAGGCCGCCCTTAGCGTGACCGAGGACAGCGAGCGGCTGATCGGTTCGGTGCTGTTGGGCAACAACATGGTCAACATCCTAGCCACCTCTCTGACGACAGCCCTGTTCACCCGCATGTTGGGCGAAGGCGGCGTCGCGCTGGCGACGCTGGTGATGACGCTCCTCGTCCTGATCTTTGCCGAGGTGCTGCCGAAAACCTATGCGATTACCAACCCGGAAGGCGCGGCGTCGCGCGTGGCCCCCGTCATCCGGATCCTGATCATGGTGTTTGCACCGGTTGTAGGCGCGGTGCGGCTGCTGGTGCGGGCGCTGCTGCGGCTATTTGGGGTGCAGACTGATCCGGACAGCCAGGTGCTTTCAGTGCGGGAAGAAATCGCTGGGGCCATTGCACTTGGCCATTCCGAAGGGTCCGTCCGAAAGGAAGACAGGGACCGGCTGCTCGGCGCGCTCGACCTTGGCGATCGCACAGTTGAAGAGATCATGCGCCACCGTAGCCAGATCGAGATGATCGACATCGAGAGCCCGCCCGAGGCGATCATCTCGCAGGTGCTTGCCTCGCCCCACACGCGCCTGCCTGCCTACAAGGGCGAGCGCGAGAATATCGTGGGCGTGATCCACACCAAGGACCTGCTGCGCGAGGTCGACCGCCTGCTCCGCGCCGCCAGCGGGCGCCTCCGCGCGGTGGGGGAACTGAAGGTGATGAACATCGCCCGCAAGCCCTACTTCGTACCCGAAACCACGCCCCTTGACGATCAGATGCGGCAGTTCTTGCGGCGCCGGGCACATTTCGCGCTGGTGGTCGATGAATACGGTGCGCTTCGGGGACTGATCACGCTGGAAGACATTCTGGAAGAAATCGTGGGCGAAATTGCCGACGAGTTCGACCAGGATGAGGGCGCCCCGCTGAAGCGGTCCGAAGGTGGCGATTATCTTGTGGATGGTGCCATGACGATCCGCGACCTGAACCGTGCCATGGACTGGAATCTGCCCGACGAGGAAGCGAACACCGTCGCGGGCTTGGTCATCCACGAAGCGCAGATGATTCCCAATGAGGGACAGGTCTTCGCTTTCCACGGCTTCCGGTTCGAAGTCGCGGCCCGGCAGGAAAACCGTTTGACCATGCTCAAGATCCGGCCCTTGGCCGCGGACTGAGGCTCGCATTCGCAAAATGTTAAGGTTTCTCTGCGATGTTGGCGGCAATCAGGGCAGCGTTGCCGTTCTGGTGTTACTTCCTCAGATTGACTGCCGCGCCTGTCCCACCGGGCGCGGCCTTTTGCCACAGAATTTTGTTGACGGTTTTGTCATAAGTTCGTAGCGTTCGAGGCAATGAAAGTCGGCCCGTCCGACAGGGAGCGCACGAAGTGAAAAGGGCCTGTACAGGGCCCTTTTTTCATCGGCAACACCCTGCAAGGCTTCCCCCTTCCCGCCGGATCACCCCTGACAGCCGCGTACCCTTGTGCTACACGGGCTCTGGAAACAGAAACCGATGGAAATTGGAATGTCCGACATGAGGAAACCCCTTGCCCTGGCTGCGGTGCTGCTTTGTGCGCTGACGGCGCCGGTCGCAGCGCAGGAGAATGCCGAAACGGCAGAACCCGAAGCGCCCGTCGTCGGCGACGCGCCGGTGGCAGCCCCCGGCGACCTGTCGATGGGTGAGGAAATCGGTACGGAAGGTGGGGCAGAGCCTTTCATTGCTGAATCCTTCGGCGACTGGCAGATGCGCTGCATTAGCATCCCCGAGGAGCAGGACTCCTGCCAGCTTTATCAACTTCTCGACGATGCCGAGGGTAACTCGGTCGCCGAGATCAGCATGTTTGCCCTACCTGCCGGTCAGCAGGCCGCGGCTGGCGCCACGATCGTGACGCCGCTGGAAACGCTGCTGACCCAGCAGATCACCATTCAGGTCGATGGGGCGCAGGCAAAACGCTATCCCTTCACCTGGTGCAGCCCGATCGGATGTATCGCCCGCGTGGGCTTCACCCAAGCCGAAGTCGATGCCTTCAAGCGCGGCAGCCGGGCTACCATGACCATCGTCCCCGTGGCGGCACCTGATCAACAGGTTGCATTGGACATCTCGCTTACCGGCTTTACCGCAGGCTATGACGCGGTTGCTGCCCGCAACGCCGAGGCTGATGCGAACTGATCCTGCTGGCGCCGCCTTGGCGGCGCCACATCACGCCCGGCGCAGGGCCAGAACTGCATTCAGCCCACCAAAAGCGAAGGCGTTTGACAGCACGGCGGATACCTTCGCCTCTCTCGCCTCGTTCGGCACGACGTCGAGCGCGCATTCAGGGTCGGGTTCTTCATAGTTGATCGTGGGCGCGATCACTCCGTCCCGCAGGGCCATGATGCAGGCCAGAAGTTCCACCGCTCCTGTTCCGCCGATCAGGTGGCCATGCATCGACTTGGTCGAAGAGATCATCAACGCGTCCGCATGATGCCCAAAAGCATTGGACACGGCGAGGCATTCGGTCTTGTCATTGGCCGCAGTGCCAGTGCCGTGGGCATTGATGTAGCCGATTTCTTCGGGGTTCAGCCGCGCGTCGCGCAAGGCGCCGGCGATTGCCCGCTCCGCCCCTTGGGCCGAAGGCATCACGATGTCCCCTGCGTCCGAAGTCATGGCAAAGCCCACCACTTCAGCCAAGATGTCAGCGCCACGCGCCTTTGCGTGTTCGTATTCTTCAAAGACGAAGATCGCCGCACCCTCGCCCTGCACCATGCCGTTGCGGTTGGCGCTGAAGGGCCGGCAGGCGTCGCGGGACATGACGCGCAGCCCCTCCCACGCCTTGATCCCGCCAAAGCACAACATCGCCTCGGACCCGCCGGTGATCATCACCTTGCACATCCCGCCGCGAATCATGTGGAACGCCTGCCCCATCGCGTGGTTGGACGAGGCGCAGGCGGTGGCGACGGTGAAGCTGGGACCCTTGAGGTTGAACTCCATGCTGATGTGGCTGGCTGCCGCGTTGTTCATCAGCTTTGGCACGACGAACGGGTGAACGCGGTTCTTTCCCTCTTCGTAAACTGTTCGATAATTTTCGTCCCAGGTGTTCACGCCACCGCCGGCCGTGCCCAGCACGACGCCGGCATCGTATGACAGCGGATCCTCAAAGCTCAGCCCCGACTGGGTGATGGCCTCCTTGGCAGCAATCAGCACGAACTGGGTGAACTTGTCGTAAAGTGCGATCTGCTGACGGTTGAAAGCCTCTTCGGGTGCCCAGTCATGAATTTGGCCGCCAATCCGGACAGAAAGCCGCTCCACGTCGCGAAAACGAAGCTCGGATATGCCGCACCGCCCCTCGCGGAATGCCTCCATGGTTCCCGGCACGTCATGCGCCAGCGCGTTGATCGTTCCGGCGCCGGTGATGACCACCCGGTTCATGACTTCTGGTCCTGCACCAACCCCTCTACCGCGCGAATGATCGCGCCGACGGAAGATATGTCGAACTCGCTTTTAGTGGGCTCATTGGCGTTGAAGGGCACTGTGATATCGAAGGCCTCCTCGATGGCGAAGATGCTCTCCACCAAGCCAAGGCTGTCCACCCTCAGATCCTCCAGCGTCGCGTCCATGCGCACGTCGCCGGGATCGAGCACGGCCTGTTCGGCGATGATGGCAATGACACGGTCCTGAACACTTTGCGCCATGGTCACTCTCCTGCGCCGGGCCCGGACCCGTCGCCGTCAGCCCGCTTTGAAACTGCCTTCTGAAGCTCGGCCACTTGGGCGAACAACCGCGGCAGGCGGCGCACTGCCTTGTTGATTTCTACCTGCGTTTCCATCTTCACCGCCGGTGAGCCAAGCAGAACCCGCCCCGCCGGTGCGTTGGTGAAGATCTTGGTCGCCCCGCCCGCGATCACGTCGTCACCGATAAAGATGTTGTCGCTGACCCCAACCTGTCCGCCAAGCACCACCCTGTTGCCAATCCGCGCCGAGCCCGCGATGCCAACAAGGCCGCACAGCAGGCAGTTCACGCCGATCCGGCTGTTGTGGCCTATCTGCACAAGGTTGTCGATCTTGGTCCCGTCCCCCACCACCGTGTCGCGGATCGTTCCCCGGTCGATGGTCGAATTGGCGCCGATTTCCACGTCATCGCCAATCTGAACGGCACCCAGGCTGTGGATGCGGGTCCAGCGTTGCGATCGCGCCGCCTCACGCGCGCCGAGAGATTCGCGGACTTCTTCGACCCCAGACTTTTCAGGGGTAACAAAAGAAAAGCCGTCGCCGCCGATCACCACGCCCGGCTGCGCGATGAAGCGCGCGCCAATCCGTACCCGCGCACCCAGCCGCACCCCTTGCATCAACAGAGCATCCGGCCCCAGGATCACCTCTTCGGCAATACTGACGTGGCTGGCGATGCGGGCGTTTGGACCAATCACCGCTCCCCGGCCAATGGAAACGAAGGGACCGATACGTGCGCCTTCTCCGATCTGCGCCTCTGGGTGGATGTCGGTCATCGGGTGGATGCCGGGCGCGATCTCTGGCCCCGGATCCATCAGCCGGGTCAGGCCCGACATGGCATATCGGGCGCGCGGCACGATGATTGCGGCCTTCAGGCCCATTCCCTGCCAATCCGCCCCGTCCCACAGAATCGCCGCCTGGGCACCTGAACTGCGCAGCGCATCAGCGTATTTCGGGTCCATGGCAAGGGCGAGCGAGTCAGCGTCTGCTTCGGCGGGCTCGGCAGCACGGCTGATCGTCAGCGTCCCGTCCCCCTCCACCCGGGCGTCGAGTGCCCGCGCGATCTCTTGCAGCGTGAAACTCTTGCGTTGCATGGGCACCCCGTCACATTCCGGCAGCACTGCGCCACCCTTGCCGGTTTAGCCCTGAACGCCGCTCAAGGCCACCCCGGCCTGACCCAGCGCATCGAATATCGCGGCGTCGCGGCCGTAGACATCCCGCCGGAACACCACCTTTCCCTGCGGCGTCGCAAAGGCCGTCCGGTAGTCGAGGTGAATGGTAATGGGGCGCTTCAGGTTCACCGTGGTTTCCCTCCCGGTGGAGAGAACCCGGTGGAAGAATGCCTGCGGATCGGCCTCTTGCCCTGCCAGAAGCGCAAAAGCGAAGTCATGCGGATCATTCAGACGGATGCAGCCGTTGGAATAGGCCCGCAGGTCATTGCCGAACAGATTTTTCTGCGGCGTGTCATGCAGATAGATGGCGTGCTTGTTCGGGAACATGAACTTCACAGTTCCCAACGCATTCTGCGGACCTGGCGCTTGGCGCATGTAGAAGGGGAAGTTTCGCGTGTTGAAGCGGGTAAAGTCGATGGCGTGGCGCGGAATTTCGCGGCCGCTCGCGTCAACCACCTGAAGATGCCCGACCGCGTTGGGATTCCGCTGAAGCGCCGGAAGGTAGTCGCGTCCGGTGATCGACCGCGGCACGGTCCAACTGGGGTTGATGACCATGTAGGTCATGGTGTCCGAAAACTCTGGCGTGCGCTGGCTGGCGATGTCCTTGCCGATGACCGACCGGGTTTCAAACGTGACCTGACCATCTTCTATAATCTGGGTGGTGAAATCCGCGAGGTTGACCCAGACATGCCGTGACCCCCGATCACCCAGCCACCGCTCGCGCTCCAACGCGACGAGGACAGAGCGCAGGCGCTGAACAGGGCTCTGATTGACCTGGCCAAGCGTCTCGGCGCCGGCGACACCATCTTCGGCCAAGCCATGATCGGCCTGGAAACTCTTTACGGCCGCAGTAAGCGCCGCATCATAAGTGGCCGCGGCACTTGCCTGCAGGTACCCCATCGAAATCAGCCGGTCGCGCAAGGCGATGACGGCGCCGCCGCTGTCACCCGGACGCAGCGTGTTGTCAGCCGGCACCGGTGCGCCCCAGCCCGGCCCCTCGATTTCCCGCTCCAGCCGCAGCTTTTCCCGCAACAGGGCGGCATATTCCGGGGTACGCGGCGCAAGGTTGCGAATGAAGCCAGCAGGATCGCGCGCCAGCCCCTGCAGCAGGCTCAACGCATCCGGGCGACGTACTTCACGCACGATCCCGATGCCCAAGGCCGAAGGTTCAAGCGCCCCGGAAGAAATGTCGCGAGCCCAGTTCAGATAGGCCCTGCTCATCCGCGCCTCGATCACACCCAGGTCGCGGTCGCTGCGCGGATCACGCAGAAGATCCTTCAACCCTTCGGCATCATAACGCGCTGCGGGAAGTCCATGCGCCTCCGCCTGTGCAAGAGCGTGGAAAAAGGCCGCGCGGAGTTCGCTGCCTTCAGGCGCCGTCCAGAAGGGAGCATAGTCGCGCTCAACATAAAAGGCGGTCAGCGCGTCCGAGTCCGTAACCGCCTCGGCAACCGCCTGACGATAGGCAAGACTGACCTCGGCGCCTGCCGGCAGTGCGAATGCCAGCGACAATCCGAGGGCGGCCCCTGCGAGCACCCGCCTTGCCTTCCAAACTTCTGCCATCTGCCCGGCCTCTTGTTCTTGTTGTGTCCAGCTTGTTACGCTGGCGCACCGGCGTCCATTGGAATTCCGCCAGCGCCGATAATGAGCTGCCACGCCTGTGGCGCACGCGCAACTATACCGCGAGCGCGCGACAACTTGGCGCTTCGGCAGGAACGCTCCACCTGTGAAGCAACTTTTGGGCGAATTCTCGCCGAACCCGTTAACAACCGCCAGCAGCATCGACTCCGGTCTTTGGAAAACGTTTGAACTGTGACATAAGTTCCTCAACGCAGAAACGAAACAAGCTGCCACAACGGCAGCAAGGACTACGGGACAGGCGTTCAGGCATGACAAACATTACGGACAAGGGCGTCTCGCGGCGTGCCCTGCTGGGCTTTTTCGCGGCCACCACGCTCGCAGCAGCCCCCACCTATTCCCACGCTTTCGGCTTGCTCCGCGGCGCAGGGGACTTCCGGCGGATCCGGATGTATTCAGGCCGTACGGGTGAGAGCATCGACACCATCTACTGGATCGATGGCAATTACATCCCCGAAGCAATGTCTGAAATTAGCCACTTCATGCGGGACTGGCGCACCAACACCGCCAAGGGCTTTGACCCCCGCGCAATCGACATCATGGCGGCTTCCCATCGCATGATGGAAGTGAGCGAACCCTACACGATGCTGTCGGGCTATCGTTCGCCGCAGACCAACGCCATGTTGCGCTCGCGCTCTTCCGGTGTTGCGCAGAATTCCCTTCACATGCAGGCGCAGGCAGCCGACCTTCGGCTCAAGTCGCGCAGCGTTGCACAGATGTATCGTGCGGCGCAGGCCTGTAACGCCGGTGGCGTCGGCCGCTACTCGCGTTCCAACTTCGTGCACATGGATTGCGGCCCGGTCCGTCACTGGGGCGCCTGATCTAATACACGGGGCCGTCGCGCCCCGGACTCAGTGCCCGCCCCAGGCTGTGGCACCGCCTTAGCCCCGCCCTTGGCGGGGCTTTTTCATGTCATTCGTCTTGGTTTTCATCCGCCTGCTTGCGACCGCGGAAGCCGGTCGCAACCACGAACTTCTCGGAACTGTCAGAGCGGCTTGCCGGCGGCTTGACGTTCGACACCTTCTGGAAATTCTGCTTGAGGATCCCCTGAAGCGTATTCTCCGCGCCCCCAGCCAGCACCTTGGCGACAAAGGTGCCCCCCTCCTCAAGTACGTCAAAGGCGAAATCGGCGGCAGCCTCGCAGAGCGCCACGATACGCAGGTGGTCCGTCTGCTTGTGCCCACTTGAGGCTGCGGCCATGTCGGACATTACCACATCCGCCTTGCCACCCAGCCATTCCTTTACCTGATCGTCCGCCCCTTCCGACAGGAAATCGAGCTGGTGAATCTCGGCGCCCGCGATCGGCTCCACTTCCTGAAGATCGACACCCAGAACACGCCCGACCTTCTTGCCGCTCTTTTCCCCAAGCGAATTGACCCGGGACACCGCAACCTGACACCAGCCGCCGGGGGCGCAGCCCAAGTCAACAACGCGGGCGCCGGGCACGAGGAAGCCAAACCGGTCGTCAAGCTCAAGGATCTTGAAGGCTGCACGTCCGCGGTAGCCTTCGCGCTTGGCGCGCTGGACGTAGGGATCGTTCAACTGCCGTTCGAGCCACCGGGTCGAGGACAGCTTGCGCCCCCGCGCCGTCTTGACCCGCACCCGCAGGTCCCGCTGGCCGCGCCCCGAGGTATTCCCGGTGCCGCCCGATTTTCCGCCGCTTTTCGTCATTCAGAACGGTCCGTCTTCCAATACGCCATCCGCGCACATCTGCGCGTAAAGCAGTCCCTCGCGCAACCCCCGGTCGGCCACTGAAAGCCGGTCAGTCGGCCAGATGCGCATCAGGGCCTGCAGAATCGCCGCCCCGGACATGATCAGCGTGTGCCGGTCCCGCCCGATCCGGGGATCAACCCGCCGCCCCTCTGGTCCCAGAATCAGATATTCCCGGATCACCCGGTCGATCTGGTCGCTGGTCATGCGCAGCCCGTCCACCTTGTTCCGGTCATAGCGCCGCAGGTTGAGGAATGACGCCGCCACCGTGGTCACGGTTCCCGATGTCCCGATGATCTGGAACCCCTCGCGCGGCTGCTGGTGGCTGTAGGGCGAGAAATCCGCGAGGTTTTCCTCGAAGAACCAGCTCATCAGGGCGAACCGCGCGGCGTCATCCTCGACGTCCTGGAACTGGTCCTTGAGCGTCGCGACCCCCAGCGGCACGCTGATCCAGTCCACAACCTTGGCAGCCGGGAACGGGCTTTCGGGCGGATGGAACCCTGCGTGCAAACGCATGATCGCCCGCGGCCGTTCGTGCCGCGGCACCGAGGAAATGTCGATCCAGACAAGCTCGGTAGAGCCGCCGCCGATATCGACCACCAGAAGCTGTTCTGTCCGAGTGGACACCAGCGGCGCGCAGGAAACCACCGCCAGTCGCGCTTCTTCCTCGGGCTGGATGATTTCCAGCGCGAGGCCGGTTTCCCGCCGCACCTGCCGGATGAAATCTCGGGCGTTGCGCGCGCGGCGGCAGGCCTCTGTCGCGACCAGCCGCATCCGCTTGACATGATGCTGTTCCAGCTTGCGCTGGCAGATCCGCAGGGCCTGAAGCGTACGCGACATCGAGGCGCGCGAGAGCCTGCTCGTCGCCTCCAGCCCCGCGCCAAGCTGCACGGTCTTTGAAAAGCTGTCGACCACATGAAACTGGTTGCCCTTGGGCTGGGCAATCAGCATGCGACAGCTGTTTGTGCCCAGATCCAACGCCCCGTAAAGGTCGGCCGGATCGGGTTTCGGGGCGGCGGGCGGCTCAACCGGTTTCGGGAACGCGCCCGTTCCCCTTGGACGCTTGGGCGTCATGGCGTCGCCCTCCATTCAAGTTACCTTTAACCTATCCGCCGCCCCGCGACGACGCAACCCACGACGGCGCGGTCCTCCGCCCTCGCTCATGAAGAACATGCGCCGAATTCAGCTTGGCAGGGATGGGCGTTGGGCGGAGCTTGGCATATCTTCGCCGGGCACGTCGCTTGCGTTGTGGCTTGCGTCGAAATCCCTGCCTCGGCGCAGCGGTACGCGCGTTATGGAAGAACAGGAAAGGAATCACGGATGCCCGCAGTCACCATCGTTTTCTGGCGCGACATTCCGGCCCAGGTCATCGTAGGCTCCGGCCGGCGGGCGTCCAAGGTGCAGCTGTCCGAACGGTTCGAACAGGCCATCGACCGCTGCGCCATGAAGATCGGCGCCCGTGACAGCGACGCCTACCTGGCCGAGTGGCGCAAAGTGCCGCAGGCCGAACAGGAGGGAGAGGCCGACCAGCTTGCGCAGTCAATCGCGGCAGCGCTGGAGGCCGAATACGACACCGCGCGTTTGCGCGCGCTTATCGACAACGATGGTCGGGCATGAGGCCGGCCGCCATCTGGGAGGGATTGATGGCGCTTTTCAACTTTCGGCGCGAGGCGCCGGCACTGGACAAGGGTCAGCTCGAGGCGTTCCTGCGGGGCTATTCGATCGAGGTGATGCCCCGCACGGCTGAGAAGGTCGAGGATTTCCGTGAACTGCTCCCGGCCGGCACGCGCGTCTACATCGCGCACATCGAAGGTACGCCGATCGAGGAGATGGTTGCCACCGCCGCCCGCCTGCGCCGCGAAGGGTACGAACCGATGCCGCATTTCCCGGCGCGCATCATCCCCGACCGTGCGACGCTGGCCGACTGGATAACCCGCTACCGCGGCGAGGCGGACGTTCGTCAGGCACTGATGCTGGCGGGTGGCGTCGCCAAGCCCGCCGGTGACTTCCACAGCTCGATGCAACTGCTGGAAACGGAGCTCTTTGACGGCTTCGAACGCTTGCATGTCGCCGGCCACCCCGAGGGCAACCGTGACATTGACCCGGACGGGTCCGATCGCAACGTGATAGAGGCGCTGCGCTGGAAGCAGGCTTTTTCACAACGCACCGATGCGCGGATGGCCATCGCCACGCAGTTTTGTTTTGAGGCACAGCCGGTCATCGCCTGGGTCAACCGCCTGCAGGCCGAAGGGATCGACCTGCCCGTCCATATCGGCGTCGCGGGACCCGGGAAACTTCAGACCCTGCTCAAGTTCGCGATCGCCTGTGGGGTCGGCCCCTCGCTTGGCGTGCTGCAGAAGCGGGCCAAGGATGTGACCAAGCTCTTGCTTCCGTTCGAGCCGACGGAGTTCCTTTCGGATCTTGCAGCCCACAAGGCGGCGCATCCTGATTTCGGGATCGAGGCCGTGCATTTCTTCCCCCTTGGCGGGATCAAGACGAACGCCACCTGGGCAATCGAAAACGGCGGCCGGGCGGCAGTGCCCGCAGCTCAGGAAAAGGATCAACAATGACCCGCACCGTATTGGAATCGAAATCAAAGACCGTCGTCATCGGCTTTGACGAACCCTTCTGCGTGATCGGAGAGCGGATCAACCCCACTGGGCGCAAGAAGCTTGCGGCCGAACTTGAGGCCGGGGACTTCTCGACCGTGGAACGGGATGCGCTGGAACAGGTGGCCTGTGGGGCGATGGTGCTCGATGTGAATGCGGGCGTCGTCTACAACTCCAACCCCAACCCCAACGAGACTGAGCCGCCGCTGATGCGCCGGATGATCGAACTGGTGCAGGGGCTGGTCGATGTGCCGCTGTGCATCGACAGTTCGGTCCCCGGGGCGCTGGAGGCCGGTCTGGCGGTGTGCGAAGGGCGGCCGCTCCTGAACTCCGTCACGGGCGAGGAAGAGCGGCTGGAGGCGATCCTGCCACTGGTCAAGAAATACAACGTGCCGGTGGTCGCCATCTCGAACGACGACACGGGGATTTCCGAAGATCCGGACGTGCGGTTTGCCGTAGCCAAGAAGATCGTGCAGCGCGCAGCCGATTTCGGCATCCCTGCCCATGACATCGTGGTCGATCCGCTCGTGATGCCTGTGGGTGCCATGGCCAGCGCCGGGCAGCAGGTCTTTGCCCTGGTCCGCCGCCTGCGAGAGGAGCTGGGCGTGAACACGACCTGTGGCGCCTCCAACATCTCCTTTGGCCTGCCGAACCGGCACGGCGTCAACGCGGCCTTCCTGCCCATGGCGATCGGGGCCGGCATGACCAGCGCGATCATGAACCCGGTTCGCGCGGTAGAGATGGAAGCGATCCGCGCTGCGAACCTTCTGATGAACCACGACCCGAACGGGGGCGAGTGGATCCGGTTCTCTCGCGTTCTGGACGCGGTAAAGGAAGGCAAGAGCTTTGCCGAGGCCAGCACCGAGGCAGCGGCGGGCCGGTCAGGTGGCCGCGGTGGACGCGAAGGCCGGCGGCGCCGGGGCTGAGGATCCGCGCCTGCGGCTTGCGGCCACGGGCGCCCCATCCTATCAGGGTTGGACATCGCATCTGGAGAGTTCCATGACCAACCCCAGCTTCCTCTCTGTCGTGGCCGATCTTGGCGGCACCAACACCCGCGTCGCCTTGGCCGAAGGTGGGCGGATGCTTCCAGACACGATCCGCCGCTTCAGCAACGAGGAGCATCAGGGGCTGGAGGCCATCCTGTGCAGCTTCCTCGACACGCTGGGGGCAGAGGTTCAGGGCGCCTGCGTTGCCGTGGCCGGGCCGGTGCGGGATGGGGTTGCCCGTATGACGAACCTCGACTGGGAAATGGACGAGCGGTCGATCTCATTGGCCACCGGTGCAGGAACCGTTGCGCTGCTGAATGACCTTCAGGCACAGGGCCACGCGCTGGGCTATCTGGCAGAGGACAGCCTGAGCCCCGTGCTTCCCGGCCTGCCTGCGGCACCGGCGTCTGCCCGGCTCGTGGTCGGTCTGGGAACCGGGTTCAACGCCGCACCCGTTCATGACAGTTCAGCGGGGCGGCTGGTTGTTGCTTCGGAATGCGGACACATCACCCTGCCCGCCCGTTCTGCCGAGGAGCTGCGCCTTGCCCGTCATATCGAGGCCGAGCATGGCTTTGCCGCGGTCGAGGATGTGCTGTCCGGCCGCGGTCTTGCCGGGCTGCACGAATGGCACACCGGAGAGGCCCTTTCGCCTGCCGAGGTGATGGAGGCCATTGCGGCCGGCCACGGCCCCGCGCGTGAAACTGCCCAGCTGTTCGTGGGGGTCCTTGGCCGCGTCATGGGCGATCTGGCGCTGGTGCACCTACCATTCGGCGGCATCTACCTCATCGGTGGCGTGGCGCGTGCCTTTGGCCCTTGGCTCGACACCTTCGGCTTTGATGAGGCCTTCCACGACAAGGGCCGTTTCAGCGACTTCCTGCGGAGCTTCCCGGTCTGGCTGGTCGAGGATGATTATGCCGCGCTGCACGGATGCGCGGGCTACTTGGCGGCGGTCGCCGGCCGCTGACCTGCATCTTGTCGCCAAAGCTTCACGCGGGCGACGCAAGGTTGTTGCAAAAGGGTTTCAGAAGGGCGGCGCAGTCCGATTGGCTGTGCAAGTCCGAAGGCCCTTCCCATGTCCGACATCGAGATCAACGCCGTCTGCAAGAGCTTTGACGGGCGCAAGGTGCTTTCGGATGTCACCCTGTCCATCCGGTCGGGGGAATTCGTGGCGATCCTTGGTCCATCGGGCTGTGGCAAGACCACGCTGCTGCGGCTGGTGGCGGGCTTTGAGAGCCCGGACCGCGGCACCATCGCCTTGGGCGGCACGACCGTAGCTGGCGTAGGCCGCGAGGTCCCACCAGAGGCGCGCGATCTTGGCATCGTGTTCCAAAGCTACGCGCTCTGGCCGCACATGACGGTGGCTGGAAACGTCGGCTACCGGATGAAGGTGGCAGGCGTACCGGTCGCCGAGCGTGAACGCCGCGTGGCTGAGGCGCTGGAGACTGTTGGACTTGCCGGTCTGGGAGATCGCCGCCCCGCCGCGCTTTCGGGCGGGCAGCGGCAGCGGGTGGCGCTTGCCCGTTGCCTTGCAGCCCGACCGTCGGCGGTGCTGCTGGACGAACCGCTCGCGAACCTTGACGTCCATCTGCGCGCCTCGATGGAGGAAGAGTTCGCCCGCTTCCACCGGGCAACCGGCGCGACGATGTTCTACATCACCCATGACCAGGCAGAGGCGATGGCCCTTGCCGACCGCGTAGCGGTCATGGACCGCGGCCGGTTGATGCAGTTCGCCGCCCCCGCCGAACTTTATCGCTGCCCGGCCAACCCCATGGTCGCCGGCTTCATCGGCGAGGGCTATGTGATCGAGGCCGAAGGCTTTGCCCCTACCGGCCCAGAACGGGGCGAGGCGAACCTGCTGGGCCAGCGCGTTCCCGTCCGTTGTGCGCGGGGCACCGGCGCCCGCCGCAATGCCTGGATCAGCCTGCACCCTGAAAGCCTCCGTCCCGCGTCCGATGCCGAACCCGGTCTGTCGCTTCGGGTGTTGCGCACCACCTATCGCGGCGCCTTCACCCGGGTCGAGGCCGCGCCCGACGGACATCCGGCACGTTTTTCCCTGAACCTGCCCCAGCATCATCCGGTGCGGGCAGGCGACAGCATTCGCGTCACCCTGGATGATGGCTGGGTCCTGCCAGAGGCAGCCTGACATCATCCCCTTCAGCAAGAGGACCATCATGCGTCACACGACAGCCCTTGTCGCCCTGCTTTGCGGTGCCCTGCCCGCTTCGGCCGGCACGATCACGCTCTATACCTCGCAGTCGCCCGAAATCGCGCAGGCGACGGTCGATGCCTTCCAAGCCGCCCATCCCGACATCACAGTCGAATGGACCCGTAACGGCACCAGCCAACTGATGAACGTGCTTGCGGCGGAGATCGAGGCGGGCGACGTGCGCCCGGACGTGCTTCTCGTGGCTGACACGATCAACCTCGGCGCACTGAAGCGCGACGGGCGGCTGATGGCCTACGCGGATGCGCCTGTCGAGGGCCTGGACCCCGCGACCTATGACGCCGACAAGACCTTCTTCGGCACCAAGATCATGGCGACGGGCATCGTCTACAACACCCAGAACGCCGAGCCTGTCAGCACTTGGGCTGAGCTTCTGACCGAGGAAAACCGCGGCCAGATCGCGGTACCGAGCCCACTTTATTCCGGCGCGGCGCTGAACCACCTCCACAGCGTCATCGACGTGCCGTCGGTGGGCTGGGAATTCTATGAGGGGCTGAACGCCCTCGACATCATCCCTGAAGGCGGCAACGGCCCGGCCCTGAACGCCGTCGCCGGTGGGATGGCGAAATACGGCATCATCGTGGACGCCGACAGCATCCGCGCCAAGGCCGCAGGTTCGCCGGTCGATTTCATCTATCCGGAAGACGGCGTGTCCTTCATCACCGAGCCGGTGGCAATCATGTCCACCGCCCGGAACGTCGAGGATGCGAAGACCTTCGTGAACTTCCTGCTGACCGAAGCGGGGCAAGAGCTTGTCGTCCAGCAAGGCAACCTGCCCCTGCATCCGGGGATGGAGCCGCCCGCAGGCTTCCCGTTGCTGTCCCAGATCACCCTCCTGCCCGTTGACAGCGACCGCGCGGTTGAAACCGACGCCGAGGTGCGCGCCAAGTTCACCGAGATCTTTGGCGGATGATACTGGTCGAAGACATGAAGACCGAGGGGCGCGCCCAAGCGCCCCTTGCCCCCCCACGGCCCTCGCCTGTCCCCCGGCCTGCCCCCCGCGCGGCCCGCCTGCCGGTCGAAATGCTAGTACTGGTGCTGCTTGCGGCGGTCGTGCTGCTTTTGTCCTTTGCGCCGCTGCTGAGGTTGGGCTGGACCGCCATTGCACCGGGAGGCGTCCCGGACCTGTCGCGGCTGGCAGAGATGCTGACCCGCCCGCGCGTCCTGACGGCGGCAGGAAACACGCTGTTCGTGGCCTTGGGCGCCACCGCGCTTGCGCTGGTTCTGGGGGTGGTGGCGGCGATACTTGTCTCTTTTACCGATCTGCGGGCAAAGTCCGTCTGGGTGTTTGGCTTTGTCCTGCCCTTGATGATTCCGCCACAGGTGATGGCCTTGGCCTGGGTGCAGGCGTTTTCACCAAACTCGGCTATCCTTGGCGGCCTTGGTCTTGCGCCTGCACCGGGTATGCGGCACCCGCTGTATTCAGCCGGAGGCATCATCCTGCTGTTGGGTATCTATAACGCGCCGCTGGTCTTTCTGTCGGTGAGGGCAGCCCTGCGCCGGGTGCCTGCCGACTTGATCGAGGCTGCACGCGCCGCCGGGGCCCGTGCGCCGATGCTGCTGCGAACGGTGGTCCTGCCACTGGCGGCACCCGGGATCTGGGCCAGTGCCGCGCTTGCCTTCGTTTCGGCCATCGGGAACTTCGGCATTCAGGCGATGCTGGGCATTCCTGCGCGGTATCCCACACTCATCACGCTGATCTATCAGCAGCTGAATAACTTTGGTCCCTCGGCACTGTCGGACCTGGCGCTTCTGTCGCTGCTGCTGGCCGCGCTGACCGTGGCGGGCATCGCCTTTGCCGGCTGGATGGGGCGTCGCGGCGATGTGCGTACCAGCGGGCTGGGCCGGCGCGTCTCCTACCGTCTGGGCCGCGCCCGCCTGCTTGTGGAGCTTGCTGCTTGGGGCTTTCTGATTGCCACGATGGCACTACCGCTGTCGTCGCTGTTCCTGACGTCGCTGGTCCGTGGCTATGGCCAGCCCTTGACTGCTGAAACGCTGACTTTCGCGAATTATGCCAACGCCCTGTTGCACCACGCAGCCATTCGTGGCGCGTTCTTCACGAGCCTCTGGCTAACTGCCCTCGCGGTGGTGGTGCTGACGGCGATGGCAGTTACGTTGGGATGGTTCATCACCTGGCGGCGCGGCCCGCTCGCGCGGCTGATCCAGGGATCAGCAGATCTGGCATATGCGCTGCCGGGAGTGGTGATCGGCATCGCAATGATCCTGTTCTTCCTGCGACCGCTGCCGGGGCTGGGCTTCAGCATCTATGGGACGGTCTGGATCATCCTTGCAGCCTATCTGGCGAACTTCCTTGCGCTGGCGCTGCGTCCCGTGCTGGGCGGCTTCGCGCAGATCGAGCGTGCAATGGACGAAGCCGCGCGGATCGACGGGGCCGGATTTCTGCGCCGGCTCTGGGATATTTCCTGGCCGATGGTGGCCCCTGCGGCTGCAGCAGGCGCGATCATCGTGTTCCTGACGGCGCTGAATGAAATCCAGGTCTCGATCCTCCTCGTTTCTTCCAGCGCGCGGACGATCGGGCCGATGATCATCTTTCTGGAAGAGGCCGGGTCTTCGACCCTCGCAGCAGCGACGGGATGCCTGATGGTGGTCCTGGTGCTGGCGCTGATGCTGGGAGTGTCGGCCTTTGCACGCCGCCTGCCTGAAGGGGTGCTGCCATGGCGCGACTAAGGGTACTGAGCGGCCTGGGAGGCAAGCTGCCCGCGGCCTTTCTGCTGGAACTTGCTGGGACGCGCATCCTGTTCGACTTGGGCGAAGGGCCGGAGCCCGGCGTGTTCCCTGACGTTCGGGGGGTGACGGTCGACGCCCTGTGCCTGTCGCACGCGCACATCGACCACGTCGGGGCGCTGCACCTGTGGCCCGAAATCGGATGCCCTGACGTCTATGCAACTGCCGCGGTATGGGCCGAGCTTTCGGATTGCCCGGTCCCGCCATCCCATCGGCGGGTCCTGCCGGAACAAGGGCAGGCGCTTGTGGCAGATGTGCCCTTCCTGCTGGGCCGCAGCGGTCATGCGCTCGGCGGTGTCTGGTTCCACACCGATGCGGCTGGAGGCTTCCTTTACATGGGCGACTGGTCCGTCGAATCTGCTCTGCTGCCGTTTGATCCACCGCCACCGGCGGCAACAGTGATCACCGATGCCTCTTACGCCGCGCGTGATCAAAGCCTGAAGGATCAGATTGCTGCAATCGCCGACGCGGCCCGGGCCGGGGCCGTGCTATGCGTCCCCGAGGCTGGGCGCGGACCAGAAATGGCATTGACCTTGGCCCGCCTCGGCCTGCCGGTCCGGGTATGCCCGCGTCTTGCGCAGGAACTTGGCACCCTGCCCTTCGCGCCCGAACCGCTTCCGGCCATCGCCGCTTTGCCCGCAGGCGGATGGCAGCCGCAGGACACAATTATCGCCATCGGCCCGAACGCCGACTACGGGCTGCCTGCGGAACTGCTGGAGCGCGGCGGCTTTCGCTTCGTCTTCAGCGGCCATGTCCCCGACCAAACCCCTGCAGCCCGTCTTTTGGCCGATGGGTCCGCGACTTGGCTGCCGTGGAACGTCCACCCACGGCGGCAGGACACGATCCGCCTGGCGCAGCAGACAGGGGCGCGGCGTCTGCTACTGGCCTTTACGCCTGCTGAAACTGCGGCGCCGCTTACCGCCGACCTAGCCCACTGCGTTACCTGGGAGACTACACTTGACCTTTGCTGACATCGCCCCCGGCACACCCGTGCATGAAGCTGAAGAGGATGCTCGCCCGGTCCTTCTGCTTGCGGCGGACCTGCCTCAGGGGCAGATCTGGCTTGGCAACCGGACAGCAGCCAATGATCCTTCACTGCTGATGGCAAAGGGCGTGACCTCGACGCTGAATGTGGCGGTCAACATCCCTACCCTGCCCCTTACCCTGCCGGATGGAACCGAGGTGCGCCGCGCCCGCATCGGCCTGATTGATGGCCCGGGAAACGATCCGGCTCACCTTCTTGCCGCCGGCTACGCGATCCAAGGAATGTTGGCGCAGGCCAGCCCCGGCAAGGCGCACTATCCACCACATCGCCGAGGGGGGCTTCTGGTCCACTGCCGGGGCGGTCGCAGCCGCTCTGTAACCGCAGTTGCCGTGGCCTTGGAACTGATGGGCCACGGCTCTGGCAGCCTCGACCAGACGGTTGAGGTGCTTCGGCAACGGCGTGGAGTGGGACCGGCCTACCCTATGCCGGCAATGCTGCATCTTGGTGCTGCCGCGCTCGCCCTCGCGGGTCGATGAGCGGGAATGCCACAGCTGGGGCAGAAAACGCTCATCTTCGCGAACAACTTGCCGTGTCGTGCGTTCATCCGCCACAGGCCTTGCGGATGACCCGCGTGGCGCCACAGCATGGAGACCCCGATGAACCGTAGCCTCAAACTTGTCGCCCCTGGCCTTGCTGTCCTTCTGCTTGTTGCCGCCTGCGGCGAAACCCGCACCCAGCGTGCCGCCACCGGTGCCGTCGGTGGCGCTGTAGCCGGTCAGGTGATCGCGGGCGAGCCGCTTGCAGGCGCAGCCATCGGCGGCGTCGGCGGCGCCCTCATCCGCTGAAACACGGCTGCGCCTCCGGCCCTTATGAGGGCCGGAGCTTGCGTTTTTCCACGCCCGCACCGTCATATCTCCCCTTGCAACCCCTGCCACAATCACGCTAAACACCCTCCACCGGAGAGGTGGCCGAGTGGTCGAAGGCGCACGCCTGGAAAGTGTGTAGGCGGGAAACCGTCTCGAGGGTTCGAATCCCTCTCTCTCCGCCAGATTCCCCTGCAAGTGATTGATTTCGTTGAGCTCATTAAGAGCCCCAAGAAGCTCCCGCCATCTATCCCGCCAACCTGAAAATGCTGCATCAGCAGGCGCTAAAGGGCGGCTGCAGGAATCGAAGGCGCATCACAGACGCCTGCCATCATGCACGCAAAAGTTTTTTTCAAGAAAAGTGCGCATCCCGAGGTCGAGGTCGCTATAGAATAATCCGCAGGCGGTATCGCATCCGTCTGCTCCTCACCCTTCTATAGGAGCCCTCAATGTCAGCTTCCCCAATTCCCAACCTTTACTTAAACGTCGAGCAGGTTGCCCAACGCTTGTGCGTGTCGAAAGACAGCATCTGGCGCTGGGTGCGCGAGCAGAACTTCCCCAAGCCGGTCAAGCTCAGCGGTCGCACCACCCGGTGGCGCCTCTCCGATATCTTGGACTGGGAAGGCACGCTGCGGACGAGCTTCTGCTTCAACGTGCTGCTGGACTAACATCCGGCCCCTCCCGCACTCTCAACACTTGATCGCGGCATCTCGGTGCACGCGCCTGATCAACGACAACCAGTGTCTTCCAATGAAACATCAAACTCCCCCTCCCGCCTCCACGGCTTCTCTCACGGCGGTCCGCGGACCCTCGCCCGTCCAAATGCAGGCGATGACGACTGATGATCTCCATGGTCATCTGCCTTCCGGCTACTACATGCGCGACGACGGCATCTACATCAGCGACGCTGCCGGCCAAGGGTTTTCCTGGCTCTGCTCGCCCTTGCGGCTCGTGGGCGAGGCCCGCACGCCGCAGGGCGGCAAGTGGAGCTTGATCATCGAACTTCTGGATCGCGACGATCGCTGGAAGCTCCATGTGATCCCGAGAGAGCTGTTCGTGGGCGCGCTGCCGAAGATCATCGCGCCGCTCCTCGGGGCGGGCTTGCAGCTCGCGCCTGGAACCGGTGCCATGAAGCACCTCGTGACGCTGCTGCAGACTTGGCGGAACGAGAAACTCCTGCTGCTCGTCGAGCAGCCGGGATGGACCAGCCGAGAGTTCACGACCTTCGTGCTGCCCGACGGCACGGCGATCGGGGATAACGACGTGATCTTCGCTCGGCCGGGGCGGGCTTCGGAAGCTTCCTCCGAAGGAAGCCTCGCCGACTGGCGGAGCAGCGTCGGGACGCTCTGCAACGGCAACCCGCTTCTCATGCTGGGCATCTCCCTAGCCTTCGCGGGGCCGCTCATGGAAATGCTGGGCGAGGAAAGCGGCGGCGTGCATTTGCGCGCCACCTCGGCCAAGGGCAAGAGCACGATTGTTCGTGCAGCGTCATCCGTATGGGGCCCCCCTGTCGGATCAGAAGGGTGGAACGCCACCAAGAACGGGCTGGAAGCGGCGGCGGCGGCAGCTTCTGGAACGCTTCTCGCAATCGACGAGATCGCCGAAGCACCGGCAAGCGAGCTTGGAAACATGCTCTACCTGCTCGGGAACGGCCGGGGAAAACTCCGGATGGCTCTCTCCGGCTCTTGCGCTCGGAGTGCCAGATGGCACCTGCCGATCATCTCGGCCGGCGAAGTGTCTGCAGCGGAGCACATGCGCACGGCTGGCAAACATGCGCAGGCAGGCCACGAGATGCGCCTTCTTGAGCTCGGCGCCGAAGATCGGCCTTATGGCGCCTTCGATGACCTGCATGGCGCAGGCATCCCTAGGGACTTTGCCGAAAGGCTGAAGACGGGATACAGCAGCTGCTATGGAACCGCAGGACCGGCATTTGTTCGCTTTCTGATCGCGAACCGCCACAAGGTTGTAGATTATCGCAGTTACATTGAGCGCTTTTGCGCGCTCGCCTCCGATAGGTATCAGGTGCCGGCTGGAGATGGTCAGACACAGCGGGCACTGTGGCGCTTCGCGCTTGTGGCCCTAGCGGGCTCTCTTGCCACCCGCGCTGGGATCACCGGCTGGACTCACCACTCCGCGCTCCACGCAGCCCTTGAAATGTTTGGGGCTTGGCTTCAGCGGCGCGCGCGAGGGGCTTCCAGACCGCAACAGGATGGGGTGGCGGTCACGCGGGACTTCCTGCAGGAGGCGGCGGCTGGCTTGCAGGTCGTTGAGGCGGGCCTGGCTGCGCCTGTTCCTGCCCCTCTTGGCTGGCGGGACCAGGACTGCTTCTATGTCGCACGTGATGTCTGGAGGAAGCTCCACCACAGACCCGATGAGGCCGCACGAGACCTTGAGGCGCAGGGCCTGCTCAAGACGAACGGAGGTGCCGGATGGCAGTTCAGGATGCCGCGCAGCGTTTTGGGCCGCCCGTGGGCCTATGCGGTGAGTGTCCAGATCTTGGACGAGAGGCACGCGGCGGCCCGACCTTCTGACGCTGCCGGCGGCGGCAAAGCCGCGTGAGGTCTGGACCAGTCGCTGTCGCGCCGCCAGCACAACCACTGCAGGTGCGACAGCTTCCGGCGGTCCAGTTGGTCCAATTGGACCACCACCACCTGAGGGAGGAGATTCACGGCCAGGGGGTCCAAGTGGTCCAAGCGGGACCACTACCAAGCTGCGGCACCTGCTCGAGAGGGAGAACGAGCGGCCTCCGGAGCCCGCTTTGCAACTTTTTCCGACGTTTTCGCCCGTCTCACGCGCACTTCGGGCTGGGCTGATGGCCAGGATCTGCAGCTATCCCGGCTACTTCGTGGGGCGGCCGGGCCTAATAGCTAAGGAAGCGCTTACTTCACCATTCTGGCTTACCTTCTATGGCCCTCCCTTCCCTAGCCGTTCCCAAGCCCTCTGCTCACGCTCATCAAGCTTGCGAAGCGCCTCGCTGACACACCTGTTCAGACCCGCGTAGGCCACGTAGTCCGCAGTGCCGCCCACGCCCGTCCGCGGCGCCCGGTAGATGCGCCCGCGCTGCTGCAGGAGGCGCTTGAGGTCCGGCAACAAGCTCCTCCGGTGGGCCTGCCGTTTCATGTCCATCAGCGTCAGGGCCAGCATTCCTCCCCTCAGGAAGGTGGAGGCCCGGTTTTGCTCAAGACGCTCTGACGCGGCTCTCAACGCCTTGGACGAGTGGTTGACGCTCCGGAAGCTCGGCAACAAGAACCGGAAGTATCGCCCCTGCAACCTCGCAAACCTGAACGTCCGGAAGCTCTGCAGATCGCCAAGCGTCAGCGCTGCAAGTTCATCGCTCTGCAAGGTGACCTCAATGCGCGCGCGCTTCTTGTCCGGTGGCAGAGGCACCATCGTTCCAGTAGCTGCGTTTCGCTTGTCGGCGACCTTGTTCTGGATCCGGTAGCTGACATCGTTATCTTTGGCACCGAGATACACCGTCGTGTTCCCGAACGGCACCGTGAGCTGTTCGGGATCGAGCAGTCGATCAGACAGATCTCCGGCTTTTTCAGGGATCACCTTGTGCGCGGTTGTCGCGCTGTTCGACGACGTCACGAAACGAAGCCGGTCATTTGCGTTGTTCCAGTAGTCGCGTTCCGTGAAGAGCGTGCGCTGCAAGACAGCCGCCATCAGTGTCCGGTCCGCATCCTTCTCAGAACGCGGATAGGCATCGATGCTCACCTCCAGCCCGGTTATCGCAGGCTGCTTCAAGAGCTTGAACTTTTTGCCAAGCGCGCTGCATGCGCTGGAGATCTCTGCCAGTGAGGGCGGATCCTGGAACCTCGCACTGAACTGCGAGGACGCCCCTCCCGGTCCGGGATCGAGCGGCTTTACGTAGGGAGTCGCCCTCAGATGCGGTTCCAGCACCGCCTGAACATGCTGGAACTGGGTCTGCCTATCGAGTTCAAACCGAAGCTCCACCCAGTCAACCACCGCCCTGAACCGATAGCGCGCCAAGTCAATGTCCGGCTCCAGGGCGTAGCGTTCCTTGAACCGCGCCTGAGCCTTCCCCAGCGGACTGATCCGGAAGGGAAGCGCAACGGGATGTTGCCCGGCGCCTTCAAGCGGGATCTGGATCAATGGTGGATGAAACACGCCGTGTCCTCGGAAGAGTCGTGCCGCCTCATCGCATTCTGCCGGTGGGAACGGAAGGCATGACCTTGTGCCACATCATGGCGTTGTTCCCTGCAGGCGACCTGTTCCAGCTATCGCTTCTCCGGACGGAGGCCAGTCACCGGAAGACAGGACGGGTGCACAGGGACATTCACCCGCCCTCAGGGAACGGCTCGGGCGGGAGGCGCCGTTCATGCTGGAACCCAATCGTTCGCTCGGTGCAGGACCCGGGTCGGCAGGAGACGGATGGCACGACCTGTGCAGCATAGGGAGACCAGAAGTTAGCCCCTGCGGGAGGGATGGCGGAGAACCGAAGTCCTAGAAGGGCCTGCGTCCGATCATGGGGATGGTTTGGGTGCCCCAGTCATGCCGGCGGCGGAACCTCCGGTTTACGAGATCGAGCAGGTGCCCAGGCCGCGCCTGACTGTGCTTGAACCTGCCGCGAGACGCTGGGCGGACGACCCGGCTTCACCCGCGCACCGCTGCGGGCTACGGAGCTATTGTGCCTCCGGTGCCACCAGAGCGCGCAGGCGGCGGACCGGGCACCTTCCTCGCAGTCTTTCGGGAACAGATACGCCCTGCCCCGCCCTGTCTCGCGTGCATCCCCAAGGACCAGGAGCCGCTGGCGCACCCGGGGAGACGGTTTAGCCCTGAACCCCCCTCCAAGGACAAGACAGAGCCCTGTGGAGCCAAGACCGGAAGAGGAACGCCAAAGCGTCAGACGGTCTGGGATCGGCCAACGGAAGCGCCCGAAAGGCACGAGAACTGGACAGGATCGGCGCCAACGCCAGCGCCGCGGCTCAAGGAGCACCTGCGCAGCGGCAACGCCACTGAGAACGCGTGAGGGGCTGCAGCAGGGCGCCCCACTTCGCTCTGACGCCGCGGCCTTGCTTGGACGGCTCGGAGCCGGTATCTGACGTCGCTCGCAGTGCTCCACCCGTTCCAGAGCGTCAGGCCGCGCGATGCGTCAGGTCAGCCTCGGGAACGTCATCGGGGGCGCTGTCTCTGCCGCTGATAATGCACCTCCGGCTCGCACTCCTCGTTGCCGCTGCCGTCGGATTCTTTCAGCGCCAGAAAGCCGTTCCGTTCTTAGAAGGCCCACAGCCGCAGCATGCTTGGGCAACAAGAACGGCCCGTAGCCGGGTTCCGACGGCGGCTGCATGCCGTCAGCGTCAAAACACCGCTACGGCCAGCACCCAGACAGCCATGATCATGATCACGAGCGAGCCGATTGAGTAGAAGATGGCGCGCACCTCGTGGTTCTGCGCGGTCGCGTAGGCCAGCGTGTGGGCCAGCCTCGTCAGCACGAACAGCACAAATAGCAGCACGGCCGCCCAGAAGGGCGGCTCGACTGACACGAAGAGCAGCCCGCACACCAGGAAGGCTGGGATATTTTCCAGATCGTTGCGCTGCATGCGGCGCGAGCGCTCGACTACGGGGTGCGGGTCGAGTTGCTCGGGCCGAGGGGATCGATTGGCCGGCGAAGGCCGCAGGTCCTCCGGGTTGAGCAGGCCGGCATCGGTCTTCAGCATGAGCACCACCGTCATCCAGCCCTGACCCATAATCTTGAGTATCATGAGCGCAGCCGCAATGGCGTAGGACACGAAGACCGGGTTCTCCATCGACAGCATGGAAGCCATGAAGACTCTCCTGAGGATTGCTACGCCAGGCCGATGCTATCGTCGCCCGGACCCACCCGGCGTGCGACGAGCGCCGGGCGGTCCAATGAGCTCTCGTCATTCCGCCGGGGCGAAGGCCGCAGCGCCGTGCCGAGGCTCCGAGCGCGCACCGAAGCCGTGGCGGACCACGGTGAACAGGAACACCGCCATGGAGCCGAAGGTCAGGAACGAGCCCGCGATCGCCACGGCGGGCGAGCCGCCGGTCGTGGCCAAGGCGATGCCCGGGACCATGATCGCGACCCCCGGTATCGCGAGACCCGCGTGCACGCGCGGCAGCCAGCCTTCCGCGGCCTGGGGCGTCACCCGGTAATAAAGACCAAAGAGCGCCATGGTGGCCCACCCCACAAGGTTGAGGTGAGCATGGGCGCCGACCATGGAATGGTCGTTGCTGGCGGCCATCTGGAGGCCCCAGATCATGCCGCCTGTGACGCACAGGACGGCGGCGAGGAAGAAGACGAAGGCAATGTCGCGCATGGGAGGCTCCATCGGGGTGATGTGGGGCTGGCATGCGGACCGTGTGGCAGCAGAGGCCAGCACTGGGACAATCAATCTTCAGTTGGCCGCGGTCAGGCCCTCGCTTCGAAGGGAGCCGCCCGCGGCCGCAGCACCGTGCTGTTCGCGTTTAGCGCCCGGTGCCGGGAGGAAGCAGGAACTCCAGGCCATGCTGTCGGCCGATCTCGACGAGGCGCGGGATGTCGGGCGCGCCGGAGGGCGGCGGCAGCTCGCGGGTGCCGGGCGGCAGGGCGTCGCCGGCCTCGCTGAAGAAGGCTTCATGGTCGCGGCCGGGCGAGTTGATGATCAGGAGCCGGCCCGGTGCGGTGCCGGCGTTGCGAAAGGCATGGACCGCACCGTCGGGGACAGGAACGCAGGTGCCTGCGTTGGCGAGGATCGTGCGGTCCTCCACCGTGAACTCGAACTCTCCGTCGATGACATAGAAGACCTCCCCGTCCGCCGGGTGCCGGTTAGGCGGCGCGCCGGCTCCGGGAGCGACCAGCGCCTCGGTCAGGCTGTAGGCGCCGCCGGTTTCGTGGCTGCGAACCAGGAAGCGCAGGAGGTTCCCGAGCAGGTGGTAGGTGTCAGTCTCGAGATGGGGCGCGGGGACGGCTGCCGCGGTCAGTGTGGAGGACATTGTGATCTCCTTCTGTCGCCTCTTGCAGATGAACGACATAAGACACATATACATTCATTAGACATAAGTCTCAACAAGATTCTAACTCGCCTACCGCAAGAAAGAGCCCTGATGAAGTTGACCGAAGGACGCGTCCAGCAGAAGGCGCGGACCCGCCGCGACCTGCTCGCCGCCGCACGCCAGCTGATGGACGGCGGGGAGCCGTTCAGCATCAACGCCGTGGCGGATGCGGCAGGCATCTCGCGCGCCAGCGCCTACCGCTACTTCCCTGACGCCGATGCCTTGGTGATCGAGGCGGCGCTGGACAGGAACGTTCCCTCACCCGAGGAGCTGGTCGGCGATGCACGCGACGTCCGCGAGCGCGTCCACCGGGTGAGGCACTACCTCTTCCAGGCTGTGCAGGACGCCGAGACCTTCTACCGGCGCTACCTCGCGCGGGTTCTGGAGAGCTCCGCGCAGGCCCGCAAACCTGGGCAAATCCGGGGCGGGCGGCGCCTCCCGATGTATGAGCATGCTTTGGCTCCGATGCGCGGCGAATTGTCCCCCGCCGCCTTCCGCGACCTCGTGCTCGCGCTGTCGGCCGCTTCGGGCGTGGAGTCCTACATTGCCTTGAAGGACGCTTGTGGCGCCGACGACGTGACTGCGCAGCGGATCTCCATCAGCCTCATCGACGCCGTCCTCGACAAGGCACTTGGCGCCATGGAGGCGGCAGACCAGGTCCAGCGTCATAGCGGAACTCGATAAAGGCATTGACGCCTTCCACTCACGCAAGTCGATGCCGACTGGCTACAACAGGTGCCCGCTCCTCTTCCGGCGGAGCAAGACGCTTCATCCGCGGCCTCCGGTCAGCTCATGCCGCTCAAAAGCCGTGCCCCATGACCTTTCTGGCATTCTGCGACAACCGTCAGATGGCACTCGACATGTGTTTCCTGCTTGGGACGGCACCGGCACTTCCTTGGCATGTCCGCCTGCGCAGGTTGCGGGAAGTTCGCCGGTTACGCTTTGCATGATACAATCCGGCCCGGCTCGATCCTAGAAGCATATCTCGACAACACTAGAGCACCCTTTCCCGACGCTCCAGTCGCGCTCATCGTTCACCTCTTCGGGGCTGTAGCAGCGTGCGCCACAGCTACCGAACACATTGATTAGATCGCGAAACCATCTTCCGGCCGCACGCGCCTGTTGTGCAGCAACCCGATGCCCACCATCCGGTCCAACCGGCGACCAGACCCTACCGCGATCTTCTCCTCCCATGCGGCTGCAGTGATCGGGTAGCCCACGTTCCACCTCGAAAGCAGACCATCCCGGGTCCGGGCGCCTCGGACGAGGTTGCATGAAGGTTGCATCTGGGTTGCATCAGGGTTGCATCGCCTTCGAAAGCGCCCCGGAAGAGGCCGCAAAAGGTTGCATCAGGCCACCCGACCACCCGAATGTTCGCCTTTAGTTCCTGCCAAAGGTTGCACTAAGTTTACACTAAGTTGACAAGATCGGGCCAAAAGCAACTTTTTGCCGCCGATGCAACCTTGGACATCCGAGGAAGCGGCAAAGCGCCAACGCTTTGAGACGCTCCCAGACGAGCAACTCGCTCGAACAGCTACCCGACATCATCTGAAGCAAAGGCAAGCGTCCACCGGCCAACCCAGCGCGCCGTAGAGCAAGCCACAGCACAGAGACGTGCACTGCACCCGAGCAAACAACGCGCAGAGCAGAACTCCCCGGGCGATCCAAACCAGAACACCAAAAGGGCAAGGCGCATTCGAGCCACGAATGACGAGAACCGAACGCCTAACTGCCGGCACCAAAGGGAAAGAAGCACCAGGCATCAGAAGGCTGTCCAGAAGGTAAGCGGCCCGGAGATCGGAACGAGGAGAGGTGCGAGAGCGGAGAGGCCTGCAGGGGAGAAAGCGCAGAAGGGCCACGAACCTGGAGAAGCACCATGCAAGCTCGAGAAGCCTCCGAAGAAGTTGGACCGCTTGGTGCGAACGAGTGAAACGGAGGACAAGGGCGCGCGAGCCTGCACCTCGCCCGAACCCCAGAACGCCTGCCGTCTCCTCCCGATCCCGCAAGCGATCCGGCTGTGGATCCGACGGAACAGGCAGAAGGCCACCTGATCGCCCGGAAGCATCCGACGCCCTGAGTGCCGCGTGGGTGCCGGACCGTATGTGTCCTACAACGGGGTGCAGGTTCGCCCGGACGCGGTTTCTTTTTGGGCAAACCGCTTCCTCTCCCGGACGGTCTCCCGCGGTCTCCCGCAGACCGTTCTCTGACTCTTATGTTTATCTACATATCTACACCTATACATACATACTAAGAGTCAGACGACGGTTTTGGAGGAGAAGCGGGAAACCACACTCCGGGCGATGAAACGGTCCGGTTCGGCTGTCCCCGGAGACGACAGGCCGGACTTTCCTCGACCCCGCGCTCGCAGGATCTCCTGGCTGCACGCGAAGCGACGCCGGCAGATGCGCAGGGGCGCACCACGGCGCTCGCTGGCTGGCTCCGCTGCAGTTCGTGAGCAAGCACGCGTTGCGCATCAAGGACGCAGCCCTAGCGCACCCCTGCGCGCACCACAGGATCGGGCCCTTGCGCTTGCATTTCCTGGTGC
>VUAW01000023.1 GCA_008711135.1 Rhodobacteraceae bacterium LNNU 3342
AGCGACCTGTACCTGAGGACGGATGATCCCGACATTCTTGGGCTGCACGGTTGAGCAGGAAAGGCAGCTCTTGGAGCCTGTCGCCACGCACGCCTGTTGCCTCTCGCGTGGGCGGGTCCGCGGCGGTGGATGATCTCGGCCTTGAAGAGGCCGTTGATTGTCTCGACCATGAAATCGAAGCTCCTATGTCCGTCAAGCGGCAATCGGCGGCGACTTCGGCCTGCAGAGGGCGTTGAATATCTCCCGCACGATGTATCGCTTTATGCAGCGCACGATCTCCTTGCGCGTTTACCCAAGGCGTCAAAGACATCAACCGGATGCTGAAGCGGTGGCGGTCGATCCCCATCGAAATGGTGCGGATCAAATACCTGAATAACATGGTCCAACAGGATCATCGCTTCATCATGCGCAGGATAAGGCCAATGCTGGACTTCAAGAGCTTGACGTCAGCGGCGTCGTTCATGATCGGCATTGAGTTGGTGAGCATGATCCGCAAGAGCCAGTTCGAGCCGGAACTACGCCCGTTTCAGCAGTTTTGTCTGCTGGTCACCTGCAGGCTAGGCGAAGGCAGCCATTTTTGCCCCCGTGCCGTTTGCGACACAACCGTCGGAGGTTGTCGTCCAGAACGGCACCGGTTTCGCCTCTGCGCCTTCGCCGCTCCCTGTCCGACGACGCCCGTTGCATGACAGGCTTGGTGCTATGGGCTGCGGCGTGCCTCGATGAGAGAGAGTGACGACCGGGTTTGGGCGGGCAAGGCTGTTGCCGGGAAGTATAGCCGGGCCTCGCTGGACCAACCCCGTCCCACTGATAACCTCCAGACCTTTCCCGTCCATGTGACGCCGGGCGTGCTCTGCAATCTGTTGTGGACACTGCCTGCGCCGCAATACGCAAGATACCCTGCCTGATCTTTTTGCGAGGTGCGGGCACGGATGAATCATGCGCAGCCTTGCCCCTCGCCCAAGGAAATCTCGGAAAGAGGCGTGCGGCTGGCCCCCCTTGCTGGCGCGCCGGGATGCAAAGAAGTTTTCACGCTGCCGATCAAGTCGAGGGGCGCTGATCCCTGACAAACTGGAGCCCGATTTTTTTTCGGCAGCGGATGGACCGATCTTCTCTCCAGTTGATCCCGAGCTGGAGACTCCGATGCCCCTGACTTGTCCGCTGCGCATTGTGCCGGCGCTCTACGACGCGAAGACGCGCCTGGCCCTGCCCACCCTGGTTGACGCGTGGTCGTGTCCGCACCAAGCCGCCCCCTTCGCCACTCAAATGGTCTGGAGGCGCGCCTCGGGCGGCCTGGGGCGCGGCCTTACCAGGACGCTTCCCACGTACCGCTCGCGTGCAAGCACCGCCTGCGCGGAGATCCTGGCCGGGGACACAGGTCTGCAGGCCGTGCTCGAGACGCATCTGAGCATCATGGGCAGGGGGCTGCAGACGCCGCTTGCCGCCCATGCGATCTACTACCCGACCGCCGTGGGACTGATCGCGATCGATGGGATCCGTGGTGTTGACGCATGGCACCGCGGCACGATCGGACGCGCCCTACGGCTGATCTGTGAGCCCATCGAACGCCAAGCCGAGGCGATTGCTCGCCACGATGACCACACCGTCATGACCCGGGATTTCGGCGATGCGGTGCGCCAATACGATGCAGCTCTCGCAGACGAGCTGCGATTTCCGCAGGTCGGCGCCCTGTTATCGCGCGACTGCCGGCCCGCTGGTAGCAAGACCAACGGCACAACGCACCAGGGCGTCCTGTTGTAGCCTCGACGCCCGCGCACTCAGCGCCGCGCTGCTCGGGTCGGACATCCTCCAGAATGGATGGGTTCACCCCGGGCGCGGTTCTTGCCGTTCGGAGGTCCGCCTGTACCGGCTGCCACCCGAGCGTTTGAACCCGGCAAACGATCTCCATCGATCAGTCTTTCCTGCTGATCCTCATCCGAACCCATCTGTTTGCTGTGCCGGAAGCACAGCACGCGACAAAAACACGGAAGGAAGACCGCCCATGGGCAACATCATCTACCACAAGGGCCTCCTGCTCGATGAGCGGGATTTCGGCGAACCGCATCCGTGCATGGAGACGCTCACCGCGACCATTCACGACTACCTGCTCGACGAGTTCGAATTCCACGACGACGGTCAGCTGCCGGTGCTGGAGCTGGTTGGTCTCGCCTCCGCGCGTTTCGGGGCCACCCGCATGTTCTGCGACGGCTACGCAGCTCGCAGTATTTGGATACAAAAAGAAGGAGACTTCCGTACCGCGCTCCTGCACGAGTTTCGTCACCTGGACCTGGCAGATCCGGAGGCCATTCTCCAGGCGGAGAACGGCGCTGTCGAGGCTCTGGAGCTACTGCTGCAGCGAAAGATCTGCGACGCGGTGATGGCGGCGCACTATGGATATGCGGAACGTCTGATCGCGTCGATCGCCAACCTTCGGGAGGCCGACTTGCCGCGCATCCGGTCGCCGTGGGCTTTTGAGCGGGATGGCGACGACGACCTCTACGACTTTCGCAAGGCGAACTACGGGCCCGGGAACCGTCTCCTCGCCGAGATCAGCTTTGACTGGGGACAGTAAGATGCGCCCACCCGAAGGCTCTGATGGTAGATTTGGCGGGCGCCCGAAAGGGTGTGCCACCGGACCCGCGTAGCGCCGGCCAGCACGTCTTGCGCCTTGACGGCCGCGTCGCAGCCCTCGGCCTGGCTTGGGCGTTCCCGCCAAAGATCCGGCACTTCTTCAGCGTTCAGCGCAGGAGAAGGGGTGAAGATCGGCTTTCCGGCAGAGGAAGGCCTCGGCAGCGTTGAGCCTGCCGAGGCCTAAGGCGACAGGCCCCGGAGGGTGTATGCCCCGTACCTGCCTGCGCCGCGCCTGGCGGAAAAACCGGCCGCGCCATGACGGGGTTGAGGGAAGAGTCGCTCCCGGGCACTCACCGTCTGATCCCGGATGCTTCGCAGGCTTCAGCCCACCGGGCGCATCCACGCCAGTCCGCGAAAGCTAGCTCCCGCGCCACCGCTTGTGAAGCTTTGCCAAAGGATGTTGCCCTCCTGACTGTCGGCAGCGTCACGCCTGTTGAGGCCTTGGCGCCAGGGAAAGGCACCCAGATACGGGGTCGAATGGCGGGCCCCGGCGGTGGAGGCACCTTGCCGGTTTTGCCGCAAACGGTTCGAGCGTTACAAGATCGCGGGTTGAAACAAAAAGCTCCGCGGAGTGCACTCCGATGCACCGCGGACTGAAAGACGAGGCACCGATTTAACCAGAAGAACCATGATGTTCCGCTGCGGCGGCGACAGTTCAAGGCGTCTTGAGTACATCCTGGCTGCCGACCACAGGCAGGCCCGAGCTGCCAGTTCATGCCCTGTTCCGCGGAGGTTTTCGGGAACGGCGTCCTTGGAGAGCCGGCTCAAGGGCCTGCGACACGTCAGAAAGATCTTGAAGGCCAGCCAGGCGAGCCCGCCACCCGTTTCGCGAAGCTTGATCGAACACCGTGAGCGGACCTCGCGCACCACCTCCCAAACAGGCCTCGAGGGTAGCTACCTCATAGGATCCTGTCTTCCTGTCCGAGGGACGCCTGATGCTCGGCTGCTCTGAGCCATCCGCTCGCGAGCCGTGCGGTGCCAGGACCGGCGCGATGCGGGGCAGGGCGGCGTTCAACCGTCTCATAAAGAATGTCCAACGCGTAGCCCCCGAACAGGGCGAACGAGACGCCGTGGAAGTCTCCAATGGCGGGGATCGTGTCGCGGCCGGCAGCTTTGAGCAGACGCGAGAGCCACCTCGCCTCGAACTCCGGGGCATCGGAGACGAGCTGGCGGTCCCCACGGACCGTGAGAAAGGCTTCCGTCACGTCCGCGGCCGAGGGTGCGCCTTGGATCTCCGAGATCCGAATGCCGTGCACTGCGGCACTCTGCGAAGACCAGTCGTCGAGCGCCCACGCCGGATCCGGCCGGATGAGCGACGACCAGGTCCGCAGCTTGCCGCGCTCGATCCAGGAAATGCCGATCTCGATCGGCCAGCTTGCAGAAGACAGGCTTGATGCCTCGAAGTCGAGGATCGCGAATTCTTCGAGGCGGGCGCTCTTCATGAGCTGAATGTAACCCGCGAAGAAGGATCGCGGAAGGTGCATCGACAGGCCGAGTCGGACACTGGATCATCTCGATCGCGGCAATGCTGGTGCTTCGCCTCGATCTTCTCGCGGCGGCCTCTTGGTCTGAGGCCCGTCCGTTTGGGGGCCGGGCCCCGCCCTGACGGTAAATGTTGAAGACATCGCTGGTTACCCCGAAAGACTTGCCTGTTCCAACCCGGCCTTCGCCGAGGAAATCTTCAAGAGCCTCTTTGGACGAGAGGTTCATCGGACGCCGGTTGCCTGCGACCCCGCTTCGTATTACGTTGTATTTCATCAGTGCCGAAAGGAAGACGCCATGGGCACCACACCCTATTCGATCCGTCTCGACGATGACTTGAGGAAATCACTGGAAAGAGAAGCGGAGATCGAGGACCGTCCGCCTGCGCAGCTCGCGGTGCGTGCCATCCGCTCGATGCTGGAAGCCAAGGCGGCCAAGCGCGCGGCCATCGACCGCGCCCTTGAAGAAGCAGATCAGGGGAAATTCATCTCTGCCGAAGCGATGAATGCCTGGATCGACTCGTGGGACAGCGAAAACGAACTCCCCGCACCGAAGGCTGACATCACTCGCGGCAGCGCATGAAGATCGTCTTTCTGGAAAGCGCCGCGCAGGACATCCAGTGGTTCCGCTACTATTATCGATCTATTTTCCCTGCGGGCAGCGCCAAGGCCCGCGACAAGATGAAGGCGATTCAGGCGACACTGGCTGCCAATCCCTACGCCGGTCATCCCAGTGACAAACGACATACAGTGCGGGAGTTTTCCATACCCAGAACTCCGTTCATCGTCGTCTATCGCGTGATGCCATCCCAGATCGAGGTTCTTCGGCTTTGGGACACCAGGCAAGGCACCGATTACTGAGACTTCTCCAGTCAGCCAGAACTCTCCGCCCCGCATGGATGACGCTTCTGCCGGGTCTCCGCGCAGCGCCGATCAAGGACAGTTCGATCAATCGGCACATTGCATCCGTGAACCGCTGCGCCGCCATGTTGTCCTCCCTGAGGTGTCCGCCGCGGCTCGGATGGCTTCTCGCCTGGGAACTGGCGCAGGCGGTTCAGGCGGGGGATGCCGCCACCGGCCAGGCCGCGGTGACCGCGCGCACGGCCGCCACCTATATCGGGGGGCTGGTAAGCCTCGGCCTGCATGGCGGTCTGGACGAGGACGCGCTGGACGGGATGCGCGCCGTCTAGGCCCATCTCCAGCGCCAAGGCCGGCGCGTTCCGAAGAAGAAGGAAACCCGCATCGAGGAGCTCTACGCGAAGGGCGGCTACGACGAGGTCATGCGTGCCCTCCTGGGCAAGCTCGAGGAGGCCAACGGCCTCCCGGCCTGGACAGCGGAGGCGGAAACCGCCCGCGCCACGGCCGCCATTCTGGCGGTATGCATGAACGATCCGGCGCGCACAGGCGATGTTGCAACGTGGACGCTCGGCGAAGCCCTCGTGCGGGAGCCCGTCGGTCGCTGGCGGCTTCGCTGGCGCCAGGGAAAGACCGGACACTGGAAGGAGGCCGGCGAGCTCTGGCCCGAAGTCGGTGCGGTGCTCGACGAGCACATTCTCGGATGCCGCCCGAGGCGGCATGCGCAGCGACGTTTCGAGGAACTCCGGGGCTGCAACTGGCTGTCCTTCGCCGACGCGCCCTATGCCAGCCGGTGGCCCAGCGAGAAGGTCCGGAACGCCATCGGCGTGCCGCTGCACGATCTCCGAACGCTCGCCGCCGACTACCTGCGCATGCATGATCCCGTCGCCGCACCGAGGATCGTGGCGGTTCTGCTCGGCCACAGGACGCAGGAAGCCGGAGGAGAGTATCGTGTGCTCTGCGCCGAGACCGCGGCCCAGCGGGGATGGCGGGAGATCCGCGCGATTCACGCGCAGGGTGCCGGCAGAGTGTAACCTCCGCCCCCTCCACACATGTGCCGGTCGCGCCTTCGCGACCGGTTATGCGTGCCGAGACCCGTGGGATGTCTCCCCCTTCGCGGACCTTCGCGTGTGAAATCTGCAACAGGGCACGATTATGCACGGGCCTGCTTTGGGCGGACAGTCGCCAGAGCAATCTCCAGCGCATGAAACACACTCACACCTACAATCTTTCCGTCGCCGCCGTCGCCGATCACTACGCCCTCGCGGCAAGGACCATCCGCGGCCATCTGCAAACCGGCACTCTTCGTGGAGTCCGCCTCAGGGGAGAATGGCGCTGTTCCTGGCCGGATGTCTGGGCTGCCGAACGCGGCCCCATGCCCAAGGACGCGCTGGCCGCACGATACAAGGAGCGCCTGATGAAGAAGAAGGATCTCGCCGCGAAGTGGGGGATCGGCGAACGAAAGGTGGAACGCTGGATCGAGGACGGCCTCCCGACGCGAAACGTGTTCGGCAGCGTGCGCATCGCTCCCGTCGAGGCCGAAGCTTGGATACGGCGCATCTCCACGTCGTGGAGGGACAAATAGTCCTTGCCTCCGCCGATACCTTCATCGACGCATGCGATCCCGGCGACCATCGACCTGTCCCGCGAGAAGCTTTGTGGGACATCACCGCAATGGCGGCACTGGAAAAGGTGCGTGACCGATTCCAGCGGCACGATCTGGCGGTGACGGTGAAACAGGGCCTGCTTGTCGCAGACCTGCGGCAAAGGACGACCGAGTGAGAATAGTAACCCTCTCTGCGACCCACCCGCGCTGGTCATGTCGACTCGGTTCAACAACTCCGCATCTACAGTGCAGTAATTGACCCCTACCGCTCACCGCCATCGCGCCACCATCGCTCAAAGGGAGTGGTTGCGGAATCTGCTGTAATCATCCTCGCAACTGGGCAGCAGGCTCTGAACCCCTTTCGCGGTGGCCACGACTGCCGGTCGTGTTCGTGTCATGTTGTGCCGCGTAACATCAGGACCTGCACCGCGCCGCCTTCCCTGCAGCACCCTGACGGCTATCTTGATGGTTTCAGACGGCTCGGCAAGCATCGAAAAATTACCCAGATGGCGAGGCATGATTTCGATCGGATGTATGGGCTGACGGGATGCGCTCTGAACTTGCACTATGCCGCGTCGGGCTGTTCCTCCGGTCTAGCAGCGCGGAATGCGGGAATCTCCATACAGGCCGCATAGATACGCGCAAGCGTGGGCCATTCGGTATCGAGCAACCCGAACCGGCGGTTGTTGAGAAGCTGCGCGAACAGGCAGAGATCGGCCAGACCTGGCCGCTCACCATGGCAGAACGCGCCGGTCTGGGGCGCAGACGCCAGCAGTTTCTCCATCGGGTCAAGCGTGGCCCGCGCCCAGTGGCGGAACCATGTCGCCTGCGCCTCGGCATCTGCGCCAAAGGTGGTTTCCAGATGGCGCAGCACCCGCAGATTGTTCAGCGGGTGAACGTCGCACGCTATCATCGCCGCCAGAGCCCGCACCCGCGCCCGCCCCGCACTGTCGGACGGCAGCAGGGCCGGGTCCGGAAAACGCTCCTCAAGATATTCGATGATCGGCAGCGACTGCGTCAGGATCAGCCCGTCGATCTCCAGCGCCGGCACCACACCTTGCGGGTTGATCGCAAGATAGTCGGGGGAGCGATGCCCCCCCGTCCGAAGGTTCCAGGCCACATAATCGTAGCTCAGCCCCTTCATGGCCAAAGCCACCCGCACCCGCACAGAGGTGGAAGAACGGAAATAGCTGTGCAGGCGGATTTCACTCACGCTTTGCGACCGATCAGGGTGGTGATCGGGGTCAGCCCGTCGATGGCAACGGCGCAGCGGTCGCCCGGTTGCAGCGGCCCCACACCCGCGGGCGTTCCGGTGAAGACCAGATCGCCGGGCTGGATCGTGACTGAGGACGACAGCGCCGCGATGACCTCGGCCACATTCCAGATCATGGTGTCGAGCGCGGCATCCTGCCGCGTCTCACCGTTCACGGTCAGCGACAGCCGCGCCGACCTAGGCAGCGCCTGACTGGGCATCGGCGTGATCGGCCCCACCACGGCGGAACGGTCAAAGGCCTTGCTCCAGTCCCACGGCCGGCCGCGGTCACGCAACGCGAATTGCAGATCGCGCCGCGTCAGATCATTGCCGACCGCATAGCCATAGACATGGTCCAGCGCATCTTCGACCGCAATGCCCGCGCCGGCCTTGCCGATGGCGATGACCAGCTCTGCCTCATGGTGAAAGTTCTCGGTCAGCGGGGGATAGGCGACTTCCTCGCCATCCTGCACCAGGGCGTCAATCGGCTTGGTGAAGAAGAAGGGCGGCTCACGCTCGGGGCGGAAGCCCATTTCCCGGATGTGATCGGCATAGTTGCGGCCCACACAGAAGATGCGGCGCAGCGGGAAGCGGCGGGCCTCGCCCAGAACCGGAACGCTTTGAACGGGCAGCGGCGGGAAAATATAGTCCATCTTGTCCTCCTGCGGTCAGCGGACCGTGATTTCCATCTCTCCGATGCCCGCAATCCAGGCCATCATCACATCGCCCGAGACGACCGGTGCCACGCCTTCCGGGGTGCCCGTAAACAGCAGGTCGCCCGGCATCAGCGTGTAGAAGGCGGATGCCTTTTCGATCAGTGCCGCCACATCGCGCAGCAGATTCGCGGTCGAGGTCTTCTGGCGAGTCTCGCCATTGACTGTCAGATGCATCTCAAGCGCCGACGGGTCCGGGATTTCATCCGCCGTCACCAGCCACGGACCCAGCACGGTGTAGCTGTCGCAGGATTTGCGCATGCTCCGCTCTTGCGTGCCGCGCACGGTCATGTCGAGGCCGACGGCATAGCCCGCCACACGCGAAAGCGCCTGATCGCGCGACACGCGGTCCGCGCGGGTGCCAATGATGGCGACCAGTTCAATCTCGTGATCGTTGCGCGCCTCGGGGAAACGGATCACCACCGGCTCAGACGCGCCGATCAGAGAACTCGGTGCCTTGAGGAACAGCCCCGCCTTGTCGATGGGTATGATATTGGTGCCGTGGTGGATCGTCTGATCCGCCAGCGCCTCTTCATGGTGCAGCCGGTAACTCACCGGCGCGGCCACGATCTTGCGGGGCGAGGCGACCGGCGGAAGCAGCCGAACGTTGCCGACCGGAATTCCGGGCGCGGCATCGGCCAAGGCCTCAATCCGGTCCCGCAATCCGGGCAGCGCCGCAATTAGCGGGTCATGGTCGGGCAGCGGATAGCGCCAGCTGGGCAAAGCATCCAGAATGGTGGTCACATCATGGACGGTCAGCGCCTTCGCCGCGCCGCGCACCACGCCTAGACGGTTGTCATCGAACCTGCACAGCCGCATCAGAATGCCTTTCCCACTTGGGTGGGTGCGGGCAGGATACGCCCCTCGCACCGGCCAAAACCGATGCGCTGACCATCGACCTCTCCCCACCCGGTCAGGGTGACGCTGTCGCCATCCTGCAGGAAGATACGGCTGCCACCGTGTTCCAGCGCGACCTCGTCCCGGCCACCCCAACTTTGCTCCATCAGGCAGCCGAAGTTCTGCCGTTCCGGCCCCGAGATGGTGCCCGATCCCAAAAGGTCGCCTGTCTGCATCCGGCAGCCGCAGACGGCGTGATGTGCCAGCAGTTGCGGAGCGGAGTAATAGAGATATGCCGTATTAGTCTGCACGATCCGGCTGGCCTCTGCCGCGCCTTCTGGGGCAAGATGCGCCTCCAGCTTCACGTCGAGGAAGTAATCGGCCTCTTCCTGCAAATAAGGCAGCAGGTCATTGTCGCGCTTCGGCCCCGGACGGCGGCACTGTTCCAGCGCTGCGCGCGTCACGACCCAAGGACTGATTGAGGTGGCGAAGGCCTTGGACTGGAACGGCCCAAGGGGTTGCCCCTCCCACCGTTGGATGTCGCGCGCGGACCAGTCGTTCAACAGGACGAAGCCGAACAGATGGTCCCAGGCCTCGGCCACGGTCAGGGTCTGGCCCAGTTCGGTGGGCAGCGCGACGATGGCGCCGAACTCCACCTCGATATCCAGCCGCTGCGAGGGGCCGAATTTCGGACCATCCGCGCCCATCACCTGCCCCAGCGGGCGACGCACCGGGGTGCCCGACACAACCACGGTCGAAGCCCGCCCGTTGTAGCCGATGGGCATATGCGTCCAGTTCGGGGTCAGCGCGTTTTCCGGCCCGCGCAGGATCGAGCCAGAGTTGAAGGCGTGCTGCCGCCCCGCATAGAAATCGGTGTAGCCTTTGACATCGACCGGCAGGTGCATCCGCGCCTTATCCAGCGAGATCAACGCCCGCTCGCGCAGCGCCGCGTTCTCGCGCAGCGCAGGGTCACCGCCTTCGGCCAGCAGATCCGTAAGCCGCGACCGCACATTGGCCCATGTGTCTGCCCCCGCGGCCATGAACCGGTTCAGCGCCGGCTGGTCAAAGCCCAGATCCGCACCGGGCAGCAGTCCCGCAGCGGCAAGCTCGGCCAGATCCAGCACGCAATTGCCAATGGCCACGCCGCAACGCGGGCCCCTCCCTCCGGTAGAAAAAACCCCGTAAGGCAGATTCGCCAATGAAAAATCGCAGTCCGGGGCCCGTGCTCCGGTGACCCATGAATGTTTCACGCAAGCCCTCCCAAGCTCTTGTGCGGTATCGCGGAATCTCATCTGGGCACGCCTTGTCGCGGCCCACGATTCCTGCGTGCGCATTAAAACTGCATCCAACTTTGACAGTTCAATCACAAAATCAAGCAAAATGATTGACTTACCACAGAATTGTATACACTTTTGAAGCACACCGACCGGAGAAGAGGAGTGGTATCGCGGCAGGGGAGTGCCGTGCAGCCCGTGGACAGGTTCGGTGCATGGGAGGAGAAAACGATGACTGCCACCGTCAGGAGGCTGCCACTCTGGTTTGCCACAGGACTTGTGACCTTTGCCGCGCCCGCAGTTGCCCAAGAGCTGGGCGAGCCGGTGCCGGCACTGAAAATCGCCTATTACGCCGCCGACATGGGGCCGATGTATGAACAATCGGCGCGCGTCCTGTCCGAGGAATGGGCCAAGCTGGGCCTGACATTCCAGATGCAGCCGGTGCAGTTCAGCACCTTCATCTCCAACATCATGGTTGGCGGAGGGCTGGAAGACATGGCGGTGTTCACCGTCGGCGCCGACCCGGACCGCGTGGACCCGACCTACTGGCTGCATGATCTTGGGGCCTGCGGCGCACGGCGCAACGGCGCCAAATGGTGCGACGAGGCCTATACCAAGATGGTGCAGGACCAGCGCGAGTTGATCGTTCAGGATGAACGCATCGCGGCCGTGCATGCAGCACAGCAGCATTTCTATGACACCATGCCCTGGTGGCCGGCGACGAACACCGTCTACGGCATCCTGTGGAACAACGAGAAATGGGAAAACGTCACCTCGCCGGCCCCCGTCGCCGCGCATGAAGGGCTGATCGACCCTTGGCTGTCGGCCAAGCCCTTGACCGATGACCGCTGGCTGGACTGGGCGCATTATGAGGATGTGACCACGTACAACCCAATGGCCGAAGAAGGCGCGGTGGGCTGGCTGCGTTTCATCTATGACACCTTCGCCAAGAACAATTCCGAAGGCGAGACGATTCCCTGGGCGGCAAGCGCATGGGAATTCACCGATCCGACCACGGTGAAGATCACCCTGCGCGAAGGCATGAAGTTCCACGATGGCGAGACCGTCACAGCAGATGACGCGGTCTTCACCCTGAACAAGGTGGTGGAGCTGCAACCCCCGGCCATGTCGTCGCGGATCGCCAATATCGCCTCGGCGGAAAAAATCGACAACCTGACCTTCAACGTGAAGCTGAAGTCGCCCGACGCTTCGTTCATTACGACGGTTCTGCCCTATGCCTTCATCCTACCCGAGCATCTGTGGGCCGATTACACCGGCGATTTCGTGGCTCGCGATGTTGTGGCGGATGGCGTGGCCATCGGCAGCGGCCCGTTCAAGTTCAAGACCTGGCGCGTGAACGAAGTGCACGAGCTGGACGCGAACCCTGACCACTTCCATGCACCAGGCTATGACGGTGTGCGCCGTCTGGCGCTGGGTCAGGCCGACGCCATCCGTTCGGCCATGCTGGCCGGCACGGGCGACATCGCGACCATGGTCCTGCCGGTTGCGGCGATGAGCGATCTGGCCGAGCAGGAGGATTTCCTCGATTTCCTTGAAATCCCGTCGCATGGCACGATGCTGATCTGGCTCAACAACGAGAAAGAGCCCTTCACCAACCCGGCCTTCCGCAAGGCGCTACGTTTGGCCACCGCCAAGGAACGTGCTGCAATCGAAGGCTGGCTCGGCTTTGCCGTCCCAGCGGGCGAAGGCCCGGTTCCGAAGCAGCTGGGCATGTGGTACAATTCGAACCTGCCCGAGATCGCCTTCGATATCGAAGCCGCACGCGGCGCGCTGGCCGAGGCCGGGTTCGGCTGGGATGCCAAAGGCCGTCTGCACTATCCCGAAGAGTAGGCGCTGATCCCGCGTCCGGCCCGCGACAGGCGGGCCGGGCCCCTTGTGCCCCGCATTCCAGCGGGCAGCCCGCAACCTCAGCCAGCCGGAGATCCCGATGCGCGCCTATATCCTTCGCCGCCTGGCACAATCTGTGCTGGTCGTCTGGGCGGTCACGTCGATCATGTTCTTCATGTTCCGTGTGATGCCCGCCGATCCCACCGCCATGCTTCTTGAACGGGGCCTGACCGAAGAGGCGCGTCAGGCGCTGCTGCAGGAATGGGGCCTGACCGGCACCCTCTGGGACCAGTATGTCGCCTATCTGGGCAATATCCTGACTGGCGATTTCGGATCGTCCTTCCTGTACCGCAAGCCGGTATGGGAGGTGCTGACGCCGCTGATCATCAACACTTTGTGGATCGCGGTTCCGGGACTGCTGCTCGGCGCGGCCCTTGGGGCGGTCATTGGCACCGCGGTCGGCTGGGCCGAGCGTGGCGGGAAGCTAGAGCGTTCGGGCATCTTCTTGGCCACCGTGATCCGCGGCGTGCCGAACTTCGTGATCGGCATCGCGCTCCTGACCATATTCTCCAGCACTCTGAGCTGGTTCCCAGGTTTCGGCATGGGCGATCCCGGTGCCACCACCGGCTTTGCCCGCTATATGACACTGGATTTCCTGCATCATCTGGCGCTGCCGCTGATCGCCGTCATCATCTATTTCATGCCGGAAAACCTCCTTTTGATGCGCTCGGGCGTGGTCGAAAACCGGACAGAGGATTACATCGAGCTGATCCGCGCCAAGGGCGTGCCGCAGCGCCGGGTCGCCTGGCACGCCGCGCGCAATTCCATGCTGCCGCTGATCACCTGGCTGTTCCCCGCGCTGGCCGAAACCATTGCCGGCATCGTGGTGATCGAGATCGTCTTCTCATGGCCCGGCGTCGGGCGCGAACTGGTCTTGGCGGTGACGCGGCAGGATTACCCGGTGGCCCAGGCGGCCTTCTTCCTTCTGGCGGTGATGATCGTGCTGGCCAACCTCGCCGCCGACCTTGTCTACGGCAAACTTGATCCGCGGGTGGTCTACAAATGAATGACATCCAGAACCCCGCTGCCTCGGCAGCCATTCAGGGCCGCAGCCCTTGGCGCGCGGCCTGGGACTCGCTGCGTCTGATGATGCAGGACAGCTTTGCCGTGGCCGGCGTCGCGATCCTGATCCTGTTCGTGGTGACCGCGCTGGCGGCCCCCCTGCTGGCCCCGTTCGACCCGTTCAAGGCGATGATGACCGAGACCGGGCGCCTCGCCCGCCTGCGCCCGCCCTCGGGGGAATATCTGCTGGGTACGACCGCCTTCGGCAATGACGTGCTGAGCCAGTTCCTGCACGGTTTCCGCGTGGCGTTGCTGGTCGGCCTTGTCGCGGCGGTGGCGGTCGGCTTCATCTCCACCGTATTCGGGGTGCTGGCCGGCTACTTCGGCGGCTGGATTGATGATGTACTGATGCGCATCACCGATGTAGCGCTGTCGATCCCGACGCTGCCCTTCTCCATCGTTGCCGTCGCCCTGCTGGGGCCCAGCATCGAGAATATCATCCTCGTCATCACCATCCTGTTCTGGCGCAATGGCGCGCGGATCATCCGATCTGCCGTGCTGACCGAGCGGGAGCGGGTCTATGTCAAATGGGCGCGCGCAGCCGGGGCCTCGCATTTCCACATCATCATGCGTCACATCCTGCCCAATATCGTGCGGGTGATCTTTCTGTGGGTCACAATGTCGGTGGCTTTTGCCATCCTGACCGAGGCCAGCCTGTCCTTCCTGGGTCTGGGCGACCCGACGGTCATCAGCTGGGGTCAGATGCTGAACACCGCCTTCTCCAGCGGCAACCTGCGCACCGCATGGTGGTGGGTGGTGCCGCCCTCACTCGCCCTCGTGATGCTGGTCTCGGCCCTTTACCTGATCGGCCGCGCCTATGAGGAACAGACCAACCCCCGACTGAGGAGGCGCTGATGGCCGCATCCACCCCACCCCGCGCCGGCACCCGCCCAGCCTCGGCTGCGACCTTGGCTCAGCTGGCAGAACTGAACCAGCGTCTTGCCTGGAAGCCTGCGGCCCGCCTTCAGGTTGAAGGCCTGTCGATCGGCTATTCCACCCTGCGCGGCCGGTTCCACGCGGTCGAGGATATCAGCTTTGAGGTGCCCGCCGGCACGAACCTTGGCCTTGTCGGTGAAAGCGGCTGCGGCAAAAGCACCGTGATCAAGGCGCTGATGGGCCTGCAACCGGCCAACACCTCCGTCTCGGGCCGCGCGCTGCTGGACGGGCAGGATATCCTTGGTCTGGACGATCGCGGCTTGCGCGACATCCGCTGGAACAGCATCTCGCTGATCACGCAAAGCGCGATGAACTCGCTTGATCCGGTCTATACCATCGGCGACCAGATCGCGGAGGCGATCCGCGCGCATGAGCGGGTGAGTCGCGCCACCGCCTGGGCGCGGGCGGAGGAAATGTTCGCCCTTGTCGGCCTGCCTGCCGGGCGGCTTTATGAGTTCCCCCATATGTTCTCGGGCGGGATGCGGCAGCGCGCCGTCATCGCCATGGCGCTCGCGCTGAATGCCGGGATGCTTCTGGCGGATGAGCCGACAACCGCGCTGGACCCGATCATGCAGTCGCAGATCATGACCCGCATCCGGGGCATCCATGCCCATATGCGCCGCTCGATGATCCTTGTAACCCATGACATCGCGGTCGTGGCCGAGACCTGCGAAAACACCGTGGTGATGTATGCCGGCAAGATGGCCGAAAGCGGGCCGACAGCCGATGTGCTGGAACGCCCGCTGCATCCCTATACCATGGGGCTGCAGAACGCCTTCCCGCGGCTGCCGGTGCCGGGTGCGCCACGCCAGCCGTTGATCTCGATCCCCGGAGTGGTGCCGAACCTGCTTCTGCCACCGCCCGGCTGCCGCTTTGCCAGCCGCTGCCCCTTTGCCACCGATCTGTGCCGCACAACCGCGCCCCCTGTGGTGCGGCACGGCGCACAGGTCGCCACCTGCCATCACACCGACCGCTCCGAGGAATTCCGCGCCGCCGCCGCCCGCCCGGAAACCTGGCGAAACATGAGAGGTGCCGCATGACGGACCGCCCGACCATCGCCCCTGACGCCCCTGCCGTGATCGAGGCGCGCGACCTGAAGACCCATTTTCAGGGCCACACCGGCCTTATCAACGCCATGCTCGGGTTAAAGCCGCCTACGGCCCGCGCGCTGGACGGCGTCGACCTGCGCATCCGCGAACGTGAGATCGTCGGCCTCGTTGGTGAATCCGGCTGCGGGAAATCCACGCTCGGCATGTCGTTGGTGCGGATGTATCAGCCGACCGGGGGCCAGATCCTCTATCGCGGGGATGAGATCACCAAGGCCGTAGGTCGGCAGCTGAAGGACTATCGCCGGCAGGCCCAGATCATCTTTCAGGATCCCTATTCCTCATTGAACCCGCGCCTAACCATCGGGCAGGTGATCGAGGAGCCGCTGATCATCCACGGCATCGGCAACGCGGCCGAGCGGCGTGAGAAGGTCATCAAGGCGATGGAGCTGGTGCGCATTCCCGCCGCCGACAATATCGACCGCTATCCGTCAGACCTGTCGGGCGGACAAAGACAGCGCATCGCCATCGCACGGGCGCTGGTCCTGGAGCCGAAGTTCATCGTGGCCGATGAGCCGGTGTCGATGCTCGACGTCTCCATCCAGGCCAGCGTGCTGGAGCTTCTGGACGAGCTGTCCCGCGATCTGGGGCTAGCGGTGCTCTATATCTCGCATGACATCGCGACGGTCGGCTACATCTGCAACCATGTCGCGGTGATGTATCTGGGCCGCATCGTAGAAGAGGGGAAAGCCGAGGATGTGCTCACCCGCCCGCTGCATCCCTACACCCAACGCTTGATGGCCGCGATCCCGCGGATGGACCCGGGCGAGGCGACCGAGCGGGTGGAGTTGCGCGGCGATGTGCCCTCGCCTCTGGCCGTGCCGCCGGGCTGCCGCTTCTCCTCGCGCTGCCCCTATACCACCCCACTGTGCGAGGCGGTGGAGCCGGACCTGTCGGATCAGCCGAGCGGGCAGCGGGTGCGCTGCCATATCCATGACGACCGCGCCGCGCGGGCCCATCCCGAACTGACGCCGCCCCGCCCGGGGCTTGTCACCGAAACTGCCGATGCCGGTATTCTTGTCGAAACGCTGGATCACGCCTGATGACCGACCTGAGCTTTGAATGGAAACATCTGGCCTTTGCCGCAGGCCGAGCCTTTACCGAAACCTATGGCTTCAACGGCTCGCAGGGGCTGACCCATCTGGAGAGCGTGCTGATCTGCCCGAAGGACCGCCAATCGCGGACGCTCTTGATCTTCATGCACCCGGCTTCGACCCTGCAGCTTCTGCCGCTGCCGCAGGCCATGGCGCGTGCGGGCTATCATGTGCTGTGCGCGGGCAGCCGCTATCAGCGCAATGATACCAGCCTGATCATGGAGAATGTACTGCTGGATCTGGGTGCCTGGATCAACGCAGCGCGCAATGACTGGGGCTATGACAAGGTGGTGCTCTGCGGCTGGAGCGGGGGTGGCTCGCTGACCATGCTCTACCAGTCGCAGGCCGAGCGCCCCACGATCACCGCCACCCCGGCGGGCGATACGGCGGATATCGCGGGCGCGGGCCTCATGCCCGTCGATGCGGTACTAAACCTTGCAGCCCACAGCTCGCGCGCGCTTTTGCTGACTGAATGGCTGGATCCCTCAATGCGCGATCCGCACGATCCCGATGACCGCGATCCCGCGCTGGACCTGTACGGTCAGGCCGGACGAGATACGCCCTTCACCACCGAGTTCCTGATCCGATACCGCGCCGCGCAGCAGGCGCGGATGGAGGGCATCACCGAACAGGTACTGGAGACGCTCCATCGCTTGAAATCCGCAGGCGGCAGAGAGGTCGAGCGGGTCTTTGTCACCCATCGCACCATGGCCGATCCGCGTTTCCTTGACCCGACCATCGACCCGAACCAGCGCCGCCCGGGCTGGACCTACCTGGGCGACCCGGAAACCGTGAACAGCGGGCCGGTCGGGCTGGGGCGCGTCTCCACCCTGCGCAGCTGGTTGTCGCAATGGTCGCCGGCGCATACGCGCGCGGACTCACTGGTGACCGCGCGCGATGTCACCGTGCCCTTCCTCGCCGTGGAATGCGGGGCCGATGATGTGGTGCCGCAGCCCCATACCACCCGCATCTTCGACACGGTCGCCTCGCGCGACAAACAGATGCAGGTCGTGCCCGGGGCCAACCATTACTTCGTCAACCAGCCCGCCGAACTGGCGGCTGCGGTTACGCTGGTTTCCGATTGGCTGGCTGCACGAAATTTCGGATAGTGCGCAACCGCAACAGAGACGCGACATGGCTGACGACATCTATGCAAGGATCCGCGTCCTTATCGCCGAAGGGGCCTATATCGGCGGCGATGCCATTCCTGAAAGTGAGCTGGCAACCCGGCTAGGTGTAAGCCGCACGCCCATCCGCGAAGCGATGCGGCGGTTGCAGGCTGAAGGGATCATCCAGCGCGAGGCCTATCGCCGGGCGGTTCTGGTCGAGGTCGATCCGAACGAGGTCATCCATATCTTCACCGCCCGCGCGGCGCTGGAACCGATCGCAACCGGCATGGCGGTGGCCCGGGCGGATGCGGCGTTCATCGATGGGCTGCGCGACCTGCATGACCGGATGGACCACGCCATCCATCTGCCCGACCCGGACCGGCGCGCCTATCGAGAGTGCAACGCGCAGTTTCACCGGCTAATCTGGCGGCAGGGCGGCAATGCCATCTTTGCCGATCTGGTCAATCTTGTGGCGCGCAAACCCGTGGTCAGCCCCACGTTCAACAGCTGGACCCGCGAAGAGCTGATCCGCGGTAATCGCCAGCACAATGATGTGGTCTCTGCCATTGCCGCCCAGGACAAGGATTGGGCTGAGGCTGCGATGGCTGCCCATCTGTTCAGCTCACGCGCCACATATCGCCGGATCAGCGGAGAGAAGGGATTGTATGAAGGTGAAACGGGAACAGTTGAAAGGAGAAACTCGAAGAATGGCCCGCATGAGCAGTGAGGATGCCATCGAGTGACGCTTTGGCGTTTACCGCGGGTGGCAAGGTGTGAAAGTTGGAGCCTGTCACTTCCGGAACGTCGAGTGACATCTTTGCCGAGACGGAGCGCCCAGGAATGGCGCGATCCGAGACCGGTCCTTCAGGCCTGCCGCAATCTGCGACAGCTCTCCTCCAGTTCTGGACCAGGACGTGCCCACCTCGCCGCGCGCTGCTTGAGTGTCCGCTTTTTTTAGTTTCGCTGCGAGCGCCATGCTGCACTGCCGTCAGGCGGCTTTCCGCTCTTCCTGCACAAGCACTTCGGAGGCGCAGCGGTGATCGAGCGGTCGCAGCGAACGGCAGCAAGGTCCGCCGACACTCGATGAAGAATTCAAAAAAGACCGTGTCGCGCTTTGGGAAGCATTGCTCCAGAGCAATCTCCATCGCATGGAACTGGCACACGATTACCCTCTCACTGTCGCGGATGTTGCGGCCCATTATGCTCTCTCCCCGAGAACCGTTCGGGATCGCCTGAAGGACGGAAGTCTCTCCGGCGTACGGGTCAACGGGGAGTGGCGCTGTTTCTGGCCGGATGTCTGGGGTGCTGAGAAGGGTCCCACGCCGCGCGGCAAGAGATCCAAGGCTTACAAGGCAGATCTGCTGACCAAGAAATCCATCGCCGCCGCGTGGGGCGTCAGCGAGCGGACCGTGGAGCGGTGGATCGCCGCAGGCCTCCCGACCCGTAACGTGTTCGGAAGTGTTCGCATCGCCTCCATCGACGCCGAGGAATGGACGCGGCAGCACTTCGCCGTCGCGGGAGACGCAGCCTGATGCCTTTCCCCGCACAGACAGTTGTTCGAAATCCTGACAAGCCGGCATTCCTCCGCCAGCTGCACAAAGGTCCCCCAACATATATCGGCGTTATGTTCGCGGGCCTCTTTGCGAAAAGTTGCGAAATCCCGACAGGCTGTGCGTTCTCTCCCTCATCGAAAGTCGGATCGCCGGTGGCTTCAGCCCCATGGTGCGGCCCGAGGATTTCCGCAAGCTCCAAAACGAAACCATGTGTTCAGCAGGACAGACAGAGCCGGATCGCCCTGGCCCGAACCCAAGAGGACGTTGAATGAACCCCAGAACCCTTGTACTCGATGAGACCGCGCTCAACCGGCTGAAGCGCAACCTCCCTTTGCAACTGCCGGGGATGCGCCCTTCGCACAGGTTGGAGTTCGCGGCCCGCGGGCTTGGCTATCAAACCTGGGCGTCGCTGCTCTCGGCGCTGAAAGAGGGGCCGGTCCTGATCGGCCACATCGATCCCGAAACTGCGATCGCGTTCGCCGAGCATGTCGAATACGATGTGGACCCGGACGACGTCCGCGAGGTGCTGTGCGGGCTCTTCGACATCGAGTGCCCCGGGAACGCCCGCATTGCCTGATGTCGGCGAAGCCGTAGATGGGTCGCGTTACGCCGCCCGCCACCGGGCTGCATTCACCACTCGGACCGCGACTCGCAATACTGCGCTCACGACTATCAGAAGGTCCTGCGCAAGAACGGGTTCAAGGTACCGATGAGTGGCAAGGGCAACTGCTGCGATAATTCGGCCGTCGAAAGCTTCTTCAAGTCCCCGAAGGCCGAAGCGGTCTGGCGCCGCGACTGGCACACGCGGCGCGACGTCAAGATCGCCCTCTTCGAATATATCACCGGCTTCTACAACCCGCAGCGCAAACACTCGGCACTGGGCTGGAAATCACCCGTAGCCTTCAAACAGAGGGCCGCTTAACATGAGCACCTGACCAGAACAGAACCGGTGCATCGGGGGGTCGGAGACCTGCGGTGTTCCCGCGGGTCCTCTCCCCCTCGGCGTCCTCTCAACTCGGCCCAACGAAAAACCGGCGGGTTTTCCCCCACCGGCCCACTCGTTACCACACCCCAAAAGATCACTCGCCAAACCGCGTCGTTGCGCGGGCACTGAATTCATTGATCCCCCGGAACGGAGGCTGGCAGTGCGCTCCGAGTCTGGCAACTCCGCATTTGGTGCCGCGGCAGGATCGGCGGCATCCTGCTCGCCTTCCGGTCGTCGCGGATCCGCGTGCGGGCGTTATGTCAACTTTCCTTAGGGCGCCGAAATTTTCACAGAGTTTGTGCCGCCTAGCGCTGAACCAGCTCGACGCGGCGGTTAAGAGCCCTGCCGGCTTCCGTACCGTTGCTCGCGACTGGCGCGGCCATGCCGACCCCGACTGGAACCAGCCGCTCCGGTGCGATCCGGAAATCCCGGGTCAGAGCCGCCACGACATTCGCCGCGCGTCGCTGGGACAGGCCGAGATTGTATTCGGGCGATCCGGTGCCGTCCGTGTGCCCGACAACCATCACGTTGAGATCGGCGTTATCGCGAAGAGCGCGGGCGATCTCTTCGAGCTGCGGCGCTGATTCAGGCCGGAGCGTGTCACTGTCAAAGTCGAACTGCAGCCCGTAGATCACCGCCTTGCCGATCTCGCCAAGGTCGCGGGTCATGCTGAAGGCATCCAGCACCACCATGCGCTCCTCCATCGGCGCGATCTCCACCACGTCCAGTTGGACAACGGGCTGGCGCGTGCCGCCGCCGTCGCGGCTGATGAGCGTGGTCAGCACCGACGCATACACGTCCCCCTCAGCGCGAGGCAGGCGCGCCGCGACGTAGCGCGGGTCATCGCCGTCCAGGGCCATGTAAAGGTAGCCCTGCGCGAGCGCGTCCATTGCCGCCTCGCAGCTTCGCTCGCAGGTGTGGATCGGCTCGAAACCAGCCCCCGCCAGCGCGCTCTGGTAATTGCGGAAGGCTTCCAGCACGGAGCGATCCGGCGGCAACAGATAGGTGATGCGGGTGATTTTGCCCTCAATCACACGCGTGTCTTGCTCGCCCGTAGCGGCCGGCCCGGTGACCAGGACATGCTCGTCGTACTGCCGTTGGTCGTAGCGCTCGATCCGCGCCCCTTCGTAGCGCGGGATCAGCGGATGGTCGGCGCTGCCGGCAACATCCTGAGCAGCGGCGGCGCCAACCGAAGCGAGCAGCACAAGCAAGACAACTGAGAGCCGCATTTCTTTCTCCGAAATGCAGAGCAGGGAGCACCTGCCCCGAGCCGGCCTGCGATGAGGTGACCACAACATGATAGCCCCGCAGGCACACGCAAAAGTACCATAAACCCCACCATGCGACAAGCAGACGTCGCTGATCATGGGGAGCTTGGAGTTCAGGCCGCCCTTTGTGCGGCCAATGGCGCGCGGGCGAGGCCCCCTTCCTGAGACTTGCCGCCGTGCGATGAGCGCTCAGGTGGGTGCTGTCGATCATGATTGTGTCGCCGCCCCGCATTGTGTCCCGACACAGGAAATCGGTGTTATGTTGGATCTCCTGCGTGCCGGTATGAACACCGGACCGCGCTGCGCGGGCGGTGGCGATCCTGGCCGCGCATAGCAGGCACCGCCTCACCGGTGCCTGCGGGAGAACTGCCCCCCTCAGCGCCAGGCCGCGCACATCAGCTTGTCGCCCGCCAAAAAGAACGGCAGCTCGGGGGAACCCGTGACAATGTCGCACAGGATCGACGCCCCCGCCAGGAATGCCTCCGTCGCGGTGTTGAAGGGGCGCGCCTCCGGGGTGCCGATGACGTCCGGCTCGCCCGACGGAACGTTCTGAAAGCCGCTATTGCCAACCCACTTGCCCCCCTTCTGTTCCAGGTAGAAGTCGAGGAGGTTGTCCCGGTGGTAGTAGTCCGGCAGCCCGATCCGGGGCGCCTCGGCTGGGATCCGGTGGGTGGCTACAAGGGCAGCCAGGACCAACTGCAGCAGGTCGGTGTCTTTGGCCCCCAGGCTGGATACAGCATACCTCATCAGCAACATGTTCGATGTCCTTCTTCTGTGCAGGCGTTGATGCGGGACTGCATCAACGGTTGAGGCCGAGTTGGTCGGCGTCTTCGGAAGGAACATCGGACCGTTTTGCAGAGCCGGAAACGAGTTGACGCTACGTCATCTTGTTTCGGCACGCCTGACACTGCGATAATGCCGCTGCCCGAAGATCCGCTCAAGGAACGCTGGACGTCCCCGAGAGGCGGCGAGCCGGCTCGACTCCTCTGCGCCCGATACGCCTCGGGACGCCACGTGCGTCTCAGAGCAGCGAGATCATCTCGGGCAAGCGGGCTTGGGGCTGGATCTTGACGAAGCCGAAGTCCTTCGGCTTTCCGTCTCGCCCACCGTCGCGACGGGCGGAAAGCTTCCTCATGTGGCTGCAGTATGGAACGCGCAGCGACTCCTCATAGCAGTTACTTGGAAGGAACGCACTCGAACTGCTGAAAGGCTACGCAATGTCTCGCCACGATCCGGATGACCGGGTCCCTTGGGTGTGACGAAGGGCGGAACCACCCGCGTCAGCGCCCCGTTGCAGACCTGGATGGAAGGCGACATCAGACCTTGCCTTGCAGCGTCAATCTTCCTTTCGGGGCAGTGGCAAGCAGGAGACGACGGCGCTAATTCTGACGCAGGCAGCCTGCAGCAGGAGCCGGTGCATGAACGTGAAGCCTGATCACAAAGCAGGGCGGGACGCGGTCCTGACACACGGTGTTCTGAGCGAGCATCCGGAGGACCTGCTTCATGGAAGCGGATGGTGCGCTGCCAGGGCAGTTCTTCGCGAAGCGATCCTGAGGCTCTGGAGCGATGATGCATTCGGCCTTGCAGGAAACGTGGCGTTCCGTGCGCTTCTGGCGATCTTTCCGTTCCTGATCTTCACGAGCTCGCTCACCGCCTTCATCGGCGACAGGTCCATGGCCGACCATCTGATCGATTTCCTGATCGCGATCGTCCCGCAATCGCTGGTCGAACCAATCGTCTCCGAGGTGGAGCAGGTCATGACGGTGCCACGCGGAGGTGTCCTCAGCATTGGTATCCTGCTGACGATCTGGTTCGCGGTGGGAGGAGTTGATGGCGTGCGCGTCGGACTGAACCGGGCCTATGGAATTCGTGAGACACGCTCCATACTCATGCTTTACACCGTGCAGGTGGTCGTCGTCGTCATGGCCAGCCTGGTCCTGGTCATGGTGGGTTACCTTCTGGTCATCGCGCCGCGGGTCGGTTCGTTCCTGCACGCACTGATGCCAGGCTTTGATCCGGCCTCGGTCACGTTCGCGCTGATCCGATATCCTGCTGCGGCCGTCATCCTGATGGCGGCGCTGTTCGGGGCCCATGTGCTTCTGCCGGCGCGTCGCACCCGGTTCTCGAACATCTGGCCGGGGGTCATGGTGACGCTCACCATCTGGACCCTTCTTGCGGCCGGCTTCTCGTTTTACCTGCGCAGCTTTGCCAGCTATGCAAGCTATTACGCCGGTCTGGCCGGCATCGTCGCGGCATTATACTTCATGTATCTCGCTGCCCTCGTTCTGATCTTCGGGGGAGAGTTCAACCGAGCGTTACGGATCCGGCGCCTTGGGCGCGTCCTGCGCGAGGCTGATACACCGCACCATGAATCCGGGCCACGGTCGTAGGGAAGCCTCCCGCTTGATGGCGATGTGGGTCTTGGTGGTTTGCCGAAGTTCACCGGATCGACACGCCAGTATTGCACGACATCGTCGAAAGCGGCCCCTTGCCTGGATGTTCAAGTACCGTGTGGCTGGCGCTATCGACCAGAAGGCGACGGCCTACTGACGATCCGCCTCGGCACCGTCAAGCGGGACCGGTTCCAGGAAGCTGAGCGTGCGCTGCGGGAACGGGATGTCGATACCGGCGCCGTCGAGCGCGCGCTTCACCGCCCGGGCCACCTCGTCGCGGGAACGCAGTTCCTCCACCGGCGTGGACCCGGTCCACCAGCGCAGCACGAAGTCGATCGAGGAGTCGCCGAAGCCCTGGCAGAACACCTCGGTCCTTTTCGAGGCATCGACAGTCTCGAGCCCCGCCAGCGCGTCAGTCAGGACCTCCCGGGCGCGCTCCAGATCCGTGCCGTAGGCGACACCCACCTCGAGCGTGATCCGGCGCAGCGGCTGGTCGGTCAGCACGATGGTGGGATTGCGGTAGATGAAGGCGTTCGGCACGAGCACGAGTTCGCCTGAGCGGCGGCGCAGGTAGGTGTCGCGGATGGTGATCTGCTCCACCTGGCCCTCGACCCCTTCGCAAAGGATGTCGTCGCCGATCCGCATCGGCTTGCGCAGCAGGATGAGAATGCCGGCGAGGTAGTTCTCGAAGATGTCGCGGAAGGCGAGCCCGACGACCAGCGAGCCGATCCCGAGGCCCGCCACCACGTTGGTGGCCGACATTCCCGGAAAGATCAGCGTGGCCGAGATGATCAGGCCACCGAACCAGATGAGGCTCTGCGTCAGCGTCCGCGCCGCCGCGATCAGCGCCGGGCGCTTGTTCCAGCGCCTGAGGAGACGGGCCTCGCCCCGCCAGGCGTAGCGCGCCAGCCCCCAGGTCAGCGCCAGGACGATGAGGGCAGCGACGATGTTCGGCAAGAGTGCTACAAAGCCCGCCGCCAGCCGTGCAAGCTCGAACCGCAGGATGCGCAGCGGCTCAATGTCGGGGATCATGTGTTTCTGGCCGGATCATCATTTTCCGAAACGCTGCTGTCTGCGGCCCGGTTCCTCGCCCACCATCGCGCGGCTCTACCGGCCGGCACCGCTGGGGACGTGAATTTGCTGTGACATCATGCGGCAGAGGGAAGATATAGGCTGCCGCTTCGACGACCACACGCCGCGCCCAAGTCGGCTGCAAGGAACTTCGGGAGGCTATCTCTAAAGCGCACGGCGTCGATTGCAGCCTCCAAGGTGTGGCGCACGGTTCTCTTCTTCATCAAGCGTTGATGAGCGCCGGTGTGGTTCGTCTGCACAAATCTATTCAGCATGTCGGTGGCTGCTTCAATGAAGCCACGATGCAGCATTTACCCAGGCCTATTGGCCGGTATGGCACGCTCGATTTCAGTTGAACTCGACTTGCGCGAAGCGGCTTGGGGGCTTTCCGTATCTGCGGGCGAACGCGCGGCTGAAATAGGCCATGTCGTTGAACCCCACGGACATGGCCAGGCCGGTGATCTCCACGGGACCGGCGGCATCCTGCAGAGTCCGTGCCGCGCGCGCAAGGCGCAACTCCAGGATCAGGCCCTGCACGGTTGCTCCTCTCGCCTGAAACACCCGCTGCAGGCTTCGCGGCCTGACCCCCAAGGCGCGGGCGACAGAAGACGGTGACAGCGCCGGATCATCAAGGTTACGCGTGATGTGCGACACGGCCTGCCGGTGCAGGGACATCTCGGCAGGCTTGTCCGTCCGCGCCGTCTTGTCCTTCAGAAGTTCGAGCGCATCCAGAACCGTTTTCGCAAGAGTGCGCCGATGCTCATCAGAAGGCAGCGTTTCAAGCAGCGCAGTCGCGGAACGCATGACGCCCCCCACGCAGGCGACCTCCGGACGGCTGCCACAGAAGAGCCGGCCTGCGACCGGCGCGACATCGCCAAAGCGCTCTACGAAGTCCTGAAACGGCACGCGCAGCGTGATCAACTCACTGCGCCCCGAAGTTGCCGAGGCCCAGAGACGGGTGAGGTCGCGGACGTAGATGTCGCCCTGCCGCGCCTCGACGGGGGCGCCATCGTCACCGGCATAAGTGAAGCTTCCGGCTTGTGGCAGGCTGAAGACGATCGCGTCATCGATCTGCGGCCCCTCGTCCGGCAGGCAGTTCACGGCCTGCGCCGGCGTGAACTTCATGACCGACAGAACGGCCGGGCCAAGCGCGATGCGCGCGGCGCTTCCGGAAAACGTTTCAAGATCAGAGGGCCGCACGCGCAGCCCGCCGAACGCCTGTCGGCCCCAGTCGGTCCAGCGTCTCAACCCCTCACGCGGTCTGAACCCTGCGGTCGAGAAGTGATCCCACCGGCAGTCGGGCGCCTCGTCGCGCATTCTGTCCTCCTTGCGGCAACCGGGGCGCTGACGCCTCAGCCCAAGCCGCTGACGCCTTCCTCCAAGGCGACATCATTCGGAAAGACTAGGATCCGACGGAACGAGATGACAAGAGAGGATACGCGCCATGACATCGCTTCAGCAGAAGCTCGACCAGTTCGCATCCCCGCTGGAGATGCTGCGGACGTCCCGGATGGGCCCCTACCAATACCCGATCCCGGCCGAGTTCTCCAACTGGCGCGAAGAGCAGCGCGCCTGGCGCGAGGGCGTGGCGCTGATGGACCAGTCCTTCCACATGACCGACCTTTATGTCGAAGGGCCGGACGTGATCCCCTTCCTGGAAAGCCTGGCGATCAACGGCTTCAAGGGATTTGGCGACGGCAAGGCCAAGCAACTGGTCTGCTGTGCGCCCAACGGCTACCTGATCGGCGACATGGTTCTGATGGGGCTGGGTGAGAGGCTGGTGAACGTGATCGGCCGCCCGACGGTTGCCAGTTGGATCGAGTATAATGCGTCGCTCGGGAAGTTCGACGTGACCTGCGACCGGGATGAACGGAAGCTGGACAACCCCAAGCCCAAGAAGACCTTCCGCTTCGAGATCCAGGGCCCCCGGGCCTGGGACATGCTGGAGGACCTGAACGGCCGCCCGCTCGACTCGACCGGGTTCTTCCGGATGGGGCAGATCAGCGTGGGTGGCCGCGACTATCGCACCCTGCGCCACGGCATGGGCGGCGCGCCGGGGCTGGAATTCTGGGGCCCGGTAGAGATGTATGACGAGGTCAAGGGCCTGCTGCTGGAGGCAGGCGAGCGCTACGGTCTGCGCCAGGTCGGCGCACGCGCCTACGGTTCTGCCACGGTCGAGTCCGGATGGTGGGGTTGCGTCTTCCCCGCGATCTACTCGGACGAAGCCATGCGCTCCTATCGCGAGTGGTTGCCCGCGCACAGCTACGACGGGCTGGCGTCCTTGGGCGGCAGCTTTGTCAGCGACCGGATCGAGGATTACTACTTCACCCCGTGGGATCTGGACTATGGCCGCCTTATCCGGTTCGACCACGACTTCGTCGGGCGCGAGGCGCTGGAGCGGATGGCCACGCAGCCGCACCGGCGCAAGGTCTCGCTGGTCATCGAGCCGGACGATGCGGCGGCGGTTTACCGCAGCCAGATGGGCGACGGCCCAAAGGGCAAGGCGATGGAGGAACCCTCGGCACATTATGCCGCCTATCCCTTCGACAGCGTGAGCGATCTCGACGGCCGTCGGGTGGGTGTGTCCAGCTACCTGAACTTCATCGCGCCCGACCGGACTTGGGTTGCCCTAGCCTGCGTCGAGGAGGACGTCGCCGCAGAAGGCACGGCGCTTCAGTTGCAGTGGGGAGAGCCCGGCGGAGGCTCCGGCCGCATTACGGTAGAGCCGCACACGCAGATGCCCCTGCGTGGAACGGTCACGGGCTGGCCGTTCTCGAAGAGCGCCCGGACCAGCTACCGGGCTGCCTGAAGCGCTGCTGACGACACCGTGACCCGCCACGGGTCACGGCTCCACGGTCAAGGCTGCTCGAGCAGCTTGTCGACCTGTTCAACTCGCGCATCCGGCGGCCGTTGCGGAACCCAGCCCCCTCGGGCGACGAGGCGGGCTGGCATTACAATTGCTGGGTGGCAGCGTCATCCGCACGTTTTCTTTGTAAGTGGCCGAGGACGCGCCGCTCCGGGCCGACGTTGCTTCGAGAAAGCCTTGGTGATCATGATCTGCGGCATGGGCATGCTCATTCAAGACGCGATCAAGGCGGGGGCGATCGATGCGCTGACCTGTTGGCTCGGGAGCAGCATTTCTCCGTATCTTCTGCCGGTCGTCTTCGGGATCATCGCCGGCTTCATGTCCCTGTTCTCGAGCACTCTTGGGGTTGTCACACCCACGCTCTTTCCGCTGGTGCCACAATTGGCCGACAGCCTGTCCGTCAGCCCGATGCTGCTGTTCACCGCGATCGTTGTAGGCGCACAGGGAACTGCAATCTCGGCGTTTTCACCGGGCGGCAGCCTGATCCTCGGCTCGCCCCTGATGAGCCAATCCGCAACGCTCTGTTTCCGCGGCTTCTGCTCCGGGCGGCGCCGATCGGATTCGTTGCTGCGGCGGTGATAAACGACGTGTGTTTTGTAGGGTACAATGGTTGTTCATATCCATGACTGAAAAGCTGGCTCTTCTCAACTCGTTCTTCCCTCTCGAGAGACGACTAAGATCCAATGCTGCAGGAGCAGTGTCGACATGACAGCAGGCCCCTCTCCTCGCGACACCTGTGGAGCGGCCAAATGCTGCGTAGTTATTTCTGCTCTAGCCGCAGCACGCGGCAGGAAAGTCCCGGTGGCACACATCCCGCGCCTTGGATCGCTGCGGGCAGGCCTGAACGACCGGTTCGAGGAAGCCGCACCACTGCGCTGCAGCCGTCCTGACCGTCTGCTTAGGGCCGAGACCGCGGCCAACCCGGCTGGAACGCTGACCGAGCCTTACAACCTTGTGGCCCCGCCCTTGGATGCCGTGTGTGGCTTGGTGTTTGCGGCCTCCATATCTGCTTCCCAACGGTCATCGGACGAGGTAGGCAGCCCGATCCTTGGAAGGAATGGGAAGATCATGGCGCAAAATGCCACCATCTACAAAATCGAACTGTCGGTCTCAGACATGGATCGCCACTATTACGAGACCCATAAATTGACCGTTGCCAAGCATCCCTCAGAGACCGACGAGCGGCTGATGGTACGCCTCGTAGCCTTTGCCCTGAATGCTCACGAGCATTTGGAACTGACCAAAGGACTGTCGACGGACAACGAGCCTGACATCTGGCAGAAGAGCCTGAGCGGCGAGATCGACGTATGGGTGGCACTTGGGCTTCCGAGCGAGAAGGTCATACGGCAGTCGTGCAGCAAAGCCGCGAAGGTGATTGTCTACCCTTATGGCGGCAAAACTGCCGAAGTGTGGTGGGACAAGGTCAAGAACGGCACCACCCGTTTCGACAATCTGCAGGTGATCAATTTTTCGGAGATCGACACTGCCGCACTGGCCAAGCTGGCCAGCCGCGCGATGAAACTCCAGGTCAACATCCAGGACGGCGACGTGATGGTCAGCGTCGATGAGAGCGTCGTCTACGTTGCGCCCGGCACATGGAAGGGCGCGGCCTGACGTCCGCAAGCCTGCTGGCTATTCTTGAGGGTTCGCGGGTGTGATGGCGCGAAGGTTCATTGTTGGGTTCCTTAGGTTGATCTTGCCATGACCGAGAGCTGCCATGCTGCATATGCAGCGAACGGCAGCAGCGTCCGCTTTGCGGATACCTATGTGAACGATCTTGCTGCGCGGGCCACCAGCGGCCGCTCTGGGAGAGTTGCACTGCGGCACCTGCCGAGGGCCGAAGGCAGCAAGGAGCCGGGCGAGCAAATCTGTGGCCGACGGCACCGTTCCCGCCCGGAGCGCCGCAGATCGACCCAAAGAGCCGGCCGACAAGGGACCCGCCGGCCGGCTTCCGGACTACAGGTCTATCCCTTCTGACAGCATCAGCGCGTCATCAAGATCGACACCGAGGTATCGAACTGTGCTGTCCATCTTCGTGTGACCCAGCAGAAGCTGAACCGCGCGCAGGTTACCGGTCTTCTTGTATATCTGTGCCACCTTTGTCTGACGCATGGAATGGGTGCCATAGGCGCTCGGCTCGAGCCCAATCGACATAATCCATTCGCGCAAGATGCGCGCATACTGCCGCGTCGACAGATGCGCACTGTGGTGGAGGCGACTTGGCCAGAGATACTCCAGCCCAAGCATCTCCGGATCGGCGATCCAGCGTTCAAGCGACTGGCGTGTCGTTTCGGTGATCTCAAAGCGAACTGGCTTGCCCGTCTTGCTCTGGGTGACGGAGGTGCGCTCCTTAACCCTGCCCGCTGCAACGACGTCGCGGACCTTCAGGCAGGCCAGGTCGCAGCCTCGAAGCTTGCTGTCTACAGCCATGTTGAACAACGCCAAGTTGCGTCGGCTTGCAACCATCTCTAGGCGGACACGGATGGACCATACGTGTTTCGGGAGCAGGGGGCGCTTCTGGCCAATGATACGCCCCTTATTCCAGACAGGACGCTCAGGCCGGAGCGCAGGCAGATGGTTCGTGGGCATGGTGTAACCTCCTGTCCACCAGCCCCACCCTAACTTCGGATGATCCGACAGGGTCAGTGGTATCATAAGATTGCGGGAGACGCGGCAATAACAATGAATGACGTCAGCAACGCGCCAGCCATGGCCTGAGCCAGACAGGGCCACCACTTGCACGCCGCCCCGAACTGCCGTCTTATGGGTTAAACGGATGGAGGACGGCATGACCCTTAGCCCGCTGTATCGGACGCGTCTCCTGCTGACCCTAGGCAGTTTCTGTCTGGTCCTGCCGGGTGCCCTGCATGCGCAAGACTACCCGCATGCGGACGAACCCATCGGCACCATCGAGGACGTCTATGACGGCCACCTGACGCCGGATCTGGCCGTCAGCACCTTCCGCAACATCGACCGCCTCTTCCCGACCCGGACCATCCCGGCAAGCGATAGCCCCCGCGAACTGCCGGAGGCCCTTGTCGACCTGCTGGGGATGGTCAGCTACCAGGTCGATGAGGCGACCTACGACCTCTACGATTTCCTGTCGCTGGACAATGTCACCGGGATGATCGTGCTGAAGGATGGCGAGGTCGTCTACGAGACTTATCAGCGCGGCAACACGCCCGACACCCGCTGGATGTCGATGTCGGTCGCCAAGTCCATCACCTCCACCCTGGTCGGCGCCGCCATCGTCGATGGCCATATCGAGGGCTTGGACGATATGGTCACCGACTATGTCCCCGCACTGGCCGGAAGCGCCTATGACGGCGTCAGCATCCGCGACATCCTGCTGATGGCGTCGGGCGTCGAGTGGAACGAGACCTATACTGACCCCCAGTCCGATCGCCGCGACCTGCTGCGGGCGCAGATCGAACAGCGCCCCGGCGCTGCGATGGAGGTTATGGCCGCCTTGCCCCGCGCGCATGAACCCGGCACGCATCACACCTACTCCACCGGGGAGACACAGGTTCTGGGCGAGGTCGTCCATGGCGCCGTGGACATGCCGCTGGCGGACTATCTGACAGAAAAGATCTGGCAGCCCTACGGGATGGAGGCCGATGCCAACTGGTGGCTGGATAGCCCCGACGGGGTCGAGATCGGCGGCAGCGGCCTGTCGGCTACCCTGCGCGATTTCGCTCGCTTTGGGCAGTTCTTCCTGGAGGGCGGGATGATCGACGGCAGAACCATCCTGCCCGAAGGATGGACGGAAACTGCCGGTCAGCCGCAGGAGCTGAGGGGCGGCGAGACCATCGAGTATGGCTACATGTGGTGGCCGGGCTGGACCGAGCCGTCCATTGCCGACGGTGCCTTCGCCGCGATCGGCATCCAAGGGCAGAACATCTACATCAACCCGACGCGGAACGTCGTGATCGCGACGCACATGGCGCAACCGAAGCCTGTGGGTCGAGAGCCGGTCGACCCACTGGTCGTGTTCGATGCCATTGCGGCAGCGTTGGAATGATGGAACCTCAGGCATCCCTCGTTCGCACGCCGCCGCGGGACTGCAACTGCCAATGTGCTGCTCGTAAGATGGCTGAGTCTCGCAATGCTTCGGCACATCGGGCAGGAAGGCAGCGTCATGATCGATGATGCGGATCGCCAACACCTTCAGCGCTGCGTCGACCTTGCGGCTCAGGCGCTTGCCAGCGGGAACGAGCCATTTGGCTCGGTGCTCGTTTCCTCCCAGGGTCACGTTCTGTTCGAAGACCATAACCGCATCGGAGGCGGCGGCCACACGCAGCACCCGGAGTTCGCCATCGCCCGATGGGCCGCGGACAAAATGGGCGTCCAGGAATGTGCCAAGGCCACGGTCTATACCTCGTGCGAACACTCCCGCATGTGCGCGGCTGCCCATGGCTAGGTCGGACGTGGCCGGATCGTCTATGTAAGTTCGGCAGACCAGATGACGGAATGGCTTGCGGAACTGGGCGTTCTTGCGTTCCGGGTCCGGCCGCTGCCTATTCGCGAAGTGATCAGCGATACGATTGTCCAAGGCCCTTTCGAGGAGTTCGCGATGCAGGTCCGCGCACTCCACGTCCAGTCGCATCACCGTTGAAGTTTCTGGCGAGTGCCGATGACGCTGCTGCCGGTTCCGAAGGGGCATAAACCAAGCGGGCACTGCTCGGATGCAGAGTAGATGCTTTCTGATAGCTTCGCTGCGTCCCGTGCGAACGCCCTGTCTGGGGACGCTGCACTGCGGCGCCCTAAACGCGTCGACCGGCGGCGATGGACCGCAAGCCGACGCAAGCCCACTTCTCGTCAGACGACTTGCCTCCTTCCGAGCGGCGAGAAATCGTCCAAAGGGCGGCAAGCTGTTTCATGGAGACAATCAAGAGAAGAAAGGCCGCGCTGTCACGGCTCCGGTGAGGAGCGATACTGGCCGATCAGGCACAGGTTGCAGTCCGGTCTGCCGGCTGCTACGGTTGGCGAAATCCGTTGGGGTGTCCCATTTGGGGCTGAGAGGCGCGAGCCAACCCATCGAACCTGATCCGGGCAATGCCGGCGTAGGGAACGGAGAACGATCTGGCGCGGCTGATGGTTGCCGCCCTGTCATCCTCCTTCACTCGCTGGTGGAGGAAGTGATGGCGCCACACTCATCCGCACTGACCATTGCAGGCTCCGACAGCGGCGGAGGCGCGGGCATCCAAGCCGACCTGAAGACGTTCTCGGCCCTTGGCGTTTACGGCACGAGCGCGATCACGGCGATCACCCCGAAGAACTCGCGCGGCGTCTTCGCGGCCAAGGCAATCTCGCCGGAGATGCTCCCGGCGCAAATCGCTGCTCTTCTCGCCGACATCCCTCAGCAGGCGATCAAGATTGGGATGCTCGCCTCGCCGGAGATCGAGGCCGCGACGAAGGCAACGGCAGCCCGGTCATGCTCTGCTGCCGCTCCGGCCAGCGCTCCAGGTCCGCGGCGGAGCAACTGTCCGGCGACCGGGACGGTGACATCCGCCTCGCTGCGCTTGGCGATTCATCCCCCTGAACCGACCTGACCGGAGAAAACCCGATGAAAGCCAGACTGACCGCCCTCGCCCTGCTTGCCGCAACGCCCGCCGCCGCGCGGGACCAGATGACCGTCGTGCTCGACTGGTTCGTGAACCCCGACCACGGGCCCATCGTCATCGCGCAGGAGCAGGGCTACTTTGCCGATGCGGGGCTGGAGGTCGAAGTGATCGCTCCCGCCGATCCCGCCGATCCGCCCAAGATGGCCGCCGCCGGGCGCGCCGACCTCGCCATCTCCTACCAGCCGCAGCTGCATCTTCAGGTGGCGGAGGGGATGCCGCTGATCCGGGTGGGCACACTGGTCGCGACACCACTCAACTGCCTGCTGGTGCTGAAGGACGGCCCCATCGCGGAGATCGCGGATCTGGACGGCCGTAAGGTCGGCTTTTCAGTGGCCGGCGTCGAGGAAGCGCTTCTGTCGGCAATGCTCGGTCAGGCCGGCCTCGGCACCGGGGACATCGAACTGGTCAACGTCAACTGGTCGCTATCGCCCGCACTCATGTCCGGACAGGTCGACGCGGTCATCGGCGCCTTCCGCAACTTCGAGCTCAACCAGATGGAAATCGAGGGCGTGCCGGGCCGGTGCTTCTACCCCGAGGAGGAAGGCGTGCCGACCTACGACGAGCTGATCTACGTCGCCAATCCTGAAACGATGGACGCCGACATGATCCGCCGCTTCCTTGCCGCGACGGAGAAGGCGACGCAGTTCATCGTCAATCACCCGCAGAAAAGCTGGGAGATCTTCTCGGGCACCTCGGCCGAGTTGCAGGATGAGCTGAACAAGCGGGCCTGGGCCAACACGATCCCGCGCTTCGCCCTGCGCCCCGAGGCGCTGGACGAGGGGCGGTATGCCCGCTTCGAAAGCTTCCTGAACGAGGCCGGGCTGGTCGAGGGGACGCGCCCTGTCTCCGACCTCGCGGTCGATCTGGGGGCGCAATGAGCTACGGCACCGCCTTCCCGCTCTGGCGTGCCGCAGCAGGCGAAACATGGAGCGACTTCACGCACCACGCCTTCGTCGAGGGGATGAGGGACGGCACGCTCCCGCGTGAGGCCTTCCTGCGCTATCTCGTGCAGGACTACCTCTTCCTTGTTCACTTCTCCCGCGCCTGGTCGCTGGCCGTGACCAAGGCCGAGACGCTGGACGAAATGCGCGCCTGCGCCGCCACCGTCCACGCTCTGCTGAACGAGGAGATGCGTCTGCACATCAAGACCTGCGCCGCCGAGGGCCTCTCGGAAGCGGAGCTGTTCGCGGCGCGCGAAGCGCCGCAGAACATTGCCTACACCCGATACGTCCTTGACGCCGGCCATTCGGGAGACTTCCTAGACCTGATGGCCGCGCTCGCGCCTTGCGTGCTGGGCTACGGCGAGATCGGAACGCGGCTGGCGGCGGATGCGGGCGAGACGCCCTATGCCGACTGGATCGCCACCTATTCGGGCGCGGACTACCAGCGCACCTGCCGCGAGGTCGGCGCGCTGATCGACGCGGCAGTCGCCCGCCGCCTTGGTCCGGCGCCCGAGGACAGCCCCCGCTGGCCCCGCCTCTGCGCCCGCTTCGAGACAGCGACGCGGCTCGAGGTCGACTTCTGGGGCATGGGCATCTCGGCATGAGCGCCGCGCCAGCACTGCACCTGTCCGGGCGTGCAACGATCGACGGCGCGCCGGTCTTCGGCCCGGTCTCCTTCGAGGCTCCCGCCGGGCAGTGGTCCTGCCTGCTCGGCCCCTCGGGCGTGGGCAAGTCGACCATCCTGCGTCTGCTCGCCGGTCTCGGCGGCGAGGTCACCTTTGAAGGCGAGGTTGCGGCGGGCGACGGCGCGCCGCTGGACGGGCGGGTCGCCCTGATGGCGCAGAGCGACCTGCTGATGCCCTGGCTGGACGTGACCGCCAACGTCACTCTCGGCGCGCGCCTGCGCGGCAAGCAACCGCAGCGGGACCGGGCGCGCGAGGTGCTGGGGCGCGTCGGACTTGCCGATCATGCCGCCAAGCGGCCACATGCCCTGTCCGGCGGGCAACGGCAGCGGGTGGCGCTCGCCCGGACCCTGATGGAGGACCGGCCGGTCGTGCTGCTGGACGAGCCGTTCTCCGCCCTCGACGCGCGGTCGCGGTCGCTGATGCAGGATCTGGCGGCCGAGCTGCTGGTCGGCCGGACCGTCCTCCACGTCACTCACGACGCCGCCGAAGCCGCGCGGCTGGGGCACAACGTGCTGCTGATGACGCGGGCCAGCATCGCCTCCATCGCCCTGCCGGATGCGCCGACGCCCCGCCTCTACGATGCGCCAGACACCCTCGCCTTCCAGGGCCGGCTGCTGCGGCTGCTCATGGAGGCTCGGTGAGACGGGCCGTTCGGATTTCTGGCGTCGCGCTCCTGGCTCTCGTGGCCTGGCAGGCGGTCGTCACACTGGCTGAGTTGCCCCGCTTCATCCTGCCCGGTCCGCAACTGGTGTTCGCGACGCTGTGGACCAGCCGCGCTCTCATCGCCGAGCACGCGCTGGTCACCGCTGTCGAGGTTCTCCTCGGCCTCGGCCTCGGTGCGGCCCTTGGCTTCGGCTCGGCGATCCTGCTTGCTGCCTCTCCGCTCGCGCGCTCGCTGCTGCGCCCGATGCTGGTCTTCAGCCAAGCTGTTCCCGTCTTCGCCCTGGCTCCGATCCTGACGCTCTGGCTTGGCTACGGGCTCTGGTCCAAGGTGGCGATGGCGCTGCTCATCATCTACTTTCCGGTCACCTCGGCCTTCTTCGATGCTCTGATGCGGACACCGCCCGGTTGGCTGGAACTCGCCCGCGTGATGAACGCCACACCCGGCCGCATCCTGTGGCGCATCCGTGTGCCTGCCGCACTGCCCGGCTTCGCCTCGGGCCTGCGACTCGCCGCCGTCTACGCCCCCATCGGCGCGATCATCGGCGAATGGGTCGGAGCCTCTCGAGGGCTCGGCTATCTCATGCTGCTGGCGAACGGCCGAGCAAAAATCGACCTGATGTTCGCCGCTCTGATCGTCCTTGCCGTTCTGACGCTCGTCCTCCATGCCGCCGTCGACGCGGCTTGCCGGCGGCTGTGGGGGAGTTGAGAAGCAATCGTCGTTCTTCGCGGCTGTGGAAGAATTGCCCTTGAGTGCTGCGGCTGCGAAGGACGCCCGCGAACTGCACAGTCAATTTGGGCTCTCCACGAAGGTCGCCATGGACAAAACCGAGATGCTTTTGTCGTCAGCGTAACCGCCGGGTTTTGGCTACTGACGACACAAGCCGCTACCGTCTTCAGCGGCGCGGCCGGACCGATCAGCGCGGGCAGATCGCTGGCCGGCTCATTGAAGGTCGCGCCCTACAAGGCCAGCAGTCATTCGGCGTGCTGCATCTCCTTTACCAGTTACTGCTTGTGCACCGGCGAGCACAACGTGCAGAGCTTGTAGTGTCCCTGCCGCCGTAACCGTGCGCCAAGCTCGTGATAGAAAAAGCATGGACAAGCATCTTTGGATTGGCTTCACTGTGGACAGCACTTCGAAGATCTCAAGCCACTAAGGAATGCACTATGGCTACTGGCACGGTAAAATGGTTCAACGAAACGAAAGGCTTTGGCTTCATCCAGCCAGACGGCAGCAACAAGGACGTTTTCGTCCACATCTCTGCTGTTGAGCGTGCGGGCCTTCGCTCGTTGCCTGATGGACAGAAAGTCACCTTTGACATCGAAGCCGGTCGCGACGGTCGCGAAAGCGCGACGAACTTGTCCTTGGCGTAGCGCGGCGCTACCGTCGAAGAAAGCGGGTGAGCGGCTTCGTCCTGCACAGCTTTCCGAGGCTATAGGCCCAGAAGCGGCTCTGCGGATCGACTTTCAGTCGTGCGACGCCATACGGTCCCGAAGGACCGTCTTTGAAAGTTCGCGCGACCATAGCATGAACACGAGAACTCCTGCCGCGACTCGCCGGTATCTGATATGATGGAAAAGCTTCCCGAGCCTCCCCGCGGCGCCCCGGCAATCCGCACCATTGCAATGCCCGCCGATACCAATCCGGCGGGCGACATCTTCGGGGGCTGGCTGATGAGCCAGATGGATCTCGCGGCAGGTAGCCTTGCCGCGCTGACTGCCCGCGGCCGTAGCGCCACGATTGCGGTCGATGCAATGAAGTTCCATCGAGCAGTCAAGGTGGGTGACGAAGTCTCGCTCTACGCCGAGCTCCTCTCGGTGGGCCGAACCTCGATGAAGATTCACGTCGAGGCTTGGCGCCGATGCCGTGACGGTAATGAGACCGAGAAAGTTACCGAGGCGACCTTTACCTTCGGCGCTCTCGACGACACCGGGCGCTCTCGTTCCGTTCGCCCTAAAGTTTGAACCGGCGTCAAGTGCAGGCATGGAAGAGGCTAATCACCGCGCCGCACGGTTTGCCCGCGTCAGTTGACCTTGGTCGGAACCGCACCGGCGCCGACCAAGGCATCCCTCACCACGCGGCGCTTGAGAGGGCGAAGCACATGCCCGAAAGCTTTTGCCGCCGCCGGCGCGACAGGATCTCCTGCAGCTAAAACATGTTACTTGCAGCCTTGCACTGGGAGGAGCGCAAAACATTCCTGGAAGGAACGGTGGGCTCGGTCACACTATTTGTTCTCTGGCGGCAGACCGACCTCGAGCAGAAGGTTGTCGGCCGTGCCGGGGCGCGCAGGTGGTCACGAAAGCATCGCGATCATGAGGAAGGCAGCCGGCGACGTCCAGCATCTGGCATTGGATGTCATAGTCGGCCTCCAATGCTCGCAGTCAATCGGTTACAGGCTGAAGGTGAGTCCTCAGGAGACGTCATGCATCTACTCGTTGATCTCGACATGTCCTACCGGCTGGGCGCATTCCGAAGCGCCCTGCTGTCCATCGAGGCCGCGCACTGCGCCGGGCAGATCGTGGAACGCGAACAACTGGTTGTCGACGACGCGACGCTTACCCGGATCCCGGGCGAAGGCGGCGTCGGAACGCGCCTGTGGGCCCATGTCGAGGCGGATGTCATGCGGGTCCGCTACTCAGCGGAAATCGAGGTGACCTGCCCCGATATCCCGCTGGCCGGCCTTCATGCGGCACCGATGCATGCGCTGCCCGCCGAAGCCCTTACCTACCTGCGCCCCTCGCGCTTCTGTCAATCGGACGCATTCACCGGCTTCGTCGACAAGCGTTTTGGCCATCTCGACGGCGGCGAGAAGGTCATGGCGATCTGCGAATGGGTCTCGCGCGAGATTGTATATCTCGCGGCAAGTTCGCATGCGCAGACCACGGTGCTTGATACCTTCGCGCGCCGCGAGGGCGTCTGCAGAGACTTTGCGCATATGGTCTGCGCGCTGGCCCGAGCTGCGAACATCCCGGCGCGCTACGCCGCCGTCTATGGGCTTGGCGTCGAGCCACCGGACTTTCATGCGGTCGCCCAGGTCTGGCTTGATGACGGGTGGCATCTGGTAGACGCGACCGGCATGTGCTCCGCTGACGCAATGGCAGTGATCGCGGTCGGACGTGACGCGTGCGACGCGCCATTCATGGAGACCGTGGACGAAGCCAGCTTTATCGCGCAGACGGTATCGGTTCTGGCCGGGGCAAGCGGACGCGGCCTCCGTCTCTCCAATCCCTGAAAGAAGGCATGGGCACATCCAGGCCCGCCAGTTTTGCTTTTGAAAATGAAAACGGCGACGCCCGGGAGGAGGTGGGCGCCGCTGTCCGACAACGAGTGCCCCAGGGAGGAGGAGGGGACCTTCGCATTCTGTTGGACCGGTGGGCCCGAAGAAGAGGCAGCGGCACAGGTGCCGCCCCGTTGAAGCACACATCATCCCGCCACCACCGTAAACGGTGCTGTTCCCGAATCGAGGAAGTGATTTGGGATAAGGTAGTCGTTTCCGCCCCACCATAAATAAGGTCGTCCTGATCCCCGCCCGCGATGTAGTCATCACCAGCGCCGCCATAGAGAGTGTCGTCGCCTGCGTTGCCGAAGATGTCATCGTTGCCGCCCCTTCCATAGATCAGGTCGCGGTCCCCCAGCCCGCTGAGGGTGTCATTGCCTCCGAGCCCGGCAATTGTATCGCTGCCAGCGGTACCCAGCAGCTTGTCAGGGGCTGGTGTCCCAATGATGTTGGCCACGGTCTCAACCTCCGCTTCTTTCCGAAATGAACTCACCATTGTCGGGGAGCCCTATCGCAAGGGACAGACAAGCTTCTTCAGAAGAAGGTGTACCCGAACAGGTCTGCTGTCATCACCCGAACGGGTGAGCCTGCTTGATGAAACCCGTCGGAACGAAGGTCAGGATTCATGGCAGAGGCGGCACCTGCACAACCTAGAGAAGGCGCGTCGCATCGGTCGGGGCCTTCTTGAGGGAATCAGCGGGATTGTCGCTGTTCTTCATACCGCATCATAGGCCGCCTCCGGCGGGGATCGGCAAGAAGCCCGAAGAGGCGTCACAGAGCATGGACTGAGCGTGCACCGTTCTTCTCTGTGCGGCGTCGCGCAGCCCCTGTGCGCGGCGCGGCGCAACCATACGCCGATTAGGGCGTTGGGCGGCGGCGCTGTTTCACATGGAGGACATCATGGCCAATCCCCGGATCGCCGTCATCATCAGCTCGACCCGCAAGGCCCGCTTCGCCGACAAACCGGCAAGCTGGCTGATGGACAAGGTCAAGGACCACCCCGAACTTGACTTCGAACTGGTCGATCTGCGCGACCAGGACCTGCCCTTCTTCGACGAGGTGGCCTCGAACCTGTGGGCTCCATCGCAGGACCCGCGGGCAGTCGCGTGGCAGCAGAAGCTGGCCGGCTTCGACGGCTTCATGTTCGTGGTGGCAGAGTACAACCGTTCGGTCACCGGGGCGCTGAAGAACGCGCTGGATCACGCCTACAAGGAGTGGAACCGCAAGCCGATGACGGCACTGGCCTATGGCAGCCTTGGCGGAGCGCGCGCGATGGAGCAGCTGCGCCTGATGGCGATCGAGCTGCAGATGGTGCCCCTGCGCAATGCCGTCCATATCGGCGGGGTCGACTTTTTCAAGGTCTCGCCGCTGGGCGGCGACGCGCCGATGTCCGACATCGAGGAGAACCTGAACGGCCCGCTGAAGGCGACGCTGGAAGAACTGACCTTCTACGCGAAGCTGCTGAAAGACGCTCGCAAGGGGTAAGCCTCAGTCGATGAAGTCGTGGCGGCAGAAGTTGGGGGGCGTTTCTCCGGCGGCCAGCGATTCCTTGATCGGCACACGGCTGGGCGTCGCGACCGATTGTCGGCGGTGATCCTTTCGTTGGGCATCGCCTCGCAGATGTAGTCGAGCACTCAAGCGCCGGTCAGCAGGTTCCAGTCACATCGGTCAGTTGCCGTCGTGGTTCCGGTCTTGACGTTTGCCCTGTGCGCAATCTCTGTGACGATAGGCAACCACAAATCTGCGGCAGACTCCCACCGCTTGAAATCCGCTTCATCTGAAATGTCTGGCCAGGTTTTTATACTCTTCAGACGGATCGATGTGATGTCGATGAATCCCAGAAAGCTTTCAGCTGTCTTATCTTAGGGTCAGGACCCATCAATCTGCTTGAAGCTGCCGTTGCTGGGTGATTCAAGGCGCCGAATTGGCGGGGGTGATGATGAGCAATCTTTTCTGGCTGACGAACGTGCAGATGGAGCGCTTGAAGCCGTTCTCTCCGAAGAGCCATGGCAAGCCGCGGTTGGATGATCGGCGAGTTCTGAGCGGGATAGTCTTCATCAATCGCGATGGCTTACGGTGGTGCGATGCTCCGCGGGAGTATGGCCTTCCCAAGACGCTCTACAACCGGTGGAAGCGCCCGGGCGACATGGAAGTCTTTGCTCGGATGATGGAGGGCCTTGCCGCCGAAGGCACCGATCAGAAGACCATCATGATTGACGCGACCTACCTGAAGGCACACCGCACGGCTTCGAGCCTGCGGGCGAAAAAGGGGGCCCGACGATCAGTGCGGGCTTCTGATCGGGCGCAGTGCGAAGATCAGGAAACGATCTGGGGGATCGTTTCCCTGAGCACGGGCGGGCTGAACACTAAGAACGCCTAACAAAACCGCCGCTCATGCGTTAAGGGGCCATGAGCAAACCCCTTGTCTCCGATGATCTGTGGGAGGCCCTTGCGCCGCTTCTGCCAAGGGAGCGGCCGAAGCTGAAAGGTGGCCGCCCTCGATGCGATGACCGGCTGGCCTTGGCCGGCATCATCTTTGTCCTGCGCTCCGGCATTCCCTGGGAGATGCTGCCCCGTGAGTTCGGCTGCTCCGGCATGACCTGCTGGCGCAGGTTGCATGACTGGCAGGCAGCCGGCGTCTGGACCAGGCTCCATCGCGTGCTGCTCGAGCAGTTGTCGGACGCCGGGCATCTGGACTGGAGCCGCGCGTCCCTGGACAGCGCCGCCGTTGCGGCGAAAAAGGGGGGCCGAGACCGGCCCGAACCCGACGGATCGCGGCAAATCGGGCACAAAGCGCCATCTTGTGGTCGACCGGCAAGGCACCCCGCTCGGGGTGCGCCTGAGCCCGGCCAACCGGCACGACAGCTTGATGCTGGCCCCCGCCCTCGACGCCGTGCCAGGCGTGCGGCACAGTCGTGGCCGCCCTCGCAAGCGGCCCGACAAGCTTCACGCCGACAAGGCCTACGATCATCACCGCTGCCGGAGCGAATGCCGGAAGCGCAGGGTCTCGCCCCGCATCGCCCGGCGAGGCATAGACAGCAGCGAAAGGCTGGGCCGACACCGATGGGTGGTCGAGCGAACGCTGGCATGGCTCAACCGCTTTCGCCGCCTCGCCATCCGCTACGAGCGGCGCGCTGACATCCACGAGGCTTTCGTGATCCTCGGCTGCGCCCTCATCTGCCTCAACCAGATCAGAAGGTTTTGTTAGGTGGTCTTAGTGTTGAGGATGTTGGCAACGGTGGTGTCGGGGACATTTGCGCTTTCGGGAACGACCTGGTCGACCGTTCGTCAACCGCTCAGATGTCTGCACGGATAAAAAGGTGTCTCGGCTCGATGCAGAAACGGTTACCGTGGTGGAGGGGAGTTCCTTCCTCCGCGGGCATCAGTTGAACACGAGGCGTTAGGACAGAAAAAGCGCATGCAGGTCCGGCTCGAGAAGATCAACCACGTCAAACGTCAGCGGCGTTCCTACGTCATGAGCATCGGCCAGACCCTCTTCGGCGAAGGGTGCGTTCTGCGGGAATGGGGCCGGATTGGTGCCTCCGGAGGCCAGCAGAGGGCGGAGTATCTGCCGACGCAGGATGCCGCGGAAGCAGTGCTTCAAAGGCACAAGAGCGCGAAGTGCCGACGGGGTTACGCAGCCATACCTGTACAGCTGGAGTTGTTCTGAGGGGTCCACCGGGAACTGGGTGTCGCTTCATTATGGCTATTCCCAGTAGGTAGTGGGGCCCGTGGTAGTGAAGCGCACCTTCGAGAGGAGATGCGCGATCTCAGGCTGGCAGGCGTTCCAGTTGATGACGGCAGGCTAACCGTCGCCTCCCCAAGTCATCCTGCGATCAGAGTCTCATGCGCAAGGCCCGCGTTGGGACGTGCGAAGGTGAAAATGTTAAGAAATGTTAAGGTGCATTTGAGATATAGACGGGTCCGCTACTGTAACGAGGAGTGCCTCTTGATGCAGTTGTGGATGGGGCCGCCACTCCCGGCGGCCAAGGCTGCGCTGGTCCTCTTGGCTTTAGTGGAGAGCGTTTAGCTCACTTCTCCGGCCGTCCGCTTGACGGCACGCCGGGCAAATTGTATATACATTCATGACTGCAATCGAGTTTGATCCTGCGAAAGACGAAGGCAACATTGCCAAGCACGGCGTGTCCCTTTCCCGGGCGAGTGACTTCGAGATCCTGCATTACGTCGAGGATGATCGCACCGACTACGGTGAGACGCGCTACCGCGCCTGGGGCTTGCTGGACGACAAGTGGCACTGCCTTGCCTTCACCGTCAGGAACGGACGCATCCGCGCGATCAGCCTTCGCAGGGCCAGCACAAAGGAGATAGAACGCCATGTCCCGGAAAGTGGTTTTTGACGATGACAACCCGGAATGGACCGAGGAGGATTTTGCCAAGGCGCGGCTCGCCAGCGAACTGCCGGCCCACATCCTTGCGGCTTTTCCGAGAACGCGCGGCCCACAGAAGGCTGCCACCAAGGTTCCCGTCTCGATCCGTCTGAGCCCGGAGGTGGTTGATCACTTCAAGGCCGGCGGCCCCGGCTGGCAGAAGCGGATTGACGAGGCTCTTCGCAAAATGGTCGGGGTCTGACGATCCCGGCTTCGCAAAAGCAGAGCCTCCCGCTTCGGCTCGGCTTGGATCCTGCTGCCTTTTCATCCTGAGCAGCTGCGGCGCTTTTAGTCTCCGCGCAAGAGGTGCGGCAAGCATCGATTGGCCTGAACTTTTGTCTCGATCCGCATGATGCCTCAGCGAGAGGCAGTGTATTGCCCGCCTGCCGCCGCAGCCGGTCCACCGGCCACATCGGCAGGAAGACCGAGATG
>VUAW01000024.1 GCA_008711135.1 Rhodobacteraceae bacterium LNNU 3342
CGGCCCAACCAGGTCTGGGCAATGGACATCACCTACATCCCCATGGCGCGTGGGTTCATTTACCTCGCTGCCGTGCTCGACTGTTTCACTCGAGGGGTGCTGGCATGGCGGGTGTCGATCACGCTCGAGGCTGACTTCTGCATAGAAGCCGTCGAAGAGGCTCTGGCGCGTCATGGCACACCTGAGATCTTCAACACGGACAGTCATACGATTGATACCAGTTCCCGGGTGGTTTGACTCCAACACTGATCGACCATTCGCTGGATTGGTGTCGCAGGGCCTTCCGACGTGATCTGACCCTCACTCCGATCGATCCGACGCGTGTCTTTCCCTGAACCTGTCGATCACCCGGGAACGCTCCGCGGCGAGGCATTGTCTCGAAGGTGCTGCCGTGACCCAAGAAGGGCATGACCATTCGGTCCCATGACTGTCCTGTCCCTGCATCCTCTCGAGCAAAACGGATGTGCATTGCAGGAGAGGAAAATCTCATGGCCCAAGGCTCGGAAGAAACTCACGTCATCGGTGGCGTCGATACGCATAAGGACCTCCACGTTGGGGCGGTCGTCGATCATCGTGACCGTGTTCTCGGTGTCGAGAGCTTTCCGACCACCCGGCAAGGCTACCGCCGGATGCTGGACTGGATGCGATCCTTCGGAGACCTCCAGCGCGTGGGAGTAGAGTGCTCCGGCAGTTACGGTGCCGGATTGCTGCGCCACCTGCAGGCCGCGGGTGTCGAGGTCCTCGAGGTGACAGCCGCCGACAAGAATGACCGTCGTCGCCGGGGGAAGAACGATACGTTCGATGCCGAAAGTGCCGCGCACTCCGCCTTTGCGAGGCGACACACCGTGACACCACGTAGCCGTGACGGGATGGTGGAAAGTCTCCGTGTACTGAAGGTTTGCCGAAAGACCGCGATCCAGGCCCGCTGCATCGCCCTGCAAATGATCCAGATGACGATCGTTTGCGCGCCGGAAAAGATCCGCGATCCTCTTCGCAGCATGACCCGCATGCAACTGATCCGCACGCTCGCTGCCTGGCGGCCCGATCTCACGGCTTATCGCCAGGTCGAGGAGGCCTACCGGATCTCGCTCAAGTCACTGGCACGACGGTATCTGGAACTGCACGACGAAATCGCCGATCTTGATGAAATGATAGAGAGCATTGTACGGGAGCTTGCGCCCGAGCTCGTCGCCCGCACTGGCATCGGTCTGAACAGCGCGGCTCAACTGCTGCTGACGGCGGGTGACAATCCAGATCGCCTGAAGTCCGAAGCCAGCTTCGCGGCATTGTGCGGTGTCAGTCCGGTGCCTGCGTCGTCGGGAAAGACCGTGCGGCACAGGCTGAACCGGGGCGGTGACCGCGCCGCAAACAGCGCGATCCACATCATCGCCATCGGGCGGCTGAGGCTGGATCCGCGAACACAGGACTACGTTGCTCGACGCATTGCTTCCGGCAACTCGAAGCTGGAGGCTGTCCGCTGCCTCAAGCGCTACATTGCCCGAGAAGTCTTCAGCATCATCATGCGTCAATACAAGGAGATCAATCAGAGCCAGATCGCCGCTTGACTCTTAGAAGGGCGTCAGTCAGATCATCGCAGACTGGAGCGAGTGTTTCCAGCGTCATGTATCGCCCACGCTGAACGGTCCACTCCTCGGTCTGCTCCATCAGGATGGCTCCTACCAGCCGACGGATTGAGGCCTCATTTGGGAAGATGCCGACGACATCGGTGCGCCGCTTGATCTCACCATTCAGCCGCTCGATCGGATTGGTGCTGTGAAGCTTGGCACGGTGCTGCGCGGGGAAGGTCATGTAGGCCAGCACGTCCTCCTCAGCCGTGTCCATGAGCGTAGCCAGCTTCGGGAGCTTGCCACGCATCTGGTCGGCAACGAGGCGCCACTGATCCTTGGCCGCTGCGTGATCAGGCTGGGCGAAGGCGGTGGCGATGAAGGCCGAGACCACCCTGCGGCTGTTCTTTCCGGCATGGGCCAGCGCATTCCTCTGGAAATGCACGCGGCAGCGCTGCCAGGTGGTGGACAGGACACGGGCTGTGGCGGCCTTGATGCCTTCATGCGCGTCGCTGATCACCAGCTTCACGCCGCTGAGGCCACGGCGGACGAGGTCGCGCAGGAATTCGGTCCAGAACGGCTCAGCCTCGGAGGCTCCGATGGCCATGCCCAGCACCTCGCGTCGCCCGTCGATGTTCACGCCGACCGCAATGGTCACTGCGACCGACACGATACGCCCGCCCTGACGCACCTTGAGGTAGGTGGCGTCGATCCAGAGGTAAGGCCATTCGCCCTCGATCGGCCGTGTCAGAAAGGCATCGACTCTCTCATCGATCTCTTCGCAGAGACGGCTGACCTGGCTCTTGGAGATCCCGGTGCCGCCCATCGCCTGCACGAGGTCGTCCATCGACCGCGTCGATACGCCATGAACGTAGGCTTCCTGGATCACGGCCGTCAGCGCCTTCTCCACAGAACGCCGGGGTTCAAGGAGCGACGGGAAGTAGGAGCCGGTGCGCAGGCGGGGAATGCGTAGCTCGACACTGCCTGCCCGCGTTTGCCAGTCCCGGTCGCGGTAGCCATTGCGCTGTGCCAGCCGCTCGCTGCTCTTCTCGCCGTAGTCGGCACCGGTCTTGGCACCGACCTCCAGCTCCATCAGCCGTTCAGCCACAAAGCCGATCATCTCGCGAAGTAGGTCCGCATCACCGCTCTTCTCCACAAGCGCGCGCAGGTCCATCATGGGTTTGGTCATCGGGGGCATCCCTCGGTTCAGGTTGGCTCAGCAACCCGACCCTACCGAGAAACCCGATGGCCACCGCAAGCTACACCACGCCCAGGGACGTCACCGACATTTGATGAGGGCATCCATCTGATGCATGCTCCGCTGACGAACCGAAGGACCTCATAGAGGCTTGATCTTTCTCCAATTTGATCACGACAAAGCATATGTCGGGGCTCTGACAGCGTTGCAAATCGCGGCGGCGTCTGTGGTCCGCCCAGCCGTGCCGCACGAAACGTTTGACGCAACTAGAGGAACGAGACGCACGTCATGGCCGAACTCCTGCAACTGGCGGGCCCGGTTACGGCGGTCGCGCAAGCCTCAACACCAACCCGACAAGGCGGCAAAGCTTAGAAGAAGTTCAGGAGATCACCGCGCGTGAGCCGGCTGCTTGCAAGCGTCCTGCCAGACACATGCGCAACATGCGCGTCAAACACGTTCTTGGCCGGATCAAGGCCCACGGTGTCTGGGGTTGTCTGAAAGCTTCTTATGCGATGCGGGGCCAGCATACAGACCCTTTTCGGAGCGGGGCCGTCTTCCCCATCAACGGCACCCTCCAAGGCGGAGGCCGGAACTTCCAGTGGTCCGCTCAGGCTCCGGGGCGCAGCGGACTGATCGATGCCCAAAGACGGGATTGCAATGAAAGCCGGCGTCACATGGCTCTTGGTGACAAGGCACCCATGGAAGATCTTTCGAAACTGGAAACATCGCCCCCGCAGCGGTCAGCCCTGCCGGAGACCAACGCCCACACCGGTCATAAAACACAAGTGGCGCAGACCGGCGAAAGCCAGCGATTAACCCGGACCACCCAGCGGGTACAGTCCACGACGGGACCGGTGGCTCGCTGCGACAACGGCCGGAACTCGATCGGCCGCTTGACCAGCTGCGGGAAGGCGATGTCGTCATCGTCACCAAGTATCATCGCCTTGCCCGTTGGCAGCACGACCCGCTCTACATCGTTGAGGCGATCCTCTTGCAGCGATTGCCGCACTGTACAAGGTCAGCACCAGAACCGTCCGGCGGGGACGTGATGCTGGCAGAGAAACCCTCCCGCGCCACTCCACCGGCTCCCTCCTCAACATCGTCTGCTTTCTCTCGCAGATGCAGGGCAACAAACTGGTGCTCCTTTCCAGCGCGTTCTGGGACTACAACCCGGGATCTGCCTCTTTTCCTTCAGGCCTCGCGCCCGGACAGGTTGCAAATCACTCTCTTCCCCGGCGTGGAACTTGACAGGTTCATGCGGCTGGCCGTTCCTTGAAGTGACACGCATTGGAGGAGCCATAGATGTGCACAGCATGCCTGATCGACGGAGTGAAGAGCCACATGCTTTCGCGTCGCAGCCTCTTTGCAGGGGCCGGGGCCACTGCGGCCATGGGAGCTGCTGCTGGCCTGCTGAGCGCGCGAACCGCCCTGGCGCAGTCAGCCGGACGGGTTGTGGACCTGACCCACACCTATGACAGCGACTTTCCCACCTTCGACGGAAAACCCGGCATCCTTTACGAGATCGACAAGAACTTTGACGCCGACGGCTACCACCTCTTCAAGCTGTCGATCTTCGAGCACACCGGCACCCATATCGATGCGCCGCTGCACTTTGCCGAGGGCGGAACCTCGGTCGATGCCCTGCCGGTCGAGAACCTGATCGCCCCCCTTTGCATCGTCGACATATCGGCCAAGGCTGCCGAGGACCCGAACGCCGTAGTCGAACCTGCCGATATCGAGGCGTGGATCTCGGCGCATGGCGAGATCCCGGCGGGTGCCTGCGTCGCGATGAACTCGGGCTGGGCGGACAAGATCGGCGATGCTTCATGGCGGAACCTGCCGGACGGCACCATGGCCTTTCCCGGGTTCTCCAAGGCCGCGACCGATCTGCTGGCTGCAACAGGGGCCGCCTCGATCGGCGTGGACACCTTGTCGCTGGACCCGGGCAACTCGGCAGACTTTGCCGTGCACTACTCCTGGCTGCCATCCGGCCGGTTCGGGATCGAGGGGCTCGCCAGCCTTGGACAGCTTCCGGCGGCGGGCGCCACCATCTTCATCGGCGCGCCGAAACACCGCGGTGGCACCGGGGGCCCCGCAAGGATACTGGCCATGGTTTGAGCAAACCTTCCAAAGCCTTGAAGGGCGGGATGTCCGGTCTGCCTCAGTTCAGGCTGCGGCTCACGGGCGGCAGCTTGCTCTTTAGTGAAACGTGGTGGAGGTAGCTGGGGCCTTGGGACAGCCCCATTCCCGCCGTTCGTCGGTAACAGAATTCCGCGGCGCAGCATCATGACGCCGGAACGAGTTTAGCACACCTTCAAGACCTTCTCCGCCTGTACTCGTCTCTGTCCCAGTTGCCACGACCTGCAGGAGGAGGTGGGAGAACGGTGCTTCGCCCCTCTGCGCACGGCGGCCAGCTATCAGACAAGGCGGCCATGGGTGCCGGTCATCTCGGTGGGGCGGACGGCATGAGCGGCCGACGGAGCTACCCCGCTACCGCCGGAACCGCGAGGGACGCTGCAAAGCGCAGCGCAAAGCAGATCGCCGCGGCTGCGGAGGCCAGCGCTGCGCGCCGGTTCAGGACGGCGCTTCTGTTCATAGCCACGACCATCCGGTTGATATCCGCGTAGTCCAGCGTCTCCAGGCGCGAGACGCGGCGCACTGTCCGGGCGCCGGCTTGATACCAGAGCGCAGCGGCGACAAGCGAGCTGAGGATCGCCGCCACGTCAAGAATGGCAAGGAGCGTCAGCATGTCAATCGCCCCCCGCCGAACGTTGCGCTGTGGTTTCGCTCCACCGTTCCGCTGGTTTCAGCGCCGCAAAGAGTTTCCATGTCGTGTTGCTTTCGGTCCTCTCGCTCTTTTGTGTCAGGAAGATCGTCACCCGGACCCGCAGCTTTCCCGGGTCGAACGTCTGGAAGAAGATCGCGGGTAACCGGTACCACAGGTCGTGACAGAACCAAACTGCGGGCGCAGATTGTTCTGACCATAATCTTGCCCGTAATCCAGAGCATGGCCAGCGGCAGGAGCACCGCGAGCAGGTCAAGTCGCGGTACAAGTGCCGGATCGAAGGCTGGCTGCAGCAAATCCCACGCGTCGAACATCTGCGGAAGCTAGCCCTTTCACTCTATAGACGGAAGCGAGAAAATCTCCGGCGGCGGGGGAACAGAGCGTCGATCCGTGGCTTGACGGCAAGTGAGACAAGAGGAGCGCCTCCATGAGGTGTCCCATCGACAGATCCGACCTCGTCATGAGCGAACGGCAACGGGTTGAGATCGACTACTGCCCGAAATGCCGTGGCGTCTGGCTCGACCGGGGGCGAGCTGGACAAGATCATCGAACGCTCCGAGGGGCCCTCGACGCGACCACCAGCCCCCCGCCGATCCCTCTTATGAGCCGCAGCGCGGCCATGGCCGGGACGAGAGACATGATCAAGGGCACCGGAAAAAGAAGAAGTCGATACTGGGGGAGATCTTCGACTTCTAAACCGGGGATAAGAACGTGCGGCTTGCGCCCGTTCCGCAGCGACTGTGAGACTCCGCAATCGGCTTCATGACCTGCGGCTCTTGTCGTGCAGGCCGAGGACGGAAACATCTAGGCGAACTCCATAGCCGCCGCGGGGCCTAGGTCTTGTGCTGTGAGGCTACTTTCTTATGAACGGCGCCATAGCCCTGGAGAGAGCCTTCGGCACTTCCGGAAACAGTGACCGGCCTCACAATGTCGTCGTGGGCCCATCGGCGCCTGAACTTGTAACGTCAATCATCGCCGCAATCCGCAAGCAGACCGGGGTCGCCTTCGACAACATCGGCGGGTCGAACACCTACCCTGTCCTTTGCATCGGCGGCGTCACTGCTGCTCGTGGGCTGGCAAATGAGGAAACATAGAGGTCATGTGACTAAGAAAATAAGGTGTCACTCCCGCGGGCGCTCGGCCAGATCATGGAAGTCGGACATCAGGTCGCGGGTGATGTCGTTCTCAAGCTTCTCGGCGCGGCCCGTCGGACAGAACAGGCGGATGGTGACACGGTACTTGCCAATGTCGGTGGTGGTGAAACGAACAGTCACCTCGGGATCGAGAAGGTCAACGCCGGTTCTGCGTTCGAGGTTTGCGTTGATGCGGCGCGCCTCGGCAGCGTAAGCGCCGTAATGCCGGTCGATCACGGCGCCGATATGCTGCGATTGCCCGACCAAGCTGAACTTCGGCTCCACCGTGATCGAGAAGCTGTGAAAGATGTAGTCCCGTCCAATCGTCAGGTTGTGGATCGGAGTGGTAAAGAAGGCGCTGTTCGGGATGTCTACAGTGCGACCGGCATAATGAAAGGACCCCGGCTCGAACTGCTGAACCTTGGTCATGAAAACGCTGTGATCTATGACCTCCCCGCGCACGGCCCCTACTTCGATCCAGTCGCCGACCGTGAAGGAACGGGACGAGGCCCGCATGAACGAGCCCAAAAGGCAGAGGATGAGCTCTTTCGTCGCGACCACGACTGCCACCGCAACCGCCGTTAGCGACAATGCAAAAGTGCGCAACTGAGGCGCCCAGATCAGGGCCAGGCCGACCAGCAGCAGAAGCAGGAAGACGTTGCGGATCGTGGCGAGCCAGCGCCGCTGAACATGTGGCTGCGCGTTGGTCTTCGACCGAAGGAGTCGGTTCGCGATCATCCGCACGATCAACAGGACGAGAACCAGGACGAGCGAGGCGATCAAGTCCGGCGAGAACAGAATGCCAAGGTCAACGGCGTCGAGGCGAAGGGTGGAAAAGGTGAAATCCATTCCGCGACGTTCGGGCATCTGGAGACCTCTCGCAAGAGGCCGATTACGCCGCAGGCTGACAACAGCCTGGGCTCCTCCAAGGCTGCGCCGCGGAAAAGGCAGCCTGCTTGGTCGCAGACCTGAAGCAAGCAGCGCCTCGGATGCGCGGCACAAGAAACTTCCGCCTTGAATTGCAAGGGCGCCAGCTACCGTTTTGTCCATCCTTTTATACGGAAACATCGATTTCCTGACTGGTTAGGCCGGCTACTATGGCTGTGGCAGCGGCGTCTGCCTGACCGCTTGGCCCGACAAGTCGAAGGAGGAGCGATTTGATCATGCAGCTGGCACAGCGCCCTGAGCCGGGTAACCAGCGGCGTGCTGCCCGCTAGGGGGTACCTGACCGGCTGACGGGTGCAAGATCGGAAACATCTTGAAGCGCGTCGCTTAAGCAAAAGCCGCAGTGAACCTGCCCCCGTCCCCAGCACCGTCCGCCAGACGCCCCTAAAACTTGATCATCGTGGAGGAGATTTACATGCCAACCAGAAGACCCCGATCACTCGTATCATGCCTGTGCTTGATCCTTGCCGTCGTTTCCATTCCTGCCAGTTCCATGGCGCAGCAACTAGAGCATGAACTGTCGATCCCGTTGTGGCCGGAACGCCCGGCATCCGCCCCGGCCGACCTTGAACCGCAGATCGTCGAACGGTCCAAAAGCCTCTTCCGCCCTGACCGCGCGCTGATGGGCATTGCGGAGCCCTCACTTACAGTCTTTCTGCCTGCAGAGCCGAATGGGACCTCGATGATCATCGCGCCCGGGGGATCGTACCGGCGCGTGGTGCTGGACAAGGAAGGGGTAGAGATCGCTCATGCCCTTGCCGACCAGGGGATCACGAGCTTCCTGCTTGCGTATCGTCTTCCGGGTGAAGGTCATGAGGGTGCTGCGGACGTGCCCCTGGCAGACGGGCAGCGCGCTGTCCGCATCGTGCGCGCCCATGCAGCGGAATGGGGACTCGACCCGGACCGGATCGGGTTCCTAGGCTTTTCGGCTGCCGGTCATCTGGGCGCGTCGCTGCTGGTTGGACATGACCGGGCCATCTATGACGCGGTCGACGCAGCCGATGATATTTCCGCCAGACCGGATTTTGCGGCCCTCATCTATCCGGTCGTCACGATGATGGACGGGTCCGTCCACGCCGGCTCTCGCGAGGCACTGCTTGGCACTGATCCAAGCGAGGACGCCAAGATCGCGTATTCGCCGCAGATGCACGTGACCTCGGACGCACCTGAAACCTTCTTTGTCCTTGCAGACGACGATACTTCGGTGGTGCCCGAAAACTCGATCCTTCTCTATCAGGCTCTGCGCGAGGCAGGTGTGAAATCAGAGCTGCACATCTTCCGTGACGGCGGCCACGGCTTCGGCATCCGGGGGGCGGAAGGCCTGCCCGTCCAGAAATGGCCCACGCTTCTGTCGGACTGGATGGACCGCATCGGCATGGGCGGAGGGGAAAGCCAATGAGGACACTGCTTCCTATCATCATGGCGACAGTATTGACCTCCCCGCTCCACGCCTTCGAGACCAAGCCGGTAACAGAAGGGAATCTGCCCACGTTCTATGAGGCGATCAAAGAGAAGCTGACCTTTCCCCTGGCCTATGAGAGATCGCAGTTATCAACACCCGACGAATGGCGCGACACTGTGCTGCAGACGGTGCGGTCGCTCGTTCTGCCCTACGAGGCGACGGCCGCGTTCGATGCGGAAGTGATCGAAGAGGCCGATCACGGCGACTACATGGCCAGACGCATCGCCTTCAACATTACCGACGAAAGCCGGGTTTCTGCCCTGTTGCTGGTGCCCAAGGGCGAGGGGCCTTTCCCAGCCGCCCTGATGTTGCACGACCACGGGTCCCGGTTCGACATCGGCAAGGAAAAGTGGATCGCGCCCTGGTACGATGATGCCCGGCGCGCGTCCTCGCAGGAATGGGCGGACAAGTACTTTTCCGGCCGCTTTCCCGGCGACGAGCTGGCCCGCCGCGGCTATGTTGTTCTGGCAACGGACGCCTTTGGCTGGGGCGATCGCGAGGGCAACGGCTACGACAGCCAGCAAGCCCTAGCCGCCAACTTCATCAACATCGGCGGCTCGCTGGCGGGGCTGATGGCGCTGGAAGACATGCGCGCGGCGGAATTCCTTGACAGTCTTCCTGAAGTCGATCCGGCACGGACAGCCGCGATCGGTTTTTCCATGGGTGCCTTTCGCGCCTGGCAGGTGGCCGCTCTTTCACCCCATGTGGATGCTGCCGTGGCAGATGGCTGGATGGCGACCCATGAAGGGCTGATGGTGCCAGGCAACAACCAGCTCAAGGGGCAGTCAGCCTGGTACATGACCCACCCGGGGCTGGCGCGCCTGCTGGACTATCCGGACTTCGCCAGCCTGGCCGCACCAAAGCCCATGCTTCTCATAGGCGGAGGCGAGGACCCGTTGTTCCCGCCCACCTCTGTCGAGGCCGCCTTCGAGAAGATGGCGGGGGTCTGGCAGGCCTTCGGGGCGCCAGAGGCATTGGAGACACGGATATGGCAAGCTGAGGGCCATATTTTCACAGCCGAAATGCAGGACGCAGCCTTTGACTGGCTGGACACGGTGCTCATGAACTAAGGCCAACGCTGTTGCCGCAGGTTGCTGGCCGCCCTGCTGCGCCGATTTCAGGGCGGGGCGGGGCGGCGATTTCCTGCCCCTCGACCCGGTCCCTGCTGCGGGTTCCGCGCACGACAAAGCCGACATAGCCCATGGAGTGACCTTTCTCTAGCGGGTGCGGCAAGGTTTGACAGGCGGGGGAAGGCCCCGCAAGGACGGCGTGCTGCTCATTGGTACGATCCGCATAACGCTCCGGCGCTCTGTCCGGATGCATCGGGCGGGGAGCGCTTCTGCCGGACAAAAGATGCCGGAGATGCCGCCTGAAGTCGAGAAAATCTTCCGTGCCAGCGTGAGCGCTGTACCAGAGTGCTGAAGGTGACAGGTTCCGCAGCCCCGCCTTCGCAGGCAGGAGGGCGCTTGTTTTTTTATAGAAGCCAGCGCTCGCCTATCGCCCTGACCTAGTATTTCTAGCCTGATGCCGGCTGTAAATGATCTAACCCGCGTCCCCGACGTTGTTACTGCAATTACACCGTGTCGAGCATGAACGACTGGTTCATACTCGCATCGCAGCAATCGCTCCGTCTCAAGCAACGACCTGTGGCTATGGCTGGACCACCGGACGAGTTCGTCTTCCCCGCCGCAACCTAGGTGACAGGCGTGAAGTGGCAGCGATCCGGCTTGATGTCGATCAGCGGCGTGCCCGAGACGCACTCGAGCCCGCGCACGATCAGGCGGTTCCCCTCTCGCCGGATCAGCCGGACGGTGGACAGCCCGATCGGGTTCGGCCGGATCGGAGACCGGAGCGAGAGTGTCCCGCGCGCGCTGTCCCCGTGGTTGGGGTTCTGCAGGATCAGGTCGCGCCGCGACAGGTGCAGCCAGTAAAGGATCTCGAGGCTCGGGAAGTTTTCGACCCCGTCCAGCGCAAGATCCCAGGGCGACGCCACCACGATGGTGCATTCCGGCCCGTCAAGCTGTCCTTGGCGCGGGCAATCCTCGCGCCGCGTCCATGGGGTTTCGATGTGCCCGATGAAGGCAAGGTTGGCGTCGGCCGGAAGGGGCGCCTCGGTTGCCTGTTCGTGCGCGCGCATGTCCTGAAGCTGCCCCGTTTCCATTGCTTAGATCCCGACCATGACGTCAGACGCCTTGATGATCGCGGTGGCCTACTAGCCCACGGCCAGACCAAGCTCTTCGACGGCGGCGTTGGTGATGGACGCGGCGATGGTAGTGCCGTTGCAATCCAGACGGACGATAGTGGTGGTGACGCCCTTGTCGATGGCGATGATCGTCCCGGCGATCTGGTTGCGCACGCTGAGTTTCACGTTGCTCTCCTTGCTTTCTATAAATTCAAATTGACGGCACGCAGACGGCGCGACCAGAGACCGTCCGTTCCACCGCTACCCCAACATCGTATACCCGGCTCAGCCGGGAACCGGCCAAGACTTCGGCGGGGGTGCCCTGGGCAAGGATGCTGCCGTCGTGCATGAGCAGGACCCGGGCGTTCAGCGCAAAAGCCTGATCGGGATCATGGGTTGACAGGATGACCGCATGCCCCCCGGTGCGCGCGAGCTCTGCAATCCGTGCCAGCACCCGCGCCTGGTTGCCGAAGTCGAGGCTCGCCGTCGGTTCGTCCATCACCATCACGCCGGCTTCCTGCGTCAGGGCGCGGGCAATCATCACCATCTGGCGCTGCCCGCCCGACAGACGCGAATAGTCGGCACCCGCCAGATGGCTGATCCCCAGCCGGGCCAGCGCGGCGCGCGCGGCTGCCCGGTCGCCTTCGGCCGGGGCGGCCAGGGCGCCCATGCGCGCGGTGAGGCCCATGAGCACGACCTCCTCGACCTCATACGGGAAGGGCGGCACATGCGCCTGCGGGACATAGGCGATGCGGCGGGCGATTTCGGCCCGGGACAGGCGCGACAGGTCCTGCCCGCCCAGCCGGATCGTCCCGGCGAGCGGCGGGATCAGGCCCAGAAGCGTTCGGAACAGCGTGGTCTTGCCGCAGCCGTTCGGTCCCAGAAGGCAAACAACCTCTCCCGCGGAAATATCAAGCGACAGGTCGCGCCCGACGACCGTGCGGCCATGACCGATGGACAGATCCCTGGCCGCGATCATGTCCATCCCCGCCGCCCCCGCGCCAGCAGGTAAAGGAAGAACGGCGCCCCCAGAACCGCTGTCAGGATGCCCAGCGGGATCTCGACAATCGCCACCGTCCGGCAGAGCGTATCGACCAGAAGCAGATACCCCGCCCCCAGGATCGCCGCGACCGGCAGCAGCGTGGCAAAGGAGGGCCCCACGATCATCCGCGCGATATGCGGGATCACCAGCCCCACCCAACCGACCACCCCGGCAATCGCCACAACCGACGCAGTGATCAGCGTGGCCGCGCCGATCACCAGCAGCCGCAGGCGCGGCGCATCGACCCCCAGCGCACGCGCCTCGTCATCGCCAAGCGACAAGAGGTTGATCCGCCAGCGCAGCAGGATCAGCGGCACAAGTCCAAGGATGACCGCCGGCAGCACCGGCCCCAGATCGCTGCCGGTCGTGCTTGCCAGCGACCCCAGCAGCCAGAAGGTGATCGCGGGCAACTGGTCGTAAGGGTCCGCCATGACCTTCAGAAGTGAGGTCGCCGCCCCCGCCAGCGCCCCCATCACCACCCCGGTCAGCACCAGAACCAGCGTCTGGTCCACGCCCCGAACGGCCTGCGCCACGAAGATCACCAATGCCACGGCACAAAGACCGCCGATAAAGGCAAAGCCCTGGATCGCGATCACCGGCAGCGACAGAAAGATGCCGCAGACCGCCCCCAGCGCCGCCCCCGACGACACGCCGAGGATGTCGGGCGACACCAGAGGGTTCCGGAACAGCACCTGATAAGATGCGCCCGCCGCAGCCAGCGCCGCCCCCACCAGCATCGCCGCCAGCACCCGCGGCAGGCGGATGTTCCAGACCACGATCCCCGCAGGGCCCTCTGCCCCCGACCACAGCGCCGCTGCCAGCTCCGCCAGCGTCAGCCGGTAGGGGCCGATCGTCATCGCGGCCAGCGCCCCCGCCACAAGCAAAAGCGTCAGTATCGCCACCGCAGACAGGCGGCGGCGGGCCGGCCGCGACGGGGCAAGGGCGCCATCTGTCATCGGACTTCGATCATGGCAGCAGGCGGTCGAGTTGGTCGTCCGTCAGATCAAGGTGATACCACAGCTTGTAGTAGTCGCGCGTGCGTTCCTTCAAATCGGTTTCATAGCGATCGGGGAAGAAGGTCGCCGCCATCCAGTCCAGCCCGATCATGCGGTTGAGCGACGGCGGCCGGTCGATCCAGCCAAAGGGCAGCACCGGTGAAAGATGCACCTGCCCCTCTTGCACCGCGCTCATCCGGCTCCAGAGCGGGCTGTCGCGATGGGCGTCGAAGAACTGCCGGTCCCAGGTCACGATCACGTCAGGGTCGGCGGCCAGCAGCGCCTCGAGGTTCACCTGCACAAGACCCCGTGCGGTGTCGGACCGTCCAAGCACGTTTACCCCGCCCGCCCGTTCAAGGATCTCGGTGTTGATCGACCCTACCACGCCGCTTTCCAGCCCCTCCGGCCCGCGGGCCAGATAGGCGCGGGGACGTTCGTCTTCGGGGATATCCGCCAGCAACGCGTCGATCCGGGCAAAGGTCGCCTCGGCATCCTGCGCCAGCGCCTCTCCCCGCTCGGGGACACCCAGCGCCACGCCCAGCAGGCGCAGGGCGGCGGGGGTATTTTCGAACCGGCCGTCGATCAGCAGGTAGGGAATGCCCGTCTGTGCCTGCACCCGGTCGGCAAGGTCGATGTAGGTGTCGCGCACCGAGCCGAAGTCGAGGATCAGGTCCGGCTGCAGGGCCAGAACCCGTTCAAGGTTGGCCTCCCCTCCCTGTCCGGTCAGGGTGCCAAGCTCCGGCAGGTCGGCATAGGGGGCGGCGAGGAACTCCCGCTCCTCCGGCCGGTTGGCGCGGGGCCAGCCCAGCATCCGGTCCGGCGCCATGACATACAGCAGGATCGCCGCCGGGGGACCTGCGGCAAGACCGTCTCTACCCGCTCTGGCAGTTCGACAACCCGGTCGGCGCTGTCGGTGACGGCGCGTGTGGCCTGCGCCTGAAGCGGCGCGGCAAGGACCAGCGCGGCGAGCGCCGCAAGGCAGAATCGGATCATGCAGGGCTTCCTTGGGCTTGGGGCGCGGCGGCCGGCTGAAATCCATGTTCAGACAGTCGCGCTTGGATTTCAGGGGAAAGAAGGTGATCGGCCAGCAGGCCCGCCGCTGCTGCGTCCTTGCAAACCGTCAGCGCATAGGTTGCCCGCACCGAAAGCGCCTCTGGCAACTCCAGCACCCGGAGCGAGGGGCTGTCCCCCTGCGCCACGACTGCATTGGTGCGATAGGTCAGGAACAGGTCAGCCGCGCCCGAGGTCATCAGCCAGGCATAGGTGCTGCGCCCCGCCGGTGGCCCCGGCAGGCCCGGCGCCCCGGTCAGGCACAGGGCCCGGGCACGGGCCGCCGCGCCTGCGCCGGGGGCGATATCGTCAAGGCGCTCCAGAACACGCAAAGCATAATCGCCCGACGGGTCGTTTCCGGGGGTAGAGATGCCAAGCCGCAGATCCGGCCGCTGCAATAGGGCCGCGGCATCGTCGCCCGAAAGGCCGGAACGCAGGATCAGACACATCTCATTGTGGCACAGGACGCGCGGCAGTCTGCCAAGCCCCGCCCGATGCAGCCGCGCCGGGTGCCCGGTATCAGCGCTTGCAAACAGATCCCAGGCCCGCCCGCGTTCAATCGCCGTCCGCAAAAGGCCCGAGGCCCCGAACGCAGCCTCAATCCGCCGACCCGCGGCCCGGTCCAGCCGGGCAAAGGCGCGTGCCAAACTGCCCGCCGCATGAAGGCGCAGCGGCTCAGTCACGTTGGAGAACCTTGCCAAACTCAACCATTCTGCGGATTCTTTCGCAAAATCCTGCAAATGTTTTTTATATCTACTTTATCGCATTTTATACCGCATTTCCACGCTGCATTTTCCTCACGCGTCTTGTGCCCTTGAGGGCAGATCTCATTTCGACAGGGCCCGGAGGTGTTGGCGAACCTACTGGTGATGGTTCATTGCTCCCTTTCCCAACAACTATGGGCCACGCGTGTTATCTTGGCAGCGCCAAGTGCACTGAAGCCGGACCACTGCTTACGGTTCGCCCTGACCGAAGAATTGCGTTGCGGAAGATGCGGGCGCGGGTGGCGGGGCAGTCTTTCCTCCAGGCGCGTCCGTTCTTGCAATGGATGACCGCCGCGGCTCTGGCATTCGTTGACTAGGAAGTGCCAGACATTCTCGTCCAGAGCCATCGGAACGCCGTGGCCAAACGCCTGCTGCGCCCGCTCATGAAGCGGTACGGGCTCGTTCAGTGGCTGATGGTGGTCCACCAACTGCCGAGACGTCGCGGCGGCAAGTGCGCCCCTCCCGGCGTCGAGGTTGCTCGGAGGATCTCAACAACCGCCTGCAGAACAGCCCCTGTCCTGCTCAAGCGGGCTTGGATTCAGCAGGATCCTACAGGCGGCAAATCTGAGGCACGCCAACCCTTCCAGCCGCGACGAAATGCGGCGCTGACAGGACCTCATGATGACCCGCGGTCGGCGCGCGGCCTGCAGGATCATGGGGGATACGGCGCATCAGAACCGCGACGCCAAAGCCCTTCAGCCAACGGACCGAAAACGCCGGCGCCTCACCCTTGTTCTTCCTGCTTCTGCGCCAGCAACTTGTCGATCCGCCGGCCGTCGAGGTCCACGACCTCGATGCGCCAGGGGCCAAGGTCGACGTATTCGCCGACTTGGGGCAGCTTGCCCATCTCCTCGATCACCAGACCGGCGGCGGTCTCATAATCACGATCATCGTCCAGCGGCAGGCCAAGCCGTTCTGCAAACTCGTCTGCGGGCATCCAGCCGGCCACCAACAGGCTGCCGTCCTCCCGGGTGATCAGCTTTGGCTCGGACTCGGGGCCGCTCGGGAACTCCCCAGCAATAACCTCAAGCACATCCATTGGCGTGATGATCCCCTCGAAATTGCCGTATTCGTCGTAAACAAGGATCATGTGCGCGGGCGACCGGCGCAGGATTTCCATCACATCAAGCGCATCCATCCCGTCAAGGACCACAGGCGCCTCAATGATCAGGCCGCGGAGGTCCTGCGCGCCTTCGGTCCTTCGCGGGTCCAGAAGGTCGCGCGCGGCGACGACACCCACGATGTTGTCGGGATCGCCATCGCGCACGGGCAGGCGCGAATGCCCTGTCTCGCTGAAGCGGTGAATGATGCTGGCGGGGCTGTCGGTGATATCGACCATGTCGACTTCATGGCGCGGGACCATCAGGCCGCGCGCCGTACGATCCGCAACCCGCATGACCCCCGCGATCATTTCCGCCTCCGCCACCTCCATCAGGCCGGTGCTGCGCGCCTCGGCGAGCATGAGCTTCACTTCCTCATCCGTCATCTGGCGCTCCACCGTGCCGGATTGCCCAAGCAGCGCGAGCACCAGCTTGCCCGACTTGTCGAGGATCCAGACAACGGGGGCCGCGATGACCGCGACTAGATTGAGAAGCGGCGCGATGCGGGCGGCCGAGGTTTCCGGTGACCGCAAGGCGATCTGCTTGGGGACCAGCTCGCCGAAGATGAGCGAGATATAGGTGATGCTGATCACCACCCCGCCCACGCCCAGCGTCTGTGCCAACCCCGGGCTCAGACCGGCGTCGATAAGTGCCTGGGCCATCCGGGTGCCCAATGTGGCGCCGGAAAATGCACCCGCGACAATGCCCACAAGCGTGATGCCGATCTGGACGCTGGACAGAAACCGGCCCGGGTTCCCGGCGAGCTGCATGGCCAATGCCGCGCCGCGGCTGCCCTTGTCTGCCATGGCCTGCAGACGGGCAGGACGGGAGGAAACAACCGCCAGTTCGGACATGGCCAGCACGCCATTCACAAGGGTCAGTGCAAGAACGATGGCGACTTCGAGTACCATTATAGGCTCCAGCAGTTGAGGTCATCTTGCAGAGGGACAGGAGAGCAGACTGCTCCCCTGACAGAAGAAGCTGCCCGGCACGGGAGCCGACAGGAGATTTATTTCTATCCGGAATCCCTGAGGCACCGCCTGCCCCGGCAGGCGCGTCAGCGGTGGGCCGTAAAAGCCTCGGGTAAACGCCCGCGCCGGACAGGCGTCGGGGCGAATGCTTCGTCGGTCCCCGCCTTCCTGCCCTCCTCCATCTTCGCCGCAGGCCGAAGCGGCAGGCGAGTCAGAGGCGCATTGAGGGACGATGCTGGGTTGACGTTCCATGGGATCTTTTCGTGGCGATGCAGGCAAACATAGCGCCGCATTGGATTCGGGGAAACAAGATCCCGCTGCCCGCTTCAGGGGATGGGGACGAAATTGCCGCGGTGCTGCCTGGCAGCCAAGCCTGCCGGTCCTCAACACACGCGATAGATCGGGCCGATTGCGTGGCCGTGAGCTTGCGGCTCACCGCAGCAGCCGGAGCCGCTCCCATACGTCTGCGCCGGTCGTACTGGACCTGCGGATCGCCGCGGCGCAGGCAGGGGCGCGCACGCTGGTGCCTGGCCTCTACAGGGACCCCCGCCTGCTTCCAGATCCCGATCTCGCGCGGCGGCGTGGGGCAGTCGCAGTCGCTGATGGTATCCATGACCGCCAATGCCGTGACCATTGATCTTGCGTCCATCGACGAAGGCAGGTCCTTGCCGCGCCTGATGCCTTCAAGACCTATCGCACCCGCCTGCCGCGCTGAGCCGTATGATCGCCAGCCCCTCCTCAATCACATTCAGAAACTCGGCTTACCGGGTGTTTCTGACCTGCTCGGTGGTCAACACCCCGAAGTCATTGCCCCAGCTATTGCGGATATAGGTGCCGATCTCGGCGATATCGTTGTCGCTGAGCTGGTCTCCGAAGGCGGGCATGTAGCCGAAGCCGTGGACAATACTGGTTGCCACGAAATCCGCGTCTGCCAGCTTTTCATTTCCAGCCAGAACAGCGCCCGCGCGGCCCCGCCCGTCAGGCCCGTGGCACATGGCACAAGTCTCCGCGTATTTGGGCGCGCCAAGGGCGGCAACATCCGTGATGTTGGACTCTTCGGTAACCGAGTCCGGGGCTTCGGCCTCACCCCCCTCGGCCTGTTCCGCGCCGCCGCCTGTGGCCGGATCTTCCCATTCTTGTGGCGCGGCGGCATTCGTCGAAGCCCCGCCAGAGCGCGCTTCATCGACGGTAGCAGGACCCTGGGCAAAGCCCAGCCCGTTCCCGCCTTCGCCATAGGTGAACACCAGGATCGCACCCGGGTTGTGCAGCACCGAGGTGTTGAGCCCGTCGCCGAATTTCTGGGCCGCCGAGCCGAACGCGTCCGTGGCGATGAAAACCGTGCGGTTGTCGGGTGCCACGATCACGTCGCGATACCGGTTCTGGGTCGACAACCACGCAACCGGGTCGCCTTCCGCTTGCTGCCCGTCCTCTGACAGGCGCTGCACGTAAAGCGTGCCGTGCTTGAGGGTCGGGATGAGCAGGGAATTGTCCCACTCTACAATCCCGTCTTCACCTGCCTCGTAATAAAGCAAAGATGACGGTGCGATCGTCGGGTCGCAGATGTAACCGCAGATCGCTCCGATCGGGTAGTCGTCCTCGACCGTCCAATAGGTCGCGATCGGGTCGATCATCTCCCCTTCGAACTCGCTTTCCGGGAACTGGGGCACGGTGTCAGGCACCGGGGTCGCGTTGAGGTTCGTGCCTTCCGGCGCTTCGCTCCAGTTCACATAGAGATAGGCCTTGTCATCGATGTAACCCGCGACCCAAGGCCATCCGTAGTTGCCTCCCGGCTGGATGATGTTCAGCTCGTCGTCGGTGGCTGGACCATGCTCGGCCTCATAGAGCGTGCCGTCCGGGCCAAAGGCCAGGCCCTGCGGATTTCGGTGGCCATAGCTGTAGATATGGCTGCGCACGCCCTCGATCTCCGGGTTGTCGTCGGGAATCGACCCGTCAGGGTTAAGGCGCAGGATCTTTCCCGAATAGGTGCGCCAGTTCGCACTGTCGACCTCTTCCTGCGTCGGCAGCGTCAAGGCCAGGTTCGGGCGGCGCTGGTTTCGCCCGAAGTTCGCGCCCTGCTCGCCGATCGAATAGAAAATCTTGCCGTCGGGGCCGAACACGACCCGGCCGGCATTATGGTCGTTCCAGGCCGGCAGCCCCTCCAGGAGTACGGTTTGCTCCACAAGCTGCTGAAGTTGCTCATTGTACGTGTAGCGCACGATCCGGGCAGAGGGGTCAGGCTCCTCTGTCGACCCGTTGTTGATCGTATAGCTGATATAGACATAGTCGTTGCCAGTTCCCTCCAGGAACTCAGGATGGAGCGCGAGACCCAGCAGACCCTCATGTTGCGGCCCCGTATACACATCCTCAAGGACCAGCAAGACCTGCTGCGCGCCGCTGACGGGGTCGATGCGCGTCACCTCGCCGCTGGTGCGTTCCGTCACCCAGATCATGTTATCCGGCCCCCAGCGCATCGCCCACGGGTTGCTGAGGTCGGTCGTCAGCACGCGCGAGGAAAACAGCGCGTTGTCGCCCGTCTCGATCTCGTTCGGAAGAACTTGAGCAACAGCCAGCCCGGTGCTCAGCATCAAGGCCGCCGCAAGACCGCCACCCACCGCCGAACGCTCGATCGCCTTGATGCCCCTAAACGCAGTGCTTCGTTTATCCATGACACAACACTCTCTGCTTTTGGTTCGACGGCCCGGGGGAAGCCTCAGTGCCTCCTGCCGCCGCCGGCTAAGGTCCAACGTAGCGGACTGGACGTTGTTCCACCTCCTGCTGCTGCTCCGCAAGGCCGTAACGTGCGACGACCCGAACGCCCCGATTGCCAAGAAGTTTTGGATGAAAGCAACGAGGCGTTTCAGGAGAGACAGGTTCTGAAAAATCGGAACTTGGGTGGCACATTCGGCAAAGGAAGCTCACGGGCATGGGCTTTGGTGACTTGTTTCAAGCCCTCGGCAAGACCACGAAACGCCCAGTTCGACGCAATGCTTCGCATGGAACAGGCGGGTATAGGCGCAGGGCCTGCACTTCGTTGGAACCCTTTCACGCCGTCCCTCGTTCTTGGATCAGAGAGGGACAGACAGATGATCCGAGCATGTTATGCCATGCCCGTCGCCCTCGTCGTCGCTTGGACTGCAAGCACCATGATCTATGTCCGCGTCGATGAGAGCCGACACGAAAATCCAGTGACCTCGATCGAGGATCGCCAAGCTCCCGCCGTGCCGGCCGAAGCGGTTGCAATGGCCCCGTGGCCGGCGCACCACCTTCGACCGCCACCCCGGTCCGAGTCAAGGCCCCACAACGTCGTTGCTCCAAAGCCCCGTCCCGCACGCGGCGAGACCATCCGCCCGCTCCGACGCCCGCCGACACCTGAACAGGTGTTGCGCGGCGCGCCGATCCCCCCGCCCCCGAAATCGTTGCGCAATGCGAGCGACCTGTCCTGCATCGCCGTGGCAATCTACCACGAGGCGCGCAACCAGGAAGATTTCGGCCAGCTGGCCATCGCTTCAGTGATCCTTCAGCGGGCCCAGATCCCGCACCGATGGGGAAACAGGGCCTGCGACATCGTCGTGCCGATCCAGTTCAGCTTCATGACGTCTCGCTACGATTACCCGCCAATCGACGACCTGGTCTCCTGGAAGCGCGCTGTGCAGTTTGCTGCCCGTGCCTTGGTGGAAGGGCCCATGCCCGAACTGGCAGGCGCCGATCACTATCATACCATCGAGGTTTCGCCGAAGTGGGCGCCCCAAATGGAGCTGGTGCGCATCATCGATGACCACATCTTCTATAGCGACCCGCGTTCGTCATCGTCGTCGTCATAGACCGCCTGCGCCATAGGCCACGATCTCGGCATGTCGCGCTCCCTGATGTTCCCCGGGGTTGTCAACCGCGCTCTGCCCCCGGAAGATGCGTTGGTCCGGCCCTACGCTCAGCGATGACCACGGGCCGGAGGGCACTACGGAAGATGAGGGAGGAATGAATGACGACATATGGTCCGGGCCTGGCCCTGATGGCGGCCATCACCTTGAGCGCCACAGGCGCGCCGGCACAGGAAGCGGCAGAAACGGATGCGCGCTGGATGACGCCGACGATGATCGAGGCCCGGGGCGCCATGCTCAACCCCGCGCTCAACTGGCTCACATTCCAGAACATGGACAAGATGTTCGCGACGCGGGTGGTGCCGGCGCCTGAAACAGCGTGGCAGCTTCCGCCGTCGGATCTGACGCTCGAGGGTGAATTCAGCATCAACGATCAGACGCTGAGCCTGGAGGATGCGCTCGAAGCCACCGGGACAAACGCGCTCGTCGTGCTGAAGAACGGTGAACTTGTCCATGAAGCCTACCGGAACGGCTCCGACGCCTCCACCCGGTTCCTCACCTTCTCGGTGGCCAAGTCATACGTGGCGACACTTGTCGGGCTTGCGCTGGATCAGGGCCTGATCGACAGCCTCGACGATCCGGTGTCGAACTACCTGCCCGAACTGGCCGGCTCGGGCTACGACAGGGCGACCATCCGCGACGTTCTGAGGATGCGCTCGGGGGTGGAATGGCTGGAAGTCTATGAATTCGGCAGCGACACACAGCTGACCTATGTTCACGACAATTCGCTCGTCGCCTACCGCTTCGGCTGGTGCGACTATGCCGCGGACGAAAGCGTCGCCTCGGCCTCCGCGCCCGGGGACCGGTTCAACTACGCGACGCTGGACACCTCGGTCCTTGGCTGCATCCTCGAACGGGTGACGGGCACGACGGGGGCAGAGTTCATGGCAGAGCATCTGTGGCAGCCGATGGGTGCGGAGCATGATGCCTACTTCATCATGGATGGGCCGCCTTCACGGGGGCGCGAATTCTACGGCGCAGGCCTTGCCGCGACCGCGCGCGACCACGCCCGGTTCGGGCAGATGATCCTGCAGGGGGGCACCGCAAACGGAACCGAAGTCGTGCCCGCGGACTGGGTGACGGAAATGACCGTGCCCGGCGAAGGCTACGAACCCACGGCCGAGGGAGAGTCTCAGGGCTACGGCTACCAGTGGTGGACCTACACGGGTAACGCCTTCACCGCCCTCGGCCTTTACCACCAGTACATCTGGATCTCGCCCGACGACGATCTGGTGATCGTCAAGGTCAGCGCGACGCCTGAACCGGTAGGACGCGATGCCGAGAACGAGGCGCTGTTCGCACAGATCGCAGAACGTCTGCGCAGCTAGTAGGCTGCCAAAGATCCCGCTCGTCATGACCATGCCTGTCCACCTCCTGAGCCTCGCCACAAGCGGGTAGCGGAAGGTGGGCAGCATCAACACCGGGAGCGCGCCGCATGATCGTCCAGCCGCGGCGGCAGGCCCCCCGGGCAATATTCCTCTGTGAACCGGCATCCTCCGCGCGGCCTGACAGCAGCAAAAAGGGCGGAGTCGCGCCGACCGGTCCACCCCGGATCAAGGACGTGGACACGCGTCGCGATCCCGCTAACATGCCGATAACAGGCAATAATGGGAGGGACATTTCATGCATAGCGCTCTGAAGCCGGTGATGGCGGCCACCATTCTAATGGCCGTCTCTGGCACGGCTCAAGCACAGGAAAGCACCGCGCCAGAACCCGGCATCACGGACGCCTACGCGAAGATCTCTGACGACTTCACCATGCACTATCGCATGTCGGGAAGCGGAGAGACGGCCATCATATTCATCCCCGGCTGGACCATGACGGCGGATGTCTTCGATCATCAGCTCGCATACTTTCAGAACTCGGAAGAATTCACCGCGCTTGCCTACGACCCGCGCGCCCAAGGGCTCACGACGCGGACAACGGAGGGGCATTATTACGAACAGCACGGGCGCGACCTCGAGGCACTGATCCGGCACCTGGACCTGGACAAGGTCATCCTCGTCGGCTGGTCGGCGGGGGGCGGCGACGCGCTCGAATATGTACGCCTCTTCGGCAGTGATGCGCTGGCCGGCCTGGTCCTTCTCGATACCTCGCCGAAAAGCCGCGGCACGGACGACACGACGGAATGGATCTGGTACGGGACCAAGGATGAAGGCGACCAGGACGACTTCTTGAAATGGTTCTCCTATGACGTGATGGTCGACCGCCCGGCCTTTAACCAGGGCTTTGCCGAGTGGATGCTGGAGGAGGCGACGCCGCAGAACGTCGAGTTCGTTTCTGACAGATCGAACATGACGCCCGGCTCGATCGCCGCCTTGCTCAACACCAGCTACTGGTTCTTCGACAACACCGACGAGGTGAAGGCGCTCGATGGGGAGGTCCCACTGCTCTACTTCGTACGCGACGAGGACCCATGGAAGAGCCTGGCCGGGGAATGGGCCAAGGAAAACACGCCCACGGCAGAGGTCATGGTACTCGGTAAGCACATGATGTTCTGGGAGCGTCACGAGGAATTCAACGAGATGTTCAGCAACTGGCTGGACAAGAGCGTGCAGTAGCCCACGCGCGGCCAAGCGCCGCCGTTATCCAGCGTCTCTCGAACCGGAAGCGGCGCACGCGCCGCTTTTCCTGATCCACCCTGCCTGTCGGGAAGCCGGCCTGCGCCCTGAGCGGCTGTAACAAGTCCAGATGTGGCTACCGCGTGCCGATTTCGCCCACGATCGCAGCGCCGATACGGGCAATGGCCCGGTTGCGCGTGGGCATGTCGGCCGCGTTCCCGGTCAGGTAGACAGCAGCCAGCCAAGGCTCGTCGTGCGGGGGGCGGATCACGGCGATGATCGAACGCGAACCGTGCCCGCCCGCCCCTGTCTTGTCGCCAATGACCCAGCCCTCGGGCAGGCTGGCACGGAGCAACTCGTCTGCCACCTGGTCGGCCTGCATCCACGCTTCGAGCTGTCGGCGCGAGGCTTCGGACAGCGTTTCGCCAAAGAGGAGCGCCTCCAGCGTCGCCGTCATCGCCTCAGGCGTGGAAGTGTCTCGGTCATCGCCCGGAGCGCCTTCGTTCAACTCCGTTTCCCACCGATCCAGCCGCGTCGTCTCGTCCCCGATGGCGCGAAGATACCCGGTGAAACCCTCCGGCCCTCCGACCCGCTCCAGCAGCAGGTTACCGGCGGTGTTGTCGCTGAGCGTGATGGTCGCATCACACAGCTCCGCAACGCTCATGCCGCTCTCAACCTGCGTTTCGGTAACAGGCGAATAGGTAACGAGATCATCGGCCGTGTACCCGACGACCCGGTCCAGTTTCTCCTCGCCAGCATCCACCAGCGCAAGAATTGCCCCGCAAAGCGGCGCCTTGAAGGTGCTGGACAAGGGGAAGCGCTCATCGCTGCGATAGCCGATCACCTCCCCATCACCCTTACGCCGCAGGGCGACGCCGACCCGACCGCCGAGATCGGCCTCGATCGCGCGAGCGGCTTCTGCGATGGTTTCGGCGCCAGCAGATGCGGAAAGCCCGCCGATCAGGATACAGGTGGCTGCAAATGTCATTCGGAACATGGAATACCTCTGATTGGCCCCGGGCAGATGCCAAGGATCGCCGCCCAGACTGGCGGCATCGGTTGATGTTATGAAGCAGGACGATGTGGACGTTTCGCACGCCGCAGAACTCGTTTAAGTCATTGACGCAGCCGCCGCCAAACGACAAATCCTGAGGATCCGCATAAGCTGATGTGATGGCATGGACCGACCGAACCTTCCACTGAACGGGCTTCGCGCGTTCGAGGTCGCCGCGCGGCAAGGCAGCTTCACCCGCGCCGCCATCGAGCTTCGCGTGACACAGGCCGCCGTCAGCCAGCAGATCCAGCGGCTTGAAGATCTGCTGGGGCACCGGCTGTTCACGCGGGCATCCACCGGGTTGATACTCACCGACATCGGCGCCGCCCTGCACCCGGTCCTGACCCGCACCTTCGACGAGATGGGCGAGGCGCTCGACCGGTTCCAGGGCGGGCGCTATCGGGAAACGCTGCATCTTGGTGTTGTCACCACCTTCGCGACCGGCTGGCTGATCCCGCGTCTGCCCGCGTTCGAGACCGCCCACCCCGGCATCAGCCTGCGCATCTTCACCCACAACAACCGGATCGACATTGCCAAGGAAGGCCTGCACATGGCCATCCGGTTCGGCGACCGCTCTGCATGGCCGTGGCTAGAGGCCGAGGCCCTGACAGAAGCCCCGCTGACACCCCTTTGCGCGCCGGAACTTCTGCCACGCCTGCGTGTCCCGCAGGACCTGGTGGGGCAGCGGCTGCTGCGCTCCTATCGCGGCGATGAATGGGAGGCATGGTTTGCGGCTGCCGGCGCCATCTGTCCTCCACTGGAGGGTCCGGTACTGGACAGTTCGGTGGCGATGGCGGAACTTGCTGCAGCGGGCCTCGGGGTGGCGCTGCTTCCGGCCCCGATGTTTGTGCGCCAGTTGAAGTCCGGCGCGCTGGTGCGTCCCTTCGCGACCGAGGTGGGCGCCGGACGCTACTGGCTGACATGGCCGCGCGGCAAGACCCTGACGCCGGCGATGGAGCAGGTCAGGGACTGGCTGACAGGCGGCGTGGACAGGGCGCCGCCGCAGGATGCGCCTTCTCCGTCCGCACGATGAGCCGCCACCAGCACATGCTCGGCACGCCCTTGGGCCACACGCTGCGATGCCTGCAGCACTCGCGCTTCCGCGCCGCCTTTTCGGACATCCGAGCGAATAGCCGCTCCCACCTTCTGCTTTTTCCCACGGGCCTCTTATAACCGTCATGATTCCAGTTTATGTTGCACTGCAGCATGACATTCGACGAGTCCTCTTCGGATGATCGTGCGAGAGCTTCTTTGAGCGACCTGCGCTGACGTCCCTGCACTTCGGCAGGGCTTCGTCGCTGGCTTCGGGTTCAAAGCAGTGTACAAGGAAGATATTCCTATGACTCTCCGCCAGACAATCCAGGCCGCTCCTGAAAAGGCCGCCGACTTGATCAAGAAACTGTCCGCGACCTCGAACCAAGCGGTGAAAACCCGCGAGAACCTGTTCGCGGAATTGAATGATGAACTCGCCCGCTATGTCGAGATCGAGGAGCAGCACCTTCTGCCGCTGCTCCGGAAGCATCCTGAAACCAAGGATCTGGCCGTGGATGCCCTGAAGGGAAACAAGGACCTGCGCGTTTCTCTTGAGAAGCTCTCCGGGCTCCCCAAGGACAATGACGCGTTTCTTGCCGCGCTTGCCGATCTGAACAAGGGCTTCCAGCAGCACGTTCGCAACGAGCGCAAGGAGCTTCTCCCTGCGGTCCTGAAGGTGCTCAGCGACGAAGAGGCAGCCACCGTGGCGGCCAAGATCGAGGGTGCCGTCGAAGGCGCCGAGCAAGCAAAGCGTGACGAGAAGCGCGAGCAGGCGGCAGAGGCCAAGCGCCGGGCCGAGGAGGCGGAGCAAGCCGCAGCGGCCGAGCGCGCAGCGGTTGCAGAGGCCGAAAAGGCCAAGCGTGACGAGAAGCGCGAGCAGGCAGCACAGGCCAAGCGCATGGCCGAGGAGGCGGAACAAGCCGCCGCAGCCGAGCGCGCCGCCGCCCGCGCCGAAAAGGAAGCAGAGCGTGCCGCGCAGGAGGCCACCAGAAAAGTGGTCAATGTCATGGAACGTGGCGCAACCGCAGCACAGGACCGCGTCCGCCAAGTGAGCGAAACGCTTACCGAGCGGGCGCAGAACGTCGCCTCGGATACCCGTGAGGCGCTGACGATCTACAGCGACTCGGCCCAGAAGATGGCCAACGACATCCAGGTTGTCACGCGGTCGTCAGGGGCCTCGGTGCAGGCGGTATCGGACGCGGCCTCCGCCTGGATGGAGTGGCTCGGCAAGGCCTCTCGCGCCAATGCCGAAATCTCTCAGCAGATGATCCGTGCCAAGACGTTCAAGGCGCTGGCAGAGGCTCAGCGGGAATACGCCACCACTGCGATGCAGAACTGGATGGACTACCGCAGCCTGATGTTCCAGATCGCGCAGCGCAGCTCCAAGCAAGCCATGAGCGCGGCGGATGGACGTCTGAGCGACGCAGCCTGACGGAACGATCCGTCATCTTGCAAAGGGGGCGCCGCTGCAACATAGAGCAGCGGCGCCGCACTTTCACGGACCCTACACACGGACAGAACGATCATGCATGTCGTCCCGTCCACGCTATTTGATCCAAAAGGATAGACTGAAGATGGCCGGAACGAACATTTGGGCCGAGTTGGCAAAGGCCGGCTCTGGCATGGTGAATACAGGTTTCCAGGCGAGCGAGATGATGGTCGCCTCCAGCAGCGTCGTCGGCGCGCGGATGACCATCATGGGCAAGGCCGCTCTCCGCCCGTTGGAGGGCGACTACGTGGAACTCAGCGACATGGTGCACGAGAAGGTGGTCGCCATCTCGAAGGTCAACCAGGCCCTCGTCAACCAATGGTCCGTGATGATCGCCGATGCCACCGAGCAGGCATGCCACCTGACCAGCGTCATGTTCGGCGGACGTCCCCTGAACCCCACCGAACTGTCCGAACTTGCCGAGCGCTGGATGGCGCACGGGACGCGCATGATCACCGGCGCGATGGATGTTGGAGGGCTGGCCCTGGCGCCCGTTCATCAACAAGCCACAGCCAACGCGCGGCGACTGGGCTAGGTCGGCGCGTACCGGACCTCCGGCCGCATCAAGGCGCCTCAGCAGATGGAGGCGATCCACCGCGGCCAGGCTGACTGCTCCTTTGCCGCGCCCGAATGGCTGGCCGCCTTCAGCCTTGCCGACGTCGCCCGCACCATCGTGGACGTGCCCATCGGCTCGCAATTTGCGGTTTCGGTCATGACCTTCAACAAGGACCGCTGGGACGGCCTGTCCGACACCACCCGTGAGGCGTTCCTGCGCAACATGCCGGTCGCCCTCGCCTCGATCATCGACGCCTATGTCGAACGCGAGGAGAAAGCCGTGGCCGAGGCCCACGAGGCCGGCGTGACCTTCACCGAACTGGACGGCGAATATGCCGCCAAGTTCGACGAGTTCATGAAGGAATACCACGACCAGGTCCTGCGCGACGCCGCCACCCGCGGCATCGAAAACCCAGAGGAAATCGTGGACGCCTTCCTCGCCAACCTCGAAAAATGGGAAAACCTGGTGCAGACCGAGGGCACCGAAAACTACGCCGACCTGCTGTGGCAGGAAGTGTTCTCCAAGGTCGAGGGCTGAGGGTGGTCTACCGGCTTCCATCACCGCTTCCCCTGTCAGCGGCATCGACAATCGTCGATGCCGCGCTGGCCGAGGGCAGATCCCGCAACCTACTGCCGCTTTCAGTCGTCGTGCTTGACGCGGGCGGCCACCTCATCGCGATGAAGCGCGAAGACGGCTGCGGCATCGTCCGCACCGACGTGGCCATCGGCAAGGCCTGGGGCTCGCTCGGCATGGGCATCCCGGCCCGCACCATCAACGAACGCATGAGCGGCAACCTCGGCTTCCTTGCCGGGCTCATCTCCGTATCCGACGGTCGGATGGCCCCCAATGCCGGGGGCGTCCTGATCCTCGACGCGCAGGACATGGTCCTGGGCGCGGTGGGCATCAGCGGCGACACCGGCGACAACGACGAACTTTGCGCCATCGCGGCAATCCGTGCCGCGGGCTTTGGCTCTTCCCCTTCCTGAACGCGGCCCCGATCCGTGAGTGGAGACTGAAATGGATACCCAACTTTTCATCAACGGCGAGGACTTCGCCGCCAATGACGGCGCGACCTTCGAACGCCTCGACCCCGTCACCGGCCAAACCGCATCCCGCGCCGCCGCCGCCAAGAAACCCGACGTGGATCGTGCGGTCGAATCCGCCGCCGCCGCCTTCCCCGCCTGGTCGAAAACCGGACCTTCCGAACGGCGCAAGATCCTGAACAAGGCCGCCGACCTGATGGAGGCCCGCACCAAGGACTTCATCGACGCCGGCATCCCCGAAACCGGCGCGACCGGCCCGTGGATCGGCTTCAACGTGATGTTCGCCGCCAAGATCCTGCGCGAAGCCGCCGCCAGCACCACCCAGATCAAGGGTGAAGTCATCCCCTCCGACAAGCCCGGCACGCTGGCCATGGCCTACCGGCAGCCCGTCGGCGTGATCGTGGGCATGGCCCCGTGGAACGCGCCCGTCATTCTCGGCGTCCGCGCGGTCGCCATGCCCATCGCCTGCGGCAACACCGTCGTCCTCAAGGCGTCGGAAATGTGCCCGCGCCTGCACCAGATGATCGGGCAGGTCATGTCTGACGCGGGCCTTCCCGCAGGCGTGCTCAACGTCGTCAGCCATTCCGCAGCCGACGCGCCAGAGGTTGTCACCGCCCTGATCGCCCACCCGGCGGTCAAGCGCATCAACTTCACCGGCTCGACCCGCGTCGGCCGCATCGTGGCGATGGAGGCCGCCAAGCACCTCAAACCCGTGCTGCTGGAACTGGGCGGCAAAGCGCCGCTGGTGGTGCTGGACGACGCAGACCTTGATGCCGCCGTGAACGCCGCCGCCTTTGGCGCCTTCATGAACCAGGGCCAGATCTGCATGTCCACCGAACGCATCATCGTCGATGAAAAGGTGGCCGACGCCTTTGTCGAAAAGTTCACCGCCAAGGCCGCCGCCCTGCCCTTCGGCGACCCGCGCAACCCGGTGGTTCTGGGCGCCGTCGTGGCACGCGACACCGTCACCAAGATCGACGGGCTTGTGCAGGACGCGGTCGAGAAAGGTGCAACCGTCACCACCGGCGGCGCCACCGACAGCGCGATCATGCCCGCCACCATCGTCGACAACGTGCGGCCGGACATGAAGCTCTTCCGCGATGAATCCTTCGGCCCCGTCGTCTGCGTCATCCGCGCCCGCGATGCCGACCACGCGGTGGAACTGGCCAACGACACGGAATACGGCCTGTCCTCGGCAGTCTTCAGCCGCGACATCACCCGCGCGATGGACATCGCCCGCCGCATCGACGCCGGGATCTGCCACATCAACGGCCCCACCGTGGGGGATGAGGCGCAGATGCCCTTCGGCGGCACCAAAGCGTCTGGCTATGGCCGTTTCGGCGGAAGCGCCGGGATCAACGAGTTCACCGAACTCCGCTGGATCACGATCGAGGACCCGAACCAGCACTACCCGTTCTGACCTGTCGCACCTGCGCGGGTCCCTCGCGCAGGATCGCTGCCGACCCGGTTGGTGAGCTACATCCCCAACCGGGTCTACCAAGCGCAAGGTGTCGGCCAGCCGCAAGGGCGGTGACTGGCCCCACCGCAACTGGTGGGTCAGTTGTTCAGGAAGGTCAGGATATCCGCGCCGACCTCTTCCGGGATCTCCCAGAACATGTTGTGACCATAGCCTTCATAGGTGACGTGTGCGGCGTCTGGCATGATTTCCTGTATGTGCGCCTGGCTCTGCGCTTCGAAGAACCCATCCTGATCACCCCAAAGGATCAGGGTCGGCGCCGTTATCCGCGCGGCCGCCTGCGTCCAGTCGGTAAGCGTAAGGGCGCGAAGCACCCCCATCCACGTCACTTCAGGCGCCGCAGCGCTCTCTGCCCGCTCCCGGCTAAGGAAATCCTCATCAACCGGGTGAGGGTTCCAGTACCAACTCATCACGAACTCGCCGTCCGGGTCGATCGGGCGCTCCAACTGCGGGACGTTTTCCCAAAGCCAGCCGGTCGCGCCCTCTGGCATGCTGGCCGCGGTAGAAATCAGAACGAGCTTGTCCACCCGCGTTGGGTAATAGGCCGCAAGCGTCGCAGCCGTCATCGAGCCGAGCGAATGGCCAACCACATCGGCCGTCTCGATGTCAAGCGCCTCCATCAGCGCATCGACATCCGAAGCAAGCGAGTCGAGCCCATAGCAGCAGGCAGGCGCGTCGCTGCTACCATGCCCGCGCAGGTCAAACGCAATCAGCCGGCGATCTTCGAGATGGGGCGCCAAAAGCGACCAGCTCCGGGAATTATCGGTATAGCCGTGCAAGAGCACGATCGGCTGCCCCTCCGCTGGCCCCATCTCGACATAGGCAAAGGTAAGGCCCTCGTCTGTCGTCACCGTTTGCTTGGCGCCGGCCCACTCTTCCTGTGTCGGAATGGCTCGCACTTCAGCGGCTGCGGGCGCCGTGGCAACCAGCACGGCAGCCATAACGGAGGCAAACGGTTTCAAGTAGTTCCAGGACAACGCGGGACCCCCCAATGTTTTTTTAATTGACGGGTCAATTAGTCAAAGCGGCCCGCCCTGTGTCAAGGAACAACCACAACATCTTCTTGACCATCCACTCCAGCGGTCCCAGTTCCCCCGCGAACGCCAGCAGAGATCATGCGCCTGCAGGAAACAACCTCTCCCTCCCGCAAAGCGGCTTGTGGATACCTCGCTCCGACTCTTCGGAACACGAAGACGCGCGTGGCGCCCCGCGAAGGTTGCCTTCGAGCCAGCAAAGGGTTGTCACCTCCCCGGAACCCTCCCGCCTTTCATAGGGCGGGAGAAGAAGCGCCTCGTTCACCCAACAGGTCTGCAGTGGCGTCACCACACCCCGAACAAGTATCCGCGTTCCTTGTGCGTGTCGGTCCGGCTTTCGACCTCTGCGTCTGAAAGGGTGATGCGCATCTTGCGGTTCCGCATCCACAGAAACAGGCGGTCGTGAAGTTCCCCACGAATGGTCGCGTGTTCTGCGCTTTCGCCCAAATCATGCTGTTCAGCCGGATCGGCATCAAGGTCGAACAACTGCGGCCGGAAGCCCTCGTACTCGACATATTTCCAGCGCTCAGTCCGCACCATCCACGCGCGAGAGGTGCTCGGCGCCCCGCCAAGATGCAGCCGGGCGCCGCGGAAGGAATAATCGCACTCCGAAAACACCGCATCGCGCCAGCCCTGCGCCGTGCCGCGGGTCAGGGGTAAAAGCGACCTGCCTTCCAGAATATGGTCAGGCACCGTGCCACCCACCGCATCGACAAAGGTCGGGGCAAGGTCAAGCGCCTCCACCAACGCGTCGCTGGCGGTGCCGCGGGTCGCGTCTGCGGCCCTCGACGGGTCATAGACGATCACCGGCACGCGCACGCTTTCCTCGTGGAACAGCTCTTTCTCCCCCAGCCAGTGATCGCCCAGATAATCCCCGTGGTCCGAGGTGATGACGATCAGCGTGTTCTCCATCAGGCCGCGCTGTTCAAGGAACGCCCACAACCGGCCAAGATGATCGTCAAGCTGCTTGATCAGGCCCATATAGGCGGGGATGACAGCCTCGCGCACCTCGTCCCGGGCAAAGTTCACGCTTTCCTCATGCCTCATGAAGCCCGCGACGACGGGGTGCGGCTCACGGCGTTCTTCCTCGGTCCGGTTGGCGGGCAGCATGTGCTCCGGCCCGTACATGTCGTGATAGGGCGCGGGCGCGATATAGGGCCAATGTGGCTTGATATAGGACAGGTGCAGACACCAGGGGGTGTCGCCGGCCTCGTCAATGAACTCCATCGCGCGGTTGGTCATGTAGGCCGTTTCGGAATGTTCCTCGGCCACCGCCGCAGGCAGACGTGCGTTGCGCATCAGCCAGCCGCTCTGCACCTCGCCATCCTCGTCGCGCCCGGCATTGGCCTGATCGTGCCACGGGTTTTCCGTGTCATACCCCTGCGCCCGCAGATAGCGGTTGTAGGCCAGATCGCGCGGCTTCACCTCATCCGGCCAGAGCCCATCGTCACGCTCATAGGGCTCGAACCCGCATTCGGCGGCGAACACCCCCTCAATCGTGTCGCGGGTGACGCCCAGCCGTTCCATCCCGTTCCGGTCGGTGGTCATGTGCGTCTTGCCGACCAGCGCCGTCCGAACACCCAGCGGGCGCAGGTGGTCGCCCATCGTCATCTCGCCAATGCGGAGCGGCACGCCATTGTAGCTTGACCCGTGCGAGGCGACGTAGCGGCCGGTATAGGTGGACATCCGCGACGGCCCGCAAACCGGCGCCTGCACATAGGCGCGCGTGAACCGCACCCCGCGCGCGGCGAGCCAGTCCATATGCGTCGTCTGCAGATGCGGATGGCCATAGCAGGACAGGTAATCGGCGCGAAGCTGGTCGGCCATCACGAAAAGGATGTTCTTGATTTCGGTCACGGAGCACTTCCTTGGGAAGGGAACGGGCAGCCGCGCGGCTGCCCGCCCGGATCAATCAACTGGATCAGTCTGCGGGGCGAAGCTCGTCAGGGATCGAAAGGCCGACCTCCTCGTAGTACCGCAGGGCGCCAGGATGCAGGGGCAGGTTCAGGTCCTGCAGCGCGTTGTCGATCGACACCTGGCGCAGCCACGGAGTCGATGCGGCTGCGACCTCGGCCCCCTCCCAGAACGCCCTGGTGATGTCATAGACGGCCTCGTCCGACAGGTGCGCGCCAGCACCGACCCCCACGATCGAGCCAAGCGTGACCACCGGCTCCTCGTTCACCTGGTTGTCGCCATAGGCATCGGGGGCGATCTCATCGGTAAGCCCGCCGGGGCGGTTCAGAATCGCCTGCACCGGTTCCTTGGCAAGGTGCTCCTCGGTCAGGCCCAGGAACCGGATCTGCCGGCTAAGCGCCATCTGCTGGATCACCGGCGAGGGCACGTTGGTCGAGTTCACATAGACGTCGATGCGCCCGTCCTGGAAAGACTGCGCCGCGGCCTCCCACCCCAATTGAACCTGCTGGAAGTCCTCACCCGGCTTCAGCCCCGTCGCGCCTTCCACGACCTGCTGCATGATCACCGTGGCGCCCCCGCCCGGCGGGCCAAGGAACACGGTCTTGCCTTCCAGATCCTCAAGGCTCTCGATCCCGGAATCGGCGTAGGTGATGATGTGGTACAGGCCCAGCGGGAAGGCAAAGACCGCGCGCAGGTTCTGCGACAGGTCGGCTGCCTGCGGGATGTTGGCGAACATCGCCGTGCCCTCGGCCATGTTCTGATGAACGCTCGCCGACCACATGAAGAAGTCGAGGTTTCCGCTCCCCGCCTCCAGCGCGTGCTGGGTGGCGGCGCCGGTCGCGTTCACCTGGATCTGCACACCGTCAAGCCGTTCACCCACGATCTGGGCAAAGGTGCTCATCACCAGGTAGGGCGATGATCCGGGGCCAAGCGTGGCAAGCCGGTAGAAATCCTGCGCCTGCGCATGGCTGGCGGCGGTCAGGCTGGCAGCGACGACGGCTGCCCCTGCAAGACGTGTGAAGACTGTCATGTTCTTTCCTCCGTAGGAGATGGCGAGATGGCGGCGGGGCGAAGTGCGGCAGAACTGTCGATACCCTTGCGGCCCAGCAGGTCATTGGCGCAAAGGGCAAGGGCGGCGATGCTGGCCAGCGCCTCCACCCACAGGCTGGGCAGCAGGACGGCAAGCCCAAGCGCCACCCGCAGAAGGCGCGCCGGCATGCCGATCCGACCTGCCGCATAACCTGCAAAGCCCGTGGAAAACATCCAGATCGCCAGCGTCAGCCGCAGGCAGACCCAGATCAGCGCGGGAACCGAGAATTCAGCCACCAGCGACAGCGACGGGTTGTAGACCAGCACGAAGGGCACCAAGAACCCGATCAGCGCGACGCGACAGGCATCCACCCCGATGGCCACCGGGTTGGCGCGGGCGATCGGCGCCGCGGCAAAGGCGGCAATGGCCACCGGCGGCGTGATCGAACTCAGCACCCCGAAATAGACGACAAACAGATGGGCGATGATCGTGGGCACGCCCATCATCTCGATCGCCGGGCCCATCACCAGAATGATGATTAGGTAGGCGGGCACCGTCGGCATCCCCATGCCCAGCACCAGTGAGCCGAGCATCATCATCACCAGCGACAGGAACAGCGAGTCCCCCGCGACCGACTGGATGACCCCCGCAAAGCGCAGGCCCAGACCGGTCATGTTCATCACGCCGATCACGATGCCAATCGCGCCCACGGCCACGACAATCTGCGCGGCGGCGACACCGCCATGCCGCAGCGCGACCAGCAGTCGCAGCGGGTTGCGCCGCAGGTCGGCGTTGAGCACAAACCCCAGTACCACCGCCGAAATCACCGCCCAGAACCCCGCCATCGCCGGCGACCGCCCCGACAGCAGAAAGGTCATCACCAGCCCCAGCGGCACGATGAAACACAGCGACATGATCCAGTCGGTGCGGGTCAGCTTCTGCCGCTCTGCCGCCGGGATCGGGCGGATGTCGCGGCGCACCGCCTCCAGATGCACCGACACGAACAGCGACGCATAATAGAACAGCGCCGGCAGCAGCGCCGCCAGACAGATCGTCAGGTACGGAATCCCCGTCACATCCGACATGATGAAGGCCACGGCCCCCATGATCGGCGGCATGAACTGCCCGCCCGACGATGCCGCCGCCTCGATCCCCCCGGCATAACGGGGGGTGAAGCCGCGCCGCACGATCATCGGGATGGTCATGACGCCGGTGCCCACGACATTGCCCGCCACCGACCCCGACATGGTGCCAAAGACACAGCTCGCCGCAATGGCCGCATGGGCCGGGCCGCCCCGCGTCCGCCCCGTCAGCGCAAAGGCAAAGTTCAGCAGAACCGGCCCCGCGCCGATCCCTTCCAGGATGCTGCCAAAGACGATGAACACCAGGATCAGCGTCACCACCACCGACAGCGGCCCGCCGAACACCCCGTCGAACGAATACCACACCACCTGCAACACCTGCTGCAGGCTGTACCCCCCATGCCGGAAGATTGACGGCAGGCTGTTCCCGAACAACCCATACCCCAGCGCCAGCACACACACGATCACCAGCGGCAGGCCAAAGCTGCGCCGCGTCAGTTCCAGCAGCACCACCAGCCCCAGGCATCCAATATGAATATCCGTCGGGGTAAAGAAGTAGAGCCCGCTTTCCAGCGCCTTGCCGATCTGGAAGTAGCGATGTACCGCAATGGCAAGCCCGATGAAAAGCGCCGCATCAAGAAGCCAGCCCAGCGGCGCGGCAAGCCCCTTGGCCTCGGCCCGCCGGGCGGCGCTGTAAAGGATGACAATGACGCAGGACAGGGTGAAGGCCCCGACCCGCATCAGGGTTTCATCATTGCTGCCAAAGCCCGCAATCCAGAAGCCGACAAGGCTGAGCAGGATTGCCGCCGGGATCAGCACGGCTGTCAACAGCCGGCCGGCAAAGCGCCAGTGCAGGTGTGTCACGTCAAATCCTCCCTCAGGCACTTTCGCACCTGTCCCGTCACGATCATGCACCACGGGCTGCTGCGCCAAAAACGAAATGCTGCTAGATTTCACCAGGTGAAATCCGCAGCAAGGGAAAGTGACCGTGAAACAAATCCGCGCCCTTGAACGGGGTCTGGCAGTTCTGGACAGCGTAACTCGGGCCGGTCCGTCAAGCCTGCAGGCCCTGGCAGAGGAGACGGAACTGCCCAAGGCCACGCTCCTGCGCATCCTCCTGACGCTTGAAGCCGCAGGCTACGTCCGCCGCGGACTGGGCGACAGGCTGTGGCGCGCCAATGTGCGGACCGGCCCTTTGCAAGGAAACCGGCAGGAAATCATCCTGGCCGAGGTCACAGGCCCGGTGCTTGACCGGCTGTGCCAGGAAATCCTGTGGCCCTCCGACATCGGCGTTTATATCGGCGGCACGATCCGGGTCTTGGAAACGTCGCGCAGGATGTCGCCCTTCGTGGTCAATCGCGATGTGCTGACCAGCCGCGTGCACGTCATGCCCTCTGCCATGGGGCGGGCGATCCTCGCCTGGTCGAATGAAGCGGAGCGGGCAAGGATCATCAGCGACCTGTCGCGGACGGATGACCCACAGGATGTTCCCGCCCGGGACCCCCTCCGCGTCGCCGCGCTGATCGCGGAAACACGCGCGCAGGACTATGCCACCCGAAGCCCAAGCTACTACGTGCGCGAGCGTCGCGAAGCCGCCATGCGGGCAATCGCCGTCCCCGTTATTGCGGGCACGCGCGTGATCGGCGCGATCAACCTGACCTGGATCCACAGCGCCGAGCCGGAGGCCGCCTTCATCCGCCGCCATCTCAACCGGCTGCAACAGGCCGCGGCAGAGATCGCCGATGCCTTCGTGGCCAGGGCAGAAGGCTCTTGACCGGGGCCATCCGATGATCCCGAAGACCGTCGCTAGCTGTTCAGGCGTTACAACGCGCCGCCGCCTCGGCCCTCACGCAGCCAACTGACAGAACCGCCACACCTCCCACGCCCTCATGGTGTCAACACCGTCAGTCTCCAGGGCCAATGTACCTCGCAAGGATCATCTCCGTCAGCGCCGCCACCAGCTTGGGCACTTCCTCCCGCGGCACCCGCGCCACATCAAGAAGGGCCACCATGGCCTCGATGCCCGTTGCCACGCACAGCAGGGCGACGAGCTCCTCCTGCTTCTGCCGCGATAGGCCGTTCGGCAGATCCTGAAGCGCACGTTCCATGTAGGCCACACGACGGGCGCCGCGCCGGGCCGTTTCGTCCTTCGCTGCAACGGCATGGGCGAGATACTGGCGAAACGCCGTCTCGTTCTCCAGCGTCAGCTTCGCCAGCCCCTTGGTGATCGCCACCAGCCGCGCGTGCAGGTCCGCCGTCCCCTCCACCATCGTCTCATAGGGTGGAACCAGCGTCGCGAGCCCCGCCTCAAGCGTCAGGGCCTGCGCGTCCGAATAGTACCGATAGGCGGTGGCCCGGGATATTCCGTGCTCGGCGGCCGCGGCGGCGATCGTCACCTCTTCCCCCCGCGCCATCAGTTGCCGCGCCCCGTCAAGGATCGCCTCGCGGGTGCGTTGCTTCTGCTTCGTTCGTTCGGTCTTGGCCATGCCGATCCTTGCCGTTTCTTCTTGAGACTAAAATCTCGTTATGATAGCTTTAATCTCGCAACCGGATTCGTCCCCGTCAAGGAGAAACCCATGTCGGATCATCGTCATTACAACGTCTTTGGCCTGCTCGTCAGTTTCCGCATCCTGCCCAAAGAGGTTGAAAACAAGTTCGTGCTCATGGAGGCGCTCGTCCCGCCCGGTCTCGGGGCCCCATTGAATTCCCACGCCGGCGAAACCGAGGCATTTCGGGTGCTCGAAGGGGAGTTCGAGTTCTTCGTCAACGGCCACAAGGTGCCGGCCCGCGCGTGCGACACGGTGGTGGTCCCCGACGGCGCCCCCCACACCTTCACCTGCACCGGCGCCCACCCCGGGCGGCTGGAGATCATCAACGCCCCAGGCCGCATGCATGTCGACTTCTTCCGCGGCGTGGGCCAGCCGCTGGCGGATGACACCACCCTCCCCGAGCCGCCCGCATGCCCGCCGGACATGGCCCACGTGATGCAGGTCGCCCAAGCCACGGGGATGACGCTCCTGCCGCCGCAGGTGGAGGCCGCGAAATGAACCGCCCCGACACCCTCATGCCCCAAGGCGCCCTGCCCCCGCTGGCAAAGATACAGCTACGCGCAGCAACGGTTTGGACCTGCACCGGTTCTGTTCCGGTCGAGTACTCATGTTAGGCGGCCCGTTGTTCGAAGGCCACGGGTGATTTCCAGCCCAAGGTCGAGTGTTTCCGGCGCGGGTTGTAGAAGCCGTTGATGTATTCGAAGAGGGCGATCTCGACGTCACGCCGGGTGTGCCAGTCGCGTCTCCAGATCAGTTCGGCCTTCAGCGATTTGAAGAAGCTCTCGACGGCCGAATTATCATAGCAATTGCCCTTGCCGCTCATTGATACCTTGAACCCGCTTTTGCGCGGAAGTTTCTGGTAGCCATGGGCGCAGTATTGGGCGCCGCGGTCGGTGTGGTGAAGGCAGCCTGGTGGCGGGCGGCGCAGGGCAACAGCCATGCTCAGCGCGCGGATCGCCAGATCCTGCTTCATCCGGTTGCTGATGGCCCAGCCGATGACGCGCCTTGAGAACAGGTCGATGATGACGGCCAGATAGACCCAGCCTTCGCGCGTCCAGACATAGGTGATGTCGCCCGCCCACTTCTGGTTCGGCCTGCTCGCCGCGAAATCTTGCTGCAACAGGTTCGGCGCGATGTTGAAGGCATGATCGCTGTCGGTGGTGCGTTTGAACTTGCGGCTGCGGATGATCCGGATGCCGTTCTGGCGCAGTGAGACGGGTTCTGAAAACGATCCGGGGGATCGTTTTCCTGTCGAACGCGACCCACGCGACGCTGACCAACCCGCAGGCCCAATTCGTTCAGCTCCTCGGTCATGCGCGGCCTGCCGTAGCTGCCCAGGCTCAGCCGATGCTGGTCGCGGATATGGGCCAGGATCACCATGTCGCGTCGCTGGCGGATGGACGGCGGCCTGCGCCGCCACGCGCGCAATCCGCGATCCGTCACGCCCATCATTCGACACAGATGGCTGCGGGAAAGGCTGCCGCGATAGCTGGCAATGAACTGGAACTTCACGGCTTTTGTGCCGCGAAGAACTGAGCCGCCTTCCTAAGAAACAGCCTCAGCGTCGGGCAAAGGCGCCAATGCAAAGCCGAGCGTCTTGGCGCGCCGTTGCAGGTTCGCCAAAGCACGGCTGCGGTGTCGCTCCTCATAGGCTGCTGCGCCCGGATCACGGTAGGTCATGCCAAAGCGGACAGTGTTATAGAATAGAACGGCGATCTTCCGTGCCGTGGCGGTCACTGCCTTTTGCTTGCCAATCCGGAACGACAGGCGTCGATAAAACGCGCCCAAAGCAGTGTCGCTGCGCCCAATCGCCGTGGCAGCCAGGCGCAAGAGTGCTGCAGCCCGGCTGGAGGAACGTCGTGTGCGCGACGACAGCAGCTTACCGCCGATACCTTGTTGCCTGGCGCCAGACAGAGCCATGATGTGAAGTGCTTTGCGCTTTTCCACGCCTGCAGGTCCGTGCCGCATTCTGCAACCAGCTTTAGGGCAAGCGAAGGACCCAGCCCATGGATCTGGGTGAGATCCGTGCCCAGAACGCCATAAAGAGCGGCCCGCACATCGAAAGAAGGAGCATTGACCTGCTTTCTTTTGATCCGCGCCTTGGGCAGGGCAGGAATGTCGCCGTCGGCCTTGACTGTCAGCGCCGCGACCGCCGCCTCCAGCTTGCGATCACAGTCCTCGATCTTGGACTGGTAGAAGTCGTAGAGGTCCAGCGATTGGGTCAGGGCGAAGATGTGCTCGTCCCGATCATTGCCGACGAGGGCAGCCTTGATCACCTCGATGGAAGAGTGGCAGCGGATATCGCGGAACGCGGCCAACACCTCCGGGTCGCGTTCGCCGGCAACAATCGCACGGATGATCCTCATCCCTGTGGCGCCGGTGATATCCGACACCACGTGGTGCAGCTGCAGGTTCATCTCCATCAGCGCCTTCTGCATGTGCTGGATATGGGCCGCGGCATATTCCACAAGACGTTCCCGCTGGCGCAGATAAGCCCGCAAGGTGGCAATCTCGGCTTCCGGGCGGAAGCTGCCGCGCAGCAGCCCATAGGAATGCAACTGGCGCAGCCATCCCGCATCGCTGACGTCTGTCTTACGACCTGGCACGTTCTTGGCATAGCGCGCATTCACCAAGATCACGTTGAAGCCCCGCGCTTCCAGAACCTCGAACGCCGGGATCCAGTAAACGCCTGTTGACTCCATGGCGATGCTGGTCACGCCGCAAGCTTTGAACCAATCCGCCAGATCCTGCAGGTCCTGGGTGAATGTGCCAAAAGCCCTGACAGGCGTCTCGCAGGCTTCAGGGTTTACCGCCGCCATGTGCATGGTCGATCCGATGTCGATCGCCGCCGCCGCAGGGTTGACCATCTTCAGGTCCGGGTGGCCACCGGTCGCAATCTTCGTTATGGCATCTCCTCCGATCGGGAAGAAGGGCGTGGGCCATGCAAGTCCGTCATCTTCCTAACCGGGATCGCCACAGTCGCGGCGTCACCACTCTCAAGTGCGCATCAGCCCATGTGCCACGTTTTTTAACGGGGTCAACCCCACCAATAAGCAGCCGGCAACTGCCCCTCCGACCATCGAGAATACCACAGGCTGTTTATACCGCGCACAGGCGGGCTGGGCCCGTGACGGTTTTTTAGCACCTCCCTCTCCTCGCGCAATATACGGTTCTCTTTGCGAAGCCGTTCGTTCTCGCTAAGAAGATCGGCGTCTCGGTCGGGCACCTTCGCCTCATCGGAAATTGACCGGATCCACTTGCCGAGCGTCGAAAGACCAACTCCAAGATCGGACGCAACCTGACGTCGCGTCAGGCCGCTGGTGAGCGCAATGCGAACCGCATCACGCTTGAATTCCTCGCTGTGTGTCGCTGCCATATCCTGTCTCCTTTGGTGAGAGCATCGCTCTCAGAAGACCGGAACGAAACCGGGACAGGCCCAATGACTGTTCCCGGCGCGGTTGTTCAAGCCCTTGTATTGGCGGTGCTCGACACCCGGCATGATCGTTCCTGCAGCCGCGCCGTAGCTGCGCAGCTTGTCGGTGATCATCACGCGTGGTGCCCGCCCCTGCCGCTTCATCAGCTTGCGGAGCAGGCGTCCGGCGGCCGTGGCATCGCGGCGGCTTTGGACGAGGATGTCGAGCACGATCCCATTCTGGTCGACGGCGCCAGAGACAGTGTGTCTTGCCGGCAATGGCAATCACCACCTCGTTGAGGTGCCGTTTGTCACCCACGGCGCATTGGCGCCGGCAGACCTCCGCGGCGTAAGCTGTGCCGAATCTCAGCCCCACCGCCGGATCGTCTCGTGGCTCACCACGATGCTCCGCGCAGCCAGCATCTCCTCGACCATCCGCAGGCTCAGGGGAAAGCGAAAGTACAGCCAGACGGCGTGGGCGATGACCGCCGCCGGATAGCGGTGGCCAGCATACATGGCGGCGCGATTGGTCCTCATCCGCGAAGACTATCCGGCAACCCTGAGGTCGGCCAGCCCGTTGAGTTGACGGTGCCGGCTGACATCCAAGCGTGACGCAAAAGCCGCCAAAGGCTTTCTGAAGCAGGCGATCGAGCGCGTCCGGCTCTACCGGCTAGTCTCCATCTGCACGGACAAGGCTCTTATATACCGAAAGGTCATTCAGGACCTGAACCACCGCTGCGGTCCGCACTTCGACAGCATCCTGCATATCGACCGGAAGTGGCGGAACAACCGCATTGAAACCGATCATGCGGCGCTGAAGCGCTTGTTCGGAACATGGCAATCGTTCCGCTCCCTGCGCTCGGCAAAGGCGACGATCATGGCCATCAAGGCGATCCGGACCATTAAGAACGGCCATATCTCGAACAAGGTGCCGGGCGTCCGAGGAGAGATCGACTTTGTCCGGAGTCTGTCCGGTAAGGCAGCCTGAAGCGCAGACCGGGAAACCAAACTTTGCGCAAAGCGAGCCAATGCAACAGTCCCCCCGACATCATCTACGCCTGGGCGTACCGGGTGAACAGCACCGCGGTGGCATCATGCGCAGGGGGGTGATCCGGGTTCGTTCTGCTTGCCGGAGATCTCAACCGCCGGTGCTTCTTCCGCTACCGCATCATGAACACCCCGGAACGCCAAAAATATGATGTCGTGCTCGGGGCGCTCTCGATGATGTAAACGCGCCCGTCCCCCATCCTCCTGGACGCTGTTCTGCAAGTACCTAAGCCGAGTTGATGATCTCATTTGTGACGTGAGGTTTGCCGATGCTTGATCAAGGTTTCCCGGGCGGCGCGGCATGAGCTGCCTGTTCAACCCAGGCTCAACGCATCGTTCCTCAGAGAAGCGAGGGAGCTGTGGCGGCAGGCGCATCTCGGCGAGACTGTAAGGTCACGCGCGGCGAACTTGATCAGGGTGCGGCGCATCTGCAAGGAAAAAACCGGCACGAGTGCCCCGTGCCGGTACACTCGTTACACCACGAGAAAATAGATTTTTTGCCCAAGCAACTGTACGAAATCGATTACAGGGCTAATGTGGAGAGCATTCCCATCTATCTTGGTTTTTCTCAAGAAGAATTTTACAAGAAAAACCGATTTGGAAGGGAGAGACCATACCTGTGACCCGGAGGCAACACTCCGTTTCGCCGACACGAGCCTGTTCTTCGTCAGCCGCTACAATTCGGCCCCCATTCCGGATCCGCAACCGCCTTGGATCCTGTCCTGCCGGAACCTGAAACAAGCTGTGGGCGAACCCGCCTGATCCGGC
>VUAW01000025.1 GCA_008711135.1 Rhodobacteraceae bacterium LNNU 3342
ATCAACGTCGCATTTCCAGCAACACACAGAAAAACAACAGGAAAAATAGAGAGGAGATGGCCAGAGAAGGCTAAGATCCGGCGACTCAGGCGCGCACCAGGGCCCCGGAGCGACTCGGCACATCCAGCCCCAGGGTCAGGGCAAACCAGGCAGCCGTTTCCTGAAGCCCTTCGGCCAGCGGAACTTTGGGCTCCCAGCCCAGAATCGTCTTTGCGCGGGTGATGTCCGGGCGCCGCCGCTGCGGATCATCGGTCGGCAGAGGCCGGTATACGATGCGCGAGCGGGTGGGAATCATCTCCTGAACCATCTTCGCCAGCTCGATCACCGTGAATTCTCCGGGATTCCCAAGGTTGATGGGCGTACCCGGGTTCTGGTCAATCTCCATCAAGGCGATCAGCCCTGCCACGAGGTCGGATACGAAGCAGAACGACCGCGTTTGCGCTCCCCGACCGTAAACCGTCAGGGGGTCGCCCCTCAGGGCCTGCACCAGGAAGTTCGATACGATCCGTCCATCATCCGGCTGCATGCGTGGGCCATAGGTGTTGAAGATCCGTGCAACCCGCACGTCGCCCTTGCCCGCCCGGAGCCAGTCGAAACACAGCGTCTCCGCTGCGCGCTTGCCTTCGTCATAGCAGGCCCGGGGGCCGGTGCAGTTCACGTTGCCCCAGTAATCCTCGCTCTGCGGGTGACGCTCCGGATCGCCATAAACCTCGCTGGTCGAAGCCTGCAGGAACCGCGCCCCATGCTGTGCCGCAAGGCGCATCAGGTTCCCGGTCCCGGATATGCAGGTCATCATCGTATGCACCGGATCGGCTTGATAGCGCGGCGGAGAGGCCGCGCAGGCCAGGTTGTAGACCCGGTCCAGCGGCAGGTCGATCTGCACCGGGTCGCAGATGTCCTGCTCGATCAGCGTAAAGCCGGGATGATTGCGCAGCGGCCTCAGGTTCTGGCGCGACCCCGTCAGGAAACTGTCGATGCACACGACCCGGTGCCCCTGCGCCAGAAGCGCATCACAAAGATGGGAACCCACGAAGCCTGCGCCCCCGGCGACCAGGATGTTCAGTGCCATCTCGTTTCTCCCTTGGATCGAATCCCGCATGTCAGGCCCCCGCCATGGATTGAACTTGCCGAGCAGTGGGCACGAGCGCGGCCAGAAGCTCCCGCGCCCGGGCTTGCCCGGTATGTTCCGCTGCGATGATCTTACCGGCGCAACCCGCGACTTCGTCGCGGCGCTCCGGGCTCAGCGTGGTCAGGATGGACACCACGTCGTTTGTACCCCGCGCGATCAGCACGGCCTCATCCTCTGGCAGAAGCTCGTCAAGCCCGCGCCAGAAGTCGCTGATGATTGGCGTTCCACACGATGCTGCTTCGAATATGCGGACACTCGGGGACCAGCCAGCCTCCACCATGTCCGCCCGCGTCACGTTCAGGGTGAAGCGCTGCTGCCGGTAGAATTCGGCATGTTCCGCAGGTGGCAGATGCTCGATCCGCTCCACGTTCGCAGGCCAATCAATATCCGCGGGATATTGCGGCCCCGCCACGACGAACCGCATCTGCGGCAGGCGCCGCGCGGGCTCCAACAACAGTTCCTCGACCTTGGGCTGCCGATCGACGCTATAGGTGCCAAGGTACCCCAGGTCCCATTTCTTCGCGCTGTCCCCCGGCTGATAGCGTTCGGCGTCAACGGAACAATACAGCGCCTCCGCGCGGCGCGCCCCATGCTCCTGTTCCAGCCGGCGCAGCACATCCCCGCCGGAAAACGAGAAGTAGATGTCGAACAGCGGCACCTGCCGCCGCGCCAGATGCTTTTCCTCTGCCCGGCGCAGCAGGCTCATCGTGACCGGCGTATCGATGTCATAAAAACACAACCGCCGCGGCTCCAGCGCCGCCGCCGCATCGATGACCTCGCGCCCCTCTGGCACATAAGAACCGATGATCACCGTTCCCGCCCCGCGGATCGTCTCCGGGTAGGTCGAGATCAACTCGTCCACGGAATTGTAGAGCGCAAGATCGCAGAAATCGGGGTTGGGCAGGTCGCGGTTGTCGGCATACCACGGCACGTCCCGTTCCAGGAACAGCACGCGCTTCCCCTCGGCCTTCAGCCCGCGCAGCAGGGCGCGATAGGTGGTCGCATGGCCGTTTCCCCAGGACGAGGACAGCGAAAGGCCGATAAAGACGATGTCATAGGCTTGCGTCATGTCGCCATCCCCGGGCCAAGCGCGAATTTGCGGAACAGCGCGTCCGCCTCGGCCGCGCGATGGTCATAGGTGTGTTCCCGCAATACGCGGTCGAGAGCACGTGCCCCGATCCGGGCAAACCCGCCCGGCTCCATCCCCGCCAGGTGATCGGCCACGTCTTGACCGTCCCGGGCCACAAGGATCTCCTCGTCCGGCTTCAGAAACAGCTCGATCCCTTCCCAATAGTCGGTGATCAGGCAAGCCCCTGCCCCGGCAGCTTCGAACACGCGGGTCGCGGGGGAAAAGCCGACCTGCGCCATGCTGTCACGCGCCACGTTCAGAACCACCTTCGGCGTCGTGTTGAACGCGTTGTGGTCAGCCGTGCCCACATGACCCAGAACCCGGACGTTCTCCGGCATCGGATAGTCATGCCAGCCCGACCCGCCCAGAATGAATCGCTTGTCACTCAGGCGCAGTGCGGGTTCCACAAAGAACTCGGCCACGCGCGCTTCCCGGTCGGGCAGGCGATTGCCAAGGAAGCCGAGATCCGCAGCAAAACGATCCTCGGGCGGAACTGGGAAATGCGTCGATGGGTCAAGCGCGTTGTAGATCGGCACGCATTCCGCCGCCCCGAACGATCGGTAGGCCGAAACCACCGGCTCGCCGCCACCATAGGTCAGAACCATGTCCAGCCGCCGCAGTGCCGCACGCAGCGGATGATCCGGCTGCGCCCGCAACTCTGCCAGCGTTGCCGGCGCATCCACGTCCCAGAACACCCGAAGCGCCCCCGGCCGTGCCGCGTCCAGCAACGTTTCCAGCAGCAGATTATCCTCGAACCCGACGCCGCTGGCCTTGACGACGATGTCAGCCTCGCGGGCCGCCGCAGCCGCCTGTTTCAGCGCAGGAACCGTGCCCTCATACACCACGACCTTGCACCATTCGGGCGGATCAATGTCGCGGTTCTTCTGCCGGTCGTAAACATCCGGCTCATAGAACGTGATGTCATAGCCCCGTGCAGCCAGCGCCCGCAGCAGCCCCCGGTAATAGGTAGCCGCCCCATTCCAGTAGGATGACAAAAGGCTCGACCCGTAAAAGGCGATCTTCTTCATACTGCAGGCTCCCCAACCGTCGCGCCTATGGTCTCGAGCACGTCCAGCAGCTCATCCACACGGTGGCGGCAGGTGTGCCGCGCGCGGATCGTCTCCAACCCCGCCTGTGCCAGCTCTTTGCGCGCCGCTTGGTCATTGGCCAGCAGGCGCATCTGCTTCTCCATCTCTGCCCCGTCCAATGCGGTGAGGTAGTCACCCGGACGGAACAACCCCTCCGCGTCGTCCCAAGGGGCACAGATCAGCGGGATGCCGCAGGCAAGCGCCTCGAACACCCTGATCGTGGGGATTCCCGGCAACATCTCCACGTAAGGGCGGCGCGGCACATGGACGGTCATGCGATGGCGGGCAAAGGTTTCCGGCACCCGCGCGTTGGCGATTGAACCGCCATAGCTGATCCCCGCCGCCTCCAGCGCCTCCAGCGCCTCTTGCGGATAGCGCACACCGCGCACACAGGCCTTCAACCCCAGCCGATGCACCGGATCTATCAGGAACTCGTGCAACTCCGCGCTGCGTTCGCCGTCACCCCAGTTGCCGATCCAGATGAGATCCGCCTCTGGCGCCACACTCGGCATTGGGCGGAACAAGGTGTCATCCGCCGCCTCGTGCCATGTAAAGACCCGCCGCCCCCAGCCTGTCGCTAGATACCGCTCGCGCAGCGCCTCTCCAAAGGCCAGAATGGCGTCATACCCCGACAGGTCAAGCCCGCCGATCTCGCCAGCCGCGCTGACGGCCCGGTGGTGGGTATCATGGAACAAAAGCGTGAAGCGCCCGCCGGCCATCCGGGCGCGCCCGATCCGGGCCACAAGCTCCGGATCAGTCCATTCATGCACGACAACAATGTCCGCAGCTTCCAGCGCCGCCTCATGATCGAAGTCGGCATCATAGATATCGGCGCGCAGTTCCGGGAAGATGGTCGTGAACTCGTCCAGCGCCCCGCGCCCGCGATCCTTCACAAGGTTCTCGCGGCTCCAGGAGTCCTTGGGCTCAAGCGAACGGACATCATGGTCCCGACGGATCAGGTCGCGCATGATCCCGCGCAGGAAATGCGCGTTGCCATGGTTCCAATCCGATATCAGCGAGTGGGTGTAGAAAAGAAACCGCATGTTCTATCTTTCCGAGGGCAACGCAGCCATGGCGCAAAGATCACCATAGATGCGCAGCATGGCCTCTGTTTGCGCTTCTGGACGGTAGAGGGCCGCCCGTTCACGCGCGGCGGCGCCCATCTGCGCCCGCAACGCAGGATCGGCGACCAGCCGGTTTACCGCTGCCGCCAGGGCTATAGGATCGGCCGGATCGAAGAAGATGGCCGCGCCGCCCCAAAGCTCCCGGTAGGTCGGGATGTCGGCCAGCACCAGCGGCAGCGCGCTCCGGGCCGCTTCCAGCGCCGCAAGTCCAAAGGGCTCGTAGATCGACGGCGACACGAAGATCCCCGCGCGCGACATCAGCCCCACCGTCTCGGCAAAGCTCAGCTCGCCCCGATGGTCGGCGTTGCGCAGTTCGACCACGTCACCGCGCGGCGACCGGTTGGCCCCCGCCATCACCAGCGGCCAGTCGAACGCCCCCGCGGCGTCATCCAGAACGTGCCCGTTCTTACCCTCATCCCACCAACGCCCTGCGGCCAGCACAAACGGCTCGCCGCTCGTGTACCGCTCGCTCAACCGCGACCCGTTGTAGACGACGTGCATGCCGCGGATCGGGCCATAGCACCGTTCGAGCAGCGCCGCCTGGCTGCGGGAGGGCGCGACCGAAACATCCGCCGCCGCAAAGCCTTCAAGGTTGCGCCGCGCCTGCCATTCCCAACTGCGGGGCACGCCGGCGTCACGCACCGCCGCGAACCAGCTCACCACGCAGGAATGCGAAACGACAACCACCGGCACCGGCACCTTCAGCCCCACGGCCTGTGACGGCAGGTTCAGATGCACAAGGTCAATGCCATGCTTTTCGACAAGCCCTGAAATCACCTCTGGCACCGCGTCCAGCCCGGCCTCCTCGTCCAGCATCCAGTCCAGCGGTGCGTGGCACCATTCCAGCACGCCCAAAGCCTCAGCCTCGGCCCGCCGCTCTTGGCTGGGCTCGGGGCCGAAACCGGCAAAGACCAGTTCCATCCCCGCGGCCCGCAGCCCAACCGCAAGATCCATCGCATAGCGCCAGACACCACCGACCGCGTCCACGGTCATCAGCAGTCTCAGCCCCGCCATGTCATAGCTTTTCCTGAAGGGCGTGGCGCTGTTCATGCGTGCAGCCTCCTCTTCTCGGCCGCCACCCCGGCGGGACCGGCGCGATGCTCCGCCAGCCACTCCGCCAGCTGGCGCAGCCCGTCGCGCCAGTGAATACGGGCCTTCCAGCCGGTTTCGTCCTGCAGGCGCCGCGTGTCCGCAACGAAATAAAGCTGATCGCCCGCCCGCCAGTCGGAATAGCTGACATCGATCGGTCGGCCGGTGATCCGTTCGATCTCGCGCAGCACGGCCTGCAGGCTGACTGCGTTCATCGGCCCGCCGCCAAGGTTGAAGACCCGGTGCTGCAACCGATGCGCATTGTCATGCAGTACGCGGTAAGCCGCCACGGCATCATCCACATGCAGGATGTCCCGCACCTGCCGCCCATCGCCGTAGATCGAGATCGGGTTGCCCTTCAGCGCCTGGATCAGGAAATGTGCCACCCAGCCCTGATCTTCGGTGCCAAACTGGCGCGGGCCATAGATGCAGCTCATCCGCAGCACCGCCGCCGGAAGGCCGCGCGTCTTGGCATAATCCAGCACATACTGGTCCGCGACCCCTTTGGAACAGCCATAAGGCGTGCAGAACTCCAGCGGCCGGCTTTCGCCCACACCCGCAGCACGGATGTCGGGATCACCGGGAACATAACGGTCGTTCGACCCCACCATCTCCAGGTCTTCCAGCGCGCCATAGACCTTGTTGGTGCTGGCAAAAATCACCGGCGTCTGCCGCCCGGTCAGGCGCACCGCCTCCAGCACGTTCAGGGTTCCGCGGGCGTTTACCTCGAAGTCGGATACCGGATGCTCAAGGCTTGTCGTCACAGCCGTCTGTGCCGCCAGATGGAATACCGCCGAGGCATCCTTGACCACCGCGGCCAGCGTCGGTTCATCCCGCAGGTCGGCAAGCACGGCATGTACGCGGTCGCCGTGGCGCTCGTTCAGCCAGTGCAGGTTCTCGTCCACGCCCGGCCGGCTGAGGTTGTCGAGGATGATGACCTCCTGCCCCTCGGCCAGATAGCTTTCGGCAAGGTTCGACCCGATGAAGCCGCTGCCCCCGGTAATCACCACGGGCTGCTGCGCGCGGGCGATGTGCGGCACCGCAAGCTGCGTCGCTTCCGTCAGGCGCGACAGCCCGCCCGACATCAGAAGCCGCGCCAGCAGCTTGGGCTGATTGCCGGAATCGACGGCTCCAAGGTGATAGTGCCGCGGGTCGAACCACAGCCCTTCCTGCACCGCCACATCCGGCGCCAGATCACGCCAAGCGTACCAGTACATCCGGTCCGCAGGCACCTGCAGCGCCGAAACAAACCGCCGTGCCTGCTCCATCTCGTCCCGGCGCCAGGTGGAATAGCCGGTCTCGGTGATCCAGAGCTCATTCTTCGGGTTGTGCCGGTCCAGCACTGCGCGCATCTCGCCCAGATGCAGGTCCCACCCGCCCCAAGTGGCTTCCTCGCTGTCCCAGGTCCCGGGGAACCCGTGGAAGCCCACGGCGGCCACCTCGTTCAGGATCCCGCGCTCGCCCATCATGTCGAGCCACAGCGGATCGAACGGGCATGGCCCGCCGAGCACGGCCTTCCAGCCCCGCTGCCGAACCCAATAGGCCGCGCCTCCCACCATCTCGCAGAACAGGTCAAAGTTCGGGTCTTCGCGCCAGTCCCAGTCCAGCAGGTTGTTCGGCTCGTTCCAGAGCTCGACGTATTCGAAGTGCTGGCCGTGGCGGGTCAGGATGTGATCGATGAAATCCGCATAGGCCTTCAGGTCATGCGGCGCCCCATTGCACTTGCCGTTCCGCGACATTGATGGCGGGGTGTAATGCACACAGGGCAGCACATCGAAATGAGCCCCCAGCTTTGGCAAAAGCCAGTCGAACCATTCCGCGCCACCCGGCGTCAGGTATTCCGCCCAGGAAAGATGCGTGCGCAGATAGGTCGCGCCCGATGCGATCAGCCCGGGCAGCGTCTCCTCGGTACGCTCGTATTCACCAGGACGGAACCATTCGACAAAGCCGTAGTGGGGATTGCGGCCCAGGGTCGGCCGATCACTCATGATACCAGACCCCGCTCCTCAAGCTGCCGCCTCATCTCGGCGCCGCGGTCAATGACGGTCATGCCGCGCACCCACTGCACGAATTCATCCAGTGAATCCTCCAGCCGGAACTGCGGCTCGAACCCTAGCAAGTCACGGGCGCGGCTGATGTCAGCAAAGCAGTTGCGGATATCCCCCGACCGGGCGCGGTTCAGGATCTCGGGCTCGATCTCCGGCACGCCCATGGCCTGGGCCAGCAACCGCGCCACCTGCGCGATCGTGTAGGCGTTGCCCGACCCGATGTTGATCACCTGCCCGGCGGCCTCCTCGCGCTCCAGCGCAAGGCGGAAGGCGCGGGCTACGTCGCGCACATGCACGAAGTCCCGGCGCTGCTCGCCATCTTCAAAGATCGTCGGTGCCTGCCCGTTGGCTAGGCGAGATGCGAAATTCGCCAGCACCCCAGTATAGGGGTTGGACAGCGCCTGTCCGGCTCCGAACACGTTGAACAGCCGCAGCGCTACGGTGTCGACACCATAGGCTTCGCCCCAGATCAGCACGGCGCGTTCCTGGAAATACTTGGTCAGCGCATAGATCGAGGCCAGATCGACCGGCTTCGATTCATCCGTCGCAACGGCCGTCAGCTCGCCCCCATCCGGAGCCACCGGATTCCAGTTCCCCGCGCGCACATCGGCATTATTGCGGCGCACCGCGTTCAGCCGCTCGCCGCTTTGGGTCTCATAAAGCCCTTCACCATAAACGCTCATGGAAGAGGCGACGACCACCTTGCGGATCGGCAGGCCCGCCATCGCTTCCAGCAGAACGGCGGTGGCCAGATCATTGCCGCCGACATAGCGCGCGATCTCGTACATCGACTGGCCCACGCCCACCTCGGCGGCCAGATGCACGACGTTGTCCACGTCCCGCAATGCACGGCGCACAAGGTCACTGTCCCGCACGTCGCCACGGATCACCTCCGCCCCTTCAGGCGCCTCACCCTCGGCCCCCTCGTGCACCTGCTCGACGAACGAGTCGATGATGCGCACCTCGTGGCCGTTGGCAAGCAGATCCTCCGCGACGTGGCGGCCGATGAAGCCGCAGCCTCCGGTTACGAGTGTTGTAGGCATTTCGTGTCCCTGTTCGCTCGGATGTTGATGAAGGTCGAACCCACGTCGCGGGCAAATGTTCCATGTGAATTCGGGGGATGCGCGGAAACCTTCTTCTTTGTCTTCATCAGCAACTTCCCGCGCACAACTACATCTTCATCCGGAACCATGCCTGCCGACGCGTGTTGGGCCCCAATACCGGCACCCGCCGGACCGCCACAGCAAAGGGAGATTGCCATGAACATCGTCATGATCGGCGCGGGCTATGTGGGGCTGACGACCGGCGCGTGCCTGGCACGGCTGGGCCATCTTGTGACCTGCATCGAGGCCGATCCGCGCCGGCTCCTGCCGCTGCGCGCGGGCGAGATTCCCATCTATGAGCCGGGCCTCAGCGACCTGGTCCACGCCTGCCGCCAAACCGGCAACCTTCAGTTTGCAGACCCGGACACGCCTGCCCTGCCGGAAGCCGACGTGGTGATGATCGCCGTCGGCACACCTTCGGACGACGATGGCGACATTGACCTGCGCCAGGTTCACGCGGCGGCCCGCCACATCGCCCCCCGCCTGCGCAGTGGCGCGGTCGTGGCGATCAAGTCCACCGTGGTGGCCGGCACCGCCCGCGGCGTCGCCGAGATCATCGCCGAGGTCCGTGGCAAGAATGACATCCCGGTCGTCTCCAATCCGGAATTCCTGCGCGAAGGCTCGGCCCTGGCTGATTTCCTGCGCGCCGATCGCGTCGTGGTGGGCGCCGATGACGAACGCGCCGCCAAGGTGATGGAAGATCTCTACGCCCCCCTCACCACGCAGGGCGTGCCTTATGTCCGCACAGGCACGGTGGATGCCGAACTGATAAAATACGCCGCCAATGCCTGCCTTGCCCTGCGCATCGGCTTCGTGAACGAACTTGCCGATCTGTGCGAGGCTGCGGGCGGCGACATCCGCGCCGTATCCCACGGCATGGGCATGGACAACCGCATCGGCCCGCGCTTCCTGCAGGCTGGCCCCGGCTTCGGCGGATCATGCTTCCCCAAGGACACCCGCGCCTATGCAGCCACCGGGCGGCGGCTGGGGGTGCGCCAGACCGTTGTGGAATCACTCATCGCAGCGAATGAAACCCGGAAAGAGGCGCTGGCCCAGCGGATCGTTGACGCGCTGTCAGGGCGGCGCCGCGCACGGGTAGCGGTGCTCGGCCTCGCTTTCAAGGCAGGCACCGACGACGTGCGGGACTCCGCCGCGCTGACCATCATTCCTGCCTTGCAGGCGGCGGGTATACAGGTTGTCGCCCATGACCCGAAAGCGCGCGACCAGGCGGCGCCCCACCTGCCCGGAACCGAACTGGCCGACTGCCCCTATGCCGCAGCCGAAGGCGCGGACGCCATCGTGATCCTGACCGAGTGGGAGGATTACCGCCGCCTTGACCTCACCCGCCTGGCGCGGAGGATGAAGGGCACGCAGGTCTTCGACTACCGCAACCTGCTTTGCCCCGACCGCGCCGCGCGGGCCGGGCTGACGTGCATCGGGATCGGCCGCCCCGCGCCCGGAAAGGACGCGCAGCAGGCCACCGGCGCCGCACCGGCCCAGCCCCGCACGCACCACGGCACCCGCTGGGTCGAGGTTGCGGCCTCCCCCTCCTGATCCGTGCAGCCAGCAAGACGATGAAGAAAAGGAAAAACCACCCGTGCGCGATACCACCGACGACCTTCTGACAATGCCTGCAGCCATTCTTGCCGGTCCGGGCGAAACGCTGGTGATCGAGGCGCCCCTTCCCCGTCCCGGTCCGGGCGAGGTGCGCGTCCGGCTGGAAGGCTGTGGTGTCTGCGCCTCGAACCTGGGCCCTTGGGCGGGACCGGAGTGGATGGAGTACCCGACCGCGCCCGGCGGGCTTGGCCACGAAGGCTGGGGCGTGATCGACTCCATCGGTCCGGAGGTGGAGGGGCTGAACATCGGCCAGCGCGTCGCGGTCCTTTCGCAGAACGCCTATGCTGGCTACGACGTCGCCCCCGCCTCGGCGGTCGTTCCACTGCCCCCAGCGCTGGACGGCCGCCCCTTCCCCGGCGAACCGCTTGGCTGCGCGATGAATATCTTCCACCGCGCAGGCATCCGTCCCGGAGATCACGTCGCAATCATCGGCATCGGCTTCCTCGGCGCGCTGCTGGTGCAACTGGCCACGCAGGCCGGGGCCCGGGTGGTCGCAATTTCGCGCCGCGAAAGCTCCCGCCGGCTGGCCGACGACATGGGCGCGGAAACTACCATCCCGATGGCCGACCACTGGGAAATCATCGAGGAAGCTCGCAAGCTGACCGACGGTCGCTTCTTTGACTGCGTGATCGAATGCGTGGGCAAGCAGTGGCCGCTCGACCTTGCCGCCGAACTGGTGCGCGAACGCGGGCGGCTGGTGATCGCGGGCTTTCATCAGGACGGGCCGCGGCAGGTCAACATGCAACTCTGGAACTGGCGCGGCATGGACGTGATCAACGCCCATGAACGCGATCCGGCGATCTATGTCCAGGGCATCCGTGAAGCAGTCGCCGCCGTGGCCGACGGGCGCCTGAACCCTGACCCGCTTTACACCCACGTCTACCCGCTCTCGCGCTTGGACGAGGCGCTGAACGACACGCGCGACAAGCCCGGCGCCTTCGTCAAGGCATGGATCCGCTACGAATGAACATGACCCACGACACCCGTCCCCGTCTCGGCTTTCTCGGTCTTGGCTGGATCGGCCGCCACCGGATGGAGGCAATCGCCAACAGCGGCCATGCCCGCATTGCCGCCCTCGCCGATCCCTGGCCAGAGGCGGTGGAAAATGCCCGCGCCCTAGCCCCCGACGCAGCCATCGGCCAGACGCTTGATGACCTGCTGCGCTATGACCTGGACGGCATCGTGATCGCTACCCCCAGCGCGCAGCATGCGGAACAATCCATCGCCGCGCTGGACCGGGGGCTTGCGGTCTTTTGCCAGAAGCCGCTTGGCCGCGACGCGGCAGAGGCCGCCGCCGTGGTCGCCGCCGCCCGCCGCGCTGACCGGCTGCTGGGGGTGGACCTGTCGTACCGCCACACCGCCGCGATGCAGGCGATCCGCGACCGCCTGCGGCAGGGGGCGCTTGGTGACGTCTTTGCCGTCGATCTGACCTTCCACAACGCCTACGGCCCGGACAAACCGTGGTTCTATGACCGGCGTCTGTCGGGGGGCGGCTGCGTGATGGACCTTGGCGTGCATCTGGTGGACCTGATGCTCTGGTCACTGGGCAACCCGCGGATCGAGGAAACAACCGCCAATCTCTTCGCCAACGGTCGCCCCCTGCTCCCCGGCAGTCCCGAGGTCGAGGATTTCGCCGCCGTGACCCTGCGGCTGGCAGGTGGGACGGCCGTCCGCCTGACCTGTTCGTGGAAGCTCCAGGCCGGCTGCGATGCTGTCATCGGGGCCGAATTCTTCGGCACCCAGGGCGGCGCCGCCATGCGGAACGTGAACGGATCGTTCTACGACTTCACCGCCGAAGCCTTCACCGGCACCGCCCGCGAACTTCTGGTAGGACCGCCGGATGACTGGGGCGGCCGCGCCGCCGTGGACTGGGCACGCCGGCTGGCCAGTGGCGCGCGCTTCGATCCCGCTGCCGAAGAACTCGTGACCCTGTCAAAGGCGCTTGACGCAATCTACGGCCGCACTGCCGCGCCCATGGCCGAAAGGGAACAAACCGCCGCCGAGCCGGTTTTGTGACTCCAAACGGAAGGAGACCGTCATGTCGAGCAAGATGCCCCCGATCCCGCCGGAAAATCTGAGCGACAAGGGCCCAGACAACAGGACCGTCCCCACGGATGACGCCTCGGTCGACAAGCAGGATCGCAACCTCGACCAGCAGGGCCGCCAAGGCAACAGCAAGCAGAACACCACGAACCAAGGCTATCAGACTAACCGTTGATGGCCTTCCGGCGGGCAATGCGGCCCGCCGACTTCCCCCCGCCCGCCGGCTGCGCTAGTCAGAGGCCGGCTGAAGTGGGGGCAACATGATCTGGGCGCTGATCGGACTGGCATTGGGCGGCATCCTCAAGGGCGCTACCGGCGCAGGCGCGCCCATCGTCGCGATCCCGGCCCTCACCATGGCCGTCGACGTGAAGTTTGCCGTCACGATGATGCTGATGCCGAACCTGTTCAGCAACCTCTGGCAGGGCTGGACTTACCGCAAGCATTCCCTTCCCCGGCGCTTCCTGCTTCTGTTCTGCCTTTCGGGCGCGGTCGGTATTGGTCTCGGCAGCCTGATGCTGGCTTACGTGTCGCCAGATACTTTGTCTCTCCTGGTGGCGGCAGGCGTCGCGATCTACGTCGTGCTGCGGCTGCTCAAGTCGGGGTGGTATCTCGCCTACCCGCTTGCGGAAAGGCTTGCAGCCCCCGCAGGCCTGCTGGGAGGCCTTCTTCAGGGGGCAACCGGCCTTTCGGCACCTGCATCGCTTACCTTCCTCAACGCGATGCGGCTGGACCGGCCGGTGTTCATCGGTACGATATCTGCGTTCTTCGTCACCATCACGGCCACCCAGGTGCCGACGCTCTACGCGCTTGGCTTCCTGACGCCGATGCTTCTTGCACAAAGCCTCGGCGCATTGGCCATCCTGTCGCTGTTCATGCCCGTGGGCCGAAAGCTGGCACAAATCTGGTCACGCGAGACCTTCGACCGGGTCATCCTTGTGCTCCTCGCGGTCATCGCCATCCGGATCGTCTGGCAGGCAATCTGACGCGCGGCAGAGCGCCACATGTGGCTGCCAGCCGCATGGAAATGGGGGGAACATTCCCCCCATATTCCTGTTCAGGAACAGGACGGGAAGGAGACGCCGGATGTTCGAGAATTTCGACGCGCTGCTGCTGGCGCGTATTCAGTTTGCATTCACGGTGTCGTTTCACATCATCTTTCCCGCGTTCACGATCGGTCTGGCAAGCTACCTTGCGGTGCTGAACGGGCTCTGGATCTGGACGCGGCGGCAGGTCTATCTCGACATCTTCAACTTCTGGAAAACCATCTTTGCGCTCAGCTTCGGCATGGGCGTGGTTTCGGGCATCGTGATGTCCTACCAGTTCGGCACCAACTGGTCGGTGTTTTCAGACCGGGCCGGGCCGGTTATCGGCCCCCTGATGGGGTATGAGGTCCTGTCCGCCTTCTTCCTTGAGGCGGGCTTCCTGGGGATCATGCTGTTCGGCCGGCAACGGGTGGGCGAAAAGCTTCATTTCTTCGCCACCCTGATGGTCGCGATCGGTACACTCGGCTCTGCCTTCTGGATCCTCAGCGTCAACAGCTGGATGCAGACCCCGGCAGGCTTTGCGATGAACGAGGCCGGGCAGTTCGTCCCTGACGACTGGTGGGCCATCGTCTTCAACCCTTCGTTCCCCTACCGCCTTCTGCACATGGTTCTGGCAGCCTATCTGACCACTGCCCTTGTGGTGGGTGCGGTCGGCGCATGGCACCTGCTGCGCAACCGTGCGCGCGAAAAGGCGGGCGTCATGTTCTCCATGGCGATGTGGATGCTGACCATCGTCGCCCCCCTGCAGATCGCGGCCGGTGACATGCACGGACTGAACACACTTGAACACCAGCCGGTCAAGGTCATGGCGATGGAGGGGCATTACGAAAGCCACCCCGACGGTGCCCCGCTCATCCTGTTCGGTATCCCCAATTCTGCCGAGCAGCGGATCGACTACGCGATCGAGATCCCGAAACTCTCTAGCCTCATCCTCAAGCACGACCTCAACGCGCCGCTGGACGGGCTCGACACCATCCCGCAGGAACTGCACCCACCGGTACCCATCGTCTTCTGGTCGTTCCGGATCATGGTGTCCCTTGGCATGGCAATGGCCACGCTTGGCCTCTGGAGCTTCTGGAGCCGCCGCAAGGGTCGGCTGCTGTTCAACCGGCCGCTGCAACGGATGGCGCTTCTGATGGGTCCCGCAGGTTTTGTCGCGGTGCTTGCCGGCTGGATCACAACCGAAGTCGGCCGCCAGCCCTACACCGTCTACGGGCACATGCTGACCGCCGACAGCGTCTCTCCGATCTCGGCCCCGGCGGTGGGGGCGTCTCTGATCGCCTTCATCGTGGTCTACTTTGCCATCTTCGGCGCCGGGACGTTCTACATTCTCCGCCTCATGGGCCGCCTGCGCGAGGAGGACCTGCAGGACGACATCAAGGAGGCGCCGATCCGCACCGCGGGCATCACCCCCGGACCGCCGAACCCGCATCGTCATGAGGAGATGCTCCGTGGAAATTGACCTCCCCTTCATCTGGGCCGGCATCATCGCCTTCGCGGTCCTGGCCTATGTCATCATGGACGGGTTCGACCTGGGCGTCGGCATCCTCTTTCCCTTCTTCCCGGAAAAGCACGAACGCGACGTGATGATGAACTCCATCGCGCCGGTCTGGGACGGGAACGAAACATGGCTGGTGCTGGGCGGAGGCGGGTTGCTGGCGGTGTTCCCGCTTGCCTATGCCACCATCCTGCCTGCGCTTTACGCGCCGATCACGATCATGCTCCTCGCGCTCATCTTCCGGGGGGTTGCCTTTGAATACCGCTGGCGCACCAAGCGGGCAGAGCATCTTTGGGACATGTCCTTCATCGCGGGTTCGACCGCCGCAGCCTTTGCCCAGGGGGTCGCCCTAGGGGCGCTGGTGCAGGGCATTCCGGTGGCCAACCGCGCCTATGCCGGGGGCTGGTGGGACTGGCTGACGCCCTTTTCGCTGCTGACGGGCGTGGCGCTCGTAATCGGCTATGCGCTGCTGGGGGCGACGTGGCTGGTGATGAAGACAACGGGCGGCATCGCCATCAAGGCGCGGCGCATCGCGCTCCGCACCACGGTCGCCACAATCGTGATGATGGGGCTTGTCAGCCTCTGGACCCCGTTCCTTGACCCGCTTTACCTCGAGCGGTGGTTCGGCTGGCCCAACATCCTGTTCAGCGGGCTTGTTCCCCTGGGCGTCGCGGGCTGCTTCTTCCTGCTGATGCGTGGGCTCTTTCGGCGGCGCGACGTGCTGCCGTTCCTCTCGGCGCTCGGGCTGTTCGTGCTGGGGTTCATCGGCATCGGGATCAGCTTTTACCCCTACATCGTGCCGACATCCGTCACCATCCACGAGGCCGCAGCACCGGATGAAAGCCTGATCTTCCTGCTGGTGGGCGCGCTGTTCCTTGTCCCGATGATCCTGGCCTACACGGCCTATGCCTATTGGGTCTTCCGCGGCAAGATGAACCCGGACGAAGGATACCACTGATGAACTCGCCCCTCTGGCGCCGCATCGTCTGGTTCCTGCTGCTCTGGGCGGGAGGCGTTGCGGTGCTGGCCGTCATCGCCGGGTTGATCCGGGTGGCACTCGGCCTCTGATGGTCAGTGCACCGTTTCGCCCAACTCGGCCATCAGCATGGCGCGGGCGCGGTTGATCCGGCTTTTCACTGTGCCGACGCGGCAGCCGCAGATCTCGGCGGTGCGCTCATAGCTCTCGCCCAGCATCACGACAAGGATCAGCGTCTCGCGGTAGTGGGGCGGCAATCGTCCCACCGCGGCCATCAGTTCGCCCCCGCGCAGCGACCATTCCTGCGTAGGCGCGACGGAAACACCGTCGGCGACGCAATCCGCCATGCCGGTCTTTTCCCGGGCTGCGACCTTGATCCGCGTGTAGAAGGTGTTGCGCATAATGGTGAACAGCCACGCGCGAAGCTGCGTCCCGGGCTGGAACTTCTCGATGTTCGACAGCGCCTTCAGCAGGGTTTCCTGGACCAGGTCGTCGGCCTCGGTCGTCTCGCGGCACAAACTCCACGCAAATGCGCGTAAAGCTGGAATGAGAGTAAGCACTTCCGCGGTAACCGGTTCGTCAGAAGTCACTGCGCTCATTATCAGCGATCCTTGAATTGAGGCCTCCACGGCTTTCGTATAACGGGGGATGGCGAATGTGGTTCCGCCGGTTGAACCGAACCGACAAAGAAACGCCGCCGCGTGCGGGATGGAAGGCAAGATGACGCAAGATCAGATTCCGGGCCCCGGCCTCGCCCCGCAAGATCTCAACCGCGCGGCGGAACTTGACCGGCAGCTGGCCGATCTTGCAGCGGAATTCGGCAAGGGGGACATCCCCCCGCACCTGCGCGTTCTTGCCGACCGCCTTCAGGCGCTGGTCGATGCGCGCGCGGCCCTCGCCGTTCGTGACAACGACACAGCGGTTCAGCAACAGGATCAGGCCCCTCTGGCCTGACCGGTCGCGCCTAGCTCAGCCCGAAAAAGCGCAGCGTCATCAGGGCGCAGCCGCCTGCTGCCGTGATCCACAGAATATCCCCATAGCCGGAACGCATCACAGGTCCTCCTCCAGGTCCCATGCCGCTCAACCCCCGGATGCCTCCGGTTGTTCCCGCGCGGAAATACGCCCACTGGAGGAAATGCAGGAACATCAGCCGCCTCGAACAGTTGACCGCGTCCAACATTCGAGGAGAGCCAAGATGTTCTATGTCGACCCGAACCTTCAGCACCCCGTCCGCGTCGAGACGCCCGACCCCGTGTTCGCGCGCGCCTTGCAGCAGGCCATCGGCGGGGTCGAAGGCGAGATTCGCGTCGCCATGCAGTATTTCTTCCAGGCCTGCGGCGCCCGGGGGAACGATGCACGCTTTCGCCAGCTCCTGATGAACACTGCGGCCGAGGAACTGGGCCATATCGAGATGCTGGCCACCGCCGTGGCGCTGAACCTTGAAGGCGCGCCGCTGCAACTGCAAGAGGAAGCCGCCGCCGATCCCGTGGGCGGCGCCGTCCTGCGCGGCATCAACATGAAGAACCTGCTGTCCTCGGGGCTGGCGGCCATGCCCATCGACAGCGACGGCGTGCCTTTCGACATGTCCCACATCTATGCCAGTGGCAACCTGGCTGCAGACATGACCGCGAACGTTACCGCGGAAGCGACCGGGCGGGTGCTGGCCGTGCGGCTTTACAACATGACCAACGATCCTGGGATGCGCGACATGCTGTCGTTCCTGATCGCGCGCGACTCGATGCACCAGAACCAATGGCTCGCAGCGCTTGAGGAACTGGGCGGCATCCAGAACGTCTTCCCGATCCCGAACAGCTTCCCGCAGGACCAGGAAAAGACCGAATTCTCCTACGCCTTCCTTGGCTTCCAGCGCGACGGTTCGGAACCCGTCCAAGGCCGCTGGTCCGAGGGTACGTCGATCGACGGCAAGGGCACCTTCACCGCCCGCCCGATGGAACCCTTGGGCGAAGAGCCGAACCTCGGCCCCGCACGCCCCGGCAGCGGCGCCCAGTCCGAACAGATGTAGGAGGACCGGATGGACCGTCGCAGCTTCATCGCCGGCGGGGCGGTTCTTGCCCCCGTCGTCGCCAGCCCACTTGCGGCGGCCCCCATCCGGGGTGCGCTGCGGGTGCTGGAGACCCGCATCGCCAACCGCGACCAGTTCCCTGCCCCGCTTCCAGCGCCCGGAACCCGTGTTGCGCTGGTGCGAGCCCATGATCGCGCCTACGATCCCGGCAGCATCGCGGTTCACGCCCTGGACGGCGCCCGGCTTGGCTACCTGCCACCGGCGCAGGTGGGCGTGCTGGCCGCGATGATGGATGCAGGCTTTGCCGCCTTCGGCATCCTGACCGACCGCGGGGTCGAGGTTCGTCTGGAACAGGACACCGGCCAGGCGCGTTGGCCGGATGATGTTGCTTGATCCCACGCCAGAAACCGCACTGACCCCCCGGGCCCATGTCGTCATCATTGGCGGCGGGTTCGGGGGGCTTGCCTGCGCCCAGGCCCTTGGCGGGTCCGACATCGACGTGATCCTGATCGACCGGCGCAACCACAACCTTTTCCAACCACTGCTTTATCAGGTTGCGACGGCGGCCCTCTCGCCCGCCGACATTTCCGAACCGATCCGCCGCACCCTTGGCCGCTACCGCAACATCCGCGTCATGCTGGCCGAGGTGACAGGCGTGGATACCGGCGCGCGGGCCGTCGTGCTGGAAGGTGGGCGGCGGGTGGAATACGAACAGCTCGTCATCGCGACGGGGTCGGAATACAACTACTTCGGCAATGACGACTGGCGCGCCCACGCGCCAGGGCTCAAGAGCATCCACGAGGCGCGGCTGATCCGCCAGCGGCTGCTGATCGCCTTTGAAAAGGCCGAACTGTCTACCGACCGGCTGGAACAACGGGCCCTGCTGACAACCGTGATCATCGGCGGTGGCCCCACAGGCGTCGAAATGGCCGGCGCGGTGAACGAGCTTGGCCGCTACATGATCGAGCGCGACTTCCGCACCCTGCGGCGTGAAGATTTTCGCGTTGTCCTTGCTGAAGGAGGGCCACGCCTGCTGGGCGGCTTTCCGGAAAACCTGTCCGACTATGCCGCCCGCTACCTCACCGACGCGGGGGTAGAGCTCCGGCTGGGCGAGATGGTGAAACACATCGCCAGCGACCATGTCATCATTGGCGACGAACGCATCGACACTGGCTGCGTGATCTGGGGCGCAGGGGTCAAGGCCTCGCCCGTCGCGCAATGGCTGGGGGTTGAACCCGGATCGGGCAACCGTGTCCCCGTGAACCCGGATCTGTCCGTACCCGGCCTGCCCGGGGTGCATGTTATCGGCGATGCCGCCCTTCTGAACGATGAGGACGGCAATCCCCTTCCCGGCCTTGCGCAGGTCGCCAAGCAGCAGGGCACTTACCTGGGCCGCGCGCTGCGGCGCAAGCTGGAACACAATGAAAGCCCCGGCCCCTTCCAGTTCCACAACCGTGGCAACACAGCCGTCATCGGCCGCAACGCCGCCGTCTTCGATTTCGGCCGCTGGCAGATGAAGGGCCGGCTGGCCTGGCTTTTGTGGGCGATCGTGCATGTGTGGCTGCTGATCAACTTTGAAAAGCGGCTGCTGGTCACACTGCAATGGATTTCGCGCTACATCACGCGGCAGCGGGGCGCGCGCGTCATCGACGAGGGCGCTCCGGGCCTGCCCCCCACCACCTCGAGGAGCGAAACATGAATACCGCAAACCCGCAGCTTGAAGGCCTCTACCTCGCGCTCGGCTCGTTGCTGGACCTGCTGGTGCAGAAGGGCGTCGTCAGCCGCGACGAACTGCGCCAAACCTTGACCAACACCGAGGAAATTGCTCTGAGTGGCGGCGCCCTTGCCACCGACACCGACTCCCACCGCAAGGCAATGGCGTTCCCGGTGCGCTTCCTGCTGGCCTCGCTCGATGCGCAGGAAGCGGGCGAAGAGGCGAACTTCCGCGAACTGGCGCGGCGCGTGGGGCTGAACAACTAAATCGCCGGGAACATCGACCCGTTCCGGTTGTTTTGTGGTGAAGCTTCCAGACCAGGAGGAAAGCACAATGAGCGACAACCAGAAGGTTGCCGACCAGCCAGAGCCCCCGTTCGATGAACAGAAGCAGCCGATGCCTGGGGTGACGGGCCGTATGGACCCGCTGCCGGACCATGGTGAAGACAGCTATGTAGGCTCCGGCAAGCTCAAGGGGATGAAGGCCGTCATCACCGGCGGCGACAGCGGCATCGGCCGCGCGGTAGCAATTGCCTATGCCCGCGAAGGGGCGGATATCCTTATCTCGTATCTTGAAGAGGATGAAGACGCCCAGGAAACCGCCCGCTGGGTCGAGGAAGCCGGCCAGCGTGCCATCCTGATGCCCGGCGACATTCAGGACGCCGCTCACTGCCGCGCGATCATCGAACGCGCCGTGTCGGAACTCGGCGGGATCGACATCCTGGTGAACAACGCCGCCCACCAGGCCAGCGTCGACGACATCACCGAGATCTCGGATGAGGAATGGGACATCACCTTCCGCACCAACATCCACGCGATGTTCTACCTGACAAAGGCGGCGGTGCCCCACATGAAGCCGGGCTCGTCGATCATCAACACCTCGTCCATCAACGCCGACAAGCCGAACCCGGGCCTTCTGGCCTATGCGACCACCAAGGGCGCGATCCAGAACTTCACCGCAGGCCTTGCGCAGATGCTGGCGGAAAAAGGCATCCGCGCGAATTCCGTGGCCCCCGGTCCAATCTGGACCCCGCTGATCCCCGCTACCCTCCCCCCTGAGTCAGTGGCGAACTTTGGCAAGCAGGTGCCGTTTCAGCGTCCCGGCCAGCCGGCTGAACTTGCCACGACCTACGTGATGCTTGCCGATCCGCTTTCAAGCTACACCTCCGGCACGATGGTGGCGGTGACCGGCGGCCAACCGATCATCTGACACCGGACCCGCCCGCGCGGCTGCCTCCCCCGCGCGGGTACTGCGGCCCCGTCCAGCAACAGGACGGGGCCGCAGCCCGTTCAGCGGTACGGTTGCCGCGCCGGTCGAACCAGCAGCGCCCCCAGCGCGAGGCCCGCGGCAAGACCCACGAACCCGGCGGCGACACCCCGGTTCGATACCGCATGTTCCCATCCGGGCGTCGCCCGCCGGGGCACCAGCCCATAATCCACAACCGCGGCAACAGCGCCGGTAACCGCTGCCTTGGCGATGATCTCGCCGGTTCCGGGACGAGGGGACCGACCGATCCAGGCGCCAAAGATCGCGCCCCAGAACATCGCCGAGGCCTGATGAGTCGCCGCGCCCACCGCAGTATGCGGCCCGTCCATCTTCGGCACGCTTCCCGCCCGCGCCCCCCAAAGCCAGTGGCTCGTCCCGTTCAATGGCTGCCACGGCACCTTGCCTTCGCGCTGCGCCACCGCCATCACCGCAGCCGCCGACCCCACCCCCGCAAGCGTGCCAGAGGACAGGGCATAACCAAGCCTGTGCATCTTCGTCTCCTTTACCGGTGTCACCGGGACAACCGTTGGCCCGCCCGGCCTGTTCCCGCGCATCGGGTCGGGGTGCCGCCGCCGCCGCTGGAACAATCCCTTCCGGTTCGGGTTCACCCCGCACAACCCACCATGCCGAGACGGGAGCACATTCAATGAAACAGAAGACGCTCGAATCGCTTTTCCACGACGGGCTTCGCGACATCTATTATGCGGAGCGCAAGATCCTGAAGGCGCTCACCCAGCTTGGCCGCGGCGCCGAGTCGGAAGAGGCAAAGTCTGCCTTCCAGACCCACAAGGAGGAAACCGAAGGCCAGATCGCGCGCCTCGAACAGATCTTCGAGATGATGGACAAGCGTCCGCGCGGCAAGACTTGCCCCGCCATCGACGGCATCATCGAGGAAGGAGAAGAGATCCTCGAGGAGTTCAAGGGCGGTCCCGCGCTGGATGCCGGCCTGATCGCCGCCGCCCAGGCGGTGGAGCATTACGAGATTGCCCGCTACGGCACGCTCAAACGCTGGGCCACGGTGCTGGGCATGAACGACGCGGCCCAGCTTCTGGATGAAACGCTCAAGGAAGAATACGCGACCGACGAAAAGCTTACCAAGCTTGCCGACGACGACGCGAACCGCCACGCGGTCGCTGCGGAATGATCACGCCCCGGGCCGCCCCTGCGGCGGCCCGCTGGCATCCCGGTGCCTTTCCTGTTAGTCAGGGCGCGACCGGCCGCAGGCCATCCCGCCGTCACGAAAGACGAGAGAGCACGTGCACCAAAAGCAGGTTTTCCCCGTGAATTTTCAAGATGCCAGGTGCCACGCATGGGGCGCCTGATCGTCGTTTCCAACCGGGTTCCCCTTCCCGACCGGAACGGCAACCCGCCCGCCGGCGGCCTTGCCGTCGCCGTCCATGCCGCGCTTCAGGAAAACGGCGGCATCTGGCTTGGCTGGTCCGGCGAAACGGTTGAAACAGAACCCGGCCCGCCCACCATCCGCCAGGAAGGACCGATCTCCTACGTCCTCACCGACCTGACCAAGACGGACGTGGATGAATACTACAACGGCTTCGCCAACCGCGTGCTCTGGCCGATCTTCCACATGCGGCTCGACCTTGCGGAATATGCGCGGCGTGAAATGGCCAGCTACTTCCGCGTCAACCGCCTGTTCGCGGACCGGCTGGTGCCGCTCCTGAAGCCCGACGACGTGATCTGGGTGCATGACTACCACCTGATCCCGCTTGCCGACGAACTGCGCAAGCGCGGCGTTCAGAACCGCATTGGCTTCTTCCTGCACATCCCATGGCCGCCCGCGGACATCCTGTTCGCGATGCCGATCTATGACACGATCCTGCGTTCTCTCGCGGCCTACAACCTGCTGGGCTTCCAGACCGACTATGACGTGGAAAACTTCATCGGTTGCCTTCAGCGCGAAGGGGCCGGCGACGTGGTGCGCAACGCGCAGGGCGGCAGCATCTCCGTCGGCAACACGACCGGCGCGGGCAGCTATATCCGCGCCTATGATCAGGAATTCGCCGCTGCAGCCTTCCCCATCGGGATCGAGACAGCCGAATTCGCCCGCCTCTCTGCCCGGGTTTCCACCCGCGCCTCGATCCAGGACATGCGCCGCAGCCTCGAAGGACGGGCGCTGATCATCGGCGTGGACCGGCTCGATTATTCCAAGGGGATCGCCCAGCGGATCGACGCCTATGAACGGTTTCTGGAGAACAACCCGGACGACCGGGGCAAGGTGACCATGCTTCAGGTCGCGCCCATGTCGCGGTCCGACGTGCCGGAATACAAGGCCATGCAGGATGCGATCGCCACGCAATGTGGCCAGGTCAATGGCCGCCACGGCACCATCGATTGGGTGCCTATCCGCTATGTAAACCGCTCGCTGCGCCGCGCGGTGCTGGCCGGCCTTTACCGTGAGGCGGACGTGGGCCTTGTCACCCCGCTGCGCGACGGCATGAACCTGGTGGCGAAAGAATTCGTCGCCGCCCAGGATCCAGAGGATCCGGGCGTGCTCGTGCTGTCACGTTTCGCCGGCGCGGCGCGGGAACTGGCTGGGGGCGCGATCTTCTGCAACCCCTATGACACTGAACAAACGGCCGCGGCCATCGGGCAGGCCCTGTCGATGTCGCTGGTCGAACGCAAGGTGCGCTGGGAACGGATGATGACGCGGCTTCTAGAATATGACGTCACGCACTGGTGCCGGGACTACCTGCAAGCCCTGAACGCACCGGCGTCGAACTTGTCCTGAAGCCGCGGTCCCGGTTACGGAACCACGCGGCAAAAAAGGCGATGGCCAGCAGTATCTCGGCCAGATCCCCGCCATAATACATCCACTGCGCCGCCGCCTCGATCTCCTCAATCGGGGCGGCTGTGCCGCGCGGGTAGTGGTAGCCGTACATGATCTTGCCCAGCAGCGCATGCGCCCCAAACGCCACCACCAGCACGACCAACCGCGTCACCGGCCCCGGACGGTGCGGCGCCGGGTCAGGTCCGGCGATCGACCAGGTGAACAGGCAGCCCGCCACCAGGAAATGCAGGTGCAGCCACAGGTGCAGCGCGGGCGACGTCAGACTCAGCACATAAAGCGGTGTCAGGTACAGGACGAACATCGCCCCCACATCCAGCACCGCCGCCACGGCCGGATGCGACAGCACCCTTACTACCCCCAGCCGCAGCACCTGCGCCACCCACCGCCCGCCCCGCTGCGGCAATACCCGAAGCATCAGCGTCACCGGCGCCCCCAGCACAAGGCCAAGCGGCGCGAGCATGCCCAGCAGCAGGTGCTGCGCCATATGCCCGCGCAGATCCTCATGCGCCCAATGCGCGATCGGAGGCGACCCCGCCAGCATGATTAGCCCGATCCCAGTGGCAAACAACAGGCTGCGCCACAGGCTCCACCCGCTGCGGTAGGCAGCCACCAGATAGGCCAGCAGCACCAGCGCCGGCAGAACCGTCAGCAACAGGAACAGCAGGGCGTCAGGATGGTGGTGGTGATGGTGCATCTCAGCTGCGCGCCAGCCGCAGCCCGGTCAACACCAGGATCAGCGCAAAGCCGATCCAGGCGACATCATAGGGCCACACGGGGTCGACATAACGGATCTGGTGCAGCCGCAGCACCTTGTGGTTGATCACCCCGTCAAAGATCTGGAAGACGCCCGCCCCCAGCAGCCCTCCGGCCCAAGCCGCGCGTGGCACCAGCATCCCCCGTGCGCGAAGCTCCGACAGCCAGAAGAACCCGGCCACAAGCGCCACGATCTCTGCCGCATGAAGCAACCCATCGGACAGCAGGCCGATCGCCGGCGTAGACCGGTCAAAGAAATGGTGCCAGGCCAAGATTTGGTGAAAGATGATCTCGTCCACCGCCGCCATCAATCCGGCCCCGATCAGCGCCGCCGCGCCCATCGACTTGCGTCGCGCCTCCTGCATCCCTGCCTCCCTCTGCCCCTCGCCCTCAAGTCCGGGACAGGCGCTTTGTTCCCGTCAGCGCAACTCGATCGGGAAGGCCATGGCATAGCTGGGTTCGGTCAGTTCCACCGGGGCCGCAGGCAAGCCCCGCACCGCATGAACCGCCTGAAGCGCCGCAGCGTCCAGCACCGGATTGCCCGAACTGCGCGTGATGGTGGCCGCCAGCAGGCCGCCATTACGCCCTACCCGGATCTGGATCCAGACGGTGCCCCTTGCCCCCCGCGCGCTCGGCGGTACGCTGGCACGGCGTTCCACGCGGGCGCGGACGGCGGCACCCCAACCCGCCAAGGCGTCCTGTACGTTAGCGCCCCAGGTTGCTGCCGCAGCCTGACCTGCATCGCCCGCATGGGCACCGCCCCCTGACCCCGCCGCCCGTTGCTCCGCGACAGCGGTGCTAGACGGCCCCTGACGCTGGGGCTGTGACGCAGGTTCGGGCTGCCGCCGCCGGCGTTCGGGACGGGGCTGGGGGCGCGTTGCGGGCGGCACCTCGGCCACCGCGGGCTCAGGCTCTACCTGCGGCTCGGGCACAGGTTCCGGTTCTGCCACCGGCTCCGGCAGTGGTTCAGGGGGCGGGGGCGGGGCAAGTTCAACCAGATCAAGGCGCGAAGGCAGGTCCGGCAGCGGCACCTGCACCACCGTGGCGGGCAAGGGCGCAGCGGGGGGTGTCAGCGGCACAGGCAGCGGGGTCGGCTCCGGCACCTCGGTCACCGGTTCGGGCGGGCGCTCCCACTCTGCCACCAGCGCGGCGATCTGTGCATCCGAGGCCTCAAGCGAGACAAGCGCGTCGCCTCCGTCACCCGCAGCGACGGAACCCCCTATACTGTCGAACCGGAGGAAGAGGGCCAGATGGATCGCCAAGGCTAGCACCAGAACCAGCCCGAACTCGAATATGCGCAGCCACCTGTTCATGGCGCCGCCGTGACCAGTTCGATGGCTGCAAAGCCCAAGCCCCCCAGTCGCGGCATCAAGCTTGCCAGCCGCGTCGCCGGCGCACCGGCATCAGCCCGCAGCACCAGCACGGGCGGCTCAGGACAGTCACCGGGGCAAAGAAGATCCCGATCGGCCGCCAGCGCATCCAGCGCCGCATCATCGTCACCTACCAACTCGCGGTATCCCAGTTCCCCTTCTGGTCCGAGGAACAGCATCAGTTCGCCAGGGCTCGCCTCCTCGCCCTCGGCCACGGGCGGCGTGATCGCAAAGGGTTCCGGCGGCGCCAACTGGGCCGAAATCATGAAGAAGATCAGCAGCAGGAAAACCACGTTGATCATCGGCAGCATGTTTTCCGCAGGCGGGCGCCGTGGCGGCGGCTCGGAAATCCTCATAGCTTACTCCACCAGAACCAGCCGCGTATGGCCTGCGCCGCGCAACACCTCCATCACGGCAACAAGCCGCTGCAGGGGCGTATCCTCATCGCCGCGCAGGATGATGGCATCCTCTGCCGCTTCCGTCAGCCGCCCAAGCTCGGCCAGCAGCCTCTCCTCGCTCACCATGACCCCGTTCAGGCGCAGCCCCTCTGGTGCCACATCGACCAGCCTTGGCGGCCCCGAGTACCCGGACCCCTGCCCCGCCACCGTCAGCGGCAGCGCCAAGTCCATCCCGAACCGCGATGCCAGCATGAAGAACACCAGCAGCAGGAACACCACGTCGATCATCGGCGTCAGGTTCGGCCGCCGGCGCGGGCGGGTCGCGGCAAAGCTGAACATCATTCTGCCGCCATGGCTTGGGGCACATCCTGTGCTCTACCAAAGATCCGCGTCGCGGCATCTTCCATGTCATGTCGCAGGCGATCCGCTGTACTCTCAAACCACGTCAGCGCCACCGAGGCGGGGATCGCCACCGCCATGCCCGCCGCGGTGGTCAGAAGCGCCTCCCAGATCCCGCCGGCAAGGGTGGCCGGATCGGCCCGGGCCCCGGCTTCCTGCAGTGCTTGAAATGCTGCGATCATCCCCAACACGGTGCCCAGCAGTCCCAGCAACGGCGCTACCGCCGCGATCAACTCCAGCCCCCGCAGCCCCGAGCGCGCCCGCAGCAACAGCGCCCGCGCCACCCGTTCGGTCTCGGCCTGCGCCCCGTCGTCTGTCAGGGCCGGATCACGGCGTGCGGTCATGGCAGCCAACGCGAGCCGGGCCCGGAATGACCGACGCCCCTGAAGCAGCGGGATCGCCTCCTGCTCTTGCCCACGGTTCCAAAGGGCAACCGCCTGCGCCGTGCGCCCGCCTCCTGACCACGCGCCATAGGCAACCAGACGGATCACCTTCCACAGGATCAGCGCCACCATGATGACGGATACGGCAGCGATGACCCAGATCGCCGATCCGCCGAGCACAAGAAACGCCCAAGCCTCTGCAAGGGCAGAGGGAACAGCGTCTGACACAACAGGATTTTCCATTAGGGCACCTTCTGCTTTTTTCCTCGTCCTAAATTGCCATACTATTTTCGTCAAGATTATACTTAAGTATTTTTATCAGGTTAATTGCGGCTTGACCCAGCGATTGCGGCTCTCTATCTAGCCAGAAAGCTAGACAGGTGAGGAAATGTGGACGCTTCAGGACGCAAAGAACCGTTTTTCCGCCGTGGTCGACGCCGCCCTTTCCGGTCGGCCGCAAGAGGTTTCCCGCCGCGGTAAACCTGCCGTGGTTGTCTTGTCCGCCGCTGAATACGACCGGCTGCTGCAAGCCGCCGGCGGCGGGCGCGGCTCATTCCGCAGCCACCTTCTTTCCTTCCCGGGCACAGCAGAGCCGCGCCCCGAGGTGCGCCTGCGCGAGGTAGAGTTCTAGGTGCTGATCCTCGACACCAACGTGCTTTCAGCCCTTCGGCGCCCGGAACGCGCGCCACAGGTCGCCGAATGGCTGGCCGCCCAGCCCGAGGATCAGCTGTTCCTCAGCGTCATCACGATTGGAGAAATCGCCCGCGGCATCAGCCGGCAGGAACAGCAAAATCCAACTTTCGCCGCTGATCTTCAGGCTTGGCTTGACCGGACGGTGATGCTGTTTTCCGACCGCCTGCTCCCTTTTGGGGCGGCAGAGGCGCGGATCTGGGGTGCCCTTTCCGCGCAACTGGGACATGCCGGCGCCGATCTCCTGATCGCCGCCACCGCGCTGCACCATGACGCAACGGTGGTGACACGGAACGTCGCCGACTTTGCCCCAACCGGGGTCCGGCTGGAAAATCCCTTCGCCTGAATCAAAAACCCCCGCCGGTTGGGCGGGGGTTCAGGTTCAGTGCTGCGCGGCGGCAAGCGCCTCGGGCGCCGGACCCTCCGGCTCTGCCGGCATCTCTCGCGGAGAGATCAGCGTGTAGAACATCGGCACGACGAACAGGGTGAACAGCGTCCCGACCGTGATGCCAGAGAAGATCACAAGGCCCATCGAATAGCGCGCCGCCGCCCCGGCCCCCATCGCCGTCATCAGCGGCACCACCCCGATCGCGGTCGCAGCCGTGGTCATCAGGATCGGGCGCAGGCGCAGCTTGGCGGACTTCACGATGCCGTCGAACCGATCCAGCCCCTCCGCCCGGCGCTGCTGGTTAGCGAACTCCACCAGCAGGATACCGTGCTTGGAGATCAGTCCGATCAGCGTGATCAACCCCACCTGGGTATAGATGTTCAGCGTCCCGAGGCCGAGGTTCAGCGGCACGATCACCCCAAAGATCGACAGCGGTACGGACATCAGGATGATGAACGGGTCGCGGAAGCTCTCGAACTGCGCAGCCAGCGCCAGGTAGATCACGACGATGGCCAGCGCAAAGGCGATTGCGATGGTGTTGCCCTCGCTCACCTCAAGCCGCGACTGGCCGGAATAGTCGATGAAGAACCCGTCCGGCAGCAGCGGCTGCGCGATGTCCACGATGGCCTGCAACCCGTCGCCGGTCGAAACCCCCGGCAGCGGCAGCGCCGAGATGGTGGCAGAGTTCAGCTGGTTGAACTGCTCGATCGAAACAGGGGCGACGTCGGTGCTCACCTCGATCACCGCCGACAGGGGCACCATGTCCCCGGTAGTGGACCGAATGAAGAAATCGCCCAGCCGTTCCGGGTTCGCACGGTATTCGTCCGGGACCTGCATGATGACGTCATAGCTGTTCGACTCACGGTCGAACTGGGCAATGGCGCCGCCACCGACCAGCAGGCTCAGCGTCGTGCCGATCTGGTTCGCCGGCAGGTTCAGCGCCGCCGCCCGTTCACGGTCGATGCTGACCACCACCTGCTGCGCGTCATAGGCCAGCGAGTTCTGCACGATGATGAACCGCCCCGAGGCCTGCGCCTCTAGCCGGATCTGTTCGGCGATCTCGTATACCCGCGACGGATCTCCAGTGGACTGGATCACCACGCTGATCGGCAGCCCGCCTCCGGCCCCGGGCAGCGACGGCGGCGCAAAGACGAATGCCTGCACGCCTGCCACCGCCCCCAGCCGCGCCTGCAGATCCTGCTGGATCTGGGCTTGGCTGCGCTCACGCTCTGCCCAGTCGGTAAAAGCCCAAAGCGCGATGCCCGAATTGGTCTGCCCGCCAAAACCCACGATCGAGAAGTTGGCCGCAAGTTCCGGCAGGTCCTGCGTCACCGCGCGCATCTGGTCGACATAGGTCTTGGTATAGCCCGAGGTCGCATAGGGCGGCGCATTCACAATAGCAAACAGCGCGCCCGAATCCTCTTCCGGCGCCAATTCGCTCGAGGTCTTGGTGAACAGGTAGCCAGTGACCCCCACGAGAACCAGAACCATCAGCATCGTCACGGCGCGATAGTTCAGCGTGCCACGCAGCCGCCGTTCGTACCATCCCTCCAGCCGCAGGAAGTTGCGATCAACGAAGCGCTGGAACCGCCCGTGCCCGCCGGACTTGAGCAGCCGCGCCGACATCATCGGTGAAATCGTCAGCGCGACGATGCCCGAAATCGCCACAGCGCCCGCCAGCGTCACGGCAAATTCGCGGAACAGCGACCCGGTCAGGCCCCCGGTGAACATCAGCGGCATGAACACCGCGATCAGGGTGATCGTCATCGCGATGATCGAGCCGAAAAGCTCTTTCATCGACACGAAGGCCGCCTGCCGGGGCGACAGCCCGTCATCGACGTGGCGCTGGATGTTTTCCACCACGATGATCGCGTCGTCCACCACAAGCCCGATCGCCAGCACCATCGCCAACAGCGACAGCAGGTTGATCGAGTAGCCAAAGACGAACAGGATGAACAACACCCCCACCAGCGACATCGGAATCGCCAGCAACGGCATCAACACCGACCGGAACGAGCCGAGGAACAGGAAGATGATCACCGCCACGATGATCGTCGCCTCCGCGATGGTGCGGAACACCTCGTCGATCGAGGCCGCGATCTGCTCGGTCGCGTCATACATCAGGGTGATGGTCATGCCCTCAGGCAGACTGTTCTGGATCGCGGGCAATTCCTCAAGCACCGCCGCCGCCGTATCAAGCGGGTTGGCAGACGGCGTCGGGAAGACGCCGATGAAGGTGCCCGGCTCGCCGTTGAAGTTCACGATCATGTCCGTAGACTCGGCGGCCAGTTCCACCTCGGCCACGTCCCGCAGGCGGACCACTTGGTTGCCGGACCCGGAAATCGGCATGGCGCCAAAGGCCTCTGGCGTCTGAAGAGTGGACTGCATGGTGATCGAATAGGTGACGTATTCGTTCTGCGTCCGACCCGGCGCCGAAAGGAAGTTCGCGCTGTTGATCGCCTGCATCACCTCGGCCGCCGTCAGGCCTTGACCCGCCAGCCGGATCGGGTCGATCCAGACCCGCATCGCATAGCTCGCCCCGCCCAGAACCTGCACCTCGGCCACGCCGGGGATGGTGGACATGCGCGGGCGGATGACGCGCTCGATATACTCGGTCACCTGCTCGGACGACATGTTTGGGTTCTGCAGCGCCAGGTACATCGTGGCAAACGTCATGCCCGTGCCCTTGACGATGGACGGATCCTCTGCCCCCGAAGGCAACTGGCTCCGCACCTCCTGCACCTTGGACATGACCTCGGTCAGCGCGGCGTCGGGATCGGCCCCCAGCCGCATGTTGACCGTCACGACCGAGGCCGACGGCCGGGACTGCGTCGTCACGTAATCCACGTTTTCGGTCGTCGCCACCGCCGACGCCACCGGGGAGGTCACGAATCCCTGCATCAGGTCCGCCGAGGCACCGGGATAGACGGTCGTGATGGTGATCACCGTCTCCTCGACCTCCGGATACTGGCGCACCTGCAGTGCAAACAGCCCCTGAAGCCCCAGAAGCAAGATCAGAAGCCCCAGCACCGTCGACAGGACGGGCCGCTTGATGAAGATATCTGACGGGCTCATTGCGCTTCTGCCTCTGCGCGGATCATGGGATTGACGGTGTTGTCCACCACGACCGGCGCACCGTTCGACAGCCGGTTCTGCCCGGCGGTGACCACCATGGCACCGGGCTCAAGCCCCGAACGCACCTCGATCACGTCGTCGCTGCGGCGCCCGATGCCGACGAAAATCTGCCGGGCCTCCAGCATCTCGGCGTCATCCTCGCGGGGACGAACGACATAGACATAGTCGCCATAAAGGCTGGTCACGACAGCCGTCTGCGGCAGCGCGATGACACCATCCTCGGGCGGCAGGTCAATTTCCACCCGCACGAACTGGCCGGGGGTCAGGCGAACACCGTCGCTGCTGTTGCGGATCGTGCCGCGCACCGCAACCATGCGGCTGGCCGGGTCAACGCGCGGGTCGATCCCCGAGATTTCCCCGTCAAAGGCATGGGCCGTGCCCTGGATGCGGACGTGCAGCGGCTGCCCGATCTCCAGGAAGGAAAGCTGTTGCTCCGGCATCGAAAAATCGACCCGCATCGTTTCCAGGTCCTGAAGCGTCGCCACCACGGTGCCGGGCGCGATGTACTGGCCCAGGTCGATCCGCGGCAGGCCGATGGTCCCGCCAAAGGGCGCATCCACGCGCCGCTGTTCCAGCAGCGCCGTCGCCCGGGCAAGTTGCGCCTCGGATGCACGGGCCGCCGCCTCGGCCGCGTCGAGCGCCGAACTGGTGGCCACTCCCCGACCCTGAAGCTCGCGAGCGCGTTCAAGGTTCAGGCGGTCCAGATCCTGCTGGGTACGCGCGGCCTCGACATCCGCCGTCTGCACCACGTCGTCAAGCCGCAGCAGCACCTGCCCCGCCTCGACTTGGCTGTTCGAGTTGAACAGGATCTCCCGCACGATGCCCGCAGCCTCGACCGTCAGATCGACACCCTGCGCGGCATTGACCGTGCCGATGGCGCCCAGCGTCGGCTGCCAGCGCCGCGGCGCCGCCTCGACCGTCGATACGGTCGAGGGCTGCACCGGCATGTTCGCAAAGAAATCCGCGATCATCTTGTCGCGGAACAGGTTGAAGCCCACCAGCCCGCCGGCGACCAGGCCAAGCAGAATGATGGCGATGATGAAGCGTTTGACCATGTCGACCTTCCTTGCGGCACCAGGTGCCAGCATCGCTGCGTCTGAAATACAGCTTGATATTCGCTGCCGCACTACTGTACCGTCCGGACGGTATTGTCAAGTGAAGCGGCGGGATGACCCAGAAGAAGAACGACACGCGCCAGAAAATTCTGCAGGCTGCATCGGCACTTGCGCGTGAAAGCGGCCCAGGCAACATCTCTCTGGATGCGGTAGCGGCGCGGGCGGGGGTCTCCAAGGGCGGGCTGCTTTATCACTTCGCTTCCAAGAAAATCCTGCTTGAAGCCTTGGTCGAGGATTTCCTCATTGGTGTGGAGTCGGAACTGGACGCCGCCGAGGATGCCGGCCCGAACGCCATGCTCGACGCCTATATAAGCCTGAACATGCGTGAAAGGCTCTGCAGGGATCCGGCAGCCTCAGGTCTTCTGGCAGCCTTGGCCAAGGACCCCCAACTCCTTGCCCCGGTGGGTCGTTATGAACGCGGCTTCCTTGACCGAATCCGCGCAAATGCCACGGATCCGGAACTTGCCTCGATCGCATTCTTCGCGCTTCACGGGCTGCGCAGCCTCGAATTGTTGAATTGCCGTGTACTTGATGATGAGGAAACCGCCCGCTTCATAACTGCGCTGCGCCACCGCCTTGGCCTAGACGAAGATGTGAACGCCAGCTGACCCGCCTTTTCGGACGGCGCCCATCCGTCAATGGTTTCATCGCTACGCCGTCTGCGCTATGGAAGGGCCAGTTCCGTCCGCCAGAAGGTGCCGATGTCCGTCAATCTCGTTGCTGCCGTCATCAAGCCGATCCACCGTGAGGGGTATCGCTTCATCGCCATCTTCGCGGTCGTCACCGCGCTGCTGTTCCTGCTGTGGGAACCGCTGGGCTGGATCGGCGTGGGCCTCACCGTTTGGTGCTACTACTTCTTCCGCGACCCGCAGCGCGTCTCCCCCTTACGCGAGGGGCTGATCCTCAGCCCCGCCGATGGCGTCGTGTCACTGATCGAACCTGCCGTCCCGCCCGAGGAACTGGGCCTTGGCCCCGAACCCATGACGCGCGTCAGCGTCTTCATGAACGTCTTCAACTGCCACGTGAACCGCAGCCCCGTCGCCGGCGAGGTCACCCGGATCTCATACCGGCCAGGCAAGTTCCTCAACGCCTCGCTCGACAAGGCCAGCAGCGACAACGAACGCAACAGCCTCGCCATCCGGATGCCCGACGGACGCCAGATCGCGGTGGTGCAGATCGCAGGCCTCGTCGCCCGCCGCATCGTGTGTGAGGTCGCGCAAGGCCGGCGGCTCGAACAGGGGGAACGCTTCGGCATGATCCGCTTCGGCTCGCGGCTTGATACCTACCTGCCCCAAGGCGTCCTGCCACTCGTCGCCATCGGCCAGACCACCGTCGCGGGCGAAACCATCCTCGCGGACGTCACCTCGACCGAACCGCCGCGCCTTGTGAAGACGTCATGATCCGTCGCGTCCGCCGCGTCCGGCGCGACCGGATGCCTTTCCTCCACCTGCTGCCGAACATGGTCACGATCCTCGGCCTCTCGGCAGGGCTGACGTCGATCCGCTTCGTCCTCGTGGGACGCTATGAATTTGCCGCCGCGCTGATCATCTTCGCGGCGCTGATCGACGGGCTGGACGGGCTTCTGGCCCGCCGGATCAACGCCACCAGCCCGATGGGCGCTGAACTCGACTCGCTGTCGGACTTCGTGAACTTCGGGGTGGCGCCGGGGCTGCTGGCCTACCAGTTCGCGCTTGGCGGGATGCGCGACCTCGGCTGGATCTTCGTTCTGATCTACGTGATCTGCTGCTGCCTGCGGTTGGCCCGGTTCAACGTCAACCGCGACGTGCCCAACCCCGGGGGTCGCGCCCATTTCACCGGCGTGCCCGCCCCGGCCGGGGCGCTTCTGGCCCTCCTGCCCCTTTTCCTTCATGCCGAGGGCATCCTGAACACCCGCGACCTGCCCTGGATCTCCGGCCCCTGGCTGGCAGTGGTGGCCTGGGCGATGATCAGCCGCATGCCTACGCCCTCGCCCAAGGCACTGCGCATCCGCCGCGAACAGGTGGCGCCGCTGCTCGTCGGGATGGTGGTGATCGGTGGCCTCGCCTTCACGCGGTTCTGGCTTCTGATGGTGCTGCTCAGCCTCGCCTACATCGCCGTCCTGATCCACGCAGCCATAACAAGCAGGCGCAAACCCGAAACCTGAGGGAGGTTTTTCATGGAACTCGAAGCGGTCGCCAAATCCTATCGCCGTTGGGCCCCAGTCTATGACAGGACGTTTGGCTCGATCACAGGAAGGGGCCGCAGACGTGCCGTGAGCCACATCAACAGCCGCAGCGGCAGCGTACTCGAGGTCGGCGTGGGCACCGGGCTCAGCCTGCCCGACTACGCCTCCCACCTTTCGGTTACAGGCATCGACTTTTCCCACGACATGCTGGCCAAGGCCCGCGAAAAGGTGCGCGAGGAAAATCTGCGCCACGTGCATGACCTGCGCCAGATGGACGCCCGCACGCTCGACTTCCCTGACGCCACCTTCGATACCGTTGTTGCGATGTACCTCGTGTCGGTCGTGCCCGAACCCGAAAAGGTCGTCGCGGAAATGGCTCGGGTTTGCAAGCCCGGCGGACAGGTGCTGATCCTCAACCATTTCGCGCGCGAGGGCGGCGTCCTCGGGCGTCTGGAACGCGCCTTCGCACCCTTTGCCGACCTCCTTGGCTGGCATTCCGACTTCGACCGCGCCCGGGTCCTTGGCGACCAGCGCCTGACCCTCACAACCGAGGAAACCTTTCCCCCGCTCGGTCTCTTCAGCTTCCTGATCCTCTCGCGCCACTAGCGCCCTCGGAACAAAGCCCTTCCTCGCCGGTTTCTCGCCAAACCGGGGAGGATCCCATGACCGCGCTCCACGACAAGACCATCGTCATCACCGGCGCCTCCAGCGGCATCGGTCAAGCCACGGCAGAGGCCTTCGCCCGCGAAGGCGCCCGCCTCGTTCTCGCCGCCCGCGGGGCCGAGGCGCTGGAGCATGTGGCAGAGATCTGCCGCAAGCTGGGGGCCGATACCATCGCCGTCCCCACCGACGTGATCGACCCCGACCAGGTCCGCCACCTCGTGCAGAAGGCCCTGTCCTTCGGCGGCAAGATCGACGTCTGGTATTCCAACGTCGGCCTCGGCGCGGTGGGCAAGTTCCACGAGGTTCCGATCGACGTCCACCGTCAGGTGGTGCAGGCCAACCTCATCGGCCACATGAATGACGCGCATGCGGTGCTGCCGGTCTTTCTGCGACAGGGACACGGGATCTTCATTAACATGAACTCGATCGGCGCCTTCGCCCCGGCGCCCTACGCGGCCTCCTACAGCGCCGGGAAATACGGGCTGCGCGGCTTCACCGCCGCCCTGCGCGCCGAACTTTCACCCTATCCCCATATCCATGTCTGCGAGGTGTATCCCACCTTCATCGATACGCCCGGCGTCCGCCACGCCGGGAACTACACCGGCCGCCAGCTAAGCGCCCCGCCGCCGCTCTATGACGCGCGCAACGTGGCCGCGGCAGTGGTCGGGCTGGCGCGCCACCCGCGCAACAGCGTGTCCGTCGGCGCGCCGGCCAAACTGCTGCGGATGACCCATGTGCTGGTGCCCCAGACGGGCGTGAACATCGTGGCGGCGCTCATGCGGCAGGCCTTCGCCCGGGCCCGCCCGGCCGAGGTGACAAGCGGCACCGTCTTCACCCCGCCTGCTGGCCCCGACGGCATCGACGGCGGCATGCGCGCACGCCGCCGCCCCCGTATGGTCACACTCGGGGCGGTCGCACTGGCGGGCGTCGCACTCGCCTTCGCGATGCGGCAAAGCCGGTGAGCCCGGACCCACAGGGCAACCTCCGCCACGTCAACGGCATCCGCCTCCACGTGGTCGAGGCCGGGCCGCCTGATGGGACGCCGGTGATCCTGCTGCACGGCTTCCCCGAATACTGGGGCGCGTGGCGGGGCCAGATCGGCCCCCTGGCGCAGGCAGGGCTGCGCGTGATCGTCCCCGACCTGCGGGGCTACAACCTCAGCGATGCGTCCTCCGGAATCCGCTCCTACCGACTGGCCACGCTGGCCGCCGATGTGCTGGCGCTTGCCGCTGATCTTGGCCACGCGCACTTTGCCGTCGTCGGCCATGACTGGGGCGGGATCATCGCATGGCAGGTCGCGGCCACCGCCCCTGACAGGGTGCGCGCGGCCGTCATCATGAACGCCCCCCACCCGGACATCACGCTGCCGCAAATCCGCCGTCACCCGATGCAGGCGTTCCGCAGCAGCTACGTCCTGTTCTTCCAGATGCCGTGGCTGCCGGAAACGATGCTCCGCGCCGGCGGCTTTGCCCTGCTCCGCCAGACCATGCGCGGCAGCGCCCGCCTGGGCACATTCCCCGACGACAAGATGACCGGCTATCAGGCCGCATGGTCCCGCCCCGGCGCGCTGACCGCGATGCTGAACTACTACAGGGCCCTGCCCTTCGCGCCCCGGAAAACGGGGCGAGTCCAGCCGCCGGTCCTCATCCTCTGGGGCGCGCAGGACCAGTTCCTGGGCAACCATCTGGCCGAGGCCAGCCTGTCCCGCTGCGACCAGGGCCGCCTTACGCTGCTGCCCAATGCCACGCACTGGCTCCACCACGAAGAACCTGATCGTGTCTCTGCCGAAATTGCCGCCTTTCTGACGCAAGATCCAGGGAACAACTAGCCCCTCGGCCCGTTGCCCTTTCGCCGCAGCGCAGCAGGAGCGACGCCATGACCCCGCAATCCGGAACCCCCGACCAAGGCCCTCTCTGGCTCTGCCTTTCGGGGGGCAACGCCTTGGGCGCCTATCAAGCCGGCTTCTACGAGGTCCTGCACGCAAAGGGCCTGACGCCCGCCCAGATCACCGGCGCCTCGATCGGTGCGATCAACGGTGCGCTCATCGCTGGCAACCCGCCGGACCGGCAGATCCCCGCCTTGAAAGAGTTCTGGGAGATCGCCCGCCAAGTCACCCCCGCCACCCTGATGCCGGGCATGGGCTACCTGTCGGAAAAGCGCATGTCGGTGGTGCAGACGCTGCTTGCCGGGCGGCCCGGGCTCTTCATCCCCTCGATGCCCGGCCTCTGGTCGATCATGCCCGGCGTCCCGCAGGACCAGCGCCTGTTCGACCGGCGCCCGCTTTGCCAGACGCTGGAACGGCTCATCGACTTCGGGCGGCTCAACAGCGGCGAGATCGGCTTTCGCCTCACTGCCGTTGACGCGGAAACGGGCGAGGTCGTGGCCTTCGACACCGCAAGGGACCGGATCGACCCCAATCACATCCTGGCCAGCTCCGCCTTCCCCATCGTCTATGAGCCGATCGAGATCGACGGCCGGCTGCTGTTCGATCCGGGGCTGAGCGAGAACCACCCCCTGCCCAGCATGTTCGACATCCCCGTCCCCCCCGGTACCCGCTGCCTGAGCGTGGATCTCTACGCCCCCGAAGGGGCGCGCCCCGCGACGCTGGAGGACGTGATCGGCCGGGCCGAAAACCTCATCTTTGCCTGCCAGACCGAACGTTCGCTCAACACGCTCCGACCGAGGATCGAGTCTTCGGGCGCCCGCCTGCTTCACATCACCTATTCGGGGGCGGAAACCGGGCTGAAAGCCTTCGACTACTCCACCTCCTCGCTTGCCCGCAGATGGAAGGAAGGCGCCGTCGACGCGGAACGGGCCGTCGAAGCCCTGCGCGACCTGCCGTCGGAACCCGGCATCCACCGCCTCCGGCACATGGAGGAAGCGGCGCAGGGCTGAGACCGCCCCGCGCCTGCCCCGCCTCACATGGATGCCGCGCGATCCATCCATTCCTTGTGGCGACGCTCGTCCGCCAGACCGCGCTCAAAGATCATCCGCTCCTCCGGCGGCACGACTGAATTCTCGCAGCCGTTGCTGTAGGCGGTGATCGTGTCCGTCTCGTTCGAACTCATTGCCTGAAGGATCACCGCGTCGTCCCCAGTGAGGTTGGCGAGCTTGATCTTCCCCGTCGTCAGGATCTCCTTCATGTCACCTTCGGTGGGGACATTTGCGCCGTAACGCGCTGCAAGCTGGGTCAGGTCGTCCAGGTGGCGCAGGTGATCGTTGCGGAACTCGGCGATCTGCGCCTTGTATTCCGGGTTCGACAGCCGCTCGATCGTGGCATCATAGGCGGCGATTGCATCATGCTCCAGCAGGATGAAGTTCTCGATCAGTGACGCCATGTCGGTCGAGGTGCCTACGGTAGTAACCATGTCCATGTCTCCGGTTGCGGATGGGAGACAGGGAAACGGCCCTCGCGCCTGCATTGTTCCGTTCTCCGCAGGGGAACGCGCCGGGCAGCCTGCCGCCCGGCGGTTGCCGGTCAGAAGGCCTGCCAGTCATCACCCCCGTTTGCGACCTTTCGGGCCGGTTCGCG
>VUAW01000026.1 GCA_008711135.1 Rhodobacteraceae bacterium LNNU 3342
CAGTTTGAAGCACGATCAGCCCGCCCTGTGAATCCCTTTTGTCAACACGACCTAGGTTGGTCTCCGTATACGCATTCAGCCGTAGTGTAAACGATCGCTTCTCCTGGATGAGTTGTGGAAAAATCGGCGAAATCCTGCTGAGCCTCCCAGTCAACGGGAAAGCCCCCCAGCAGCCGAGCAAGGCTGATTTTTGGGTCATTTTTTCCTTCGAGGATCGCCTCAACTATGTCGGGCGCGAGCAGCGTCAGGCGCAGCACTCGGGTCATGTAGGACGGCGCGATCCCTTCGCGCTCGGCCAGTTCGGCGATGGTCGCGAACTCGCCCGACTCCAGCATCCGCTTCCACCGGAACGCGCGGGCCAGAGCCTTGATCAGCGCGCTGTCGGTCTTCTGTGGCTGAGCGGCGCCCTCCGGCAGTTGCATCTCCTTCCGCCCGCCGCGCTTCACGACACGGAACCGGACGTGGAGTGTTACCGTATCGGGGATCGGTGCCCCGCGGGTCATGCAGCTACTCCGATCTCGCCGGACAGCATCTCCCGCGCAAGATCGCCAAGGCCATCGACGCGGAGGCGGACGTTGAGCCCATCCATGCCGATGTCGACGCGCTCGACCAGCAACGCTACGATGCGCGCCTGCTCGGCGGGGAAAAGCTCGTCCCAAAGCGGATCGAGCAGCTGCAGGGCCGCACGCGCGTCGGCCTCGGTGATGTTGTCAGCATGGACGCGCGCCGCCTTCCACGTCCCCGCAACGATCTCCGGCTGGCGGAACACGGCGCGGAGCTGGTCAATGACGGCGGCTTCGATCTCGCCTGCGGGCACGCGGCCAACTGGGCAGGATCCCGCTCTATGCTTCAGCACCGTCTGGCTTACGTAGTAGCGGTAGAGCCTGCCGCCCTTGCGGGTATGCGTCGGCGAGAACGCGGCGCCATCGGGACCGGGCCGATTGGCTGCATTGGGGACAGGCGAAGGTCAGTCGGATCATCCGCCGGCAGGCATGTTACTCCCGGGCCTCCTGTCCCGCGATCCAGTTCAAGATGGTGCTTTTGCGGGCGCAGATGAGCGAGCCAATCTTGAAATGCGGTAGCCCCTTCGTTGCTTCGCCAGTGAGGTAGTAGACCTTCCGGCGGTGCTTGACGTCGCCGAAAATGTACTTCGCGATTTCGTCTGCGCCGCGCAGCAGGTCATCGCCTAACGTTGCTTCGCTTGTGATCTGCGTCTTGCTGTCGATCGACCGGGAATTGTGGGTCACTTCGGCTCCTTTAGAGTTAGGGCTTCATGGATGAAGCGTGCGTCAAGTCCGTGCAGGCGGCGCCAAGCAGCCTTCACATGCATGCTGATGTTGATGCTGGTAGTACTGAGAGCGTCGCGATGAGCCGCCATGGCCAGCATGTAGACTGCGGTCCATTGTTTAAGGTTCTCTGGGGGCACAATCTTACGAAGCTTTGCGGGCCCTTCTGGACTGCCAAGCAGCCACGGCATCATTTGGAACGTGTCTTTGGATTTCACCAAGCCCATGATCAGGTCGGTCTGGCCGACCGCCACGTCAGGGAGAATTAGGTTGAAAGGTTGCGGGACCCGCAGAAATAGGAACTGTCGGTTGATCAGGTCGAGGTGCCAGTCAATCTCCGATGAGCGGATCACGGCGCTGTCCTCGGGCGAGCTGGTGCCCGCAATCGATGCTGTCAGTGCACCCCAAGTGGCGGAGTTCGTTTTCGCCATCGCTTCTGAGACAATCCGGATGTTCCAAGCGAAGTGCTCGCTGATAGCTGTACCAATCGAGGCGATCAGCACGTCTTCCTCGCTCCACATTCGTTTGAAGCCTCCGTGCGCCTTTGGAACTTTTTGTGCCTGAATAGCTCCTGCAGCTTGCAAAACACGCAGACTGGGCAAAGGCATCCTTGATGCGGCAACCGCTTCGGCGTCGCCAAAGAAGAGCGGCTCGGTCGCTTCCGTTGTGTCCCCTTCGCTGGATGTCATTGTTGTTGGTTCCGATCATGAACAAGTATCTGACAGATGCCACAAACTGTTTCAACTGCACCTGATACATTTCGTATCCGATCTACAGGGCCTTTGACAACTAGTGCCAGAGCTTCCTTCCAAACGCAGCGGGCCGGACGCTAATTAACCGGCAATGGCACCGGAGACATGTACGACTAGCAGGGCTGCAGATGCGGGAAAGCATCATGCAGCGTTTTCGAAAACCTTCGATTCTTCGCCGGTGTCGTTTCTGTTAAGCGTCAAGCCTCTCCAATGCGGTCTTGTGCATTGACCAGCTGCGATGGCGTTCGACCATGCCGGACATCGGGAGCTGATCTCAGCGTTTCTGGACGCACTCGAGGGCAAGGCTCCGCTTGGCGGTCGACCTGTCCGACCTCATCGAGACGCGACAGCTGATAGACGCACTGACTGAAAGCCACAGCTCAAAGTGACCATCACTTTTGCCCAATACGGCACCGACGCCTGCCCTTCTGATCAGGTCAGGGCCGCCCCTCGCGTGCGCTGATGTCCGGACAGCCTGAAGAGGTCAATCGTAGCCCGTCATCTCCAGATACCCGACGCCGGTATGGCTGCCTGTTACCCTCACCGGCCCCTCCCAATAAGGTACCGAGGTTTGCATCCAGGCGTCGGGGTTCAGGGCCGCCACCGTCACATCGACACCCTGCGCAGGCAGGCTGACCTGCCACGTCGTTGGCACCTGCCGTCCCGCCACACTGTGATGCCTCAAGGGCCTAGCGGTAAAGGCTCCGTCAGCAAAAGCGGTGGCCTGTCCACCGGCAGTGATCCACGTCGCGGAGGTGTAATCCATGCTCCCGCGCAAGACAAAGCCCATCAGCTTGTTGCCATCATCAAAGGTGAGCGAGAACCAGTCCCAGCCCTGCTGATCCTCGGCCAACGGCTGAGATGACCATTCCCGGTCCAGCCATGCGGTTCCGGTAACGGGAACATCGCCTTCCGGCAGGGAGAGCGTGCCGGACAGCTCGAAGAAGGGCTGAGAGTAGTAATAGCTGGCCTGCCCCGCGGCGGATTTGACTGAGTAGCCCTCCTGCCCGTGCCGGACCAGGGGGCCGGACGCACGCAGCCGGACATCATAGGCAAAATCAGCCCCAGAGGCCGTCAGCCGCAGGTTGTCGAAATTGTGCCCTTCCATGAGCCAGTCATCGATCCAGGCCGAGAATGGTTTTGCCTGCACCCCCGCCTGTCCAATGCCGCCTCGGGCCAGGCGCTCGGCCACATGATGCGCCTCAGGCGTGGTGACGGCCGCATGCCCCATCCAGAGCTGCGGCGTTTCCCACCCTTCCCCGCCGCGCGGTGCCAAGGCCGAACGGAACAGTGTCCATTGCAGCCCATAAGGCGTGCCATCCGGACCGGCCATGTTGGCGGTCAGATACCACCATTCGATCCGATAGTCCGGATGGGGGCCGTGATCGGCCGGAAACTCCAGCGCCCGTCCGGGAGCCGGTTGTGCAAAATTCTCGGCCTGCGTGCCGAGACCGGCAAATCCTTGGCCCAGCGCCGCCACCGGAAGAAGCAGAAGAAAGACCAGCGCCTTAACGTTCATGTCGGAACACCCCCAACAGCTGCGAGGGCGGCGTCCGCGACAGCCGCCAGGCCGGCCACAGCGCCGCAATGGCTGCCGCCAGCAGCGCCAGCATTCCAAGCTTTAGGTAATCAAGCGGAAAGAGATACATCGGAAGCCGCCAGCCAAAGGCCTCAACATTGACGACGGCGAGCAGGGCCCAAGCGAGGGCCAGCCCCAGCGGCAGGGCCAACGCCCCTGTCAGCGACGCCAGCACCAAGGCCCGCAGCAGGTCCAGCGCGGCCAGCCTACGCCGCGTCAGCCCCAGCGCCCAGACCGGCGCCAGCTGCGGCAGCCGCATCGCGGCCAAGGTCAGCAGGCTCATCAGGATGGCAAAGCCTGCAACGGCCAGTGTCAGTACGTTCAGCGCTGCGGTTACCGTAAATGTTCGTTCGAAGACGGCCAAAGAGGCCGCCTTGATCGCGGCCTGATCGATCATCGCGCTCTCCGCCACCCCGGCCTCCTCGCGCAAGCGCTCCCGCAGGGCCGCAACCCGATTGGGGTCGACGCGAAGCCCAAACTGCCGGGCGGTGACATCAGGGAACAGCCTGCGAAACAGATCCTCGGTCAGGATGACCTGACCGACGGGATTGCCGTAATCACCGTAGATGCCTAGCACCGGAAGGTTGACATCCTGACCCACAGCGATGTCGGCCCCCAGTTCCAGACCTGCCCGCCGATACATCTGCTCGTTGATCAGCACGCCGTCACCCCGCGCCAGACGGTCCCAAACATCCGGAGAAGCGCGCAGGAGCTGCCAGTTGTCACGATAGGTGGCATGATCGCGCACGCCAAGAACCTCCCCAAGCATACCGGCGATCTGATGGTTTACGCTCAGCAGTGGCAGTATTGCGTCGGCATGGCCGGTTGCGGCTGCGGTGATGGCGGCCGCCTGCGCTGGATCCTCAATCCTGACATACAGTTCCGACGCCAGTCGTTGATCCAGGAACCCGACAAAGGTCAGCCGGAAGGAGGAGACCATGGTAGATACACCCACGTTTGCCGCCATTGCCAGCATCAGCGCCATCAGCGCCAGCGAAAGGCCCGGCACCTGCTGGCGCGTATCGGCCCAGAACCACTGGGTCACTGGCGCCCTCGCCCGCTTCTCGGCACAGGACAACAGCCACGTCAGCAGCGGCGGCAAGGCGAGCGCCCCGCCGATCAACAGGGCCCCCAACATGGCGAACCCGGCCAGAAGCCCCTGCCCCCAGATCGCCAAGGCTGCGGAAACGAGGAGCAGGCCCATCGCCAACACGAACTTCCCTCGCTGGAGCTGGGACATGCTGAGAGCTCGCGGATGCGCCCCGCTCAGCAGGGGCATCCGCGCCAGCGACCACAGCGCACCGCTGGCGGCGACAGCCGTTCCGAGCAGCGCTATGGCCAGTCCGGACAACCACCAGACCGGGCGCAGCGTCATCTGCCCAGATACGTCAGCCCCATAAAGTCCGCGCAGGGTGGCCGCCACATCAGGCAGGAGAGCCGCCGCAATGACATAGCCCATCGCAACGCCGATCGCGCCCGCAATCAAGGCCAGCACTGCCAGTTCCAACGCCATCAAGACGATCAACCGTCCCAAGGGGGCACCCAGCGCCCTCAGAGTGCGCACCATGGGCCGGCGCTGCTCGAACGCCAGCCCGATCGCGCCATGCACGATGAACAGCCCCACGGCGAAGGACAGAAGGCCAAAGGCAGTCAGGTTCAAGTGGAAACTGTCTGTCAACTGGGCGACGTCGTTGCCATCTTGTGGTGCGAGCAAGCTCAAGTTGGCGGCTACCTCGGTCAGTGGCCGGCGGCTAAAGGGTTGATCAGGTACCACGATCAGACGGTCAATCTGCCCGGGGCGGTCCAGTAAGCGCTGTGCCAACCCGATGTCGGTGATTGCTGTATTGGGTGCCACATCCACGGCAACAACACCCTGCACATCGGTATCAGGCAGCTGCGCAAGCGTGTTCTGGTGCGCGAATATCTGACCTGGCCCTGACAGAAAGGCCGTGAGATCGCCTCCGCTGTCGGCGCTGATCGGGCTAAGGCCCCGGGGGGCCGTCAACGGCTCCAGCCCGATGATCCGTACGGAGCCCAAGCGCCCCTCAATTACCGGCGAGACCATCCACCCTGCCCTTCGCAGCGCGATATAGGTCTGCTGGGACATCGCCCCACCATCCCGGGCCGTGATCTGGGCAAACTGACCCTCGCCCAAGGTCGCGGCTGCGGCGTCGTAGCTGGCGCGCGCCTCCGCATTGATCGCCTGCACGCCAGACCACAGCGCCGTCGCCAGAGCCAGCCCGACCAAAAGCGTCAGCAGCTGCAGAGGGTTGCGCCGCCAATGTGACGCCAGCGCGGACAGGATGACGGCGGTCACGCCAGACGCCCTCCCTGCAGGTGCAGCCGGCGCGGAAGGCGCCCCGCCAACCGCTCGGAATGGGTCACCAGGATCAGGCCGGCACCAGTTTCCGCAACCAGATCCTGCAACAGGGTAAGAACCGTGTCCGCTGTTGCCTCGTCCAGATTGCCCGTTGGCTCATCCGCCAAGACCAGGTGCGGCTGCGGCGCAAGCGTGCGGGCAATTGCCACGCGCTGCTGCTGACCACCGGACAGCTGCTCAGGGTACTTGTGCAGATGATCGCTCAGCCCGAGACGATCAGCCAATGTCCGGGCGCGGTTCTTGTCATACCGCCCCGCAAGCCGCGCCTGGAACGCGATATTGGCAGCCACCGTCAACGAGGGAATGAGGTTGAACTGCTGGAAGATCACGCCAACCCTGCCCCGCCGGAAACCCGCGCGTCCTGCATCGTCGAGGGGAGTCAGATCAATGCCATCGAGCGCAACCATGCCGCCATCTGCTGTGTCCAGCCCACCAACCAGATGCAGCAGCGTGCTTTTGCCCGAGCCTGACTCGCCCGTCAGTGCCAGCATCTCGCCCCGCTCAAGTTCAAAGGAGACGCCACGCAGTACCGGCGCAGGGGATCCCGAGTAGGTTTTGGTTACATCACAAAGGCGCAGCAGCATCAGGTATCCTTCTTCACGCGCGAGTCTGGCCATCGCACGCAACACAAAGGTAGCAGCCCGGCGGCAGTTCCCAGAGGTCACGCTGATGCGTCAAACTGCTTCAGGGGAAGCCAGCCAGGGCATGGCCGCTCAACGAGCCTTTCAAACGCTCCTCGCGGTCTGCTGTCGGAACGGCCGAAACGAAATGACCCCCCACCCCCTCATTTCGTTTCGAGGCCCTTTTTGACCTCAAAGGTCCTGCACTTGCTGGGTTCGGCTCGAAACGAAATGGGTGTTGTTCTTTCTGCCGCCAGGGAAGCGCCACCCCCGAACCAATCTCGAAGGATCTGGAGTGACAAAAGGACCCCATCGGAGCCTAAAAAAGGCGTGGCGTCTCGACGAGCGTACTTCGAAACAGGGATTACCGGCCATACGGAAGGTAAGCCCCCAAGCCCAGACGGGTGGCCGACTTCGATGTTTTGGTCCTGCCTCGTGCCCCCGGAGCTACTGCAGCCAGCAGAGGGCGTGACAGGTGCAGGCGACTGCTCTCGATCGAGCGAAGTTCTTGTTGCTTTTGTGCAGACGGCAAGCTTAAGCGCAGCTTGAGTCGAGACGGCCTGTGAATTGCACGGGCATTGAGTAACGTCTTTTGCGTCATCTGCGGTTGAACCGCATCCCTGCACGCAAGGTCCGACATGAACCAAACGCTTGTGCCGGCCGATGCTGTTCACCGCCACAAGTGTCTCCATCGGATGTTATGGTAAGCGGTTTGCAAAGCCGGAAGTCGCGCCGCGGTTGTGCTATGGACGCCGAAGGCAGAGAAGCGTTCTTCTAATTCAGACACGCTGGCAGATGAAAGTGCTTACCCTGATTGAGTCACGACTATCGCCTGTGTTTGTGCTTCCATACAACTGCGATATCCCGCCGCGGTAATTTTTATAGTCGAAAAACAATGATCCTCCGAGGTAATCCATACAAGCTTCGTACGTAGAAAAATCATTTTTCATGCAAGAGACGTTTTCTGGTGAGGAAATCTCCACCACACGGGCCACTGTCTCTGTCGTTAGGCGCCCATTGGCGACCTTAAGAAAGAACGGATCGTCAGGACGAAAATTTCTTAGTGCCCAGCCTCTGTTTTCCCACTTAAGCCCTGCATCTTCTGTGTACTGGCAAGCCAGAGTATAGCTTTCTTGCGCATTCGCCGGCAGTGCTAGAGCTGCCAAGACTACTGCAAGTACCAAATTTCTTGTCATAATTTTCTTTATGAAACGGAATATGATTCGGCTGCGAGCCGTCATCATTAATGACGCAGCTTCAGTCGCCTCTTCAATAGCGCCAGAGGAATACCAAAAGAAAAACATCAAGAGAGGCCGTCAGAGGACGTGCGGCTCATCGTAGAGATCTGCGAAGAATAGCGGTCGTGTTCCAGGAATTTTGCGCGCATGGAAAGGCCCCGGCAGCATCCCGCGTGTCGAGGCCTTGTGCCGAGTACGCAGATGTATTGACCCAGTGAAAATCTGCTCATGCTACAAGGAGTAAAACGTAGCGATGAGTGGACCATTGGAAGACGTCGTCAAGCGGTGGACGGCCAAGCGCAAGTCGGCGCTGGTCATCGAGATCATTCGGGGTAAGACGACGGTGGCGGAAGCCAGCCGCGGCTATGACCTCTCCCCCTCCGAGATCGAGGGTTGGGTCGATGATGCCCGTCGGGGCATGGAGAATGCGCTGCGGGCGAACCCGCTGGACGTTCGGCAGGAATACGAGAAGCAGCTCCGCGATCTGCAGGAGGCCTATGGCGAGGCCATGCTGGAGCTGCGCGCGCGAAAAAAGCTGGCGGCCCTCATGGAGCGGGAGGATCGAGCCATGGTTGCGCCACTGGTCCGAGCGACCATGGCGAGGAATTGATCCGGACGCTCCATGAGGGCCTGCTGGCGGATGGGATCAAGGTGTCTTTGGCAAAGCTCTGCGCCTGGTTCGGCGTGCCGCGCAGGACGGTCTACTACAAGCCCACCAAGGCTGCGCCAAAGGTCGATCCCAGCTTCGCCGAGCCAATCAAGGCCATGATCGAGGAGAACCCTTCGTTTGGCTACCGCACGGTGGCCTTCCTGCTGGGCTTCAACAGTGAGGCCCCGAACGCCACCGGTTCGAGTGAGCGGGCCGAACACTGTGCAGCGGATCTTCCAGCTGAAGAACTGGCAGGTCCGCAAGCGTCCCATTGGCATGCGGCCCCGCATCCAGGCGCTGCCGTCCGTCGCCACCGCGCCGAACGAGCGCTGGTCCACCGACCTGTGCCGGATCTGGGCCGGCAAGGACGGCTGGACCTCCTTGGCCTTGGTGATCGATTGCCACACACGCGAACTTCTCGGCTGGCACCTGTCTCGCACCGGCAAGGCAACCACGGCCGCCAGCGCGCTGGAACATGCTCTGATCAGCCGCTTCGGCACCTTGGGCCGCGTCAACCGCGAGTTCTTGCTGAGGTCCGACAATGGCCTGGTCTTCACCAGCCGGCACTACACGGCCCTGGTCCGCAGCTACGGCCTGAAGCAGGAGTTCATCACCCCATATGGCCCGCAACAGAACGGTATGGTCGAGCGCGTGATCCGGACGCTGAAGGAGCAGTGCGTTCACCGCCACCGCTTCGAGAGCATCCAGCACGCCGCGCGCGCCATCGGCGACTGGATCCAGTTCTACAACACCCGCCGCCCGCATCAGGCACTTGCCATGCGCACGCCAGCCGAAGCATTCAGATTAGCGGCTTAACTGAGCAGATTCAGCTGGGTCAATACACAGATCCCTTGCGCCGTCCCGGCTGGTGGCAAGCTCCGGTTCCGCCGTGCCTGCCTGCGCCGCGCCCGGAAAGGAGGCCGGGCCGCCTTGACGGGGCTGCGGGGCGAAGACACCCAGGCACTCGCCGTCTGATCCCAAGCGCTTCGCGGCCCCCACCGCGGGCGCATCCCGCCCTATCACGCTGCACATCTCCCTTGGCGCACCTGCGGAACTTTTTTTGTCGCGGTTTATGAAACGTCGAGGGGGCGCCGGTCCCGAAATCGAAGAGCCCCTGAAGTCTTCAGGCCGCCCCCGAGAGGGCCGGGCACTTGGCGGTGCATCTGCTTCGCAGCAATCCAGTGCGAACCGTTCGAATATCGAAAATCAAACGACCCAACGCATTCAAGGTGTTAGTCTGCGTTCTCAGGTGGCAGAATTCAAACCTAGGAACAAATCTCCACATGCTGGGGACGCGGGTCTAGAAGCCGCCGGGGCTCCGAAGGTCAGACCTCCCCCCTCTGCTAGTGCAAGAGCTGTCGATGCCAGCTAAGTGATTATCCATTTCTGCGCAGAGGCGTAACGTGTCAGATCCGTCAGTCTCGACGGGCATAAAGGAGCCACACCATGGCTAAAGGCATGAACAAGCGAAAGCGCGACGAGAAAAAGCCTAAGAAGGAGAAGCAGAAGGTAATCGCAGCGGCGCCCAGCACAAAGGACGTTGTTTCTAAAGCGGTCACCAAGGCGAGCAAGTAACAGGTCCAACGGCACCTCGGGAGCGTGAGGATACAAATGCTCCGAATTGTGGATGCGAGAGTTTGCCTTCATGCGCCGGTACCCAGTCGACCGGCCCCTGAAGTCTTCATCCCGCCCCTGAGAGGGTATGGCGCGCGCCGCGCCTCGGAGGTCCCCATAGGAGTATGAGGCCGCGCGCTGTCGGGGTTTGCCCACTGCCCGACTAACGGGGATGCTTTGCTAGGGGAGCTAGACTGGCGCATCCTGCCTTGCATCCTCACCCTGCGAAGTTGCCGTAGGTGAGTGCCTGCGGGTTCTTCACCGCGAGGGCGAGGCGTTCTTCGGCGAGGATGGTGCAGAGGTTCCTGACAAAGTCGTCATTGACGTACCCAACCTCGATGCGCGCCTGCCACCGGTCATAGATCGTGGCTGCCTCTGCGAAGTTGCCGACCAGGAAGCTGCCCGCATTCATTGCCTTCGTGGGCACCACCGGGAGCCCGAACAGGCGGGGTTCAACCGCTGCCGCAGGATCGCCCAGGATGTACTTCCCATCCGCGTCCTTGAGCAGCCGCATGCGCCACCAGTCCGCCGGGTGCAGGGTAGTTTCGCCTTTGAGTTACGGAAGCGCCCTCCCGATTCTCGAAGACCCGTTTGGCGTGACGCGCCATTAGTAGCATGGCGCCTTGCTCACGCCGTCGTGAGCACAGGAGCATCTACTGCTGCTCTGCGGCCGGGCGAACTCCGTAGGTCCGATGGGCGTCCCTTACCATCTCCTCCTCGCCCCGCTCGGGGAAAAGAACGTAGCTCGGCGCCAGGATCGGGGTCGTCCGCTCGACATGCACCACGATGACGTGGCGGATCGGGAAGTTGCCACCGGTCATGCGCAGCAAGGGCGCCACAAGACTCCCGAAGCCCGGCTGCTCGGGGGCAACAACCTCTCCCTGCCCCTCGATCTTGTGTCCGCGCTGGCGGAAGATGTCGATCAGGCTCACGCAGACCGCCGGGTTCGCCCTGATGTTGCGGACACTGTTGGCCGAGGCGATGTCCGCGATGACCAGCCGGTCGTCGCCCTGCGCCGCGAAGATCTCCTTGGGCGAGACATTGGGCCTGCCCCTGGAATCGACCGTCGCCAGCCAGCACAGGACCGCGGCCTCGATATCCGCCGGAACCAAGCTTGTCTTCTTCTGCACCACATCCGCCCCCGTCTGCGTAGCCTCCTGAGGGTAGCGGCAAGGCTGCCCGCTGTCGATCACGCCGTCTGCCCACGGCTGCAAGTTTCGCTTTCCCCTGCGCCACCCGCCCCTTACGCTCCCCGACAGGAGAGGAGGACCTACATGAACAGCACGATGATCCTGCCACTGGGGGTGGCGCTCTGCGCCATCTCAGCCTCAGGCGCCCTTGCGCAGAACCGCGCCAGCCTGACGGAACTGCCGGAAGGCTCGCGCGTCGCATACGCCCCGGTCATCGCGGGCGCGGATTGCGCCGCCCTGGCCCATGAAGCTTTCGACGGCATCACCCATCTCGCGACCAGCGAGGAGACCGGCGAGGCCGGCCCCTTCTGCCGCATCCAGGGCATCATCCACCCCGAGATCCAGTTCGAGATCGCCCTGCCCCAAGCCTGGAACCGCCGGCTCTACATGTTCGGCAACGGCGGCTATGCCGGCGAGGATCTGAACGATCCGGCGCGGCTTGCGCTGCGCGACGCGGCACTGGCCCGCGGATTCATGACGGTTCAGCAGAACACCGGCCACGACGCCCGCACCTACAGCCTGGGCGACTTTGCCGACGGCAGCCTGTCGCGGCTGGTGGATTACGCGCACCGGGCGGTGCACGAGACCGTGGTGGCCGCGAAGACGATCGCGCAGGACTACTATGACCAGAGCCCGGCTTATTCCTATTGGGACGGATGCTCGACCGGTGGGCGCCAGGGCCTGATGGCGGCGCAGCGCTATCCCGGCGACTTCGACGGCATTGTGGCCGGCGCGCCGGTGCTGGACTTCACCGGCACCCAGCTCTGGGGCATCTACAACGCGCAGCAGTTGGACCGGGCGCCGATTTCTTCGGCCCAGTTGCCGGTGCTGGCGCGGGCGGTGATGGCGGCCTGCGATGCAACGGATGGGCTGGAGGACGGGCTGATCAGCGACCCGCGCCAGTGCGAGTTCAATCCTGCCAACGACCTGCTGCGCTGCGAGGGTGGCGCGGGCGACGACTGCTTCACCGAGGACCAGATCGGCGCGATCCAGGCCATTGCCGATGGCGTGCAGGTTGACGGCGAAACCGTGTTCCCCGGCGTGCCGTGGGGGGTTGAGGGCATGGCGCAGGACCAGAGCGGCTGGAATCTCTGGATCGTCTCGGATGACGGGCCGAGTCGGCAGCTCGCCTATGGCGACACCTTCCTGCGCAACATGGCGCTCCTGCCCACCCGCGGCACCGACCTTGATTGGCGCGAATTCGACATTGCCGGCCGCTATGGCGAGATCGGCATGATCCGCGACATCCTGGATGCCACTGATCCGGATCTGTCGGCCTTCAAGCAGCGCGGCGGCAAGATGATCACCTACTTCGGCTGGGCCGACCCGGCGCTGAACCCGATGATGGGCGTGAACTACTATGAAGACGTCCGCGAGACGATGGGGATCGAGGAGACGGAGGACTTCTACCGGCTCTTCATGGTGCCGGGCATGTTCCACTGCCGCGCCGGCTATGGCCCCGACACCTTCGACGCCCTGACGCCGCTGATCGAATGGGTGGAAAACGGACAGGCACCTGATCAGATCCTCGCCAGCCAGATGCAGGACGGCACTGCCACCCGAACCCGCCCGCTCTGCCCTTACCCGCAGGTAGCGGTGCACGACGGCAGCGGCGACCCGGACGCAGCGGCAAGCTTCACCTGCGAAGCGCCCACCGAGGGCTGAGCGGCTCCAGTTGCAAGGCCGCTGCGCATACTGGCGCAGCGGAAGAGCTGTGCCCGGAACATTTCATGGGCTCCGGGTGATGTGAGACATGACCCACACCCGCCGCATTGAGCTGCACGAGACCGATCGCGTCCCTTGGCTGGGGCTGATCCTTGGATGGGGCGCGATGCTGCCGTTTGCCCTCTGCTCCGCAGGAGCCTGGCTTCTTGATACACAGATTGCCGACGCCGCACGGGCGGCGGCGCACCTCTGGGGCGGCGCGCTGCTGCTGTTCTTCTCCGGCGTGCGCCGCGGCCTGAGCTTTCGCACCAAGGGCGGGCCGACGATGTCGCAGATGCTGACCTTCGCGGGCCTGTTCTGCATCGGGCTCACGGTGTTGCTCGTTCCGGTGTCCTGGGGCTTGGGGCTGATCACGCTGACATTTGCAGCACTCGCGGTCGCGGACGTCCACGCAGCACAGCATGGCGAGGCCCCGCTCTACTTCACCCGGCTTCGGCCGTGGCAGATGACCTTCGCCACAGCGGCGGTGGCACTCTGCTGGGCTGCGGGAAACGCCTGAGTGCTTTTCCGGCCTTCCTGCAATCCTACACCGGTCCCTCAAGGATCTCGTCTAGTCTCGGATGTCCCCAATATCGCCATGCGCCTGTTGAGCCGTGAGTTGTGGCCGCCGCCGCATCGGGCTGATATGCGCTTGGGTGGCATCCCCTTGCAGTTCTCGCCCTACTGCGGTTTCGTGCTCACAAACTGGAGGTCCTTGTGCCCCATCACGCCATTCGTGCCGCCCTTCGCCATGGCACCTCGGATCTGCATGCCACCCTTGACGAGGTAGTCGGACCTTTGGACACAGCGTCTGCTTACGCCGGTTACTTGCGCGGCAGCTACGCATTTAGGAAAGCGATCGAGCCAGAACTGCAGGCAGCTAGCGAGGGCACGGGCTGGCGGCCTGCCCTTTTGGCGGATACCATTGCAGGTGACCTGGAGCATCTCGGGACTCCATGTCCCGGGGCAGTAGCAACGCCCCGGATGGATGGGCTCTCGGCGGCAGCGGGTGCTTTTTATGTAGTAGAAGGATCTGCCTTGGGAGCGGGCCTGATCCGCCAGCGCGCTGCGGCACTTGGCTTCACCGACGGATCTGGCGCGACGCATCTGGCACGCCAGACGGAAGACCGGCGCCGTTGGAGGCAGTTTCTTGATTGGCTGGACACAGCAGGCTGCGACCTGCCTAGGGCAATTGCAGCGGCTCGTGCCGTCTTTGGTGTTGCACTGGAGGCGTATACCGCTGAGGCAAAGGGCGATCCAGCTGGCCTATTCCTCCTTTAGCTGAGCGATGCGCGAAAAAGACGTTAGACCCACCGCTCCATCCACCGTAAAGCATAGAAATGACGATCGATTCCCAGCCCCGCCCGTCTCAGCATCAAACGTCGCCTGACGATACGCTTGATTTGACTGCATGCGACCTTGAGCCGATTCATATTTCCTGGCTCAATCCAGCCGCACGGCCACCTGCTGATCCTTGACCGTGACAGCCTGAAGGTTGTCGGTGCCGCTGGAAAAGACGTCCGCCTGGTGAACGATGTGATCGGGAACGATCTTGCAGATATCTTCGAGGGCGCCCTTTCTCGTCTTCCACTGGAAACAGTGCAAGACGGGCCATGTGTTCTTGGTCCGGCTACCATCGCGGGGGTTTCCTGGGAGGTGTTTGCCTATCACAGCGGCGCGAGCCTTGTGCTGGAGCTGTTGCCGGGCGCCCCTGATCAGGTGGTGCACGCACGCTTCCTCGGGCATATGCAGAACCTGGACAACGAGATTGAACAGTCATCCTCGCTGACCGACCTGTTTCGCAATGCAGCCAGGGTTTTCCAGGAATTGACGGGCTACGCCCGGGTGATGATCTATCGCTTCATCGACGACGAGGCCGGCGCCGTTGTCGGTGAAAGCCGTAGCGAGGAGATGCCGGGGTTCATGAACCACCATTTCCCTGCCTCGGACATCCCCAGGCAGGCACGGGCCTTGTATGTCCGAAACCGTGTGCGCGTGATTGTCGATGTGAATGCGCAGGTGCAGCGCATTACCGGCTCTGTCGCCGGAATAGAAAGCATAGATCTGAGCGACTCGATGCTGCGCAGCGTATCGCCTGTGCACCTGCGCTATCTGCGGAACATGGGGGTGCAGAGCTCTGCCTCGATGTCGATCGTCAAGGACGGGGCACTATGGGGGCTGGTCGCCTGTCACCATCCTGTCCCGCACGATCTGTCACTGAGCACGCGGCTGGCATGCCACTCGCTTGCCGACAGCCTTGCCCGTCACATACGCCTGCGCGAGGAGACTCTTCTGTATCGCGAACGTGTCCGGCTGCGCGCGCATGAAGATACCGTGCTGTCACGTCTTGGCCCAGTCGAGCAGCTTAACAGCTTTTTTGCCCAGACCGGCAAGGCGCTTGCTGAACTTGTCAGCGCCGACGGCTTTGCTGCGGTTCAAGGCAGGGAACTCTTCACCTTTGGCAGTTGCCCCAACCCGCCCGAGCTGCGCGCCCTTGCCGAGCATGTCTGCCATAGGGCCGTGAGCAAGCCCTTTGCTACGTCACAGCTGTCCCACGATCTCCCGGCGGCCGAAGTTTATCGCGGTATCGCCAGTGGAGTTCTTGCGGCAACCATGTGCACCGAGGTGCCGACGATCCTTATGTGGTTTCGCGCCGAGAAACTGCAGACCGTCACATGGGCCGGAAATCCTCACAAGGACGTGCCAGCGACGGCAGGCGCCGTCCTGGAGCCGCGTGCCTCGTTCGAAGCGTGGTCCGACGAAGTGCGCGGCAAGTCCAAGCCATGGACCGCAGCCGAGGTCGAAGCAGCCGGGCGCTTGGTTCGGCTGCTGCTGGAGGCGCGCAACACACGCCGCATTCGCAGGCTGAACAACGAGTTGTCGATCACCTTGACGGAGAACGAGAAGCTCATTCAGCAGAAAGAGTTCCTGCTGCGGGAGGTGAACCACCGCGTCCAGAACAGCCTCTCGCTTGTGGCGTCCTTCCTGCGCATGCAGAGCAAAGATGCCGAACCACATGTCCAAGCCCAACTGCAAGAGGCTCTTAGCCGATTGTCGGCCGTCAGCCTTGTCAACCGGCGTTTATATCAGGACAACAGCGCCGAAATTGTGGACCTGTCGATCTATCTTGGCGAACTTTCCACAGATATGAAGTCGGCATTGGACCCGGCATGGTCCAGCTGCATCCAGACGGACTTCGCGCCGATCCTGGTTTCTGCCGACAGGGCCATCAGCATCGGACTTCTGACAAACGAGATCGTGGCGAATACGGTCAAATATGCATATCAGGGTCAGCCTGGACCCATCTCGGTATCGCTACAGCAGGCACGCAGCGGCCTTCGGCTTGCGGTGTCAGACAATGGCGTCGGTTCCGACGGGACGGTGAAGGGAACAGGCTTCGGGATGCGCATGGTCCGAGGGTTGGTTGACCAGCTTGGCGGCCAGATGGAGATCGAAAACAACGCGCGTGGGCTGCGTTTGGTCGTCACGGCTCCAACTGAATAGCGCAACCAGTTGCACCGGGCATAGCGGCATGGCCTCGAGGCAAACAGATCCCAGGCCCGCCCACGTTCAATCGCCATCCCGAAAGAGGCCCGAGGTCCCGAACGCAACCTCAATCGACCGGTCCCCGACCCCGTCAAGATGGACAAAGGCGCGTCTTAAACTGCCCGCCGCATGAAGGCGCAGCGGCTCAATCACATTGGGTAGCCTTGCTAGATTCAATTACATTAGGCGTTTACTGAGAAATCGTGCAAATGATTTGGGGTGTCCGCAAAGCGTGTGGGTCACTTATGCAGGACTTCGACCGTTTGCCACATGTGCAGAGTTGTGCCGCGCGACTGAAAGATTCAGGATGTTTGGGCGCCGTCTGAGATTTCCGCACCCACCCTGCTGTGCGCAATTTGCCGAAGGTGAACCATGCCCAATCTGCCTGAGATCGTCGCTGCCGCTCCTGAACTGGAAGCCATCTTCCGCGATCTGCATGCCAACCCAGAAATCGGGCTGGGGAAGGTTCGCACCTCGGGCATCGTGGCGGCCAAGCTGCGCGAATACGGCGTGGACGAGGTGCATGAAGGCGTCGGCAAGACTGGTGTTGTTGGCGTGCTGAAGGGCCGCGGCCAGGGCAACCGGCGCGTGGGCCTGCGCGCCGATATGGATGCCCTACCGAGCCAAGAGGCCAGCAGCGTGGACTATGCCTCACGAAATGCCGGAAAGATGCATGCCTGTGGGCATGACGGCCATACGACAATGCTGCTGGGTGCCGCCCGATATCTGGCCGACCTCATGCAGGGCTGGATGCGCGACATCTGCGACGGCATGGGCAAGGCCTTCGGTGTCACCATCACCGTCGAGTTCCGGGAGATCTTTGACGTGCTGGTCAACGATCAGGATCTGACGGATGCTTGAGCGCAGGCCGCCGCCGATGTGGTGGGCGAGACCCAAGTCGACGCGGATAGCGAGCCATTCACCGAGTCCGAGGATTTTCCCGACATGTTGCACCTGATGCCGGGGACCTATGGCAATTTGGGCCATGCGGGAACAGTCCCCCTGCACAATACGGGCTTCGTGCTGGACCCGGGATCCTGCCTGTGGGCGCCTCGATCTACGCACGGCTCATCGATCGCCGCCTGCCCCTGGAGACCACAGCACGAGCGCGCTCAACCTGCCATTTGACGCAGATGAGATGCTGGACGGCCTGCGCCCTTGGGTGCAATGCGAAAGCCCCACCTGGGATGTCACTGCTGTTAGCCGGATGATGGATCTGGCCGCGCGGGACTTGGCGGCCATCAGTGCCACGGCCTAAACGATCCCCGGCACTGAGGGCTCCGGCACCTCCATCCGTGCAACTTTCCCTCACCCTGACCAAGGCAAGCCCGGCATCCTCGTGTTGGGCCACATGGACACCGTCCACCCCATCGGAACGCTCGAGGCGCTGCCCTTCCGGCGCGAGGACGGACTCGCTTATGGTCCCGACATCATGGACATGAAAGGCGGCAACTATGTCGTTCTCGAAGCCATGCGCCAGATCCGCAAGGCAGGCATGAGCACGCCACTGCCGGTCACCTTCCTCTTCACCCCCAACGAGGAGGTGGGCACTTCCGGCCATGCGCGGCCTGATCTATAACTCTGCGTGTGGTCAGCGGGCGGTCCTGGTGCCCGAGCCGGCCTCTCCGGACGGGGGCGCAGCTATCGGCCGCTATGCGATCGCACGCTTTGACCTGCTGACTCAAGGACGACCCAGTCACGCAGGCTGGGCGCTCAAGGAGGGACGCTCGGCCATTGCTGCCATGGCACGCCGGATCCTGCAGATCGAGGCTATGACAACCGATGACTGCACCTTCTCGGTGGGCGTCATCCACGCCGGGCAATGGGTCAACTGCGTCCCCTCGACATGCCGGGCCGAAGTTCTGAGCGTGGCCAAGACGCAGGAGGATCTGGACCAAGGAATGGCCGCCATGCTGACTCTTCAGGGAGAGGAGAACGGCAACGAATTCGTCGTCACCCGCGGCCGGATCGTGTTCGTCGCCGTTACGCTTGCAGTTGGTGTCAACATGGCCGGCAGGCGCGAGGTGCTGGGCATGGCCATCGGTGCTTCGGAGGCCGAGCCCTTCCGGACAGACTTCCTCCGAGACCCCGTGCGCGGGGGCCTGTCCGGCGTGAAGCTGGTGATCTCGGACGCACACAAGGGCATCGAGGCCGCCACGGCCCGCGTCCTGTCCACCCCCCTGGCAGCGCTGCCGCGTGGGGCTGTTGAAAAGGCATGGACGTCTGATTCCTTCTGGCTGTAGCAAATTTGGCTCGAGGTTTCGGATGCTGGACCGCCGGTCTTGCGAGCAACTGGAGTTCTTCCTCTGCGGATCGTTGTGGGATCTTGTCACCCTGATGATCATGTGCTGGCCCGGGTCGACAGGGTGCGCGACCTGTCTTGGCTGCATGACGAAGTGGCTAAAGCCTACACACCAAACCTTGGTCGTCCCGCGATCGACCCTGAGGCTGCGTTGCGCTTGATGCTGGCCGGCTTTCTTCTCGGGATCGTTCACGACCGGCGCCTCCTGCGCGAGGCTCAGGTGAACCTGGCCATTCGCTGGTTTGCAGGCTTTGGTCTGCGCGACCGGCTTCCCGATTATTCTTCGCTGACGCGCATCCGGCAGCGGTGGGGTGCGGAGCGGTTCCGCCGCATCTTCGAACAAACCGTGAGCGCCTGCGTGCAGGCAGGCATCGCCAACGGCGAGGTGGTCCACGTCGATGCCTCGTTGATCCGGGCGGATGTCTCCTAGGACAGCCTTGTGGTCCGCCATGTCGACGCGGTCACTGCCATGAATAACGATCCGGAGCGGGACGAGGAGGAGTTGCGTCGAACGCGCAACTCGAAGAAGATCGGCAAGTTCAAGAAGGTCTGCCCGACCGGTCCCGAGGCCAGCATGGCCACCAACGGCCGCAACCGCCGCCTGCAGCCGAGCTACAAGCAGCACGGCGTTGTCGATGATCAGGTGGGTGTCGTGCTCGACGTAGGGGTCACGACCGGCGAGGTGAACGAGGGCGAGCCGTTTCTTGCCCGGCTGGATGCCGTGGCAGCCTTGACCGGCACCGCCATCAAGACGATCACCGCCGATGCGGGATATGCCTGTGCCAAGCTCTACGCCAGCCTCGAGGAGCGCCAGATCACAGCGGTGATCCCGGCCAAGGCGGAACCGATCCGCAGCCCGGTTCCGTTACGCCGGTTCCCCTACGACGCCCTGAACGACATCCTCAAGTGCCCGCGCGGCAAGAAGCTCAAGGCTGGGCGGGCGATCAAGCACGGACGCTTTTTCACGTCCCGCGCCCGCGAGTGTCGCGGCTGTGACCTCGCCTTCCTTTGTCTGTCCAAGGGCCGCGTGAACAAGGCCGTCGTTCTGGGAGACAACTATCCCGCCCTGCTTCGTGCGAGGCGCCGTCGTGAGCGGTGGTCTGATGAGGACCGCGACCTCTACCAGCGCCACCGCTGGCGCTCGGAAGGCTACCACGGCGAAGCGAAGACATGGCACGGCCTTGTCCGCGCTGTCCGGCGGGGTCTTCAGAACATGCGCATCCAGGCTTTCCTCACCGCAGCCGCCGTGAACCTGAAACGGCTGGAAGCGGCATTCCTCATGGCTCTGATGCATTTCGTGATGGCGAGCCGCCGGAGACAGCCGCTCCCATCTCTGTCCGCCCTCCGCTACTTGGAAAGGGTGCCGCTGACGTTGCCGCTCCGATCAGTGACTTGAGCCGTCGGAAACGCCCGACTTCTTCAACAGCCCCCGCGTGCATTTCCAGAGAATGTTCTCGCTCATGCCGCAAGAACAGCCGCAGGGTCCTTTCGGCCTTCATCGCCAGCGCCTTTGCCCAGCCTGACCACGCGGCGGCCAAGGCCCAGTGGCGCCTGGTCGCGGATCAGATGCGGAGCAAGCTGCCAAAGCTCGCCCCTTTGAGGGACGGAGCAGAAGAGGACGTGCTCGCCGACATGATCTTTTCCCAACAGCACCGCGCCAAGTTGCACAGCACGGCTCCGATCAAGCGCCTGAACGGCAAGATCAAGCGGCGCACTGACGTGGTTGGCGTCTTTCCGAACGAAGCGTCTATCCGTCGACTGGTAGGCGCCATCCGGATGGAGCAGATTGAGGAACGGACCGTTCAGCGTGGTGATACATGACACCGGGAAACGCTTGTATTGATCTGCGACGATCGCAGTCTGCCTGCCACGCAGCCAAACTGAACAGCTCCAGCCCCGCCTTTGAGCACGACCCCCGCAGCCAGCTACACCATGAGCTGGGAATAGCATCCCGAAGATCTATAGCGCTGATCAGAAACTTGCACCCAGTGCGCCTGCGGGACGCTTTTGAATGCTGTCACTCCGGCGGGTGTCTCTCTTGACCCTCTTGCGATGTAACTGTCTGGGGGTGCCTGCAGCGTGCTCCGGTGAGCTTGCAAAATGCGCCAAGTCAGCCGCTTCCAGCAGGACCACCTCGGTTCGCGCCGCCAGCTCGCGCGCCGCCCGGGTATAGCCGGAGTGTGAGGCTACGACCACGGCCTCGGTCGCGCCATAGAACATCCGGGCGCTCACGACCTGTTGGACAGCGGCGTTACCTACAGGGGTCATGTAGCGCTTGCATTGGATCACCAGCTTCCGGTGGCCCTGGGTCGCGATGACGTCAGCCCCCTGATCGCCGGAGCCCTTGGTAATCTGCGCATCCCAGCCGTTCTCGGTCAACACATCACGGCACCATTCTTCAAAGGCGCGGGCGGAAAGGGTGCCATGCGCTGCGTCAGGCGGTCTGCCGCAGCAGGCACAGGGCATCCCCTCCTGCGGTATCGGCCGAGGCTTTCCAGCCTGCATGCGCGCCTGAGCAGCCTTCTCGCGGGCAATATCCAAGATGGGCTGTTCCAGGAAGCTGACCTGCCCAAGCTTCGCCGAATTGCGTAAAAGAGTATCGACCTCCTCCGCTTGGCTCCAGCTCAGGCAAGGGAGAAGCTCACGCTCCACAAGATGCCAGAGTTCTTCTCTCCAGTCGCCGTGTAGACCAACTTCGCCGTTGAACTGCATCTCGGCGATCCTGTCGAAATGCGCCCCGCAGATCGCAAGATATCGGGACCATATCCTGGCATAAACTGTCTCACCCGGCTTCAGTGGCTCCTTCCGCAAGCTTTCACGCGCGCGCTCCGTCACTACCCGCCGCGCGCGCCGATCTTCGATGATGCCTACAATGGTCAGAACAAGACCGGCACTGCAGATAAGGGCGTATCCGATGGTGGGAAAAAGGAAAGTCTCACCGAAAACCACGATGACGAAATATACGAACGTGACCAAGGACAAGACTATCAACAAGGCCGTTCCGTCTCCGGTTTCGCTTCCACGTTTACAGTTCCAAAGGCAGCCGTCCTATCAGGAGGATATTTCCTGCGGTAGTCAAATATCAACGTTCTGCAAAAGATCCCGTGCTTTCGGCTGCTGTGAGCTGCACCCTTCACCTGAAGTCGGCGCCCGGCGTTCATAATGCGCTCCTGCGCCGGCGGAACAATGGGGCGACCTGCACAGTGGCTCCGGTGCGCGGAGCGGGTCACCCATCGCGGTGAGCTATGCCGCGTAGGCAGCCGTTCGGTATATCTCGTGCAGAGTGGGGGGCGGCGCTCGCCTCGTGGACGCCGTTCTGCATCGGCGTGCCCAGACCAATGAACGCCAGGGCACGCCGCTGGCCTGTGTCTATGTCATGGGAAGGCCTCTTCGCCTGCTCCGGCTTCAAAAACTTTACTGCTTTCGCGGAGCTTAATCGACCCAACAGATCCCGAAATTGCCGCCTTCCGCGAGGCAAGCGGCAAGTGGATCCTTTATGCTGGTAAAGCCTCGGAAGTGCCGCCGCAGGAAATTGCTGCCTACAGGCGGCGCGTCGGTGACAAGATTGGCTAAGACGCGCACGAGGAGTTCGTGTGGTTCTATATCTTCCTGACCTTCAACCACGACGGTGTTAGCTCCGAAGGCATACCGAACAGCGCCAGCCTTTCTCCGCGCTAGAGCACGGGTAGAGGAAGACGTGGATCCTAAAAGCCTCATCCACGTCCTCTCCGCAAGTGGCCCGGCTATCCTCGTTAAGCTGGTGAAGGCGATCCCGCCGCGGCCGGAGCTTTACCACTTGGCCTGCACAAAGCAGCGGCATCCGTAGGCATGTGACACATACCCGGAAGGCATAGAAAGCTCTCTCGCTGCGGAACAGGCCGCACAACCTTACATTTCGGCCCGTCCCCCGCCAGCAAATGACAGGGTCGTCTTGTATGACGATGCGATCATGCCGATAAGGGCCCATGGGTCGCCTCATCTCCCTTCGCATCCTCTGCTTGGCCTTGCTGGCTATCCTCGGCGCGGCCCTTGCTGCGGCGCCACAGATGCGCGGTGTGCCCGCGATCAGCGACGTGCGGCTTGAGGTCTTCGTGCTTTCCGGCGGCTCACTGGCGGATCTGTGCCAGCACGATGAGCACCGGCATCCACACGCCGATCATTGCGCCCTTTGCCACCTGATCACGGGCTGCGCTCTGCCGCCTGCGGACCTGCGGCCCCTTGCCATCGAGCAGCGCGCCGCGGCGGCCATCGTCCTGCCGCAGATCCAACGCACGGCTTCGCATCCGCGTGACCCGGCAACGCCGTTGCGCGGTCCTCCTGCCTGTCAGGCCTGATCCTAACGTTCGGCTTCAACGCGCCTCTGTGGCGCCTTCTGACAGGTGATCCTTCATGCAATCTTCCAACCAGCCGCCCCGAAGGGCGGCAAGCAATGCCTTGCGCGCATTCCTGATGCGGATGCACTTCTACATCGGGCTTTTTGTCGGCCCGTTCCTGTTCATTGCTGCCCTCAGCGGCATGCTCTACGTGCTCACCCCGCAGATCGAGCAACGGCTTTATGCGGATGCGCTGACCACCGACAGTCGCGGCTCTGCACAACCGCTGGCCGCGCAAGCCGAGGCCGCACGATCCCATCTGGGCGGGAGCCTGAACATCTCTGCCATCCGGCCAGCACCGGCGGAAGGCCTCACGACACGGGTTCTCTTTTCCGACGCGTCGCTGGGCCCATCCGAGAACAGGACCATCTTCATCGATCCGGTGGATCTGAGGGTCACGGGAGACATGACCACCTATGGCACGAACGGCATCCTGCCCTTCCGCAAGACGCTGGACTACCTGCATCGCAACCTCATGCTCGGCGAATGGGGCCGGTATTACAGCGAGCTTGCAGCATCCTGGCTGTGGGTCCTGGCCTTGGGGGGCACTGCCCTGTGGGCGACCGGGCCGCGGCGGCGACGTGCGCTGGAAAAAATGCCGCCCGCACAGCGCCGTCGTTGGCAACATGCAACCTTGGGCGTTGCAGCAGCGGCAGGCATGCTCTTTTTCTCAGCGACCGGCCTGACCTGGTCACAGGCGGCAGGCGCACGGATCGACAGCCTGCGCGGGGCACTTGGCCTTGTCACGCCTTCCGTCAGCCTGACGCTGGAAACGCCCGGGTCCGCGTCGGCTGCGCATGATCACCATCACCACTACGGCGGGCCGGATCTGGCAGCACGCGAGGATCGCCTGTCCGATCTGGATAATGTCGCGGCTGCGGCGCGCGCGGCCGGCATCGACTCGCCCTTCATGGAGATACGGCTGCCCCGGCCCGGTCAGGCATGGTCCGTGCGCGAATATGACCGCAGCTGGCCTACGCAGGTGGACGCGGTTGCCCTGCACCCTGACACCTTGGCAGTCACCAGCCGCGCTGACTTCGATAGCTTCACCCTAGTGCCCAAGCTGATCCGGTGGGGGATCGACGCGCATATGGGGGTTCTATTCGGGCTTCCAAACCAGATCCTGATGGCGTTAATCGCGCTCGGGATGATGATCACCATCGTATATGGCTATGTGCTTTGGTGGCAGCGCCGCCCTGCCGCGGCAGAGCCGCTTACGGTGAGTTGGGCAAGACTGCCCGCATCCCAACGCGTGATGTGGGTTCTGCTGGCCTGCGCCCTGGGCTGGGCGCTGCCGGTACTGGGCGTCAGCCTGAGCCTCTTCGTTGCATTCGACATGCTGCGTTCAGGCATGAGGCGTCGGGCGACGCGGCGAGCATCCTGACCAAAAGGATGTGGTCGCGTGCAATGTCGCGAGTAGCAGGAAGCGCGGCGTGACAGACAACGGCTCTGCGGTGGTTCTGCAAACGCATCAGCTACCGCCTGCACGGAGCATTCCGCCGTTCTTTAGGCAGCCACGCTGTTCCAGAGGGAGCGGAACACGCCAAACATAGCAGTGCAATTCCTTAGCATCGGTCTTAGAACTGAAGGCTGTAAGGTTAACGGCGCCGCCGTAGCCCGATAAAGCGGGCTCTGGACTGGGCAGTAGCATCTCTGGTTTAATGACGCCTCGGTTATGATGTCCAAGATATCAAGCTGGCTAGGATGGCGCCTGAATAGCCGGAAAGCCAGCACCCCGGGGCGCTGGCAATCTGGGCAAATGCTTCTGGAGGCGAGGTCAGATGTCAGCCCGCTCGCCAGAGGCGCTGAGTGAGATGTAGCGGCGTGTAACCATGTCGAGGCTGTCGTGCAGTGCCGCTGCCATCCGCCGTTCCTCGTCCAGGTTCTGTTGCAGCATCGGCACTGCAGAGGCCATGCCGCTGACGTTGGCGGCCGTGATCAAGGATGTATAGGCCGCGATCTCGAAATTCTCGAAGGCGTGGTTGGCAAAGGAGTTCTTGAGGATCTCGTCATCCGCCATCGCATGGGCAACTGCCGCCATGCTGCCGCCAAGCGACAGAGCTGCGTCCTTGAGACCTGATGCCGACTCCCCGATACTGGCCAGGATCTCGTCCAGGCGCTGGATCTGGCCTTCGGTTTCACGAATATGCTGCTCCAGCAGGGCAGAAATCTCGGGATAATGTTCCAGCCGGTTCAACTGCGGCTGCATGATCGACAGGGCCTGCTTTTCCATCGCATGCGCGTTGCGCAGCCCAACTGCGAATACTTCCTGTGCAGTCATCATCTTGGCCATGAGGTCCTCCTAGGGTCCGACAGGAGCATGAACCGCAGCGGGTACATATGGTTCCGGTGCGGTTCGCAAAACCGCGGAATAACCTTGCCTGCTTGGCGGCAGTTTCGCGGAGGATCCTGATCTTGCCCGCGAACCGGATCAGATGGCTTGCGAGGTTCTCAGATTGAACGCGCCGACATCCGCCGGCTTGATGACCGTCAGGCTGTCAGTTCGATCTGGAAACCAACCAGCGCGGCTGGCAGGCGCGATGATCTCATTCTCGCCTGACCGCCTCTCATGTAGGCGGACGTAGCGGGGGTAGCACCAGCCACCCTCCTTCGCTTCGTCCGCCATCTTGTTCGGCAGGTTCCTGCTTGACGGCAGGGCGCCCTAACTCCTGTTCAGTAAGGACCAACCCACTATTTGTTCAATCATGCTGTCCTGCGCAGGCGGTCACTTGCGCCTTGTCCGGGGCTTGGCTGGCTGGGAAGGCGCTTCAGGCTGCTGGTCGCGTGCGACGCGCAGGGCCCGCAAGCGGGCGACCTTGGCGTGGCGGGCGGCTGTTTCCTCGTCAATGATAGCACGGGCCGCCGCAGTGGTTTGATCCATGGTCACCTTCGGCTTAAACGCCGGCTTTTTCGCATCTGTTATCTGCATTCGCAGTTCCTCCACAAGGGGCGTCTCGCCGCTCCAACTCAGGCAGAGGGAAAGGGCCGGATCACATGGTATCCGGAACAGGCATAGCTCTCCGGATCACGACAGCACCATGGGCGGGCTAAAGGGATCAGCCCCGGGTGCCTAATTCCAACCCGCTCGGTCAGGGTTGGTTCCAGGCTTCGGACCCGAAGACGGATTTCACGCCCCAAGTGGATTCAACCGGCCGGCCCCTATCCAGCTATGCCTTGCAGATCTTCCGATTGTCTGACGTGATAATGATCCTGATCAAGGACCGCACGCAAGCGCAAGACGGGACTTGGAGACGAGCGACATGACCATGCCCTTGACGCTGTAGAGCTGAAATCGTTCCGAGGCTAACTGAACTATACTGGCATCGAGGCTCTTACCGCCAGGAAGCGCTTTCGCAGTGAGCAGTACCATGGCTCCTTGCAGGGCGCAGTTCGGGTAGATTCCAGCCGGTGCGCAGCGACAAGAAGACCTTCTGTTCAGCAACACCCAGCGCGAGCATGTCGAACCCTGCGAACTGCTTACCTTGCGGTCACAGCTTCCGCAGGTAGGCCCAGGAGACATATCCCTTGAGCCCGCGCGCACGCTCCAAGGAAACGCTGCACCAGCGCGTGCCACCCATCGGCTGGCAGTTGTGGACCCGCAAGACGGTTCCATTGGGAAGACCGACAATGACAACGTAGCCGGTGCCGGGCCCCGCCCGCATTTTCAGCATGTCATCCTCTCCGACGCCGAAAACCTCGTAACGTCCGGGCGATGCCGCTGCAGGTTCGGCGCCCGACACTGCCCCCAGCACGACTGCCAAGGCGGTAAAGATGGCTTTGCGCATCGCTTTCTCCTGCTTGCTGCCTCTCCTATCGCTCTAGTCGCTCATAGGGGTGAACGGAATAGCCACATGCACGAAGAAGTGGACATTGCGACGACGGCTTCACACCAAGCATTGGAAGGCTTGTTCCCGGCCCGGCACAACTTGGTCGGCCCGCTGCCGAGTCTTGTAGCTGCGAATTCCGCGTCCCCTGCCCCGTCACATGCCCGTCTTCCACAGCAGAACGAAGTCGTGCGGCAGGCCACGTCATGGCCTGCCGCATTTGTGGATGTTGCGCGTCAGCAGTTGCCTGCCGTGGCGTTGCAGGCAGCAGTAAGCAGATCGATGAAGCTCTGCCCGAAGTTCGAGGCGCCGAGATACTTCGGCTCGGTCGCGTTGGGGCCATAGGAGGTGATCCCGACCAGAAGGTTCCTTCCCAGCAGCCCCGGTGCAGCACCGGCAGGCGCGACACCGAAATCCTGCACCCAGGGACCACCGCTGTGACCACCGCGGCTGGCCGATCCATAGATGAAGGTGTTGTTGCCGCCGGCAGCAAAGGCAGCGGCGCTTGTTTCCTGCATCTTGGCGCAGGAGTCGAGGTTGCAGGGATAACCCAGCAGTGTCAGGTGGTTGCGCGACAGCGCATTGACCTGCCAGCCAAGCCAGCCGGTAATGGCGCCAATCCTCCGCGGGACGCCATTCACCAATTGGTCCCGCATGACCAGGATGGCAATGTCCCCGGCATTCGGTACCGTTCCGTTCGACTGGTGCCAGGCGTTCAGCACCCATTGCTGGCTGCTCGTCCACGAACCATAGGGCGCGGCACCGTTGTTGAAGGCAGGTACGAACAGGAAGTTGGTATAGAAGTAGCGGTTCGCAGGGGTGCTGCTGGGCGATGTCACGCAGTGGCCCGCGGTGGCGACCAGGCGCGGCTTGATGACCGCGGCCGAACAGACACTGTTGGCGCCCGTCCGGGGATCGCGGAAGAAGAGCTTCCCAACGGTGCGATAGGGAAAGGCCGTAGTGGTCGAGTCGGGCGTCACCCGCTTGGTCGTGAAGTAGGCGCCGAACGAACTGGTCGCTTCAGGTCCCATCTCCGGGCCAGCCTGGGGAAGCGCCGTTTCGCTGGTGTCGGGATCGTAGTCGAGTTGCCGGCGCAGCGTCTCTCCCGGATCGATCTCGGGCGGGGATCCGCCATCGCTGTCACCCTCCCGGAACTCGCCGTTCAGGGCGGGGGCTTCAAGCTCGAACCCCTTGGGCATTTCCCATTGGGTTTCTGTTTCTTCGGGTGTCGGCAACTCCATTGGTTGCGCCTGGCGAAGCGCCTGGTTGGTCCAGTAGCTCGTGGCATCGACCCGGGCAGCTTCGGTGGCCGGTGCTTCGGACGAAGAGGTGAACTCGCCGTGGTCTTCACCCCCGTCACCTTCTTCGGTGCTTGAGGTGACGGCATCCTCACCCTGAAGCTGCTCGTCTTGGGCAGAGCCCGGGTCGCGTTCTTGCGCCCAGGCTGCCGAAGTGCTGGCGCATGCAAGTGCCAGAATTAAGCCCGCGCCAAGGATGCGCAGGCGGAAACCCGTTGCAGGCTGTGTCATGTCCGTCCCCTGGATCAAGCCGTGACAACCGGGGCTGAGGGAACCCAGCTTGCCGTCGTGCGGCTACTTATCGAAAAACCAAGTGCCGAAATTTGCAGGCGATCGCGCCGCGTGGATAAACTTGAATGAGAATCCTGCATCTGGGCAGATCAACTTTCTCAGGAACAGCACAACCAAAGGCCGAGGATGCCCTCCTCCATTGGATCAGCGGCAGGGCCATCATGACCTGACCGTTCGTGACTTGGATTGTCCCCTGCGGAAGCGGCAACGGTGTGTCGCCTGCCATGCTTCACCCTTACCGCCAGCTACCAGCATTTTGACATCGGCAGTACTTGCAGGAAGCGTCTGCATCAGAACGGCAGCAGCCTTTCATTTACCGCACCTGCGCGGTCGGCAGCCCATTACAGTGCGCAGCCAGCGCGGGCATATTCACCTGAAACGGGGTAGTCGCGCCTGTTTGCCCACGCTGACTGCGGCAACGGCAGATAGTTGCTGCCCCCTCACCGGAAGTCCCGGGTTCTAGGCTTGATGCTGTCGATGTGGAGGTCTGGGATGTAGATGTCGCGGGGGCGCGGCGCGGTTGGCCCACCCGGGGCGGGCGCAGGGACAGCGTGTTGGACTTCGTCCTCGCGCCCGTGCGGCAGCGGGAAGGATGTGTCTTGCGCGCCGACGCTGGCCAGATCCGCCGAAAGATCGGCGAGGCGGTGGGCAACGAGGTGGGTCACCTCGCCTTCGCGCTGAGTCCGGCCCGCAACGGCGATCATGGAGGCGCTCAGAATGATCCGCCTGTTGGCCTCGAAGACCTTCGGCCAGACCACGAGGTTGGCGATACCGGTTTCGTCCTCCAGCGTGATGAACATGACGCCCTTGGCGGACCCCGGGCGCTGGCGCACCAGGACGAGGCCCGCGACCTCCAGCCAGCGGCGGTTGCGGGCGGCCATGGCCTCGGCGCAGGGGGTGATACGGCGGCGCGTCAGGCTTTCCCGCAGAAAGGCGATCGGGTGCTGGCGCAGCGACAGGCCGGTGTGGCCGTAATCCTCGACCACCTCGCGCCCGGCGGGCATGGGGCGCAGGGTGACAGCGGGTTCCTCCCCTGACTCATCCCGCTGAACTGGTCCGGCTGTCTCGGACGTGATCTGCCCGGCCCGCTCGGCGGCGGCAAAGAGCGGCAGCTCCGTCTCGGGCAGACCCTTGATTGCCCAGAGCGCCTCGCGGCGGGCAAGCCTGAGGCTCGGGCGGAAGCCGTCGGCCTCGGCGATGCGGGACAGTGCCGCCACCGGCACCCGGACCCGCCGCCACAGATCCTCGACCGAGGCAAAGGGCTCATCCGCCCGCGCCAGCGCAATGGCAGCGGCATGGGCGTTGACCAGTCCCTTGACCAGGCGCAGGCCAAGGCGCACCGCGAACCCCTCGCCCACGGGCTCCAGCGTGCAGTCCCAGTGCGAGGCGTTGATGCAGGTGGGACGCACCTCCACCCCGTGGTCGCGGGCATCGCGCACGATCTGCGCCGGCGCGTAGAAGCCCATCGGCTGGCTGTTCAGCAGCGCCGCGCAGAAGGCATCGGGGTGCCAGCACTTCAGCCAAGCAGAGGCATAGGCCACCAGCGCAAAACTTGCCGCGTGACTTTCAGGGAAGCCGTAGGAGCCGAAGCCCTCCAGTTGCTTGAAGGTGCGCTCGGCAAATTCGGCCTCATAGCCCCGCGCCACCATGCCGGCGACCAGCTTTTCGCGGAAGGCGCTGACCCCGCCGGTGAACTTGAAGGTCGCCATGGATTTGCGGAGCATGTCGGCCTCTCCGGGGGTGAAGCCCGCACATTCGATCGCCACCCGCATCGCCTGTTCCTGAAAGAGCGGCACGCCCAGGGTCTTGCCCAGCACTTTTTCCAGTTCGGGTGTGGGATAGTTCACCGGCTCCAGCCCCTCCCGTCTTCGCAGGTAGGGATGGACCATGTCACCTTGGATCGGGCCGGGACGGACGATCGCCACCTGCACGACAAGGTCATAGAAGGTCCGGGGCTTCAGCCGCGGCAGCATCGACATCTGGGCGCGTGACTCGATCTGGAAGGTGCCCAGCGTATCGGCGCGGCGGATCATCGCATAGGTGCGCGGGTCCTCGGCCGGGATGGTGGCAAGGTCCAGCTCGATCCCCTTATGATCGGCCAGAAGCTCCAGCCCCTTGCGCATGCAGCTGAGCATGCCGAGCGCCAGCACATCAACCTTCATGAAGCGCAGCGCGTCGATGTCGTCCTTGTCCCATTCGATGATCTGGCGGTCCTGCATGGCGGCGGGCTCGATCGGCACTAGGTCATCCAGCCGGTCATGGGTCAGCACGAACCCCCCCGGGTGCTGGCTCAGGTGCCGGGGCGTGCCACGCAGCTGCGCCGCCAGCTCCAGCGTCAGGCGCAGCCGCCGGTCAGCGGGGTTGAGGTTCAGCTCGCGGATCTGTGCGTCGCTGATCCCTTCGTCGGACCAAGCCCAGATCAGGCCGGAAAGCTGCTGGATCAGGTCCTCGGGCAGCCCCATCGCCTTGCCCACGTCGCGCAGCGCCCCCTTGGCACGGTAGCGGATCACGGTGGCGGTCAAGGCCGCATGGTCGCGGCCATAGGTCTTGTAGACCCACTGGATCACCTCCTCGCGCCGCTCATGCTCAAAGTCGACGTCGATGTCGGGGGGCTCACGGCGTTCCTCGCTGACAAAACGCTCAAACAGCAGGTCGTTGCGGCCCGGGTCGATCGCGGTGATGCCCAGGACGTAGCACACCGCCGAATTCGCCGCCGAACCGCGCCCTTGGCAGAGGATGCCACGCGATCGGGCAAAGCGGACGATGCTGTGCACGGTCAGGAAGTAGGGCGCGTAGTCGAGCCTGCCAATCAGGCGCAACTCGTGGTTCAGGGTGGCAGCGACTTCCTTGGGCACGCCTTCGGGGTAACGCGCCGCTGCCCCCTCCCAAGTCAGCCGCTCGAGCGTCTCTTGCGGGGACAGGGAAGGATCGTCGCGCTCCTCGGGATACTGGTAGCGCAGTTCGTCGAGCGAGAAGCGGCAGCGCGCGGCGATTTCCTCTGTGCGGGCCAGCGCCTCAGGATAGCGGGCGAACAGGCGGTGCATCTCCTCTGGCGGCTTCAGGTGGCGATCGGCGTGCCGCTCGCGGCGGAATCCCAGCGCCTCGACAGTGATGTTGTGGCGGATGGCAGTGACCACATCCTGCAGGATGCGGCGCGAAGGTTCGTGGTAAAGCACGTCGTTGGTCACCACCGTCGGCACCCGCATCCTTGCCGCGAGGTTCGACAGATCATGCAGCCGCAGCTGGTCGTTCGGGCGCCGCCGCAGGGTCAGCGCCAGATAGGCGCGGTCGCCGAACACCTCGCGCAGGCGGCGCAGGCGCAGGGCGCAGGTATCATCAGCCTCATCCGGCACCAGCACCGCGATCAGCCCCTCGGCGTAACACGTGACATCAGCCCATTCCAAGTGACAGAGGCCCTTCCCGGCCCGGCCCTTGCCCAGGGTCAAGAGCCGGCAGAGCCGGGAATAGGCCGTGCGGTCGGTTGGGTAGACCAGCAGCGCCATGCCGCAGGAAAGATCCAGCCGGCAGCCGACCACCAGCCGCACGCCCGTGGCCTTGGCCGCCTCATGCGCGCGCACGATCCCGGAAAGCGTGTTGCAATCGGTCACCGCCAGCGCTTCCATCCCCATGCAGGCAGCGGTGGCGAACAGCTCCTCGGCCGAGGACGTCCCGCGCAGGAACGAGAACTGTGAAGTCACCTGAAGTTCCGCATAGGTCATCCGAACACCCCGTGCAGGAACCAGCGGTGAGAGCCGGTGGCGGCATTCTCGCCATCGCCCGCGCGGAAGATCCAATAGCGCTCGCCCGCCTCGTCCTCGATGCGGAAGTAGTCGCGCACGGCGATCATCTCGGCGTCACGTTTCCACCATTCGCCAAAGACCCGCTCCGGCCCATCAGCGCGGCACACCCGGCGCCGGATACCGCGCCACGAGATCCAGTTCGGCGGGTGGTCAGGGAGCAGCGCCATCACCTCGATCGGTTCGGGCCGAGGCAGCAGGCGCGAGGGGCGCGGCCAATGGTGGGGCCAGCCCGCCCCCGTCGGCTCTGCCAGCGCCGGGATACGGGTGACAGAGCGTTCCGGCACGTCGCTTGCCACCGGCGCCAGGCGATAGACCGCGCGAGCCCCCACACGGTTTGCCAGCACGTCGATCAGGCCGGACAGGTCCGGCGTCGTGGCGTCAAGGGTGCTGATCTGCTTGGCGGCCAGAGGCTCGGTAAGGGTTGCTGTCAGCGTCATGATCTCGATGCCAAAGCCGGGATCAATAGTTTCGATCTTGTCGCACAGCAGCCGCGTCAGCCGTTTGGCGTCGCGCTGCGGGAGGGCGAGACCCACGCGCACCGTCTCGATCCGGTTGTCCACGCGCCAGCACAAGAGATCGAGCCGCCGCGCGCCCTGCCCCCGCTCCTCCAACCCTTGGCAGAGGGCGGTGACCAGCTTGCCGATATAGCGGGCGATGGTCTCGGCCGCGCCGATGGGTTCGGCAAAGCTGCGGCGGGCTTCGACCAGCCCTTGCGCGCGCAGCGGCTCGATCGGCTCGGCCGCCTCTCCCAGCGCTTGGTCCAGCCGGCGGCAAAGTTCCGGGCCAAAGCGCCGGGTCAGCGGCGCACGGGGCTGGCCGATCAGGTCCCTGACGCACGCAAAGCCCAGATCACGCAGGCCGGCGGCGGTGGCGGGCGGCAGCCGCAGCGCCTCCAGCGGCAGGGGTGCCAGCGCATCCGCCGCCGTACCGGGTGGCGCCAGAAAGACCGGGTTTGCCGCATGGCGCGCCAGCGCGTGGGCCGCGCCCCAGCTATCGGCAAGGGCGGCGCGGGCGGTGATGCCGGACAAGAGCAGCCGGCCCACCAGCGCCTCCAGCATGGCTTCCTCGCCGCCATGCAGGTGATCCGCGCCGGTTGAATCGATCACCACCCCATCGGGCGGATCGGCGGCCACAATTGGGCTGAAACGTTGCAGCACCCAAAGCGCCAGCCGCTCCAGGCTTTCTGCATCGGCCTCCGGGTCCGCAGGCGCCACCCGCAGGTCCGGGACCAGCGCCTGTGCCCTAGTGACTGGCATCCCCACCCGCAGCCCCAGCGCCTGCGCGGCGGCATCCGCTGCGGTGACGATGCGCCGGTTGCCCACGCGCCCGGCGATGATCAGCGGCCCCTCAGCGAGAGGCAGTGTATTGCCCGCCTGCCGCCGCAGCCGGTCCACCGGCCACATCGGCAGGAAGACCGAGATG
>VUAW01000027.1 GCA_008711135.1 Rhodobacteraceae bacterium LNNU 3342
CCCGCGAGTTCATCGCTGCTCAAACCGCAACCGCCTGAGTGTCCGGTGAAATGGGGGCAAGACCAGCCAGTCCGCCACGCACGCGGTGATTCTGAAAGCTCTTGGAGCGATGCGCTGGCTTCAGGCCCGACGAGACGGGTACATTGGGGAGCGGCGTCGGGAACGGAGAGGTGGATGCTCGAGGTAATGCGAGATGTCGTTGAGGCTTGGCGCAACAGGATAACCAACCCTGTTGCTGGGGCAGTCGCTCTTGCGTTTGCAGGCTGGAACTGGAAGCCCCTCGGCTATTTATTGTTTAGCGGCATGGATATAGATGTGCGTTATGCCTATTTCGATGCCAACACGTCATATTTGACGTTTGCCATCTATCCAATACTCTCCGGCCTCCTTCTGGCGATTGTGCTGCCATGGATGAAACTCGCGGGAAACTGGTTTGCGCGGGTGCCACATGAAAAGATCCGGGAACAGCAAGATATGGCAACGCATGCTCAACGCATTCGGAGGCTGGGTCATGAAATAGAACAAACACAAGAAAGACAGGAGCTTGAGAAGGAGATTCTCAAGCTCACCACGCCAGAGATGCAGGTTCTGGCCAAGGAAAGCGCAATCAATGCGGAACAAACACAGAGACGACAGGAGCTAGAACAGGAGGGTCAGGACAGGGCTGTCCCGTCTACAGCGATCGCCTCTACAGACCGCCCCACGGGCCTCTCTCCTAAAGACATCGCTCCTGTCATCATCGCTTATTTGCTGCGCCCCGGAGATAAGGGCATCTTGCAGTTCGGAATTGAGATGGGACCGTTTAGGGCCGGCTTCGGGAACGGCTCATGGCATCTTACAACTGATACAGGCGGTCTGGAGGATGAGGTTGGTTCTGGTCCCATATATGCTGGGGAAGATGGCAGTTCCTCGCTCCGCCGCTTAATAGACCAAGGCCTGGTTGATGAGATTGGGAACGGGATATTCTCGATCACCGACATGGGGAGAAGAGTTTGGAGGTATCTATGCGACAACGGAATGGGCGACTAAGCATTGCTTGACCATCCGGATGCTGCGGGAGTAGCCCCTCGGATCAGGGCAGAACTAACGGTCCCTCGCCGATGATCGCCATGCCCAAGCTGAACATGGCGAACAGGATGAACGCGATCAGGTCATCCATCGGCCAGCGCATCTAGCAGATCGGCAGCACGGCGCAGGGTAGCGGCCAGCTCACGCGACAGCGCGGCGCGGTCGGTAGCGGGCGTTTCCCCGACGGGCGGCTGCTCTGCGGGCTGCTCCGGTTCCGGGGCTTCCGGTTGTTCCGGCTCGACCGGATTAATGGGCGCCCCCGTGTCGTCCTCTTCGGGGTTCTCCGGAGCGGGAATAGGCTCGTAGGCTTCCTTCGCCGGAACTTCCTTCACCTTGGACCACGGAGAGTTCTGTTCGTGCGCAGAAACGAACTGGACGTTATAGCCGTCCTTGAGGAACGGGTTCGCGTCCGTGTCGAACAGGTGTTCCTCACCCACCACGGCCGGCACGGTGATAGCCGCCCGGTTCGCACCGTCGCGGCTCAGGGTTACGTGGGTGATCGGCGGGTTGACCTGCGGCACGTTCAGCAGCTTGAACACCAGGTGCCGGTCGTCGCCCTTGGCCACCAGCAGCCAGTCGGCTTCTGCCGGGCGTGGCGCGCGCTCCGATTGCGGCGCGGGCTTGGCAGCCTCGACCACGGAGAACTCCGCCACCGACTTGTGCAGCGTTTCCAGCAGGTAGGGCCGATCCAGCAGGACCACCTGCCCCCCCGCCGGCAGCTTCACGGTCAGGTTGGGCCCGTCGACCGCTGACGCAGCGCGCAGGGCTTCCGGGCTCGCAAACGCCTTGCCGAAGTCGATCACGTCGCCATCCTTCGGCTCGAAGCCGTGCAGCACGGTCAGGTGCTTCGGCCCCGGGATAAGCACGTCAGCCCCGGCGCCGCTCGATACGACCGTCTCGCCCGCTCCTTCGGTGCGGATGGTGTCGCGGCCGTAGCCGCTGGTCACGACGTTAAAGGGACCGTTGGCGAGGATGTCGCTGCCCCCGTCGCCGGAGAACAGGTAATTGTCGTTACCCGGGCCGCCGATCAGCTTGCTTGCCTGATGCCCGCCGTAGAGCCATTCCACGCCCCCGGCTCGGCCTTCAGCGTCGCTGGCACGTCAAGCGGCGCGAACTCGATGTTGACCCGCTTCGTAGGGTTGGACGATCTGACCTCGACCGCCTCATAAGCGATGCGGGAGCCAGCCGTGTCGTCCGGATAGGACAGCCACCAAAGCAGCAGCAGCGCGGTCATCGAGTTCGGGTAGTTGTTCCGGACGTCGCCCGTGTGGGTGATGACCATCGGCCGCGAACGCGCCCAGTTCGGCCCAGGCCACCAGCAGGTCGAATAGTCCTGATGCGCCAGCCAGTCGAAGAACCTCGGGAATTCAAAGGTTTTCTTGGCTTCCCGGCCGCGGTTCCGCCAATCGTTTGCGTCGAAGTTGTTGGCGTTGATTTCTGTGGTCCAGACGCGGTGCTTTTCGTTGACCACCGAACCGAGGCGACGGTTGAATTCCCCGATCATCTCGTCGCGGGTTTCGACTGATCCGAACCAGTCGGGATAGAAGTGCAAGCCGTAAGCGATGCGGTCGCCCAGCCGGTCTTGCAGAACCTTCAGCGGGGTACGCCCGCCGAATGCCTCAAGCGGCGTGTCATCCAGCCGGTCGAGCCAGCCTTGGAATTTCCAGCCGGGCACCAGCACCGTGAGGTGTCCATAGCCGCGCTTCTCAAGGATGTCGATCAGGCGAAGAAGGTGGCGGGTGAAGATTTCCTTGAAGACCGGCAGCGCCCGATGCTTCGGGATTTCGCAGGTCGCCGCCGCGTGGTCGTAGCCGTCAGGTTCATTGATCAGCTCGAACCCGTGGATCTTGAGGTTGGGCCGCTTGTCCAGCCAGTCACAGAGGCGCTCAAAGCTTTGGGCTTGGAAGTCCGACACCTTGTCGAACACCTTGCGCCAACCCTCGATCGTGGTGGCGCCGCCGACCGATGTGGACTGCGGCCTCTGGGCGTGCCCGTCCATGTTGACCAGGAGGACGCCGTGGCCCAGCTCCTCCATCACGTCGAACATCTCCTCCATGTCCTTCGGCATCCGACCCTGCTTGTCGAACTGCAGGTAGTTGAACGGCATCCGCAGGCCGTCTTTCAGGCCGATCCGGTTCACCATCGCCATGTAATGCTGACGCGAGGTGGCGTGCTTGTTCGCGATGACCATCGGATAAGCATCCGGATGCATGTGGTGCCACATCAGGGCCTCGGGATCGCCCTTGTAGTCCTTCGAAGATCGCTGCGAATAGACCTGGAGGTTGAGCAAGCGTTGCGGGCGCATGGCATTTCCTTTCTGGAAACGAAAAAAGGCCCGCCGAAGCGAGCCTTGCGTGTGGATGTTGATGTGATCACGGGCAGACGGCGTGGAACACGTCCAGGAACCGGGCGCCTGCCTCTCGCGTCTCGTAGGTGTCCTGCCGGGAATACGTCGGCAGGTCGCGCCGCAGCTCGCGGCAGAGCGTATCAGTCGCCCCGATAGGCGCCGTGCTTTGACAGGCGGTCATCGACATCGCCGCCAACAGCGCGAGCAGCGTCAGCCTTCTCCTGGATGGTGCGCGCATGTTTTGCATCCTTGATGATGGCGTCGCGCTCGGCATCACGCCGTCCAGAGTGACGCAGGGAAACAGCCGCGGCAAGCCCGACAAGCAGGCCGCCGATCGGCACGATGAGCCAGAGCCAGTCCATCACCGCGCCCTCGGGTCGAGCGTGTACGGACGTGCCGCCCCGGCGCGTTGGTATGCCACCCACAGGGCGAAGAACGGGGATGCAGCCCGCATGCCTTCGGAGATCTGCTCTGCGCTCCACGGCAAGATCAGCGCCAGCACGGCAGCAAAGGGGCCTGCCGTCTCCGCGTTGGTGCCGAGCATGATCATGAAGTCGAGCAGCGTCAGCAGGGCGGGAAGGATACCCAGCCAGAAGCTGTACGTCCACGCGATCCAGATGGGCTTTCGTTCCATGTCAGCCTCCGAAGACGAAATAGAGGACGGCGCCGATGACAGCAGCGGCCACCAGCGCGGCGGCGGGCGCGGCGTTCTTGGCTGGCGCGGCAGGGGTGTCGGGGGCGGGCGCCTGCGGGCGCGCGGCGACTGGCATCAGGAACAGCCCACGCTCCTCGGCGCGCCGGTTCTCCAGTCCCTTCAGCACCTTGCCCCCGGCCATCCGCCATACCGAGAACTGGTCAGCCGCGCCCTGCCGATCGCCGGCGTTCAGCTTGCGCAGGAGCGTGGACTTCTCGAACGCGCCCGGCCCGATGTTGTAGGCCAGCGACACCAGTGCTCCGAACTCGTTCTCATTGACCGGCACCTTGATCATCGGCCGGATCTGGTCGGCGAACTTTTCGACCGCACGCATGAGGTAGATTTCCGCCTCTGCCTCGGTGATGGTCATGCCCGGCTTCGGGTCGATGCCCACGCCTGCCGCCGCCGTGGTGCCGTAGCCGATGGTGAGGATGCCGACCGGATCGCGGTAGGCAGTGGCCCGGAAGCCTTCCCACTTCTTGATCAGGTCGATGGCTCGCTGATTGACTTCCATGGGATACCCCTGAAATGAAAAAGGCCCGCCGAAGCGAACCTTATGTTGCGTTGCTGATGTGGTGGGTTCGCGGCGGAGGCGCAGGGCGTTCAAAACTACTCAATCGCCGGTTGTCGCATTGCGGGAAGAGACTACCCTTTATGCAGGTCGCGTCGGGACACACCGGGACACCACACCGCTGGCGCGACCGGAGGCGTCGTCCAATCGGCGTCTTGCAGCGGGTGGCGAAATTTCGGCGCCGCCCGTTGCGCATCACCCGGCGCAGCCTTCAGCTCATCACCGCCGCGACGCCCACAGTCGAAACTGCGGCAGGCCCTCGAAAAGGCCGTGCGTGAGGGTCTCCCCGCTAGGCGGGCAAAGGAACAAAGCCCTGCACGTGCTGTTGGAGATGGGGAGGCTCAACATGCCGATATCCTATTTCCACTTGGACTACCCGTCAGACAGCCTCGAAGATACGGAAGGAACGGACTGCGCCGATCTTGACGCAGCTCAGGTCGAGGCGAAGGCCGTCTTGCGCGAGATGGCGGCGGATCACCTGGCGGCCGGGCAGCTGTTTGAGCCGATCGGCATCTCCATCGCCGATGAGGCGGGCGACATTGCTGCCAGAGTTTCGGTGGCCGAGGCGGTGAATGAGGTTCTTCCAGAGGCCGGGCCGAGGCACACCGCTCCGGATGGCAGCTAATCCGACCCGACTGGTCCGCCCTTTTTCGACCTGCGTGGGTCTACTGCGGGCGCCGCCAAAGCGCCTGGCACAGATCGCGCATGTCGCGCTGCGTCTCGTCCATGTTGCGGTTCATGTCCCGCAGCGTCTCGGTGTTGCGCTTGATGGCCTCCGTCTGATCCTTGATGCTGCGAACCAGTTCATCCGCCTTGCGGTTGTCGATCACGGCGCCAAGAACCTGCATCGTCTCGTCCTTCGGCTTATCTGCCGCCTTCTTCCCGCCTCGTAACCCCAGCGCCGACAACAACCCGACGACGACGATCAGCAGCCCGTTAGCGAAAGCCTCCCAGTTCACTGCCGCCCAATTCACCTGTCCCGCCCCTTCCCGATATCGACCCACGCGCGATAAATGTTGGCAAGCTCCAACAGCAGTAGCGTCGAGTAGACTGAGGGCCCCGACCACGCGCCTCCCGAGAACGCAGCAGCCATGAGAAAGCCAAGGCAGTACTGCGACCAGAACATCGCCCCTGCAACTGAGGCCCCTGCCCGCAGATGCGGCGAGAACCGGAAGCCTTCGAACGTGCCGTTCACCACCAGCGCGGCCAGTCTCAGCACGCCACACAGCAGCACCAATGCGGCCCATGTGCCTTCGTCGGCCCAGCTCTCCAGCATCTCGAATGACACCGACGTGGTGAACATGTCCGGCTGCTTGAGCAGCGCCACACCCATGCTGATGCTGGCATAGGCCATGATCCATTCGGATACGCGCACCGGCAGGTGGTTAAAGATGCCGGTGCTGATGCGACGGATTACGATCATACCGAGCCCCAAGGCCTGCCTCCTGTAGGTTCGTAGGCACACAGCGCCGCGATCACGGTGCTGAATATGCCGTGTCTTTCGATGAGGCCGGGGATGTCCATGGATCAGCTAATGCGAAGTGCCGTGCAGGTCAGAGTGTCCGCCGCCTGTGTGAGGCCGCCAGAAACCGTGATCGGCCACTCGGCGCCGGGGGTGTAACCCGCCGTGATGGATCGCACAAAGCTTTGCCCGGTTGATGTGACAAGCCTCAGAACAACGCGCAGTGAAGTTCCGGTGGTCGTTACCGTGCCATCCGCTACCCACTCAAACTCGCCGGCTACCAGCGGGAAGTTGACTGTCGAGCTGCCCACCCTGAGTGTGATCCGCTTGCTGCCTGCCGTGCCGGAAGCGTTGCCGGTGGCCGTGAAGGTCACGGCGTCCCCACTACGGACAAGCTTGCGAGCGCGAACCGTGGCGGCTCTGAGTTCAATTGTTTCTGTGGTCCCTGTGGTCGCGGTTGTCGCGCTTGACCAGAGCGTCAGGGCGTCACGGTTGATGCTACTGGTTCCGCGCAGGATGACCGGCGTAACAACGGCGTCCGGCCCCCCGTTCCCCCAGAAGCGGTTGAAGTCCGCTTCGTCCTGCCGTTCCTCGATAACGGTTGTGCCAGCGAAGGCGCGGTTGTCGTAAACGTCGCAATGCGTGGTGGGGCCGAAGTCGCCCTTGTTCAGGTGAACCACCATCCGCTCCGTTCCCGCGGCTGCGGGGTTGACGCTCGCCAGAATGTTGTCGTGGACGCGACACTCGCGGCAGCCCTGCATCCTGACGACTGTGTTATAAGCGGTGTAGACCTGCATCGGGGTGCTGCCGTCCGCCAGAAGAGGCCCGTGATTGATGCTGACGTTGCCGTAGCACTCGACGCCTGACACGTCATCCATCCGGACAACCTGCCACGCCTGCTCGCCCACGTTGTTGGCAATCACGCCGCCAGTGCCGCCCGCTCCACTCAGTCCGCTCAGGACCAGCATCTGCGGGGTATTGATGCCGCGGTTTCCGATCATCACAAGATTGCGCGGCTGGCGTTTGATAGCTCCACCCCAGTTACAGGCGCGGAACACGTTGTCGACAACTGAGCAGGTCCACTCCGGCATCTCGCCGGACGGCAAACCGGAGCCATAGAACCCGCAGTCACGCCCCGCGACGAACTCGTTATCGCGCACCGTGGTAGACTTGGCGCCACTGATGAAAAGCTGGCTGTCTCCGCCCGCCGTTTGCCAATGGTCCCCGCTGGTGAACGTCACTCCCTCAACCGTCACGCTGTCGAGGGCCGAGAAATATGCATCGCCGATCTGGACCCAGCCGAGGATGTAAAGACCGTCCGTCGTGGTTGAGGCACCCGGCCGGATGGGCGGATAGGCTGTGGAATTCGGGATAATGGTGCTGTTGGCTTGCAGCGTGCTGTCAATCACCCCGCCGCGCCAGACAATCGAAGGCCGCTTGCCCACGTTGTAAACGGAAAGCTCGGCCGTGTAGCGGAGAATGTCGTTGTCCAGCCCCTCGCCCGCCACAAAGCGGCAGTTCGGACCAGCAAAGAAATCCACGTCATTCAGGAGCCGCGCATAAGCTCCGCCCGCATCTGCTCCCGCATAGGCCACCAGATAAGTGCCGTCTGCGGACATCTCGCCGCCGTGTTCCATCCATCGGATCAGTGCCGCGGTGTCATCCGTGATCCCGTCGCCCACTGCCCCGAAATGCTCCGGCTGTGAAACCCCGGCCGGCGCCCACCCGCCGCCAAGGGAAGACCCGGCCGCGTGGCGCACCACCGCCACCTCGCGCCCGTGGACCGTCTAGGAGAGGCGAACCGCCGTTGCAGGTATCCGCGCCCCGGTGACCGCAGCCAAGGCCGCGTCATAACTGCCAAACGCGGCAGGCAACGTCGCCGCAACTGCTGCTGCCCGATCTGCCTCGCCTCTCGCACTTTCCTCCGATGCGGCAGCGGCGGTGGCGCTTGATGATGCAACCAACGCACTTTCCTCCGCCCGATCCGCGTCGGGTTTCACCGCGTCCGTGACTGTCTGCGCCAGATCCTCGGCAATCTGTACAACCGCACTGGCTTTCAGCAGATCCACTTCCTCAAAGATGCTCATGGTGCGGAAATCCTCAATTTTATGCTGTCATAGGGGGCGCTGCTTTCCTCCACGACGACACCCCGGCCAATAGCCAGGCGGACGCCGATGTCGGTTTGTCCGACGTAAAGCAGGCTGTTGCTCAGGAGGCCGTCGCGGGCGCGCTCGGCGCGGTCGGCGGCTTCCTTTACCTCGTTGATGATCGGCGGCGCCGGCTCCGGCATGTCCTGAATGTCAGCCAGCCTGGCCTCATCCTCCGCAGGCACAGCGGCGCGGAACGTCGGATACCCCCGCCCCTGCGCGTCGGTCACGCGGACGGTGTAGAGCGCGGGGAACAGGTCCGCCTCGATCTGCCCGGCCTCATCCGCCAGCACGTCCACCCGGCGCGGCACGACGGTATCCCCGCCGTCTGCGGTCACGGCGTTCTGCGCCAGGCTGAACACCACCCGGGCGTTAGGCAGCAGGCTTCCATCAGGGGCCTTGACGGCTCCCGTTACGCGGCAAGTTTGAACCACGGCAGTCTTCTACTTCATGCGGTAGAGCGCGCCGCTCAGAAGCCAGAGCGCGTGCAGCGCGATAAGCGGGGGCCAGAAGCGGGCAGCCAGCGCCGCGCCAAAGGCGACGTGGCCGAAGTCCTCCGCGCAGCACCTTCTGGAAATACTCGCTGTAGCTCGTCCCAACCTGCTGGTCTGATGACGGTGTGTTGGTGCCAAGAACCATCATCGGGTCGCCGCTCATCTTCGCGATGGCCGCGCGCCAGATCGAGATGGCCTTGTTCGTCTTCATTTCGTGGATCTCGTCACCAAGAACCAGCGTCGGCTTCGGCCCCGAGATCGCGTCACTGTTGGCGATAGGCTCAAACTTTGAACCGCTCTTGGGATGCTCAACCTTCCAGGCGTTATCCCCGAAGCCGCGGATGATCACCCGGTTGGTGCCCTCCAGCGTCTCACCGTCCTTGCCGGGGATGGGCGCCCGGCACATAGCCACAGCATCCCGGAACATAACGTTGGCAGTCTTCCGGTCCTCGCCGATGCAGTAGACCTCCGACCGCTTTCGCTTCCGGCCAAGGATCTCGTAGAGCCCAAGACCCGCCATCAGAGGAGACTTGGCCTGCCCCTTGCCCGTCTCCATCCAGACAAAGCGAAACCGCCGAAGCCCGTTGCGATCCCGCCATCCATAGATGCTACCGACAACAAACAGGTGCCACGGAAGCAAGTTGAACGGCTCGCCCTCCTTGGCTCCCTCCGTAATGCTCAGCACCGACGGGAAGAAGTCGATTGCGTGCTGCGCCGCCTTCGCATCCCACTTCAGGCCCCGCTTCGGTCCCTCCTTCAGATCGCGCAGATGCCGTTCCGCAGCCAGGCGCACCAATTGACCAGCGACGATCTTCCCCGCCTTCACGTCGCGCGCATACTGCGTCGTCGGATCAGTCGAGGTATTCATCGGCCTTGGTCTTCGGTGATACCGGCGGGCGCTCCGACGCATCTTCGCTCGGGTCGATCTTCAGTTTGGTCTCCAGCTTGGCCAGCCGCTCGTTCAGCTTCTCCACTGCCGACCAGTTGAAGTTGAAAACATCCCCGCCGTTGGGCCCGACCTTTACGGGCCCCTCCGCCGCGGCGATCGGGTAAAGGGTCTCGTACTCTGCGTAAGCCCGGGCGTACCTGTCGGCCACCGCAAGGCGACCCGGCGTGATCCACCCGTTGTCCCCTAGGTGACCCACCGCCTCTGCCCATTTGGCTTTTGCGATGTCAGCCTTGGCAGGATCATCGTTGAAGATCTGCGCGTAACGCGGCTGCCTCGGCTTCCCCATGACCCCTACCGCCCTTTGTCGTAGATCTCAGTGAAAACGCAGCTTCCGGGGTCGGTCCCAGCCCCAAGCCCTATTTGCCTTCGCAGCACCCCCTTGGTCAGGGGCGCCACCCATCCGGCCTCTTTGGCCGTTTGCTTCTCTCCGACGCCTCTCTTGCGGTCTTCTCACGGTGATGCGGACCGCACAGCAGCTGCAAGTTGGCTATGTCGTCTGTTCCGCCCTTCGCCTTGGGCGTGATGTGGTCGACGTCTGTGCCGATGACGATCAGCCCGTCACGCAGGCATGCGACGCATAGGCCGCTGTCTCTCTCGATGACCTTCTCACGTAGCTTCACCCACGCGGTTCCGTAGCCGCGTTCATGCCGGGTGCCCCTCTCGCCTTTCCACCCACCAGATGCTTTCATCTGCAGGCCCTCTCGAGAATGCGGTTGATGCCAACACCGTTCACGCATTACTCCGGAGGCATTGGAGGTACGTTCATTTGCCTATCGACATCAACATGTTCTGGCACGGCGCGCGCTTAGGTCGGATCCATGCCGCTTGCGTCCGCTCGTTTCTTCTACACGGACACGCTGTTCATCTGCATTGCTATGAGACGCCTGCCGACCTTCCGGATGGTGTCCGCGTCATCGACGCCGCAAAGGTGATGCCGCTATCTGATCTGCTTGCCCATCGAGAGACGGGGAGCGTTGCCCTTGGTTGTGACCGCTACCGGTACCGGTTGGTAGCGGCTGGGTTCGGCGCTTACTCTGACTGCGATATGTTCTGCCTGCAGCCCCTGGAGGACGCTGATTACATGATGGGCGCAGAGCAGGACGACACGGTCAACGGCGCCTTCCTGAAGTTTCCTCCAGACAGTGATCTGTCGCGGGCGCTTGTTGATGCGACCAATGACGAGCATTTCATCCCGCCTTGGCTTCGCCCCTCCAAGCAACGAAACCTTCGCCTTCGTCGACGCCTTGGCAGGCCAGTGCATGTCAGCAGCTACGACTGGGGCGTATGGGGGCCGCAACTCCTGACCCACTACGTTGGCACCTTAGGCCTGACGGATCATGTGGCGCCGGTTGACGCCTATTACCCCGTGCATCCCTGGCAGACTTCGCTGTTGCGTGATCCCGGCTTGAGGCTATCCGACCTTGTTACCCCACGCACTAAAGCCGTTCACCTGTGGCACAAGATGCTGGGCGCAGAGGAGCCGCCCGTCGGAAGCCCACTGCATGAAGTCATGACATCCTAGGAAATCCGCCTCTCGAAGTTCTTGCGGATCTTGAGGTATTTCCTCCGCCAGTGAGATAAAGACACGCGCTGCTTCCGGAAGCCTTCTGGTGTCCCCGCTGCTCGGGACGCCTTGCGAAGAGCGTCTATGTGCGACTGATCTCCATCTTCAGGCGGATGCCCTACGATTGTCGGCATCGCGGCTAGTGCGCCGAACTTGGTTATATCGACCGGCCAGTCTGCAAGCCCTCGCAAGGGGCGTGAATGCTGGATGATACGCTCCGCCACCGGCCTTTTGATGCTGTAGGCGGTGTTGCGATCTGCATTACGCGAAAGCCGCACCGCCTGGACACCCGGCAAGCTGACCGGACGCCAGAACGAGAACGTCCATGCCGAACTGTGATCCAGAAGGATCATACTGGCATGCTCATATCCGCGCTCGGCGACAAATTCGAAAAACTCAGGCTGCGGCACTGCGTCATCCTCAAGGATAATGGCGCCGTCTAGCCCCTCATCAACGATCTTCTGGTAGGCCTTCTGATGCGACAGCGCACATGCCAGCTCAGCGTTCGCTGGGTTAAACCCCGTGCCGCGCCAAATGCTCTCGCGGCACACATGCTGCTCTAGATCGGCCGGCAGACCGGATCGCCCATCTACCGCAGGGATAACCTCAACGTCGAGCGGCAAGCCTTCCAGCTTCGGAAGCAATTCGGCGCGCCGCTGAACGTCACTATCCAGCGAGATGACAAAGATCTTCCACAAACGCCCGCTCCCCCGGCCAAACACAACCCCATGTTGTTAGACCTATGCAGGAATGACGTCAGCGATGTCAATTATCCTCCCTTTCGGAGGCTTCATCCGTAAGCCTTCTGAATTGCCTCAACCACCTGGGCGATGAGCTTGCCTGCGGGGTAGGCGAAATCCTCTTCCGTGCGGCGCGCGTCAGTCCATCGCTTCTCGTCCCCGTCGGCTACTGCACGCAGGCAGCAAGATGGAGCGTCGCGGGTGATCTCGCTGTGGATGTGGTGAGCGGCCTCGTGGGCTACCGTATCAGCCAGGTGCGGAGCTTCCCCAACGGCGGCAAGGTCGTAAACCTGCGCATCGCCACCGGCGAGACGTGGCGCGACAAGTCCAGCGGCGAGCGCAAGGAGCGCACCGAGTGGCACAGCATCGCGATCATGTCCGAACCGCTGGCGAAGATCGCCGAGCAATACCTGCGCAAGGGCAGCAAGGTCTACATCGAGGGCCAACTGGAAACCCGCAAGTGGCAGGACCAGTCCGGCGCCGACCGATACAGCACCGAGATTGTGCTGCGCCCGTATCGCGGGGAACTGACGCTGCTTGACGGCCCGCAGGGTGGCGGCCAGCAGCGCGACGACAGCCAGCAGGGCGGCAGCGCCTATGGGGCACGGACGGGCGGCGCGCCGGGGCTGGACGACGAGATCCCTTTTGAACCGCAGGTGCCGTGATGACGCTGGAGGAGTATTGCACTGCCGTTGGCAACTTCACCAAGCAACTTGACGGCTACTCGCCCGAGAACGCTGCCGCCTTCCTTGCTAACCTCGCAATCGACTTCGCCAACAATGACCCGCAGGAGGCGCACCACATCCTTGCGCACAGCCTTTGGATCATTGCCGAGATCAAATCTCACGTCGACCGGGGCGCGGTTCAATGACCCGCCCCACCGACACCGCCATAGCCGAGGCCATCCGCGCAGCCTGCGCCATCGAGGGCTGGGAGCAAGAGGCGCTGATCGTGGATCACGCGACCGAGGCGCTCGGCTACAGCAGCGAGGACGAGCTGGACAGCCTGCGGCCGCGCGTGCAGCGGGTCTATGACCGCGGCTTCAAGGTCTGGGGGGCGAACTGATGCGGGTGCTCATCGGATGTGAAACCTCGGGCGAGATGCGCCGCGCCTTCACGGCCCTTGGCCATGACGCCAAGTCTGTGGACCTGCTGCCGGCTGACGATCGGTCGAACCGCCATATCGTCGGGGACGTGCGCGATCACCTGCATGAGGGCTGGGATCTGCTGGCAGTGATGCACCCGCCCTGCACGCGGCTCTGCAATTCGGGCGTCCGCTGGCTGCACACCCCGCCGCCGGGCCGCACGCCCGAAGAAATGTGGGCTGAACTGGACGAGGGCGCCGCGCTGTTCTCTGCCTGCTGGAACGCTCCCATCCCGCGGGTGGCAGTTGAGAACCCCGTCATGCACAAGTACGCCCGCGAGCGGATCCAGAACTACCAGAAGCCGCAGATCGTGCAGCCGTGGTGGTTTGGCGAACAGGCATTCAAGGCGACGGGCTTCTACCTGCGCGGCCTCCCGCCCCTGCAACCTACCGCCAAGCTGGTGCCGCCCAAGCCCGGCACTGACGAACACAAGGTCTGGAGCGCCGTGCACCGTGCGCCGCCCGGTCCCGATCGGTGGAAGTTTCGCAGCAAGACGTTCCCGGGCATTGCGCGCGCCGCCGCCGAACAGTGGGGCGGGTACGCACTGGAGGAAGCAGCATGACCGTCATGTGGGGAACGCGCGTCGGGCAGTCCATCGTCCCCTACAGCCGCTTCCAGCGGGCGCTTGCGGAGTTCCCGGAAGGCACCCGCCTGCGGATCAAGGTGGACAATGACCGCAACGGTAAGTTCGCGGCGCTTTACCACGTCATGCTTGGCCTGGTGGTCAAGGCGATCAACAGCGGCCCGGCATCCACCGACATCGACACGCTGAAGCGGTGGGTCAAGCTGCGCCGGGGAATGTACGATACCGTACCATTGCCCAAGCCCGCGCCAGACGGCACGACCCACGCCATCACCTATCGCAGCACGTCCTTCGCGAAGATGGGCGAGCAGGAGTTCCACGAATTCGCCATGGCGACGTGCGAACTGATCCGGGCCGAGCTGGCTCCGTGGATCAGCCAGTCGCCGGAGTGGTCCGAGATTGCGCGGATCGTGGCGAGCATTCTGCCGGAGGACGGGGCATGAGCCTGATGGGGAAAGGCCCGCTTGGCTTGAAGGGACCACCCCCAGAGCGCGGCACGGCGGCCGGGCGGGCGCACATGGCCCGCGTGGCCCAGCTCCCCTGCTGCGTTTGCGGGTCGCGTCCGGTCGAGGTTCATCACGTCATCAGCGGACGATATGGCCAGCGCAAAGCGAGCGACCTGCAGACCATCCCGCTCTGCCATTATCACCATCTCGGCGCGGGCGGCATCCACACGAACAAGAGCCTTTGGGAAGAGACCCACGGCCCCGACACCGACTTTCTCGCCGTCGTCGCGGACCAGCTTGCAGGCGAGTTCACATCACCCTGGAGGAAGCCATGAAGCACTTCGAGTTCACCACCCGCCAGATCGGCTGCTACAGCACCGTGCAGGACATCGTTGCCGCCACGGTGACGAACCGGGAGACGGGCGAGACGCGCAAGCTGACCAAGCCGGAATACGACCGCTTCTTCGACAATCGCGATCCGGCGGCATGGACCATAGAGGAGGCAGGGCAATGAATGAGTCAACAAAGCGCCTGATGACAGGAGTATTGGAGGCCGTGGCCGAAGGAAGATCTTGGCTTGCCTTCCATGAGGTACAGGAACTTGCCCGCGAACTTCTAGAGTATCGCCGTGCCGAACATGCCGACATGGAGGCGATACTGGACCCGTCGACGACAGCCCCCGTACTGCGGGACGATCTGCAGGCAGCTCTTGAAGCCGCCGACGCACTGGCAGAGCAGGCGCAGCACGTTGCGCTTGGAGCCAGTATCGCTGGCATGGACGTGACGGATGCGGCCAAGCATCTCGACCCCCTCTGGCGCAAGTACGATGAAGCCCGCGCCGCCCTTTCGGAGGGCCTGAAATGACCCGCCTCGCCATCGCCGCATCATCGCCGCATGTCTCGCGGCCCCTGCCTTTCCGCAGGTCGTCTGCGAGGAGGACGGCGTGTGCGTCCCTTCGGTGTGGCCGCCTGAAGATACATGCAAGGAGGAGAACGGCGCCCATGCTCCTGACGCCTGAACAGGTTGCCGATCGGCTCCAGATCTGCACGAAGACCTTGCGCGGCCTGCGCAAGAAGGGCCTACCATACGTCATGCTCAGCGCCGGCACGATCCGGTATCGCGAAGACGACATCGCCGCATTCATCGAAGAAGGACGGTCAACGAATGCCATTCCGCCCGAAAGGCTCGCGCTTCTGGCACTACGACTTCCAAGTCCGGGGTCGTCGATTTCACGGCTCTTGCGGGACGGAAGACTACGAGGAAGCCAAAGCCGTAGAGGCAGAGGCGCGGGTAAAGGCCAAGACCACCGCGCCTACCGGCATCTTCACGCTGTCGGAAGCGATCGGCACCTACTGGAGCGACGTGTGCCAGCACCAGAGCAGCGCACGTACCGCCCTCAGCCAAGGGAAGGCAATTCTGGAGGTTCTGAGTTCGGCTATCACGCTCGACAAGCTGACCGAGGCCGACGTGCTGCGCTTCGTGGCGCGGCGCCGTGCCGAAGTCAGCAGCGCCACCGTGAACCGGCAGCTGCAACTGCTGGGCCGCGCGATCAGGCACATGGTCAAGTTCCACAAGGCTCTGGCCGCAGTGACGGACATGAAGCCGTTCGAGACCAAGGAAGCCGAGGAACGCGTGCGTGAACTGTCATGGTCGGAACAGGAGCGCCTGTTCGCTGCCTTGCGGGTGGATCTGCACCCGTTGGTGAAATTCGCTCTGATGACCGGCGCGCGCAAGGCGACGATCACCGGCCTGCGCTGGACGGACGTTGACCTTGATGCCAGCCGACTGCGCTTCCGCGTTAAGGGCGGCGGCACGATGATATTCCCGATCAATGCTGAGATGCGGGCGTTCCTGACGGCCCTGCCCCGATCCGAGGAGCCGGGGCATGAGGCCTATGTCATCACCTACATCGACCAGCAGACCAAGAAGCGGCTGCGCCTTGCGCCGAACGGCGGCGGGATTGACGCAGAGTTCCGTCAGGCGCTTGCGGAGGCAGGCATCGAGGACTTCCGCTTTCACGACCTGCGCCACACGTTCGCAACCCGGATGCTGCGCCAGACCGGCAACATAAAGTTGGTGTCGCGTTTGCTCGGTCATGCCAGCATCGAGACGACGAACCGGTACGCTCATGTGCTGGATGATGACCTGGAGTCAGCCCTTGATGCGTTCACCGCTCTGGATGGGGTTTCCCGAAAAAAGTCCCGAAGCCGAAATAAAGGGGCGTGATTTCAGGTGGCTATTAGACAGGTATGGGGCTTCCCAAGCTTACGACGAGGGTTCGATTCCCTTCACCCGCTCCATCTCTCCCTGCCGCTCAAGTTGCTGGATTTTTACAGCTATTTTACTAGCCCGAATCGTCGGCTGGCTCTACAGGCTTGCGAGCCGGTGCAATTTAGGGCGGAAATGGCAGGATGAAGTTCACTCCGAACAGCCGTGCGGAGGTCATGGCGACCACCGTCCTGGGAACCGCGATCTGCATCGGCGTGGCCTTCATCGTCGACGGCTTTTCCTTTCGGACGGGGCGTGTCGCCTGGGGCAAGGACCCGATCAACAACCTGATCATCCCGCTGATCCTTGCGCCGCCCATCATCTACACCCTGTCGTCCAAGGTCCGCCAATTGGCCGAGATGCACCGCAAGCTGGCGGCGACGGCCGAGCGCGACTATCTCACCGGCGTGCTGAACCGGGGCTTCTTTACCGCCCGCGTGACAGAACAACTGAGATCCACCGGCGGCGCCCTGCTCCTAATCGATGCGGATGACTTCAAACGCGTCAACGACACCTTTGGGCATGATGAAGGCGATGAGGCGCTGAAACTCATTGCACGGGCCATTGCCGAGGCGGTCGGCAGAAACGGCATCGTGGGTCGCTTTGGGGGCGAGGAATTCGGCGTATTTCTGCCCGATACTTCGGCACCTGCTGCGCTGGGCGTGGCCCATCGGGTCCTTGCAGCGGTGCGGGCCGCCCGCTTCGCGCCAAGGGGCGAAGCCTACCCGCTCTCCGTCAGTATCGGATGCGGCCATGCTGATGTCGACGAGGACTTCCGGAGCCTTTACCGGGCCGCGGATGCGCATCTTTATGGTGCAAAAAGGCGGGGCAAGAATACTGTGGCCGCAGATCGCGCCCGGCCTGCGGCGTAGCACACGCATAATTGCAAGATCGTGGGGAACATCTCAAGGCCCCGCGGGAACACAGTCACCAAGTGATCGTTTCATCAGTTCCCATGCATGGAAGGACTGAGCAATGAAACGTCTTCTGATGACGGCCTCTGCCGCATTTCTGCTTTTGGTCCCGGCCGTTGCACAGGATACAGGTGCGGGAAGCGGTGCGGGCGCTGATCAAAGCCTTAGCGACAACAGCGGTGCCACGCCACCCGATACCGCTGAAACAGGCGAAGCCGTTGCCGTCAGCGAACTGGAGGCTGGCGCGCTTGAAGGGGCGAGCGTCCTTGGCACCGAGGGCGAAGAGGTCGGAACCGTATCTCAGGTCATCACCTTTGACGACTCCGACGGCGTCCGGTCCGTGGTGGTGGAGATGGACAACCGTCAGGTCGAGATCGACGCCATGAACTTCAACGTGCGAGCACATGACGACGGGACTTACACAGTAGAGCTTTTGCTGGGCAGGGAGGCCATCGGCAGCCTGCCCGACTACCAGGACGGTTGATCGCGCCACAGCGCCACATTGCGGCCCGCAGCCACGCGCTGCGGGCCTTTCACGTCCCGGTCAAGCAAGCGTGTACAGCGGAACAACGCCCCCTCCCAGCGGTTGAATGGATGCACATGCCTCGACGGCGTGGATGAGGAAGGAGAGTCCAATGGCTAATGCAAGCCGCAAGCACTTCGGCGCCGGCGTTCAGGGCAAGGGCGACGGCACTGGCGCAATGTCCGAGGTAGACAGCGCCGAAATCCCCCAGAACATGGTCCTGTCGAACCGCGACAAGGCACAACATTCTGACGAGCGGGGACTCGACAGCAAGTTCGTCCAGACCCAGCAATACGCCGACCACGCCTCGAACCGCCGGCACGAGGATAATTGAGCCACTGCCAAGGGGCGTCCTCGCGACGCCCCTCTGGCGCAGGGTGAAGGAACGGGCTAGCACCTCCCTGCATCGCAACAGGGAGATCCAGATGTCCGACATCACCCGTATCGAAACCGGCCCGCGCATGAGCCAGGCCGCCATCCACAATGGCCTTGTGTACCTTGCGGGCCAAGTGGCGAAACCCGGCGCACCGGTGGCCGAGCAGACAGAGGCCGTGCTGGCCGAGATCGACCGCCTTCTGGCTGCAGCAGGCAGCGACAAGACCCGCATCCTGACGGCGCAGATCTGGATGGCCGACATGGCCGATTTTGCCGAAATGAACCGCGTCTGGGATCAGTGGGTGCCGCAGGGCCACACCCCCGCCCGCGCGACGGGAGAGTCGAAACTAGCGACGCCGGATTACAAGGTCGAAATCATCATCGTTGCTGCCCAGAACTGAGCGGCAAGGGGCGCCCGAGGGCGCCCCGACCTAGCAGTTCAGAACAAAGCTCAGCAATTGCCGGGTAGAGCCATCCTTGCCTTCCGGCTCTGCCTTGCCCTCGATCAGCGGCTGAAGGGCAAGCGCAAGTTCCTTGCCAAGCTCCACCCCCCATTGGTCAAAGCTGTTGATCGCAAGGATCACCCCTTCGACGAACACCCGATGTTCGTAAAGCGCGATGATCTGGCCAAACACATGCGGCGTCAGCTTGGGATAGATGAGCGTGGTCGAGGGGCGGTTGCCGGGGAAAACCCGATGCCGCGCCTGGCGTTCAAGCTCCTCACCTTCCAGCCCCTTCTTGCGCATGATCTCCCGCGCCTCATCAAGGCTGCGGCCCCGCAGCAGCGCCTCGGACTGCGCCAAACAGTTGGCAACCAGCAGCCGGTGGTGATGGGAAAGATCAGGCTCATGCCCCTGCGCTGCCACAAGGAACTCGCACGGGATGACCCGGGTGCCTTGGTGGATCAGTTGATAGAAGGCATGCTGGCCGTTCGTCCCCGGCTCCCCCCACACCACGGGGCCGGAATGGCGGTCGAGATCCTGGCCGTCCATCGAAACACGCTTGCCGTTGCTCTCCATCTCCAGCTGCTGAAGATAGGCAGGCAGACGCAGAAGACGCTGGTCATACGGCAACACCGCACGGGTGGCGTAGTCGCAGACCTGATTGTGCCAGATACCCACGAGGGCGAGCAGCACGGGCAGGTTTTCGACCAGCGGTGCCTGGCGGAAGTGGGCATCCATTTCCGCCGCTCCGGCCAGGAACTCGCGGAACCGCTCAGGGCCGATGGCGATCATCAGTGACAGGCCGATCGGCCCCCACATGGAATAGCGCCCGCCGACCCAATCCTCAAACCCGAAGACGCGCGAGGGGTCGATGCCATATGCGCTCGTCTTGTCCTGCGCCGAGGACAGCGCTGCGAACTGCTGCGCAGGCTCCTGCACCTTGGCCGCCATCCAGGCCTTGGCGGTGTTGGCGTTGGTCATCGTCTCGATCGTGGTGAAGGTCTTGGAGGCGACGATGATCAGCGTCGTTTCCGGGTTCAGCCCGCGCAGCGTGTCCGCCACATGGGCCCCGTCCACGTTGGAAACGAAGTGACAGCGCGGACCGGAATGGTAGGGCGCCAGCGCCAGAACCGCCATCGCCGGACCAAGATCGGACCCGCCGATGCCGATGTTCACCACGTCGGTGATCGCCCCGCCCTGCCCCAGGAAGCGCCCGGAACGGACATCCTCGGCAAAGCCTTCCATCCGCGCGAAGGTTTCGCGCACCGCCGGCATGACGTCCCTGCCGTCCACCTGCACCTCGGCATCAAGATTACGAAGCGCAGTGTGCAGTACGGCGCGTCCCTCGGTCTCGTTGATGCAGGCGCCCTTAAACATCGCCTCGCGACGCTCTGTCAGGTTCGAGGCCTCGGCCAGCGCAATCAGAAGATCGCGGGTTTCAGCGTCAATGTTGGTCTTGGAATAATCAAACAAAACATCCCCAAGGCGGGCCGAGAAATCGGTGGCCCGGTTGGTGTCCTCGAACAAGGACAGGATTGCACGGTCCTTCACGCCCGCACGGCGGGCGGCGAGATCGTCCCAAATACTCATGATCACTCTTTCATTCTGCCCAATGGACGGTTGCATCCGGAAGGATGGTTCGCACCGGCGCCGAGAGGTCGTCCAGCCCCCGTGCCTTTTCCAACGCCGCGCGTTTCTCTGCGCCCGTGATCAGCAGATGGATCCGCATCGCCCCTCTCAGGACCGGGGCAGTCAGGGTGATGCGCGGCTCTCCGGCAGCCTCGGCCCGCAGCGCCATGACAGGAGGCGCATCGTGGGCCAGCGCCTCTGCCAGCCGATCCGCGCCAGGGAACAGAGATGCGGTGTGCATGTCCGCCCCCATACCCAGCAGCAGCACCGAGATCGGCAGATGCGGCGTGACTTCGGCGATCACGTCATCCAGCGCCTCTTCGGGTGTGTCGGTGTTCAGGTGCAGGGGGACAAGCTGCGCCTCTGCCGCGCGGTCCCGCAGCAGGCGTTCACGTACCAGCCGGGTGTTCGAGCGGGGCGAACTTTCCGGCACCCACCGTTCGTCATTCAGGATGACCGCAACCCGCGACCAGTCAAGCTCTGTGCCAGACAGCGTGTCGAACACCGGCCCGGGCGTGGTTCCGCCAGGAACCGACAGCGTCGCCCGGTCCTGCCGGCGAAGAAAATCCGCCAGTTCGCCTGCGATGCGGTCGGCGAGGCTCAGCATCATCAGTTCCCGGTCCGGGTACTCGCAGAACTTCATTCCCTGATCTCCCGCCAGCGCCGCCCGTCGCGATGCAGAAGCATCAACGCATCCTCTGGCCCCGATGTTCCGGGGTCATAGGGCCGCGGCCGCTCTCCTCTCGCCTCCCAAGCTGCGATGATCGGGTCGGTCCAGGCCCATGCGGCCTCCACCTCATCCCCGCGCATGAAGAGCGTCTGGTTGCCGCGGATGACGTCCATGATCAGCCGCTCATATGCATCAGGGATGTCTGTGCCGTTTTCCCCTAGTGCGTCAGCAAAGGACATGTCGAGCGGTACCTCGGTCAGGCGCATGCCACCCGGCCCCGGCTCCTTGATCATGACCTTGAGGTTCATCCCCTCATTTGGTTGCAGGCGGATGACCAGCACGTTTTCGCGCCAGCCCTCTTCCTGTTCAAAGATAGAATGCGGCGGTTCCTTGAAGGTGACGCAGATCTCGCTCGTGCGCGCGCGGAGCCGCTTGCCCGTGCGCAGGTAGAAAGGTGTGCCCTTCCAGCGCCAGTTCGACACCTGAACCTTCATCGCAATGTAGCTTTCGGTGCGGCTGGCCGGATTGCCCACATCCTCCAGATACCCGGGGTTGTCCTGCCCCGCGACGTACTGCCCGCGCACGATGTTATCCAGCGGCACCGCGTCAAGCGCGCGAATGACCTTGAGCTTTTCGTCACGCACAGCGTCCGGATCAAACTTGTAGGGCGGCTCCATCGCGATAAGGCACAGAAGCTGCATCATGTGGTTCTGGACCATATCCCGCATAGCACCGGACTTGTCGTAATAGCTGCCGCGGCCGCCGACGCCCACCGTTTCCGCCACGGTGATCTGGACGTGGTCGATGTACTGCGCGTTCCAAAGCGGCTCGAACAGGATATTGGCAAAGCGGACGGCCATGAGGTTCTGGACCGTTTCCTTGCCCAAATAGTGGTCGATCCGGTAAATCTGTGTTTCGTCGAAGTGGCGCGCCAGGACCGCGTTCAAAGCCCGCGCACTTTCAAGATCACGGCCGAAGGGCTTTTCGACCACAATGCGGCTTTCGCGGTTGGTGATCCCATGTTCATGCAGCCGTTCGGCAATATCGCCGAAAAGCGCCGGAGCGACCGAGAAGTAGAAGGCGCGGATAACGCCCTCCCGCATCAGCCCCGCCAGATCCTTCCAGCCACCTTCGCCTTTGGCATCGACTGAAACGTAGAAAAGCGTGTCGAGAAAACCGCGAACCGTCTCCTCGTCGCGCTTGCCCTCGGGAACGAACTCCGTCAGCGCCTCAGACACGAACTTACGGTATCCGCCTTCGTCCAGTTCCGTGCGTGCGGCGCCGATCACCCGGCACCCTTGCGGCATCTGCCCTGACTGAAACCGGCGGAAAAGCCCCGGCAGGATCTTGCGTCGAGCCAGATCCCCTGTTCCGCCAAAGATGACCAGATCGAAGGGATCGACCGGAATGACGCGCGAAACCATGTATTCTGCCCCTGAGTTAGCGCTAACGGTCTTGTTCTAGCAACCGGTTCCGCAGTAGTCTAGCATCCCCGGCTACACCTACAAGGCGATCCGTGATGTTGCCGGAAAATGCCGCTCAGGCGTCCAATTCCTGATCCCAATACAAGAAATCGAGCCAGCTTTCGTGCAGGTAGTTCGGCGGGAACCGGCGCCCGACGTTGCGCATCTCTTCGGCGGTGGGTTGGCGCGGCGGCCGGCGCAGGGACAGCCCGGACTGGCGCAGCGTCTTGGACCCCTTGCGCAGGTTGCAGGGCGAACAGGCGGCGACAACGTTTTCCCAGCTGGTGATGCCGCCACGGGCGCGCGGCACGACATGGTCAAAGGTCAGTTCGCCCTTGGCGCCACAGTACTGGCAGGAAAATTCGTCCCTCAGAAAAAGATTAAAGCGCGTGAAGGCCACGCGCTTTTGCGGTTTTACAAATTCTTTGAGCACCACGACAGAAGGTATTCGGATCACTGTCGTCGGGCTGCGGACCACCTGGTCATATTCCGCAAGGATCGTCACCCTATCCATAAAGGCCGCCTTGACGGCCTCCTGCCAGGGCCAGAGCGATAGCGGATAGTAGGACAGGGGCCGGTAGTCTGCATTTAGCACCAGCGCCGGGTGATGCTTCAGCGCCGTAGGCTCCCGCACGAAAGTTGTCCTGAAATCCCCGTCCATTTTTCGACTCCGTCTCCGCCTCGTCTGCCGGCACCGGCACCAAGGCAGGACGAACCCGCCCTAGCTTGCACAACTATATCTGGCATGAGCCGCCTGACAAGCCCCGCAACATGGTGATGCCACAGTCTCTTTAGCGCCCGCGTTTGACAGCCGTGTGACGGCGCGAAATCAGAGCCGCTCTCGCACAAAGGAAAGCGCCAGCGAAAGCCCGTCAGGCGCGATCCCATGCGCCGTGCCCCGGGAAACGTGGGAATAGACCTCGAACCCTGCCGCAGTCAGCGCGTCTGCGGCTTCGGGCAGCGAGGCGACCGGAACGACCTCGTCCGCATCGCCATGCACCAGCAGCACCGGCGGGCGGCTGCGGGTTTCCGTCGCAAGCAGTTCGGGCGCAAGCAGCCGGCCCGAGAAGCCAACCACCGCCGCCACCGGCTCTGGCCGGCGCGGGGCGACGTGCAGGCTCATCATCGTGCCTTGGGAAAAGCCTACAAGTGCCAGCTTGTTGGCAGGCAGGCCCTCATCGGTCAGCACCTTGTCAAGAAACGCGTCCAGCAGGGTAATAGACCGTCCCATCGACTGCCGCGCCTCTGCCTCGGAGGAACCGTCAAGCCAGGGGATCGGAAACCACTGGAAGCCGAACGGATTGTTGCGGCACGGCTCTGGCGCGTCGGGGGCATAGAAGACTGTGTCCGGCAGATGCGTGCCCAAGGGGCCGGCAAGGCTCAGCAGGTCCTGCCCGTCGGCGCCATAGCCATGCACGAAGACAAGGGCGCTTTTTGCCTGTCCGGACTGCGGGCCCTTGCGGCCAAACTTCAACGTCATCTGATCCCCTCGCGTTCCTTCGCCACCCGGTAATAGGCCCAGAGCAGCCGCGCCGCAACCGCGCGCCACGGCGACCATGCCAGCGCCATTTTCCGCAACTGCCGTTCCTTGGGGCGTTCCGGCAGCTCAAAAAGCAGCCGCGCCGCTTCCTGAAGCGCAAGGTCGGCAGGCGCAAAAACATCTGCCCGGCCAAGCGAGAACATGGCATAGATCTCGGCCGTCCAGCGCCCGATGCCCGGCAGCGCCGTCAGCGTCGCTATCAGTTCCTCATCCGGGGCAAGGCGCAACGCGTCAAAGTCCAGCCCCGCCCCGGCGATTCCCCGGGCATAACGGATCTTTTGGCGCGAAAGGCCGCAGGCGCGAAGATCTTCATCGCTTGCCCGCGCCAGCGCCACGGGATCGGTCAGCCCGGCAAGCTCCAGACGCCCCCAGATCGCGTTCGCCGCGGCGACGCTGACCTGCTGGCTGACGACCGCGCTCAGGATCGCTTGGAATCCGTCAGCGCGCCGGCGCAGCGGCAAGGGCCCCGTCAGCGAGAAAGCGGCAGCAAAACGTGGCTCGACCCGGGAAAGCCATTCGACCCCCTCGGCCACGCAACGGTCTGTTTCAATGATGCGCCCGACCATGCCCCGACATTAGGGGGATGCACAGGCAAATCCAAGATCTACCAGCGCCCCGCGGCGGCCCGCAGAAGCAGGCTGCCACGCCGCGCGAATTCCGACTGGACCAGCGTCCCGTCGGCAACGCGCCCCGGGTCCTGCGCCGCCTGCGCCAGAAGCGCGCGTGCTCGCCATCCTGCCAGAAGCGCCGGCGCCGCCGAACCTGCAACCACGCCTCGCCGCTGGCGGGCAGCGTCGATCCGGCCTACGCCGTCCCGCGCCAGCGCAGCAACCGCATCGGGCCGCCCGTCCACAAGCGGGAAGCGGCCGCGGGACTCCAGTTCCGGCACGGCCACCAGCCAGTTCGCAAGCCCCGCCCCGAAGGCAAAATCGCGCACCACGGGTTCCGCTTTGGGCCCCGCACCCAGCGCCTGCGCCGACAGCCACATCAGGTTGCCAGCCGTCGCCTGAAGATGGTCCTCAAGCGCCGCCTGATCCGCAAAGGGCTCGCGGTAAATGTCCCAGCGCCGCGCCTCGATCATAGCGTCGAGTAGCGGCAGCGGCAGGTTGCAGTCACGGATCACCGCGGCCAGCGGCGCGATCACCTCTGGCCCCTGCGGTTGCCCGCCCTGCCCGATTTCCTCGATCACGTCACGCCAGAACTGAAGCCGCATCTCGGCGATCATCGGCTCGGCCGACGCCCAAGCCGCCCGCGCGACCTCGAGGTTGAAGGCGTAAAGCGGGAACAGCCGCGCCTGCGCCTCTGGCGGGGCTGCCATCGTGGCAAGGAAGCGATCAGGATCGCCACGTTCGACCAGTTCAGCGCAGGCGTTCAGGGTCATCTTGGCTCCACCACGCATAGAAGGTACCCGAAGTCATCGCCGTGCGCGCGCCAGACGGCGATCTCACGCTCTGTTTCATCCAGTGCAGCGGCAAGCTCGGCATCCGCGCCCTCGCGCAGGCGGGCGACCCTCTCAGACAAGGGATCGTAGTAGTTCCGCCACGCCGCCTGCGGCAGCAAACGCTCGCCCAGTATCCGGTAGTCCGCGGCGTCGATACGCCGGCACAATCCGTCAATCCCCGTCATCGCAGGGTACGCCTGCCAAAAACTGCGGGCTGCGACGGCAGGCGCATCGGTCGTCCAGACAAGTTCGGAAAAGGCGATGCGCCCCCCGGGCGCCAACGCGCCGCGCCAGCCCCGCAGCGCCTCAGTCACCCCCAGATGATAGACAGCGCCGGCCGACCAGATCAGGTCAAAGGGCCCTCCGGGCGTCGCCATGTCGCCTTGATGAGCCGTCACCCGCCCATCCTGCGCCCAGCCCCGCGCCACCCGCTCGATGAAATCCGGGTGCAGGTCCAGCGCCAGCAGATCCCCTTCGGGCGCATGATCCAGAAGCCTGGCAACATCTGCGCCTGGACCACAACCCGCGTCGCAGATCCGCGCGTTGCGTGGAGGTTGGGCAACGGACATCGCCCAATCTAGGCTTTCGCGGCACCCGGGCCCTTCGCGCGGCAGATCAGTGTGGATGGTGAAAAAGACGCTCATACTGGCCGCGCCCCATCGCGCACGAGCTTCCAGTTGATCGCGTCCAGCAGCGCCTCGAAAGAGGCGTCGACTATGTTGGGGGAAACGCCCACGGTCGCCCAGCGCCGGCCCTGCCCGTCCTCGCTGTCGATGATGACGCGGGTCACGGCCTCGGTCCCGCCCTGAGTGATCCGCACCTTGAAGTCCACCAGCCGCATGTCGTCAATCAGCGACTGGTAAGGCCCCAGATCCTTGGCCAGAGCCTTGGACAAAGCATTGACCGGGCCGCGGTCGCTGCCGCTTTCGTCCATCGACTCGGACACGGACAGCATCTTGTCCTCGCCAATCTTGACCACGACCACCGCCTCGGACAAGGACACCGTCCGGTCGTACTTGTTCTTGCGCCGTTCTACAGTGACGCGGTAACGCTTGACCTCGAAGAACCGGGGCAGCAGGCCGAGTTCCTCTCGTGCGATCAGCTCAAAGCTCGCCTGCGCGGTGTCGTAGCTGTAGCCCTGATCCTCACGCTCCTTCACCCGCTCAAGAATCCGCGACAGCGCAGGATCGCCGGGCGCCACCTCTACACCGGCCTCTGCCAGGCGCGCCCGCAGGTTCGACTGGCCGGCTTGGTTGCTCATTGGGATGATGCGGGCGTTGCCGACCACCGCGGGATCGACATGTTCGTAAGTCGTCGAGTCCTTGAGAATGGCGCTTGCATGAAGCCCCGCTTTATGGGCGAAGGCGGAAGACCCTACATAAGGCGCCGTCCGCTGCGGCAAGCGGTTGAGGATCTCGTCCAGCCGCCGCGACATCCGCGTTAGCCCGTGCAGCGCCTCTTGCTTGATGCCCGTCTCAAAGCGGCTGCGATAGGGCTCTTTAAGCAGCAGCGTTGGGATCAGCGAGGTGAGGTTTGCGTTGCCGCAGCGTTCCCCAAGGCCGTTCAGTGTACCTTGGATCTGCCGTACCCCCGCGTCCACCGCAGCAAGCGTTCCCGCCACCGCCTGTTCCGTATCATTGTGGGTATGGATACCCAGACGGTCTCCGGGGATACCTGCGTCTATGACCTGCCTCACGATCGCGCCGATTTCCCCCGGCAGCGTCCCGCCGTTCGTGTCGCACAGCACCACCCAGCGGGCGCCCGCCTTCACCGCCGCCTTCAGGCAGTCGAGCGCATAGGTCCGGTTCGCCTTCCAGCCGTCAAAGAAATGCTCGGCATCGAACAGCGCCTCGCGCCCCTGTGCCACCACATGGGCGACTGACTGGGCGATGTTCTCCAGGTTCTCCCTAAGCGTGATGCCGAGAGCGGTGGTCACGTGGAAGTCATGCGTCTTGCCCACCAGACAGACTGAGGGGGTGCCCGCATTCAGCACCGCGGCCAGCACCTCGTCATTCGCGGCCGAACGCCCTGCCCGCTTGGTCATGCCAAAGGCAGTAAAGGTTGCTCGCGTTTCAGGGCGGCGGTCAAAGAACTCACTGTCAGTTGGATTCGCGCCGGGCCAGCCGCCTTCGATGTAGTCCACCCCCAGCGCATCCAGCATCCCGGCGATCTGGATCTTCTCATCGGTGGAAAACTGCACGCCCTGCGTCTGCTGCCCGTCCCGAAGCGTGGTATCGTAGAGGTAGAGCCGCTCTTTCCCGCCGGTCATTCGAGACGCTCCAGCACCCGTCGGGCGACGTGCTGCTGATACGCCTCGATCAGCGCGCGTAGGTCAGTTGAACCGTCCGCACCCTTCAGCCGCTCAAGCTCATCCTCGGTCATGCCCTGGCTCCACTGGATGGCCTGATCGGCAGAGGTATTGGGCTCCACCACACCACCCGGCAGGTCGCGGAGTTCGATCCCCGCCTGCGCCAGTTCGTTGCGGATAAAATCGGCCACGTCGAACTGCCGCGCCTTCTTGGCTTCCTGCCGCCTCTGGACAAGCGCCTCCAGCAGGTCGCTCTGCTGCCGAACCTCGGCCCAGTCGCCCATGCCCTGTTCCAGCAGCCCCATGACACGCGCCGAGGCGAGAAGCCCTGCAAGATCGCCTGCCGCCGCCAATCCATGCAACGCCGCGATTGCGCCCGCTGTGTTAAGGTCGTCACCCAGCGCATCAAGAACCGCGGGCGCCGGCCGCGGCGCGGGTTCGATGCCCGCGACGAGGCCCCGCCACCGCCGCAGCACCGTCGCCGCCTCCTGCGCCTTGCTCTCGGTCCAGTCCATCGGCTTGCCGTAGTGAGTGGACAGGAAGACGAACCGGATCACCTCGCCCGGGACGCCGCGGTTCAGCAGGTCGCGCACGGTGAAGAAGTTGCCGAGACTTTTCGACATCTTCTTGCCCTCGACCAGCAGCATCTCGTTATGCATCCAGACACGGGCGAATTGTCCTTGCGGATGGGCACAGCAGCTTTGCGCCACCTCGTTTTCATGATGGGGAAACTGCAGGTCGATGCCGCCGCCGTGGATGTCGAAGCTTTCGCCCAGCAGTTCATGCGCCATCGCAGAACATTCGATGTGCCAGCCCGGACGCCCGCGGCCCCAAGGGCTTTCCCAGCCGGGCAGTTCGGGTGCGGACGGTTTCCACAGCACGAAATCCATCGGATCCCGCTTGTAGGGCGCAACCTCGACCCGCGCGCCCGCGATCATGTCATCCACGCTGCGCCCGGACAGGCGCCCGTAACTGTCGAAGCTGCGCACGTCGAACAACACATGCCCTTCGGCCGCATAGGCGTGGCCCTTGGCGATCAGCCCCTCGATCATAGCGATCATAGCGCCGACATAGTCCGTGGCCCGCGGCTCATGCGTTGGCCGCAGCGCCCCTAGGGCGTCCACGTCGGCATGGTACCAGCCGATGGTTTCGTCGGTGATCTCGCGGATCGGGCGGCCAGTCTCGGCGGACTTGGCGTTGATCTTGTCATCCACGTCGGTGAAGTTGCGGACGTAGGTCACGCAATCTGCCCCGTGCACCTGCCGCAGCAACCGGAACAGCGTGTCGAACACCACCACGGGCCGTGCATTGCCCAGATGCGCCCGGTCATAGACGGTCGGGCCACAGACATACATCCGGATGTTGCCGGGATCGAGCGGCACGAACGGCTCTGCTTGCCGCGTCCGGGTGTTGTAGAGCCTGATCTCCGTCATGATCCCCCCGTGGGTAATGCCAGTCATACGCCGACCCTTCGGGCGGGTTACCAGCTTCGATCCGGGTTGGAAATACGAAGAGCGCCCGCCTGACCAAGGTCAGCCGGTAATGCAGCCGATGCAGATGATCGTCATGCGCTTCATGGGGAAACCATAGCCCCTGCCGCCGCCGCTGCCAAGGGCCTGTGTGCCACGCCCCCCGCGCGAAAGGGCAGACGCAAACAAAAAAGGCGGACCCGAACGGTCCGCCTTTCCCTTCACGATCCGAAGGATCAGAAGCGGTACGAAGCGCGAGCTTCCAGCGTGGTCGCCTGCACGTCTGCGCCGATGGTGCCGACGTTGTCGAACTGGTGGGTCAGAACCTGACCACCCAGCGACCAGTTGTCGGTCAGCATGTAGTCAACGCCGATACCAGCGAACCAGCCGTCTTCGGTGTTGCGCTCGCCAGCCACGTCGATGCGGGCGTTGGCGTAGCCGCCGGTCAGGAAGACAAGCGCGTTACCAGCGTCGAAACCAGCGCGGAGGCCGATACGGGTCATCTGGTCGAGGTCGAAGCCCTCGGTGCTCAGGTCAGCAGCGTTGTAGGATGCTTCAGCACCCAGAACGAACTGGCCGAAGTCACGGTCGAAGCCGACATGCAGACCGCCCAGCGCGCCTTCGACGTCGCCGTACTCAACGCCGTTGTCGGTGTCCACGTCACCCCAGCCATAGCCCAGCTGAGCACCAGCGTAGAAACCGGTCCAGTCACGGCCCGGTGCCACTACGACCGGAGCGGGAGCGGCAGCAACCGGGGCCGGCTCGATCACGGGCTGGTTGAGACCACCGGCCATCGCCGGGGCAGCAACGGCTGCCAGAGCAACGGCGGAAGCGGCTGCGTAAAGAGACTTTTTCATGTCTTTCTCCTGTCCTTCTTCATTCCGCAGCTACAACACGCAGCTACGGTCTGCGGTTTCGTATGTGACGACCGGGGGGGATACTTGAAGAGCCTACCGTCACCCGGCGGAAGGAGCCGCCGCAGATGAGCTTGAATCTGCCGAAATTGCCGTTACCTGTCGGCGACTTCCAGCCTATCCACTCTCTCCTCACGAAGACGTTCATCCTGCCCCTCTTGAAAAATGAACTGATCGGTACAGAACAAGATCATCGTCCTTCTTTGACATTCCAAGGCAGGCAGTTGGCCGCTGAACAAGCGCATTCCCCGAACCGTCAGCAGATCATGCCAGCCTCGCCCAGGCGAGAAACGGCACCTGATTTGCAAGGGTCATATTAACATTTGCAGGCACGCAAAGCCATTCATATCCCACGAAACCCACATCCTGCGGCCCTGCTGCAACTTCCATAACCAGAAGAAGCTGAAGGCCATCTGGATCAACGGGCATTTGAAAACACGCTGCTCTACCCGATCTTCGCTGTGGTGTTGAATGGAACGGGGTATCCTGCAAGCGGCTCATCATTTGATGGAGAAACGCAGGATGCCAAGTATCGGAAAAGGTCGCCTTGATGGCGATACGCTTCGTGGGGCGATCCTCAGCCTCGTCTGCGGGGCCACTGTCCCGGCTGGCGCCACAGACTTGGCAGCGGACCCTCCGCACATCACTTTCTCCAAGACCGCAGAGGTGATCGACGCCCCCTACACCTGCGACGGCCTGCCCTTTCCCGTGCGCTATATCAATGATGGCGAGAACGATCTCGCTATCCTCTCCGACGGTGATGTGACCCGCATCTTCGTCAACACGATAAGCGCGAGCGGCAGCCGCTATGTGAGCGGCCAGCTTGAGTGGTGGGTGAAGGGTGCCGAAGCGACCTTGCGGGATCTTTCTACTGACAATGTAGTGGCGACGTGTACAACAGCTGAAAATTAGCCGTCCAACAGCGCGTGCCGGTTCCAGCGCTAGATCGGCCGCAGTGATGCCTCACCGACGCCTGAAAATGGAAATGCGCGCCGGGCCCTCTACCTGCGGGCGTGGTTGTAGATGATGGGACAGGATGAACCGACTGATTTAGCATCCAGAATGCTTAATGCAGGTCCGAGCGCCCAACCACCGCGCGCTGCTTCCAGCTGATCGCGGCGACCAGACATTGCTCCACCCCGCCACGCGGCCTGTACGCGCCCGTACTTTCCATCGGCCCCACTCGCATTCAGCGCGTGAAATGCCTATTATGCTTTGATCGGCCCCCATGTTCAGGGCGGGACCGACTGAGAGACAGCCGTTCGACGTGCTCTTGCCCCAGCCGAGAATACGTCATGCCGAAACTTCTGCCGCGCGCCGACGAGCGTAATCATCTTATTGCGACGCTTTCGGCCGATGATCAGGCTCTGCTGCAGCCTCATCTGACAGAGGTTTCGCTTGATCAGGGCATGATCCTCGAAGAACCCGGAAAGCCAATCGATCAGGTTGTCTTTCCCATCATTGGGGTCACGTCCCTGATCGCTTCCGGAGGACCGGATGGGCGCTCGATCGAGGCGGGCCTGTTCGGCCGCGACGGTATGTCAGGTATCCCGGTCCTGCTCGGCGCCGCCTGCACACCGAACGAGCTGCGCATTCAGGTTTCCGGTTACGGGCTGCAGATCTCCACCGAAAGGTTGGTTGCCTTGCTGCGGCAGAGTTCAAGTCTGCAAGGGCATTTCCTGAAGTTCGCCCATACCCTGCTGGTCCAGACGACGCAGACGGCCCTGTCGAACAAGTACGCTAGCCTGGAGGAACGTCTCGCCCGGTGGCTCCTGATGTGTCACGACAGGGTGGACGGGGACCGGCTGGTCCTGACCCATCAGTTCATCTCGCTCATGCTTGGCATCCGCCGCGCCGGCGTGACCGTGGGCACGCATATCCTTCAGGAAAAGAAGCTGATCCGCGCCCGGCGTGGGGAGATCAGCATCCTCGACCGCGAGGGGCTGGAGGAGGAAGCGAAGGGCTCCTACGGCGTGCCGGAAGCCGAATACCAGCGGCTCTTTGGCAATGGCAGGCAAAGCTTGCAGGGCTACTGACTAGCCGCAGGTCGTTCCAGCGTACCAGCAGACGCGCCGGGTCCTTGATCTACCCGGACGTCATCCCCGCCAGGCACGTCGGCCTCATGAACCGGTTCTTTTCCGGCTCTCGATCCAGCC
>VUAW01000028.1 GCA_008711135.1 Rhodobacteraceae bacterium LNNU 3342
ACGGCTTCCCAGCCTCTACCGCAACGGCAGCACGCGTGCGCATCAGTCTTTCTCCCTGTGCGTTGAACTTGCGGCACCTTGTGCGAAAGGGCGGGCAAATTCAACCGCCTGCCTTGCGCCTGTGCTTTTGCCAAGGCACCCTGAGTGCAGCATGAGGAGGACATGATGAAACCACTGCTTTGCTGGGCCGGCGCGCTGGTTCTTGGACTGGCCGCCTGCGCGCCCGTTCCCGAACCCGACGACAGCCCCGAAACTGCCACCTGCGGCGCAGACGGCTTCCAGACACTGCTGGGGCAGGAACGGACGGCGATCTCGGCCTTGCGGTTCACGGGAGCGGTGCGCGTGATCGGACCGGGCGACATGGTCACGATGGACTTCCAGCCGCAGCGGATCAACTTCGAAACGGACCGCCGGGGCCGGATCACGCGGATCTACTGCGGCTGACGTCTTGAAAGCGGGGCGGATTGGCGTAAGTTCAGGGGATGACGGTCCAGCCCCCCTTGTCCTTGGCCCCCGCGCCCGAACAGATCAGCTTTGACCGGCATGAGCTTGGTGCCATTCTGACGCTTTACGGGCGAATGGTAGCGGCGGGGGAATGGCGCGACTATGGCATTTCCTGCCTGAAGGAGATGGCCGTATTTTCAGTCTTTCGCCGGACTGCCGAAAACCCGCTGTACCGGATCGAGAAGCGTCCCAAGCTGCGGAACCGGCAAGGGATGTATTCGGTCGTGGGGATGGACGGGCAGATCCTGCGGCGTGGGCACGATCTGCGCACTGTCCTGCGGGTGCTGGATCGCAAGCTGATCCGGCCCGTCGACTAAAGGCGTCGGCGCGTCCGCAGGGGCGTGCCCTCGGCAGCCTCGATCCGGGCAAGGGCGGCGGTCAGATCTTCATAACAGGTTGCCATCGCATGGCCGTTGGCATGGATGATGCGTCCTGCATCGGCGACTAGCGCCACATGCCCCTTCCAGAACAGAAGGTCCCCCCTTTGCAGCGGCGCATCCGTGGGCGGCAGTTGGCCCAAGGTGGCCTCTTGCAGGTCGCTGTCGCCGGCACAGGGCAGGCCACAGGCGAGATGCGCGGCCTGAACAAGGCCCGAACAATCAATCCCCCAGCGGCTGTTGCCACCCCAGAGATAGGGGGTGCCCAGGAACAGTTCTGCCACCGCGACAGGGTCTTGAAGGTGATCACCCATCGCGCGCAGGTGCTGGCGGGGGATGAACAGCCCCTCGTCAGCTTCCATGAAGCGGTCATGTTCAGCCACGACCGTGACGCGGCTGCCGAAGGACAGCGCGCACCGCTCGATCTGCTTGATGTCGGGGGCTGGATAGCCGTGGGTGGCGGGTGCGGCGACCCAGTGCGTGGCCTCTGCACCCCCGCTAAGAACGGTTTCAAGGACCCAGCCGCAATATCCGTCGCGTTCAAGCTGGCCAAAGGCCATGCCGTCGCGGCGGTCGATGACCAGCATCCGTTCGCCATACAGCACCTGCCGGTCGCGCAGCCCCGCCGGTCGTGCAAGAAGGTCAGCGACGGGCACGGTTATTCGCTGCCATTCGCCGTCAGTGAAACCTTCAGCCTCGGCTTGGCCGCGCAGGCTGGTGTGGGCGATGCGGCCGCTGAAGGGGGTCAGGCGGCGGTCATTCACAGCGGCAGAACCTTGGGCAAGGCGGCGAGCAGCGCCCGTGCGCCCTGACCGACGCCGCCCTTGGGCCGCGCGGGCGCATCAGAAGGCTGCCAACCATAGATGTCGAAATGCACGTAGCGCGACGCCTCGACAAAGCGGCGCAGGAACAGGGCGGCGGTGATCGATCCCGCGAAACCGCCCTTGGGCGCGTTGTCGAGGTCGGCGATCCCCGGCTCGATAAGCGCTTCATATGCGTCCCAGAAGGGCAGCCGCCACACCGGATCGCGCACCGCCGCCCCCGCCTGTTCCAGCGCCGGGGCCAGATCCGCGTCGTCGGTGTAATAAGGGGCAAGATCCGGCCCCACCGCTACCCGTGCCGCGCCGGTCAGCGTCGCCATGGAAATCAGCAGGTCCGGCTTTTCCTCATCCGCAAGGGCCAGCGCATCGGCCAGCACCAGCCGCCCCTCGGCATCGGTGTTGTTGATCTCGACCGTCAGGCCCTTGCGCGAGGTCAGGATGTCCTGCGGGCGCATGGCGTTACCCGAGACCGCGTTTTCCACCGCCGGGACCAGCACCCGCAGCCGCAGCGGCAGGCGCAGTGTCATGATGGTCTGGGCAAGGCCCATCACGGTGGCTGCGCCGCCCATGTCCTTTTTCATCAGGCCCATCGACGACGACGGCTTGATGTCGAGGCCCCCGGTATCGAAGCAAACGCCCTTGCCGACCAGCGTCAGCGTCGGTCCCTGATCCCCCCAGCGAAGGTCCAGAAGCCGCGGCGCGCGGGTAGATGCCCGGCCCACGGCATGGATCATGGGGAAGTTCTGCGCCAGCAGGTCCTCGCCGCGCACCACGGTGGCCCCGGCCCCGAAACGCCGGGCGAGGTCGAGGAACGCCTGCTCAAGCTCCTCCGGTCCCATGTCGTTGGCGGGCGTATTGATCAGGTCGCGGGTCAGCGCCTCGCCTGCCGCGATAGCTTCCAGCCGTGTTGCATCCAGGCCTCCGGGCGCCACAAGCCGTGCCTTCGGTGGGGTCGCCTTGGCATAGCGGTTGAAGCGGTAGCCCTCCAGCAGCCAGCCGAGCGCAGCTTCCTCAAGTTCCTCGGGTCCTAAATCATGGACCAGGTGCCACGACCCTTCCGGCAGGCGCGCGGCGGCGCGGGCAAGGCCGAACCGGCTGCGGGCCCGGGCCTTGGCGTTCCCAAAGCCTGCTACGGCACCCGCCATTCCGCCCTTCCCATCGGGAAGCACGCATACCTCGCCCAGCGCGGCCGAGAAGCCACAGGCATCGAGCCACGATTGCTCGGCGGTCGGACGGCTGCTTTTCCAGTCGCCGTAGGCGTGGGCGTCAACGACATGCAGGGGCAGGGCGGCCGCATCCGCGGGGGCGAAGGTCAGGGTCATCGGGGCTCCATCTGTCGGTGTCGCGGGCAGCCTAGCCTGCGGCCACCGCGGGCGGAAGGGGGCGAAGGCTGATCGGGCGTTCCCGCACCGGCAGGTGCACCAGCGCGGAAAACGCGCCTACGCCAACGCCGATCCACCACACCAGCGTGTAGTCCCCCGTGATGTCGTACATCCGCCCGCCTAGCCAGACCCCCATGAAGGAGCCAAGCTGATGGCTGAAGAACACGATGCCGTAGAGCGTGCCCATGTAGCGCAGCCCATAGATATGCGCGACCAGCCCCGAGGTGAGCGGCACCGTCGCGAGCCACAGGCTCCCCATCGCGACGGAAAAGAGGATGACTGATGCGGGAGTGATCGGCGCCATGATGAAGGCTGCTGCCACCACGGTCCGGGCCGCATAGATACCGGCCAGCAGGTACTTGCGGCTGTAGCGCTTGCCCAGCCAGCCGGCAAAGATCGTGCCCGCGATGTTTGCCAGCCCGATCAGCGCGATCGCCGCCGCCCCAAGGGCCGAGGTCGTGGTGATCCCGATTCCGGCCAGCATCCCCGACGGGTCGATGGCAGCGCACATCTCGGTCACGAAGGCCGGGAAATGCGCGGTGATGAAGGCAAGCTGGTAGCCGCAGGAGAAGAACCCGAGGAAGATCAGCGTGAAGGACGGGTCGCGAAAGGCGCGGGTCAGCACGGCGCCCATGCTTTCCTCAAGCTCTGCCCTTGTGGCGGGGGCGGGGCTGCGCATCATCGGCAGTGCGAGCAGAGACAAAAGGATCAGCCCGGCGAAGATCACGAAGACGGCCTGCCAGGACAGCATGGACAGAAGGAATTCTGCCATCGGCGCGCCAAAGACCTGCCCGGCCGAACCCGCCGCAGTTGCGATCCCCAAGGCGATGGATCGGTTTTCGTCTGATGCCGCGCGGCCCACGACTGCGAGAATCACGCCGAACCCTGTTCCCGCAATCCCGAAGCCGACCAGAATTTCTAGCAACTGGTGCTGGAGCGGGCTGACAGCCTGCGACGACAGCACCAGCCCCAGCGCATAGGTCACTGCGCCGAGGATGATCGCCCGGCGGTCGCCGAACCTTTCGGCCAGCGCGCCGAAGATCGGCTGGCCAAAGCCCCAAGCGAGGTTCTGGATCGCGATGGCCAGGCTGAACTCAGCCCGGAGCCAGCCGAATTCCTCGGCGATCGGGATCTGGAACACGCCAAAGCTGGCTCGCACGGCAAAGCTGATCATGATGATGATGCAGCCGCCGATCAGGACGGGGGTGAACAGCGGGGCCGGGCGGGCAGCCTGAACGGGCATGGCAGGAATCCTTGTGCGGGTTCGGAAAGTGTGGCCAGACGTCGCATGACGTCAACTGCGTTTTCCTGACCGCATCCATCGCGGATGGTGATGGGCGGGCTTCCCCCGCCTGCAGCGCAGCGCTATGGGAGTGGCATGAGCCAGAGCCTGACCCAGATCTATGACGCCCGCGTGACCGAGGGCGCGATCCGCCCTGACCCGCAGCAGCGCAAGGTGCTGCCGCTGCTTGACCGCATCCGTCGCGAGATCGAGGAGAAAGCAACCCGCCGCGGCGGCTTCCTGTCGCGGCTTTTCGCGCAGACACCAGAGCCGCCAAAGGGCCTTTACCTTTGGGGCGGGGTCGGGCGCGGCAAGTCGATGCTGATGGACCTGTTCTTTGGTGCGGTGGATGTTCCCGGCAAGCGGCGCGTCCATTTCCATGCCTTCATGCAGGAAGTGCACGCGGGGATGAATGCCGCGCGCAAGCAGGGCGTGGACGATGCGCTGGCCCCGGTAGGGCAGCGGGTCGCCGAGGAAGTGCGGCTTCTGTGTTTCGATGAAATGCAGATCACCGACATCACTGACGCGATGATCGTGGGGCGGCTGTTCCAGATGCTGTTCGATGCGGGCGTTGTGGTGGTGACGACCTCGAACCGGCCGCCCGACGACCTGTACAAGGACGGGCTGAACCGGGCGATCTTCCTGCCCTTCATCGAGCTGCTGAAACAGCGGATGGAGGTGCATGCGCTGGAAAGTACGACCGACTACCGGCAGCACCGGCTGACGGGCGAACAGGTCTATTTCACCCCTGCTGGTGCCGCTGCCCGTGCCGCGATCGACCGAATCTGGCAGGACCTGACCGGTGGTGAAACCGCGCCCCATGATCTGACGGTCAAGGGGCGGCAAGTGCGGCTGCCAGCCTTCCGCAACGGGATGGCGCGCGCCTCGTTCTGGGACCTCTGCGGCAAGCCGCTGGGGCCGGCAGATTACCTTGCCGTGGCCGAGACCCTGCGCCTGCTGGTGCTGGAGGATATCCCGCGGCTGTCGGCCAGCAACTTCAACGAGGCAAAGCGTTTCGTGACCCTCGTCGACGCGCTGTACGAGGGGAAGGTGCGCCTTGTCGCCAGCGCGGCGGACGAACCCGAACGCCTTTACAACGAAGGCGCCGGCAGTTTCGAGTTCGAGCGCACCGCCAGCCGGTTGCGCGAGATGCAGGACGCGACCTGGGGCCGCGACTGAACATCTAGCCGTTGTCGCGCAACACTGTTCCTGCAAGGTAGAGCGAGCCGCAGATCAGCACCCGCGCCTCTGGCTCCTCTGCCACGATGCGGGTCAGCGCGTCGGCAACCGAGGGCGCAGTTTCGGCGGCAAAGCCTGCGGCGCGGGCGGCGTCGCGGGTTTCCTTGGCCGTCAGCGTGGCCTTTTCGCCGGGGATCGACACCGCGATCAGCTGGTCGGCGTGGGCCGACAGCGGGCGCAGGTAGCCGCCGATGTCCTTGGTGTTCAGCATGCCGCAGATCATCCGCGTCGGACGCTTGGGCATCCGCGCCAGCGTCGCGGCCAACGCCTCGCCAGCCGAAGGGTTGTGACCGCCGTCGAGCCAGAGTTCCGCCCGGGGCGCGGCCTCGGTCAGCGGACCCTTGCGCAGGCGCTGCATCCGGGCGGGCCAGAAGGCGCGAGTGACGGCGGCCTCGCAAGCGGCCTCATCAAAACCCAGGTGCCGGAGCGCAGCGAGGGCGGCGCCGGCGTTCTGGACTTGATGCGCGCCCGGCAGGTTGGGGATTGGCAGGTCCAGCAGGCCGTTTTCGTCCTGGTAGATCAGCCGGCCTCGATCCTCGGCCACGTGCCAGTGCTGTCCGTAAGCCAGAAGTGGTGCACCAAGGCGGGCGGCCTTGTCCTCAATCACGGCAAGGGCCTCGTCCTCTTGCGGCCCGGCGACACAGGGCACGCCGCGCTTCAGGATGCCTGCCTTCTCACCCGCGATTTCCGCCAGCGTCTCGCCCAGATATTGCTGATGGTCGATGGACACCGGGGTGATCACGGTCAGCGCTGGACTGTCCACGACGTTGGTCGCGTCCAGCCGCCCGCCCAGCCCAACCTCGAGCAAGGTGAAGTCCGCGGGCGTCCGGGCAAAGGCCAGGATCGCGGCGCAGGTCGTGATCTCGAAATAGGTGATGCCTTCGCCGCCGTTCGCGGTTTCACATTCGTCCAGAAAGGCGGCAAGCGCGGGTTCAGAAATCAGTTCCCCCGCCAGCCGGATGCGTTCGTGAAACCGAACTAGGTGCGGCGAGGTATAGGCATGGACCGTCTTGCCGGCCTGTTCCAGCCCCGCCCGGATCATCGCCTGGGTAGAGCCCTTGCCGTTCGTACCGGCCACATGAATCACCGGCGGCAGCGCCCGTTCCGGGTGGCCCAGCGCCGCAAGCAGGCGCCAGACCCGGTCAAGCGTCAGGTCGATGACCTTCGGATGCAGCGACATCATCCGTTCAAGGATGACGTCCGACGACCCCCCGCTCACGCCTTGGCGTCTTCGGCTTGGGCCTGAGCCGGGGCGGATTCCGCCGGGGCCTCGGCTTCAGGGGTGGTTTCTTCCGGCGTTTCCTGAGGTTCAGGCGCAGGCAGGTCGGCTGTGATCGCAGGCGGCTGGTTCGTCAGCATGCGCAGGATCGCCACCAACTCGTCGCGCAGCGCCTTGCGGTGCGTCACGCGGTCCAGCATTCCGTGGTCCAGCAGGTATTCGGCACGCTGGAAGCCTTCGGGCAGCTTTTCACGGATCGTCTGTTCAATGACGCGGGGGCCGGCAAAGCAGATCAGCGCGTTGGGTTCCGCGATCTGCACATCGCCCAGCATCGCATAGGATGCGGTGACGCCGCCGGTCGTTGGATGCGTCAGCACGACGATATAAGGCAGTCCGGCTTCCTTCAGCATCTGCACGGCGACGGTGGTGCGCGGCATCTGCATCAGCGACAGGATGCCTTCCTGCATCCGCGCGCCGCCTGCCGCCGAAAACAGCACCAGCGGCCGCTTCAGCGCCACGGCGCGTTCGGCTGCCGCCACGATGGCGTTGCCCACGTACATGCCCATGGAACCGCCCATGAAGCTGAAATCTTGCGCGGCGCAGACGATGGGCGTGCGGGCAATCTCGCCCTCGGCCACCAGCATGGCCTCTTTTTCGCCCGTGGCCTTTTGCGCGGCCTTCATCCGGTCAGGGTATTTCTTCTGGTCGCGGAACTGCAGCGGATCGGCCAGCGGCTCCGGAACCTTCACCTCGGTGAAGATGCCGCCGTCGAACAGCGCGGTAAAGCGCGCCCGGGGCGTGATGGCCATGTGATGGTCGCAGTTGGTGCAGACGTTCAGGTTATCGGCCAGTTCCCGGTGAAACAGCATGGTTCCGCATTCCGGGCACTTCGTCCACAGGTTCTCTGGCACATCACGGCGCGAGAAGAGCGAGTTGATCTTCGGCCGGACGTAGTTGGTGATCCAGTTCATGCAGCGATTACCCTTCGACCCAGTTTGCGCGCCATCAAATAATCCCCTGGGGCCCGGAATGCAATCTGCGCCGCAGGACCGCCCGGGCAAGAGCCCAGATCACCAGAAGCCCCGCCATGTCCAGCAGCAGGAGCGGGCGCATCGCTTCCGCATCCTGGGGCATGGTGCGGGCCCAGAGCGCAAGCCCGTCAAGGGGGCCCGCTGCGGCGGCGACCAGAAGTGCAGCGGCATTGTTGGCCAGGTGCAGGCCCCAGGCGGCGCCCAGTGTCCCCGTCCGCGCCGTCAGATCCGCTGCGATCAGCCCGAAGAGCGTCGTGGCCACGACGATCAGCCAACTGTTGTTGCCCATTGTTATGGGATCGTAATGCAGCAGGCCAAAGGCGACCGATGGCAGGACCATCCAAGCCAGCGGCGAACGGAACCGGGCAGCAAGCTGCTGAAGCAGGTAGCCGCGGAACAGGATCTCCTCTGCCCCGGTCTGGATCAGCAGCCCCAGCAGCGCTAGCGGCAGCAGCACCAGCCACCGTTCCGGTTCAAGGTTCGGCCGCAGGTCATCGCCGCCCACGGGCCAGAGCAAAAACGAAAGGCCCATGAGCACTGCCACAAGCGCCACCACTGTTACAAAGTCGCGGACTGCCGGGCGCAAGGGGCCGATCAGGCTGCGCGGCCCCCTGCGGTGCAGCAGCCAGGCTGCCAGCACGGGCCCCAGCGCCATGGGGAAGAAGCTGAACAGGATGACCAGCGTCAGGATCGGCCCGTCGCCCAAGATGGCGGCAATGCGTGCGCCAAGGTCCGGTGCCGCCAGCTGCAGCGCCACCGCCCCCAGGATAGGCAGCAGGATGACAGCCGTGATCAGCGAAAGCCCAGTCAGCAGGCGCCAGATCTGAGGGGCCCTCCGGGCGGGGGCGACATAGCTTTCCAGCGTGGGCGGCATGCGAGTTCCTTTTTTCGTGACAATAGCTCCCCTGTGGCGCGAGCAAAGCGGCTTGTATGCGCAGGCCCTGTCGCCTATCCAAGCGTCAGCCAAAGGACCAGAGGTTGCCCCCATGCAGAACAGCCGCTTCGACAAGTCGAAACTGCCCAGCCGTCACGTCACCGAGGGACCGGCGCGCGCGCCGCACCGCAGCTACTTCTACGCGATGGGCATTTCCGAGGAAGAAATCCACCAGCCTTGGGTTGGCGTCGCCACCTGCTGGAACGAGGCGGCGCCCTGCAACATCGCGCTGAACCGTCAGGCGCAGTCGGTGAAGATGGGCGTGAAGAAGGGCGGGGGTACTCCGCGCGAATTCACCACCATCACCGTGACCGACGGGATCGCCATGGGGCATGAAGGCATGCGCTCGTCGCTCGCCTCGCGCGATGCGATCGCCGACACGGTGGAACTGACGATGCGCGGCCATTGCTATGACGCGCTCGTTGGCCTTGCGGGCTGCGACAAGTCGCTGCCGGGCATGATGATGGCGATGGTGCGGCTGAACGTGCCCAGCGTCTTTGTCTATGGCGGCTCGATCCTGCCGGGCAAGCTGAACGGCAAGGACGTCGTGGTTCAGGACGTGTTCGAGGCGGTCGGCAAGCACGCCGCCGGCACCATGTCCGATGCGGAACTGCAGATCCTTGAGCGGGTCGCTTGCCCCTCGGCCGGGGCCTGCGGCGGGCAGTATACCGCGAACACGATGGCCTGTGTGTCCGAAGCCATCGGGCTGGCGCTGCTGAACTCGTCAGGGGCGCCTGCGCCTTACGAAAGCCGCGACCAGTATGGCGACTTCTCCGGTCAAGCCGTGATGAAGCTGTTGGAAAAGAACATCCGCGCACGGGACGTGGTGACGCTCAAGGCGCTGGAGAACGCGGCGCGCGTGGTGGCCTGCACCGGCGGTTCGACCAACGGCGGCCTGCACCTGCCGGCAATCGCCCATGAGGCGGGGATCGACTTCGACCTGATGGATGTCTGCGACATCTTCCGCGACACGCCTTACTTCGTGAACCTGCGTCCGGGCGGCGACTATGTCGCCAAGGACCTGTACGAGGCCGGCGGCGTTCCAGTCGTGATGAAGGAACTGGCGAAGGCCGGGCTTCTGCATCTGGATTGCATGACCGCATCAGGCGAAGAACTGGGCGAGGCGCTGGGCCGGGTCACCCATGAACCGGATGGCAAGGTTATCCACTTCATCGACAAGCCGATCTCCAAGACCGGCGGCGTCGTGGGGCTGAAGGGCAACCTTGCGCCCGATGGGGCGATCGTGAAAGTCGCCGGCATGTCCGAGGACGAGCAGGTCTTCACCGGTCCCGCGCGCGTGTTCGAATGCGAGGAAGACGCGTTCGAGGCGGTGCAGAAGCGTGCCTACAAGGAAGGCGAAGTGATCGTCATCCGCAACGAAGGCCCCGCCGGCGGCCCCGGCATGCGCGAGATGCTGTCCACCACCGCCGCGCTTTCGGGGCAGGGCATGGGCAAGAAGGTCGCGTTGATCACCGACGGGCGTTTTTCCGGGGCCACGCGCGGCTTCTGCGTGGGGCATGTGGGGCCAGAGGCCGCGCATGGTGGTCCGATCGCCCTGCTGCGTGACGGCGACATGATCACCCTGAACGCGCTGACCGGCGAAATCTCGGTTGCGCTGAGCGACGAGGAATTGACCGAGCGCCGGGCACAGTGGCCGGGGCCGCGCAAGACGATCTATACCTCGGGCGCGCTTTGGAAGTATGCCCAGCTTGTGGGGTCGACCCGCAAGGGCGCCGTGACGCATCCGGGAGCCAATGACGAAGCGCATATCTACATGGACCTGTAAGCGGCGCGGGGCCGTCGGCCTCGCCCTCGCGCTTGGCCTGTCGGGGTGCCTGGAGGCTGTGCCGATTCCCGCCTCTGCCGACGCGCCGGCGCGGGTGTCCGTCGCCGAAGGCGAGGTGGTGGTGGCTGGCCCACGTGGCTTCTGCGTGGATATGGCCGCCTCGCGCGATGATCAGGCGGGCGCCCTTGTGGTGCTGGGCAGTTGCGCCGCGATTGCCCAGGACCCGGCGCTGCCGCAACCCGAAGCGCCGGCGGTGCTGACTGCTGCGATTTCGCCCCGCGGCTGGGGCATGAAGGTGCGCGAGTCAACCGAAGCGCTGGGCAGCTACTTCCGCTCCGAAGCGGGGCGCAGCACCCTGGCGCGGTCAGGCCGGGCTGCTGATGCGCAGGTTTTGCAGGATTTCAGCCGCGGCGGCATCTATTACATGCAGGTTCGCGACACGAGCGGCGCATTCGAGCCTGACTACTGGCGCGCGCTGGTGGATATCGGCGACCGGATCGCGACGCTGTCGGTGCTTTCGCCGCAGGGGCGGCCGCTTCCGCCCGAGACAGGGCAGGAGCTGTTGATGACCTTCGTCGAGCGCATGCTGGCTGAAAATCGCGGCATCATGGCGCAACTTACGGGCGAAATCCTCAACCGCCACGTGTAAAAATTCCTGAAGTGGCTCAGGGGGTTACCGTCTTGGATGATCCGGGCTATTCTTTGGGTCATTCAGGTACAACTGGTTAACGAGTACATAGATTCGGTGGGTCTAGATGGTGAGTTTACTCGACGATGCGCTTGGGCGGGTCATTCATCGGGCAGCAGTAACGCGATGGTCCGAAACAGCCCGAACAGCAGGAAGCTTGCATATGTCAAGATTGCGGCGCGTACGAAACATGGCGCTTCAGGTGCGGCGCCAGGTCGACAAGGTGTTGATGGTAGCTGACGAACGTCTTGCCGAACGCAACGCCGACGCCCCGGCTGCGACCCTTCCTCCTGGATATGACTGGTGCTGGCGGCCCACGCTGTGGCGCAAGCGGATGGAATCTTCGGGCGTGGTCGCAGCCGCGAACCCGACCGTGGTGGCCGATGGAACGACCCTGTTCCACGACTGCAGCGAAAGCGAGATCAGCCTGCGCCAGGTCCGCAATTCCGGCGAAAACGATCCCGCACCCTACGGGCTTCAGCTTGACGTGTTCCGCTTTGACGGAAGCTTCCTGTCAGTGGTGATGGACCTGCCGCCCGAGGGGCTGCGCGACCTGCGGCAGCGCCACGTCATTCGCATCGACTGCACCGTTGAAATGGAACGCCCGGTGCGCCTGTTCGCCCGGATGAACGTCAAGCACGGCCCCAACACGGACGAGTTGACTCGCGAGCTTCCGCTGGACAACGGGCAGGGCATGATTGAGTTCGACCTTGCCTATACCTCGATGAATGAAAAGCGGCTGGAGAAGGTCTGGGTGGACCTCATCTTCGAGGCGCCCGGTATGAACCAGATCCTGCTGCGGGACCTGATGCTCAGCCGTCGCCCCCGCGCCGATCTGTGAGGGGATGGGCATGAGCGACGTTACCTTCATCCGGGGTTCACTTCGGTCAGGCGCATGGGTTGCGGAACTGCAGTGTGACACCTGCACACCAGATCTGGAAGTGCGCCACCTTGACCAGGTGCTGCAAGGGGCAAGCCTGACCGCAGGGGCCGAGGCCGGGCTTTGGCTGCTTCGGGTTCCGGTTCCGGCGGAACTGCTTAACGAGGGGGTGCACACCTTCCTCGTGATCGACCGGGCAACCACCACCACGGTTGAGCGTTTCACCATCGTGACCGGCGCCTTGCTGGAAGACGACATCCGGGCCGAGGTCAGCATGCTGCGGGCCGAGCTTGACCTGCTCAAGCGGGCCTTCCGCCGCCACTGCGCCGAGGCTGGCGCGGCGTGACGCCGCGTCGGGGATGACAAGCGGGATCCTCCTGAGCAAGCATCTGCCCAGGAGGATCCGATGACCCGATACCCGCAACTGCTGGCGCCACTGGATCTTGGCTTCGTGACCCTGAAGAACCGGGTCCTGATGGGGTCGATGCATACGGGGCTGGAGGAAACCGGTGACTGGAACCGGGTTGCGGAATTCTATGCCGAACGGGCGCGGGGCGGGGTTGCCCTGATGGTAACAGGGGGGATGGCGCCGAACCGCGAAGGCGGCGTCTTTCCCAATGCAGCAGGGGTTTATACGCCACAGGACGTGGCCAGCCACCGCATCGTCACCGACCGCGTGCATGAAGCTGGTGGCCTGATCGCGATGCAGATCCTCCATGCGGGCCGCTATGCCTATGGGCCGGATTGCGTTGCGCCGTCGGCGGTAAAATCGCCGATTTCACCGTTCCCGCCGCACGAATTGGACGAGGCGGGTATCGAGAAACAGATTGCCGATATCGTGACTGCCGCCGTTCGTGCCCAAGGGGCTGGATATGACGGGGTCGAGATCATGGGGTCGGAAGGGTACTTCCTCAACCAGTTCCTTGTGACCCGGACCAACCGGCGCAATGATCGCTGGGGCGGTAGCCTAGAAAACCGGATGCGCCTGCCGGTCGAGGTGGTACGCCGGGTCCGGGCGGCCGTGGGGCCGGATTTCATCCTGATCTACCGGATATCCCTGATGGATCTGGTGCCGGACGGACAGACCTTTGACGAGGTGCTGGAGCTTGCACGACGCATCGAGGCCGCGGGCGCCACGCTCTTCAACACGGGCATCGGCTGGCATGAAGCGCGCGTGCCGACCATTGCCACCAGCGTGCCGCGCCGGGCCTTTGCCTGGGTGACGAAAAAGCTGATGGGCCACGTGAACATTCCGGTCATCACCTCGAACCGGATCAACCGCCCTGAGGTTGCCGAGGCGCTTCTGGCCGAGGGCTGCGCGGACATGGTTTCGATGGCGCGGCCCTTCCTCGCGGATGCGCATTTCATCCGCAAGGCGGCAGAGGGGCGGGCGGAGGAAATTGCCCCCTGTATTGCCTGCAACCAGGCCTGCCTTGATCACACCTTCAGCGGCAGGATCGCGACGTGCCTGGTCAATCCGCAGGCCGCCCATGAAACCGAACTCCGGTATGATCCGGTTCAGGTGTCCCGGCGGGTTGCCGTGGTGGGGGCGGGGCCTGCGGGGCTTTCGGCGGCGCTGGTGGCGGCGGAACGCGGCCATGCGGTGACGCTGTACGAGGCCAGCGACAGGATCTGCGGGCAACTCAACCTCGCGCGGGTGATTCCGGGCAAGGAGGAGTTCAACGGGCTGGTGGACTGGTTCGAGACCATGGTGGCGCGCCGCGGGATCGACCTGCGCCTGCGTCAAAGCCCGGACGCCGCCGAACTGGCGGGGCATGATGCGGTCATTCTCGCGACGGGCGTCCGCCCGCGCGACCCGATGATTCCGGGGCAGGGGCTGCCGAACGTGCTGACCTATGTCCAAGTGCTGCAAGGCGCGCCCGTGGGGCGGCGGGTCGCGGTGGTGGGAGCCGGCGGCATCGGCTTTGACGTCTGTGAGTATCTTGTGCATGAGGGCAGCCCGACCTGCGACCTGCCGGAATGGCTGCGGGAATGGGGAGTGGCCGATCCCGAAGTGGCACGTGGCGGTCTTGCGCCCGAAGGACCGCGCCCCGCCCCCGCGGCGCGGGAGGTGGTGCTTTTGCAGCGCAAGCCGGAGAAGCCGGGGCGGCGCCTAGGCAAGACCACGGGCTGGATCCATCGCGCCGCCCTGCAGATGAAGGGCGTGCGGATGCTGTCGGGCGTGACTTATGAAAAGATAGACGAGCGGGGGCTTCATATTCTCGTGGCTGGCCAAGCCGAAGTGCTGGAGGTTGACACCATCGTTCTTTGCGCAGGGCAAGAGCCAGAGAAGAGCCTGATGACGGCGCTGGCGCAGGCGGGAATCGATGCGCATGTCATTGGTGGCGCGGATGTGGCGGCAGAATTGGACGCGAAACGCGCCATCAATCAGGGGGCACGGCTGGCGGCGGCGCTGTAGGAGCGCCGCAGGTACCTCGGATTTCAGCGTGCAGTGATCAGGGCCTCAACGCGGCGGTTCTGGGCGCGTCCCTCTGGCGTGGCGTTGCTGGCGCGGGGGGCAAGGTAGCCCACCCCCTCGGCCCGCAGGCGCTCGCGGGGGATGTCGTGATCGCGCACCAGCCGGTCCACCACGGCGGCTGCACGGCGGCGGGACAGGTCGAGGTTCGCCTGCAGCGACCCCTGATCATCGGTATGCCCCACCAGTGTCGCACGCAACTGCGGGTCGGCGCGGAGCATCCCGGCAAGGCGCGTGACAGACTCATACTCCCCGGGCGCCAGTTCGGCAGCGCCGGAGATGAATTGCAGATCGTCCAGGCTCAGAGCATCGGGCGGGGCCAGTTCCGTGGATTGTCCTCGCGTTGAGACGCGGGAGGTCACCGCCTCGGGTCTGCCGGGCGCAACATGGGTCATCTGGACGAAGCCCCGGGCGCTGCTGCGGCTGACGAGAAGGCTGACAGTTTCCACCCCGTCAGTACTGGGACGCTGGGCCGACAGAAAGCGGAAGTCGCTCAGGTCCACATGCATCTCGGGCTCTGGCAGGACCTCGGCGGCAAAGCGGAAGTCGAAGCCGCCACAGGCCTCGGTCATGCATTCGAACAGGATGTCGAACCCGGCGTCGCGCAACTGGTCACGAAGCGGCGCCAGCAGGGCCAGTGTGGTGGTCGGGCCTTCAATGCGCCACGCGATCTGGCGGACGGCGCCTTCGGCTGCCTGCGTCGGCAGCAATCCCCCGCGCCATGGACCAACGGGAACAGCGTGCGAAGCGAATGTCTCTTGCCGTTCGATCGTGACATGCGCGTCGAGCGGAGGGCCAAGAGGCGCCGGCTGGGCGAGGCCGGGCCACAGGGCGCAGAGCAGCCCCACCAGCCAATACGACTTTGGGGCGGTCCTCGCCGGTGCGGTTGAAAGAGCATGGGGCACTGCTCAGCCTCTTTGGGCCATTATCTCATCCGATAGTGGTAGTGCCCGACGAGCTGAAGTCCATGCGAGGAGTAAAGGCCACGCGCCGGCACGTTGCCCGTGGTCACCGCAAGGCCGAACCACTTGGCCCCTTGATCCTGTGCCCAACGCAGCGCACCACGCAGGATGTTGCGCGCTGCCCCCTGCCGGCGATGTTCTGGGGCCACCACAAGTGCGTGCATCATGGCGATATCGTGATCAAGCGCGACAAAGGCCGTGCCCGCCGCACGGTCGTTGATGCGGCCCAGAATCGCGGCTTTTGGCAGGGTCACGCGGTTCATCACCGCCATTCGCGGCCGGCCGATGCCGCCAGCTGTCCAAAGGTCACACTGGATGGCAAGAGGGGGCCAGCAGTCAAAAGCCGAGATCGGCGGTGGCGCGGCATCCAGTGTCGCTGGTCCAAGATAGGCCGCTACCTGATCCGCAACCGTATAACCCGCCGTGGCCAGCAATGTATCGAGCGCTTTCTGATCCTCTCTCACCATGAACAGGGCAGGCTGGCCTAGGGCGTCCATCGCCGCCTCGGCCAAGGGAATGTCGGCGGCAGTCACGGGCTCTTTTGCGGTGGCTGCGGATACCCTTTTGCCGCCACTGCGCCCGGTGCGGATCATCCACGGGCCGATCCTGTGGCAGGCTGCCGGGGGCCAGGTCGCCTCGTTCGCCGCCAAGAGGCGGGCGAGGTCAGGCGTCACGCAGATGATCCGGGAAAATTCCCGCCAGTTCCAGCATCGCGGCCTCTACCCGAGCCGTGTCGCTGCCGCGGATCACGATGTTCGCGCCATAGGCGCCGTTGCTGACGAAAGGGTAAGATCCGATCGACAGGTCTGGATAACGCGCGGCCAGATCGCCCAAGGGATCGGCGATCTCTCCCTCCCCGCGCGGAATGCGGAGCGATTGAGAGAGCAGCGGTTGCCCGCCCGTCAGTTGCGGCAGGATCGAGGCTACCATCGCCTGGAAGATGTTCGGCACCCCGGCCATCACGTGCACGTTGCCCAGCGTGAAGCCGGGTGCTGCGGAAATAGGGTTGTCGATCAGCGTCGCGCCTTCGGGGATTCGGGCCATGCGCAGGCGGGCCTCGTTCAACTCGGTCCCCGAGCGGGCGTAATGGGCGGCAAGGATTTCCCGCGCATCGTCGCGCACCCCGATGGGCAGGCCAAAGGCGGCGGCGATCGCTTCGGCGGTGATGTCGTCATGGGTGGGGCCGATGCCGCCCGAGGTGAAGACGTGGTCGACCCCTTGGCGCAGCGCGTTCACCGCGGTGATGATGGCATCCCGGTCATCCGCGATGAACCGCACCTCGCGCAGGTCGATGCCCGTGCGGGTAAGCTCGTTCGCCAGAAAATGCATGTTCGAGTCGCGGGTGCGCCCCGACAGGATTTCATCCCCGATGACGATCATGGCGGCGGTGGGGTTCGGCATGGAACGCTCCTTGTCAGGGGTTTTTCATGGGTATAGGCGGGGGCGATGCAGTTTCAAAGCCCCCTGATCCCGGCCCGCCTGCTGCGGCGGTACAAGCGATTCCTTGCGGACGTGGTGCTGGAAGACGGGCGCGAGGTGACGGTGCATTGTCCCAATCCCGGCGCGATGACCGGCCTTGCGGACGAAGGCGCGCGCTGTTGGCTTGAACCCGCCGGGGCAGGGCGCAAGCTGCCGTTCGGCTGGCGGCTTGTAGAGCTGGAAGCGGGGCATCTGGCCAACATCGACACCAGCCTGCCTAACCGGATCGTGGCCGAAGGGCTGCGGGCGGGACAGGTGCCGGCCCTTGCGGCATATACGCAGGTTCGGCCTGAGGTGCGGATGGGCGCCAGCAGCCGAGTGGATTTTCATCTGAGTGGGCCGGGGTTGCCCGATGCCTGGGTGGAGGTGAAAAGCGTTACGCTGCGGCGGGGGATGCTGGGCGCCTTCCCGGATTGCGTGACCACGCGGGGCGCGCGCCATCTGCAGGATCTGGCCGATATCGCGGCGGGCGGGCAGCGGGCTGTTATGCTTTTCCTGCTGGGCCGGACTGATTGCACGGGGGTCACCATAGCTGGGGACATCGACCCAGCCTATGGCCGCGCCTTCCAGGCAGCACGGGTTGCGGAGGTCGAGATGTTGGCCCATGGCTGCCACATCAGCCCCGCCGGAATCCATCTGGGGGCTGCGGTGCCGGTCATTGAGGGATGACGGTCTGGCCAAATGGCAATTTGTTGCTTATCTAGCCCCGGTAGGATGATGGAGGGCTGGGCGTGGACGACAAGCTGCGCGGCCGTGTGACAAAAGACGGCATCAGGATCTATGAGCCGGCGGACTTCGCCGGAATGCACGCGGCAGGCCGCCTGACGGCGACGATCCTGGACGAGATCGCTCCGCTTGTGGTGCCGGGCGCCACGACTGCCGAGATCGACGAGGCGATTACCCGGAGGGTCGAAGCCTCGGGCGCAGTGTCGGCGACCATCGGCTACCGCGGATATCAGCATGCTTCGTGCATCAGCGTGAACCATGTCGTTTGCCACGGGATTCCGGGTTCAAAGGTGCTCAAGGACGGGGACATCCTCAACATCGACGTGACGGTGATCTTGGACGGCTGGTATGGCGACTCCAGCCGGATGTACGTGGCAGGAACCCCCAGCCGCAAGGCCGAGCGGCTGATCCAGGTGACGCATGACGCACTGATGAAGGGGATCGAGGCCGTGCGCCCCGGCAACACCTTCGGCGACATCGGCCACGCGATCCAGACCTATGTCGAGGCGAACCGCATGTCGGTCGTGCGCGACTTTTGCGGGCATGGAGTGGGGCGGGTGTTCCATGCGCCGCCGAACGTGCTGCACTATGGTCGTCCCGGTACCGGACCTGTGCTGGAAGAAGGGATGTTCTTCACGATCGAGCCGATGGTGAACCTTGGCCGCCCGGAAACCAAGGTTTTGGCCGATGACTGGACGGCAGTGACCCGCGACAAGTCGCTGTCGGCGCAGTTTGAACATGCGGTGGGCGTGACTGCTGATGGGTGTGAGATCTTCACGCTGTCGCCCGGTGGCAAGTTCCACCCGACCTGGGGCTAACGCAGGGCGCGGCCCTTGATGATCGCCTCGCTGCCGAAACGCGCCCGGATTAGGTCGGCGGCGCGTTCGGCGCGGGCGCGCTGGGCTGCTTCCGGATCAAGCAGGTCGGAACTTTCTGGCCCGGTGGCGTGGCCAAGATCGGCGATGCCCACGCCGATCAGACGGAACGGCCCTTCTGCCAGAGCGGGGCCCAGCAGATCGCGGGCGGCGCGGTAGATCCGGTCGGCAAGCTGGGTCGGTTCCCGCAGCGTCACGCGGCGGCTGAGCAGCCGGTGGTTGGTCCGCTTCAGCTTCAGCACCACGACGCGGCCCAGCACCCCCTTTGCCTTGGCACGGTCGGCGACCTGTTCCGACAGGCGCCACAGGTGCCCGTCCAGCACACTGGCGTCTACGGTATCTTCGTCGAACGTGGTTTCCTTGGAGATTGACTTGACGGGCGAATGGGCCATGACGCGGCGATGATCCTCGCCCCGTGCCAGGTGCCAGAGCCGGTCACCCATGCTGCCGAAGCGCAGCGCAAGATCCTTGCGCCCCCAGCGCAGCAGGTCGGCAAAGGTCCGGATGCCTGCGGCCTCCAGCGCCGCCTGGCCGGCCGCGCCTACGCCCCAGATCATCCGCACTGGGCGGTCGCGCAGGAAATCTTCCGTTTCCGCCCGCCCGATCACCGAAAACCCCCGTGGCTTGTCGAGGTCCGAGGCGACCTTGGCAAGGAACTTGTTGTGCGAAAGCCCGATGGAGCCTGAAAGCCCCAGTTCCGTTTCCATCCGCCGCACGAGCCGCGCCAGCAGCACCGCCGGGGGGGCACCATGCAGCCGCTCGGTGCCGGACAGATCCAGGAATGCCTCGTCAAGCGAGAGCGGCTCGATCGCGGGAGTGAGTTCCTCCATCATGCTGCGGATCGCGCGCGAGGCTTCGGCATAAGCGGACATGCGGGGCGGAATCACCACGGCTTCGGGGCAGAGGCGCAGTGCCTGGAACATCGGCATCGCGGAGCGCACGCCCCGGATGCGCGCAAGGTAACAGGCCGTGGATACCACGCCGCGCTTGCCGCCGCCGATGATGACCGGCTGGTCGCGCAGCGCCGGGTTGTCGCGCTTTTCCACGCTGGCAAAGAAGGCGTCGCAGTCCATATGGGCGATGGAGAGAGCGAACAGCTCTGGATGTACAAGAGTGCGCGGGCTCCGGCAGGCGGGGCAGCGGGGGCCGCCGTCGTGGCGGTGCAGGCAGTCGCGGCAAAATGCGGGCATGGGACGATCAGGATGCGGAGCCCGCAGGATAGCGTGGCCGGGCGCCTGCGCAATGCCCTTCGGCGTGTGAATGGCGCTGAACGACGCCGCGCCAAGAGGTGGTAACGGATGCGCGAGCGGTTCCTTGCGCATCCTCACGCCTGCGTTGGAACACTGCTGGCTCCTCGGGGTTGTAACGGCAGAGGAACCTAACAGGTGAGAGGAGACAGTTATGGACCCCGTTCATAACCAGCGTACCGATACCCGCAGGACGGATACTACGGCCGGCACCCGCAATGGAAGGGGCGGCGGCCGCACGATGTGGTACATCGTGGCAGCTATCGTCATCATCGCGATCATTGCGATCATTGCGATGTCCGGCAACGATGAGACCACGCAGCCCGGCGTAGGCGATCCTGCGGCCACGACCAACGCCCCCGTGACCGATCCAGCACCGGGCGCGACCACTGGAACGACCGGCACCACTGGAACGGACGTGCCCGCAGGCGATCCGGCAGTCACCGATCCTGCCCCGGGCGACACCACCGCGCCGGCGACGGACCCGGTCACGCCCCCGGCTGATACCGGCACGACAACGACCCCGCCGGCTGCCAACTAAGCTGCCGAAGGCATGAAACGACTGTTCCCGGCGCGTCCAAGGCGCCGGGTTTTGTCATGGAAGTTCGGCCAGCACGGCCTCGGCCGCGGCGCGGGGATCGGCCGCGCGCCAGATCGGGCGGCCGACGACGATATGGTCTGCGCCATTGGCAATGGCTTGCGCCGGCGTCGCGATGCGCTTTTGGTCGCCGCTGTCGGCGCCCAAGGGTCGCACGCCCGGCGTCACGATGAGGCGGCCCTCTGCCTCGGGCAGGGCACGGATCGCCGCTGCTTCGCGCGGAGAGGCGATAAGCCCGTCAGCGCCGGCGAGAAGCGCGTTTCGGGCCCGTTCCAGAACGATTTCATCCAGATCTCCGGCGCGGATCAGCCCTTCGTCCAGGTCGGCGCGGTCCAGCGAGGTCAGGATCGTCACCGCAAGAATGCGGAGCCCGGTTCCCCCGGCCCCTTCGCGTGCAGCGCGCACCACATGAGGATCGCCGTGAACCGTGAGGAAATCCAGGTCGTAGCGGGCGATGCCCCGGACGGCGGATTCGACCGTGGCACCGATGTCGAACAGCTTCATGTCAAGGAAGATGCGCTTGCCGTGGTCCTGCTTGAGTTCATTCGCCAGCGCCAGCCCGCCGCTGGTCAGCATGCCAAGACCGATCTTGTAGAAGCCGACGCTGTCGCCCAAGGTTTCGGCCAGTTGCAGGCCGCTGAGCGCGTCAGGCACGTCCAGGGCCACGATCAGGCGGTCATCGGCTTTCATTGGGATCTCCTTCAGGGCGACACAACGCGCGGTTGACATGCGCGGGACGGGCGTAATGATGCAGACCGTGCGATAAGGGAAAGATGAATGCGGATCAACATCGTCGTAGAGCGGGACGAAGGCGACCCGAAATCCGGACCCGTGACAGTGGGATGGCTGCGGGCAACCGACAAGACGGGCGTGCTGTATGACCCGCCGGAGCGTGTGACGTTTCGCGGCACGAACCGGGCCCATGCCAAATCCGCCGGGCGCTGCCCCGCCGTGATCAACCTGGAAAGCCGCTACTTCATGGTGAAGTGTCCCTTCGACCTTCACATCGGCTTTGGCCGTGACGAGAACGGGCGCGCTGTCCTGATCAACCGGGCGGGAGCGGCAAGCGCGGTGCGGTCGAACAAGCTGAACCAGGTGCTGACCCTGGTGTCGGAGTCGGAGTGGCGCTATGCCGACCGTCCGACGCTGCAGCTGCATTTGCCTTATATCTTCATTGCGGACGAGCTGGTTTATGTGACGCAGTTGGACGCCTTTGCCCATTACCGCCGGCAGCCCCTGCCGGGGACGATCTTTGGCGGGCGGTTTCCCATCAACCTGTGGCCGCGGCCGCTGATGTGGGCGTTCGAGTGGCACGAGCCCGAAAAGGATCTGATCCTGCGCCGCGGCGATCCGCTGTTCTATTGTCAGTTCGAGGCGGACGGCGCGGACCGCCCGATCCAGATGGTCGAGGCCGAACGGACGCCTGAGCTGGACAGTTATCTTGATCATGTCAGTGGCGCCGTGAACTTCGTGAACCAGACGTTTTCGCTTTTCCGTGCTGCCGAGGCGGCGCGGCCTGAGAGGCTTCTGAAACCGAAGGAGCGGCGCTGAACGGATCTTGTTGGGCGCAATCGTCCTTCCCACATGTAGTGCGAGGCCGGAGGGGCCGTGCCGAAATCGGGCGGCCCGCATCCGGCGCTTTGGAAGGAGATTGACATGAACCTGGAGAAGTTCACGGAACGTGCCCGCGGTTTCCTGCAGGCGGCCCAGACAATCGCCATGCGCGAACACCACCAGCGCCTGAGCCCTGAGCATCTGCTCAAGGCGCTGCTGGATGACGATCAGGGGCTTGCGGCGAACCTCATCAAGCGGGCAGGCGGCGAGCCGCGGCGCGTGGTCGAAATGACGGAGCTTGCGCTCTCCAAGCAGCCAAAGGTGACGGGTGACGCCGGCCAGACCTACCTAGACCAAGGCACGGCCCGCGTTCTGGACGAGGCCGAGAAGCTGGCGACCAAGGCGGGCGACAGTTTTGTCCCGGTGGAACGCATCCTGACCGCACTGGCCGTGGTGCCGTCCAAGGCCAAGGACGCGCTGGATGCCGGCGCTGTGACGGCGCAGAAGCTGAATGCCGCGATCAATGACATCCGCAAGGGACGGACCGCCGACAGCGCCACCGCCGAAAGCGGCTATGACGCGTTGAAGAAATACGCCCGCGACCTGACCGATGCGGCCCGCGAAGGCAAGATCGACCCGATCATCGGCCGGGACGAGGAGATTCGTCGTGCAATGCAGGTGCTGTCGCGCCGGACCAAGAACAACCCCGTTCTGATCGGCGAACCCGGCGTGGGTAAGACGGCCATTGCCGAAGGTCTCGCCCTGCGGATTGTGGATGGCGACGTTCCTGAAAGCCTGCGCAACAAGCGGCTGATGGCGCTGGACATGGGCTCGCTGATCGCCGGGGCGAAGTACCGGGGGGAGTTCGAGGAACGGCTGAAGGCGATCCTGTCGGAGGTGACGGCCGCGGCGGGCGAGATCATCCTGTTCATTGACGAGATGCACACGCTGGTTGGTGCCGGGAAATCCGAAGGCGCGATGGACGCCGCGAACCTGATCAAGCCTGCGCTGGCGCGGGGCGAATTGCACTGCATCGGTGCGACCACGCTGGACGAATATCGCAAGCACGTGGAAAAGGACGCGGCGCTGGCCCGCCGTTTTCAGCCGGTGATGGTGAGCGAGCCGACGGTGGAGGACACGATCTCCATCCTGCGCGGCATCAAGGAGAAGTACGAGCTTCACCACGGTGTGCGGATTTCGGACTCGGCGCTGGTGGCGGCGGCGACGCTGTCGCATCGCTACATCACCGACCGGTTCCTGCCGGACAAGGCAATCGACCTTGTGGACGAGGCGGCAAGCCGCCTGCGGATGGAGGTCGATTCGAAGCCCGAGGAGCTTGACGCGCTGGATCGCGAGATCCTGCAGAAGCAGATCGAGGCCGAGGCGCTGAAGAAAGAGGACGATGCGGCAAGCCGCGACCGGTTGGAGAAGCTGGAGGCGGAGCTGTCGAACCTCAGCCAGCGGTCGGCCGAGATGACGGCGCGCTGGCAGGCCGAACGGGACAAGCTGGAAGCGGCGCGTGAGGTCAAGGAGCAGCTTGACCGCGCCAAGGCCGAGCTTGACCAGGCCAAGCGCGAGGGCGACCTGGCGCGGGCGGGGCGGCTGGCCTATGGCGTCATCCCGGACCTGACGCGGCGTCTGGCCGAGGCCGAATCCCGCGATGGCGACGTCATGGTGGGTGAGGCCGTGCGGCCTGAGCAGATCGCCGAGGTGGTCGAACGTTGGACAGGCATCCCGACGTCCAAGATGCTGGAAGGCGAGCGTGAAAAGCTGCTCCGGATGGAGGAGGAGCTTGGTAAGCGGGTCATTGGGCAGCGGCAGGCCGTGGTTGCGGTGTCGAACGCCGTGCGCCGGGCGCGTGCCGGGCTGAACGACGAGAACCGCCCGCTGGGCTCGTTCCTGTTCCTTGGGCCGACGGGTGTCGGGAAGACCGAGCTGACAAAGGCGGTGGCCGAGTATCTCTTTGACGATGACAGCGCGATGGTTCGCATCGACATGTCCGAGTTCATGGAGAAACACGCGGTAGCCCGGCTGATCGGTGCGCCCCCCGGCTATGTCGGTTATGATGAGGGCGGCGTCCTGACCGAGGCGGTTCGGCGGCGTCCCTATCAGGTTGTGCTGTTCGACGAGGTGGAAAAGGCGCATCCGGACGTCTTCAACGTGCTGCTGCAGGTTCTGGACGACGGGGTGTTGACCGATGGTCAAGGCCGGACAGTGGACTTCAAGCAGACACTGATCGTGCTGACGTCGAACCTTGGGGCGCAGGCGCTGAGCCAGCTGCCGGAGGGGGCCGATCCGGCGCCGGCACGGCGTGCGGTGATGGAAGCAGTGCGCGGGCACTTCCGGCCGGAGTTCCTGAACCGGCTGGACGAGACGATCATCTTTGACCGGCTGAGCCGCGACGACATGAGCGACATCGTGAAGATCCAGCTGCGGCGGCTTGAGCGGCGGCTTGAGGCACGGAAGATCACGCTGGAACTGGATGATGCCGCACGGAAGTGGCTGGCTGACGAAGGGTATGATCCCGTCTTTGGTGCCCGGCCGCTGAAGCGCGTGATCCAGCGGTCGCTTCAGGACCCGCTGGCCGAGATGATCCTCGCTGGCGACGTTCTGGATGGCAGCACAGTGACCGTGACCGCGGGTGACGATGGACTGATCATCGGGGACCGCGTGGCGCCGTCGCGCCGCGAACCGCCGCAGCGTGCTGTGGTGCACTGAACTGAAGGGCGGCCATTGGCCGCCCTTTTGATTTCGATGCCGCGAAATGTGACCGGCACCCACGTCAGGGTCGGCTATGTTGGGGATGAGAGGAGAATGCCATGCGCCTGACTTGGAGTGACGTCACGCCGAAAGCCTTGTTCATGTCGCGTCGTCAGTGGATGACAGGGGCGGCGTCTATCGCTGCGCTGGCTGCCGCGTCGCGAGCTGCGCAGGCCGCGGTCGAGGATGTTCCGAACAGCTTTGAGGACATCACCCGCTACAACAACTTTTACGAGTTCGGGTACGACAAGGAAGACCCGTATCGAAATGCGGGGCAGTTGACGATCGACCCTTGGGCCGTGGTGATCGATGGGCTGGTCGAGCAGCCGGGAACCTACGACTTGGCCGATGTTCTGGCGGGCCAGCCGACCGAGGAGCGTATCTATCGGCTGCGCTGTGTCGAGGGTTGGTCAATGGTCATCCCCTGGCTGGGATTCGAGCTTGGGCATTTGCTGCGCCGGGTCGGGGTGCAGCCCGCAGCCAAGTTTGTCGCGTTCGAGACGCTGCTGCGACCGGCGGAGATGCCCGGCCAACGGACGGGGCTGCTGGACTGGCCTTACCGTGAGGGGCTGCGGATCGATGAAGCAATGCACCCACTGACGATTCTGGCCAGCGGGCTTTATGGCGAGGAACTGCCCCGGCAGAACGGGGCGCCGCTGCGGCTGGTGGTGCCGTGGAAGTATGGCTTCAAGTCGATCAAGTCCATTGTGCGGATCACTTTGACCGAGGAGATGCCGCCCACGACCTGGAACATGATGCAGCCGCGGGAATACGGCTTCTACGCCAATGTGAACCCCAAGGTTGATCATCCCCGCTGGAGCCAGGCCAGCGAGCGGCGGATCGGGGCGGGCTTCTTTGCGCCGCGGATCCCGACCCAGATGTTCAACGGTTATGCTGAAGAGGTCGCCGATCTTTACGCGGGGATGGATCTGAGGGTGAACTATTGACGGCACTCGCCGCACGATTGGGAGGCGAACTGCGCCGGGTCCCCATCTGGGTCATATGGGCGCTGGGTCTTTTGCCGCTGGCTTGGCTGATAGTGCGGGCGGGTGCCGGTGGTCTGGGCGTTGATCCGGTCAAGGCGCTGGAACATCAGCTGGGCAAGTTGGGGCTGCAGTTCCTTTTGCTGGGGCTGGCAATCACGCCGCTGCGGCGGCTAGGCCTGAACCTGATCCGGTTTAGGCGGGCCGTGGGGTTGATCGCCTTTACCTATGTTCTTCTGCATGTGGCGGTATGGGTCTTTCTGGATCTGCAACTGCGCTGGTCAGAGATCGCGGCAGATTTGACGAAGCGGCCCTACATCATTTTGGGAATGATGGGTCTGACCATGCTGATCCCGCTTGCCGCGACATCCAACGACCTGTCAGTGCGTAAGATGGGCGCGCAGCGGTGGCGGGTGTTGCATCGGCTGACTTACGGCGCCGCGTTGGCAGGGATTCTGCACTATGTTTGGCTGGTGAAGGGATGGCCCGCGGAGCCTTTCATCTACCTCGCAGTCTTCGGGGGGCTGATGGCGCTGCGATTCTTGGGGCCGAGGCGTTAGCCGCAGCCGTGGGAAGGCTGCGCGTGTCAAAAAGACCTGCAATTTCAGGAGCTTTTCAGCCTTGAGAAGGTTTTTCAAGATTCTTGGAAAAAGCCTCTTGCGTTGTTTGTGCTGGGGGCCTAAATACCGCTTCACCGAGACGGACGGTGGCTGACGGAGAGGTTGGCGGCGGTTC
>VUAW01000029.1 GCA_008711135.1 Rhodobacteraceae bacterium LNNU 3342
ATGCCTAAGCCTCCATGGTTATGCCTGGTGTCCGGTCGAAATGGGGGCCAGTTCAGTGGCTGCATGTGGACACGCAAACGCACCTTTGAACCTGAGTTTGACGACTGGACGATCCTGCGGGATGGTCTGGTTGTCGGGCGTGCGTTCTTCGATGTCTCTCAGGGTGGGCGGCCTAGCGTCTGGCGCTGGTCCGTCATCACCATCCCGGCGCTCGAGCAGGTCAGGGCGCACGCCAGCGACAGGTTTGGGCACGAGCCTTACGGGTGGTAGCCCGGCCCGGAACGACTCTGGAACATCCTTCGGGAATTTCTTCGGGACTCGTCGGGATTTTTCGTCCCAAAACTGCCGTGTTTTTCCTTTGTTCCTCTACTCCTCCGCGTCATTGAACCGCGCATCGGACAGCAACTAATGCCGTCAGATCAGGTGGTTACGAGGAAATGAGATGGAGCGGGTGAAGGGAATCGAACCCTCGTCGTAAGCTTGGGAAGCTTCTGCTCTACCATTGAGCTACACCCGCGACGCAACTTGACTAACCGCTGGGCACAGCGGCGTCAAGGGCTAGCCGCGACGACGGCGACGTCCGCCGCCATCTGCCCCGCCAGCGTTGAACGACACCTGCGGCAGCGTGACCACGCGCGAAAGTTCCGGAAATGGATCCGTCGCATGAGGCAGGGCGTTCGCAGCGACGAAATGTTCTTGAAACCGCGGCTCAATCGCCGTTTCCACCTTGTTAATGCGGTGGACGCTCGCCTCGATCTCTGCGCGGGCGGCGATGTTGCAGAGCGCGATCCGCGCGCCTGTGCCCGCTGCGTTGCCAGCCGAATATACCCGGTCAAGCGAGACGTCCGGGATCATGCCCAGCACCATCGCATGACGCGGCGATACATGCGCCCCAAATGCCCCGGCCAGTACCACGCGGTCTACCTTGTCCACGCCAAGTTCGTCCATCAGCAGGCGCGCCCCGGCGTAAAGCGCAGATTTTGCCAGCTGGATCGCCCGGATGTCGCCTTGCGTCACGGTAATGACGGGACCGTTCTGCGCGCTGCCGTCATGGACCAGGTAGGCGAAGGTGCGCCCCTGCGGGATGCATCGGGACGTGCCTGTCTGTTCTGGCCCGCCAATCAGGCCCGAGGCATCGAGTAGCCCCGCCATCCGCAGTTCCGCCACGGCCTCGATGATGCCCGACCCGCAGATGCCGGTAACGCCGGTGCGGGCCGTGCCTTCTGCAAACCCAGGTTCATCCGACCAGAGGTCGCAGCCAATGACGCGGAAGCGCGGCTCCTTTGTGGCGGGGTTGATTTCCATCCGCTCGATCGCGCCGGGAGCGGCCCGTTGGCCGGAGCTGATCTGCGCCCCCTCGAACGCGGGCCCGGTGGGGGACGAACAGGCCAGCACCCGGTCTCGGTTCCCCAACAGGATTTCAGCGTTAGTGCCGACGTCCACGATCAGCACAAGATCCTCTGACTTGTCAGGCGCCTCGGACAAGGCGACGGCAGCGGCGTCGGCGCCGACATGGCCGGCAATGCAGGGCAGGATATAGACCTGCGCGGCCGGATTGATCCCAACAAGGTCCAGATCAGCCGCGCCCAGTGACAAGGCGTCCGATGTGGCAAGGGCAAAGGGGGCTTGCCCAAGCTCCACCGGGTCGATGCCCAGCAGAAGGTGGTGCATCACCGGGTTGCAGACGATGACGGCTTCTAGGATCAGCGTGGGATCAACGCCTGCCTCGGCGGCGATCTCCGACGCAAGCCGGGCTAGCGCCTCGCGCACCACACGGGTCATTTCCGCGTCGCCGCCCGGGTTCATCATCGCATAAGACACGCGGCTCATCAGGTCTTCACCAAACCGGATCTGGGGGTTCATGAGTCCGGATGATGCCAGCACCCGCCCGTCGCTCAGGTCGCACAGATGCGCAGCGATGGTGGTGGAGCCGAGGTCGATGGCAAGGCCATAGATGCCGCCTTCGTGCAGACCAGGCCAGATGTCGACGATGCGGCCGCGCTCCTCGTCATGGTTGCGATGGACCGCCACGGTAACTTTCCAATCGCCTTTGCGCAGCACAGGTTGCAGCTTGCGAAGAACCGGGGGCGTGACTTGCGGCCGGGGCAGGGACCATTGCTGGTCCAGTGCCCGGGCAAGCCGCTCCAGATCGCCCGAGGGTTCATGCATGTCTGGCTCTGCCACCTCGACGTAGTAAAGGCGCGTGGCGGGGTCCATGGTGATGTCACGCGCGGTGGCCGCCTTGCGGATGACCTGCCGGTGCAACTGGCTTTCCGGCGGCACATCGATGACCACGTCGCCTTGGATGCGGGCTTGGCAGCCCAGCCGGCGCCCCTCTGTCAAGCCGCGCTTGTCCTTGTAGCGTTGTTCGACGGCGTTCCATTCGCTCAGCGCGTCAGGCGCCACGGTGACGCCGTGCTTTGCGAACTCACCAAAGCCGGGGGTGATCTGGCAGCGAGAACAGATGCCGCGCCCGCCGCAGACGGAGTCGAGATCAACCCCCAGTTGCCGGGCTGCAGTGAGCACCGGCGTCCCGACCGGGAAACGTCCCCGCTTGCCCGATGGCGTGAAGATGACCAGTGCGTCGCCCTGCATGAACAGCTCCATTCCCGTGTTCATGACTCATATCGGCTAGCGCACGTCGGGATGCAATCCGGCAAACGGCATGGCATCCCGGTTCCGCGTCACGGGCCCGATTGGCCACACCATATCTGGTGCCGGTGATTCTGTGGGTGGCGCTCCTCACTGGCACACCGGCGCCCGAAGGGGCCCAACTGAAGGCAAGCTGCGAAAAAAGTTTTGTGACGATGCAAACCTGCACACTGGGCGGCTTCCTGAAATTCTCCACCGGCGCCTGTTGCTGCGGGACTGGGCGCCGCCATAAGGAACCGTGTCTTATCCCCAGAACTGTCCCGCCTGTGCATAAGTTTGGTCCCAGATTCAAATGCCTTGGGGTAGCAAACCGCAGACCCGTCAAGGTTCTGTCGCAAAATTTTATCCGTTGACGGAACCCCTTATCTTGCGCCACGTTGTGGTGAAGAAGTCAATTAGCACAACATCTAGTGGCCGTACAACCGTCATCGTTCGCGCCCCCACGGCGCGGGCAACAGCCATTTGCGCCAGCCGCGCATATCAGGACGAGGCAGAGAATGAAGATCGATAGAAAATTCACCGCCAGCGACCGTGATGCCTACGCAGGCTTGGAATTCACAACCACGGTCTCTGAGATCCGCAATCCCGACGGCACCGTGGTCTTCCGCAACGAGGCCGTGGAAGTGCCCGCTGGCTGGAGCCAGGTCGCCTCGGACGTGCTGGCGCAGAAGTATTTCCGCAAGGCCGGCGTTCCGGCGCGGCTGAGACGCGTCCGGGAAAAGGACGTGCCCGAATTCCTCTGGCGTTCGGTCGCGGATGAGGCCGCGCTGTCAGACCTGCCCGAGGATGAACGCTTCGTCAGCGAAACCAGCGCACGGCAGGTCTTCGACCGTCTCGCCGGTGCCTGGGCCTACTGGGGCTGGAAGGGCGGCTATTTCAGCACGGAAGAGGACGCTCGCGCCTACTTTGACGAGATGCGCGTGATGCTGGCCCGACAAATGGCCGCGCCGAACAGCCCGCAGTGGTTCAACACGGGGTTGCACTGGGCCTATGGCATTGATGGTCCCGGCCAAGGCCATTTCTACGTGGACTACAAGACTGGCAAGCTCGTCAAATCCGACAGCGCCTATGAACATCCGCAGCCTCATGCCTGCTTCATCCAGTCGGTCAGCGATGACCTGGTGAATGAAGGCGGCATCATGGACCTCTGGGTGCGTGAGGCTCGGCTGTTCAAGTACGGCTCCGGCACCGGGACGAACTTTTCCAGCCTGCGGGCTGAGGGGGAGAAGCTTTCGGGCGGTGGCAAGTCTTCCGGGCTGATGGGCTTCCTGAAGATCGGCGACCGCGCGGCGGGCGCCATCAAATCGGGCGGCACAACGCGCCGCGCAGCCAAGATGGTGATCTGTGACATGGATCACCCCGATGTCGAACAGTTCATCAACTGGAAGGTCATCGAGGAGCAGAAGGTCGCGAGCCTTGTCGCCGGATCGAAGGCGCACGAAGCCAAGTTGAACGAAATCTTTGCCGCTATCGGCCAATGGGATGGCTTGGCCGAAGATGCCGCCGACCCGGCGAGGAACGGCGCGCTGAAGACCGCGATCCGCAGCGCCAAGAAGGCGATGATTCCTGAAACCTATATCAACCGGGTGCTGCAATACGCCCGGCAAGGTTTCACCAGCATCGAGTTCCCCACGTATGACACCGACTGGGACTCGGAAGCCTACAGCACCGTCTCGGGCCAGAACTCCAACAACTCCGTCCGGGTGACGGATGCCTTCCTGAAGGCGGTGCGGGACGATGCCGACTGGGCGCTGATCCGGCGCACCGACGGCAAGGTCGCCAAGACGGTCAAGGCGCGCGAGCTTTGGGATCAGGTTGGCCACGCCGCCTGGGCCTGCGCCGATCCAGGCATCCAGTTCCATGACACGGTCAATGCCTGGCATACCTGCCCCGAGGATGGGGAGATCCGCGGGTCGAACCCCTGTTCGGAATACATGTTCCTGGACGACACGGCCTGCAACCTCGCGTCGATGAACCTGCTGACCTTCTACCGCGACGGCCAGTTCGACGCCGACGCCTATGTCCACGCCAGCCGTCTCTGGACGGCGACGCTGGAAATCTCGGTCCTGATGGCGCAGTTCCCGTCGAAGGAGATCGCCCAGCGCTCCTATGACTTCCGGACGCTGGGGCTGGGTTACGCCAACATTGGCGGCCTGCTGATGAACATGGGTCTGGGTTACGACTCGGACGAGGGGCGCGCGCTTTGCGGTGCGCTGACTGCGATCATGACAGGCGTGGCTTATGCGACCTCGGCCGAGATTGCCGCCGAACTGGGGCCGTTCCCGGGCTATGCCCGCAACCGCGACCACATGCTGCGGGTGATCCGCAACCACCGTCGTGCGGCGCAGGGCCTTTCGGACGGGTACGAGGCGCTCGCCGTCGGTCCGGTCCCGCTTGATCGCGCGAACTGCCCTGACCCGGCCCTTGCCGCGCTGGCCGCGCAGGTCTGGGACGACGCGCTGCGGCTGGGCGAGGCGCACGGCTTCCGCAATGCGCAGACGACCGTGATCGCGCCCACCGGCACCATCGGCTTGGTAATGGACTGCGATACGACGGGGATCGAGCCGGACTTCGCGCTGGTCAAGTTCAAGAAGCTTGCCGGTGGCGGGTATTTCAAGATCATCAACCGCTCGGTTCCGGCCGCGCTGGAAAAGCTCGGCTATACTCCCGCGCAGGTCGAAGAAATCATCGCCTACGCCGTGGGCCATGGCACGCTTGGCAACTGCGCCGGGATCAACCACGCGGCGCTGATCGGCCACGGCTTCGGCCCGACGCAGATCGACAAGATCGAGGCAGCGCTGCCGTCGGCCTTCGACATCCGCTTTGTCTTCAATCAGTGGACGCTGGGCGCCGACTTCTGCCGCGACACGCTGGGCATTCCGGCGGACAAGCTGAACGACCCGACCTTCGACCTTCTGCGGCACCTTGGATTTACCCGCGCACAGATCGAGGCCGCAAACGACCACGTCTGCGGGACGATGACGCTGGAAGGTGCGCCGCATCTTTCGCCGGAACACTACCGCGTCTTTGACTGTGCCAACCCCTGCGGCAAGAAGGGCAAGCGCTATCTGAGCGTCGAGTCCCACATCCACATGATGGCCGCTGCGCAAAGCTTCATCTCGGGCGCGATCTCCAAGACGATCAACATGGCGAATACCGCCACGATCGAGGACTGCAAGGCCGCCTACGAGCTGTCGCACAGCCTGGGGATCAAGGCCAACGCGCTGTACCGTGATGGGTCCAAGCTGAGCCAGCCGCTTGCCTCCGCACTGGTCGAGGATGACGAAGAAGCCGAGGAAACGCTCGCCACCGGTACGCCGATCGAAAAGGCGCAGCTGATCGCGGAAAAAATCGTGGAGAAGGTGATCGTCAAGGAGATCATCCGCAGCCACCGCGAAAAGCTGCCCGAACGCCGCAAAGGTTACACCCAGAAGGCCATCGTCGGCGGTCACAAGGTCTACCTGCGCACCGGTGAATACAAGGACGGCACGCTGGGCGAGATCTTCATCGACATGCACAAGGAAGGCGCGGGCTTCCGGGCGATGATGAACAACTTCGCCATCGCGGTCTCGGTGGGCCTGCAATACGGGGTCCCGCTGGAAGAGTTCGTGGAAGCCTTCACCTTCACCCGGTTCGAACCCGCCGGAATGGTGCAGGGCAACGACAGCATCAAGAACGCGACCTCGATCCTCGACTACATCTTCCGGGAACTGGCGATCAGCTACCTTGACCGCACCGACCTTGCGCATGTGAAGCCAGAAGGCGCATCCTTCGACGACCTCGGCCGGGGCGACCAGGAAGGCAAGCTGACCCCCCGGACGGCCAGCGACGATGCCGCAAGCCGGGGGCTGGAGGTGCTGAAGCAGATCAGTTCTACCGGCTATCTGCGCAAGCGGCTGCCGCAGGAACTGATCGTGCTTCAGGGTGGCGTGCAAGGAACCACGGCGCTTTCGTCGGGTGCGGTGATGCAGACGGGTGCGATGGTGACGGAAAGCGTCGCGATCTCCACGCTCGACCCTCGGGCCAAGGCACGGATGCAGGGGTATGAGGGCGATCCCTGCGGCGAGTGTGGCAACTACACGCTGGTCCGCAACGGCACCTGCATGAAGTGCAATACCTGCGGCGGCACCAGCGGCTGCAGCTGACCGAACGTGGGCCGGTCCGGTGGGGGCCGGCCCTTATAGCAGCGCCAAGCTGAACCAGGGAACCAGCGCAAGGATCACCAGCGCCGCGCAGGAGACGAGGTAGAAGGGCAGGGTGACCGCGAACACCCGCAGCGGGCTGACCCCCGCGACCGAGGCCGCCACGAACAGCCCGACCCCCACAGGCGGTGACAGCAGACCCAGGATCAGGTTGACCGAAACCACGACACCAAAGTGTAGCGGGTGGATGCCATAGACCTCGGTCGCGATAGGCAGCAGGATCGGCACCACCATGATCAGCCCCGGTATTCCGTCGATCACGGTCCCAACCAGCAGCAGAAGAACAAGGACCAGCAGCATGAAGGCCGTGGGCGTGGTCGCGACCTCCTGCAACCACTCGGCCGCAACTTGCGGGACCTGCCCGAAGATCAGCACCCATGAAAACACCCCGGCCGCCGCCACCAGGAACAGCACCAGCGCCGCGCTTAATCCGGTGCGGAGCAGGATCGCGGGGAAATCCCGCAGGTGCAGCGTCCGTGTGTGGAACATGCCGATCAGCGCCGCCAGCAGCGCTCCTACGGCGGCCGCCTCGGTCGGTGATCCGTAGCCGCCGATGATCATGCCGATGATGACTGCGGGGATGGAGAGCATCGGCAACGCCGCACGCAGGGCGGCCAGACGTTCGAACCACGACAGGCGCTGCCCGGCAGGATAGTTCTGCCGGTAGCCCAGCGCCGCCACCGTCCCGATGAACAGCCCGCCCAGCAGCAGGCCCGGAAGGATGCCTGCCAACAGCATGTCGCCGACCGCCACCTGCGCCAGAACCGCATAGACCACAAAGACGATCGAGGGCGGAATGATCGGCCCGAGAAGCCCGCCGAATGCCGTGAGCCCGGTGGCAAAGGCGCGATCATACCCCGCCTTGTGCATTTCCGGCACCATGACCTGCGCCATCATCGCGATCTGCGCGGTGGCCGAGCCAAGGATCGAAGCGACCATCATGTTTGCCAGCAGGTTGATGTAGGCAAGCCCGCCTTTCAGCGCCCCGACAAACACCGCCGCCAATCGCACCAGCCGGGTCGTGATGCCGGCGCCGTTCATAAGCTCGCCGATCAGGATGAACAGCGGGATGGCCAGCAGCCCGAAATTGTCGAGCGAGGTGAAGAATTTCAGCCCGAAGCTGTCCAGCAGCACAAGATTGTCCGTCTGCACGATGAAGACCAGCGCCGCGATGCAGAGAATTAGCCCGATCGGTACGCCCAGAACAAGAGACAGGATAAAGGCGGCAGCGGTCATGGCGTGGCCTCTTCGGGCGGGGGCGGGGCGATCAGGCCCAGATCCTCGACCAGGTTGGTCAGGGCGTGAACGCTCAGCGTCAGGGCAAACCAGGGGATCACGACGTAGAACCAGATCATCCGCGCCCCCAGCACGGGCGAGCGTTCGGTGTAAAGGAAGTTGAAGGTCTGCCCTTCGAACGCGGCAACGTCAAACCCGGCACCGGCCAGCGCCCCCAGATCGAACCACCGCCAGCAAAGCCAGATCAGCACCAGCCCGAACAGGAAGGCGATGGTAGAAACCACCGTCCGCAGCCCCCGCACCGCCCAATCCGGCACCAGTTCGTAGACGATCGTCACTGCCGGCGCCGTCCGCATCCGCAGCATGAGCGATGCCCCTACGAACCCGCCCATCACCATGCCATAGACCGCAAGCTCATCCGCCCAGGCGAGCGTATAGCCTGCGGCGCGGGTAGCCACGTTCAGCAGCACCAGAAGCGCAACGGCCCCGGTCAGCCCCATCAGCAGCACCCGTTCGACCCGGGCGAGGCCATCAGAGGTACGGCGGACAAGGCGGGCGATGCGCATCCTGCCCCGGCGGCTCAGAAGCTTGCCACGAGATCACGGAGCCGTGCCACATAGGGTGTGCGGGTGGACCATTCCGCATCCCAGCGCTCGACGATATCGCCAAAGAACTCCGGGCCCACATCCTCGGTGATGACGATGCCGGGGGCTTGGCGCAGGCGGGCGAGCTTGTCGTCCTCTTCCTCGACAAAGCGGTCGATGGTACGGTCGCAATGCTGCTGCACCGCATCGCGCAGGATCGCCTGATCCTCGGGCGAAAGGCCCGCCCAGACGCGGCCCGACACCAGCGCGACCATCCCGAACATGTGGTGGTTCGTCTCCATCATGTGGGGGGCGTGCTCGTAATAGCGGAAGTTGATGATCGACTCGTAGTCCATGTCGATTGCGTCGATCTGCCCGTTCGCCAGCGCGTCATAGACCTGCGTCAGCGGCATCGGCGCAGGGGCGGCGCCGAACATCTCGAAGAAGCTGCGGATCGGCGGCGCCGGGGTGATGCGGAAGCGCATCCCCCGCAGGTCTGCCGCCGATTGCACCGGTCGCCGCGTCATCAGCTGGCGCATTCCCGTCATGGCATAACACAGGCCGACCGTGCCCGTGGCGCGGGGCAGCGCGTCAAGAATTTCCCGCGCGGGGTCAGAGCGAAGAACCTTGGCGGCGTCCTCGATGTTGTCGACCAGGAAGGGCGCGTGCAGGGCGGCCATGTCCGGTACCCGGGTGGTGACTTCGGCGGTGGTGAGCCATGCCATGTCAAGCGCGCCGGTCTGAAGCTGCTGCAGCATGGTCGCCTCGCTTCCCAACTGGCCCGAAGGGAAGGTCACGACGCTGAACCGCCCGCCTGACGTTTCGGCGAGCGTATCGGACAATGCCTGCGCTTCTTGGTTCCAGACATGCACCGGCGGGGTGATCAGCCCAAGGCGGAAGGCCCGTTCCTGCGCCGCGGCCGGCACGGCAAGGACAAGGCTGAACAGGCTGGCGAAAAGGGTCTTCCGGTTCATCATGCCACTCTCCCGTCTTGGCTATGGGCGGGCCGCCCGCGCGGCGCGCCTCAGATGTCTGCCCGGTTACCTTGGGTAAGGCAAGCGGCGCTGCTGCAAGCTCAACTTTGGCGCCTGCTTCCGGGTTTCATGCAGTGGCGCTCTGCACGGTCTTGCCATCCGGCGCTGCCGCCAGATCGTCAAGGATCGGGCAGTCCGGCCGGTCGTTCCCCTGGCAGCAGGCCACCAAATGCTGAAGCGTCTGCCGCATCGCCGTCATCTCGGCGATCTTGACGTCAAGCGCGGCCACATGCGTCTGGGCAAGGGCCTTCACCTCGGCACTGGTCCTTCCCTTGTCATGCCACAGCGCCATGAGCTTCTGGATCTGCTCGATCGAAAAGCCCAGCGCCCGCGCCCTGCGGATAAAGGCCAGGCTGTGGACGTCGTTTTCCGTATAGACACGATAGCTGTTCGCACTGCGCTTGACCGGCGCGATCAGGCCGATGCTTTCGTAATAGCGGATCATCTTTTGCGTGACGCCGGATGCGCGGGATGCTTCACCAATGTTCATCATGCTTCTCCTGTAGAACGATATGCCGGGCGGAAGCGTTTCAGCCGCAGCGCATTGGTCAGAACGCTCACGCTGGAGGCAGCCATAGCCACGGCGGCAAAGACCGGCGACAGCAGGATGCCAAAGGCGGGATAGAGCAACCCAGCCGCCACCGGGATCAGCGCCGTGTTGTAGCCAAAGGCCCACCCGAGGTTCTGGCGGATGTTCCGCATCGTCGCGCGGCTAAGTGCAATAGCCGTTGCCACCCCTCGCAGGTCCCCCGACATGAGCACCACCTCGGCGGTTTCCATTGCGATGTCGGTGCCGGTGCCGACGGCGATGCCGACGTCCGCCTGTGCCAGGGCCGGGGCGTCGTTGATCCCGTCGCCGACAAAGGCAACGCGGACGCCCCCTGCTTGCAGCGACTTGATCGCATCCACCTTGCCCCCGGGAAGGACCTCGGCCACCACATCGTCGATGCCGAGGCGCTGGGCGATCGCACGCGCAGTGTGGGAGTTGTCACCCGTGATCATCGCGATGCGCAGCCCCATGTCATGCAGGGCGGCAATGGCGGCAGGGGTGGTTTCCTTGATTTCGTCTGCCACGGCAAGGATCGCTGCCAGCCGGCCATCCACTGCGACGTAAAGCGGGGTCTTGCCCTCGATTCCCAGCCGCGCGGCGGCGTCGGCGAACAGGCTGATGTCATGGCCCAGCCGTGTCATGAACCGGTCCGCCCCCACCGCGACCTGCCGGCCCTCTGCTGTGGCGGTGATGCCAAGACCGGGTTCGGCTGCGAAATCGGTTGCGGACACCGAGGTGGGGCCTTCGGCCCGCGCTGCGGCGACGATTGCCTCGGCAATGGGATGTTCCGAACCGGACTCGGCCGCCGCGGCAAGGCGCAGCACCTCGCTGCGGTCAAAGCCGTCCGCGACCTCAAGATCGGTCAGTTCGGGGCGACCGCGGGTCAGGGTGCCGGTCTTGTCCAGCGCGACAATCTGCACCTCGTGCAGGGATTGCAGCGCCTCACCGCGGCGGAACAGGATGCCGAGTTCTGCCGCCTTGCCCGTACCCACCATGATCGAGGTCGGCGTGGCCAGCCCCATGGCGCAGGGGCAGGCGATGATCAGCACCGCCACCGCGTTCACCAGCGCAAAGCTCAGCGCAGGCGCGGGGCCGAAGGCCAGCCAAAGCAGGAACGTCACCGCCGCCGCTGCCATTACTGCCGGCACGAACCAGAGCGTGACCCGGTCCACCACCGCCTGGATCGGCAGCTTGCCGCCCTGCGCATCCTCCACCATACGGAGGATCTGGGACAGCAGCGTGTCGGCGCCGACGCGGGTGGCGCGAAAGACAAAGCTGCCGGTCTTGTTGATCGTGCCGCCCACCACCTCGGCCCCCGGTGATTTTTTCACCGGCACCGGTTCCCCGGTGATCATGGCTTCATCGACAAAACTCGTGCCCTCCAGCACCTCGCCGTCGACGGCGATCTTTTCGCCGGGGCGCACGCGGATCAGGTCGCCGGCCACGACTTCGGCGATGGGAAGGTCGATTTCCTGTCCGTCCCGCAGAACCCGCGCTGATTTCGCCTGCAGCTTCAGAAGGCCGGTGATCGCAGCCGAGGTCCGGCCGCGGGCCAGCGCCTCCAGCCAACGGCCCAGGAGGATCAGCGTGACGATGACGGCCGCGGCCTCGAAATACACGTTGACCGCGCCTTCGGGCAGCACTCCGGGCGCAAATGTGGCGAGCACCGAATACCCCCACGCGGCCGATGTGCCCACCATCACCAGGCTGTTCATGTCCGGCGCGCCGCGCACCAGCGCCGGCCAGCCCTTGAGGTAAAACTGCCGCCCTGGCCCGAACTGCACGGCTGTCGCTAGCACGAACAGCACCAGGAACAGGGCCTGCTGGCCCATCATTCCCAGCAGCCAGTGGTGAAAGCCGGGCACAAGATGCGTCCCCATGTCGAGGATCACGATCGGCAGCGTCAGCAGAGCAGCAATACTCACCTGCCTGCCAAGCTGCCCGGTTTCCCGGTCGCGTGCGGCCTGACGTTCGGCGCGTTCCTCGGCGCTTCCTCGGGTGATCCGTGCCGCATACCCCACCTGCTCAACCGCGGCGATCAGGTCGGGTGCCGCCTGCGCATCGGTCGGCACCTGAACCGTGGCGCTTTGCGTCGCAAGATTGACCGAGGCTCCAACGACCCCCGGCACTGCCTTCAGTGCGCGTTCCACCCGACCGACACAAGACGCGCAGGTCATTCCTTCAATCCCAAGACCGATCACTTTTGTGGTGTGGCCCGCATTTTGTCCAGGCATGGCTGCCTCCTGACGTTGTCGTTCGGCTCAGAGATGGGGCTTCCCATGATGGGAGGGTCAATAGGCCTGAAGATATTTTTTCGGCCCTTGACCCTCCCACGTGGCAAGCTCCTACCTTTCCACCAGATGGAGAAGGAGCAGCATATGGATCTTGAAGTCCGGGGAATGACCTGCGGCCATTGCGAGGCCGCTGTGACGCGGGCCATCCACGGCATTGACCCGCAGGCGAGGGTGGAGATCGACAGGAGCGGCAACCGCGTCACTGTTGAAACCGCAGCCGATCCCCAGGCGCTGAAGCAGGCGATCGAGGCGGAAGGCTATGACGTCAGCGTGCTTGGGCGCTGACGGGCTTGGTGATCAAAAGGAGAGGAAAATGAGCATGATCCAGAAGCTGATCGGAACCGCCCTTGCCGTGGCGCTCGCCCTGCCTGGGGTGGCAGTGGCCCAAGGCTCCCACGCCGGCCATGGCGACCATGGCGCCGCCCATGGAAGCGAGGCGCCTTCCACCCAAGCCTATCGCGAAGCGAACGAGGCGATGCACAAGGGCATGAACCTCGAGTTCACAGGCGATGCCGATGTCGACTTCGCGCGGGGCATGATCCCGCATCACGAAGGTGCCATTGCAATGGCACGCATCGTGCTCGATCACGGTTCCGACCCGGAACTGCGTGCCTTGGCTCAGGAAATCATCGACGCGCAGGAGGCCGAGATCGCTTTCCTGCGCAACTGGCTACAGGCGCACGGCCACGACGCCGGTCAATAGCCCGAGGCATCACCGGGGGCGGGTTCCGCCCCTTCAAGCGCAGCGATCAACCGGGCCAGAAGACTGGATGCGCCGATCCGGAAGCGGGTGGGCTGCACCCAGTTAGGCCCCATCATCTCTTCGCACAGGCGGATGTAGTTGGCCGCATCCTCGGGCGTGGCGATCCCGCCAGACGGCTTCAGCCCCGCGTCGCTTTGGACCCGCAGGATTTCCTGCAGCATGATCCGCGCGGCGTCGGGCGTGGCGCCGGTGGCGATCTTGCCGGTCGAGGTCTTGAGGAACGCCGCGCCCCCTTCCAGCGCCGCCTGCGATGCCGCCGCGATCTGCGCAGGGTTCAGCGCGCCTGTTTCCAGAATGGCCTTGACCGCAGCACCTTCGCCCGCCGCCACGCAAAGCGCGACTCGGTCCCGCGTCGTGTCCTGCGTGCCCGCGATGATGTCTTGGTAGGGGATGACGACGTCGATTTCGTCAGCGCCATCTGCGCGCGCGGTGGCAACAAGCTGGCGGAGTTCGTCGTCGTTGGCCATGCCCGTGGGAAAGGCTACAACGGTTGCGATACGGACGGGGGTCCCGGCCAGGCAGGACTGGGCGAGGGCGACGAACCTTGGCCAGACGCAGACTGCCGCAACAGATCCATGATCCGTCCGGGCCCGCGCGCAGAGCGCCCGCACGTCATCCTCGGTGCAGTCGTCGTTGAGGTTGGTGAGGTCAAGACAAGCAAGCGCCTGCCGAAGGAGTTGCGAGGAAACCATCTGTTGTCCCTGATCTTTGCGTCCTGCTTACCAGAGGCGGCAGGTCGCGTCGATCAGGAACCGCGGCGCTTCCCACAGGACCGGCGGTGGGGGCGGCTTTCGGATACTCCGCCTGCCGAGCCCGCAACACACGCTCCTGCTACTCCGCGCATACAACGAGCGCCAAATGGCCGTGTCAGCTTAGATCGTAGCCGTAATGCACGGCAAGCGCCGCACAACGATCCTTGATTACCTGCTGCTCTTCCGGGCTCAGAATCTCGAGGTACTGATTGCGCTCCTCATGTGCATCCTGAGGCGTGTAGAGGTCCATCCGGTCGCCCATGCCCGAGAAGTCAAGCAGTCGCTGCATGTTCGCTACGGGATCGGCCGTGATATCTTCATACCGCAGTTCCAGAAGGCGGCCGTTCAAGAGTGGCGCCATCTGACGGACGATCGTCACCGCCTCGATCCAGTAGTTGCAGGCCCCATGGACGTCCGGGACCTTCATGACCTTGCCCAACTTGAGGCTGGCAACGACGTTGAGCGGGTTGCGGACGAGGTGCAGGAAGCGGGCCTCGGGAAACTCTGCATTGATCAGCGGCAGGCCATAGACGTTCTGTGGTGTCTTGTCGAACCACTTATAGCTTTCCAGGCCCCGGGCGCGTGCCATGTGGTCCACATGCCGGTACATCAACTCGCCACGGCTGTATGATCCGCCATGCATTTTCTCGAAGTCGTCCGGTGAGACGCCGTCGATGTCGCGGTGTTTCTTCAAGGTCGGCAGGTTCAGAAGGGTATGGTTGCTGGAGTCGGTGCGGAAAGGCTCCCCGAAACGAAAGTAATGCGTTTCTTCGGGACATATCACGTCTGGCTGACGACGCAGGAGGTCACGAACGAGGGTCGTGCCAGAGCGTACGCAGCCCACGATGAACAGGGGCTGAGAGGCGGCGGCAGGCAGGGAGGGCTTGTTCATGAAACCTCAACTCGAGCAAAGAGAAATCCAAGGCTGCGCATAGTCACTTTGATCGGAGGCCGCAAGCTTTGCAGTCCTGTCGGGGAAGCCGGCGCCACCCTGTCGGACCAGCTGAACCTTCCGACGCGGCACCGGAAGATCTCCACGAAGAAGAACGATGATTTCGCCGCGCGCTTCCGGGAAGACGAGAAAGAGTTTCTGGAAGTCGTCAATGAAGAGCGGGCCCGCTGGACTGACGGCTAGCCCGTCTGCCTGACGGGGCCACCGGAATATATCCGCGACCGGAGGCTTGCGCGGAGCTGTCAATTCCATTAAGCATGAAGTATGGAAAAGACTCGCTCCCTCGACGCGCTTTCTGCGCTTGCCCATGACGTTCGGCTGGATGTGTTCCGGCTTCTTGTGCGGGCGGGACCTGCAGGCATGGCTGCGGGAGAGATCGCCGCCAGCCTCGACATCAGGCCGAACACGCTGTCGAACAACCTGAATATCCTCGCGGCGGCGGGGCTGGTGCGCTCTGCGCGAGAGGGACGCTCGATCCGCTACTTCGCGCGGATGGAGACGATGCGGGGATTGCTAGGCTTTCTCTTGCAGGACTGCTGCGGTGGCCAGCCAGAGCTTTGCCAACCGGTTCTTGACCAGATCGCCTGCACCTGCTGAGGCCGCACCTGCCACACCGAAACATCCTGTGAAAGCTGATCCAAGATGAGTGACATGACCCAGGCCGAGGGCAGCGCCCTTGGGATATTCGAACGCTGGCTGACGCTGTGGGTGGCGCTGGCAATGGTGGCGGGGCTGGTCATCGGCCCGCTTGCGCCGGGGCTGGTGCAGGCTGTGGCGGGGTCCGAGGTCGCCTCGATCAACCTTATCGTCGCCGTGCTGATCTGGGCCATGGTCTACCCGATGATGGTCAACGTGGACTTCGGGGCTGTGGCGGGCGTGGCGCGTCAGCCAAAGGGCCTGTTGATCACGCTGGCGGTCAACTGGCTGATCAAGCCCTTCACGATGGCCTTTCTGGCGGTGCTGTTCTTTGACCACGTCTTTGCCCCCTGGATCGACCCGCAGGATGCGCAGCAATACATTGCTGGGCTAATCCTGCTGGGGGCGGCGCCCTGCACGGCGATGGTCTTTGTCTGGTCCCAGCTCACGCGGGGGGATGCGACCTATACGCTGGTGCAGGTGTCGGTGAACGACCTGATCATGGTCGTGGCCTTTGCGCCCATCGTCGCGCTGCTGCTGGGCGTGACGGAGATTGCCGTGCCGTGGCAGACGCTGGTTCTGGCAACTATTCTTTATGTGGCACTGCCACTGGCGGCAGGCCTGCTGACCCGGCGCGCGCTGGGCAGCCAAAGCCGGATCGAGGTATTCTCGGCACGCGTCAAGCCCTGGTCGGTGATCGGCCTCATCGCGACCGTCGCCATCCTCTTTGCCCTGCAGGGAGAGATGATCCTCAACCGCCCCTTCGTGATCGCGCTGATCGCGGTGCCGATCCTGATCCAGAGCTACCTGATCTTTGCCATCGGCTATGGTGCAGCCTTCCTGATGCGCGTGCCGCACCGGATCGCGGCGCCCTGCGCGATGATCGGCACCTCGAACTTCTTTGAACTTGCCGTCGCCGTGGCGATCAGCCTGTTCGGCCTCCATTCAGGCGCGGCGCTGGCCACGGTCGTGGGCGTGCTGGTCGAGGTTCCGGTGATGCTGTCCCTTGTCGCCTTTGCCAACCGCACCCGCGCCCGTTTTCCGGAGAGCCGCGCATGATCGTCATCCACCATAATCCTGCCTGCGGCACCTCGCGCAATGTCCTGGATATCATCCGCAAGTCGGGGGCAGAGCCGGTCGTGATCGACTACCTGACCGAGGGATGGACGCGCCCGCAGTTGCTGGCGCTGTTCGCGGCCGCCAGCCTGACCCCGCGCCAAGCATTGCGTACCACCAAGTCACCTGCGGCCGAACTTGGGCTCTTGCGGGACGACGTGACTGACGAGGAGATCCTGCAGGCCATGCTGGCCCACCCGGTGCTGGTGAACCGCCCGATCGTGGCCACGCCAAAGGGGGTGCGCCTTTGCCGCCCCTCTGAAACCGTGCTGGCGCTTCTCGATCAATTGCCAGAGGGGCCGCTTTACAAGGAAGACGGCCAGATGATCCTCAATGAGAAGGGCGAGATTGTTGACTGACCTGCCGAACATCAAGATCGAGTGCTTCCGGCCCATCGACGATGCGCAACTGTTCCCGGCCACGCGCAGCACGCACCCGCCGCGCATTCTGCTGCTTTACGGCTCGTTGCGCGCGCGCAGCTATTCCCGTCTTGCGACTGAGGAAGCCGCGCGCATCCTGAACGCCTTTGGCGCAGAGGCGCGCATCTTCGATCCGCATGGCCTTCCCTTGGCCGACGCAGCCGAAGCCGATCATCCCAAGGTCGCCGAACTGCGCGATCTGGTCGGCTGGTGCGAGGGCATGGTCTGGTGCTCGCCCGAGCGGCACGGCGCGATGTCGGGGGTGATGAAGACCCAGATCGACTGGATTCCGCTGTCGTTGGGTGGCGTCCGGCCCACGCAAGGCAAGACGCTGGCGGTGATGCAGGTCTGCGGCGGCAGCCAGAGCTTCAACACCGTGAACCAGTTGCGCATCCTGGGCCGCTGGATGCGGCTGCTTACGATCCCGAACCAGTCCTCGGTCGCCAAGGCGTGGGATGAGTTCGACCCGCAAGGGCGCATGAAGCCTTCGTCCTATTATGACCGGATCGTGGATGTGATGGAGGAGCTGGCGCGCTTCACCCTCCTGACGCGCGACATCAAGGAGCACCTTGTGGATCGTTACTCCGAACGGGTGGAAAGCCACGAGGCGCTGTCGGCACGGGTAAACCAGTCGAAGGCGGTGTGAGGATCAGGCGACACCGCAAAAACAGCTTCAGAGGGAAGGGCGGCGCCGCACCGACGCCACCTCTGATCTTACCCCTGAGGTTCCAGCCTGAAGAGCGAGAGGAAATCCTCGGCCGCCTCAATATCACCGTCTGCGCCAACGACGCCTTTGGATACCAGTAGGGGAAGCGGGGTGGTGCCATAGACGGCGATCGCCAGCGTGTTGCCGTTGCCTGAGAGTACGAACGGCGTGTCCGGCTTGCTTACCGCTCTGGTCTGCAACCGTCCTTCCGCCAGCTGCATCTCGAACGCCTCGCTGCCGAAATCGAAGCCCGCAACCGCCTCGCGCCCCCGCGCCAGGTGAGGAACCAGATTGACCCCCATCGAGATCATGAGAGCTGAGGGGCTGATGAAGCGGGACGGATCATGACCGGGCACCGTCAGCGCCCAGCGGCAGAGCGCCTCTAGCACAGGTAGCAGACCACGGCCGGCGTTGGTCAAGCCATAGATGCCCAAGCGCTCGTCATGCTCCACCACGCCGGCCTGAATGAGCTGCGCCAAGCGGCCCGTCAGCACGCTGGCTGTCACGTCCGGCAGGCCCGCCCGGATCATCTGGAAGCGTTTGGGGGCGAACATGAGTTCACGCACCACCAGCAGCGCCCAGCGGTCGCCGACCAAGTTCAGCGCATGGGCTGCAAGGCAGCCTTCGTCATAGCGGATGCGGGGGATCTTTGCCTGTTTCGACATGTTACCATACTGTCAGTTGCTTTTTAATACTACCGCTGGCACGCTGGACCTGCAAGCGAGACTCGGCTGCATTCCTTGAACGAAAGGCGACGTGAGATGACCTACTTTACGGCCTCTGTGGCGGCAGTGCCGACCGACAACAAGGAGAAGTACGTGGAACATGTCGCGGCCGTCTGGCCGCTGTTCAAATCCTATGGCGCCACCCGAATGGTCGAAACCTGGGGGGCGGATGTTCCCAAGGGGAAGGTGACCGATTTCTTTGGCGCCGTGGATGCCAAGGCGGACGAAACCATCGTGTTTTCCTGGATCGAATGGCCGGACAAGGTGACGGCAGATGCCGCCTGGCAGAAGATGGGCGATGATCCGGCCATGAGGCAGCTTCCAGAGATGCCCTTTGACGGCAGCCGCATGATCTTTGGCGGGTTCGTGCCTCTCTATGAAGCAGGGGATCAACGCGGTGCGGGATATTACCAAGGCTTCCTTCTGGCCGTGCCGGAGAAGAACAAGGCCTCTTATGCCGAGATAGCCGATGAGGGCTGGAAGATGTTTCAGAAAGGCGGCGCCCTCGGCACGGTGGAGAGCTGGGGCGAGGACGTTCCCCGCGGCAGGGTGACCGACTTCTATCGCGCAACCAAGGCCGAAGACGGTGAGGTCCCGGTCTTCAGTTGGACGCTCTGGCCTGACCGCGCCACCTGTGAGGCCGCCGCAAGAGAGATGGAAGCGGAAATGGGCGACTTCGACAGGTCCTCCATGCCCTTCGATGGCATGCGGATGATGTGGGGAGGCTTTGACCCGCTCTTCGACTCAGGGCAGGCCGCGTGACAGTCATCACGTTCGTTTGGTCTCTGTCTCACCGGTTGAGCGACGTGGCGCCTGCAAGCAGGCGGTGTCGCTAGAAGCTGCCGAACACCATCCCCAACGCGATGATCAGCGCGCAGGCAACCGTGGGTGCCAGGACGGCGACAATGAAGATGTCGCCATAGGCCTGGCGGTGGGTCATGCCACAGATGCCCAGCAGCGTGATCACCGCACCGTTGTGCGGCAGGGTGTCCAGACCTCCGGTCGCAACCGCCACGACACGGTGCAGCAGTGCAGGGTCCACCCCCTGCACAGTGGCCTGCGTCACCAGCGCGGGCCCCAGCACGTCCAGCGCGATCGACATGCCGCCGGACGCCGACCCGGTGATCCCTGCCAACGCCCCGGAGGACAGCGCGGCCGAGATCAGCACGTTTCCGCCGGAGAGCCCGTCCAGGCTGGCCCGCAGCATCTCGAACCCCGGGAGCGTCGCGATGACCGCGCCAAAGCCTACAAGGCTCGCCGTGTTGAAGAGCGGCAGAAGTGCGGCCTCTGCACCCTCGTTGATCGCCTTCAGGATGTTCGGCGGCGGGCTGAGGATCAGCGCAAGCCCCAGCGCAACCGTCAGCGCAGCGATCACCGACCACAGACCCTGCACCCGCGACAGGTCCGTGCCTCCATACCGGGGGGTGCCAAGGTAGCTGGTGTCGAGCGCGGGAAGGATCACGCTGCCCATGATCAGCGTGACCACGCCCACCGAAAGGATCGGCAGCAGCGCCACCCACAGCGGCAGCGGGCGGTCACGGGCAGGAACCTCTGGCATGGCGGGGGACGGATCGCCCGCCAGTGCCCGCGCACGGGTCTGGAGCCAGATCAACCCCAGCACCAGCATGGCAACCCCGGCGATCATCCCCAGCCCCGGCGCAGCGAAGGGCGTGGTACCAAAGGTGATCATCGGGATTGCGTTCTGGATCGACGGTGTGCCGGGCAGGGCTGTCATGGTGAAGGTGAAGGCGCCAAGCGCTATGGTGGCAGGAATAAGTCGCGCCGGCAGCCCGGTTTCCGCGAACAGCGCCCGCGCCAGAGGCCATGCGGCAAAGGCCACAACGAACAGCGACACGCCGCCATAGGTCAGGATCGCGCAGGCCAGCACCACGGCAAGAATCGCCCGTGACGGCCCCAAGACCGTTGTAGTGGCAGTGGCAAGCCGTTTCGCAGCGCCCGAGGTTTCCATCACCCGCCCGAACAGCGCGCCCAGCAGGAACAGCGGAAAGAATGAGATGACGAAGCCGCCAGCCGACTGCATGAAGACCTGCGTGTAGCCGGCCAGTACCGGCTCTCCCGACACCAGCGTTGCAAGGATTGCCAGAACCGGCGCCAGCACCAGAACCGATATGCCGGCCCAAGCCCCTGCAATCAGAAGGGCGAGAGCCAGAAGGATAAGAAGAACCGACATGCTGCCCCACACCCGCTGCAGTGCAGCATAGCTTGGCCAAGGTAACAGGGCCAGTGTCTTTGGTATTGGCCCTACGGGTTCAGTGGCCGTGGTCACTTCCTGCACTGCATCCAAGCGGGCATGCCGGAGGAAGGCTTTCACAGGGCGCTGACACGGAACGGTCAATCGTGCTCTTGTGGGGGCTGTAGTATTTTTGCGCTGAAAGACGGGCAAGCGCGGGTGGCATACTGTGGCGCATCTGCGCCGCTGGCGCTTCACTTTTCCTCGGTCCCCTGAGGGTCGCCACAGCGCCCGCACCAAGACCATACGTTGATGCATCTCTCGGGCAAGTTACCCTTAGGAAGGTAGGGGGTGCTTGGCTTTGAATACGGGGAAGCTGGCCGAACTGCACCGCAAGCAGTCGCGACCGGATCGATCATCCTGATTGCAGGGGAACTGGTGCCTATGATGACATCCTTTGAAGAAATTGCGCTGCTTCTGGTGATGGCCGCCGGCATTGGCCTGATCGGCGCACTCATGCGCCAGCCGCTGATCGTCAGTTTCATTGCCGTGGGGCTGATTGCCGGGCCGTCAGTGCTGGATGTCGTGCATTCAGACGAACAGATCGATCTTCTGGCAGAACTCGGGATCGCGGTGCTGCTGTTTCTTGTGGGCATCAAGCTGGATGTGAAACTGGTGCGGTCGCTGGGGGCGGTGTCTGTCCTCACCGGGCTTGGCCAAGTGATCTTTACGGCTTTTTTCGGCTACCTCATCGGGCTGGCGCTGGGCCTTGATCACGTCGCCAGCCTTTATGTCGCTGTGGCGCTGACCTTTTCCTCGACAATCATCATCGTGAAGCTTCTTTCGGACAAGCGGGAGATCGACGCACTGCACGGGCAGATCGCGCTGGGCTTCCTGATCGTGCAGGATCTGGTCGTTGTGCTTGCGATGATCGTGCTGTCGGCCATCGGCATTGGCGCCGAGGATGCCACGGGTGGCGGATCGGTGCTGGTGGTGCTTGGGTCGGGCGCGGGGCTGGTTCTGGCCGTGATCCTGTTCGTGCGCTACCTGGCGAACCCGCTGACCGAACGTCTGGCGCGGGCGCCAGAGCTTCTGGTGATCTTTGCCATCGCACTGGCGGCGATGTTCGCCGCGATCGGGGATGCCGTTGGGTTGGGCAAAGAGGTGGGCGGCCTGATGGCCGGCGTCGCGCTTGCTTCCAGCCCTTTTCGGGAAACCATTTCGGCGCGGCTCGGTCCCCTGCGGGACTTCCTGCTCCTGTTCTTCTTCATCGCGCTTGGCGCCACCCTTGACCTGTCGCTTCTGGGCGCAAACGTCACCGGGGCAGTGGTGCTGTCCCTGTTCGTTCTGATCGGAAATCCCCTGATCGTGCTGGTGATCATGGGAACGCTTGGCTATCGTAAGCGGACCAGCTTCCTTGCCGGGCTGACCGTGGCACAGATCAGCGAGTTCTCACTCATCTTCGTCGCCATGGGCGTCAGCCTTGGCCATGTAGGCGAGGATGCGCTGGGCCTTGTCACCATGGTGGGGATCGTGACTATTGCGGCGTCTACCTACATGATCACCTTCTCGCATCAGCTTTATGCCCTCTGCGAGCCGCTGCTCGGGGTGTTCGAACGCAAGGGTGCGCCGCGCGAACCCGCGGACAGCCATACGCATCAGGGGAAGGCCTTTGACGTCATCATATTCGGGTTGGGGCGCTTCGGCACGGCTGTGGGAATGCGCCTGAAGAAGCGGGGCCTTTCGGTGCTGGGCGTGGATTTCAACCCGCTGGCCATCCGGCGCTGGCGGGAACTGGGTTTGGAGGCCGAATTCGGTGATGCGACGGACGCGGAATTCGTCGCCGGCTTGCCGCTGCGGCGGACGAACTGGCTTGTTTCTACTGTGCCGATCCACCCGACTGGCCTCAGTCACGAAGACAGCCGCACGACGCTGATCCAACTGGCGCGGACAGCCGGCTTCCCGGGGCGTTTCGCCGTGACCTCGCACAGCGCCGGTGAGGCTGCAGTGCTGTTGGATGCAGGCGCCGATCTTGTTCTGGAGCCGTTCCAGGACGCCGCCGATCAGGCGGCCGACCTGCTGTGCGGCGGCGAGGTAAAGGAGCGGACACCGATCCCTGAGATCATCACCGAAGAGCGCGAGCCGCCAGTGGTGACCGACGAGGCTGCAAGGGAACCGCCTCCGGGCGACTTCGGCCGGGATTAAGGACCTGGGGGCGACCTCTTCATCGACGATGCCAAACTCAGCGGCAGCTGTGAAACGCATTTGAAAGTTGTGACTTGACGCTGTCCAGACACTCCTGAACGATCATCAGCATACGTGCGGCCTGCTGTTCCTTCGACTTGATCGGCATAACTGCATGCTTGGTCGTGTCACTGCCTTGCAAAAGGTTCGGCATCGGCAGCAGCACCTTGCTGGATGGTATAAGCCATGACTTCATGGCCGGTTGATGGTGTGAACCGCTGCGGGGGCTAGTTCGCGATCAAGATTGGGGCAGTTTCGCGCCTTAACGGATCATCTCAGCTTGCCGAAAACGGGCGTCGAACCACAACAGCTTTGTCAGCGTCAACTTTTGCAACTGAAAGACAAATTTTGACGTGTCCATGCCGATGAATGGGTGTGGTCTTCAGGATCTCTGCCCTCAACTGGCCTTTGACAACAAGGTTATTACGATGAGCCGTCCACACTAGGACCGGCCGGACCTTCCGCTGTTTCGTCACCTTGGCACGGCAGGCCGTCCGCAGCACAGATTGACTTTGGGCGGTGATGGGAACAAACAAGGAACACATCGCTTGACCTGCTGTTCTTGCCGGAGCCACCTTGCCCATGCCTGCCCCTTCCGTCCCCCCTGCCTTGGACGCCCTGCGCACACGGATCGCGCGGCTCGAGGGGCAGGGGGCGCGGGCGCGGGGGGTGCTGCCCTTCGGCCTCCCGGCGCTGGACCGTCGGCTGCCGGGGCTGGGGCTCGGCTGCCTGCACGAGGTGGCGGGCGGCGGCAACGGCGCGGTGGATGGCGCGGCGGCGGCCTGTTTCGCGGCCGGGATCGCGGCGCGGCTGCCGGGACAGGTGCTCTGGTGCGTGACGGAGGCCGATCTCTTTGCGCCGGGTCTGGAGCAGGCGGGCCTGCCGCCCGACCGGGTGATCTTCGTCGAGGCGGGCGACGATGTGGCGGTGCTGGCCTGCATGGAGGAAGGGCTGCGGC
>VUAW01000002.1 GCA_008711135.1 Rhodobacteraceae bacterium LNNU 3342
CGACCTCATGAAAAAAGGCGAATCCATCCGGTCCGTCGTGCTGTACTGAAACGCGCGCCGAAAGCAGGCGGCGCATCAAGGAGGAAGACAAGATGAAGCGAAACCTCATGGGGCTTGTGGTGCTGGCCGCGATGGCGATGCCGGCCGTGGCCTCGGCGCAAGAGGCAGGCGATCCGGCGCGCGGCGAACGCGCCTTCCGCAAGTGCCAGGCGTGCCACGTCGTGGAGCAGGAGGGCGTCAATCGCGCGGGGCCGAATCTTTATGGCGTCGTCGGCCGGCAGGCCGGGATCGAAGAAGGCTTCGGCTACTCGCCCGCGATGATCGAGGCCGGGGAGAATGGCCTCGTCTGGGATGCTGAGGCGCTGGACGACTTCATCGCCCAGCCGCGGCAGGCCGTCCCGGGCACCAAGATGACCTTTGCAGGCATCCGGAACGAAGGCGAAAGGGCGGACCTGATCGCCTATCTCGCGACCTTCACCGATGAGGACGCAGCCGCGGAAACCAGCACGAACTAGGGCAGGCCCCTGCGCCGCAGCGGCGTCCGGAACTGCTCATACTTTGGGCTTAGGGCGCCGCCAATGACGTTGACGTGGCAAAACGCCGCGGCCTACCCTTCAATAAGAAGTCAATAAGACCCGCCCCATCCCGGCCAGCCGGCGTGACGCAGGGTCTTTTTGACCCGACGGCATCCGACATGGGAGGAGGATACGATGAGACCTTTGACTTTCAGCTTGGGCGCAAGCCTGTTGCTGAGCGCGACCCCGCTTTACGCCAATGACGCGCTGATGGAGTTGATCGACGATCCCACGCAGTGGGCTATCCAGACCGGCGACTACGCCAACACCCGTTTCTCGGAACTTGATGAGATCAACCGCGACAACGTCGGCAACCTCCAGGTGGCCTGGATGTTCTCGACCGGGGTGCTGCGCGGGCACGAAGGATCTCCGCTGGTGGTGGACGGGATCATGTATGTCCACACCCCCTTCCCCAACACGGTCTACGCGCTGGACCTCAACGACGATGGCCGGATCCTGTGGCGCTATGAGCCGCAGCAGGACCCCGAAGTCATCGGCGTGATGTGCTGCGACACGGTCTATCGCGGCGTGGCCTACGCGAACGACACGATCTTCCTTCACCAAGCAGACACCACCGTCGTGGCGCTTGACGCCAAGAGCGGCGAGGTGAAGTGGTCGGTCAAGAACGGCGACCCGGCCAAGGGCGAAACCAACACGGCGACCGTGCTGCCGGTCAAGGACAAGGTGCTGGTCGGCATCTCGGGCGGTGAATTCGGTGTACGCGGCCATGTCACCGCATATGACATGGAAACCGGCGAACAGGTCTGGCGCGCCTATTCCACCGGCCCGGACGAAGAGATGCTCTTCGACCCGGAAAATACCATGGAACTGGGCAAGCCGGTTGGCGAGAACTCCTCGATCGACAGCTGGGAAGGCGACCAGTGGCAGATCGGCGGCGGCACCACCTGGGGCTGGTTCAGCTATGACCCGGAACTGGACCTCGTCTATTACGGCACCGGCAACCCCTCGACCTGGAACCCGGCGCAGCGGCCGGGCGACAACAAGTGGTCGATGACCATCATGGCCCGCGACCCGGACACGGGCGTGGCGAAATGGGTCTATCAGAAGACGCCGCATGATGAATGGGACTATGACGGCGTGAACGAGAACATCCTGGTCGACCAGGAGTTCAACGGCGAGATGCGGAAGCTGCTGGTCAACTTCGACCGGAACGGCTTTGTCTACACGCTCGACCGCGAATCCGGCGAACTGCTGCAGGCAGAAAAGTTCGACCCCGCCGTGAACTGGGCGACCCATGTTGAAATGGACCCGAACTCGGAACAGTACGGGCGTCCGCAGGTCGTAGCTGAATACTCGACCCTGCAGAACGGCGAAGACGTGAACACCACCGGCATCTGCCCTGCCGCGCTTGGCAGCAAGGACCAGCAGCCGGCGTCGTTCTCGCCCAAGACCGGCCTGTTCTACGTGCCGACGAACCACGTCTGCATGGACTACGAACCCTTCCGCGTCAGCTATACGGCCGGTCAGCCCTATGTCGGCGCAACGCTGTCGATGTACCCGGCGCCGGACAGCCATGGCGGCATGGGCAACTTCATTGCCTGGGATGCCCGCACCGGGGAAATGGCCTGGTCGCTGCCGGAACAGTTCTCGGTCTGGTCGGGCGCGCTGGCCACGGCAGGGGACGTGGTGTTCTACGGCACGCTCGAAGGTTATCTGAAGGCCGTCGATGCCGAAACCGGCGAGGAGCTTTACCGCTTCAAGACGCCCTCGGGCGTGATCGGCAACGTCATGACCTACGAGCATGAGGACAAGCAGTACGTGGCCGTGCTTTCGGGCGTCGGCGGCTGGGCAGGCATTGGTCTTGCCGCTGGCCTGACCAACCCGAACGAAGGGCTTGGCGCCGTGGGCGGCTATGCCGCGCTGTCCGACTACACCGCGCTGGGTGGCCAGCTGACAGTCTTCGCGCTGCCGGACTGAGCGCGCGCCCAGACTAAAGTCTGAGGCCAGATGAAGTGACAGACGCCGCCCCGGGTCCTATCCTCAGGGCGGCGTCTTCTTGGGAGGAGAAGAATATGAGACTGAACGTATCCCTGCTGGCCGCGGCGCTGATGACCGTCGGGACATTGGCCGTTGCCGCGCAGGATGCCGATACCGCCGTTGCCCATGACGACGGCATCCGCGCCTACAACGCCGATGATATCCCCACCTTCAACATCGCCGAGGATGGCACCGTTGACTGGGCGACCTTCTCGGGGTTCCGGCGCTATCATGCGGAATGCCACGTCTGCCACGGCCCGGACGGCGAGGGATCGACCTATGCGCCGGCGCTGAAGAATTCGGTCATGCGGATGGACTACTATGACTTCCTCGAAGTCGTGGCCAGCGGACGCGCGTCGAGCAACTCTGTCATGCCGGCCTTCGGGACCAACCAGAACGTCATGTGCTATGTCGAGGATATCTGGACCTACCTGCGCGCCCGGGGCAGCGGCGCGATCGACCGGGGCCGCCCCGCAAAGCGCGCGGACAAGCCCGAAGCCTATGCAGAGGCCGAGGCACAATGCATGGGCTGATCCGGGCCCTGGCCGCGGCGCTGGTGCTTGGCGCCGGCGCTGCCAACGCCCAGGTGGCGGATCTGGTCTCCCAGTCCGCCTTTCGCGTCTGCGCCGACCCGGCCAATGCGCCGATGTCGACGCGCGAGGGCACAGGATTCGAAAACCGCATCGCCGAGCTTATGGCAAGCGCCCAGAACCTGCCGCTGGAATACACCTGGTTCCCGCAGGTTACCGGCTTCATTCGCAACACGCTTCAAGCCGGGCGTTGCGATGTGGTGATCGGTTACGCGCAGGGGCATGAGCTGGTCCTGAACACCAACCACTATTACACCTCGACCCATGTGCTTGTCTCGCGCAACGACGATCCACTGGCCGAGGTTGACCGGTTGAGTGATCCAGCGCTGCAAGGCCACAGGCTGGGCGTGGTGGCGGGAAGCCCGCCCGCAAGCCACCTGGCGCGATACGGGCTGATCGGGCGCGCCAAGGGCTATGACCTGATGGTGGATCGCCGGGTCGAAAACCCCGCCGCCGATATGCTCGATGATCTGGAGGCCGGAGAGATCGACCTCGCCATCCTCTGGGGACCGATCGGCGGCCCCATGGCCAAGGAGCGCGGGCTCAAGGTCACGCCGCTGTTGCACGAAACCGGGGGGCCGCGGCTCTTTTACCGGATCACGATGGGGGTGCGGGCTGGCGAAACCGTGTGGAAGAACCAGCTCAACTCTCTCATCCGGCGCAACCAGGCGGAAATCGACCGCATTCTGCTGGATGCGGGGGTGCCGCTGGTGGACGACTACGGCACACAGCTCAAGGTCGTGAACTGATGGCGGCGCGGGCCCTTGTCTTGGGGCTCGCGCTTCTGGTCTCAGGCGCCGGTGTGGTGGCCGAACCCGGCGGATTTCGCGGCCCACCTTATCGCGACGCGGTGCCGGAAACGGTGCTGGGTGCCCGAGGCATCACCACGGCAGAGGCAGTCGCGCTTCATGCCCAAGGCGTGCCCTTCATCGACGTCCTTCCGCATACCGCCCGCCCCGAAGGACTTCCCGAAGGCACGATATGGCGCACGCCGCTGCATCTGACCATCCCAGATGCCCACTGGCTTCCCGGCGCGGGGTATGAGGCGCTGGCACCGGAAACCGAAGCATGGGTGCGCGCCGCGCTTGATCGCCTGACTGGTGGCGATCCAGATGCGACCGTGGTCTTTTTCTGCAAGCGCGACTGCTGGATGTCCTGGAATGCAACCCGCCGGGCGCAGCTTTGGGGGTATTCCGGCGCCCTCTGGTTCCCGGACGGTCAGGACGGCTGGCCGGAACCGCTTGCAGAGGTCACGCCGGAACCGGGCGCATCCTGATATCCCACCAAAGTATGAGATCTTTCTGAGAACATGGCCTTATGAAATTCTTAAGGTGAAAAAAACCTTGGCCGCAGCGGAAGGCCATGCCCCAATGGCGGCGGGAGGAGACCATGCTTAGACCTGTCATCGCCTGCGCCCTGCTGGCGCTTGGCCAGCCTGCGCTGGCCGCAGAATACCGTGCCGCCGTTCTTCGTATCGACAAACCCGGAAGGGCCCCGAGTTCCCGCCTTGACCTGCCGCCGGATGACCTAGGCTTTGCCGGGGCGCAGCTGGCGGTATCCGACAACAACACGACGGGGCAGTTCACGGGCCAGACCTTCGTGGTCGAGGAATATGCCGTAGCCCCTGACGCCGCGCTTGAGACACTGGAAGAAATCATCGCGGGCGGAACCCGTTATGTGGTGACGCTCGGCGATGCGGACATGACGGTGTCCTTGGCAGATGCGGCGGGGGACCGGGCGCTGCTGGTCAATGCTCGCGCCAAGGACGATGCTCTGCGCAACCAGGACTGCCGCGCCAACCTGCTGCACACCGCCCCCAGCCATGCGATGCTGGCCGACGGGCTCGCGCAGTTCCTGATCGCCAAACGGTGGTCGGACTGGTTCCTGATCGCAGGCAGCCATCCCGAAGACCAGGCCATGGCCGAGGCCTATCGCAACGCCGCCCGCAAGTTCGGCGCCCTCATTGTCGAGGAACGCACCTACGAAGACACCGGCGGCGCGCGGCGCACCGACAGCGGCCACGTCCAGGTGCAGGCGCAGATGCCGGTCTTTACCCAGCGTGCCGCCAATCATCACGTGGTCGTCGCCGCGGACGAGGCTGACATCTTCGCCGTCTGGCTGCCCTATCACACCTGGGACCCCCGGCCCGTCGCCGGCGCCGCGGGCCTGCGCCCCGCCACATGGCACCCAGCGCATGAGGCCTGGGGCGCGACCCAGTTCCAGACCCGGTTCGAACGCCTTGCCAACCGTCCTGCCCGCGACATGGACTATCAGGTCTGGCTGGCCCTGCGCGCCTTGGGCGAGGCCGCGACCCGCACCAATTCCGAAGACTTTGCGGAACTTGAGGACTTCATCCGTGGTGACGGGCTGGAGCTTGCGGGCTTCAAAGGGCAGGCGCTGTCGTTCCGTGACTGGGACGGGCAGTTGCGCCAGCCGGTTCTGTTGACGACCGGCCCGGTCGTCACCTCGGTTTCGCCGCAGGGCGAATTCCTGCACCAGGTCAGCCAGCTTGACACGCTGGGCACCGACCGTCCCGAAAGCCAATGTATGAAAGGAGCTCAGCAGTGACGCGGGTTTTCGCCCTTTTCGCGACGACGGCCCTCTGCGCCACCCCTGCCCTTGCCGACAGGATCTTCGTCAGCAACGAACGCAGCAACGACATCACGGTGGTGGACGGAACGACATGGGAGGTCATCCACAGCTTCCCCGGCGGGCAGCGCCCGCGGGGCATCACCGCCTCGCCCGACGGGCGCTTCCTGTACGTCTGCGCTTCGGACGACGATCTGGTGCGGGTGTTCGATACGCAAACATATGAGGAGCTTCCTTCGCTGCCCTCCGGCCCCGATCCGGAGCTATTCGTGCTGCACCCGTCGGGCAACCCGCTTTATATCGCGAACGAGGATGACAACCTTGTCACCGTGGTCGATGTGGAAACCCGTCAGGTGCTGGCTGAAATCCCGGTGGGCGTCGAACCCGAAGGCATGGGCATCACCCCTGACGGCAGCATCGTCATCAACACGTCGGAAACGACGAACATGGCGCATTTCATCGACACCGAAACCTATGAGATCTTGGCCAATGTGCTGGTCGACCAGCGTCCGCGCTATGCCCAGTTCACCAGTGACGGCTCGGTCCTGTTCGTCACGTCCGAAATCGGCGGCACGGTGTCGGTGATCGACCCGGAAGCGCGCGAGATCGTGCACAAGATCACCTTCGAGGTGCCGGGCGTCCTGCCAGAGGCGCTGCAGCCCGTGGGCCTGAAGGTGACCGAGGACGGCAGCACCGTTTATGTGGCGCTTGGCCCCGCCAACCGGGTCGCGGTGGTGAACGGCGAAACCTACGAGGTCGAGGACTACCTGCTGGTCGGCCAGCGGGTCTGGCAACTCGCCTTCACGCCGGATGAAAGCCACCTGATCACCACGAACGGCAATTCCAACGACATCTCGATCATCGACGTCGCCAGTAACCGCGTCATCAAGTCGGTGCAGGTGGGCGAACAGCCTTGGGGCGTCGTGGTGGTGCCGAGCGAATGACAAGAGGGAGAGGAAACGGGATGAAGACTGCGATGGCCTGTGCAGCGATGGGGCTGATCATCGGGGGGGCGGCGATCGCCCAGCCTTTCGACTATGGCTTTGCCGGCCTCATGTCTGCCAGCAACCGCGAACGGCTTGAACCACTGACGCTGGCCTCTGGCCAGCCGGTGGCGCAGGCGCCCTATGAGCTGAAGTCAGGGATGTACTACCGGCTCAAGATCGTCGCCGACGGGTCGGCAGAACTGGCGCTTTCGGGCGGGGATTTCTTTCGCGCGATCTGGGTGAACGAGATCGTCATCAACAAGATCGAGGTGCGGCCGATGGGCGTCCACAGCATCGAGTTCGATGCCGCCGGAGAGGTGGACATGTCCTTCATCGCCATCGTCCCCGGCACCTACGAACTCAGCATCCCTGGATCGACGGGTGATACGCAGAAAGCCATCTTCCACATCCGCTGAAGGAGAACCGCATGAAACGCCCCTTTGCCGCCCTCGCCGCTCTTGCCCTTCTGGCGGTGCCCGCCCTGGCCAATGAGCCCGACGCCGAGACGATCGAGCGGATCACCGCCATGCTGGCCGAAATGCAGTGCGAGATTGACCCCGAGGATATCGAGCTTGAAGGTGACGGCACCTATGACCTTGATGACGTCATGTGCGCCGATGGACAGTATGACATGAAGCTTGATGCCGATCTGAACGTGACAGAGCGCCGCGCCGAATGACCCACGCGCTTGAGGTCGCGGGCGTCAGCCACGCCTTTGGCCGGGTGCAGGCCCTGCGGGACGTGAGCTTCACCGTCCCGCAGGGCCGCTTTGTCGCGCTGCTTGGGCCGAATGGCGCGGGCAAGACGACGCTCTTCTCACTCATCACGCGGCTTTACGACAGCACCAGCGGGACGATCCGCGTCGCGGGCCACGACGCCCGCCGTCAGCCCGGCGATGCGCTGGCTCGGCTGGGCGTGGTGTTCCAGAGCCGCGCTCTCGACCTCGACCTCACGCTGCGGCAGAACCTGCTGTATCACGCGGCGCTGCATGGCATTCCCCGGCGTATCGCCCTGCCCCGGATCGACGAGGTCGCCGCCCTTGTGGGGCTTGAGGACAAGGTCGGCACACGGGTTTCCACGCTGTCGGGCGGCCAGCAGCGCCGTGCCGAAATCGCGCGCGCCCTTCTGCACCGGCCTGAGCTTTTGCTGCTGGACGAGGCGACCGTGGGCCTTGACGTCCGTGCCCGGGCGGATGTGGTGGCGCTGGTTCGCCAGTTGGTGGCCGGGGGCGTGTCCACGCTGTGGGCCACGCATGTGCTGGACGAAATCCTGCCCGAGGATGAGGTTGTCGTGCTTCATCAGGGGGCCGTGCTGGCACAGGGGCGCGCCACCGATCTGGCCGGCGCCGCGCCGCTGGCAGACGCCTTCCTGCGCCTGACACGGGAAGCCGCATGACCGATATCACCTTGCACCGCCGCGGCCCCGGCGCGTATGCTACCGCCTTCCTTGGCATCGCGTGGCGCGAACTGCTGCGCTTTGTCCATCAGCGCGAACGTTTCATCGCGGCCTTGGTGCGGCCGCTTGTCTGGCTTTTCATCTTTGCCGCGGGCTTCCGCGCCGTGCTGGGCCTGTCGATCATCCCGCCCTACCAGACCTATATCCTGTACGAGGTATACGTGGTCCCCGGGCTTTGCGCGATGATCCAGCTTTTCAACGGGATGCAATCCTCGCTTTCCATGGTCTATGACCGTGAAACCGGTGCGATGCGGACGCTGCTGGTCAGTCCCTTCCCACGCTGGTTCCTGCTGGGGTCCAAGCTCTTGGCCGGGGTCTTTGTCTCGGTGTTGCAGGTCTATGCCTTCCTCGCCATCGCCTGGGCTTGGGGGATTGAACCACCGGTCTGGGGCTTTCTGGCTGTGCTGCCGGCGCTGGTACTGTCGGGGCTGATGCTGGGAGCGCTGGGATTGCTGATCTCCTCGACCATCCGGCAGTTGGAAAACTTCGCGGGGGTGATGAACTTCGTGATCTTCCCGATGTTCTTTGCCTCGACCGCGCTTTACCCCCTTTGGCGGCTGCGGGAGTCGAGCACGCTTCTGCACGATATCGCCCTCTTCAACCCCTTCACCCACGCAGTCGAGCTGATCCGCTTCGCGCTCTACCTGCGGTTCGAGCCGCTGGCGTTCGCGGTCGTCACCGGCTGCACGCTGCTGTTCTTCGGGGCGGCAGTCTTCATGTACGACCCCTCCAAGGGGCTTTGGCGGAAAAGGAAAGCCTGACATGCGATACGCGATCCTCGCCCTGACGCTGCTGGCGGCGCCCGCCGCGGCCGCCACATTTGACGATCCGGAATGGCCCTGCATCCAGCGCAAGGTGCCGCACCTGTCGCTGGGCCAGGTCTGGGGCGGCCCCCCGCCGGATGAGTCGGTCGAGGCCCGCGCCCGCGACCCCGAAATCCAGCGCCTTGCAGCTGCACTGGAACTGCGCCGCACCCCGATGGAGGAAGCCGAGCAGTTGATCACCGACTTTGCAGAAGAGGCCGACGAGACCGATCTCGCGGCGCTGTACCTGGCGACTTTTGAACGGATCGACCGCGCGCGCAGCAAGATCATTTCTGGCATCGCGCGCTATGCCACGAAGCAGCGCGCGCTGGACGATCAGATCGACGCCCGCCGGACCGAGATGGCAGAACTGTCCGCCGCGATGGAACGCGGAGAGCCGAACCATGACCGCATGGATGAGGTCGAACAGCAGCTCGACTGGGACACGCGGATCTTTCAGGACCGCCAGCAGTCGCTCACCTATGTCTGCGAAACGCCGGTCCTGTTGGAGCAGCGGGCCTTTGCGCTGGGGCGGCTGGTGCTTGCCCAGATGCAGGACTGATCATTCCCACTCCAGCTCCTGATAGGCGGCGGAAAGGTTGCGGGGGTGACTTTCCTCCGCCCCCACCCAGCCTGATGGCGGCGGCAGGTTGATGACCTCGCTCATTGGTCGCCCCTCGGCCAGAGCGGCGCGGATCGTGTCGCGCAAGTTCGACAGGTAAGTCGTCACCGGCCCCGCGCCTTCTCGCCACGGCAGCGGCGCGGGGCCATGCCCGGGAACAATCTGGCGCGCCTGCGGCGGCGTCTCCAGCCACTCCAGCCAGCCGGAGATCGACCCGTCGAGCGTGGGCGCCAGTCCCTGAAACACAAGATCCCCAGTGAACAGGGTCCCGCTGGGCTGATGCAACACGGTCAGGTCGTTGTCAGTGTGCGCCGTGGGCTGCGCGACAAGCCGCAGAACGTGATCTGCCCCCAACGACAACTCGGCTTCCGCGACGGCGCGGTCCGGCAGCACGATCCGGGTGCCCAGCAGCGCCTCGGCCCCGATCTGGCGCGCATAGCTTTCCATGTAGCTGGCGGCGCGCGCCTCCATCGCCGGGGTAAAGCTGCGGGCGGCAAGGATTTCGGCCCCGGCCTCTTGGAACACCTCGGCGCCAAAGCTGTGGTCAGGGTGGATATGGGTCAGGATAAGGTAACGGATCGGCAGGTCGCTGAGGGTCCGGATCGCAGCATAGAGCGCCTCTCCCTGTGCGCGGCTGGCACCTGCATCGATTACGGCGATGCCGTCGCTGCCGATGATGACGCCGAGGTTCGCGATCGCCCCGCCATTGGCGGCCGAGGTCAGCGCCACCGCCCCCTCATGGACATGAACACCCGGCGCGACCTCAGCCAGTGACAGGGACGGAAGATCGGCCAAAGGCACGCAGCGCCAACCCTGCCCCACCAGTTCGGCATGCCGCTCCAGCCACGCCTGCGTATGCCCGGGCGCGACGGCCTCGCAACCCCCTGAAGTAGGCAGCAGACGTTCGGCACAGATCGCGGGGTTCGCGGCCAGGCAAGCGGTCAGCAAAAGGTGGAACATCCACACTCTCCGTTCGGCGCCAAGAATGTCCGACGGGAATGAACCTGAACAGTCAGCCTTTAGTTGACTTTGCAGATCGCCCCTGCAGTGCTCTCATGTTCCAAAGCTTGGGAGGAACCGATGCGCATCATAGCCCTTGCGGCGGCGCTTGTGATCGCGCTGCCCCTTGCAGCCCAAGAGGCTGCGAACCCGATGCAGGACAGCGCCACGTGGGAGGTTCTGCGCCCCGACATCCTGGGCGACACGATCCCGCAGGACGCGGGCAACAGCCTGACGCTGGACGCGCCGTTCCGGGCGCATGATCCCGCCCTTGTCCCCGTGCGGCTGCGCCAGCCCGAAGGCGCCGCCCCGCTGGAGGAACTGGTGCTGGTGGTGGACGAAAACCCTGCCCCCGTCGCCGCCACCCTGACGCTTGGCCCGGCGATGCACCCGCTGGACCTGGAGTTGCGTGTACGGGTGGAACGCTATTCCAACATCCGCGCCATTGCCCGCGATGACAAAGGGGCAAACCTGATGGCTGGCCGCTTTGTGCGCGCCACCGGGGGCTGCGCCGCGCCTGCTGCCAAGGATGCCGCCGCGGCGCTCGCCCGGATGGGGCAGATGCGGCTTCAGCCCCTTGCGCAGGAAGGCGACCGGCGGCGGGTGAAGCTGATGCTGCGGCACCCGAACTACTCTGGTCTTCAGCGCGACCAGGTCACGCTGCTGAACATCCCTGCCCACTTCATTGACCATCTGGAGGTCTGGCAGGGAGAGGACCGTCTGCTGGAAGTCGTCGGTGGCATCTCTGTCTCCGAGGATCCGGTCTATGAATTCAGCTTTCGCGACAACGGCCACCCGGACCTGCGCGTGCGCGCGACGGACACGAACGGCAATGTCTTTGACCGCCGGCTGCCCCTGGGCTGAGGAGCTGTCATGATCCAATGCCGCGCGCTTGATCTTCTTGTGCACAATGGTGCACAAAGTGGTTTCCCTTCCGGAAAACCCGCACTACTCTTCCTTATGCCGCTGCAAGGAGAGGAGCCTTGCGCGGCAGTGGAGGGATCAATGGGACATCTACCGAACTGGGACGCAGACCGCGTCCTGGCCCCGACGGGGCATGTCGCCGTCGAGGACATTCTGATCATCGATGACCATCCGCTGTTTTGCGATGCGCTTTCGATGACGCTGACGCACGCTTTCGGACTGCGCCGGACGCGGATCGCAACCAGCCTTGGCGCGGCGCAAAGGATGCTGCGTGAAACCGCCCGGCCCGATGCCATCGTGCTGGATCTGCGCCTGCCCGATGTCGCCGGGGTGGAAGGGGTCATGGCCCTGCACCGGCAAGTGGGCGACGTGCCGCTGACCGTGATCTCCGCCGATATGGACCCGGCGACCGTCACGGCGGCGATGGCCGCAGGCGCGCGGGGCTTTATCTGCAAAAGCCTGCCACGGGCGAAGATGATCGAGGCCTTCGAACGGATGTGGGCCGGCGAATGGGTGACGCCCGAAGGTTATGAACCCGCCGAGGCGCAGGCCGCCGACGCGGAACTGGCCGACCTTCTGGGCCGCTTTGCCACCCTGACGCCGCAGCAGTTGAACATCCTGCGGCTTATCTGCCAAGGGCGGCCCAACAAGATCATCTCATACGAGCTGTCGATCACCGAGGCGACGGTCAAGACGCACATCGCCGCGATCATGCAGAAGATCAACGTCCGGAACCGGACGCAGGCTGCGCTGGCAGCCAATCGGGCGCGGCTTTTCATGCCCTGAGAGGGTCGGCCCCCTCGGGGCCGTACGGAGAGGGGGAGGACTGGCCGTGGCAACATATGGCATGAAGGCCAAAGCGGCGGTCAGCGGCGCGCCGGTAGTCGTATCGGCGCCGGGGGCGTCCGGGGACTGTGCGGAACGCCTTCTGGCGGCGCTGGGGCCTGCTTCCCCCGCGGCAGTGCTGCTGTTCGGCCCGCCCGAGGCACTGGCGCAAGACCTTCCGAAACAACTGTCAGCGGCGCTGGGGCCATCATGCCAGGTGATCGGCTGCTCCTCGGCCGGGGAATTCGCCTTCAACGGATACTGTGACGAAATGGTGGTAGCCGTTGGCTTTCCCGCCAGCCGGTTCCGGGCCGATGCGATCTGGTTGCGCAACCTGCGCAGCATGTCGGTACTGGACTGGATCGACGCGCTGCGCGACCTGCGCGCCCGTTTTGCGCCGGCGCCGGGACGGACATGTTTCGGCCTGCTGCTGATCGACGGGCTGTGCCAGCAAGAGGAACTCGTGGTGGCCACGGTGGATGCCACGCTTCCACAGCTTCTTGTACTGGGCGGATCGGCAGGCGACGGGCTGCGGTTCGGCCGCACCCGCCTGGTTCTGAACGGAGAGAGCCAGCCCGAAAGCGCGATCTTCTGCCTGTTCGAGACCGACTTTGCCATCGAGGAGGTCATCTTCGACCATTTCAGCCCTACGTCCACCCGGATGGTCGTCACCGACGCCAAGCCGCAGGAACGGCTGATCCTGAGCATCAACGATGAACCCGCCGCCGAGGAATACGCCCGCCTTATCGGTGTGGAGCCAGAGGATCTGAATCCCCGCACCTTTGCGCGCCATCCGCTTCTGGCGCGGATCGGCGGGCAGCACCATGTCCGCGCCATCAGCGAAGTCGCGCCGGGGGGCGCGTTGCGGCTGATGTCGGCGATTGAACCGGGGGTGATGCTGACCCTGGGCTGTGCCGATGATCTGACTCACGGGTTGGAAAGCTGCCTAAGCCGCCTCGGCAGCCGGTCGGTCATGATCCTGGCGTTTGACTGCGTGCTGCGCAGGCTTGCGTTGGAACAGGCTGGCCTTCAGGATACGGTAGCACGGCTGTACCGGCACTATAATGTTGCGGGCTTCAACACCTATGGGGAACAACATGGGGGCGTGCATGTGAACCAGACCTTCGTCGGGCTGGCCTTCCTTGATCCGGGTTCAGGTGATGCTGCGCGATAATGACAGTCCGGAACGGCAAGTCGAAAAGCTGCTGCGCATCAACCATGCGCTGGCGGCCCGGCTTGACCGGATCGAAAACGAAAGGAACTCTACCTACGCGCTGTCGCAGACCGCGGCGGTGCTGGAAAAAGAGGTCATTGCCCGCAACCGCGATCTTGAACGCGCGCTGGCCGAACTCAGCGACATCAACCGCGAGTTGGAGGCCGCGCGTGAAGTGGCCGAGGAAGCCAACCGCGCCAAGTCGCGCTTCCTTCGCGCGGCAAGCCATGACCTGCTGCAGCCGCTGAGCGCCGCCAAGCTTTTCCTGTCGCATTTGGCCGAGCTGACCCGCGATCCGTTGCAGGCCGACCTCGTGGCGCGGATCGGCACCGCATTCGATTCCGCCGAGGAGCTGATCCGCGCCCTTCTGGACATGTCGCAGCTTGATTCCCAGAGGCTTGAACTGACACCTGAACCGGTGGCGCTGGGGCGGCTGTTTTCGCGCCTTCTGGTCGATTTCGAAGGCCAGGCAGAGGCCCGCGGGCTGGACCTGCGGTTCGTGCCCAGTGGGGCGACCGTGCTCAGCAGCGGCGTGTTCCTGCGGGGGATCGCGCAGAACCTCGTGTCCAACGCGATCAAGTATACGCAGCAGGGGCGCGTGCTGGTGGGGGCACGTCACGTCGGCGGCATGATCCGGCTGGAGGTCCACGACACCGGCCCCGGCATCGCCCCCCAAGACCAGGAGCGTATCTTCAACGAGTTCGAACGGCTGGCACCTGACGGCAGCATCCCCGGCACGGGGCTGGGCCTGTCGATCGTGCGCCGCGCCTGCGAAAGGCTGGGCCATCAGCTTGAACTGCTCAGCACCCCCGGCAAGGGCACCACCTTCCGGCTGTTGCTGCCCTTGGCCCCGATGGCAGAGGGCGCCGTGGCGCAGCCCTTGCGACCGGTGCCCGCCTCCCGGGTCGCGGGGCATCCGGCGCTGCAGGGGCGGCAGGTGATGCTGGTCGAAAATGACTCCGCCATGCGCGAAGCCTTTACCCTGCTGCTGCGGGGGTGGGGCATGAAAGTGGCCGCCGCCGAGGGGACAGAACAGGCGATCGCCCTGTTGCAAACGGGGCCGGAGCCTGCGCTGCTGCTGTCCGACTTTCAGCTTGACGGCGACGACACCGGTTTCCGCACGATCGCCAGCCTGCGCAGCCAGATGGGGCGGACGCTCCCGGCCGTAATCGTCACTGCGGAACGGTCAGAATTCTTGGCGGCGCGCGCGCGCCAGCTTGGCGCAAGGGTGCTGGAAAAACCGGTGGCAGAGGCTGACCTGCATGACGCGCTGCTCCATCTTCTGCGGGTGTCGGCATGAGAGCACGGCGCAGCAGCCTGCGGCTTCGGCTGATGTTGGGCGCGTTCTTTCTGGTGGCGCTGGCGGTGATAGCGGCCTTCATCGCCTCACAAGGCCTGTCGCGGGCCGAGGCGCTGGGCACCGAAGCCATTGCCGCGCAACAGCGGATGGAGGGTTACGCCGCCCTTTCCGCCCGTGTGAACGAGCGGGTTCTGGGCGCCCTTGCCCCTGCCGGCGCACGTAGCGATGCGGCGGTGCATGATGCCTTGGCCCAGATCGACGCGCTGATCGCAGAAGACGTGGCCCGCGCCCCCAACGCGGCCGAGGCTTCGCGCCGCGCGGCCCCGGCGATGGCGGTGGGGCGCATCCGCGGCCATTTCGAAAGGCTTGCGCGTGTGCTGGAACAGAATCCGCCCAATTCCGATGCGGCCCTTGCCGCGCTAAGCCTTTACGGGCTTCAGGTGCCGCCCGTGCTGGCCGAACAGATTGAACACGAACGCCGCCGCCGGGACGCCACCATGGCGGCCTTGTCCGATCTGCGGCGCGATCTGGGGGGTGCGGCGGTGGCGGTGGCGGTGGCGGCGCCGGTGCTGCTGGGCCTGTTCTGGTTCGCCCTGCTGCGGCCCCTGTGGCTGCGGGTGCAGGCGACGGCCCGCGCAGCGGGGCGAATGGGCACCGGCGGCGGGCCCCTGCCCCTTGGCCCGCGGGATGAACTGTCGCTGCTGCTGGCCCGGATGAACCAGATGACAAACCGGCTTGACCGCCGCCGGGCGCGGCTGGCGCAGGACCACGCGAAACTGGAAACCACGGTGGCAGAACGGACAGCACAGCTTCGCCAAGCCAACGACCGGCTGTCGCGCATCGACGCGGAACGCCGCCGCTTCTTTGCCGACGTCAGCCATGAACTGCGCACCCCGCTCACCGTGATCCTGGGCGAGACGGAACTTGCGCTGCGCCAGTCGCCGCCCCCCGATCTGGCCGACGCCTTTGTCACCATCCAGTCCCGGGCGCGGCGGCTTTTCCGCCGGATCGAGGATCTCTTGCGGATCGCGCGGTCCGAAAGCGGCCAGCTGGATCTTGAACGCCGCGCCGTTCCGCTTGCCCCGCTGGTCGAAGCGGCACTGGCCGATCTGCGCCCGCTGCTGGCGGGGCTGCGGGTGGAAACCGCGGTGGCCGAGGGGCTGGAGGTTCTGGGCGATCCGGACTGGCTGCGGCAGGTCGTGGCGGGCATCGCAGAGAATGCGGCGAAATATGCAGGCGCCGGCGCCACGCTGCGGATCACCGCCACCCCAACACCCGACGGGGCGGTGCTGAGCCTGACTGACGATGGCCCCGGCCTTGCCCCCGGTATCGAAGGCCGCGCCCTTGACCGTTTTGCCCGCGACGGCTCTGGCGCGCCCGGGTTTGGCGTCGGGCTTGCCCTTGCCCGTTGGGTGGTCGAGGCGCAGGGTGGCAGCATCGCGCTGCACAGCCCGGTGCAGGATGGCCGGGGGCTGGAGGTGCGGATCGTCCTGCCCCTCGCCGCTGCCGAGAAGGAGGAACTATGGCTCGCATCCTGATCGTCGAGGACGATGCCGACATCGCATCGCTGCTGCGGCGCGGCCTTGCTGCCGACGGGCACGAGGCGGTGTGCGAATCCGCCCCCAAGCCTGCGCTTGACCGGCTGGAGGCCGAACCTTTCGATGCCGCAATCGTGGACATGATGCTGGGCGCAGAACGCGGATCGGACCTGCTGCAGGAAATGCGCCTGCGGGGCCACGCATTGCCCGCCATCGTCCTGTCCGCCCTGTCGCGGGTCGAGGATCGCGCTGAAGGTCTGGATGCCGGAGCAAGCGACTATGTCGTCAAGCCGTTCGAGCTTTCGGAACTGATCGCCCGCCTGCACGTGCAGCTTTTGCGCGCGGAACCGGCGCAGGTGCTGCGATACGGCCCGCTCAGCTATGACCGCGTGTCCCGGCGGCTGTCAGGCGCGGGGGTGCTGACGGAACGCGAAGGCGCCCTGCTGGAATATCTTGTTGCCCATGCCGGGCAAGTGGTTACGCGGGGCGCGATCTTCGACGCGCTCTGGGCGCCGCTGGGCGGCTCGGCGGAAAATGTCGTTGATGTCTACATCGGCTACCTGCGGCGCAAGCTTGCGCCCCTGGCGCCGACCGGCATCACCCTGCGGACCCTGCGGGGCCGCGGTTTCATGCTTGCCAAAGGAGACCCTGAATGAGGAAGACCCTCGCATTTGTTCTTGCGCTTGCAATGGCGCCGGCCGTGCATGCCGGTGAATTTGCCGATGCGATCTTCCGTCCCGGCGCCTTTGCCGCGGCCGATCCCGTGCGCTTTGACCGCGACCATACCGACATGGCGGGGACCCTTGTGGTGACGCCGGAAGGCGAAGCGCTGAAATTGGTACTGGAAACCGAGGAAGGCGCCCGCCCGATCAGCAGCTTCCCGGCCAAGGGCGGCAACCCGGTGCTTTTGTACTTCTTGGAAAACACGACCCGCGCCATGGCCGAGGCGACGGGCGGCAGCCCCTTCTACATCCGCAACCGCCTGCGCGAGGCGCTTGTCGCCGCCCCCGATGCGCCCGATGGCGAGGTGACGCTCACCCCGTTTTCGGATGACGAAAACCGCGCGCGGATGGGCGACTTCGCCGACCTGCGCCTGCGCTTCGTCGTTGATCCCGACAACCCGGCCCATCTGGTCGAACTTGCGGCCGACACCGGCCCGGAACCAGAGGGCTACCACGACCGACTGACCCTGATCGAGGAAACTGAACAGTGATGCGACCTGTCTTGGCTGCGGCCGCGCTTGCCCTCGCGCTTCCAGCGGGGGCGCAAACGCTGAACGACTACCCGACGCTTGCGCGGGCCGACTATATCTTTGGCTGCCTTGCCGTGAACGGCCAGACGCAAGAGGCGATGACCCGCTGCGCCTGCTCGATCGACGTCATCGCCTCTATCCTGCCTTATGATGATTACGTGTCGGCTGAAACGGTGCTGTCGATGCGCCAAAGCACGGGCGAAAGAACCGCGATCTTCCGCGGCGCCCCGATGGCGACCGAGGCCGTTGCCAACCTTCGCCGTGCCCAGGCCGAGGCAGAGATCCTCTGCTTCTAGCCGCGCCCGCGGCCAAAGAAGTCCGACTGCGGATCGGTCAGCACCATCTTGCGCAGCCGCGCCCAGAGGTGCTGACGCAGGCGAAGGAATTCTGGATGCCCACGCGGGTCGCCGTGGCGGGCAAAGGAGACTGGGATCTCCTCGGCCACGCGGCCGGGGCGCGGGGACAAGAGCACGATCCGGTCGGCCAGCAGCAGCGCCTCGTCCACGCTATGGGTGACGAAGACGACAGTCGCCGGCCGGTCCTGCAACAGCCGCACCAGTTCCTGTTGCATCAGTTCGCGGGCCTGCGCGTCAAGGCTGGCAAAGGGTTCGTCCATGAGCAGGATCGAAGGCTCGGCCGCCAAGGCGCGGGCCAGCGCAAGCCGTTGCTTCATCCCGCCCGACAGTGCCGCCGGATAGCTTTGCGCGAAGCGGGAAAGCCCGACAAGTTCCAGATACCGCCGTGCCCGCGCCTCCCGGTCAGGGACATGGGGGATCGCGAAAGTGATGTTCTGCAGCGCGGTCTTCCAGGGCAGCAGGCGGAATGACTGAAACACCATTGCTGCATCGCGGCCTGGGCGCGGTGGTCGGCCCGCGACCATAATCCGACCGCTTTCCGGTGTCACCAGCCCTGCCATCAACCGCAACAGCGTGGTCTTGCCGCAACCGGAGGGGCCAAGAAGGACGACGAATTCCCCCTCGCTCACATGCAGCGATACCCGTTCGAGCGCGGTGACGCCCCCGCCAAAGCGGAAGCTGACCTCCCGCAGGTCAAGATGCGCGCCTGCGCGCATGTCCTTCATCGTGAGCTTTCGTCCATGCCTTCCGCCACGCCAACCCGCGCCAGCACCGCGTCAAGCGGGCCGAAATCCACCCATGCCTCCAATGGCGGAAGCTGGATGTCCTTGAAATCCTCGGACTGGGCCATCCATTCGGCGGTATGTTCCAGTTCGGCCCGCTGCAGGCCGCCGTTCACGCTCCAGCTTGCGGCATAGGCCTCAGAGAGGCGTTCAAGGTCGCCGCGTTCCACATCGGGACGCGCCTCGGCCATTGCGGCAACCCAGGCGGAGCCATCCTGCGCGAAATCGCGTGAGGCAAGCACGAGGGCCTCGATCACCGCCTCAACATCCTCTCGCCGGGTTTCAAGCGTTTCGACGGATACCGCGTTGACCTTGGTCACCACCGGGGCGGCGGCATAATAGGCGTCGGTGTCGATCAGCACGTTCACCGAATCCGGGTCAGGTAGTGCGATCATTGTGCCGATGGACATGGTCGTCGCATCCACCTGCCCCGCCATCAGCGCCTGCGCCCGCACGTTCGGTTGGCCCAGCGTCACCACGTCCAGCGTGCCCGAATCCACACCAGCGGCGTTCAGCACCGCCATGCTGAGCGAATGGTCAAGACTGCCAATCCGGCCCACGCCAAAGCTGCGGCCTTCAAGTTCGGCCGGGGTGGAGATTTCGGGCGCGGCGGCGATCAGGAAGGGCAGCGATTTATTGGGCGACACAACGGCCCGCAGGTCAGCCGCTTCCCGCGCCACAAGCTGCAGAAGCGCATCAACCGCGATATTGGCCATGTCGCCTTCCCCGGCCTGCAGCGCGGCCACGGCCAGCGGCGTCTGCTGCACGCGGACGAGTTCGACCTCGACCCCTGCGCGCTCGAAGTACCCACCCTGCAGCGCCAGATCCATGACTGAATTCGGCACAAGCGGCGTTTCCAGATCCGTCACGATCAGACGGAAAGGCTCTGCCGCTGCGGGCAGGGCAAGGACCGCGGCAAGCGCGGTGGCGGCAAGACGTGTGAGTTTCATCGGATCCTCCCAATCCAATCAGTTTCCAGCCGGTGCGCGCCAGCGGGCCAGCCGCGCCTCCAGCAGCCGCAGGGCTTCGGTCACCGCGACGCCGACAAGGGCCAGCGTCAGGACGATGACGAAATATTCAGCCATGCGAAAGGTGTTTCCATAGATGGCAAGCAGACCGCCCAAGCCACGAACGGCCGTATAAAGTTCGGCCACCACGGTATTGATCAGGCCAATCGTCGCCCCCAACCGCAGGCCTACGACCAGGAAGGGCAGCGCGCCCGGCAGGATCACATGACCATAGATGCGCCAGGACGAGGCGCCGGTGGACCGCGCCATTTCAACCAGTTCCTCATCCGCATCAAGGACGCCGGCATAGGTGTTCAGGATGATCGGCATGACCGCGCCCAGAAAGACGATAAAGGTCTTTGCCTCTACCCCCAGCCCCAGAAGCAGGATGATCAGCGGGATGAAGGCCACCCGCGGCGTCGCGGCCAGCGCATAGACAAAGACGTCCAGCGTCCGGCCCAGGATCCGCACCGTTCCCATCAGCGCGCCCAGCGGAATCCCCACCAGCGCCGCCGCGACGAAGCCGCCGACAAAGACGCGCAGGCTGTCGCCCAGCGCCGTCTGCAGGCGACCTTCGGACCAAAGCCGCAGCGCAGCCTCGGCCGTGGCGGCAGGGGTCGGGATGATGTTGCGCCCTCCGTGCCGGGAGGCGAGCCACCACAGCAGGATCAGCAAGGTGAGGAACCCCAGCCGGGCCAGCACTATAACAGGCCCCGCGCCCCGTCCGGGCCGGGCGACCCGCGCGCCAGTCCTTGCCACCTGCTGCACCTTTCCCCTCCATGGCGGCGCCTGCCGATGGTCAAGGGTGCCACCCGGAACGCCCGCGCCGCAAGAGGCAAGCGTCCCCCTCTCCACCTAAGGGATGAGGCGCGCCGTCAGACTTAAGGCCGAGTTGACCGGAAGCCGCGCCAGGCGCAGCCTGTGCCCTTGTTCTTCCCGGAGCCGCCATGATCCGCCTTGCCGCCGCCCTTCTTTTCCTCGCGCTACCGGCACAGGCGCAGGAGCCGGCAGGACCGGCGCTGGCGGTGGCGGAATTTGCCTTCCGCGACACCTCAGGCGAGCTGCGCGACCAGCGGTCGGAACATGCCGAACGGCTTGATGTCTTTGCCGACACCCTGCGGGAGGCGCTTGCCGAAAGCGCCGAAGTTGTCGCACTGGATTGCCCCGGCGCCTGCAACGCCGTCGATCCCGGCCTGCCCGCACTGGCCGAAGCCGCCGCCAGTTCCGGCGCCGACCTCTTGCTGGTGGGAGAGTTCCACAAGGTCAGCACCCTGATCGGCTGGATCCGGCTGGCCGTTCTGGACCTGGAAGCCGAGGCAACGCTTTGCGAACGGATGCTGAGCTATCGCGGAGATACCGACGAGGCGTGGCAGCGCGCGGCAGATTTCGCGGTCAGGGACGTGACCACCTACTGCCTGCCGGGCTGACCGGGCCTAGAACAGCCCCAAGGCCCAGGCCGCCGCAAAGATGACGAGCGAAAACCCCCACATCCACAACAGCGAATAGCGGATGTGCCGCCCCATATCGAGCCCCGCCAAGCCCAGCGCCAGCCAGAGAGCAGGCGAAAACGGGCTGATGAAGGTGCCGATGATGTTGCCGATCGTCAGCGCATAGACCGTCGCGCTGGGTTCGACGCCATGTTCCCCCACGATCTGAAGAACGATCGGCAAGAGCCCGAAGTAATAGGCATCCGTGCTCAGGATCAGTTCCATCGGCACGCCAAAGATGCCCAGGATGATATGCAGGTAGGGCACCACCGCCGTCGGCAACGCGGCCACAAGCGCCTCGGCCATGGCGTTCAGCATGCCGGTTCCGTCCATGATGCCAAGGAACGACCCCGCCGCAAGGATGATGGCGGCCATGGTCAGCGCCGAACCCGCGTGGGCGCGGATGCGCAGCATCTGCTGTTCCGAAGTCGGGTAGTTCACCACCAGCGCCACCGAAAGCCCGATCATGAACACGTATCCGGCAGGCAGAAGCCCGGCCACCAGCGTCACCAGCACCGCAAGGAAGATCGCGGCGTTGACCCAGATCAGCCGTGGGCGCAGAAGGGCTGCCTCCTCGGGCGTGGGTTCAGCGCGCACGTCAAAGAGCGGATCGCCAGCAAGATCGTCGCGCGGGCCAGCGGCCGCAATGCGTGCCCGTTCACGCAGGCCTAGCAGCACCGCCATGGCCACAAGGACCACGGCGCCGATCGCCTGCACCATGATCAGCGGCTGCCAGAGCGCCGTAACCTCCAGCCCTGTCACTGCCGCCGAACGGCCCAGTGGCCCTGCCCAAGGCATCATGTTGAAGATCCCGGCACCGACGGCCAGAAGCAGCAACATCAGGTAGGGGCTCATCTGCAGCCGCTGGTAAAGCGGCAGCAGCGCGGGCACCGTCAGCAGGAAGGTCGTGGCCCCTGCCCCGTCAAGATGCGCGAGCATGCCCACGACGCCCGTGCCCACCGTCACCGCGATGACATTCCCGCCGGTCACCCGGACCAGCCCGTTGATGATCGGCTGGAAAAGCCCTGTATCCTGCAGCACGCCAAAGAAGGTGATGGCAAAGACGAACATTGTCGCCACCGACATCACCCGCCCAAGACCAGAGCTGAAGAAGCCCGAGATTTCCGCCGGACCGAAGCCCGCCAGCAGCGCGCCGCACAGCGGCACCAGCGTCAACGCCACGATTGGCGACACGCGCCCCAGCAGCAGAAGAACCACCACGAGCGTGATGGTCAGTACTCCGATCAATGTCAGCAAGCGCAGTCTCTCCTCGAACGGGGCGCGCCGAGGCGGGCCGATTCCAAAGCCCGGGGTTCCTATCACCCAAAAGTATGAGGGTCGAGCGCTGACCCCTCGTCACCGCTTCAGGAGTTTCTCCAGCCGGTCGAGCGTCGCGGTGCCCAGCCCGCCGACGGGCATGCCTGCCAGCGGATCGTCCTGCCGCAGACGGGCGCGCGCAACCTTGATGTCAAAGGCGTTGGCGCGGTCGAGTTCCGCCAGTTCGTCCCAGTTCACTGGCACCGCCACCGGGGCGCCTGGGCGGGCGCGGACGGACCAGGGCGCCACCGCCGTCGCGCCCGAACCGTTGCGCTGCCAGTCGATGAAGATCCGGCCCTTGCGGCGTGCCTTTGACATGTTGGCGGTAAAGCGGTCAGGGTCGCTTTCGGCCAGCAGGGTTGCGATGGTCCGGGCGAATGTGCTGACAGCCTGAAGCGCCGCCTGCCGCCGCAGCCGCAGGATCACGTGCACACCCTTGCCGCCCGTCACCATCGGTCTGCTTTCCAGCCCAAGCTGCGCCAGCAGGTCGCGCAGGTCCAACGCCGCCTGCCGCACCTCGGCAAAGGGCAGGCCCTCATCCGGGTCAAGGTCGAACACCACCCTGTCGGGCCGGTCGGGGCGATCCCGGCAGACGCCCTGGATGTGGAACTCGATCGCGCCCATCTGCACCGCCGCCACGATCGCCGCCGCCCCATTGAGGTAAAGCCAGTCGCTCCCTTCATGGCGGAAGCGCGGTACGGTGTCCGGCATGCTGCCGCGCCCGTGCTTCTGGAAAAAGCATTCACCCGCGATGCCATCGGGACAGCGCACCAGGCTGAGCGGCCGGTTCCGCGCGTGGACCAGCATGGCAGTTGCAGCCTCGGCATAATATTCGGCAAGCCCGCGCTTGGTGATGCCCTGGTCAGGGAAGACCAGCCGCGTGGGGCTGCTGATGCGGACGCCGGCGACCATGTCCATCTTGTCCCCCTCCGATGCCGGAACGGCGTTCATCTTCTCCTCCTTCGGTGCCGGAACCTCGACGGCGACCTCGGCTGCGGGCTTGTCCTCACGCAGGCCGAGGAAGACACCGTGCCGAACCATCCGATCGGTGGTCAGTTCCGCGTAGCGCACCTGAACGACCACTTCGGGTTGGACCCAGATCGCGCCGCGCTTTGCCTCGGGCGGCAGTTTGACAAAGGCGGGCTTGTCGATCCGGCGCAGGCGGGACTCGATCCGTTCGAAATCCTCCTGCACGAAGCCGGTGCCGACGCGGCCGCGATACTCGAACTGCCCGTCTTCGAACGAGCCGATCAGGAGCGAGGCAAAGCCCCGCCCCGTCTTGGAGGACCGGGATATCCCGCCGATCACGAACTCTGCCTCGCAGATGCATTTGACCTTGACCCAGTCGCCCCCGCGCCCGGCCCGCCAGCTTGATCCCAGCCGCTTGGCGATCACGCCCTCTCCATTGGCGCGGCAGATCGCCTCCAGCACCACAGGGCCGTTCCCCTCCATCGCGGGGCTGAGCCGCAGCGTCCCGCGTGGCGGCAGGCCCTTGAACAGCGCCTCCAACACCCGGCGGCGGTCGGAGAGCGGTTCGGCGGCAAGCTCTTGCCCGTCCAGCGACAAGACGTCAAAGACATACGCCGCCAAGGGGGCGCCGTTGGTCAAAGCGGCCTGAAGGCCAGAGAAATCTTCCTTCCCCTCGGCCACCACCTCGGCATCCAGAAGCGCGGCGCGGCAAGGCAGGTCCGCGGCGGCGCGGGCGATGGGGGCAAAGCGGTCCGTCCAGTCCTGGCCGCTGCGGGAATAGCAGCGCACGCCGCCCTTACCGATGGCGATCTGGCAGCGATAGCCGTCATGCTTGGGCTCGATCAGCCAGTCAGCCCCTTCCGGCACCTCGCCCACAAGGCGGGCCAGCATCGGTTCGCGGAACTCCGGCCGTTCGGGGATCGTGCCCTTGCGCTGCGGCCGCCGCCGTGCAGGCGCGTTGCCCGTGATCTCTTCCATGCTGCGCCCGGTGGTGACCGAGGTAACATGCGTCTCGGTCAACAGGTCGGCGTCAGGGCTGGCGGTGGCATCGTCTTCCTTGATCATCAGCCAGTTTTCACGGCCCGCATCGCCTGCCCGCTGTCCCCGCATCCGCACCAATGTCCACCCGCCGTTCAGGCGATCGCCGTGCAGGCGGAAGTGGAGCTTGCCCTTGCGCAGCCCCTCGTCGGGATCGTGGAGCGGTTCCCATTCCCCTTGGTCCCACAGCATCACCGTGCCCTTGCCGTAGCCTTCGGGGATCACGCCCTCGAACTTGCGGTACTCCATCGGGTGGTCTTCAGTTCGCACGGCTAGGCGCTTTTCGCCGGGATCAAGGCTCGGCCCCCGCGTCACCGCCCAGCTGAGCAGGACGCCCTTGTGTTCCAGCCGGAAGTCGAAATGCAGCCGTCGGGCCGCGTGTTTCTGCACTACGAAGGCGCGGCCCGATTTCGTGGGGCGGCCGCCCGCAGGTTCCGGTGTGCGGTCGAGATCGCGCTTGGCGCGGTAGCGGTCAAGATCGCCCGCACCCTCGCCCATCTCAGGCCTGCTTGCGTCCGCCCGAGCGCGGCCGCTTCGGCGTGGGCTTCGGCGCCTCTTCGGAACTCAGGCTCTTGCGCAGCGCGTCCATCAGGTCGATGACGTTCTCGCGCTCTCCGCCGCCCTTGCCGGTGTCGGTGTCCGCCTTGCGGGCACGGGGCGTCTTGCGGCTGCGCATCTTCCGCTCGATCAGCTCGCGCAGGGCGGTGTTGTAATGATCCTCGAACGCTGCAGCGTTGAACGGGGCGGTCTTGCGCTTGATCAGGTCGCGGGCCACGGCCAGAAGCTCCTTGTCGGCCTTGCCGTCCTCGATCTGCGAAAACAGCGGATCGGCCTCGCGGACCTCATCGGCATAGTGCAGGGTTTCCAGCAAAAGACCGTCGCCGCAGGGGCGGATGGCGCAGAGGTATTCCTTGCCCCGCATGGCCAACTGGCCCAGCCCCACCTTGTTGTCCGCCCGCAGCGCATCGCGCACCACGCGATAGGCATCGCCTGCCAGATCATCCGTCGGCACGACGTAATAGGGCTTGTCGTAATAGAGCGGTGAAATCTCTGACGCGTCAACGAACTGGACCAGTTCCAAGGTCTTCTTCGTCTCAAGCTTGATTTCGTCGATCTCGGCGGGCTCGATCAGGATATAGCCGTCGCCACCGATTTCGTAGCCCTTCATGATTTCCTCGGGCTTGACGGGGCCGATGCCTGCCACGGTCTTTTCATACTGGACGGGCTTGCCGCTGGGTCCATGGATCTGGCGAAAGCTGACACGCGCGCCTGACTTGGTGGCGGGGTGTATTTCAACCGGGATGGCGACAAGCGACAGGCGAAGCTGCCCCTTCCAGACTGCACGCGATGCCATGAGCCTTCCTTTCCACCAGATGACGAAAAAGCAAACGCCGTGCCAGCGGGACGGGTTCCGGGATGGCGCATTCTCTTGCTATGGCGGGGCGTCGGTCCTAGTCTCGCCCTGCGCCAAAGCAAGGAACAGGATCCGCATGAACGCTGGGCACAGCAACACCTCTCCCTCGCCGGCGCCCACGGCAGTTGAACGGCTGCGCATCCAGAACATCCTGCTGGGCATCATCGCCTTTGCGGTCGTGCTGTTCGTGCTGGTTCAGGCGCGGTTCATCCTGATCTCGCTTGCCATCGCCATCATCCTGTTCAGCCTGACGTCAGAGGCGATCAGCTCCATTGCCCGGCTGCGGATCGGCAGCCTGCGGATCACGAACTGGGTGGCCAGCATGGCGGCGGTGCTGCTGATTTCGGGGGCGCTGCTGGCGCTGTCGGCCCTTGTGCTGGCACAGCTCAACAGCGTCATCACCATCGCCCTGACCTATGCCGACCAAGGCCAGCGCGCGGTAGCCGAACTGTTCCGCTGGATGGGCGCGGATGTGGAAGATGCGATCCTGAACTCCGTCCGCTCGATCGAGATTACGGGCTGGCTGCGGTCGGCGGCGGGACAGGCGGGGAACCTTCTGTCGGCGACTGTGCTGGTCAGCCTGTTCGTGGGCTTCCTGTTCGCAGAACGCGTCTGGTTCTCCACCAAGCTGGTGAACCTGCTGGGTGACGCACAAAAGGCCGAACGCGTCGGCAACATCATGGGGTCGATCATCCGCCGGGTGAACCACTACCTGCTGGTCAAGACCGCCGTCAGCGCGGTGACCGGGCTGATGGTCTGGGCGGTGATGATGATCTTCGGGCTGGAACTGGCGGTCGCGATGGGGGTGCTGACCTTCGTGATGAACTACATCCCCAACATCGGTTCGATCATCGCGACGCTGCTGGTCACGCTGGTCGCCTATGTGCAGGTGGATGATGTTTCCACCGCGGGACTGATCTTTGCGCTGACGGCGGTGGTGCAGTTCGTGAACGGCAACGTGATCGATCCGATGCTGATGGGGCGGGCGCTGCGGCTGTCATCCTTCGGGATCATCATCTCGCTCGCCTTCTGGGGGGCGGTCTGGGGCGTGCCGGGGATGTTCCTGTCGGTGCCGATCATGGTAGCGGTGATGATCGTCTGTTCGCACATCCCGGGGCTGCGGCCCGTCGCAATCCTGCTGTCACGGGAAGGGCTGCCGGACACCGATGCCGCCAACCCCCGGCGTCCCCGCTAGGCGAGCAGCACGCTGACGCGGCGGTTCTGCCGGCCCTTCTTTTCGATCTTGCCCAACCGGACGCGGCCGATTTCGCCGGTACGCGCGACATGGGTACCGCCACAGGGCTGAAGATCGACCTGGTCTGGGCCAGTCCCGATCCGGATCAGGCGCACCCGCCCCTGCCCCATCGGCGGCATCACCGACATGGTCTTGACCAGCTCCGGGTTCGCCCGAAGCGCATCATCCGTGATCCAGTCCTCGGTCACCGGCAGGTCGCGGTCGATGAGCGCGTTCAACGCCTCTTCGATCGCTGCGGGATCGGGCGGATCGGCCATGTCGAAGTCAAGCCGCCCCTTGTCCGCTCCGATCTGCCCACCCGTCACCGGCAGCGGGATGACCACCGACAGCAGGTGCAGCGCCGTGTGGACCCGCATGTGCCGGTGGCGCCGTTCCCACGCCAGTTCCTGCACAATGGGCGTGCCAGGCGGGGGCAGCGCCTGTGGCTCTGCCGGGATAAGGACGATTGCCTTGTCGTCGCCGCGTAAGGTAGTGGCAATCTCGATCTGTCCGCCGTCCCAACGAAGCCAGCCGGCGTCCCCCGGCTGCCCGCCACTCGTGGGGTAAAAGATCGTGCTGTCCAGAACGATCCCGCCCTCCGGCGTCAGGGCATGCACGCGCCCCCCCGCCTCGCGCAGGTAAGGATCCGTGCGGAAGAGCGGCTCGGTCACTCCTTCTCCTCCGGTACGGCAGGGGGATGCGAGGCATCGGGTTCCGGCTCGGACGCGGCTTCGCCGATGTCTTCCTCGGTCAGGTGCGGGACCGTCGGCTGCTTTGGACCAGCGTGCTCGTTCTCGGCCATCGCGGGGTTCAGCGCCTCGGGGTTGCGGAGCCAGATGTCGCGCTGGGCGAACGGGATCTCGATCCCTTCCTCGGCAAAGCGGCGGTTGATTTCGTGCATCAGGTCCGACTGGACCGACAGCTTGAACTTCACGTCCCGCAGGATTGCCCGGATTTCGAAATTCAGCGAGTCCGCGCCAAAGGCCAGGAACAGCACCGCAGGCGGCGGGTTCAGCACGACCAGCGGCTGTTCCTCGATGATCTCGCGCAGGATGCGTTCCACCTTGCGGGTGTCAGTGCCATAGGCCACGCCCACCGGCAGGATCAGCCGCCCGGTCAGGTTGCCCCGGGTCCAGTTGGTGACCATCCCTGCGATCAGGTCGCCGTTCGGCACGATGACGTCGGTGCGGTCAAACGTTTCGATCACGGTGGAGCGGACGGAGATTGCCTTGACCGTCCCCATCACGCCGCCGACCTCGATCCAGTCGCCTTCGGACACGGGCCGCTCGATCAGCAGGATGATGCCGGATACGAAGTTCTGCACGATGTTCTGCAGGCCGAAACCGATACCGACCGACAGCGCACCGGCGACAAAGGCCAGCGATGACAGGTTGATCCCGGCCGCCGAAAACGCGATCAGCGCGGCAAGGAAGAACCCGACATAACCCAGTCCGGAAATGATTGCCTTCTGCCCGCCGGGATCAAGCGATGTCTTGGGCAGCACCGAGCCCGCCAGCCCGCCCTGCAGCAACCGCGTGATCGTATAGCCAGAGGCAAAGACGATCACGAACATCAGGAAGTTCGAGGGCGAAATCCGCGTGTCACCGACCGCGAATCCTTCCTGGAAGCGGATCCACAGATCCCAGAGCTGCGCGGGCCGCGCGCCCCAGATCAGCGCGAACAGCGGCAGCGCCGCGACCACCAGGACAAAGCCCACAAGTACGGGCACAAGCGAATCCCGCGCGTCATCCTCGGATCGGGTGATCTGGACATAGGCGTCGGTTTCCAGCCGCAGCAGCACCAACAACAGTCCGCCCAGCGCCAGCGACATTGCCGTCGGGTACAGGATCGCGTTGGCCGCGGCCACGTAGCCAACCGCACCCAGCACCGGCGCCACCACACCGATGGCCATGGTCGCCTGACCCACGATCCCGGTCAGCCGGCGGCGAACGCTTTGGTCCTGTTCAGCACCACGGTTGCCCGCGGCGCGACGCAGAAGCTGCCCAAGCCGGAAGATGACCATCCCCGTCAGGGCGATGATCGGGAAAGAGATCACGGCATGCGCCGCCTCGACATCGCGGGTGGGATTGATGGCCAGACGGCGCACCCACTCCACTGCGACCAAGAGGCCCAGCGTATTGGCCCAAAGCCGCCCCTCGGCCCGCCGCTCCGGCGAAAGCTCCAGCCCCCCCGGCGGCATACCCGCCCGTGGAAAGACCTGCAGCCCCAGCCAGCGCGCCGCGAGTACCGCGAAACCCACCGCCGGAAGAGAGGCCACGAGCACGTCGCTCACAACCCCCACCAGTTCCGTCGCCCGGATCGCAGAAACAAGCGCATAGACGCCCGCCAGCGGCAGGATCACCTGCCCCAGCGACACCAGTGTCGCATACACTTGCCGCCCCCGAGCCGAGGCGCGGTTCTGAAGCCGCAGCGTCAGTTCTTCCATCCAGCTGCGGCCGCGCACCAGAAGCACCAGCGCGAACAGCAGATACCCGATGATCAGCGGCAGGTTGGCGCGGAAGTCGTCGCGGCGTTCGGGCGTGGCCCAGGCGCTGCGGACCTCGTTCACCAGGCCCAGCGCGCTTTCCTGCAGCGCCGACAACCCGGCAGGCCAGTTCACCGGGTTGACCGGCGACGGCCAGAGCTGCATCAGCTCGTCGGCCTGCCGGTCGCGCAGGGTCTGGTCGATCTCGCGGATGATGCCTTCGGCCTGGCGAAATGCCTCGTCCGCGGCAAGTCCGGGGGCCTGAAGCCGCACAAGCTGGCGGTTCAACTCCTCGCGCCGGGCAGCGATTTCGGCCGGTTCCTCGACATCCCCTTCGGGAACAGGGCCCAACGCCGCGATCTGGTCGCGGACGGTCTGAATGCGGCTCTGGTTCGCGCTCTGGGCCTCAAGGAAGCGGGCGCGCCAGTCGGCCACCTGCGCCCGGATTTGTTCCAGGGCGGCATTCGGGGCGCGTCCCTCGACCAGCGCCTCTTCGGCGTCGCTCGCGACCTGCTGCCAGGCGGCATAATCGGGGGCCCGCACGCCGGGCGCCGGTTCGGCCTGAAGTTCGGCTTGCGTGGCCTGCGCAAGCACCGGCGCAGGCAATCCCGCGCCAGCTGTGACCAGCGCAAGGGCGAAAAGCAGCTTACACAACAGGCGCAGAGGCATCAGTCCTGATACACCTTGGGCAGGGTACGGGACGGGCGGTCAAGCCAGTCGGGCACCGGAAGGCCCTTTTCGTGCAGGAACTCCGGGTTGAACAGCTTGGACTGGTAGCGCGTGCCATAGTCGCAGAGCACAGTCACGATGGTATGGCCCGGTCCCATGTCCCGCGCCATGCGGATCGCGCCCGCGACGTTGATACCCGACGATCCGCCAAGGCACAGCCCTTCCTCGGCCAGAAGGTCGAAGACGATGGGCAGGGCCTCCCTGTCCGGGACGCGGTAGCTGAAGTCAGGGGTGAAGCCTTCGAGGTTCGCGGTGATGCGCCCTTGGCCGATGCCTTCGGTAATGCTGCTGCCCGGTGCGTCGAATTCGCCGGTGGTGTAGAAGGAATGGAGCGCCGCGCCCTCGGGGTCGGCAAGGCCGATCTTCACGCCCTTGGGCTGCAGCGCCATGGCGACGCCCGCCACCGTTCCGCCCGACCCGACGGCGCAGATGAAGCCGTCGACCTTGCCGCCGGTCTGTTCCCAGATTTCCGGCCCGGTGGTTTCCACATGGGCCTGCCGGTTCGCAGTGTTGTCGAACTGGTTCGCCCAGATCGCGCCGTTCGGTTCGGTTTTGGCCAGTTCTTCGGCCAGGCGGCCGGAATAGCGGACATAGTTGTTGGGATTCTTGTAGGGGGCCGCCGGCACCTGGACAAGTTCGGCGCCCGCAAGGCGGATCATGTCCTTCTTTTCCTGGCTTTGGGTTTCCGGGATCACGATCACCGTGCGGAAGCCCATCGAGGCGCCGACCAGCGCCAGCCCGATGCCGGTGTTGCCCGCCGTCCCCTCGACGATCGTGCCGCCGGGCTTCAGCAGGCCTTTGCGCACCGCGTCCTGGATAATGTAAAGCGCCGCACGGTCCTTGACCGACTGCCCGGGGTTCAGGAACTCGGCCTTGCCCAGGATCTCGCAGCCGGTGATCTCGCTCGCCTTCTTCAGCCGGATCAGCGGGGTCTTCCCGATGGCATCCGCAAGGTTGCTGTAAGTCCGCATCTCTGGCCCCCTTTTCGTCTGGCTATTGAATATGGTGCGCGGGCGCGGAACTCAAGCACCGGCCCGGGCAGAGGCGCGCAGCCGCTCGCGGTTCCGGGCCAGCCAATGGGCCGACAAAAGCAGCGGCCCGTTCGAAAGCTCACCGCCGTCCACAAGCTCGATCAGCCGGTCAAATGGCAGGATGTGGGCGCGGATATCCTCGGTCTCTTCGTCCAGTCCGCCGATCCCCGCAACACCGTCGGCCAGATCGGCTATGCCTACATATGAATAGAGAAATTCGGATTTTGCGGCGGGCGTCGGATAGTAGCTGCCGATGGCAAAGATCTCGCCGAGGTCGAGTCCTGCCTCTTCCTGCGCCTCTCGGCGGATGGCGGCTTCGGGGCCTTCATTGGCGTCCACGCGGCCGGCGATGGGTTCCAGCAGCCAAGGCTGGCCGTCGCCACGGGCATAGGGACCCACGCGGAATTGTTCGATCACCAGCACCCTGTCGCGCACTGGGTCATAGGGCAGCACCGTGGCCGCATCGCCGGTGATGAAGACCGCACGGTTCACCGTGTCCGAGATCTTGCCGTCATAGCGGCGGTAGCCGAGGTCGAATTCCTCGACCGAGAAGTAGTTCGCGTAGGGTTCGCGCCGTGCCAATACGGCGACGTCCTGCGCCGAAGGCACTTGCAGCGAAGGGTCGATCAGCCGTGCCTCGGCGGTGGCATCCTCTCCCCGCGCCCGCAGCCGCGAGGATGCACGGACCTGGATCTTGGGCCAGCGTGCTGCCAGTTCTGCCGCGGGGCGGCAGTGGCGCAGGGCCATCGCCTCGCGCGCGGCGACGATCTGAAGGGCGGCGTGGCGCTGGACCCAGGGCTCCAGATCCCAGGCGCCGGCCGGCTGCCAGAGCCCCGGCTGCGCGAACCAGACCTGCAGCACCCGCCCGGCGACGGCCACCTGCCGCATCTGCGCGCCAAAGGCGGCGGCATAGTAATCCATCCGCTCCACATCAGCGGTGGTCAGGTCATGCGCTACGACGCCCTCGGCCCGGGCGCCAGGTTGGGGAACGATCAGCGCGAAGTCATGACCCTGCACCGCAAGCACGGCGTGGTCTGGAAGTTCGGCAGGCTCGGTCGCGACGACGCGGCCCAGTACCGCTTCAAGCAGCGGCGCATGCCGCAGGGTGCCGTAAAAGAAGAACGAAGTCATGCCTGCCTCCTGCGCGGTTCATCGCGCCAAGGACAAGCACAGCCGCAGGGGCAAGGACAACCCCCTTCGGCCTGTTCAGCCGCCGGGACGGGTCACCGTCACCTGCACGACATTACAATTGCCGCTGTGAAAGGTCGCGGCACAAGAGGTCAGGTAGAAGTTCCACATCCGCCGGAACCGGTCGTCGAATCCCAGGTCCGCGATCTCCGACCATCGGGCGTTGAAGGTTTCATGCCAGCGCCGCAGGGTCTGGCTGTAGCTTTCGCCGAATTCCAGCGTGTCGCGAAGGCTCAGCCCCGCGCGGGCGATTTCCCGGCGCAGCACGCTGGGGCTGGGCAGCATGCCGCCGGGAAAGATGAACTTCTGGATGAAATCCACGCCCCGTCGATAGCTTTCGAACCGGCTGTCCTGCACCGTGATGATCTGCAGCGCCGCCGACCGCCCGGGGCGGAGCCTGTCGCGCACCGTGTCGAAATAAACCGGCCAGTAGCGTTCGCCCACCGCCTCGAACATCTCGATCGAGGCGATGCCGTCATAGGTGCCGCGTTCATCCCGGTAATCCTGCAGGCGGATGTCCACCTTATCGGACAGTCCCGCGCGGCGGATGCGTTCGGCGGCATAGTCGTGCTGCTCCCGCGATATGGTCAGCGCCGTTACCGCCAGCCCACGTGTGCCGGCGGCATATTCGCAGAACCCGCCCCAGCCGCAGCCGATTTCAAGGATGTGATCCCCCGGCTGCGCACCCATCCGGTTCACAAGGCTTTCGTACTTCTGGATCTGCGCCTTTTCCAGCGACTCCTGCCCCGTCAGGAACAGGGCCGAGGAATAGGTCATCGTTTCATCCAGCCAGAGCCGGTAGAAATTGTTGCCCAGGTCATAATGCGCGCTGATGTTCCGCCGCGCCTGCCGCCTTGTGTTGCGCCGCAGCCAGTGCCGCAGCCGTTCCAGCGCCCGCACCACGGCCATACCGGGAAAGCCATCGAACAGTTCATCATTGCCGGCATGGACAAGATCCATGAAGGCCTGCAGGTCAGGCGTGGACCAGGCGCCGTCCACGTAGCCCTCGCAGAAACCCAGATCCCCCTCGCGCACAAGGCGGGCAAAGATGTCGGGGTCGTGGATCGCGATTTCGGCCACCGGCCCCGGGTTCGGCCCGATGACGCGGAACAGCCGGCCGTCTGAAAGGCGGAAGTCCAGTCGCCCGTTCTTCAGGCCCTGCACCACCCTGAACACCTGCGCGAAATAGCGCGGCAGGTTCTTCTGCCCTGAGGTCGAGGTCAAAGCCGTCATGTGCCCTCCTCTTTTCGTCTCAGGTTAGGCAGAAGCTCCGGCTTCGCTCAAGCTTTTCTCTGCTGACAGGCCTCAAGGGCGCGGGATTGTCCGGCAGCCGGCCCGCAGCCACCAGATTGTCCCTTAGTCCTGTTGCAGGGGTGGATTTTCCGCGACACGGATCCCTTGAACCGCGCATGGGGCTGAAGTATATCTGTCATGTCCTTTCGGGGACTATGGCAATAAACGCGCTCGTAATAAGCGGATCGGACCCGGGGGCGGTACCCGGCGGCTCCACCAAATCCCCGTCATTGGCGGTAAATGGGGCCGAAACAGGATCGACGAACGTCTAAAGGGGTTAGCTTTTGCCCGGTGAGGTACCACCGTTATCGGTCCGAAACGTACAGTTGCCAATGACAACCGTGCTCCGGCAATGGCTGTGGCTGCTTAAGCAGCACCAGTCGCCGAAACTAAGTCCTTGCGCTTAGCCGCGTAAGGCGGGGTTCGCAGGCACCTGGCAACAGAAGCCTGCACTTCCTTTCCTTTGCACTTGCGTCAGACTGCCGCGGCTGTAGCATCGCGCCCAATTCCGCGCGAAAGGATGCCCAATGCCGCAACGCCTGCTTCATGCGCTGGTCGCCACAGCCGTTCTGGGCCCGGCGCCCGCGGCCTTGTCGCAAGAGGCGGATGCCATTCCTGTCACGCAGGACACGACATACCTCCGCCTTGCGCCGGCAGCGGATTACTGGACCTATTCCCATTTTGTGGCGCCCCAGCCAGAGGCCACCGCCGCCGCCCTGACCGCCGTGGTCAACGGACTACGGGCCGTCGCGGGCGCCGGTCCGGTGACGCAGGAAGCGCTGATTGCCGCCATCGGGGGCGAAGCCGCGGCAGAAGGGCTGCCCGAACTTCTGACCCGAACGGCTGCCGCGCTGGATGCGGGCGGGCTGCGGGGGCTGCAGGCCGCAGCCTTCCGCCCCGTCGCGGATGACGAGGCGACGCATGACGCCCTGCGCAATCTGCTTGAGACGAACGAGACCGCGGCGAGCGACGTGATCCTGGTGCAGTTCGACCAGGGCGCCGTCACCGGCGGACCCCGCCGAATGCATGTGGCGCTGGTGGGCGCCTATGACCTGATCAGCGACCGGGTCCTGATCCTGGAGGTCGATGAGGCGCGCCCGGTCCCCTATTGGACAAGCAGCACGCGGCTGCTTCAGGCGATGCTGGGCCCCGTTTCCGGGGGCCTGATCCACATTCACCCGGAAGGCTGACCCATGTCGCACCCCTCCTTTGCCGAGGCAACACGCGTATTCGCGCGCATCGGTATCTTGTCCTTCGGCGGCCCGGCCGCGCAGATCGCCCTGATGCACCGCGAACTGGTCGAAGAGCGCCCGTGGCTGAGCGAGCGGGACTACCTCAACGCACTGTCGTTCTGCATGCTGCTGCCGGGACCAGAGGCGATGCAGCTGGCCACCTACATGGGCTGGAAGCTGCACGGCCTCCGTGGCGGCCTTATGGCAGGGCTGTTGTTCGTCCTGCCGGGGGCAGCGGTGGTGCTGGGACTGGCCATCGCCTATGGCGCCCTTGGGGACGTTCCACTGATGCAGGCGTTGTTCCTGGGCATCAAGGCGGCGGTGGTGATCATCGTGATCGAGGCGCTGCTCAAGGTATCCCGCCGCGCGCTGAAGAGGCGGACGCACTGGGTGATCGCCGCGCTGGCCTTCTTCGGGATCTTTGCGCTGCAACTGCCATTTCCGCTGATCATCGCGGCGGCCGGGCTGTGGGGCCTGCTGGTCAGCAAGGGCGATCCGGGTACGCCGCCGCCACGGGAACCAGCCCGTACGATATCCACGGTGCTGACCTGGCTTGCAATTTGGCTGCTGCCGCTGGCGGCACTCTGGCTGATCGAGGGCGGGATACTGGCGCAGATCGGCTGGTTCTTCGCAAAGCTCGCGATGGTGACCTTTGGCGGTGCCTATGCGGTGCTGGCCTACATGACCCAGGCGGTAGTGCTGGAACACGGCTGGCTTTCCACCGCAGAGATGATGGACGGGCTGGGCCTTGCCGAAACCACCCCCGGGCCGCTGATCCTGGTGACGGAGTTCGTGGGTTACCTTGCTGCCCTGCGTGAAGGCGGCGTGGCGCTGGGGATTGCCGGGGCAATCGTGACACTGTGGATGACCTTTGCCCCCTGCTTCCTGTGGATATTTGCCGGGGCGCCTTACCTCGACTGGATTGCCACCCGCCCACGGCTGACCGGGGCCCTGTCGGCGATCACTGCGGCTGTGGTCGGGGTGATCCTGAACCTCTCTCTCTGGTTCGCGGCACATGTGTTTTTCGCTGAGGTGGGCATCGCCAGCCTTGGCCCGTTGACGCTGATCTCGCCTGTTCTGGGCAGCCTCGACCTGCGGGCGGTGGGGCTGGCGCTGCTGGCCGGATGGCTGATCCTGCGGCGGCACTGGTCTCTGCCAGCGGTTCTTGCCGTGGTGGCGGTGCTGGGACTGGCAATTGGCCGCTGACCCCTAGGGCAGTTTTTGCCGCCCGCCCCTTCCTTTCGGAGGCGAATCCCCTATGCTGGCAGCAACTACAAGGGGGTTGGGATGGCGCGTTCAATCGATTACGGAAACCTGATGCACCAGGCGATGCGCCGGCTGATCCAGCAGGTGCTTGACCAAGTATCGACACAGGGGCTTCCGGGCGCGCACCACTTCTTCATCACCTTTGACACGAACCATCCCGAAGTGGCGCTGGCGGACTGGCTGCATGACCGTTACCCCGGCGAAATGACCATCGTGATTCAGCACTGGTTCGACAACCTTCAGGTCGATGACGAAGGATTCGCCGTCACGCTGAATTTCGGTGACCAGCCAGAACCAATGTACATCCCCTTCGACTCCATCCGCACCTTCGTGGATCCCTCGGTCGAATTTGGCCTGCGGTTCGAGTCCCATGAATCCGAGGACGAGGATGAGGACGACGCCGAGTTCGAGGATACGCCTGACGACGACCCCACCCCGCCGGCTGGTGAGGTCGTGCGGCTGGACAGCTTCCGCAAGCCCTGAGCGGCGTCGTATACCGCCGCATGCAGATTGCTTTCGCGCGGCACTAGCCCTATGACATCTGCGATTGTCATCAGGAGGCTTGCCCATGACTGCAACCCGCACCGAAACCGACAGCTTTGGCCCGCTTGAGGTTCCCGCCGACAAGTACTGGGGCGCGCAGACCCAGCGTTCCATCATCAACTTTCCCATCGGCTGGGAAAAGCAGCCCGTGGCCATTGTCCGGGCGCTTGGCGTGGTGAAAAAGGCCTGCGCGCAGGCCAATGTGAAGCTGGGTGCGCTGGATGCCAAGCTGGGCGAGGCAATCGCCGCGGCGGCGCAAGAGGTCATCGACGGCAAGTTCGACGACAACTTCCCGCTGGTGGTCTGGCAGACGGGTTCGGGCACGCAGTCCAACATGAACGCGAACGAGGTGATCTCGAACCGCGCGATCGAGATGCTGGGCGGCGAGAAAGGCTCGAAAAAGCCCGTTCACCCGAACGACCATGTGAACATGGGCCAGTCGTCCAACGACACCTTCCCCACCGCGATGCATGTAGCAACCGCGATGATGGCCCGCGACGTGCTGATCCCCGGGCTGGAAAAGCTGCACGCGGCGCTGGTGGCCAAGTCCGAGGCGTTCAAGGACATCATCAAGATCGGTCGGACCCATACGCAGGACGCGACGCCCCTGACGCTGGGCCAGGAATTCGGCGGCTATGCGCACCAGGTCGCCATGGGCATCCGCCGGGTGAAGGCCGCGCTGCCCGCGATCTATGAACTCGCGCAGGGCGGCACCGCGGTGGGCACCGGGCTCAACACCAAAAAGGGCTGGGACGAGATGGTCGCGGCCAACATGGCAGAAATCACCGGCCTGCCCTTCGTCACCGCGCCGAACAAGTTCGAGGCGCTGGCCGCCCATGACGCGATGGTGGAAATGTCGGGCGCGGTGAAGGTCGTGGCCGCCTCGCTCTTCAAGATCGCGAACGACCTGCGCTTCCTCGGTTCGGGTCCCCGTTCGGGTCTAGGCGAACTGATCCTGCCCGAGAACGAGCCGGGTTCGTCGATCATGCCGGGCAAGGTGAACCCGACCCAGGCCGAGGCGCTTACCATGGTCTGCGCCCATGTCATGGGCAATGACGCGGCCGTGGGCTTCGCCGGGTCGCAAGGCCACTTCGAGCTTAACGTTTTCAAGCCGATGATCAGCTACAACGTGCTGCAATCCATGCAGCTTCTGGGCGACAGCGCCTCTGCCTTCACCGACAACATGGTCGTGGGGATCGAGGCCAACACCCAGCGCATCGAAAAGCTGATGAAGGAAAGCCTGATGCTGGTCACGGCGCTGGCCCCCACCATCGGCTATGACAACGCGACCAAGGTTGCCAAGACCGCCCACAAGAACGGCACGACCCTGAAGGAAGAGGCCATCGCGCTGGGCTTCGTGGACGAGGAAACCTTTGACCGCGTCGTGCGTCCTGAAGACATGATCGGACCCAAGGACTGAGATGGCCAAGCTCGTCAACCTTCGCCAGGCCCGCAAGGACCGCGCCCGCAGTGAAAAGCGGGCCAAGGGGGACGAGAATGCCGCCAAGTTCGGCCGCACCAAGGCCGAACGTGACCTGGAAGCGGCGCGGGCCGACAAAGCCCGCGCCCATCTGGACGCCCACAAGCGCGATCCGGAATGAGCGGCCCGGAATGAGTGGACGGCCGGAAAAGCACTCGCTCACCCTGCGTGGCCACCGGACAAGCGTTTCCCTGGAAGCTGAATTCTGGCGCGCCTTTCGCGCCATCGCCGCCGAACGCGACCTGCCGATCAACGCGCTTGCTGCGGAAATCGACGCGGCGCGTGACCCGGAGGTGGGGCTTGCCTCAGCAATCCGGGTGCATGTGCTGCGCCACTACCAGTCGCGCCTACAGCAGCCGATGGATGGGCAGGTGCCCGATCACCCATGACAGCGCCCGCCGCATGGCATTGGCAAAGGGTTCGTGCCCCATTTCCGTCCCATCACCCAGCCGCCAGCGCAACCAGCGCCCCTGCAGGTAGAGCGAAAATGCCACCTCGGGTTCAGTGAGCCGCGCGACCTCCGCCTCCAGCTCGGCTATGAGCGGGGGACATTCGAACAGGACGCCCATCTCTGTGTTCAGGTAGGCTGACCGCAGGTCATAGTTGAAGGACCCTATGAAGCCGCTCTGGCCATCTACGATGAAGGCCTTGCCGTGCAGCATCTCGCCCCGGCGGCCCTGTTCGTCGGGCGGAGCGAATTCATAGATCCGCACACCCTTGGCCAGCAACGCCCGGCGATAGCGCCGGTAGGCCCCGTGAACGACAAGGTGGTTAGTCGATGCCAAGGCGTTGGTCACCACATCCACCTTCACCCCCCGCGCGGCAAGGCGGCGGAGAAAATGCACATCCTCGCGCCCCGGGACAAAGTAGGGCGTCACCATCTGCACTCGGTTGCGAGCGGCCTCGAACATCGGGCGCAGCGCCTGCGTGATCCATCGGTTCGGCTCCAGCCCCTGCGCCTTGCAGGGCGGATCGACCAGCAGGCGGACCTTGTCCGTCCAGTGCAGCCCTTGGGTCAGGCAGTCGGGGCCCGGCAGGCGCCGGAGGTAAGCAGTCGCCCTGCCCCCCTGCGCGACGGCCCGCAGCCGGGCGCGATGGCGCCTCAGGTCAGGCTCGTATCCCAGCCAGAGCGCGGCGATGGGCACGGCCATGCTGCTGTTCCAGTAATCGTCGAACGAGGCCTGCACCGGTTCAACCATCCCGCCCACCACCACCAGATCGTAGTCGCGGGAATTGCGGCGGCGCGAGCGCGTGGCGCCAAAATAGGTATCCCCAATGTTGCGCCCACCGACGATCGCCACGCGCCCATCGGCGATCCAGGCCTTGCAATGCATGCGCCGGTTATAGCGGACCAGCGCCAGAAGCATCTCTGCCCCGCGGCGGATGGCGTTGCGGCGGTTCAGCACGGGGTTGAAGACCCGCACCTCGACCAGCGGGTGATGGTTCAGCGCAAGGTACCCCCGGTCAAAGCCCTGGGTATTCACGTCATCCAGCAGCACCCGCACCCGAACGCCGCGATCAGCCGCCGCCAGCAGTTCGTTCACCAGCAGGCGACCGGTCGTGTCGTCGCGCCAGATGTAATAGAGCATGTCGATGCTCCGCCCAGCCATGCGGATCGTTTCCAGCCGCGCGGCAAAAGCGCGGAGGTTGTCCGCTACAAGCGACAGCCCCGTCTGTCCCGGATGGGCATCGGTCAGCGGCAGCACCAGCCGGTCCAGATCCGTATCCGTACCCAGCGGCAGGGCATAGGATTCAATCCCCCGCGCCTTGCGCGCAAAGCGACCGAAGGACCAGACAGCAAGTACCGAGGCCAGGACAAAGGCCACGGCAAACAGGATGACCCAGGTGATCCAGTGCATCAACTGCGCAGTCGCAGGCGTGCCTTGACCGGCAGATGGTCCGAGGCGATGCGCGCAAGCGGGCTGTCATGCGGGGCAAGATCCACGATCTCCGCCCGCTGGCAGCTGAATATCCGGTCAAGTGCAAGCACCGGGCGTCGCGCGGGAAAGCTTGCGACCATTGCTCCCTCGGCGCCGTAATGATCACGAAGCGGCGAAAGTGAGCAGCCGGGACCACGCCGCCATTCGTTCAGATCGCCCAAGAGGATCGTCGGGCGTTCGTCCCCGCCGGCTTGGGCCTGAACCAGCGCGCGCGCCTGTTGCAGCCGCGAGCCACGCAGCAGCCCCAGATGCGCCGCGATCACCCGCAGCGGCTTGCCGCCGATCCGCAGGTCCACCATGACGGCGCCGCGCGGCTCCAGCCCCGGAAGGTCAATGGGGCGCACCTCCTCGACCTCGGCATCGCGCAGCAGCACAAGGTTGCCGTGCCAGCCATGGGCACGGTGTCCCTTGCGCAGCGGCAGGGTCACGGGTTCCAGCCCCGCAAGCTCTTTCAGCGCGTCGAGGTCAAGCACCCCCTGCCGGGCGCCAAAGCGGCGGTCGGCCTCTTGCAGGGCAATAAGGTTGGGGGAAATTTCCGCGATGACCCGCGCAATGCGGGACGGGTCGCGCCGCATGTCAAGGCCCACACCCTTGTGGACATTGTACGAGGCTACCAGCAGGTCGCGGTCAAACTGTGCGGGGTCGAGGTTCGGCGCAGGACTGTTCATAGCGTGGAAGATGGGCGGGTTCCACGCGGCTGGCAAGTCAACCTGCGGCCTTTTCCTCGAGCGTCATCCATTCTTCCTCGGCCTTGGCCAGTGTTTCCTGCCGCTCGGTCAGCATTTCGGTGGCCTTGCGGAACTTGACCGGCTCGCGCGTATAAAGGTCCGGATCAGAAAGCAATTTCTGCAGCCGCGCGATTTCCGCTTCCAGCCGCTCGATGATGCCGGGCAGCGCCTCCAGCCGGTGCTTCTCGGTGAAGGACAGCGCGGATTTGACCGGCTTGGCGGCAGGCTTTTCGGCCTTGGGCGCAGGTTTGGACGTGGCCTGAACGGGTTCGGTTTCCGCCACGCGCTGCGCCTGATAATCACTCCACCCGCCGGCATAGGCGGTGGCACGGCCGTCACCCTCCATGGCGATCGTCGCCGTGGCCACGCGGTCGATGAAGTCCCGGTCGTGGCTGACCAGCAGCACGGTGCCGTCATAATCCCCCAAGAGATCCTGCAGCAGGTCAAGCGTTTCGACATCCAGATCGTTAGTCGGTTCGTCCAGCACCAGCAGGTTGGATTCCCGCGCCATGATCCGCGCCAGCAGCAACCGCGCCCGTTCACCACCCGACAGTGCCTTGACCGGCGCCCGGGCCTGCCGTTCGTCGAACAGGAACTCCTTCAGGTAACCCACCACATGCCGGGGCCGTCCCCGCACCATGACCTGATCGGCCTGCCCAGATACGCCCATCAGCGGATCACCCGTAAGGCTTTCCCACAGCGTCGCCTCGGGGTCGAGCCGGGCGCGCGTCTGGTCGAACACGGCAATATCGAGGTTGGTGCCCAGCCGGATCTCGCCGCTATCGGGCGGAACCTCGCCCAGCAGCATCCGCAGCAGGGTTGTCTTGCCCACGCCGTTCGGGCCGACAAAGGCGATCCGGTCGCCGCGCTGTACGCGGAAGGAAAAGTCGCGGAGGATCGGTTTTCCGTCAAAGGTCTTGGACAGGTTCTTGGCCTCGACCACCAGCTTGCCGGACTGCGGACCGGCCTCCAGCGCCATTTCGGCCACGCCTTGGCGACGAATCTGGCTGGAGCGTTCCTCGCGCAGGTTGGCAAGCGCCCGCAGGCGGCCCTGGTTGCGCTTGCGCCGGGCGCTGATGCCTTCGACAGCCCAACGCGCCTCGGCCTTGATCTTGCGGTCGAGCTTGTGGCGTGCCTCATCCTCGGCGGCCCAGACCTCGTCCCGCCAGGACTCGAACGCCTCGAACCCCTTTTCCTGACGACGTGCGATCCCCCGGTCGATCCAGAGCGTCGCCCGCGTCAGCGCCCGCAGGAACGCCCGGTCGTGCGAGATCAGCACGAACGCCGTACGCGTCTGGGCCAGTTCGGCCTCAAGCCAGCGGATCGCCTCGATGTCGAGGTGGTTCGTCGGCTCGTCTAGCAGCATCAGCTCCGGCGCCTCTGCCAGCAGCTTGGCAAGTGCGGCACGGCGGCGTTCGCCACCGGATGCGGTTTCCACGGCGGCATCAGGGTTCAGCTTCAGCCCCTCGGCCACCATCGGCACGCGGTATTCTTCACCCGGTTCCAGCCCGCTGGCGGCATAGTCGCCAAGGGTGGCAAAGCCTGAAAGGTCGGGGTCCTGTTCCATGTAGCCGACGCGGACCCCCGGCGGGATCACGCGGCTGCCTTGATCGGCCTCTACCAGCCCCGCCATGATTTTCATGAGCGTCGATTTGCCGGACCCGTTGCGGCCTACAAGGGCGACCCGGTCGCCTTCCTGAACGACAAGGTCGAGTTCCTTGAAGATCGGCTCTCCGCCGAAGGTGAGGGATATTCCGGAAAGCTGGAGAAGGGGTGCGCGTGCCATGGCTGTCAGCTATCCATGCAACGCGTGGGCGTCAAGGACACTCAGGCGGCATCAGCCCGCAAGAGCCGCGCCCGGTTCGGCGGGATCGACCGGATCTCCAGCCCCGTGAAGACATGGAGCGTGCCCAAGTCCCGATCCACGACCGCATGGTCGCTCACCCAGCCGCCCATGACGAGATAGGTCCGCAGCAGGGGCGGCATGCCCAGCATAGCCTGCCGCGCGTCCGGCTGGCGCCGCCGCAGCGCGCGGGCAAAGCGGAACACGTCCGGCGCCTTGACCCGTGGCAGCCACTTTTTCGGCCCAAGGTGCCGCTGGGCCAGCAGCGTCAGCGCCTCCTGGTGACGTTCCGCCTCGGCCCCATCAAAGGAGGAACAGCCGAACAGCATGTCCACCCCCTCCTGGTCCACGATCCGGGTCATAACCGCCCAGGCGATGCGCAGGATGTCGGGGTCATGCCAGGCAGGATGGATGCAGAACCGCCCCATCTCCACCATCTTGCCATCATAGCTGCCAAGTGCCGACAGTTCGTAATACTGGGCGGAATAGGATTGCCCGATCTCGGCGCCGCCCTGAAGCTCCAGCAGGCGATAGCAGCAGACAAGCGTGCCGGTGGCCGCTTCCTCGACCAGAACATGGCGGCAGCGGCTGTCGAAGGCGTCGGCGTCGCGAGGATCGGGGTCCGGGGCGCGTTCCAGCCCGCGGGCCGAGATGAAGCTCAGGTAGCGCAAACGCTGCGCCGCCATCACGTCCTCGGGCCCTTCGGCAAGTCTTGCGATGTAACGCCCTTTGCGCAGCGCCAGCATGGCCGGCCCCCTTGACAGCTTGCGGCGCGGCGGGCGCGCCTTAAAATGCGGTTATCTATGGTTATCTATAATGGATGACTCTGACATCTTCAGCAGGAAAGTAAAGTCTCATGCCTGACAAGATCATCAAGAGCGACGCCGAATGGCGGGCCGAGCTTGATCCGCTGACCTATGAGGTGACGCGCCGCCACGGGACGGAACGCGCCTTCAGCAACGACAACTTCCCCAAGGAAGCCGGCACCTTCCGCTGCGCCTGCTGCGGCACGCCGCTCTTCGATCAGGAAACGAAGTATGAAAGCGGCAGCGGCTGGCCGTCCTTCTATGCCCCGCTGGACAAAGAGGCGGTGGAGTTCCACGAAGACGTCAGCTATGGGATGCGCCGGACCGAGGTGCGCTGCGCCCGCTGCGAGGCGCATCTGGGCCATGTCTTCCCGGACGGGCCGCAGCCCACGGGCCTGCGCTATTGCATGAACGGGGTCGCCCTGAAGTTCGAACCCGAATCCTGAACCAGCCCGCGCGGATCAGTTGATCAGCTGGTCCGCGCGCAGGTTGCCCAGGTTGCCCAGAAGCTGCGTCAGCACCCCCACCCCGCGGATGTTGGTTTCCGTCACGCGACGCGACAGCACCACAGCACGCCCGTCTTCCAGGCCAAAACGCTCGATGTTTTCTACCGTGCCGGAGGGCGCAAAACTGATGGCGACGACCTGGCGGTCGACTTCCTCGGGGGCGCGGGCGCCATAGTGCCGATAGCGGCTTTGCACATAGTACCACGCCGAATCCTGCAACAGCGCCGAAGAGGACGGACGCCCGATCACCTCGGCCACCGTGTCGCGGGTGTCGCGTCCGACCTGGATCTGCGCGAGGTCGGTTTCCGTCGGCGTATAGCCATGGTTGCGGTAGATATTCGCGCAGGCTGCCGCCGAGAGGAGCGCAACCCCCGCGATCGCGCCGCGCGCTGCCCGTCCGAGCCTGCCCATTCCGCCCCCTTGCCTTGCGTACCCAAGCCTCATATCTCCGATTACAGAAGCTTTGGCATCTGTTCAAGCCAAGGAACGTGACGCCAGACTAGGAGACCGCATGACCGCCAGCTCTGCCCTGCCCTTTTCACACCCGCTGCGCGTCTCGGACCTGCCGGCGCGCAAGCCGACCCGCTTTGACCTGAGCCCCAGCGCGCCGGAACTTGCCGCCATCGCGGCCGAGATCGGGGCGGACAGCCTGCGGAAGGTGCGGCTTCAGGGCGAGCTTCGCCCGCTGGGCCGCACTGATTGGGAACTGGAGGCGAAACTTGCCGCCACGGTGGTGCAGCCCTGCGTCGTGACGCTGGCACCGGTCACCACCCGCCTGGACGAAAAGGTGGAACGTCGCTGGCTGCGCGACATGCCCGAACCCACGGGAGAAGAAGCCGAGATGCCCGAGGATGACACGTCCGAACCCTTGGGCGCGGTGATCGACCTTGGCGTCGTCCTGACCGAGGCGCTGGCCCTTGCGCTGCCGCTTTATCCGCGGGCCGAAGGCGCAGAACTGGAGGAGGACGCCTTTACCGAACCTGGCAAGGCGCCCCTGCGCGACGAAGAGATCCGGCCTTTCGCCGGCCTCGCTTCTTTGCGCGACCGGCTTGCGAATGACAACGACAAGGACGGAAACGAATAAACCCGGCTTGAGGGAGCGAGAAAACACTTGCACCCGACCGAAATCCGAGTATGTTCCCGGCCTCGTTTGAAGCGTGGGTTTCTTGATGCGGCCCAACGGAATCCGTGTCTGAACTCTGAAAGAATCTGGGGCTCTGCCCCCCATAGCCCGAGGTTGTGACATGGCTGTCCCTCAGAACCGAGTAACGAAGTCCCGCCGTAACATGCGCCGTGCGCATGACGCGCTGGTGGCTGCGAACCCCAACGAATGCAGCAACTGCGGCGAACTGAAGCGCCCGCACCACGTCTGCGGCGCCTGCGGTCACTATGATGACCGTCAGGTCGTTGCCGTGACGAACGAAGTCGACCTCGACGAAGACGCGGCGTAAGCCTCGCGTCCGGCACCCCAGATGATGGATACGCGTGATCCTCAGGGCAAGGGTGCGGGCCGCATCGTCATTTCCATCGACGCGATGGGCGGAGATCGCGGACCGGCGGCAGTTGTCGCCGGTATTGCGCATTCCGCGCACAAGAACCCGGACATCGGGTTCATCGTTCATGGCGACCAGGAAGAACTGACGCGGCTTATCCAGCGGCGCCGGGGTCTTGCCGAGCGTTGCGAACTTCGGCACGCGCCGCGGGCGGTGCAGATGCATGAAAAGCCCAGCCATGTCATGCGCCATGGCGAAGGCACTTCCATGTGGTCCACGATCGAGGCTGTCCGGAACAAGGAAGCCACGGTTGCCGTGTCCTGTGGCAACACGGGAGCGCTGATGGCGCTGTCGATGGTCCGGCTCCGCCGGCTGCCGGGCGTGAATCGGCCGGCGATCGCCTGCCTCTGGCCCTCGCGCAATCCCCATGGGTTCAACGTCATGCTGGACGTGGGCGCGGATATCCGCGCCGATGCCGAGGACCTGCTGCAGTATGCGCTGATGGGCGCGGCCTATGCCCGCAACGGGCTGGCGCTGACCCGGCCCCGGGTCGGGCTGCTCAATGTGGGCACCGAGGAACACAAGGGCCGGCCTGAGCTCAAGACCGCGGGCGAGATGATCGCTGCCGCAGCTCAGGCGGGCGGATATGAATATGTAGGCTATGTCGAGGGCGGCGATATTCCCGGCGCCCGCTGTGACGTCATCGTCACCGACGGCTACACCGGGAACATCGCGCTCAAGACCGGTGAAGGCACCGCCACACTGATCAGCGCGCTGCTGCGCGAGGCGTTTCAGAAAACGCCGCTGTCGAAGGTCGCGGCGCTGCTCGCCCTACCCTCTCTCAAGCGGTTGCAAAAGCGGATCGATCCGCGGCGGGTCAATGGCGGGGTCTTCCTTGGGCTGAACGGGACGGTGGTGAAATCACACGGTTCGGCAGACGAGACCGGTGTTTCGGCTGCCGTAAAGCTGGCGTTCAAGCTGGCACAATCGGGCTTCCAGGATCGGCTGGCGGCCCGGGTTGCATCCGCGGTTCAGTGCGGTCAGGATGCCGCCCTCAAGGAAAGCAGGAGTGGTGGGGCCTCATGACAATACGCGCTGTAGTTCGGGGCGTCGGCCACTACCTTCCCGAACGGGTCGTTCCGAACTCTGAATTCGAGGCCACGCTCGAGACCAGTGACGAATGGATTCGCAGCCGGTCGGGGATCGAGCGGCGCCATTTCGCCGCCGAAGGGGAGAACACCTCTGACCTCGGCACCAAGGCGGCGCAAGCGGCGCTGGACGATGCAGGGCTGACGGCTCAGGACATCGACGCAATCGTTCTGGCGACCTCTACCCCCGATTATACCTTCCCCTCGGTAGCGACGATCGTGCAGGGCAACCTGGGCATGACCTCGGGCTTCGCCTTTGACGTGCAGGCTGTCTGCGCGGGCTTTGTCTTTGCCCTGTCGAATGCGAACGCGATGATCCAGACCGGTCAGGCGCGCCGCGTGCTCGTCGTGGGCGCGGAAACCTTCAGCCGGATCATGGACTGGACCGACCGCGGCACCTGTGTCCTGTTTGGCGACGGCGCCGGCGCGCTGGTGCTTGAGGCGCAGGAGGGGACGGGCGCGAATACCGACCGCGGCATCCTCTCGCTCGACCTGAACTCGGACGGGCGGCACCGGGACATCCTGTACGTGGACGGCGGCGTATCCAGCAACCAGAGCACGGGCGTCCTGCGGATGCAGGGCAAGGAAGTGTTCCGTCATGCCATCGAAAAACTGGCAGAGACCGCCCACACCGCTCTGGAGCGCGCAGGGCTGGGCGCTGAGGATGTGACCTGGATCGTGCCGCATCAGGCTAACCTGCGGATCATCAAGGGCACGGCGCAGCGCATGGGCCTGGGGATGGACCGGGTGGTCGTGACGGTGCAGGACCACGGGAACACCTCTGCGGCGTCGATCCCGCTGGCGCTTTCGGTCGGTAAGCAGCGCGGCCAGATCAAGGAAGGCGACGTCATCGTCACCGAAGCGATCGGCGGCGGGCTCGCCTGGGGCTCTGTCGTCCTGCGCTGGTAGCCGCCTATGAGGCCCGTTTTATAACCCGTTGATATTGACAGGGGTTTTCGATTCTCCCATGTTTATTAAAACTTTGGGGGAGAAAATGGGCGAAAAGACACTGACCCGCATGGATCTGAGTGAGGCCGTCTTCCGCGAAGTCGGCCTGTCGCGCAACGAATCCGCGCAACTGGTTGAGAGCGTTCTGCAGCACATGTCGGACGCGCTTGTTGCCGGGGAATCCGTCAAGATATCATCCTTCGGGACCTTCAGCGTCCGCGACAAGGCGGCGCGGGTCGGCCGGAACCCCAAGACGGGTGACGAGGTTCCGATCTCGCCGCGGCGCGTTCTGACGTTTCGTGCGTCGCATCTGATGAAGGACCGCGTGGCGGCAGGAAACAAGCGATAGGGCGGGACACTGGTCAAGAGCATGGAAAAATCGCGCGAGGCCTTTCGCACCATCAGCGAGGTGGCCGAGTGGCTGAAGACACCGGCGCATGTGCTGCGCTTCTGGGAAAGCCGGTTCCCCGAGGTGCGGCCGATCAAGCGCGCCGGGGGCCGCCGCTATTACCGCCCGGCGGACATGGCGCTCTTGGCCGGGATCAAGAAGCTTCTGCATGACGAGGGAATGACCATCCGCGGCGTGCAGAAGATCCTTTCCGAACAGGGTGTGAAGTTCGTGGCCGGGCTGGCTGATGTTCCAAGCGATGACGTCTTTGGCAGCCCTGCCCTGCACGGCGAACTTTGGGGCGTCTCCGGCAGCCCCGAAGATGAGGCTCCAATGATCCTCGACGCCGAGGATGACCGGACCCCGCGAGGCCCGGCCAAGATTGTGGTGCTGCCCAACCGTGCGCCGGTCGAACCACCTGCCGCAGAGAGCCCGGCAGAACCGGAACCACAGGACGATCCACAGCAGGACAATGCACAGCCGGCAGAGCCGCAGCAAAAAACCGCGAAGCGGGACGGAGGCGTGCCGGAACGGCTTGCCGTGCGCCTGCGAAGGCATCACGGACACCCGGTTCAGGACGTCGCGCGGCTGCGGGCGCTGCACGACCGGCTTGCCGCCCTGCGCGACCGGCTGGCGACCTGAGCCGGCGAGCAAGGACTTTGGCGGGAATGTGAAAAATTCCACGCTTTGGGTCTTGCCCCCGCCGACAAAGCCGGTATGTATGCCCGCGTCGGGCCGTGGCGCAGCCTGGTTAGCGCGTCCGTCTGGGGGGCGGAAGGTCGCGAGTTCGAATCTCGCCGGCCCGACCATCAAAGGAAACGCCCGTGGCAGCAATGCCGCGGGCGTTCCTCTATCTGCCGCGAAGAAAGGGCGTGGAACATTGGACAAGATCGGCGTTCTTCCGGCACAAGACCTTAGAGCCATGACGGCCAAGGGCCAGATCCGGTGCGAGGCACCACTGGTCGCCGGGCAGGTTCAGCCCGCAAGCCTTGATCTTCGGCTTGGGCACGTGGCCTACCGCGTACGCGCCTCGTTCCTGGCGGGTGCTGGCCGCAGCGTTGTGGACCGGCTCGCGGAATTTGAGATGCACCGCGTCGACCTGCGCGAAGGGGCGGTGCTGGAAAAAGGCTGCGTCTACGTGGTGCCCCTGATGGAAAGCCTCGCCCTGCCCGAAACGGTGCAGGCGGTCGCGAATGCCAAAAGCTCGACCGGGCGGCTCGACCTGCTGACAAGGACGATCATCGACGGCGGCACCGAATTCGACCGCATCCCTGCAGGCTATCACGGCCCGCTTTACGCTGAAATCTGCCCCCGATCCTTTTCCGTGCTGGCGCGAACGGGCATGCGGCTGAACCAGATCCGGTTCCGGCGCGGTCAGGCCGTGCTCGATGACCGGGCGCTGGAGGAGTTGCACGCCCGTGTGGGGCTGGTGAGTGGTGCGGCAGTGATCTCTGACGGGCTGGGTTTCTCGGTCGATCTGCGGCCCAGCGGGACCGACATGGTGGGCTGGCGGGCCAAGCCGCACACCGGCGTCATCGACCTGGACCGGATCGGCGCCTATGACCCGGCCGAGTTCTGGGAGGAACTGCGCGCCCGCGACGGGCAGATCATCCTCGACCCGGGTGCATTCTACATTCTGGTGAGCCGGGAGGCCGTGCACATCCCGCCCACCCATGCTGCTGAGATGGCGCCCTACCTTGCCATGGTGGGCGAATTCCGTGTGCACTATGCAGGCTTCTTCGATCCCGGCTTTGGTCACGCGGCAGCGGGCGGCGCGGGGTCACGCGGCGTGCTGGAGGTGCGCTGCCACGAGGCGCCCTTTGTCCTTGAACACGGGCAGGTGGTCGGGCGGCTGGTCTATGAGACAATGGCTGAGGTTCCAGACACGCTCTACGGCGCGGGTATCGCCTCGAATTATCAGGGGCAAGGGCTCAAGCTGTCGAAGCACTTTCGCGCGGCGTGACGCGCAGCCAGATGCCATCACGCGCGCGGACGGTCAGGTAGGCGACGGGCACCGGTTCTCGCCCCGGGACTGTTTCGAACCGCAGGGCGCGGAGCAGCATCGCCAGCAGCAGCACACCTTCGACCATCGCAAAACCCGCGCCGGTGCAGACGCGGGGACCGGATGAAAACGGCAGGTATGCCTCCCTCGCACACTGGCGCCCTTCCTGGGTCTGCCAGCGTTCCGGATCAAAGTCGTGGGGGCGGTCCCAGATCCGCTCGTGCCGGTGCAGGTGCCACGGCGAGAGGACGAATTGCGATCCCTTGCGGATGTCGCGGTCGCGGAAGCGTTCCGGGCATTTCCCCTCCCGCACCATCATCGGGACGGGCGGGTAAAGGCGCAGCGTTTCGCGGAACACGTCGCGGATGAACTTGAGCCGCCCGATGTCTGAAAATTCTGGCGCGTCGGGCAGCGCCGCAGCTTCCTGTGCAGCGCGTTCCTGCACCTCCGGGAACATCGCCAGCAGGTGCAGCGCCCAGCCGAGCGCTGAGGCGCTGGTTTCATGCCCAGCCAGGAAGAAGATCGCCACCTGATCGACCATCTCCTCGGTCGTGAAGCGTTCGCCGGTCAGCGGGTCGGCGGTGGTCATGATCTTGGTGGCCAGATCGTCGGGCGCAGTGCCCTGCAGGATCTCTTCCATCCGCGCGGCGGTGAGGCGGGTGATGAGGTCGCGGATCGACCGCGCCGCTTGCCGCGTCCGGCGGCGGTGCGGCCGGGGCAGCCAGCGGGGCAGCGGGATCAGCCCCGCCAGGTTCAGCAGCGGCTGCGTGCGCTGGTAGTCCCGGAATTCCGAAAAAACCCGGGCCGCGATCTCATGTTCAATTGGGATCGAAAAGAGCGTCCGGAAGATCACGTCAGCGGCGGCGTGGCTGGCTTCTGCCTCGACTTCCATCACGCCAGTATGGGCGGAAAACCTGGTCACGGCCGCCTGGGCCGCAGCCAGCATCGCCGGGTAGGTGTCCCGCAGGCGTCCGCCTTCGAACGCTGGGTCGATGATGCGGCGCTGGCGCTTCCAGACCTCGCCATTGGTGACGAAGACGGAATTGCCCAGCAGCGGGCGCAGCCCCTCGCCCACGCGGCTGGATTTGGGGAAGTCGTCGGGCCGTTCGTTCAGCACGATGCGCAGCAACTCAGGCTGGTTGAGCGTGTAGCTACGGAAGAAGGGCGTGCGCATTTCTGCCATCCAAGCGCGATAGAGACGCGCGGGCTGCGCCGACAGAATGTCTTGCTGGAACAGGCGCAGGTACCGCCACAGCGATACGTGATCCGGGCGCGGCTGCGGCTTGGGTGGCAGCATCAGGCGGCGTTCCGGCTGGTATGCGGGCTCAGCACGGTTTCCTTGCGGCTGGCAGAGGCACTGCGCCCGGCATAGCGGTCCCGCAACGTCTGCGGGCCAGCTGTGATCTGGAAATAGTCATAGTCCCCGGGGCGGTCAAAGGCGCACAGATACTGGAAGTGCAACCGGAAGTAGCGGCGGCGCATCTTCTTCCACGTCTCGGGCTGCATCGTCTGGCTGAACGCGGCGGAAATCACCAGCGGCCAACGCTTGCCCGGTTCCGCAACCCCCGAAACCGCCACTGGATCGCAGAGCGCATAGCAGCAACCATCGCCGGGGGCCGATACGTCGATCCAGGTGACCCGCGGGTCCTGTGACAGGTCGTGCAAGTCGGCCCGCAACCGGCTTGCCCCCGGAAGGAAGCTCTGCATCGGCACGGCTTGACCCAGCGAGAGGAAGGCCAGTTCAGGCCCATCCGCCCGCCACCGCCCCGACCGCAGTACATCCGCCACAACCGAAACCCCCAGATGCACGCCCGAAGAATGGGCGACGACCAACACCTCGTCCACATCCTCCTCCAGCGCGGCGCCGACCAGCGCAGCGAGTTCTGCCAGCCGTGCGTCAAGTGCCGGAGGATGCGCCCCGCGATAACGGGCGGTGAAGGCATAATCGTGCAGCAGGTAATAGGCGTAAAAGCGATGGTCCATGGCTTGAAACTTCCACAGGATCGGCGGCACCACCGCCACCCCCAGCAGCGCCCCTGCCCATCCCGGCAGCCACTGCGCCGCCACCCACCACACCAGCCCCGCCGCCAGCAGCGCGATGGCCAGCTGGCCCAGCAGCATCACCACCGGATACATGCCGGTGATCACCGGCCCGGGGCGCAGGCGGAACAGCCGTGTCATTGCCCCGGTCGACAGGTAGATCCAGAAGGTGCGGACCAGCATTCCGTAGCTTGCCAGCACGCCCGCCGACATCGACTGCCGCACGATGTCAGTCCAGTGCAGGATATGCATCCGGGTTTCCACATCCTGCCCGTCGATCCGGGCGTGGATGTCCCAACCATAAACGCCGTCCTCGACCGGGCGTGGGGTCAGCCCCAGCTCATATCCGGAAATCGCGGCCTGTTCTGCCCCTTCCTTCCGGTACAGTTCACGGTAGCGGCGCGGGGGAAAGGGGTCATAACCCGGCAGGTAAAAGGCCACCCGCCGCCTGACGGTGCGATTCCCCTGCCCGCTTTGTCCCTCGTTCATCCGCGCCCCCTGTTTGGCCGCAGGTTAGGACAATAACTTCCTAAAGTTAAGAGATTGCTGCAGGGCAGCGTTCATCATCCCAGCGTGCTGAGCACCGGGAACGTCTCCAGCAGCCACCACGAGAAGGCGGAAAACGCCCCCGTAAGCAGCGCCACCCCCACCCCGATCAACAAAAGGCCAGAGATCCGCTCTATCAGCTTCATGTGGCGCTTGATCCGGTTCATCACGCCCATCGCTCGTTCGATGAACAGCGCGGCCAGCAGGAAGGGGATGCCCAGCCCGGCGGCATAAACGCCCAGCAGCGCTGTCCCGCGCGACACCGAGGCCTCTGACGCCGCAAGCGACAGGATCGCCCCCAGCTGCGGACCAATACAGGGTGTCCAGCCAAAGGCAAAGGCCAGCCCCAGCACATAAGCGCCCAAGGCAGAGCCGCCCCGTTCCCCGGCATCGAGCCGCGCCTCGCGGTCAAGGATCGGGATGCGGAACACGCCCAGGAAATGCAGCCCGAAGAAAATGACAACCACCCCCGCGACCTGCGCGAACAGATCCTGGTTGCGCAGGAAGAACATCCCCAGTGCCGACGCCGTGAAGCCCAGGATCAGGAATACGGTGGAAAGGCCCAACACGAAGAACAAGGCAGGCATCACCGCCCGACGCCGCGCCCCGCCCTGCAATTCGGGCATCGAGATACCGCCCATGTAGGCGAGATACGGCGGTACGATCGGCAGCACGCAGGGGCTGAGGAAGGACAAAAGCCCCGCCGCCATCGCCACAAGCATGGCCGGCAGAAGCCCCGCGTCAATCAGGTCGATTCCGAACATGCCATGTCCCTCCGCCCCTTGGCTTACGCGATTGCCGGGGCGGCGTCACGGGACAGGCTGTCACATCAGCGTAAACACAAAAGAAAAACGCCGGGGTTTCCCCCGGCGCTTTGATCAGCGGTTCCACCAGCCTCGGCGCTTGGGCTTGTCGTCGTCGGCCTCTGCATCAGCCAGCTCAGGCTCGGCGCCTTCGGCCTGCGCAGGGTCATCCGCATCCTCGGGCGTCAGTTGGGGCTGTTCCTCTACGGGCGCCGAAAGGGTTTCCGCATCGGGTGTCGGCATGGGCTCCGGCTCGGCCGCCTCTGGTGCGGGGGCCGGGTCAAGCTGCTCGGCAGAGGCCGCAGCAGGCTCCGGATCCGTCGCCGCTTCGACTGGCGCGTCGAGTGGTGCCGCTTCCGGCTCTTGCGACACAGGCGCCGGGTTGGCGGCGTCGAAGGCCTCGGTCGCCTCGGCGGCAGCCGACGCTTCGGCAAGGCGCGCGGCTTCTGCCTCGGCAGCGATCTGCGCCTTGGTCTTGCGGCTCCGCGTACGCTTGGGCTTGGCCGGGGCCTCTGCCTCTGGCGCAGCCTCTGGTGCCGCTTCCGCAGTAGCGGTCTGATCGGGCGCTGCGGCCTCCTCTGTCACCTTCTTGCGGCTGCGACGGGCGCGGGTGGGCTTCTTGGGCGCTTCTTCCTCGGCTACCACGGGTGCGGGCTCAGCTACAGGCGCGGCCTCGACTTCGGCCTCGACCGGAGCTTCAGCCTCGGCAGGTTGCTCGGGTGCTACCTCGGCAGGTGCTTCCGCCTCGGCGCTATCTTCCTCGGCCGAATCGTCCCGCGTATCGGTGCCGGCATTGCCATTCGTGCCGTTGCGACGACGGCGGCGGCGACGCTTGCGCTTCTTGCCGTTGCCTTCACCCTCGCCTTCGCCATTGGCTTCCACGGCGGGTTCGGCGACAGCCTCCTCGGCGGCGACCTCTTCCTCGATAGCCTCTTCGATCTCCTCGTCCTCGAGGTCGGGCATGGACGAGGTGTTCACCGACACCACGGGCAAAACGACTTCAGCCACCAGACGCGTAGCCGTCTTGAACTTCTCGATCGAGAAGTCGGGGCTCACCAGCGCGGGGTCGGCTTCGATCCGGACGGCCATGCCATAGCGGGCCTCGATCTGGGCGATATGCTCGCGCTTCTGGTTGATGAGGAAGTTGACCACCTCGATCGGCGCCTTCAGCAGCACCTCGCGCGAACGCTTGCGGGTGCCCTCTTCCTCCAGCTGCCGAAGGATCGACAGGCCAAGGCTGTCGTCCGAGCGGATCAGGCCGGTGCCGTGGCAATGCGGGCACGGCTGGGTCGTGCTTTCGATCATGCCCGGACGCAGGCGCTGACGGCTCATCTCCAGCAGGCCAAAGCCCGAAATCCGACCCACTTGGATACGGGCACGGTCGGTCTTGAGCTTATCCTTCAGCTTCTTCTCCACGGCGGCGTTGTTCTTACGCTCCTCCATGTCGATGAAGTCGATGACGATCAGGCCGGCGAGGTCACGCAGACGCAGCTGGCGCGCGATTTCCTCGGCAGCTTCCAGGTTGGTCTTGAGCGCGGTTTCTTCGATCGAGCCTTCCTTGGTGGCCCGGCCAGAGTTCACGTCGATCGCCACCAGCGCCTCGGTCACGCCGATGACGATATAGCCGCCGGATTTCAGCTGAACCGTCGGGTTGAACATGCCCGACAGGTAGCTTTCCACCTGGTGCCGCGCAAACAGTGGCAGCGGCTCGGCATAGTGCTTCACGTTCTTGGCGTGGGACGGCATGATCATCTTCATGAAGTCCTTGGCCACGCGGTAGCCTTCGGTCCCTTCGACCAGAACCTCGTCGATGTCACGGTTGTAAAGGTCGCGGATCGACCGCTTGATCAGGTCGCCCTCTTCGTATATCGGGGCGGGCGCAATGGAACGGAGCGTCAGATCGCGGATCTGTTCCCAGAGCCGCACAAGGTATTCGTAGTCGCGCCGGATCTCGGTCTTGGTGCGCTGCGCGCCGGCAGTGCGCACGATCAGGCCGGCGCCTTCCGGCACTTCAATCTCGGCCGCTATCTCTTTGAGCTTCTTGCGGTCCGCGGCGTTGGTGATCTTGCGGGAAATCCCGCCACCACGCGCGGTGTTCGGCATCAGCACGCAGTACCGGCCAGCCAGCGAGAGGTAGGTCGTCAGCGCAGCGCCCTTGTTGCCCCGCTCTTCCTTGACGACCTGCACCAGCATGATCTGGCGGACCTTGATGACTTCCTGAATCTTGTAGCGGCGGGAACGCGGCTTGCGCGGCTGGCGGATCTCTTCGGTGACATCCTCTTCCGCGATGGACTCAATCTCGGAGTCAATCTCTGCCGCATGATCGACAGCCGCATAGGGGCGGTCGTCCCCACGCTGGCGGCGCGAGTTGGCACCCTCTTCGACCAAAGTGGTTTCCTGCGCGTCCTCGCCCAGGTCCACAACGTCCATGCTGGACGGACCCGAGGGCGGAGCCTCGGTCACGGTTTCAGCCGTCACTTCCAGGGTCTCAGCGACCTCTTCCGCAGAGTTCGAGACGCCGTCTTCGGCAGGGGCCTCGGCGGTTTGCACGGCGTCAGCCGCGGAAACGCGTTCGGCCTTGTTGCGGCGGTTGCGGGGCTCACGCCCCTCCTCTTCGTCTTGTGCGCGATTGTAGGCGCGTTCTTCTTCCAGCAGGGCCTTCCGATCCGCGGTAGGGATCTGGTAGTAGTCCGGGTGGATTTCCGAAAAAGCCAGGAAGCCGTGCCGGTTCCCGCCGTAATCCACAAAGGCTGCCTGAAGCGAAGGCTCGACCCGCGTTACTTTTGCGAGGTAGATATTACCCGCAAGCTGCCGTCTGTTCGCAGTCTCGAAGTCGAACTCTTCGACGCGGGTTCCGTCAACCACCACAACGCGGGTTTCCTCCGCGTGGGTGGCGTCGATAAGCATTTTCTTTGCCATGGTGTTCCATTGCACCGACGCGACCCGCCGTCCGCAGGGATCGCTCTCTGCGGGGACCGGGGGTGCGGGTGGTGTCTTGTTAAGGCGATTTGCGGCACGGGAAAGCGTGGAACGGAGGCCCGGGGCCGTCCATGATCCTGCCTGTCAACTCCTGCGCGCGTCATCGCATTCCTGTAAAGGGCTCGCATAGGCGACGCCCGTTCTCAATAAACCCGGGCCTGAGGCGCGACGGGCAACCTTGATGGCCTTGCGGCCAGAAAGCCTGTTGCAGGGGACCCCACGCACAGCGCGTCGTCGACTGAAACGGCGAAACCTATCCGGGGCGCATGAAGATGCAGGCCCGCACCGGACAACCTTATCGGGCTTGACGGGGAAAATACAATCGGTTTTTTCCCCCGCCGCCCCTGCCCGGTGCAGCGATGCAGGCTTAAAGGTAGTCCGAGCGGCTGAGACCGTACTTGGCCATCTTCTCGTTCAGGGTGCGCCGCGGCAGGCAAAGCTCCTCCATCACGGCGGTGATGGCGCCACGGTGGCGGCGCATGGTGTTGTCGATCAGCATCCGCTCGAACGCTTCGACATATTCCTTCAGCGGCTTGCCCTCGGTCGTGAGCGCGGGTCCCGTCGCCTCGTTGTCCGCCATCAGCAGCGAGGCGATCGAGCCCGAACCGCGCCGGTTCTGCAGCACCGCGCGTTCCGCGATGTTGATCAGCTGGCGCACGTTCCCCGGCCAAGGCGCCTGCAGAAGCTGGGCGGCCTCTTGCGCCGTCACTTCGGGGGCATCGCAGCCATATTCTTCCGAAAACTGTTCGGAATAGCGGGTGAACAGCGTCAGGATATCTTCGCCCCGCATGCGGAGCGGCGGCAGCGTGATCTTCAGCGCGGCAAGACGATAGAAAAGGTCGGGGCGGAGCGCATCCTCGACCGTCTTGTCAGGCGCATGCTCGTTGCAGATCGCCACGATTCGGGTTTCAGCCGGGGCACCCTGGTCGTTGATGAAGGTCAGAAGCCGCGCCTGAAGCGGCTGGCTCAGCGCCTCGATATCCTCAAGGCACAGGGTCCCGCCGCGCGACTCCTCGACCAGCGGCAGGCCTTCGCCCTCATCCGTAGGGCCGAACAGTTTAGCCGCCAGCACATCCTCTGGATAAGCCGCGCAGGAGATCACGTTGAATTTCTTGCCTGCCCGCGGGCCGACCGCATGCAGCGCGTGGGCCACCAGCGTCTTGCCGGTGCCAGTTTCGCCGTCGATCAGGACGTGGCCATCCGCCTGCCCCAGGTCAAGGATATCCTCGCGCAGACGTTCCATCACCGGCGAGGTGCCGATGAGCTTTTTCATCAGCACCGTGCCATCCGACAGCTCCCGCCGCAGGGCGCGGTTATCCAGCGTCAGCCGCCGCACCTGCGTCGCCCGCTTGGCCAGTTCCGTCATCCGGTCGGGATTGAACGGCTTTTCCAGGAAGTCATAGGCGCCGATCCGCATCGCCTCGACCGCCATGGGCACGTCGCCATGGCCGGTGATCATGATCACCGGCAGGCCGCTGTCCATGCTCATCAGCCGCTTGAGGAAGGCCATGCCATCCATGCCGGGCATCTTGATGTCCGACACGACGACCCCGGGGAATTCAGGCCCCAGCGCCTTCAGCGCATCCTCGGCACAAGGATAGGTTTCGGTTTCGAACCCGGAAAGCGCCAGCCACTGGCTGATCGACTGCCGCATGTCCTGTTCGTCATCGACAATCGCCACTTTCATGGAACGGGCCATATTTCCTCACTCGGCTGCCTTTGTTTCACTTGTCAATATCGGAAGCTGGACTTCAAAAACAGCCCCGCCCCCTTCACCATTCCGCGCGGTCAGGCGACCGCCCAGGTCGTTCACGATCCCCGAGGAGATCGCCAGTCCCAGCCCCACGCCCTCTCCGGGCTTCTTCGTGGTGTAGAAGGGCTCGAACAGGTTATCGAGATCCTCGATCCCCGGCCCATTGTCCCGCACCGCAAGGATCGCGGTGTCGCCAAGGCTCAGCAGCAGGTCCACATGCGGATCCGACACTTCCTTGGTCGCGTCCAGCGCGTTGCGCAACAGGTTGATGATCACTTGTTCCAACCGCAGCCGGTCAGCCATCACCCGCACCGGCTTGCGCGGCAGGGTGCGGGTGATCTTCACCTCCCGCTCGCGCAACTGGGGCTCCATCATCGCCAGCGCGGACGAGACGCAGGCACGAAGATCAACAGGTTCAAAGGCTTCGCCGCCCTTACGGGCATAGGACTTCAGCTGCCGGGTGATCGCGCCCATGCGTTCAATCAGGTCGTCGATGCGTTGGAACGAGGCCAGCGCTTCTTCAGGACGCTTGCGCTGCAACAGCAGGCGCGCCCCGGCGAGGTAGGTCTTCATCGCCGCCAGCGGCTGGTTGAGTTCATGGCTTACCGCCGCCGACATTTCACCCAGCGCGGCCAGTTTGGATGACTGCGCCAGCGTCTGCTCGGCCACGGCGAGGTCCTTCTGGACCCGCTCCCGTTCCGCGATTTCACGTTGCAGGCGGGCGTTCAGGCGGCGCAGTTCCACCGACTCTTGCTGATAGGCGGCGGATTGCGACCACGCCCTGCGCGACATCATGTAGAATGTGAACGCCAGCAGAACGGCAAAACCCATGATCTCCAGCGCGAGAACACCGTTTACCCGTTCGCGAACCGAATCGAATCGCGTGAAGGAAACGATTCGCCACCCGCGGAACGGAATCCGCGCCTCGTTCCGCATCACAGCCTCACCGCTCAGGTAAGCGTCGGGCCGTTCCTGCCCCCAATCCGTCGGCACCCGCAGCGCCAACTGGATAGCCGAGGGCGCATCGCGTACGGCCAGCGCCTCCTCCAAGGACAGGCCACGCCAGCGCGGTTCGGTGGACAGGATCACCCGCCCTTCGCTGTCGATCATTGCAACGGCATCGGTCAGCCCTGCCCAGGACCGTTCGTATTTCAGCAGGTCCACCTCGACCGCGACAACGCCGATCGGGCGATTTTCGTGCATCACAGCGCGGGCAAAGGTGAACTCATACCCGCCGGTATCACGTGGCGAGGTGGTAAAGACTGTGTCCTTGGAGCGGAGCGCGTCGACGAAATAGGCCTCTTGCCGGTAGTTCGTGCCCAGCAGGTTCCGGTCCGTTGCGGCAACCGTGCGCCCCGTCGCGTCAAGCAGCAACAGCGACGCCGCGCCGATCTCGCCCTGGAACGAGATCAACCTCTGGGAGGTGCGCGAGAAATCCTCGGACGTTAGCGCATTGATCAGCTCAGGGTCCCGCGCCAGAAGCAGCGGCACCACCGAGTGGCGCTGAAGCTCGCTCTGGATGTTGCCGGAATACAACGCGAGCCGGATCTCTGCCCGGCTGCGGATCGGGTCGGTGAACCTGTCGGTCAGCCAGAGGTTGGTTGTCCAGATCACCACGACGGCCAGCAGCGCCAGCGCCCCGATGACGAGACGCGCGCGCCAAGGGACGCGCGTGGTCGTCGGTTCGGACAGGTCCGTATCGTGAAGATCGCTGTTCAGGCTCATGCGCTGCAGGATACGCGCCCGGCCCCAGCCCCTCAAGGCGCGCCCGTTACGCAGTCGTCAGCGCGCCCAGAAGCGAGCGGAAAAGCACCGAGCCATCGGCGCCGCCTTGCGCAGCGTCCACCGCCCGTTCGGGATGCGGCATCATGCCCAGCACGCGCCGGTTTTCCGACAGCACACCTGCGATGTCGGCCATGGAGCCGTTCGGGTTCTGGACATAGGTGAAGGCGATGCGATCCTCACCCTTGAGCCGCGCAAGCGTTTCGGCGTCGGCAGTATAGTTGCCGTCGTGATGCGCCACCGGGATGACGGGCGTGTCACCGACCGACCATTCGCTCGTAAAGGCGCTGTCGGTGGTTTCCACCCGCAGTTGTACTGGCTTGCACACGAACTTGAGCCCCGAGTTGCGCATCAGCGCCCCCGGCAGAAGCCCGGTTTCGGTCAGCACCTGGAAGCCATTGCAGACGCCCAGCACGAAGCCACCGCGCTGCGCGTGGTTGATCACGGCCGGCGCGATGGGCGACCGTGCGGCGATGGCGCCACAGCGCAGGTAGTCGCCGAAGGAAAAACCGCCGGGCACGCCAACCACGTCCACGCCTTGCGGCAGGTCGGTGTCCTTGTGCCAGACGCGGACGACCTCGGCCCCGGCCTTTTCAAGGGCAACGGCGAGGTCCCGGTCGCAGTTCGATCCGGGGAAGGTGATGACGGCGGCTTTCATGGCATGCCCCTTGTGCGCGGTCCGGATCAGGCGATCTCGACCGTGTATTTTTCGATCACGGTGTTGGCGAGCAGCTTTTCGCACATCGCTCGCACCTCGGCCTCGGCGGTGGCGCGGTCGGCGGCATCGAGGTCAAGCTCGATCACCTTGCCCTGCCGCACCCCCTGCACCCCGGCAAATCCAAGCGTGCCTAGCGCGTGGCGCACGGCTTCGCCCTGCGGGTCAAGCACCCCGTCCTTGAGCATGACATGCACGCGGGCTTTGAGCTTATCGGACATCGGGGCCTCTCAGTTGATCAGGGTCGGTTTGTTGACGTTGTTGCCGTTGCGCGGCAGCACGCCCAAGCGCCGCGCCACCTCGGTATAGGCGTCGGCAAGGTTGCCCAGGTCGCGGCGGAACACGTCCTTGTCGAGCTTGCGGCCGGTCTCGATGTCCCAGAGCCGGCAGCTGTCCGGGCTGATTTCGTCCGCGACGACAAGGCGCTGGTAGTCGTTTTCCCAGATCCGGCCGATCTCGATCTTGAAGTCGACAAGACGGATGCCCACGCCCATCATCACGCCCGACATGAAGTCGTTCACCCGCAGACCCAGCGCGACCATGTCGTCCAGGTCCTGCTGGCTGGCCCAGCCAAAGGCGACGATGTGTTCTTCCGACACCATCGGGTCGTTCAGCGCATCGTCCTTGTAATAGAACTCGACGATCGGGCGCGGCAGGGCAGTGCCCTCTTCCAGCCCCAGCCGTTTGGACAGCGAACCGGCGGCGAAGTTGCGCACGACCACCTCAAGGGGAATCATTTCCACCGAACGGATGAGCTGTTCGCGCATGTTCAGGCGGCGAATGAAATGGGTCGGCACGCCGATGGCGTTCAGCCCGGTCATGAAGAATTCCGAAAGGCGGTTGTTCAGTACGCCCTTCCCTTCGATCACGTCTTTCTTCTGCGCATTGAAGGCGGTAGCATCATCCTTGAAATACTGGATGAGCGTGCCCGGCTCCGGACCTTCGTAAAGGATCTTTGCCTTGCCCTCATATACTTTGGTGCGACGTGGTGCCATGGGAACTCCGGAGGTATCTGCGCGGGGGACGATCGCGCTTTGCGCTTCCTATAGGGCAACCGGCACAGTGCCGCAAGAACGCTGCGCCCTTGCCCGAAAGGCATCCGAAAAGCATATGGTTCCATAGAGGCACATTCGCAAGGAGCACCAGATGACCACCTTTGATGAACGTGAAAGGGCCTTCGAAGCCAAGTTTGCCCATGACGAGGAAATGGAATTCAAGGCGGTTGCGCGGCGCAACAAGCTCTTGGGCCACTGGGCGGCGGGGATTCTGGGGCTGCAGGGCGAGGCTGCCGACGCCTATGCCATGGAGGTGGTGAGAGCCGATTTCGAGGAAGCCGGTCACGAAGATGTGGTGCGCAAGGTGTCCCGAGATCTGGGCGACCGCACCACCGACGCAGAGATCCGCAGCCGCATGCAAGAGCTTCTTCTGGTCGCCAAGGACCAGCTGACGCGTGAAGGGTGAGGGTTCGCCATGAGCGGCGCTCATGATCATTATGTCCTATATGAAATTGTCTCAAGATCAGGCTTGTGGCAAAGAAACCGGAACGGGCGGCCCCTGGGCCGCCCCGCTGCTATCTAAGAGGATGTATCATGAGGTCGGCACTGTCCCGCCTGCTTTCGGAACGCGACTGGCTGCTGGCTGACGGCGCCACCGGGACCAACCTGTTCAACATGGGCTTATCCTCGGGCGATGCGCCGGAACTGTGGAACGTGGACGAGCCCGCCAAGATCCGCGCCCTGTACCGTGGCGCGGTGGATGCCGGATCGGACCTGTTCCTGACCAACAGCTTTGGCGGCAACGCCAGTCGCCTGCGCCTGCACCAAGCCGACAAGCGCGTGGACGAGTTGAACCGCGCCGCCGCCGAACTGGGGCGTGAGATCGCGGATGCCGCCGGCCGCCCCGTCATCGTTGCTGGATCGATAGGCCCAACCGGTGAGATCATGGCGCCGATGGGCAACCTGACCCATGCCCTTGCCGTAGAGATGTTCCACGAACAGGCCGAGGCGCTGAAGGCCGGCGGCGCCGACGTGCTGTGGGTCGAAACGATTTCTGCCCCCGAGGAATTCAAGGCTGCAGCCGAGGCGGCGCAGCGCGCCGGCATGCCCTGGTGCGGCACCATGAGCTTTGACACCGCTGGGCGCACGATGATGGGCCTGACCTCGGCCGGGCTGGTGGATCTGGTGGGCAAGCTCGCATATCCGCCGCTGGCCTTTGGGGCGAACTGCGGTGTGGGCGCCTCGGACCTAGTGCGTACTGTGCTGGGGTTCGCCGCGCAGGGGGCTGAACTTCCTATCATCGCCAAGGGGAATGCGGGCATCCCGAAATATCACGACGGGCACATCCACTATGATGGCACGCCGGAACTGATGGCCGAATATGCCGTGCTGGCCCGGGATGCCGGTGCCCGGATCATCGGCGGCTGCTGCGGCACGATGCCGGACCATCTTCGCGCGATGCGGGCGGCGCTGGAAACCCGCCCACCGGGGCCGCGCCCAACGCTGGACCAGATCACCGGCGCGCTGGGGGGCTTCTCCTCGACCAACGACGGCACCGGCCCGGACGAAGGCGAAGGCCGCGTCCGCCGCCGCCGTCGGGGCTGAGGTCGGTTCGTGCGGACTGCACGTCGCAATCGTTGCAGTCCTCCAAACCCTTTTTCCGCATGGATGAATGCAAGTGGTCAGGCGCGAAACGCGCCATCAGCAGGGGAATGCGCAAATGGCCGATGACAACGAAGAGATCATCCTGTCCGAACTGCCGGACGACGAACTTGTCCTTCAGATGCATGACGATCTTTACGACGGCCTCAAGGAAGAGATCGAGGAGGCGGTGCACATCCTGCTGGACCGCGGCTGGACCCCCTACCGCATCCTGACCGAGGCGCTGGTTGCAGGGATGACCATCGTCGGCAACGACTTCCGCGACGGCATCCTGTTCGTGCCCGAGGTTCTGCTGGCCGCCAACGCCATGAAGGGCGGGATGGCGATCCTGAAGCCGCTTCTGGTGGAGACCGGCGCGCCGCGGATGGGCAAGATGGTGATTGGCACCGTCAAGGGCGACATCCATGACATCGGCAAGAACCTTGTTGGCATGATGATGGAGGGTGCGGGCTTCGAGATCATCGACCTTGGCATCAACAACCCGGTCGAGAAGTATATCGAGGCGCTGGAGCGGGAAGGCGCGGATATCCTTGGCATGTCGGCGCTGCTGACGACCACGATGCCCTACATGAAGGTCGTGATCGACACGATGAAGGAAAAGGGCATCCGCGACGACTATATTGTACTGGTCGGCGGCGCCCCTCTGAACGAAGAGTTCGGCCGCGCGATCGGGGCCGACGCCTATTGCCGCGACGCTGCGGTGGCCGTCGAAACGGCCAAGGACTTCATCGCCCGCAAGCACAACCAGATGCGGACCTGATCCCAACGGCGCTGCCCGATCCGGCGGCGCCTATCGCCGGAACGGCCTTCAAACGGGGCCTGCCCTGCCCCATATCGGGGCAGAAAGGGAGATGACATGCCCCCTGCCCGCCTTGTCCTTTTGGTGACCGCGGTGATCAGCGCCGCCGGTCTTACCGTCCTGATTGCCGCCATCGCCGCGCCGGCCCTGTCGGAGGGACTGCTCTTTCCGCTCCCCCTGTTGATGGCCGCTGCCGTGGTCTTTCTCATGAGGCGGAGACCGTGAGCACCCCTCCTATCCCACGGGACGACATTCTGGCCGAGGCCGGTCTGCCGGCCAGCGGTCACGGGCGCGTGTTGCTGATTGCCTGCGGGGCCCTTGCGCGGGAAATTCTTGCGTTGAAGGCTGGCAATGGCTGGGATCACCTGGACCTGACCTGCCTGCCCGCCAACCTGCACCTCTGGCCCGATCGCATCCCTGCGGCGGTCGAGGATGCGGTGCTGCGCCACCGCGACCAGTACGACAACATTTTCGTTGTTTATGCGGATTGCGGGACCGGTGGCCTGTTGCAGGCGAAATGCGCGGACCTCGGCGTGGACATGGTTCCGGGTCCGCACTGCTATTCGTTCTTTGAAGGCAACGAGGCCTTCGCCGCCCAGTCAGAGGACGAGTTCACTGCCTTCTACCTCACCGATTTCCTTGTCCGCCAGTTCGACGCCTTTGTCTGGCGGCCGATGGGGCTGGACCGGCACCCTGAACTGCGGGACATGTATTTCGCCCATTACGACCGGCTGATCTATCAGGCGCAGACGGATGATCCGACGCTGGATGCCAAGGCGCGGGACTGTGCCGCCCGCCTTGGCCTTCGCTACGAACGCCGCTTTACCGGCTATGGCGATCTGGCGCCGGCGCTGGCGGCGCTTTAGCCTAGCAGCCGCCCGTGTTCCTGGATGGCAAAGCGGTCGGTCATCCCCGCCACGTAATCCGAAACGATGCGCGCCAATGCTGTTTCATCCTGCGCCCGCGCCACATCGGCCCGCCACGCCGCAGGCAAGAGCTCCGGCCGCGACATGTAAAGCGGGAACAGGTCCCGGACCATCGCCGTCACCCGCGCCCGTTCCTTCATCACCGACGGTGCACGGTACATGCGGGTGAACAGGAATTGCCGGATCGCCTTCAACTCCATGTAGAGCTTCTTGGAAAAGCGGATGATTGTGGTGCCCATGTTGCGGATGTCCTGCGGAGATTGCGGTTGTGCCGCATCCAGCCTGGCCCGCGCCACGGCGATCACATCCTCCACCAGCACGCCAAAGACGCGCCGCAGCGCCTCATGCCGCCGCCGCATCGGGTCTAGACCGGGATATAGCCGGTCCACCTCCTCGAACGCGGGGCCGGTGACGGGCAGTTCCATCAGGTCGGCCTCGGTGAAAAGGCCCGACCGAAGCCCGTCATGCAGGTCGTGATGGGAATAGGCCACGTCATCAGCGATGGCCGCCACCTGCGCCTCCGCACTTGCGTGGGTATGCAGTTCAAGGTCGTAGAGCGCGTTGAACTCTGCCAGCGCATAGGGGATCTCTCCCACCACCGGGCCGTTGTGCTTGGCGATGCCTTCCAGCGTTTCCCACGTCAGGTTCAGCCCGTCGAAATCGGCGTAGTGCCGTTCCAGCGACGTGACGATGCGGATCGCCTGCGCGTTGTGGTCGAACCCGCCGTAAGGGGCCATCAGCTCGCCCAGCGCGTCCTCCCCTGTATGGCCAAAGGGGGTGTGGCCAAGGTCATGGGCCAGCGCCACCGCCTCTGCCAGCTCCTCGTTCAAGCCAAGGACGCCGGCGATGGTGCGGGCGACCTGCGCCACCTCGATCGAATGGGTCAGGCGGGTGCGGTAGTAATCGCCCTCATGCTCGACGAACACCTGCGTCTTGTGCTTCAGCCGCCGAAAGGCTGAGGAGTGGATGATCCGGTCGCGATCACGTTGAAACTCGCTGCGAAAGGTGCTCATCCGTTCGGGATAGAGACGACCGCGCGTCTGGGCAGGGTCCGAGGCATAGCTGGCGAGCATGGGGCTCCCGTTCTTGTCGTGGCCATCTGTGCTGCTTATATTCGATCCCGTAACATCCTGAAATGCCGAAATGGACCGCCATGGACCTGACGCTTCCGCCCAAAGTCACCGACCGCGCCTTTGAACGCTTGGCCGAAATCGCCGAATCTGCCGGTGCGCCCTGTGCGCTGCGCGTCGCGGTTGAAGGCGGCGGCTGTTCCGGCTTCCAGTATGACATCAAGCTGGACGAACCGGCGCCCGACGATCTGGTTCTGGAAAAGAACGGGCAACGGGTGCTGGTCGATCCGGTGTCGCTGCCGTTCCTGCAGAACGCGGTGATCGATTTCACCGAAGAACTGATCGGCGCGCGCTTCGTGATCGAAAATCCGAACGCCTCCAGTTCCTGTGGCTGCGGGGTCAGCTTTTCAATCTGAGCCAGCCGCGCTATCCCTTGGCGGCACAGTCAGGGGATGGCCATGAAGATCGCAAGCTTCAACATCAACGGGATCAAGGCGCGGGCAGAGGCCCTGCCCCGCTGGCTTGACCATGCCAATCCCGATGTGGTGGTCCTGCAGGAAATCAAGACGGTTGATGAAGCCTTCCCGCGCGAGATGTTCGAGGAACGCGGCTACAACGTCGAAACCCATGGGCAGAAAAGCTTCAACGGCGTCGCGATCCTGTCGAAATACCCGCTGGAAGATGTGACGCGCGGCCTCCCGGGCGATGACACCGACGAACAGGCCCGCTGGATCGAGGCGACGGTGACCGGCAAGCGCGCGATCCGCATCTGCGGGCTCTACCTGCCGAACGGGAACCCGGTTCCGGGGCCGAAATACGACTACAAGCTCGCCTGGATGGCGCGGATGGAACAACGGGCCCGCGATCTGCTGGCTTCGGAAGAGCCCGCAGTGATGCTGGGCGACTACAACATCATCCCGCAGGCCGAGGATGCCGCCCGCCCCGAGGCCTGGCGCGAAGACGCGCTGTTCAGGCTGGAAAGCCGCGAGGCGTTCCGGCGGATCCTGAACCTTGGCTTCACCGACGCCTTTCGGGCGCGGCATCAGGGGCCGGGGCATTACACCTTCTGGGATTATCAGGCGGGATCGTGGCGGCGCAACGACGGCATCCGGATCGACCACCTGCTGCTGACGCCGCAGGCCGCAGACCTCTTGCGCGACTGCCAGATCGACAGTTCCGAACGCGCGGGCGACAAGCCTTCGGACCATGTGCCGATCTGGGCCGATCTCGACGCCTGAAAGCGTTTTGCGCCCCCCTTCACCGGGCTAGAATAGGACATGAGCGATATCCCCGCCCCTTTTGCCGGTCCAGGTCTGCGCCGCCCGCTGCTGCGGCACAGCTGGCCGTGGCTTCTGGGTATTGCGCTGGTGCTCGTGGTCGGGATCGGGACCTTCGGGGGCCGCTACGCGACGACCCTGACCTTTGACGCGGCGGCGCAGCGGGGGGAAAACACTCTGCGCCTTGCCGTAGCCGCCCTGCGCGGCCAGATGGCCCGGTTCGAGCGTCTGCCGGAACTTGTCGCCGATCACGAGATCATCCAGGAGGTCGCCCGCAATCCGGGCGATGCCACGCGGATTGCCCAAGGGAATGCCTACTTGGCCGAGATCAACGAGCTTCTCCAGTCTTCGGACATCTATGTCATGGGGGTGGACGGCACGACCCTTGCGGCCAGCAACTACAGTACGACCACCTCCTTTGTGGGCGAAAACTTCTCCTATCGGCCTTACTTCTTCGACGCCATTGCCGGTCAGCAGGGACGGTTCTTCGCCTTGGGAACGACTTCAGCGCGGCGGGGGTATTACTTTGGCGCCCCCATCCGCGACGGGGACGTGATCCTTGGTGTCGTCGCCTTCAAGATCGACGTGGACGGGATCGAGGAGACCTGGCGCGGCGGCGACTATGAAATCGTCGTGACCGATCCCGAAGGCATCATCTTCATGGCCACCCGCGCCGACTGGCAGTTCGGCGCCCTCATGCCCCTGACGCCCGACCGGCGCGAACGCACCGCCCTCACCCGCCGCTATGCGGATGTGCAGCTGCGCGAACTGCCGGTGACAATGAGTGAACAGGGCGGGCACCCCTTGCTGGAGGTGCGGGGGCCGGGGGATCCGCACGAATATCTTGTCCTTGCCGAAACGATGCCAGAGGCAGGATGGACGGTGCAGGTGCTGCTGGACACGCGATCAGCCCGTGCGCAGGCGCTGGGCGCGGTGATGCTGGCGCTGTTGATCGTAGGTCTGGGCACGATGGGTGCCGCCGTCTGGCTGCAGCGCCGCGCCCAGCTGCACGAACGCCTGCAGATGCAGCGCGAGGCGCGGGCGGAACTTGAGCGCCGCGTCACTGTCCGCACGCGCGAGCTTGCCTCCGTCAACCGCATGCTGGAGGACGAAGTCGCCGAACGCCGCGCGACCGAGGCAGAGTTGCGCCAGGCTCAGGCGAACCTGGTTCAGGCCGGCAAGCTTGCCGCGCTTGGCCAGATGTCGGCGGCCCTGAGCCACGAATTCAATCAGCCTCTGGGCGCCGCCCGCAATTACGCCGACAATGCGCTGGTGTTGCTGGACCGTGGCCGGACTGCCGAGGCGCGGGACAACATCGCCAAGGTCGTGGGGCTGGTGGAACGTATGGCCTCCATCAGCCGCCACCTGCGCAATTTCGCCCGCAAGCCCAACCGGCGGCTGGAACGGGTTCCGGTAGCCGAGGTCATGGCCGACAGCGCGGAAATCGCCGCCTTCCGCCTGCGCGCCGCCGACGCCACGCTGGAAGTTGACGCGGGGCCGGTGGCGGTTCTGGCGGAAAGGATCCGTCTGCAGCAGGTGCTGGTCAACCTGATCTCCAACGCTGCCGACGCGGTCGAGGGGGCCGAGGATCGCCGCATCACCGTCATTGCCCGCGCCACCGGGGGCCGTGCCGAAATCAGCGTCCGCGACCGCGGCCCCGGCGTGCCGCAGGCGATCGCCGAGCGGATCTTTGACCCGTTCTTCACCACCAAGGGCGTGGGCCGGGGGCTGGGCCTCGGGCTTTCCATCTCTTACAACATCGTCAAGGACTTTGGCGGAGAGTTGCGCCTCGCCAACCACCCGGAGGGCGGCGCGGTCTTCACCCTCGATCTGGCGCTGGCGGAGGAGAAGGATGAACGGCAAGATACTGCTGGTCGATGACGACACGGACCTGCGCGAGTCTACCGCGCAGGCGCTGGATCTCGCCGGGTTCCAGATCGAAAGCTTCGCAGGCGGGGAACGGGTGCTTGACCTCGTGGGCTTTGGCTTTCGCGGGATCGTCATCACCGACATCCGTATGCCCGGCATCGACGGGCTGAGCCTGATGAACCGCATCCACGAGATGGACGCGGAAATCCCCGTGATCCTGATCACCGGCCATGGCGACGTGCAACTGGCGGTCAAGGCGATGCGCGAAGGGGCCTACGATTTCGTCGAGAAACCTTTCAGCGGGTCGCAGCTGGCCGAAATCGCTACAAGGGCGCTGGATTACCGGCGGCTGGTGCTGGAAAACCGGGTGCTGCGGGCGGCGGCGGGGCAGACGGACGATCTGGAACAGCGGCTGGCAGGCCGGTCCAACGCGATGATCGACCTGCGGCGCCGGGTGCGGACGATTGGCCCGGCGGATGCCGATGTGCTGATCGTGGGCGAAACCGGCGCGGGCAAGGAGGTGGTCGCCCGGGCTCTGCATGACCTGTCGCCTCGGGCGACCAAGCCCTTCGTCGCGATCAACTGTGCCGCCCTGCCCGCCACCCTGATCGAAAGTGAACTCTTCGGCCACGAGGCCGGCGCCTTCCCCGGCGCGATGCGCCCGCGCTATGGCAAGTTCGAACATGCGCAGGGTGGTACGATCCTGCTGGACGAGATTGGCTCGATGCCTACCGAGCTTCAGGGCAAGCTGTTGCGAGTGATCCAGGAACGGGTGATCCACCGTCTGGGCGCGAACGAACCACGCCCGCTTGATGTCCGCTTCATCGCCACCAGTCGCACCCCCTTGGAAGATGAGGTCGCGGCTGGCCGTTTCCGCGCCGACCTGTTGTACCGGCTGAACGTCATCACCTTGCATGTCCCGCCCGTTTCAGCGCGGCGCGAGGATATCCCGCTCCTGTTCCTCAAGCTGGTGGATGAGGCCGCGGCCCGGCACCGCCGTGATCCTGTCACGGTGCCGCCGCAGGTACTGGCCGCCATCGCTGCACGGGACTGGCCGGGGAACGTGCGGGAACTGCGCAACGCGGCGGATCGCTATGCGCTGGGCATCGGGCTGCAGTTGAACGATCCTGCAGGCGAGGACGCGCCCGCGCGCCTTGCGGAACGGGTGGCAGAGTTTGAGCGGGGGGCGATCGTTTCCGCCCTGATCGCACACGGCGGGCGACTGCGGCCGGTCTATGAAACGCTCGGCCTGTCGCGCAAGACCCTGTACGAAAAGATGCAAAAGCACGGGATCGACAAGGCACAATACGGCGGCGGCCCCGAGGACGAGTGAGTGGGCGGAAACCCACCCACGCCACCGGGCGCATGTCACCCTTTCCACCCATCACCGCGCTGCAGGCGCAAGAAAATTGCGCCTGGTTCCGCAGCAAAGGTTGCCACAGCTGCAGGAATGTCCCCTGATGTCCCTGCATCCGGCTTCGGAGGAGGTCTGAATGCCGGAACGGGACTGACCCATTTCGAATCCTTGGGAGGAACGTCATGCGTTATGCAACTTTTGCTGCCGCCGCCGCGGCAGCAGTCGCCTTTGCGGGCACGTCCGTCGCGCAGGACCGCGACGGCTGGCCGTCGAGCCTGACGATCGGCACCGCCAGCCAGGGCGGCACCTACTTCATCTATGGCACCGGCCTGGGCGGGCTGATCAGCGAAAGCCTGGGCGTCAATGCCTCGGCCGAGGTGACGGGCGGTCCGGTCCAGAACGCGACGCTGGTCGAAACCGGCGACCACCAGATCGGTCTTGTCACCATGGGCCCGGCCTATGACGCCTGGACCGGCAACAGCGAACTCGCCCCAGGGGTAGAGCACGAAAACCTTCGCGCCCTGTTCCCGATGTACCAGACGCCGTTCCAGGTGGTGGCGCTCCGCAGCTCGGGGATCGAGTCCGTTGCGGACCTTGACGGACGCCGTGTTTCGGTCGGTCCGGCGGGCGGTACCGCCGCTACCTACTGGCCGCGCTTCTTCGAAGCAGTGGGCGTATCGCCGAACGTCAGCTATGCCGGCGCCAGCGATGCCGTGGGCCAGGTGCAGGACGGGCTGATCGACGCCTTTGCCTTTGCCGCGGGCGTGCCGATTTCCGCCTTTGCCCAGATCGCGGCGGAAACGCAGGTCAACATCTTCGGCTTCTCTGAGGAAACCCGCCAGCAGCTTCTGGAACAGATGCCGGAACTCGCGGCCTTTGACGTTCCCGGCGGGCTGTATCAGGGCTTCCCGGACGAAAGCCCGACGGTCGCGCTGTGGAACTTTGCGGTGGCGCATGCCGACATGCCGGAAAGCCTGGCCTATGAAATCACCAAGCTGGTGATGGAAAACAACGACCGCATGCTGCAGATCCACGCAACGGCGTCCGAAACCACGACCGAAAACGTCGACAAGAACAGCTTCCTGCCGTATCATCCCGGTGCTGTCCGCTACTACGAGGAAGTCGGGATCGAGATCCCGGAGGAACTGCGCGGCTAAGCTGCCAAGGGCCGCCCCCAAGGGGCGGATCCCAGCCCGGGGCAGCCTTGTGCTGCCCCTTGTCCTTTCAAGAGATCCGCGCCCGGGCGCCCTGCCCGCGGCGGTTTCGGGGGAGATTCCATGACTCATGCACCCATTCCCGGGCCCGTCGATGCGGGTCCGATGATTGCGCAGGGCGTCGATGACGAACCGCTGGCCTCGAACCAGCGCGACTTTGGCGGAATGCTGAAGCAGTTCGTAGCGCTCGTCTGCGTGATCTACACCGTGTTCCACATCGCGGTGATGAACCTTTATCCGCTGGAAACCTGGACCTACCGCATGCTGCACGTGGCGGGCGGGCTGTTCATCGGCTTCATTGCCTATTCCGCCCTGACGCTGAAGACCGGCCAGTCCGGGCCCGTTCGCCGCAGCGCGCTGGAATGGGTGGTCCTGGCTGTCGCGGCCGGGGGCATCGGCTATGGCATGGCCCTGATCGGATTTGCCTGGATCGGCTACTGGTTCGCCGGCATCGCGCGGCCCGAACCCTTCGTCTTTGCGACCTATGGCCTGCCACTGACGGTCGGCACCTGCGCCGCCATCCTCGCAGGCTGGATCTGGGGCGACAAGGACCGGCATGGCGTGCAGCCATCGGACTGGCTGCTGGCCTTCGCGGCGGTGGCAATGACGGGCTACATCCTGTTCAACGTCGGCCCCATCCGGCTGCGCGCAGGTACTGCGATGGCGCAGCCTGCCGACTTCTATGCCGCCCTGGTCGGCGTGTTGCTGATCCTTGAACTGACGCGGCGGGTCGCTGGCCTTGCGTTGGTGGTGATCGCCTCGGTCTTCATCGCGTACTCCTTTTTTGGCCCCTACCTGCCGGGCTTCCTGAACCACCGGGGCTATTCACCGACGCGGTTCTTCACCTACATCTTCACTGACCAGGGCATTCTTGGCGCCCCGGTTGCGGTATCATCTACCTACATCATCCTGTTCATCGCCTTCGCGGCCTTCCTTCAGGCAAGCCGGGTTGGCGACTACTTCGTGAACTTTGCCTTCGCTGCCGCAGGGCGCGCACGGGGTGGTCCAGCCAAGGTGGCGATCTTTGCCTCCGGCCTCATGGGGATGATCAACGGCACCTCGGCGGGCAACGTGGTGTCCACCGGATCGCTCACCATCCCGCTGATGAAGAAGGTGGGCTACCCGGGCAAAAGCGCCGCCGCGATCGAGGCAACGGCATCGTCGGGCGGGCAGATCCTGCCGCCGATCATGGGCGCCGGCGCCTTCATCATGGCCGAGGTGACGGGCATCCCCTACACCGAGATCGTGATCGCGGCGATCATCCCTGCGGTGCTCTATTTCATCTCGGTCTACTTCATGGTCGACTTCCAGGCACGGAAGCTGAACATGAAGGGCCTGTCGAAAGAGGAACTGCCCAAGTTCGCGGTATTGGCGCGGCAGGTCTACCTGTTCCTGCCGATCATCATCCTGATCTACACGCTGTTTGCGGGCTATACCGTCATCCGGGCAGGCACGCTGGCCATGGCCTCGGCGGCGGTCGTGTCGTGGCTGACGCCCCACCGCATGGGGCCTGCGTCCTTCTACCGGGCGCTGGACCTTGCGGCGCGGATGTCGATCCAGCTGGTCGCGGTCTGTGCCGCGGCGGGGATCATCGTGGGCGTGATCGCCCTGACAGGCGTCGGCGCGCGGTTCTCCTCGTTGCTGCTGGGGCTTGCGGATCAGAGCCAGGTGCTCGCGCTGTTCTTCGCGATGTGCATCTCGATCATCCTTGGCATGGGGATGCCGACGACCGCGGCCTATGCGGTTGCTGCGGCGGTCGTGGCGCCGGGGCTGATCCAGCTCGGGATCCCGGTGCTGGTGGCGCATTTCTTCGTGTTCTACTATGCCGTAATGTCCGCGATCACGCCGCCGGTAGCGCTGGCCGCCTATGCCGGGGCCGCGATTTCAGGCTCTGAACCGATGCGCACATCGGTCGAGGCGTTCAAGCTGGGCCTCGCCGCCTTCATCGTGCCCTTCATGTTCTTCAGCTCACACGAGCTGCTGATGCAGGGCGAATGGCTGGACATCCTGCATGTCTTCGTCAGCGCGGCCTTTGGCGTCATGCTGCTGTCGGCCTCGGTTCAGGCGTGGTTCTTTGGCACGCTGAACCCGGTGCTGCGGCTCCTGCTGCTGGCCGCCGCGCTCTCGATGATCGAGGGAAGCTGGCTGACTGACGTGATCGGCCTTGCGGCGGCGGTGGGCGTGTTCCTGTACCAAAGGAGCGGGCTCAAGCCACAGTCCATCGCCAGCGGCGCTGACTGATCTAGATTGAGAAGGCCGCCCCCGGGCGGCCTTTTTCACAGGCTGTAAGAGGAAAGCCATGATCCTGTGCTGCGGCGAAGCCCTGATCGACATGATCCCCCGCCCTATTGCGGATGGCAAAACCGCGTTCGTTCCCCACCCGGGGGGCGCGGTGTTCAATACCGCCATCGCATTGGGCCGATTGGGCGCTTCGGCAGGTTTCTACTGCGGCCTGTCGGACGATCTTTTTGGCCGGATGCTCGTCCGCGCGCTCGAGGAGGCGGCAGTGGACACGACCCTATGCCCCCGGCCCGCTGCCCCGACGACGCTGGCCTTTGTCGAACTGACGGATGGGCAGGCGAAATATGCCTTCTATGACGAAAATACCGCCCTGCGCAGCCTGACGCCGACCGCACTGCCACCCCTGCCCGACCGGGTCAACGCGCTGTTCTTTGGCGGCATCAGCCTTGTAGCCGAACCCTGTGGTAGCGCCTATGAGGCGCTGATGACCCGCAGCGTCGATCAGGTGACGATGCTCGATCCCAACATCCGCCCCGGCTTCATCACTCACGAACATGCCTATCGCGCCCGGATAGAGCGGATGATTGCGCTGGCCGACATCGTGAAGCTTTCGGACGAGGATTTGCACTGGCTCTGCGGCAGCGGCGACAGCGACCGGCTGGCCCAAGGGCTGATGGCGCAGGGGCCGACGATCGTCGTCATCACCCAAGGGGCCAAGGGCGCCACCGCGTGGTGCCGGGAGGAAACCGTTCACGTGCCCGGGCGCGCTGTTCAGGTGGTGGATACCGTCGGCGCGGGCGACACGTTCAACGCCGGTTTCCTTGCGGCCCTGAACGGCGCCGGCGTCCTGAACCGTTCTGCCCTGCGGGAGATCAGCACCGGAACGCTGCGCCACGCGCTGGAGCTTGGCACCCGCGCCGCGGCGGTGACAGTGTCGCGGGCGGGGGCGAACCCGCCTTGGCGGCATGAGCTTGTAGACTAGCCGCTGTCCGCTGCCCGGGCGATGGCCGGGCGGATCGTTTCCTCCAGCGAACGCGCGGTGATCGGCCCAGCAAAGCGCAGCACGATCCGGCCATCGCCGTCGATGACATAGGTTTCCGGCACGCCGTAGAGGCCCCAGTCAAGCGCCGTGCGTCCTTCGTCCGCGCCCATGGCTGCATAGGGATTGCCGAGTTCTTCGAGGAAGGCCGTCGCGTTCCGCGGCTGGTCCTTGTAGTTGATGCCGTAGATCGGGATGCCCTCGCCCGCCAGGGTCTCAAGCATCGGATGTTCGGCCCGGCAGGGCGCGCACCAGCTTGCCCAGTAGTTTACCAGCTTCACGCCATCGGCCTGCAGGTCCGCGCTGTCGAAGGTCGGCGCATCGCCCAGCGGCGCGAGCGCCACCGGCGGCGCCATTCCGCCTTCGCGGGCTGATGGAAGCTCATCCGGGTTTTCCCGCTGCATTCCCAGGTAGAACGTTGCCGCCAGCCCCGCGAACAGGACCGGTGGAAGGATCATGAGTACCGAAAACCTAGCCATGCTTCCTTTCCTGCCTTTTCTCGACCTCGTTCAATGTGCGCCGCACCTTGGCGCCCCGCCACAGCGTCAGCCCCACCAGCCCCAGCAACAGTGCGAGCGATACCCCGTAGGCCGCGGCAACCTCGACCGCATAGCGTCCCAGATCCGGCATCAGCCCATCCTTTCCCGCGCAAGAAGCGCCTTGATCCGGCGCGCGCGGATTTCCGTCCGCGTCCGCACCAGAACCAGCGTCACGAACAGCAATGCAAAGCCGGTCATCGAAACGTAAAGCGGCAGCTTGTAGGTCATATGCATCCGTTCGCCCGGCGCAACCGAGAGCGAGGCCCCCTGATGCAGCCCCTGGTTCCAGAAATTCACCGCATAGCGCGACAGCAGCGCAAAGACCGAACCCACAAGGCAGAGGACGCTGGTCAGGTCGGCGGCGGTATCGGGGTCCTCGATCGCCTCCCACAAGGCAGTATAGCCCAGGTAGAACAGGAACAGGATCAGGAACGATGTCAGCCGCGGGTCCCAGGCCCACCAGGTGCCCCACATCGGCTGCCCCCAGATCGCCCCGGTGAACAGCGCGATCAGCGTCATGGTGATCCCCACCGGCGCCGCCGCCCGCGCCGCCAGCGCGGAAACGTGGTGCCGCCGGACCAGCCAGATGACCGAAGCCACAAGCATCATGATCCAGGCGTTGATCGCCATCATCGCCGCAGGCACGTGCAGGTAGACGATCTTGACCGTCGACCCCTGCCGATAGTCATCCGGGGTCAGGAAGAAGCCCCAGAACAGCCCGGCCAGCAGCGTCACCAGCGCAAGGCCGGTGAACCAGGGCAGCGCCCGGCCGGATGTCTCCATGAACTTCTTGGGGTTCGCGTATTCCCAGATCGACATGATGCCTGCTTATTGGTTCGGGGTGCCGGGCTCAACTGAATAGCATGTGAGCCGTTACCGGAGATTGATGCGAATTGCCGCAGCCGAGGCAAAGGGCAAGAGCGCAATGCTTCCAAGGGTGATCCCGGCCAGCAGCAAGAGTGGCGTAGTGACCGACAGCCCCTCTGCCCCGCGGCGAACAACCTCGGCCCCGAAGATGAGGGTCGGCACGTAAAGCGGCAGCACTAGCAGCGACAACAGCAGCCCGCCCCGCCGCAGTCCCACGGTCAGCGCCGCGCCAAAAGTGCCGATTACCGACAGCGCAGGCGTACCCAGCGCCAGTGACGCAACCAGCCAGACATACCCGCCCCCGGGCAGGTTCAGCAAAAGCCCCAGCACTGGCGCCGCCAGCACGAGGGGCAGGCCCGTGGTCATCCAATGCGCCATGGCCTTCATCGTCACCGCTCCCTCCAGCGGGATCGGCGCCGTCGCCAGCAGGTCGAGCGAGCCATCCTCATGATCCAGCGCGAAAATCCGGTCGAGCGACAGAAGGCAGGCCAGCAGCGCCCCGACCCAAAGGATGCCCGGCGCGATCCGTGCCAGCAACTCGCCTTCTGGCCCGACGCCCAGCGGCACCAGCACCACCATGATCAGGAAGAAGGCCAGCCCCAGGCCAAACCCCCCGCCTGCCCGCACAGCCAGCCGCAGGTCCCGCAGCAAAAGGGCCGTCACGCGAAAGCCTCGTCAAAGGCGCCCGACTGGTAGCGGGCCTTGAAGCCGGACAGGTCCAGAACCGCAGCCTCCTCCAGCCCCAGGTCGATGTGGGTGGCAATCAGCGTGATGCCGCCCCCCGCCAGATGCCTCCGCACGACACCCGCAAACAGCGCCACGGAGGCCGCATCCAGCGATACCGTCGGTTCGTCCAGGATCCAGACTGGCCGTCCTGCGACCAAGAGCCGCGCCAGACCCAGCCGCCGCTTTTGCCCTGCTGACAGGTTCCGCGCCTGCCTGTCAGCCAGATCGGCGAGGTTCATCGCCTCCAGCGCCTCGGACACGGTGTCGGTGCCGTGGATCCGGGCCCAGAACTGCAGGTTTTCCTGCACCGTCAGCACCGCCTTCAGCCCGTCCGCATGGGCAGCATAGGCGACGGTTTCCGCCGGAGCGGTGATGGTGCCCGCCAGCGGCGGCTGCAGCCCTGCAAGCGTCCGGAGAAGGGTTGTCTTGCCGATACCGTTCGGGCCGCGCAGGATCAACACCTGCCCCGGCCCCAGATGAAAGGACACGCCTTCCAGGATCGGAAGGCCCCCGCGGGCGCAGGCAAGGCCGGCGACGGTCATCTCCATGATCGGCCCATGCGCAGCGCCACGGAGCCCGCTATTCCACCGGCACGAGCGCCGCCGCGATCCGCCGCCCTTCCGAAAGAAGGACGTTGTAGGTGCGCGCGGCGGGCGCGCTGGCCATGATCTCGTACGGGATCTGGCAAGCGTCCAGCGCAGCGCGGAGCGTCGGCGGCAGATGGGCGATCTCGCTCCCGGTGCCGATGAGCAGCACATCCACCCGCCCCGCCAGCGCCACCAGTGGCTCTGGCGCCTGCAGCCCGGCCCAGGACACGGCGTCGTCGCCCATGAGCAGAACCGCGCCCTGCATCACCTCTTCGCCGATGCGGAAGAAACCCGGCCCGTACCCCGAAACAGGGCGGACATTCTGATACTGAAGCTCGTTCAGGCGCATGGTTTCCTCTTTCCGGATCAGGGCCCGGTCTTGAACTGCGTTCCCGGGGTTTCTGTTTCCGGCTTGGACCAGTCGCGCTTGACACCCAGCCGCAGCAGCACCACGGACGCCACGAAGACCGTCGAATAGGTCCCCACGATGACGCCCCAGATCATCGCAAAGACGAAGCCCCGGATCACATCGCCGCCCAGCACGTAAAGCGACACCAGCGCGATCAGCGTGGTACCCGAGGTCATGACCGTGCGCGACATGGTTTCGTTGATCGAGAGGTCAAGCAGGTCCTGCAGCCGGCGCTTCTTGAACTTCACGAGGTTTTCGCGCACGCGGTCAAAGATGATGACGGTGTCGTTCAGCGAATAGCCCACGATCGTCAGCAGCGCCGCGATGATCGCGAGGTCGAACCGGATCTGCAGCGCGGAAAAGATCCCGATGGTCAGGATCACGTCATGGACAAGCGCCACGACCGCGCCTACTGCGAACTGCCATTCGAACCGCAGCCAGATGTAGAACAGCACCGCCGCATTCGCCAGCACCACCGCAAGAACGGCAGTCTGCACCAGTTCCCCCGAAACCTTCGGCCCCACCGACTCCACGGATGGGAAGGTGATCGAGGGGTCGACGGTCTGAAGTGCCGCCTCTACCGCCTGGATCATCTGCGGCGAGACCGCTTCCTCGCCGTCCTGCGCCTGGATGCGCACCATGGCTACATTGCGGTCGGGGCCGTAGGTCGGATCGAACACTTCGGTGATCGTGACATCGCCAAGGCCAAGGCCAGCGATGGCGCCGCGATAGGCGCCGATGTCAACCGGCTGCGCGGATTCTGTCCGGATCGTGGTGCCACCCCGGAAGTCGATCCCGAAGTTCAGCCCCATCGTCAGGAAGGCTGCGATCGACAACACGATCGCCGCGACCGACAGGCCAAAGGTCAGCCGCCAGTACTTGAAGAACTTCCATTCGGTATTGTCGGGAACGAGTTTCAGACGACGCATGTCAGGCCCCTATACCGTGATCATTTTCGGGCGGCGGCGTTCGTACCAGGTCACGATGATCAGCCGCGTCACGAAGATCGCGGTGAAGACCGAGGTCAGAATGCCCAGGCCCAGCGTCACCGCAAAGCCCCGCACCGGGCCGGAGCCGATGACGAACAGGATCACGGCGGTGATGAAGGTGGTGATGTTCGAATCAAGGATCGCCGACAGCGCCTTTTCATAGCCAAGCTCGATCGCGCGGGCCGGCCCCTTGGCGGTCTTCAGTTCCTCTCGGATACGCTCAAAGATAAGCACGGTGGCGTCGACGGCCATGCCGATGGTCAGCACAATACCTGCAATGCCAGGCAAGGTCAGCGTCGCCCCGATCAGCGACAGCAGGCCGAACATCATGCCGACGTTGATCAGCAGCGCGATGTTGGCGATCACGCCGAACCAGCCATAACTTGCGATCATGAAGAAGAGCACCGCCCCCATCGCCACAAGCGAGGCGACGCGCCCGGCCTCGATGCTGTCCTGACCCAGTTCCGGGCCAATGGTCCGTTCCTCGAGGAAGGTCATTTCGGCCGGAAGGGCGCCTGCACGCAGCAGCACGGCAAGCTGGACGCTTTCCTCGACAGTGAAGCGGCCGGTGATGATGCCTGAACCGCCGGGGATATGGCTCTGGATCACGGGGGCAGAGATCACCTCGTCATCCAGCACGATGGCAAAGGGCGACCCGATGTTCTGCGCCGTATAGTCGCCGAAGCGCCGCCCGCCTGCGCTGTTGAAGCGGAAGTTCACGGCTGGCCGGCCGTTCTGGTCAAAAGCCGGCTGGGCGTCGACCAGTTCCTCGCCCGTCACGACGGGCGCCTGTTCGACGATGTAGTAAAGCCCCGGCTGATCCATCGACGGATAGATCACGTTGCGGGGGCCGGGGTTGGCATCTGCGCTTTCAGCTGTGCCGACGACAGAGTGGAAGGTCAGCCGCGCGGTGGTGCCGATCAGGTCCTTCAGTTCCGCCGCCGAACCAAGCCCCGGCACCTGGATCAGGATACGATCCTCGCCCTGACGCTGGATCGTGGGTTCGCGGGTGCCGACCTCGTCCACGCGGCGGCGGATAATCTCAAGCGACTGCTGGATCGTGCGCTCATCCGTCGCCTCGCGCTCGGCCGACGACAGGCTGACGATGATCTCGTTGCCGACGGCTCGCACCTCAAGGTCGCTGGACCCAAGGCCGGTCGTCATGCTGGCGACGGGGCGAGCAAGGCCCTGCACAAGCTCCAGCGCCCGACCGATGCCTTCGGGGTTCGAGATCTGGACGTGCAGTTCACCCCGCGGGCTTTCGATGCGGCGGAAGTTGCCGACCACCGCCCGTTCGGCCCGCAGCGCGTCCCGGACATCCGGCCAGAGCGCGTCGATACGCCCGGCATAGACATCGGCCACCTGCACCTCTGCCAGAAGATGGGCGCCACCCCGCAGGTCAAGCCCGAGGTTGACCAGGTTCGAGGGCAGGAAATCCGGCCAAAGGCTGCGCGCAGCCTCCTGCTCCGGGGTTGCCGTGCCGCCTTGCGCCTCGATCGCAGCGACGGCGTCGTTGTGCTGCTCTACCCGGCTGTAGAAAAGGTTCGGCATCGCCAGGAGCAGGCCCAGGGCGCAGAGCCCCCAGATCAGAACCCGCTTCCAGACAGGTATTTGCAGCATCAACAGCCCTCGCAGCTAGGGTTCAGGTCGGCTTCAGGCGGTCGTCGCAGGTTCGGTCTTGGACACGACCTGAGAAATCGTGTGCCGCACGACGCGGACACGGACGCCATCGGCGATCTCGACCTCAAGCTCACCGTTTTCCTTGACCTTGTGGACCTTGCCGATCAGGCCGCCCGCGGTCACCACCTCGTCGCCGCGGCGCACGGCCTCGACCATGGCGCGATGTTCCTTGAGTTTCTTCTGCTGAGGACGGATCAGCAGGAAATACATGATCGCGAAGATCAGGATCAGCGGCACAAAGCTGGTGAAGGCGCCGGCGGCGCCCCCGGCGGCCTGGGCATAGGCGGGTGTGACGAACATCTTCGGTCCTCTTGGTCTTGCGCGGGAAGCCCCCGCCTTTTCCGATTGGCGCGCACCCTAGCCATGCGGGCAAAGGTTGGCAAGCAAAGCCGCCCCTGCGTTTTCCGGTTCAAATGGTTCGCCTCATCGGGCATATGAAGGCGAAATCCCGACCCATCAACCAAAGGCTGGTCACATGCACGACATCCGCATCATCCGCGACAATCCGGCGGCGTTCGACGCCGCGCTTGCCCGCCGTGGACTTCCGGAAATGTCGTCGCAGGTGCTGGCGCTGGATGAGGCGCGGCGGGGCGTGATCCACGCTGCCGAAACCGCCAAGGCGGAACAGAACGCCGCGTCGAAAGAGGTGGGCGCCGCCAAGGCCCGCGGCGACGAGGCCGAATTCGAACGCCTGCGCGCGCTTGTCGCGGAAAAGAAGGCCGATATCGTCCGGCTGGAGGATGAGGCCAAGGCGCGGGACGCGGAACTGCGCAACCTGCTGATGACGATCCCCAATCTTCCCCTGCCGGAAGTTCCCGAGGGAGGGGATGAAACCGGCAACGTCGAGATCCGCCGCTGGGGCACGCCTCGCAGCTTTGATTTCAAACCCCTTGAGCATTTCGACCTGCCGGCGGTGCAGCCGGGCATGGATTTCGCCACCGCAGCCAAGCTGTCGGGCAGCCGCTTTGTCCTGCTGCGGGGGGCGGTCGCGCGGCTGCACCGGGCGCTCGCGCAGTTCATGCTGGACCTGCACACCACCGAACACGGGCTGACCGAAACCATGACGCCGGTGCTGGTCCGCGACGAGGCGATGTACGGCACCAACCAGCTGCCCAAGTTCGCCGAGGACAGCTATCAGACCACCAACGGCTGGTGGCTGATCCCCACCTCCGAGGTGACGCTGACCAACACGGTGGCGGGGGAAGTCCTGGACGAAGCCGCCCTGCCCCAGCGAATGACAGCCCATACGCTCTGCTTCCGGTCCGAGGCAGGTTCGGCGGGCAAGGACACGGCGGGCATGCTCCGCCAGCACCAGTTCGAGAAGGTGGAGATGGTCAGCATCACCACCCCCGAGACCAGCCTCGACGAACACGAACGCATGACCCGCTGCGCAGAGGCCGTGCTGGAACGGCTCGGCCTGCCCTACCGGACGGTGGTGCTGTGCACCGGTGACATGGGCTTTGGCGCGCAAAAGACCCATGACATCGAGGTCTGGCTGCCGGGCCAGAACACCTATCGCGAGATCTCGTCTGTTTCTGTCTGCGGCGACTTCCAGGCGCGGCGGATGAACGCACGTTACCGGCCCCAGGGTGGTAAGCCGGAATTTGTCCATACGCTGAACGGTTCGGGCCTTGCCGTCGGGCGCTGCCTGATCGCGGTGCTGGAAAACGGCCAGCAGGCGGATGGATCGGTGCTGTTGCCAGAGGCGCTGCATCCTTGGCTGGGCGGCAAGACCCGCATCACTGCCGAGGGGCTCCTCGCCTGATCACGGGAACCGGGGCTGGCTGCGGCGCGTAGAGCCCGCATGAGACGCACCAAAGCCATCCTGACCCTTGTCACCGCCGTGGCCTTCGCGGCCTCGCCCCTTTGGTCGCCGGGGTTCAACGGCTTCGACCCCGAGCTTTTCCCCATCCCGCAGCATGACCCGCCGGTCCAGCCGGTGGGCTGGGCCTTTTCCATCTGGGGGCCGATCTACCTGGCGCTGATCCTGCACGGGATCTGGGGCCTGTGGCGCCATTCTGACGATCCCGGCTGGGACGACATGCGCTGGCCGCTGATCCTCAGCCTGGGACCAGGATCGGTTTGGCTTCTGGTGGCCAACCTCAACGTGCTGCTGGCGACGCTGCTGATCTGGGCAATGCTGGTGACCGCGCTTGCGGCTTTGTTCCTGTCACCGGGGCGGCGGGTGGTGACGGATGCAGGGCCAGAGCCTGCGCCCCCCGGCAACCGCTGGCTGGGCCGGGTGCCGGTCGGGATCTATGCAGGGTGGCTGACGGCGGCAAGCTGGGTGTCAGTGGGGCTGATGCTGGGGGGATATGGCGTTCTTGGGCCAACTGCGGCTGCGCTGGTGACCCTGCCGGTGCTGGTGATCTTTGCCACGATCTTCCAGATCTGGCTGGGGCGCGCCCCAGAATACGGGCTTACCGTGATCTGGGGCCTGCTGGGGATTTTGGCCGCGAACTGGGGCGGCGGCTGGCTGATCCCGATGCTGGCGGCTGCCGGAATCGCCGTGGTAGGGGTGACGTGCCTGCGCATAGCCTTCGGCACGACGCCCCCGTCCATATAAGGCCTGGCCTAGCTGGCAAGCTCCTCGATCAGACGCTCCATGAAGGTCCAGCCGGCCTCGAACTGATCGACGGTCAGGTATTCATCGGGCTGATGCGCCTGTGCGATGTCGCCCGGACCACAGACGACGGCGGAATAGCCTGCCGCCTGGAACTGCCCGGCCTCGGTCCCGTAGCTCACGACATGGGTGCCATTGTCGCCGGTCATCTGGCGGACCAGCTTTTCGGCCGCGCCATCTACCTCTGGCACAAGCGGCGGCAGGACAAAGCCCTGCTTCAGGGTGATGGTGGCCTCGGGCCGAATCGCCTGTATCTCTGCCTCGACCTTGGCAACCTTGGCCCGATAGGCGGCTGTCCAGTCCTCCAGCCGCTCGCCGGGGACGCAGCGGAAATCCAGCACGAAACGGCAGTCCTTGGCGGTGATGTTGTGGGCAGTGCCCCCGGCGATCGTGCCGACGTGGACGGTCGTGTAAGGTGGGTCGAACATCGCAGCCATGGTGCCAGGTGTCTTGGCCGCATTGGCCGTGTTCTGCTGGTTGGCCCAGTCGATCAGCCGCGCTGCCACCATGATCGCGTTGACGCCCCGGTGCATGATCGAGGAATGCACCTCATACCCCCGCACATGGGTCCGGAACGCAGTGCCACCCTTATGGCCGTTCACCGCCCTCATCATACTGGGTTCGCCCACCACCACCGCGGCGGCGCGGGGAAGGCGCGTGGCCATCTCCTCGATCATCGAAGGCGCGCCAAGGCAGCCGACCTCTTCGTCATAGGACAGGGCGATCTGCAGCGGCCGCTTTAGCTCTGCCTGTTGCGCCAGCGGCACGGCGGCAAGGGCCAGCGCCACAAACCCCTTCATGTCACAGGTGCCGCGGCCGTAAAGCCGCCCGTCACGCTCCACCACCGTCCAAGGGTCGGTGGTCCAATCCTGGCCATCCACCGGAACTACATCCGTGTGCCCGGACAGCACGACGCCGCCCGGCACGTCGGGTCCGATGCTGGCGTAAAGGTTGGTCTTGGTGCCGCATTCGCTTGGCACCCGATGCGCCACGACCCCCAGACCGTCAAGATATTCCTCCACCCACTCGATCAGCGGCAGGTTGCTATCGCGGCTGACCGTGGGGAAGGAGACGAGCTTTTCGAGGATCTCGCGCGGGGTGAGCGTCTGGGGCATCGGGAACTCCTTGAGGGCCTGTCCGCCAAGGTGAAGCGCTAACCCTTGAGGGTCAAGGCGTCAGCCAAGCCGGTGCCGGATCCGCCGCAGCATCACCCATACGCCCGCCACGACCACCGGGACCAGCCCCGCCGTCATCAGACCGCGGCTGATGCCCAGCGCCTCGGCCACCGGATAGGCCAGATAGGCCATGAGGCTGACGGCGTAATAGCTGATCGCGACAACCGAGAGCCCCTCGACCGTATGCTGAAGGCGCAGCTGCAGGTCGGCGCGGCGGTCCATGCTTTCCAGAACCCGCTGGTTCTGGGCGGACCGTTCCACATCCACCCGCGTCCGGAGGAGTTCCGCTGCACGCATCGCCCGTTCGGCCATGGCAGTCAGCCGCCGTTCTGTCGATTTCACCGTCCGCATTGCCGGATCAAAGCGGCGCATCATGAATTCAGCGAATGTCTGGCGGGCTCGGAAACGGGTTTCGCGCAGCACGGCGATCCGCTGGTTCACCAACGCCTCATACGCGCCGGTGGCGCTGAACCGGAACGAGGACCGAACCAGCAGGTTTTCCAGTTCCGCGGAAATCTGCAAAAGGTCGTGCAGCGCCTCGTCTGCGCTGCGACTCGGGGCAGTCATTGCGCCTACCAGCGCGTTCAACTGGATGTCGAGTTCTCCCATCCGGGGCGACAGGCTTCGCGCCCGGGCCAGACCCAGCATCGACATGGTCTTGTAAATCTCGATCTCGCACAGGCGCTGCACGATGCGGCCCACGCGGCGCGCACCGGTTCCGGGCGGGACGAACACCGCCATCCGCATATGACCGGCGGGATCGATCCGGAAGTCGGCGGCGATGATTGCGGCCCCGTCAAGCACTTCGGAACAGGCAACGGCATCGGCCAGGAACCACTCGGATATCTTGCGGTCGAGCACGGCTGGATCATCGGGCGTCGGCTCCACCCGCAGAAGGATCGAGGTGATGCGCGCGCCGGGGGCCTGCTGCAGCCAGTCGTCCGGGAAGATGTCAAAGGCTGCTGGATCGAATGGCCGGTCACTGAGCCCATCGCCAAAGACAGAATAGGTCACGAACTCGGTATGGTTTTCCCACTTCAGCCGGTGCCGCCCGATCTCGCCAAAGTAATGCGTGGCACCCGGCGCCGGATGCGGCGCCCCGTGCCGGTCAAGCAGCGCCAGAAGATGGGTTCGGTCCTGTTCGCGGTCACGTTCCACCGCGCCTTCGGGCCACTTTATGGCCAGAACGGCGGCCTCGCAGGGCACCCCTAGTGTGGGAAAGGGACGCGCATGAAGCTCGTTCGCCAGCGCATAGCGGGAAGGGTAGTCTTCAATCTGGGCCATAGGGCTGCCTTTGGTCTTTCGGCGACCATACCGCAGGAACGCGTGAAGTAAATGCGACGTTCGGCATGCCATTGCATGGCGCTGAAAATGCAACGCCCCGCCAGTTGGCGGGGCGTCAGTGTCACAGGCGGTCTTTGCCGTCAGTCGATCATTGGCAGGAGCGCGTCGATCGACTTCTTGGCGTCGCCATAGAACATCCGCGTGTTCTCCTTGTAGAAGAGCGGGTTCTCGATCCCCGAATAGCCGGTGCCCTGGCCGCGTTTCGACACGAACACCTGCTTGGCCTTCCAGACCTCCAGCACCGGCATGCCGGCGATCGGGCTGTTCGGATCTTCCTGCGCCGCCGGGTTCACGATGTCGTTCGAGCCGATGACGATCGCCACATCCGTTTCCGGGAAGTCCTCGTTGATCTCGTCCATTTCCAGAACGATGTCATAGGGGACCTTGGCCTCGGCCAGCAGCACGTTCATGTGGCCCGGCAGACGGCCGGCGACCGGGTGGATCGCAAAGCGGACGTTCTTGCCCTTGGCGCGCAGCTTGCGGGTCAGTTCCGACACCGACTGCTGCGCCTGCGCCACGGCCATACCATAACCCGGCACGATCACCACGCTGTCGGCATCGTTGAGCGCCGCCGCCACGTTTTCGGCATCAATGGCGATCTGCTCGCCTTCGATCGCGGCGGCGGGGCCGGCGGTGCCGCCAAAGCCGCCCAGGATCACGCTGATGAAGCTGCGGTTCATCGCCTTGCACATGATGTAGGACAGGATCGCACCGGAAGAACCGACCAGCGCACCCACCACGATCAGCAGGTCGTTCGACAGCGAGAAGCCGATGGCCGCCGCTGCCCAGCCCGAATAGCTGTTCAGCATCGACACCACGACCGGCATGTCGGCGCCGCCGATGCCCATGATCAGGTGATAGCCGATGAACAGCGCGGCCAGCGTCATCACGATCAGCGCCAGCGAAGATCCGGTCTGAAGATAGACGATCAGCAGCACCAGCGAGAGCAGCGCTGCGCCCGCGTTCAGCATATGGCCGCCCGGCAGCTTCGTCGCCTTGGTGTCGACCTTGCCGGCCAGCTTGCCGAAGGCCACAACCGAACCGGTGAAGGTGACGGCACCGATGAAGACGCCGAGGAAGGTTTCCACCCGCAGGATCGAATGCTCGATCGGTGTCTTGTGCGCCAGAACCCCGGCAAAGCCGTGAAGAGCGTCACGTGTCACAGTATCCATGCCCAGCACCCGGGCCAGTTCGATATGCGTGTTGAAGCCGATGAAGACCGCCGCCAGACCGACGAGCGAGTGCATCGCTGCGACAAGCTGCGGCATCTCGGTCATCTGCACGCGCTTGGCGATGGTCCAGCCGATCGCGCCGCCGCCCGCGATCAGGATCAGCGACAAGAGCCAGAGGCCCGAGCCTGGCCCGAACAGCGTGGCGACAATCGCCAGCGCCATGCCCGCGATCCCGTACCAGACGGCGCGCTTGGCGCTTTCCTGCCCCGAAAGCCCGCCCAGCGAGAGGATGAACAGGATGGCCGCAACGACATAGGCGGCCGTGGTGAATCCGTAGTCCATTACCCGGTTTTCCCCTTACGATTTCTGGAACATGGCGAGCATACGCCGCGTGACGAGGAAGCCGCCGAAGATGTTGATCCCGGCCATGAAAACCGACAGTGCGGCCAGCAGGACCACCAGGAACGAACCCGAACCGATCTGCATCAGCGCGCCAAGGATGATGATCGACGAAATCGCGTTCGTGACCGACATGAGCGGCGTGTGCAGGCTGTGCGAGACGTTCCAGATCACTTGGAAGCCGACGAAGACCGCCAGGACGAAGACGATGAAGTGCTGCATGAAGCTGGCCGGCGCCACGAGGCCGAGACCCAGCAGCAACACACCGCCGACCGCCAGCAGGGTCACCTGGTTCATCGTCTGCTTGCGGAACGCGGCGGTTTCGGCCGCACGGCGTTCCTCTGGCGTCAGCTCCTTGGGCTTTTCCTTGGGCTTGGCGGCAGCGATGGCCTGCACCTTGGGCGGCGGCGGCGGGAAGGTGATCGCGCCCTCATGGGTCACGGTCGCGCCACGGATCACGTCATCTTCCATGTTGTGGTTGATGACGCCATCCTTGCCGGGCGTCAGGTCCGTCAGCATGTGCCGGATGTTCGTGGAATAAAGCGTCGAGGACTGCGAAGCCATCCGGCTGGGGAAGTCGGTGTAGCCGATGATCGTCACGCCGTTTTCCGACACGACCTTCTGGTCGGGCACCGTCAGGTCGCAGTTGCCGCCGCGTTCGGCCGCAAGGTCCACGACGACCGAACCGGGCTTCATGGCCTTGACCATGTCTTCCAGCCACAGCTTCGGCGCATCCCGGCCGGGGATCAGCGCGGTGGTGATGACGATGTCCATGTCGGGGGCAAGCTCGCGGAATTTCTCCAGCTGCTTTTCCCGGAACTCGGGGCTCGACGGGGCGGCATAGCCGCCGGTGGCGGCGCCGTCCTGGTTGTCCTCGAAGTCGAGGTACACGAACTGCGCGCCCATCGATTCGATCTGCTCGGCCACTTCGGGGCGAACGTCAAACGCATAGGTGATCGCGCCAAGGCTGGTCGCCGTGCCGATTGCGGCAAGACCCGCGACGCCTGCGCCCACCACCAGCACCTTGGCCGGGGGCACCTTGCCCGCCGCCGTTACCTGACCCGTGAAGAACCGGCCGAAGTTGTTGCCCGCCTCGATCACTGCGCGGTAGCCGGCGATGTTCGCCATGGACGACAGCGCGTCCATCTTCTGGGCGCGGCTGATCCGCGGCACCATGTCCATCGCGACGACGGTGGCGCCCCGTTCCTTTGCCCGTTCAAGGAGTTCCTTGTTCTGGGCAGGATAGAAGAAGCTGATCAGCGTCTGCCCCTGGCGCAGCATGTCCACTTCGGATTCCACCGGCGGACGCACCTTCACCACGACATCCGCCGCGGCGAAAAGTTCGGCCGCAGTGGGGACCACGGTCACACCTGCAGCGGCATAGGCCGCGTCGTTGAAGCCGGCCTTGATACCCGCGCCGCTTTCCACCAGACATTCGTGCCCCAGCTTCTGCAACTGGAGCGCGCTTTCGGGCGTCATGGCCACGCGGGCCTCGCCTTCAAACAGTTCCTTCGGTGCCCCGATTTTCACGCCTTCCATCCCCCTTATGCTGGCAGTCTGCCAAAGATGGGCCAAACCCTGAGTTCTCTTAACACCGGGCAAGAAAGTTTCACAAGTCAGTGACTGCAGGAGACTGCCCCTGCGTCGCCTGCGCGGGCGGGGGTGCTTTCAGTGTCACAGTGGCGCCCGCCGGGGGCGCAGCCACCTTTCTGCTGGAACCTGACCCCTGGGGACATAGTCTGTGTCATAGAGCAATCGAAAGGATTCCCGATGCCTGCCCCCACGCGCCGCGCCTTCTGCGCCATGGCGATCGCGTTTCCCGTCGCAGGGTGCCTGCGCGCCTCCCCACCGCCGCCGCCCGAACTTGCGCCCATCGACTATGCGACACGGCGCGACGGCGGCCACACCATCCCTGCCGTTCCCATCGATCAGGTCCCTGAGGACTTCCGCCGGCAGGTCGTCCCGCTGGAGTCTGAGCTTCCTCCGGGAACGATGATCGTGAACACCGAGACGCGGCATCTCTACCTGCTGCTCGAGGGCCCCTACGCGATCCGCTATGGCATCGGCGTCGGGCGCGAGGGCTTTGGCTGGCGGGGGCCGAGCGAGGTATTCGCACGCAAGTCCTGGCCCACCTGGACGCCGCCGCCCGAAATGATCCGCCGCCAGCCCGAACTTGCCCGCTGGGCCGAGGGGCAGCCGGGCGGGCCGCGCAACCCGTTGGGTGCGCGGGCGATTTATCTTGCTGTGGATGGGCGCGACACCGGCTACCGCATCCACGGCACGCCCGAATGGGAATCGATCGGACAGGCGGCGTCGTCAGGGTGCTTCCGGATGATCAACCACGATGTGATCGACCTGTTCGACCGGGTCCGCGCCGGAAGCACCGTGATCGTCATCTGACGGGGGCTTCGGCCCCCTCCTGCCCCACCAGGCGGCGGCGGTACTGCATCCGCCGCTTGAGCGCGAGCACAAGCCCGCCCGCGACCAGGACCGCCGCAACATCGGTCAGGAACCGCTTCAGCCCGCCGAACGCCAGGTCCAGGTTCCCCGTGACGATTCCCATCCCAACCAGCGAGGCGCTTGGCACAAGGGCGAGCGCTACCATCACCCCGGTCGACAGCACCTTCATCCGGGTGGAGACGATGATCCCGCCCGCCACCGCCACGAGGATCGACGTCATCACCCCCGACCCCTTCACGCTTGACCAATAGCCCGCCCAGTACCCCTGCGGCAGATCGGCGGTGGACATACCGGCGAAATACAGCGCCGGATACACCGAAACCGCAGCCCCCGCGACCAGTGCCAGATACCCTGCCCCGGACGCTCGAAGCCCCGCATAGGCGCTTTGGCGATGCCCCGCCAAGCCGAAGGCCAGCCGCAGGATCGGCTCGAACCCCGGGGCGATCAGCATGGCGCCCACCACGATGTGGATCGTGTCAGTCACGATGCCAAAGCTGGCCACCGCCCCCGCCAGAGCCATAAGAACAAGGAAGTTGATCGAGGTATTCGTGTCCTGACGCATCATGGCGCCTACTTCCTCGACGACCGCTTCGTTGCCTTCCTCGTTGATGGCGCGGGCCTCGTTTTCCCTGACAAGGGCCGTAGGCTCGGAAATGGTGACGGCGCCCTTGTCCAGAAGCCCCACGTCGCGCAGCAGGGTCACGATCTCGATCGCGGCGTCGTTGGCCACATCAACCATCAGGATGTCGCCCCGGGGCTTGACCGAGGCTTCGGGCTGCAGGCTGATCCGCCCTACGCCGGGATGATCCTTCAGCTTGTTCAGCAGCCAATTGCAATCCTCTGCCGATGCTGCAAGCTCTATTCTTCGCGGCACGGTTGATCCTCCGATTGTCAGGTCAACCCTTCAACATCCTGTGCAACTGGCCAGTTCCCGCTCAGACACGCCGGAAAAACGGCAGCCGCCGGAACATCCGCGTCGTGGGATGGTTTCCCGGACCCACAACCGGAGGATTTCCCATGGAGCGGAGACTAGTGCTGACAACCGGCCTTGCGACATTCGGCCTGGCCGCGATCGGGGGCACCCCCCTGCTCGCGCAGACGGAAGCGGCCATGGACGAGGCCAAGCTTCCAGCCCTTCTGGGCGGCAACTTCGCGCTGATGACCAGCCAGCTTGCCCAGGAACGCGGCACGAATGAAAGCGTACGCATCTTTGCCGGCCTCGAGATTGCCGAGCAACAGGCCGTTGCGATGGCCTTCGGGGTCGAGCCGGGCACCGGCGGCCTGCGCGAAGACCACGCCAGCATGATGCAGCAGCTTGAAGCCGTGCAGGGGCAAGAGTTCGACACGCTTTACATCGACACCCAGATCACCGGGCACGAGGAACTGCTGACGATCCATCGTGCCTATGCCGCCAACGGGCAGGACCCGATGGCGCGGGGCGCATCGATGGTGGGCGTGCCGTCGATCGAAACGCACCTGGCGATGCTGCGGGGTATCCGCCAGTCGCTGGGCTGATCCGGCGCTGGGCTGATCCGGCGTCAGGCGCTCATGCGTCCGGGCAGGCGACGGCGCTTGGCAAAGTCGCGCACCGCCTGGCCAAAGGACTCGAACAGCGGCCGCGATACCGGATCGTTGGCCGCGTTCCATTCCGGGTGCCACTGGACCGACAGGGTGAAGCCGGGCGCGCCCTCGATATAGATCGCCTCGGGCGTGCCGTCCGGGGCTTCACCCTCGATGACGACACGCGCGCCCGGGGTCTTGATGCCCTGGCCGTGCAGCGTGTTGGTCATGACCTCGTCGGTTCCGAACAGGCGGTGGAACCTGCCATTCGGCCGGAGTCGGACCGGATGGCGCAGGGCGAACTTTTCCTCCAGCGTGCCGTCGGGGGGCATCCGGTGGTTCATGCGGCCCGGAAGATCGCGGATTTCCGGGTAAAGCGTGCCGCCCATGGCCACGTTGACCTCCTGGAACCCGCGGCAGATGCCGAAGAAGGGCTGCCCCCGGTCCACGCAGGCCCGCACGAGCGGCAGGGTCACTGCGTCCCGAGCCCGATCAAAGGTGCCATGTGCCTCGGTCTCGGGCTCGCCATATTCCTCAGGGTGCACGTTCGGGCGGCCGCCGGTCAGCAGGAAGCCGTCGCAGGTTTCCAAGAGTTCGTTGACCTGCACATAGCGGGGGTCGGCCGGGATGATCAGTGGCACGCAGCCTGCAACCTCGGCCACTGCCTGCGTGTTCATCGCCGCCCCAGCATGGGCGGGATACTGGTCATTGATCAGAAAGCTGTTCGAGATGATGCCTACGATTGGACGGCCCATATCCTGTTCCCCTGCGCTGCGTCCTAACCATAGGTGCTCTACCCTTTCGGGTCGAGGGGTCGGGACGGGGCCATGCATCAAACGCACGGCATCTGCCGCCTTTTCGGGCAGTCGTCAGAAGTCAAAGCTCAACTGCCCTTCAGGCGCCGGAGGACGCGCCGCCCGGCGAACCGTCGCCCCTGAAGGCCGCCGCGCCGGGGGGGTGCGAAGGGAGATTTCCTCGGCCACCTGGGCAAAGCCGGGCTGGCGGCGCGGCTGGGCAAAGGTCGCGCGGGCAGCACGGGTGGCGACAGCCGGGTCCGTCACGGGTTCGGGATAGCGGCGGCCCAGCAGGCTGCGCGCCCCTTCCCACCGCCAAGGTTCGTGCAGCAAGGCATCGGGCACGGCCGCCAGTTCGGGGAGCCAGCGGCGGGTAAAGCTGCCGGCGCCGTCCAGCATCCGGCCCAGCCGCACGGGATCGGCGATGCGCAGCGCGTCGATCCCCGTCACGCCCGCGTGGATCTGCACCTCGCTCCAGTGGATGCCGGGCTCATAGTCGGTGAAGCGGCGGGCCAGCAGCCCGCCCACCTCGCGCCAGTCGAGGCCAAGCAGGTGGCAGCCCACCGACACCAACATTCCCCGCGGGCGGAAGCCCAGCCAGCCAGTGGCGTTCAGGTAGCGCAGGCAGGCGTCGACAAAGGGTAAGCCGGTCTCGCCCGCCTCCCACGCAGTGCGGGCGGTGGGAAGGGGCGTTGGCAACAGGCTGGCAAAGGCCGGGTGTAGCGGCCTGTGGTCCAGTTCGGGCGCATCTTCCAGCCGCTGCAGGAACAGGTCGCGGCGGCGCAGCCGGTTGGCAAAGCTGAGCAGGTCGGAGTTGCGATCCGCCTCGGCGGTGGCGGCGGCGACCTCCCGGGCAGAAATGGCGCCGACCGCCAGGTGCGGCGAGAGACGCGAACACACCCGTTCGGCCAGCGCCGGCTGGGCCATGCCGCTTCGATAGCCGCGATGCCGGCCGGCCAGAAAGCTTTCCATCAGCGCGATGCCGCGGCTGCGCCCCCCTTGCTGACGATGGCGGCAGGGATCTTCGGTCAGGCGCAGGCTGCGGGCGGTGGGGATAACGCCCGGCTCTGGCCCCGCAAGCGGCACAAGCGCCGGCGCCGGCAGCGGCGGGGAGGTCAGGAACCTTTCGCGCCGCGCGGACCAGCCGGCGCGGTTCTGCAGGCCGCGGATCACCCCGCCTTGCGGCAGTTCCACCCACTCCACGCCCGATCCACGCGCCCAGGCCGCAACGGTGCGGTCGCGGGCATAGGTCCAGCCCGTGCCGGTTTCCTGCTGGGAAAACATCCGCGTCACCCCATGGGCGCGGCGCAGGGTCTCCAGCACCGTTACCGCCTCCCCTACCCGCACGACCAGCGGCTGGCCGGCCGCGGCAAGATCGGCCCTCAGGTCCTGAAGGGTCTCGCTGACGAACTCCCACTGGCGCGCAGCGGTATCGGGCTGCTGCCAAAGTTCAGGTTCCGCGATGTAAAGTGGCAGGATCGGCCCCTGCGCCGCCGCAAGGGCCAGGGCAGCATTGTCCTGCAGGCGCAGATCGCGCTTGAACCAGAAAATGGCAAGAGAGGCCGGCGTCGTCATGCCGGCCTCTCTATCACGCTGTGGTGCGGCTTCAATCCCGTGTCTGGACGGGATCAGTTCGCCGTGGCGGGGGCGTTCTGCTGCGTCGCGGGCGGCGGGGGCGCGGCGTTGTCCACGGCGCCACCGGGTGCCGTGCCGCCTTGCGCTTCGCCCTCAACGGTCCCTTGGGGCACGCCGGGCTCGGCTGGGTCGGTCACAAGCGGGTCGACCGCCGGATCGACGACAGGCTGTTCGGCTTCCTGCTGGGGCGCGGGAATGGTGATGCCGTCGCCCTGTTCATCTGGGCTGGTGACAAAGCCGGTTTCCCCCTGCGTGGTGGAGGGTTGGCCGGTCCGGCCATCGACCTGCGTGGCGGCGCCTTGCGGCCCGTCGGAACGGACGGCTTCCTCGGCGGGCCAGTAGATGATGATCAGGAAGACGAAGATCACCACGATGACGGCCATCCCCAGAAGCGGCGCCCAATGCCGCCTGCGCTGCTTGGCCAGGTTCGTTTCTGATGCCGACATGGGCAGTTTCCTCCGATGCGGATCACGGCGCTGTGGCCGGGTTGCGGATTGTGCGTCGTAGGCATAACGTCCCCGAGAGCGCCCGGTTCCGGGTCCCGCAATGGTTGAGGTCTGCCATGAAAGACGCTGCGCCCCAGATCGTCCGCCTGTCCGATTACACGCCCCCGCCGTGGCTGGTCGAGGATGTCGCCCTGACCTTCCAGCTTGACCCCAAGGCCACGCGTGTTCTGTCGCAGATCCGGTTCCGGGCAAACCCGGCGGCGGCCGGGCATCACGACCTGTGGCTTGATGGCGAGGATCTGCGCCTTGTCAGCGCGCGCATCGACGACACTGAGATCGAGATCACCCCGCTGGCCGAGGGGCTGCGTGTGCCGGCCTCTGCCCTGCCCCGCGACGGCTTTGTCTGGGAGGCCGAGGTCGAGATCTCCCCCGATACGAACACCGCGCTGGAAGGGTTGTACATGTCCCGCGGCATGTATTGCACCCAGTGCGAGGCCGAAGGTTTCCGCAAGATCACCTTCTACCCTGACCGGCCCGACGTGATGGGCGTCTTCCGCGTGCGCGTCGAATCCGACCTGCCGGTGCTGCTGTCGAACGGCAACCCGGTGGCGCAGGGGCCCGGCTGGGCCGAATGGCACGATCCCTGGCCCAAGCCGTCGTACCTTTTCGCCCTGGTGGCGGGTGATCTGGTGGCCCACACCGGCGGCTTCACCACCGCATCGGGGCGGGAGGTCACGCTCAACATCTGGGTCCGCCCGGGGGATGAGGATCGTTGCGCCTACGCGATGGATGCGCTGATCCGGTCGATGCGCTGGGACGAGGAGGTCTATGGCCGCGAATACGACCTGGACGTGTTCAACATCGTCGCCGTGGACGACTTCAACATGGGCGCGATGGAGAACAAGGGTCTCAACATCTTCAACTCCCGCTATGTGCTGGCCAGCCCGGAAACCGCGACCGATCAAGACTATGACAACATAGAACGGATCATCGCCCACGAATATTTCCACAACTGGACCGGCAACCGCATCACCTGCCGCGACTGGTTCCAGCTGTGCCTGAAGGAAGGGCTGACGGTTTATCGGGACCAGCAGTTCACTGGCGACATGCGCAGCCGCGCGGTGAAGCGGATCGAGGATGTGCTGACCCTTCGCGCCCGCCAATTCCGCGAAGACAACGGCCCGCTGGCGCATAACGTGCGGCCCGAAAGCTATGTGGAGATCAACAATTTCTACACCGCCACCGTCTATGAAAAAGGGGCGGAGCTGATCGGCATGCTCAAGGCGCTGGTGGGCGATGACGCCTATTACGCCGCGCTGGACCTTTACTTCACCCGCCATGATGGCGAGGCCTGCACGATCGAGGATTGGATCCGCGTGTTCGAGGATACCACCCACCGCGACCTGTCGCAGTTCAAGCGCTGGTATTCGCAGGCCGGTACCCCCCGGCTGGCTGTGACCGAGGACTGGGACGGCAGCACCTACACGCTGCACCTGCGCCAGTCCACGCCCCCCACCCCGGGCCAGCCGATCAAGGAGACAGTGCTGATGCCGGTGGCCGTGGGCCTTCTGGGGCAGGACGGGGTCGAGCTTCAGCCGACCGTGATCCTGGAACTGTCAGAGCCTGAGCAAAGCTTCCGCTTTACCGGCCTTCCGGAACGGCCCGTGCCCTCGATCCTTCGGGGCTTCTCGGCCCCGGTGATCTTGGAACGTGAACAGTCGATGGAGGAACGGGCCTTCCTGCTGGCGCATGACACGGATCCGTTCAACCGCTGGGAAGCGGGCCGGAGCCTTGCCAAGGAAGTGCTGGCACGCATGGTGACCGAAGGGGTGGAACCGCCGCCCGCTTTCCTTGACGGACTGGCAAGCCTGCTGCGGGACGACAGCCTTGATCCTGCCTTCGTGGCGCTGGCGCTGCGGCTGCCCTCGGACGATGACATGGCACAGGGGTTGCATGACAGCGGCACCATCCCTGATCCGACGCAGATCTACACGGCGCGCAAGCGGCTCTCGCTCGCGCGGGCGCAACATCTGGCTGCCGATCTGGGGCGGATCTATGACGCGATGCAGGTGCAGGGCCCTTACCGGCCCGATGCGGCAGATGCGGGCCGCCGTGCGCTGCGCAACGCAGCACTGGCCGGGCTTTCGCAGGTGGATGGCGGTGCGCGGGCGGCGGAACAGTTCCATGCTGCCGACAACATGACCGAACAGCTTGGCGCGCTGACGGCGCTGCTCGACGTAGGTGCCGGTGAAGGTGAGCTTGCTGCCTTCCACGACCAGTGGCAGCACGACCGGTTGGTCATGGACAAGTGGTTCGGCCTTCAGGTCATGCTTGCCGCCCCGGACGAGGCTGCGGCGATCGCCACGCGGCTGACCGAGCATCCCGCCTTTGACTGGAAGAACCCCAACCGCTTCCGCGCGGTGATTGGCGGGCTGTCCGGCAATGCCGCAGGGTTCCACCACCCATCAGGGGCGGGTTATCGGTTCGTGGCGGACTGGCTGCTGCGGCTTGATCCTTTGAACCCGCAGACGGCAGCGCGCATGTCCACCGCGTTCGAAACCTGGCGCCGCTATGACGCCGATCGACAGGCGCTGATCCGGGCAGAGTTGGAGCGGATGCAGTCCAACCCCAAGCTGAGCCGTGATCTGGGAGAGATGGTGGGGCGGATGTTGGGCTGATTTTCGCCGGCGTCTGCCGCGCCCCCTCGACAGCCGGGTTGGCTGACATAGGTTTGTAACATAGATGCGGCACTCTGGCACGGCAAAATGATGAAAGACCGTCTTGACCCCCTGATCGCGGAACGCGCGCCCTGGCTTTTCAGTGGTCAGCCCCATCATACGATGGCGTTGCGCGTCCTGACGGCCATGCTGGGCTATGATCAGACCGTCCGCATTGCGGAAGAAATCGTCGATTGGCCGACGCACCTGATCATGCAGCGCATGGCGCAGATGATCGCGACCCAGGTCACGCACAGCGGGCTTGAAAACCTGCCGCGCCAGGGGCCTGCGCTGATCGTGGCCAACCACCCCACCGGCATTGCGGACGGGATCATCCTGCATTCGCTGATCGCGCCGCTACGCCCGGACCTCTACATCTATGCCAACCGCGATATCCTCCGCATCCTGCCGCAGATGGAGGATCTGATTGCCCCGGTGGAATGGCGCGCCGAAAAGCGCAGCCGCGCCAAGACGCGGGAGACGATGGATTTCACACGCAAGGCCATCAGCGACGGGCGGCTGGGCGTGATCTTCCCATCAGGCCGTCTGGCCAAGCGGCGTGGGCTGCGGCTGCATGAACGTCCCTGGATGACCTCGGCGGCCATGATCGCGCGCAAGTTCGACATTCCGGTGATCCCGGTGAACATCCGGGCGCGGAACTCCTCGCTCTTTTACCTGTTCGACCTGCTTCACCCGACGCTTCGCGACATCACACTGTTCCACGAAACGCTGAACAAGCACCGTCAGCCCTTCGCGATCACGATGGGCAAGCCGATCCCGGCGGAACGGCTGCCCGAGAATGCCCAGGACGGGATCGAGATGCTGCGGGCGGAAACGCTGCGCTTGGGCGGCGTGCATGCGCCGACCGTGTCACTGGTGCAGATGACAGGGGTTCCGTCATGGATGCGGCGGCCCGTGGTGGGGCCGAACAGCCCCGCCTGACCAAGCGCCCGCCGCACCGACGCGACGGGCTGCTAAATCAGATGTTGCGGGGTTGGCAGTAGGACTGGCTTGCCGTCCAGCGGGCGATCTCGTCCCGTTTCGACGCGTCACGCATTGGCATCCAGTCAGCGGCGATGCCACCCCAAGCCCCCGGCTTGCCTGCCACGACACCGGTACGCGCCACTTGGCGGGAAGCGATCCGGATCGCGCAGGACAGGTTCGCGGCACCATCGTAAAGCCCGTTGCCGGTTGCGGCACAGCCATAGTTGCGCGCGGTCTGGGGCGAAATTTGCAGCAGCCCGCGATAGCGACCGCCCGCACCGGCAGCCTCGGGGCGCCAGGTGCTTTCATAGCGGGCGAGGGCCGACATCAGGCCAACCCAGAAAGCCGCGCGATCCTCCTCGGATGCGGAGGCATAGCCAGGGCAGAAGGTCTTGATATCCGCGGGAAGGGTGGCGGGCAGCGCCGCGCCATGGGTTTCCACTGCCGTCAGGGCAGCACGGGTCCAGGTTTCAGCCTCGGGCCGGTGATCCCAGCGGGTCACGGGCAGTTCGGCAACCGGGGGCGGTTCAACTGCGGCACCACAGGCAGCAGGAAGCGCAAGGACAAGTGCAATGACGGCACGACGAAGGAAACCGGAAGACTGCATTGGCTCTGATCACGACGGCACCGCGCACCCAATGTCGCGGCCTACGGACGATGCCCGCGAACGGGTCCTTGCGGCAACTTACGGATCCGTGTGCTGCGCGTCAGTCGGCGGAAACCCGCAGGAAGCTTGGCGGATTCCCGCGCAACGGCATCCATAACAGGCCCTCTTGCCCCGTTCCGGCCCCTGCCCTAGAAAAGCGCAAGCCCGAAAGGAAGACCCATGCTTGACCTTGCCTACAAAGCCCCCGAACCCAAAGTCATTGCCGGCGCCAAGGAAGACTGGGAGCTGGTGATCGGCATGGAGGTCCATGCCCAGGTCGCGTCGAACGCCAAGCTATTTTCCGGCGCCTCGACCACCTTTGGGGCAGAGCCGAATTCCTACGTCGCGTTCGTCGATGCGGCGATGCCCGGGATGCTGCCGGTCATCAACGAATTCTGCGTGGAACAGGCGGTGCGGACGGGGCTGGCGCTGAAGGCGCAGATCAACCTGTTTTCGGCATTTGACCGCAAGAACTACTTTTACCCCGACCTGCCGCAGGGCTACCAGATCAGCCAGCTTTACCACCCCATCGTGGGCGAGGGAGAGATATTGGTGGACATGGCGCCTGGCATCGGCCGCCGCGTGCGGATCGAACGCATTCACCTTGAACAGGACGCGGGCAAGTCGATCCACGACATGGATCCGAACATGTCCTTCGTGGACCTGAACCGCACGGGCGTCGCGCTGATGGAGATCGTGAGCCGCCCTGACATTCGAGGGCCGGAAGAAGCGGCGGCCTATGTTGTCAAGCTGCGTCAGATCCTGCGCTACCTTGGCACCTGCGACGGCAACATGCAGAACGGCAACCTGCGGGCCGACGTGAACGTGTCCGTCTGCCGCCCCGGCGCCTATGAGAAGTTCATCGAGACCGGCGATTTCGGCTATCTGGGCACGCGGTGCGAGATCAAGAACATGAACTCCATGCGCTTCATCCAGCAGGCAATCGAATATGAGGCCCGGCGCCAGATCGCCATCATCGAGGATGGAGGCACCGTGGTGCAGGAAACCCGCCTCTACGACCCGGACAAGGGCGAAACGCGGTCGATGCGGTCCAAGGAAGAGGCGCATGACTACCGCTACTTCCCGGATCCCGACCTGCTGCCGCTGGAACTGGAACAGGCTTGGGTCGACGACATCGCGGCGTCGCTGCCCGAACTGCCGGACGAAAAGAAGGCACGGTTCGTGCTGAACTACGGCATGACGGAATATGACGCGGGCGTCCTGACCGCCGAGGCTGAAAACGCCGCTTTCTTTGAAGAGGTTGCTACCGGCCGCGACGGCAAGCAGGCCGCGAACTGGGTTATCAACGAGCTGTTCGGCCGCTTGAACAAGCAGGGGTTGACGGTCGCTGAAAGCCCGGTTTCGGCCGCGCAGCTTGGCGGCGTACTGGACCTGATGGCCAAGGGCGACATCTCCGGCAAGATCGCCAAGGACCTGTTCGAGATCCTTTGGTCCGAAGGCGGCGACCCGGCAGAAATCGTCGAAGCCCGCGGCATGAAGCAGGTCACCGATACCGGCGCGATTGAAGCCGCAGTGGACGAAATCATCGCCGCCAACCCGGCGCAGGTCGAAAAGGCCAAGGCCAATCCGAAGCTTGCTGGCTGGTTCGTGGGTCAGGTTCTGAAGGCGACCGGGGGCAAGGCGAACCCGGCGCTGGTAAACGAACTCGTGGCAAAGAAACTCGGCAACTGACAGGGCCCTTCCGGCGTTGGTCCGCCAAGGACCGCGCCGCGCCCGCCTTGCGCGCGCCCGCGGCGCCTTCAGCGATAAGGAGAGCCGGGACATGGCGCGCTATGAATACAAGGTCGTTCCCGCCCCGATGCGGGGCAACAAGGTGCGGGGAATGCGCGATCAGCGGGAAAGGTTCGCGCACACCCTGACGCAGCTGATGAACGAGCTGGCGGCCGAGGGTTGGGAATACCGCCGCGCGGAAACGCTTCCATGCGAGGAACGCCGGGGCCTTTTCCGCAAGGAAATCAAGTTTCAGAACATGCTCATCTTTCGCCGGGCGCTGGAAGAGGCCGCAGCCAAACCCGACCTGCACCGGCAGGATACGGAGCGGCGGATCATCCCCGAGGCCCCTCGCCCGGTCGCACCGGAACCGCCGTCGCCCGTTGCCATGGCAGGCGCCCTGACGCCGAACGCGCCCGCAGGCCCTGCCCCGCGGCTGGCGCCGGTGGGCCCGGCGGTGGACAGCAACGTCACCTCCATCGCGCCCCGTCTGGACGGGGCGGAACGGCGCGACTGATCAGCCGTCGATATCCAGGGCAAGCGCGTGGATCCGGCCGACAAGATCCGGCCCGATTGCGCCATGGACCGCGCGGTGGCGCTGGATACGGCTCATGTCGCGGAATGCGGCGGCCCGGATACGCACGTTGAAATGGGTTTCTCCGCCCTCGCGCCAGCCGCCGTGGCCGCGGTGGGACTCGCTGTCATCGACGACCTCAAGCTCGGCAGGAGCGAAAGCTTGCTGAAGCCTCGCACGAATGTCATCAACAAGTGCCATTTTTTCCACTCAACCCCTTCAACGTGACGCCAAAAACCCTAAACTGCTGCGTCCGAGTCGAAAAGGGCCCTACCGATGACTGATCGCTCCCCATTTGAGTTTGACCTGCGCGTTTCCACCGACAAGAAGCGCCGCACCAAGGGCAAGCGCGGCATGTCGGGCGCCTTCGAGACGTCGAACCGTCCCTGCGACAGCCCCGGCTGCAAGGAGGCTGGTCAATACCGCGCGCCTAAGTCGCCAGAGCGGCTGGATGAATACTTCTGGTTCTGCAAGGACCACGTGCGGGAATACAACACCAAGTGGAACTTCTTCACCGGCCAGACCGAGGAGGAATTCCAGAAGTTCATGAACACCGACCGGGTCTGGGGCCGAGAGACAAAGCCTCTGGGCAGCCGCGACGAAGGCCGCGCCTGGGCCCGGCTTGGGGTCAACGACCCACATGAGATTCTGGGCGAAAAGGCCACGCAGAACCCCGGCAAGAACGCCGCCACCACCCATACGCGCCGCCTGCCCCCCACGGAACGGCGCGCGCTGGAAATCCTTGATGCCCGCGATCACTGGACAAGGGTCGAGATCCGCAAGCAATACAAGAGCTTGGTCAAGGACCTGCACCCGGACATGAACGGCGGCAACCGCGACGACGAGGATCGCCTGCAAGAGGTTGTCTGGGCTTGGGACCAGATCAAGGACAGCCGCAACTTCCGCGACTGACCCTTGGGGTGTTCCCCTTGCACAGCCGCAATATATGTTTCACACATTCCCCAAGAGCTGACGGACGAGGCTGACATGGCGGACGGAACGATGGAAAAGATGATGAAACCGACCGAAGAAATCTCTGTCCGCGAGGTGTTCGGCATCGACAGCGACATGGTCGTGAAGGGCTTTCCCGAACGCAGCGACCGTGTTCCCGAAATCGACAGCACCTACAAGTTCGACCAGGACACCACGCTCGCCATCCTCGCCGGGTTTCAGTACAACCGCCGCGTGATGATCCAGGGCTATCACGGCACCGGAAAATCGAGCCATATCGAGCAGGTGGCCGCGCGGCTGAACTGGCCCTGCGTGCGGGTCAACCTCGACAGCCACGTCAGCCGGATCGACCTGATCGGCAAGGATGCGATCAAGCTGATCGACGGCAAGCAGGTCACCCAGTTCCAGGAAGGCATCCTGCCTTGGGCGCTGCGCAACCCTTGCGCCATCGTCTTTGACGAATATGACGCAGGCCGCGCGGACGTGATGTTCGTGATCCAGCGGGTTCTGGAAACTGACGGTAAGCTGACGCTGCTTGACCAGAACGAGGTCATCACCCCCCACCCGTGCTTCCGCCTGTTCGCGACAGCCAACACCGTGGGGCTTGGGGATACGACTGGCCTCTACCACGGCACCCAGCAGATCAACCAGGGCCAGATGGACCGTTGGAGCCTCGTGGCCACGCTCAACTACCTGAGCCATGATGCCGAGGCCGCGATCGTGCTGGCCAAGAACCCGCATTACAACACCGAAAAAGGCCGCCGCCAGATCAGCCAGATGGTCACCGTCGCGGACCTGACGCGGACGGCCTTCATGAACGGCGACCTGTCCACTGTCATGTCGCCGCGCACCGTGATTGCCTGGGCCGAAAACGCGCGGATCTTCCGCAACATCGGCTATGCCTTCCGGCTCACCTTCCTGAACAAGTGCGACGAACTGGAACGTCAGACGGTGGCTGAATTCTATCAGCGCTGCTTTGACGAGGAACTGCCGGAAAGCGCGGCCAGCAGCAGCCTTGGCTGAATGTCCAGCGAAGGGGTGAGGCGATGACCCGAAACGATAACCCCGCCGAACCGTTCAAGAAGGCGCTGGCAGAGGCCACGCGCACCATGGCCGATGACCGCGAGATGACGGTCAGCTATTCCGTCGACCCGCCGGGAATGACCGGCGAGTCGATGCGCCTGCCGCAGGTCACGCGGCGGATGACCCGGGACGAGGTTCTTCTCGCCCGCGGCACTGCTGACGCATTCGCGCTGCGGCGGAAGTATCACAACCCGACCACCCACACCCGCTATGCCCCCGAAGGCAATCTGGCGCGCGAGCTTTACGAGGCGCTGGAAACCGCGCGTTGCGAGGCGGTGGGTGCACGAACCATGCCCGGCACCGCCGGCAACATCGACGCCAAGATCGCGCATGAGGCTGGGCGCAAGGGCTATGGCCAGATCACCCAACCCTCGGACGCGCCGCTGGCGACGGCGGCGGGCTACCTGCTGCGCCATCTGGCGACAGGCCGCCCCATGCCCGCCGATGCGGCTAATGTGATGGAGTTGTGGCGCCCGTTCATTGAACAGCAGGCCGGCGGCACGTTGGCGGGGCTGGATGAGGTGCTTTCCGACCAGGCGGCATTTGCCCGGTTCGCACGGCAGGTGATCACCGACCTTGGCTATGGCGATCAGCTTGGCGACGATCCTGATCAGGAGGATGAGGAAGAGGGCGACGAGGCCGAGAGCCAGGAACAGGAAAACCCTGACAAGCAGACGCAGGACGATCAGGAGTCCGACGAAAGCGAAAGCAGCGAGCAGGACCAGAGCCAGCAAAGCCAGGACATGAGCCAGGCGCAGGCCACCATGGACGACAGCGCCGAACTGGAGATGTCCGAAGAGGCCGACCTGCCCGAAGGCGAGGCACCGCTGGAACCGCCCCCGCCCGCGGCCCATTCCGATGCCGATCCCAACTATGAGGTCTTCACCACGGACTTCGATGAGGAAATTGCTGCTGAGGAACTGGCCGAACCAATCGAGTTGGAGCGGCTGCGGGCCTACCTTGATCAGCAGCTTGAACCCCTCAAGGGCGCGGTCAGCCGGCTCGCCAACAAGCTGCAGCGCCGGTTGCAGGCGCAGCAGAGCCGTAGCTGGGAATTCGACCGCGAGGAAGGCATCCTTGATGCCGGCCGGCTGGCCCGGGTGGTTGCCAACCCGACCACGCCGCTGTCCTTCAAGGTCGAAAAGGACACCGAGTTCCGCGATACGGTGGTGACCCTGCTGCTCGACAACTCCGGCTCGATGCGCGGGCGCCCAATTTCCATCGCGGCGATCTGCGCCGATGTGCTGGCGCGGACGCTGGAACGCTGCCAGGTCAAGGTGGAGATCCTTGGCTTCACCACCCGCGCGTGGAAAGGCGGGCAAAGCCGTGAACGCTGGCTGGCCGCGGGGCGTCAGCAGCAACCCGGCCGCCTGAACGACCTGCGTCACATCATCTACAAGCGCGCCGATTCGCCTTGGCGGCGGGTGCGGTCGAACCTTGGCCTGATGATGAAGGAAGGCCTGCTGAAGGAAAACATCGACGGCGAGGCACTGGAATGGGCGCACCGCCGGATGTTGGGTCGGCCCGAGGCGCGCAAGATCCTGATGGTGATTTCCGACGGGGCGCCGGTGGATGATTCCACGCTCTCGGTCAACCCGGCCAACTATCTGGAAAAGCACCTGCGCGATGTCATCGCCATGGTCGAACGCCGCCGCGCGGTTGAACTGCTGGCCATCGGCATCGGCCATGACGTGACCCGGTACTATCAGCGGGCGGTGACGATCACGGATGTCGAACAACTGGCCGGGGCCATGACCGAACAGCTTGCCGCGCTGTTCGACACTGACCCACGTGCCCGCGCCCGGGTGATGGGGATCAAGCGCTGATGTTGCAGGGATTTACGGCAAGCACCCGCCCGGAACAGGGTCCGCCGCGGCTGGCCGCGCTGCGCGAAGTCATGGCGCAAGAGGGGCTTGCCGGATTTCTTGTGCCTCGGGCGGACGCGCATCAGGGCGAATACGTCGCGCCACGGGATGAAAGGCTGTCCTGGCTTACGGGCTTTACCGGATCGGCGGGCTTCTGCATCGCGCTGATGGACCGCGCGGGTGTCTTCATTGACGGGCGCTATCGGCTTCAGGTGCGGGCACAGACGGATACTGACGTCTTTACCCCAGTTCCCTGGCCTGAAACCAAGCCCGCCGACTGGCTGCGTAGCTCGCTGAACGAAGGGATCATCGGCTTTGACCCCTGGCTGCATACGGCCGAGGAAATCGCCCGGCTGGAGGACGGCTTGGCGGGAAGCGGCATCGCCCTGCGCCGGGTCGAGAACCTGATAGACCGCATCTGGGCGGACCAGCCGCCCCCGCCCCAAGGCAAGGTTTCGGTTCATCCCGTCGAACTGGCGGGCGAAACCAGCGCCGCCAAGCGCGAACGTCTGGCCCAGGTGCTGCGTGAGGCAGGGCAAGGTGCCGCCGTCATCACCTTGCCCGATAGCCTCTGTTGGCTGCTGAACATCCGTGGGCAGGACGTGGCGCGGAACCCGGTGGTGCACGGCTTTGCGATCCTGCATGACGATGCGCGGCTCTCGCTTTTCATTGACGAAGGCAAGCTGGACGCCGACGTGCGCGCACATCTGGGCGACGTGGACATCTTCCCAGCGGGCACCTTTGGCCAAGCGCTGCAGGCGCTGCCGGGGCCGGTGCGGGTGGATCGGGCGACGGCGCCGCTCTGGGTGGCGGATCAGTTGTCGTCAGACGCTGTCTGGGGCGCCGATCCCTGCATCCTGCCCAAGGCCCGCAAGAATGCCGCAGAACTGGAGGGCAGCCGCGCCGCCCATCTTCACGACGGGGTGGCGATGGCTGAATTCCTTTGCTGGCTGGACGCGCAGCCCGAGGGGCTGACCGAGATCGACGTGGTCAAGGCGCTGGAGGGGTTCCGCACCCGGTCGAACCTGCTGCGTGACATCAGCTTTGAAACCATTGCCGGGGCCGGGCCGAATGGCGCCATCGTGCATTACCGGGTGACCGAGGGCACCAACCGCCCCCTGCGCGACAACGAACTGCTCCTTGTCGATTCGGGCGGGCAGTACGCCGATGGCACCACCGACATCACCCGCACCATCGCCCGCGGCACTCCGGGCCAAGAGGAAAAAGCCGCCTTCACCCGCGTGCTGCAGGGGATGATCGCCATTTCCCGGGCCCGCTTCCCCAAGGGGCTGGCCGGGCGCGACATCGACGCGCTGGCCCGCTACTCGCTTTGGCTGGTGGGGCAGGATTATGACCACGGCACCGGCCATGGCGTTGGCGCCTTCCTGTCGGTGCACGAAGGGCCGCAGCGGATCTCCCGCCTTTCTGACGTGCCGCTGGAACCGGGGATGATCCTGTCGAACGAGCCTGGCTATTACCGTGAAGGCGCGTTCGGCATCCGGATTGAAAACCTCGTCGTGGTGCAGGACGCCCCTGCCCTGCCCGGCGGCGACGCCCGCGCGATGCTGGATTTCGAGACACTGACGCTCTGCCCGATCGACACGCGGCTGGTTGTGCCGGACATGCTCTCGTTGGGTGAACGAGCGTGGCTGAACGCCTATCACGCCCGCGTCGCAAAGGCGCTTGCGCCGCATCTGGGCGACGCCGCCCGGGACTGGCTGCACCGGGTCACGGCGCCGATCTGATTTCTACTTTTGGCTGACATGCCTTTGTCACTTGCCCGTCGTTAAGATGGCGCACAACCACATGAGAGGAAGATGATGTCCGAGAACCTGTCGATCCAGAAGGCCGAAGGGATTTGGGTCGTTCGCGCTGGCGGCGCCGTCATCGCCGAAACCTCGGCAGCGCTTGAACTGACGGAAGGGAATGCTGCGCCCGTCATCTACTTCCCGCGACACGACGTGGCGATGGCTTTTCTTGAGCGGACGGACAGCCGCACCTCTTGCCCCATCAAGGGCGAGGCAAGTTATTACAGCCTGATCACTAAGAGCACGACGATCCCCGACGCCTGCTGGTCCTATGAACAGCCGCGCGAGGCTGCGGCACGGATCGCGGGCTATATCTCGTTCTATCCCGAACGCGTGACGGTCGAGCAGGTCTGACCTTCCGGCAAAAGCGTATCGTACCTCTGGACGGGCTTTCCCCGCGCCGGCACTTGCCCTAGTGTGCCGCGAAAAACCAGAGGCAAGAATGACTCTCTCTCAGGCGCTGTCCGAGCTTTCGGCATTGCTGGGTGACCGGCTGTCCCGGTCGCCATCCGACCTTGCGCTTCACGGCGCGAACGAGGCGCATTTTGCGCCCACGCCCCCCGATGCGGTGGCCTATCCGGCCACAACCGCCGAGGTGGCGGAGATCATGCGCATCTGCGCCCGCAACGGCTGCCCGGTAACGCCTTGGGGCACCGGCACCTCGTTGGAAGGGCACGCCCTGCCGATCCGCGGCGGGCTGACCGTGGACTTTAGCCGCATGAACCGCGTGTTGGAGGTTCGGGCCGAAGACATGGTTGCCGTGGTGCAACCCGGCGTGACGCGAGAGGCGCTGAACACCGAACTTCGTGCCACCGGCCTGTTCTTCCCCGTCGATCCCGGCGCGAATGCAAGCCTGGGCGGCATGGCATCCACCCGCGCCAGCGGCACGACCGCGGTGCGCTATGGCACGATGCGGGACAATGTCCTTGCGCTTGAGGTGGTGCTGGCGGATGGGCGGGTGATCCGCACTGGAACGGCGGCGCCCAAATCCTCGGCCGGGTACGATCTGACCGGATTGTTCGTGGGGGCCGAGGGGACGCTGGGCCTGATCACGGAACTTACCCTGCGCCTTCAGGGCCAGCCGGAGGCCGTGGCCGCCGCCGTATGCGCCTTTCCCGACATGACGAGCGCCGTGGAAACGGTCATCACTACGATCCAGTCGGGCCTGCCCATGGCGCGGATCGAGTTCCTGGACACCGCCACCGCCGCTGCCGTGAACGCCCACAGCCAAGCGGGCCTGCCCGAACAGCCGCATCTGCTGGTCGAGTTTCATGGCTCCGACGCCGCCGTGGCCGAGCAGAGTGAACGCTTCGGCGCGATCGTGGCGGACGCCGGCGGTGAAGGCTTCCGCTGGGCCACGCGCCCTGAAGAGCGGAACGCGCTGTGGAAGATGCGACACAACGCCTATTACGCCTGCCTTGCGCTGCGCCCGGGCGCCCGCGCCGTGATCACCGATGTCTGCGTTCCGATCTCTCGCTTGGCCGAAGCGGTCGAGGAAACCGCCGCCGATATCGCGGCAAGCGGCATTCCGGGCCCGATCCTTGGCCATGTTGGCGACGGCAATTTCCACGCACTTCTTCTGGCCTCACCCGATGATGCCGCGGAAATGGCCGAGGCCGCACGTCTGGCCAAGCGTATGGCCGAGCGGGCGCTTCGGCTGGGCGGAACCGTGACGGGCGAACATGGCATCGGGATGGGAAAGCTCGGCTACATGGAGGCCGAACACGGCGCGGCATGGGACGTGATGGGGACCCTGAAGGCAGCGCTTGATCCGCAGAACCTGCTGAACCCCGGCAAACTGGTGCGGCAATGATCCTTCCCGCCACGCCTGAAAGCTTTGCCAAGGCGTTTTCCGACGCCTTCACCACCCGCGACGCGCCGCGGATGGCCGCCCTGTTCGCGCCCGAGGCCGATTTCATCACCCCCGAGCACGGATGGTGGGAAGGACAGAAAGCCATCACCGAGGGGCATCTGCAGGGGTTTTCCGGGGTCTGGCGCAAAGCCCGGCTGGTCACCGGCAAGGGCCGTGCGCGTGAACTTGCGCCGGGGCTGGTGCAGGTCTGGCAGCGCTACATTCTGTCGGGGCTGCTCCGCGCCGACGGGTCAGAGGCGCCGCGCCGCGCGGTCATCTATGGCTTTGTGCTGCGCAAGACCAAGAACGGCTGGCAGGCGGTTTCCGCCCAGGCCGTTCACGGGGTGGACTAGGCGCGCAGCAGGGCGCGCGCCGCCTCCCGTGCCGCATCGGTAATCCTGTCGCCCGCAACCATGCGGGCGATCTCATCCACCCTTTCTTCCGGCGAAAGCGGCACGACGGTCGATGTGGTCATCCCATCCGTCACCCGCTTCTCCACCCGCCAGTGATGCGCCCCCAGCGCCGCCACCTGCGGCGAATGGGTAACCACAAGCACCTGTGCATCGCCTGACAGCGCTTGAAGCCTGCGCCCCACGGCATCGGCGGTGGCCCCCCCAACACCCCGGTCGATTTCGTCAAAGATCATGGTCAGGCCGCTGCTGTCCCGGGTCAGACAGACCTTGAGCGCCAGCAGGAAGCGCGACAGCTCCCCTCCCGAAGCGATCTTGTTCAACGGCCCCGCCGGCGCGCCTGGGTTCGTTGCGACGGTGAAAGCCACGGCATCCACCCCTTCCGGCCCCGGTTCGGCGGCGGCGACCTCGGTGGTGAAGACAGCCCGTTCCATCTTCAGCGGCGCCAGTTCGGCCGCCATCGCCTGATCAAGCCGCTTGGCCGCCGCGCGACGGGTTTCGGTCAGGGCGGCGGCGGCGGCGTCATAGGCCGCCTGCGCCTGCGCCAGCCGGTCCCTCAGCACGCCGATCTGCCGTTCGCCCCCATCCAGCGCGGCAAGCCGCTGGCGCAGGTTATTGGCATAGGTACCAAGCTCGTCCGGCAGCACCCCGTGTTTCCGCGCAAGGCCCCGGATCGCGAACAGGCGCTCCTCGACCTCTTCCAGCTCAACGGGATTGAAATCCAGCGCCTCGAGGCATTGTTCCACGCCCTGCTGGGCCTCTCCCAACTCGATGAACACGCGGTTCAGCGCCGCGAGCGCCCTTTCCAGCGTGCCTTCGGCACGATCGGCGGCGCCCTCGAGCCAACGCATCGCGTCGCCCAGAAGCCCCTCGGCACCCTCCAGCCCCATCACGTTCAGCGCCCGGGCCACGTCATCGCGAATCCGCTCCGCCCCCTGCATGGCGCGGCGGCGGGCATCAAGCACCGCCTCCTCGCCCGGCTGGGGGTCCAGCTTGTCAAGTTCGGCAACCGCGTGGCGCAGGAAATCCTCTTCCTCACGCACGGCGGCTAGGGCAGCCTCGGCCCCTGCAAGTTCCTTGCGCGCTGCGCCAAGCGCGTTCCATGCGCCGCGAACAGGCTGAAGGTCGATCCCGGCAAAGGCATCCAGCATCTGCCGGTGGCCGCGCGGGTTCAGAAGGCCGCGGTCGTCATGCTGCCCATGCAGTTCCACCAGCACATCCGAGAGCGCCCGCAGAACGTCGCCGCTTGTGCGGCGGTCGTTGACCCAGCCGGTCTTGCGGCCGTCGGCGGTGTTGACGCGGCGCAGGATCAGCTCGTCATCCTCGGGCAGGCCCGCCTCGCGCAGGATCTCGCGGGCCGCGTGGCCGGGGGGCAGGTCGAACCACGCCACGACCTCTCCCTGTGCGGCGCCGCTGCGGACCAGTTCGGCCCGCCCTCGCCAGCCCAGCACGAAGCCAAGCGCATCCAGCAGGATCGACTTCCCCGCTCCGGTTTCCCCGGTCAGCACGTTGAGACCCGGCTGGAAGGTAAGTTCCAGCCGGTCGATGATCAGCATGTCGCGTATTTCAAGACCCCGCAGCATCCCCGCCCCGGATCAGAGCCACTCGCCCTGGACCGTCCGCCGATAGACCTGCGACAGCCAGCTTTCCCCCTGCGCCTCAGGCTCTAGCCCACGGCCCGTCAGCAGGGCAAAGCTGTCCTGGTAGAAGGGGTTGGACTGGAAGTTGTGGCCCAGGATCGCCGCGGCGGTCTGCGCCTCTGCGGTCAGGCCAAGGGCTAGGTAAGCCTCTACCAGCCGATGCAGGGCTTCAGGTGTATGGGTGGTCGTCTGAAAATCCTCAACCACTACGCGGAAGCGGTTGATCGCAGCAGTGTAATGGCCACGGCGCAGGTAGTAGCGGCCGATCTCCATCTCCTTGGCGGCAAGATGGTCGAAGGCCAGATCGAACTTCAGCACTGAGGAGCGGGCATAGTCGCTGTCCGGGTACCGCTCGATCACCGCACGAAGCGCCTGCAGCGCCTGGAACGTCAGGCCTTGGTCGCGCCCGATCGCGTCGATCTGGTCATAGTAGGACAGCGCCAGCAGGTACTGCGCATAGGGCGCATCCTCATCCGCCGGATAGAAGTCAAGGAACCGCTGAGAGGCCGCGCGGGCCTCTTCATAGTTGCGGTCGCGGTGGTGGGCATAGGCCTGCATGATCAACGCGCGACGGGCCCAGTCCGAATAGGGATAAAGCCGCTCTACCTCGGCAAAGTAATTGGCCGCGACGCCGGCGCGGGCGCCGGATTCCAGTTCATGCTCACCGCGCTGATAGATTTCTTCAGCAGTGAAGGTTTCCAGCGGCACGTCACGATTCGAACTGCCACAAGCGGCCAGGCTCGCCGCCAGCAGAACACCCCCGGCGCTGCGCACCAAAAACCTGCCGAATGCCATGATCCGCCTACCCCATCCATGCCGCGCGGGTTGCACCCGCGCCAGTTGGTCCTCGTCCTAGCACAGAAAAATCGGGGGCGCAAAACGCCTTTGGCACGATGCCGCGCGGTTCAAGCCAGTGCCGGAAGGTCAGCCACGGTCACGCCGACGCCCGGCAGCTTGCGGCCCGTCACGACGCCGCAATCCACCCAGTCATAGGCCAGCGGCTGTGCGAAAAGCGCCCGAAGCAATGCGTTGGTCATGGCGTGACCGGCCCGTTCACCGATGTAGCGGCCCAGAATCGGCCCGCCTGCAAGCGCTAGGTCGCCAAGCGCGTCTAGCATCTTGTGCCGGACCGGCTCATCCGCGAACCGTAGCCCGCCCGGCGACAGGACCCGATCACCATCAACCACCACCGCATTTTCCAACGTTCCGCCAAGGGCAAGCCCCCGCGCCCGCATCGCGTCCACATCCGCCTGACGGCAGAAGGTCCGGCTGGTCGCCAGTTCGCGTACGAAAGCGCCATTCGCCATGTCGAGCGACTTGGTCTGCCGACCAATGGCCTTGTCGGCGAAGTCGATGTGGAAGTCGATTTCCAGCGAATCCGCCGGCTCCAGTCGCGCAACGGCCTCACCCTCGCGCACCTCGACCGGCGCGAGGACACGCAGCGCGCGCAACGGACGATCCAGCACCCGCAGCCCGGCCGGGATCAGCCGCGCGACGAACGGCGCGGCACTGCCATCAAGGATTGGAACTTCCGGGCCGTCGATGTCGATCATCGCATTATGGATGCCGCAGCCTGCAAGCGCCGCCATGATATGCTCGATGGTGGAAACGCTTGTCCCTTCGGCATTCGCGATCAGAGTGCAAAGCCGCGACGGCACGACCGCATCCCAGCGTGCGGGCACGACGGGATCGGCATCGGTGACATCATTGCGGCGGAAGCGGATTCCGGTATCGGCCTCGACCGGCGAAACGGTCATCCGGACAGGCGCGCCCGAATGCAGGCCTGCACCCGTGAATGTAACGCTTGTCTGGATCGTGGTTTGCACAGCCCTATCTCCGCCATCTTCTACAACAACACTTTGCTGCATGGCCGAGGTAATGCCGATAACCCTTCCCCACAACTCAATCTTTACTACCAAGATGTAACAAACCCCGGCAGCGGGCGCATTTCAGCGCAGGCGCATTCAGGACGCGCCGCAAACGATTGGCACAAAAAGGAATAAGGCCGGATCACGCCGGCCTTTCCTTGTCGTGAGCTCACGAAATATGAACTGATCAGTTCGCCTGCCGGCGCAGGAATGCCGGGATCTCGATCCGCTCCTGCTCGGGATCGGCCGCCTGCTCTTCCTCGTACTGGTTCACCTGCGGCTGCTGGCGCACCGGCTGCTGCGGGGCACGCGGCTTCTCCTCGGCATGGCCGGTCATCCGGTTGATGAGCGAGTTGATCCCGAAGCGCGGCTTTTCCTCAGCCCGAGCGGGCTGCTGCGCCGGGGCCTGACGCGAGGGCACCTTGTTGACGGCAGCCTGAAGGCGCGCCATAGCCTCGGGCGTGGGGGTGCCGGCCTGCGGGCGCGGCGAGGCAGCCGGACGCGGGGCTACGAATGCCGCAGCGTCCTGATCGGTGCTGAAACCCGGCTGCCGCGGCTGCGGCTGACGGGCCTGAGGTTGCGGCTGCGGCTGCGGGCGGTAGGCCGGCGGCGGCAGATCGTCAGTCGGCGCGCTGAAGCGGTTTTCATCCTCTTCAGGCCGGTGGTGGAAGGTCGCCGGCTGCGGCTCTTGGCGCTGCTGGGGTGCCGGACGCGCGGCGGGCGCAGCGGCAGCGGGCTGTTGGGCGGGCTGCAGCGGCTCTGCCAAACGGCGACGCGGCACCGGAACCTCAGCATTCGCGGGCGCGGCGTCGATACCGGTGGCGACGACGCTCACCCGCATCATGCCTTCCATCGCGGTGTCGAGGGTCGAACCCACGATGATGTTGGCGTCCGGATCGACCTCTTCGCGAATCCGGTTCGCAGCCTCGTCCAGTTCGAACAGGGTCAGGTCATAGCCGCCGGTGATGTTGATCAGCACGCCCTTGGCACCACGCAGGCTGATTTCGTCCAGCAGCGGGTTGGCAATGGCCTTTTCGGCGGCCTGGATGGCCCGGTTTTCGCCTTCGGCCTCGCCGGTGCCCATCATGGCCTTGCCCATCTCGTCCATCACTGCGCGGACGTCAGCAAAGTCGAGGTTGATGAGACCCGGCCGCACCATCAGGTCGGTCACGCCCTTCACGCCTTGGTAAAGCACGTCATCCGCCATGGCGAAGGCTTCGGTGAAGGTGGTCTTTTCGTTCGCAAGACGGAACAGGTTCTGGTTCGGAATGATGATCAGCGTGTCGACGACCTTCTGCAGCGCCTCGACGCCCTCCTCGGCCTGCCGCATCCGCTTGGAGCCTTCGAACTGGAAGGGCTTCGTCACCACGCCGACGGTCAGAACGCCAAGTTCCCGCGCGGCCTGCGCGATGATCGGCGCGGCGCCCGTCCCGGTGCCGCCGCCCATCCCCGCCGTGATGAAGCACATATGTGCCCCGGCCAGGTGATCGACGATCTCTTCAATCGTTTCCTCGGCAGCCGCGGCGCCAACCGAGGGACGTGCCCCCGCGCCCAGCCCTTCAGTAACCTTGATACCAATCTGAATTCGCGCCGGCGCATTGGATTGCTGCAGCGCCTGGGCATCCGTGTTGGCAACGACGAACTCCACACCTTCGAGCTGCTGCTCGATCATGTTATTCACCGCGTTGCCGCCCGCACCGCCCACGCCGAACACCGTGATCCGCGGCTTGAGCTCTTCCCGCTCGGTCATCATGAGATTCAATGCCATCGTATTTCCGCCTGTTATGTTCGACCTGCGCCGAATTGATACGAGTTTTGGTCGATTTTATAGAGACTGTGGCTTCCGGTCATCACAGAATCGCCCCGGTTCTACAAAATCTGGCCTCCTTTTCCCCTGCGCCGGCGGCATTTCGCCGACACGTCATCATGTTGCGCTTACCAGTTATCCCGGAACCATTTGAACGCGCGCTTGAGCGACCGTGCCGGAAGCCGCTCTGCCGGAATGTCGAAATCCCACCATTCGTCCTGGGGATGCGCCGCAAAAAGGCAAAGCCCCACGACACTTGCAAAGGGCGCGCCGGTCGCCGCCTGCGGCAACCCCTGCACACGCAGCGGCCGGCCAAGCCGCACCTGCTGACCCAGAATCCGCGCCGCCAGCCCGTCGAGCCCGGGGATCTGGCTGCCACCACCGGTCAGCACGATCTGCTGGCTGGGAAGGTGTTCGAATCCTGCGGCGTCAAGGCGGGCGCGGACCTCCTCGAGGATCTCCTCGACCCGAGGGCGCATGATTCCGATCAACTCTGCCCGGCTGACGGTGCGGCGATCCTTTTCCCAGTCGCCGCTGTCGGCGCCGATCTCGATCATCTCGCGGTCGTCCATGCCGGTGGCCACCACGCCGCCATAGAAGGTCTTGATCCGCTCCGCCGTGGTGCCCGGAACCTGAAGCCCCTTCGCGATGTCGCTGGTCACGTGATCGCCGCCCAGCCGGACGCTGTCGGCATAGATCATGTGCTTCTTCATGAAGATCGAGAGGCCTGTCGCCCCACCGCCAAGGTCGATGCAGGCGGCGCCCAGTTCCTGCTCATCCTCGACCAGTGAGGACACGCCCGAAACATAGGCCGAGGACGCAAGCCCCGCGAGTTCCAGGTCGCAACGTTTAATGCAGTGCAGGATGTTCTGCACGGCGCTCGCCTCGACCGTCAGCAGGTGCATGTCGCAGGCCAGCCGGTTGCCAATCTGCCCGCGCGGGTCACCAAGCCCACTGCGGTTGTCCAGCGCGAAGTTCACCGGCTGGGCGTGCAGCACCTCGCGGTCCGGTCCGAAGTCCGGCACGTCGCACGCAGCCAGAACGCTTGCCACGTCCTGTTCGCTGACAGGACCCCCGGCCAGATCGATCCCCCCGGCAAGGCCATAGGACCGCGGGCGCGCGCCGGCAAAGGTTGCGATGACGTGATCAACCCGCACCTGCGCCATCTTCTGCGCGGCCTGCACGGCTGTGCGGATCGCGCGCTCGGTCTCCTGCATCGTGTCGATTTCGCCGAAGCGGACGCCGCGGGACCGCGTCGTCGCAGCGCCGATCACCCGGAAGGACGATTGCCCCGCCATCGAACCGACGCCATCGCTTTCCCGGATCTGCTCCGGCCCGTCGAAGCGCAGGATCAGGCAGGCGATCTTGGAGGTACCCACATCCAGCACGGCGATCACCCCCCGCTGCATCGCGGCGCGGCGCATGTTCCGCATGGCCCGTTGCGACTGGTAGAGATCCGTCATGCTGTCCTATCCCCCATTGGTCAAACCGCGCACACGGCGGTATTCTGTCATTGCATCCTCGCCCATCCGCAAGGTGGGCCGCGTCGCGCTGCGCAAGTCTACCACCAGCACGTCCCGCGCCAGCAGGTCCCGTGTCTGGTTCAGCACGATCACCCGTTCCAGCGCCGCTACGGGATCCTCCTCCGGCAGCATGATCCGTTGGTTCCGGTCAAGCACCAGATCCCAGCGCCGTTCGCCCATGCGCACAAGACCGCGCACCCGGTCGGCGATCGGCGCAGCCGCCGCGAAAAGCAGCAGCGCCTCGGCCGCATGGGCGTCGGCCCCATCCCCGGCGATCAGCGGCAGGTCGGGGCGGGCGCCGCGCGTGGAAATCACGCCTGTGCGAATTCCGTCGCGGTCAAGCAGCGCGATCCGTTCTCGGCTACGCCAGAGGATAACGGGCACCCGCTCTGTCACGCGGACGTCGAGCGTCCCGTTCGGCCGCATCCGCAGTTCCGCCCGTGCAACAGGGTCCAGCCCCTCGATCGCGCGGCGCATTACCTCTAGGTCAACGGCGAAGGAACTGACCGGAAAGCTCAGGCCCAGAACCTCGCGGATCTGCCGTGCAACATCGTCCGATGCGCCTTCCAGCGCCAGTTCCGTCAACATGAACTCCGGCCGGTCCTGGATCGCTTGGCGCAGCGCCTCGTATTGCAGCACCAGCGCCTCGCGCCGTTCGGCACTGGCAAGATAAAGGGCGACCATGGCCACGAGCATGAACACCGGCACGCCCACCCGCAGCAGCTTTCGGAACAGCGGCGTCAGCCACAACCGGTTCCACCGGTAGGCCCAGCGGCTGGGCGCTGGATCGCGGCGCATTCCCCCTAACGGCTGCACGACGCATCCTCCACCATCCAGCGGCACAGGTCTGGGAAGGTGATCCCGGCGTGGCGCGCCTGTTCAGGGGAAAGCGATGTCGGCGTCATGCCAGGCTGGGTGTTGACCTCAAGCAGGATCAACCCGTCCAGCCCCCGCGCCTCGTCCCAACGGAAGTCGGTGCGCGAAACGCCGCGGCATCCAAGCGCCCGATGCGCCCGCAGCGCATAATCAAGGCAGGCGGCCTCGATCTCGGTGGGAATGTCGGCGGGCAGGATATGACGCGAGCCCCCGGGCTTGTACTTGGCGTCATAGTCGTACCAGCCCTCGGTCACGATGTCGGTGACCATCAGCGCGCGGTCGCCCATGACCGTGGTCGTAAGCTCCCGCCCCGGGGCATAGGATTCGACCATCACCAGTTCGGGCATCTCGGCACTGAGGCGTGGCGGGCCGTTCGCGGCCTCATGAACAAGATAGACGCCGACCGATGATCCCTCGTTGTTGGGCTTCACCACGTAGGGCGGCGGCAGGACATGTTCGCGGCGCACCCGTTCAGCCAGGGCGATGACGCTTTCGACCACAGGCAGGCCGGCAGCACGGAACGCTTCCTTGCTGCGAGACTTGTCCATCGCCAGTGCCGAGGCCAGCACGCCAGAGTGGGTATAGGGAATCCGCAGCCATTCCAGGATGCCTTGAACGCATCCATCCTCGCCCCAGCGGCCATGCAGGGCATTGAAGGCAACATCGGGCGCGAGATCGGCAAGACGCGCCGCAAGGTCCGGACCCGCGTCCAGTTCCACAACGTCAAAGCCACATTCCCGCAGCGCGGCGGCGCATTCGCGCCCGGATGACAGGGAAACCTCGCGTTCTGCAGAGGGACCACCCATCAGTACCGCAACCTTGGGTGGTGTCCTGCCCGACATACCGCCCTCGTGCCCCATGGACCGTTTTCGGCCCGTTATCTTTATCGCGTCTTAATCCTTAACGTGTGGCTGACCCACTCGCATTATCTCCCAGTCTAGCGAAATCCCGGAGTTTTGGAACACCCTTTTTCGAACTTCCTCGCCCAAGGACTCCAGTTCCGCCGCGGTGGCACCGCCGGTATTTACAAGAAAATTCGGGTGCTTTTCCGACATCTGCGCCCCGCCCAGCCGGAATCCGCGCAGTCCCGCATCGTCGATCACCCTCCAGGCCTTCAACTCATGGGTGTCCCCCGCCTCTCCGGTAGAGGAATAGCCGGCAGGGTTGCGGAAGGTCGATCCCGCAGAGCGGTCCTTGACCGGCTGGCTGGCGTCGCGGCGGGCAATCTGGTCCGCCATCTTGCGTTCAATCACATCCGGCGCATCGGTGGGCGCCTCAAAGGTGGCCGCCACGATCACCGCACCCTCCGGCAGGTCACTCTGCCGGTAGCGCAGGTTCAACGCCTCTGCAGGCAGGTCCTGCACTACCCCGTCACGCAGCACCACGCGCACCGACACAAGCCGGTCTGCCACATAGCTGCCATAGCAGCCGGCATTCATCCGCACTGCCCCGCCGATCGAACCCGGAATCGTCCGCAGGAAGGAAAGATCCACGCCCGCCTCGGCCGCCCGGCGCGCGACATGGGCATCCAGCGCGGCCGCCCCGGCGGTGACGCGGGTGCCGCTAATCTCGATGCTGTTGAAGCCCCGGCCAAGCCGGATCACCACTGCACGGATGCCCCCGTCGCGCACGATCAGGTTCGACCCAACCCCCATCGGAAAAACTGGAACATCCGTCGGAAGCTCACGTAGGAAATCAACAAGATCCGCCTCGTCCGCCGGCTGAAACAACCAGTCTGCCGGCCCGCCGACCCGCAGCCACGTCAGATCGGCCAAGGGGCGCCCCTGCGTGAGGGCGCCGCGCACCTTCGGCAGCACGGTCACTGGGCTTGGCCCCGCAACCATCGATGGACCCGGCGCGATACCGGCAGATGCGGCAGGCACAACAACGTTGCGCCCAACGCCAGAAGGATCGTGCCCATGACAGGTCCGTGTTCCCAAGTGGCAAGGCCGAGGATCGGGATGCCTACGACCACAAGTGCCCAGACCGCAGCGCCTTGCGCCGCGCGCGAAAAGGCTGCGACGCCTGCCGCGGCGAGCAGCCAGAGAAGGGTCAGCAACAAGCTCAAGCGACAGCCTCCCTTGGTTCAAGACGCCCGGGCAGCGCGTTCGCCCAAGCCGAGATGGTCCCTGCGCCCAGGCAGACAACGATGTCCCCTGGACGCGCCTGTTCGCGCACCAGCCGTTCAAGATCATCCTCGGACACGATGGCACGCGCGTGACGATGCCCATGCTGGATCAGGCCCGTCACAAGATCGTCGCGGCTTGCCCCTGCAATGGGATCTTCACCCGCCGCATAAACCTCGGCAATGGCGACCACATCTGCCTCATTGAAGCAGGTGCAGAAATCCTCGAACAGGCTCGCAAGGCGCGAATAGCGGTGCGGCTGGTGAACAGCGATGATCCGCCCCCTGGTGGTCTGACGCGCCGCCCGCAGGACGGCCCCGATTTCCACTGGATGGTGGCCATAGTCGTCGATGATCGTCACGCCGTTGACCTCGCCCACCTTGGTAAAGCGCCGGTTCACCCCGGCAAAGGCCGCAAGCGCCTCGCGGATCTCGCCCTTCTTCATGCCGAGGTGACGGGCTGCCGCAATGGCCGACAACGCGTTCGACACGTTGTGTTCCCCCGGCATCGGCAGGACGCAGCCTTCGATCAACTGGTCTTCCTGCTGCAGCGCCACGTCAAAATGTGCCGCACCGTTTTCGAACCGCAGGTTCAGCGCCCGCACATCCGCCTGCGCGTTGAAGCCGAAGGTGATGACCCGCCGGTCGGTAACCTTGCCGACAAGGGCCTGAACCTCAGGATGGTCGGTGCAGCAGATCGCCACGCCGTAGAACGGGATGTTCGAGACGAAATCCAGGAACCCCTTGCGCAGCGCGTCAAAGCTGCCCCAGTGCTCCATGTGTTCCGGATCGATGTTGGTGACGATGGCGATCGTGGCCGGCAGACGGTTGAAGCTGCCGTCGCTTTCATCCGCCTCGACCACCATCCACTCGCCCGCGCCTGCCCGGGCGTTAGAACCATAGGCATGGATGATGCCGCCGTTGATCACGGTCGGGTCGAACCCACCCTTGTCGAGCAGTGTCGCTACCATTGTCGTCGTGGTCGTCTTGCCATGGGTGCCGGCGATGGCGATGTTCGACCGCAGGCGCATCAGCTCGGCCAGCATCTCTGCCCGGCGGACAACCGGCAAGCCCCGGCGGCGCGCCTCCTCCAGCTCCGGGTTACCCTTCTTGATGGCCGAGGAGATGACGACCACCTCTGCATCCGTCAGGTTCTCAGCGCTCTGGCCCACGAAGATGCGGGCGCCAAGGCCCTGCAGGCGGTCGGTGATCTTGCTGGCCTTCTGGTCGGAACCCTGAACGCGGTAGCCAAGGGTCATCAGCACCTCGGCGATGCCGGACATGCCGATCCCGCCGATGCCCACGAAATGGATGGCGCCGAGTTCGCCGGGAAGTTTGGTTGCCGCGTTCATGTCCGTTGTCTTTCCGTTTGTGCCAGCGCCTCGACCATGGCGACAAGGCGATCTGTCGCATCCGCCCGCCCAAAGGCACGCGCGTTGCGCGCCATCTGCAGGGCCCCTTCTGGATTTCCCAGCACCGCTGCAATCTGCTCCGCAAGGCTCGCGGGCTCAAGAGCGGCCTCGGGTATCAGGATGGCGGCGCCGGCGTCAACCAATCCACGGGCATTCGCTGTCTGGTGATCGCCCGTCGCCGCTGCAAAGGGCACCAGGATCGCCGGCCGCCCGATGACCGAAATGTCCGCGACCGAGGACGCCCCGGAACGTGAGATGACAAGCTGCGCCTCGGCGAGGCGGCGCGGGATGTCATTGAAAAAGCTGTCAACCTCTGCCGTCATTCCCGCTTCGGCATAAGCTGCGCGGACGCGGTCCAGGTCTTCTGGCCGGGCCTGCTGGGCCACGCGCAGCCGTGTCCGGATATCCTCGGGCAGTGCCGCAACCGCCTGCGGCACGATGTCCGAAAGCACCCGCGCCCCTTGGCTTCCGCCAAAGACAAGCAGGCTCATGGGATGATCGCCAGGCGGAATATAAGCGGCTCCGGCACGTTCAAGCACCGCCGCCCGTACCGGATTACCCGTGTATGCGCCGGTGATTCCCTCGGGCAGGTCAGTGGGCCAGGTGCCGCAGGCGATCGCATGCACACGCCCCACAAGCCGCCGGTTCACGCGCCCCAGCACCCCGTTCTGTTCGTGGATCATCCGGGGCAGACCAAGCGCGATCGCCGCAGAAAGTGCCGGAATTGTCGGATAGCCGCCGAAGCCCACCACGACCGAAGGCCGGTCGCGCAGGAACTGGGCGACCGCGCTCAGAACGCCGCCGCCGATGCGCAGCGGAACCACGGCCTTGGCCAGTGCCCCGCCGCGGGCGAAGGTCGCGCTCGACACCTGTTCAACCTTCACAACATGCGGGAAGCCCCCGGCATAACGCGCGCCGCGAGAGTCTGTGGAGAGTTTCACGCGCCAGCCGCGCCGCACCATGGCCTCTGCCAAAGCCTGCGCTGGGAACATATGGCCGCCGGTCCCTCCGGCCGCGATCAGTAGCAGTGGCTGCCGGGCCATCAGCGCCCCCGACGGATCAGGATGTCGCCAATTTCGCCCTGCGGACGGGTTCGGGTAAAGGCCAGCAGCATCCCCACCGCGATCCCGGCCGCGATCAGGGACGAGCCGCCGTAGGACACGAAGGGCAGCGTCATCCCCTTGGCCGGAAGCAGCCGCACCGCAACGCCCATGTTGATCATCGCCTGCACCGCGAACATGCAGGCAAGGCCGGTGCCGGCAAGCCGGATGAAGGGATTGCGCTCGCGCATCAGCCGCAGCAGCGACCGAACCGTGATGCAGGCATAAAGCAGGATGATCGCCAGCACGAGGATCAGCCCATACTCCTCGGCCGCAACGGCGATGATGAAGTCAGTATGGGCATCAGGCAGCGACCATTTCACCTGCCCCTCGCCCACGCCCACGCCGAAGAAGCCGCCTTCTTGGATCGCGTTAGTGGCATAGCCAAGCTGGGTGCGCGGATCGACCTCTGGCGACAGGAAGCCGTCGATCCGGCGGGCGAAGTGCTCGGAATTGCCATAGGCGAACAGCCCGAACAGCCCTACGATCCCGACGATCCCCGCCAGCAGCAGCATCGGCGCCCCCGCGACGAAATACATCACGCCCCAGCCGAACAGCACTAGCGCCGCCTGACCGAAGTCGGGCTGCAGCGCAAGAAAGCCCACGATCACCACCGTCACCGCCAGAGAGATCCGTTTGCCCGGCGGTCCGTTCAGATCAAAGCTCGCCGCCATCAGCCAGGCGCACAGCACGACAAAGAACGGCTTGAGAAACTCGGACGGTTGGAACGAGGCGAAGCCCAGCGAATACCACCGCACGGCGCCCTTGCCGAAGTCCGTCCCCAGAATGGGCAGCAGCGCGAGTGACACAAAGGACAGGATGAACCCGACCACCCCGATCCGCCGCAGTTGTGCCGGGGACATCATCGAGGTGAACAGCATCGCCAGCACGGCCATTCCACCAAAGAATGCCTGCCGCTGGACATAGTAGAAATGCGGAAGTCCGTTACGCGTGGCCAATGGCGGCGAGGCAGCCAGCCCCAGCAGCAGCCCCATCCCCAGAAGAAGAAGGATGCAGCACAATGTCCACTTGTCCACCGTCCGCCACCAGCGAGGAATGACCGGTTCGCCAGCCCGTACGGGCATGGCGCCATAGACCATTTCTGTCATGGATCCTGCCTTTTCTGCCTCTGCTTCGCCCGTTTGCCGGGTCTGGAACCGATTGTAACCAGAAACAGCCTGCGGCGCCAGATGCCAAGACAAGTTCCTGAGGGAATGTTGCAGTAGGGATGATGGCGACTAGTCAGCCTGCCCGAACATCATTTCCGCCATGGCGGGAAAGCCGTCCTCCGGCAGGTCGGGAAGTGCCAGCGCCGTCTCCTCGGCCTGGACTGTTCGTGGAACAAGGGCGGTGAGCGCCTCTTCGGGGGCATCGTCTCCCTCCGCCAGACGAAGCGCCCGGTGGCCGCGCTGCGCCCCCAGTTGGCCCATCGCCAAGGTGCGGCCGCCACTACCTTGTAGAATCACCTGGTCAAGCGCCGCCATCGGTAGCGGCACCACGGTGCCGGGCGCGAAATCGATGACGGCTGACAGCGGCAGGGTCACCCGGTGCAGGACGGCCTCGACCTCTGCCCGGGCCTCCATGACGGCGCCGGTCAGCGCTTCTGACCAGGCTTCGGCATCCTGCCGGGTCAGGGCGGCGGCCTCCGCCCGGTCGCGCGGGGGCGTGCGCATGGAACCGCGGCCCTTGGCCGGAAGCGCAAGCAGGATGGTGCCGTGCCGTAGCCCCTCGCCCAGATCCACCTCTGCCCGGAACATCCGGACGGGCGCGTCCTCAAGGATCAGGGCCAGCGGCCGCGGCTCTGGCAGGAAAGAGGCATAGCGGAACCTGCCGCTCCAAATTTCATCCGGGGTGCCGGCAAGCCCCTGTTCCAGCGTCTGCAGGACAAGGTCGACAAAGGTCACCGTCATCACCGCATCCGTCCGGGTCGGACGCCGTGGAATGGATTCGGATGCGGTGATGCGGCCAGTCGTCTGCATCTCGATAAAGCCGCTCAGCAAGGACGGCGAGATCACCATCACGCCCAGCGCATCCCGCGGCCCTTCCAGCACGCTGACCAGCGAAAGCTCTTCGGGCAGTTCAAGCAGTTCCGCAAGCGACAGCAGATCCGACTCCACCTTGCCCACCGTCAGGTCCAGCAGCATCACCTTGCGTGCCGCCTTGCCCAGCGCCAGCGCAAAACTGCGCGCGGGCGAGGCCGGCACAGGTTCCGGCCGCTGGCGTGCCGCCGCCGTCTTGCGTCCAAGTATCGCTTGCGCCCCGTGATCCAGCATGTCGCACCCGTCTTGCAGAACCGCGGCATCCCGCCGCTGCCCGCACCTTCGTTCAGCAGCGTTACCAAATGGTTGACGGCTGGGATTATCCTCAACTCCGCGGCACCTTGGGAAAGACCACTCGGAACGAGGCGCCGCCCTGCCCCGGCACATAGCTGATGTTGCCGCCCAGATTGCGCATGATCTCGCGGCAGATCGCAAGGCCAAGGCCCGCCCCCCCCGCCTTGGTCGTATCGGTCAGCCGGGCGAATTTCTCGAAGATCAGGCCTTGGCTTTTTCGCGGGATGCCGGACCCGTTGTCGGTGAAATCGACCCGCACCACGCCCCGCCGTTCCCGCACCCGGATCGTCAGCCGGGGCTGCGGCGCGTCGCAGTATTTCCGGGCGTTCGACACGATGTTGATGAAGACCTGCGTCAGCCGCCCGATGTCGGTTGTCACCATGATCGCCTCGGCGGCCACGTCGCGGTCGATGATGAAATCCCGCCCTGCTCCGCTGGAGGCCGAGGACATGACCGCCCGGTCGATCAGGCTGCGCAAGGATGCGGTTCCCAGTTCCAGCGTCACCTGCCCATGTTCCAGAACGCTCAGATCCAGCAGGTCGTCCAGCAACCGGGTCAGGCGGATCGCCTCATCATGTATGATGCTGGAAAACCTTAGCCGCGACTCCTCATCCAGCGCTGCCCCGTCGCGCAGGATTTCTGAGAACGCGCGGATCGAGGTCATAGGCGTGCGGAGTTCATGGCTGATCTGCGACAGGAACGCGTCTTTCTGCACCGAAAGGTCGGTCAGCTTGGCATTCGCCTCGCGCAACTGCCGGGCAGTGCGCGACAGTTCCTCGGACTTCGCCTCCAGCTGGCTGGAATACTCCATGATCTGGGCGGTCTCGTTCGCCACTGCCATCAGATCCTCAACCGACACGAAGGCGCCGCCCACAATCTGGCCAACCATGGCATGCGCGGTCGCCGCGCCGACCGAACCCGCCAGCCGGCGCTCCAGCCTTTCGATGAATTCAGGTGTGGTATCAGGAAGTAGCCCGGCCTTACCCTGCGCCTCTGCCTCGGCATGAAAGAATTCCTGCGCGGCGTCACGGCCAAGGATGCGCTGCGCCATGACCAGCAGATCTTCGGCCTCCACCGCGCTTTGACGCCAACTGCGGGCGCCGGTCTGCAGCTCGAAGACGTTGACGAATTGGGCGCCTTGAACACGCTCGATAGGGCTGGGGAAGGTGAAGACGGACGTGCCGAAGAAGGCGATCGCATTCAGCGACAAGCTCCAGAACATGGCGTGCAGCAGCGGGTCCATGCCTTCCAGCCCGAACAACGCCCAGGGCCTCAGCCAAGCGATGCCCCAAGGACCCTCGGCCAACAGCCGCGCCGAAAACACGACATCCGGCCCGAACGACGGCAGGAACAGCGTATAAAGCCACAGCGCGAACCCCACCAGCAGCCCCGCAGCCGCCCCCACACGGGTGGCACCCCGCCAGAAGATCCCGCCCAGAAGCGCTGGCAGCACCTGAGCCAGCCCCAGGAACGCGATCAACCCGATCGCGGCCAGCGCCTCTGACCCGCCGGTGATGCGGTAATAGGCATAGCCCAGCGCCAGCACCCCGGCGATGGACAGCCGCCGCGCCCGCAGCAACAGTTGGCGCACGTCCCCGGGTTCCTTCCCGCCCCGCGCCACTACCGAAAGCCAGAGCGGCATCACCACATGGTTCGACACCATCGTCGCCAGCGCAATGGCCGCCACGATCACCATCGACGTAGCCGAGGAAAATCCCCCCAGAAACGCCAGGATCGCCAGCCCGCCCTGATCCAGCGCCAGCGGCAGCGACAGCACGAACAGGTCCGGATTGGTGCCTTCGGGCAGAACCTCCAGCCCCACGACAGCGATGGGGATCACGAACAGGCTCATCAGGAACAGGTACAGCGGGAAGGCCCAGCTCGCGACGGCCAGATGCCGTTCCTCGGCGTTTTCGACCACCATGACCTGGAACATGCGCGGAAGCGTCAGCACCGCCGCAGCCGACAGGAAGATCAGCCCGGCCCAGCGCCCCGCCGCCGGCCGCCATTCCGACAGGGGCGACTCCGCAATCTTGCGCGCGATGTCGCCGGGCCCATCGGCCACCATCCACACAACAAAGACCCCCACCGCCAGCAGGGCCACAAGCTTGACCACGGCCTCGACCGCGATGGCAATGACAACGCCGTGGTGCTGTTCATTGGCATCGAGGTTGCGCGTCCCGAACAGCACGGTAAAGAGCGCGAGCCCCGTCGCCACCCAAAGCGCGGTCCATTTTACATCAGCCTGTGCCCATCCCGGCGTTTCGGCGGCAAAGACCGCGAATGACAGCGTCACCGACTGAAGTTGCAGCGCGATGTAGGGGGTGATCCCCACAACCGCCAGCACCGTCACGATTACCCCCAGCAGGTTCGACTTGCCATAGCGCGCAGAGATGAGGTCCGCGATCGAGGTGACGCGGTGGATCCGCCCGATCCGCACCAGCTTGCGCAGGATCCACCACCAGCCGACAAAGACCAGCGTGGGGCCAAGGTAGATCGTCATGAACTCCAGCCCCGAACGGACGGCGTATCCGACGGCGCCGTAAAAGGTCCATGCGGTGCAATAGATCGACAGCGACAGCGTGTAGATGACCGAGGACCGTAACCAGCCGATCCGCGCGGCCTCTGCCCGGCGTTCGACGAGGAAGGCCACCAGGAACAGGATCGCCACATAGATCAGGCAACCCAGGACAAGGATGTTGAAGGGCACCATCAGAGCGGCCCGGCTGGATCGCCGGCGTCCTCCTCTTCACGCGGCAGGACGCGCGACAGGACCACCGCCAACAGGATCAGCACCAGCCACAGCGTAAACAGGTAGATCTTGGCCCCCAACGTTCCCAGCGCCCCACCCGCCGGCATCCAGAGCAGCGGCAGCAGCATGAGCCCGAAACCCAGAAGCGGCAGCAACCGCGCCGCATCCATCATCCGCCGCCGCCGGTAGCTGCGTCGCGCTAGGTAAAGCGGACGTCCGGGAAGCCGCGCGTCAGGCACCGTCAGGCCCCCTGCCCCAGCAGGTGGCGGACCTCCTGCAGCATCTCGGCATTGGAAAACGGCTTGGTCATGAAGTGACTGGCGCCATAGCGGTCGGCAAGATCACGGTCACGCCCCTGCCCTTTGGCGGTCAGCATCAGAACCGGCAGCGTTTCCAGCCCCGGCTCGGACCGCAGCGCCTGCAGGATGTCAAAACCGCTTTGCCCCGGCAGCATCACGTCCAGGATCACAAGATGAGGCCGCGCCTGCCGGATCACGTCCAGCGCGGTGGTCCCGTCGGCATGGGCGCTGACCTTCCAGCCCTCGCGCGACAGGATGAAGCGTATCGCCTCGATGATGTTCGGCTCATCCTCGATCAGAAGGACGTGCTTGTCCATGTTCCCCCCTCCGACCGTCTCCCCCCGGTTCCAGCAACTATCCGGCCTTTCGGCGGCGCTGTCAAAGCCCCCGATCACGGTCCTGTCATCCTGCTGCCAGAAGCGAGGGTTCACGTCGCGCCGGACATTCCGCACGGGGGCAGATCCGGCAGCTGACGCCGACCCCCTGAAGCGGCCCCACCGCACCCGCCGGAAGGGGCAGTACCAGCATCAGCGCCTGCAGGACCTGCGGCCCTTCGAACCCCTGCGGATGGGCTGGCTGGCAGAAGGCATAGCAAAGAAACCGCTGCGGCACCCGGCCCGCCATTTCCACCAGCGCCCGTATCGGCACCATCGGCCGCGACAGCGCCTGATAAAGCGGCCAGAGCGGACAGGCCGCCCCAAAGCGCGGCAGCGGAAACCCCGGCACCCCCTTGCGGAACGTCAGGGTGCCGGACCCGTCGCAGATCACAAGCCCCGCCGAAACCTCGGGCAGGGATGCCAGCCGGCGAAAGGCCGCGGGAACGTCCACGCCGAACCGCGCGGCAAGGCGGCCGGGCTCGGGCCCCTCTTCCTCGACAGCGGCGCGGAAAGGTGCCAGCGGCATGGCCCGCGCATCCCGCGCATATTGCGCCAGATGGTCCCGCGCCAGCGCCCGGGCCGAAGCGGTTGCCAGCACGCCGCCTGGGGGTTCGGATACAGTGGCGCCGGGGCGCTCAAGTGCAGCGATGTGGTAATCCTGCGCGGCCAGCCATTCCTCCACCTCCTCCTGCGGGGCGGCCAGACCGGTCTCTTCCTCGGCCGAGGCATCGAGATAAGCCACCAGCGCCTCTGCCCCCGCAGCAAGGCGTTCGCTGTCGGCCTGCAGGTTGCGGTGGAACCGGGCCCGCCAGACGGGCTCCATATCCTCGGTATCGGCAAGGATCGCGGCGGTGGAGCGGACCGAGGTCAGCGCCGAAAGTACCTCGTGCAGGGACGCGGAAAGATGGGGGTCGTGGGTCATCCTGTCGGTCAGACGCTCCACCGCCTGTTCCAGCTGGGCCATCCTGCCATGCTGCGTGGCCAGCAGCGCGGCCCATCCGGGGAAGCGGCCAGCGAATTCCTCGATCCGGTCAATTTCGGGCAAAACAGGCGGCTGAGCCGCGGCGGCGGCTGCCCGCAGTCCTTGCAGAAGCGCGGCCTCCGCCCCTTCGGTTAGGGCCGCAGGATCTACCCCCAGCGCCTGGGCAATGGCCTTCAGGTGCGGCGCCCCCACCCGGCGGCGGTTGTGTTCGATCAGGTTGAGGTAAGACGGCGAAATCCCGGCCGCACGCGCAAGATCGGCCTGGCGCAGACCGATCAGCACCCGCCGCTCGCGGATGCGGGTTCCTGTCAGTGCGTTGCGTGGCATCTTCCCCCCGGCGCGCAAACGGGCGCGCCGGGACAGTTTACAGGCTTTTCAACCCGCGCCAATGGCTTAGTTGGCCAGTGCCTTGTCGGTGATCGCGTGGGTATAGGCGCCTTCGGGTGCGGCTGAAATCACCGGGTCCGACCCGCCGCCCAGCAGGGTCTGAACGGTCCGCTCGTAATCCTCGACATCCAGCGCGCCGGTGCTGCCCTCGGTCAGCTTGGCGACCTCGGTCATCATGCGGATCTGGTGCTGTTCGGTCTGGGCGCCGGTGTCGTCATAATCCAGCACGATCATCGCCGCTTCCTCGGGGTTCTCGGCCGCCCATTGCCAGCCCTTCATGCTGGCTCGGACAAAACGCACAAGCCGATCCTCAAACTCCGGGTCGGCCAGCCGATCCTCCAACACGTAAAGCCCGTCCTCCAAGGTGGCGACGCCCTGATCCTCGTACTTGAATGTGATCAGGTCTTCCTCGGCTATGCCTGCGTCGATCACCTGCCAATATTCGTTGTAGGTCATGGTGGAAATGCAGTCCGCCTGCCGCTGCAGCAACGGGTCGACGTTGAACCCCTGCTTGAGCACGGTCACCCCACCTTCGGCCCCGTCGGTGGGGATGCCAAGCGTACTCATCCAGCTCAGGAACGGGTATTCGTTGCCGAAGAACCAGACTCCAAGCGTGCGGCCGGGAAAATCCTCGGGGCCGGTGACACCGCTTTCGCGCAGGCAGGTCAGCATCATGCCCGACGACTTGAACGGCTGCGCCACATTGACCAGCGGTAGCCCCGCCTCGCGTGCAGCCAGCGCCGCGGGCATCCATTCAACGATGGCATCCGCGCCACCACCTGCCAGCACCTGCGGCGGCGCGATGTCGGGCCCACCGGGGCGGATCGTGACGTTCAGCCCCTCTTCCTCGTAGAAGCCCTGTTCCAGCGCCGCGTAGTACCCGCCGAACTGCGCCTGCGTTACCCATTTGAGCTGCAGGGTAAAGTCATCAGCCTGCGCCGCGCCGGCCATGGCCCCGAGCGCGAACAGCCCGGTCATCATCCTTTTCATCTGTTACCTCCTTGTTGTTATCTTATCCACGGCTTCGCTGCGAAGGGTGCCAGAAGGTCACCCACCGCTCGATCACCGCGACAAGGCCGTAGAAAGCAGAACCGGCAAGGGCCGCCACCGCGATCTCTGCCCAGACCATATCAAGCCCAAGCCGTCCGACCTCGGTCGAAATGCGGAAGCCCATGCCCCGGATCGGGCTGCCGAAAAATTCGGCAACGATCGCCCCGATCAGCGCCAGCGTCGTCGCAATCTTGAGTCCGTTGAAGATGAAGGGCATCGCTGCCGGCAGGCGCAGCTTGGCCAGCGACTGAAGATAGCTGGCCGAATAGGTGTGCATCAGGTCGCGCTGCATGGGCTCGGCGGCGCGCAACCCCTCGACCGTGTTCACAAGCACGGGGAAGAACACCATCACCACGACCACTGCCGCTTTGGACTGCCAGTCGAACCCGAACCACATGACCAGGATTGGCGCGATCCCGATGATCGGAAGGGCCGCAACGAAGTTGCCCACCGGCAGAAGTCCCCGGGTCAGGAAGGGCGAACGGTCGATCAGGATCGCCACGATGATCGCGGCGCCACAGCCGATCGCATAGCCCGTCAGCGCCCCCTTGACGAAGGTCTGGACGAAATCGACCCACAGGATGTCGGTGCTGCCTGCCAGCCGCGCCGCAATGGCCGAGGGCGGCGGCAGGATCACCCGTGGCACCCCCGCGCCCAGAACGACCGCCTCCCACAACCACAGCAAGGTGATGCCGAACACTGCCGGCGCCGCCAGCCGCGCCCGCGCCTCGGCCAGCCAGGACACCAGCATCCACGCGCCGAGCCAGATCGCGACCACCATCGCCCAGAAACCATCAGCCACCGGTTCCGCCAGCAGCCGCAGGGCCGCCACCCCAAGCAGCGCCGCGACGACCACCGGACGCCCCCGGAACAGCACGAGGGACACCGCAACCGCCCCCGCCAGCGCCCCCGGCACGATCCAGGACCCCGGCCCCAGCACCGCTCCCGCCACAAGCGCCAGCAGCATCCCGACCCGCTGAACCGCCCCGGCTTCGCGCAACAGGCTCATCGTGCCATCCCCATCCGGCGCAGCGTCCTGCGCTGAAGCAGACCGATCAGCCCGACCATCAACCCCGCCAGCACCGCCGCGCCGATCAGCGCCGACCAGATCTGCACCGTCTGCCCGTAATAGCTGCCTGCGAGCAGCCGTGCCCCAAGCCCTGCCACCGCGCCCGTCGGCAATTCGCCCACGATGGCGCCGACCAGCGAAGCCGCTATCCCCACCTTGAGCGACGCGAACAGGTACGGCATCGACGAGGGCAACCGCAGCTTGGCGAACACCTGCGCCCGGCTAGCGTTATAGGTCTTCATCAGGTCAAGCTGCATGTGATCCGGCGCTCGCAGCCCCTTCACCATTCCAACAACCACCGGGAAGAACGACAGGTAGGCCGAAATGATCGCCTTTGGCAGCAAGCCTGTCACGCCCACCGAGTTCAGCACCACGATGATCATCGGCGCGATGGCGAGGATCGGGATCGTCTGGCTGGCGATGGCCCAGGGCATCACACTTTGATCCATCGCCCGGTTGTGAACGATCCCGATGGCCAGCGCGATGCCAAGCCCGGACCCGATGACAAACCCCAACAGCGTCGCCGAAAGCGTGATCCAGCCGTGATAGATCAGACTGCGGTTCGAAAGCGTCCCCGATTGCACGATCCCGCGGCGAGAGGTCAGTTCCTCTACCACCGTGGAATTCCAGAGCTCTGCTGCCACCTGATGCGGCGCGGGCAGCACGGGCCGGTCCTGCGCCATCGTGTCCCGCAGGATCTCGATGAACGTGACCTCTTGCCCCGCCCGCGCCGCCTGATCCCGCGTCCATTGCGCGTTCATCCAGATCGCTGCCCCGTACCAGATCACAAGGATCGCCAGAACCACCGTCAGGACCGGCAGCACCCTAGCCACGAAGCGACCAGCCATCTGCCATTATTCCCTCTTTACGGAGAGCGGTGGCAGCCCAGCGCATATCATACTGCCACTTGTAGAAGAGGTCGCCCGATCCTCTAAGCTCGCCTTCATGGCTGTCCCAGATGTGCTTAGCTACTTCTATAAGTGAAGATCTGCCGCCCGCTTCGTTCAACGCATCGACTACCCACCGTTTGAGATCTTCCCGATCAGCCATCTACAACTCCTCTAAACATGTTCATGCCCCGCACGCAGCCCTTCGCGCACGCGGTGGGCGATCTCGATGAACTGGGGCGTGTCCCGGATGTCCAGCGGACGTTCCCGCGGCAGGGGGCTTTCGATCACGTCAGTGATGCGGCCGGGGCGCGGCGACATGACGACGATCCTGGTGCTCAGATACACCGCCTCGGGGATCGAGTGTGTTACAAAGCCGATCGTCTTGCCCGTCCGTGCCCAAAGGTCCAGAAGCTGTTCGTTCAGGTGATCGCGCACGATTTCATCCAGCGCACCAAAGGGTTCATCCATCAGCAGGATGTCGGCATCAAACGCCAGCGCCCGCGCGATGCTCGCCCGCTGCTGCATACCGCCCGAAAGCTGCCACGGGAACTTGTTGCCAAAGCCTTTCAGTTCCACCAGTTCCAGAACCCGGTCCACCCGCGCGGCCTGTTCGGCGCGGTCAAAGCCCATGATCTCCAGCGGCAGCTTGATGTTCCCGGCGATGGTGCGCCACGGGTAAAGCCCCGCCGCCTGAAAGACATAGCCATAGGCGCGGGCCTGCCGCGCCGCATCCGGGGTCATCCCATTGACGGTCAGCGTGCCTTCGGTCGGATGTTCCAGCGCCGCAACCGCGCGGAGAAAGGTGGTCTTGCCGCAGCCTGACGGCCCGATGAAGCTGACGAAGTCGCCCTTGTCTATCGTCAGGTTCACGTCCTTGAGCGCATGGACCGGGCCGTCATTTGTCTGGAACGTCAGGCCCAGCCCCCGCGCCTCGATGACCGGCGCCGCCATCAGACGCCGCTGGCCGGGATGCCGCTGCGTTCAACCGGGCGCGGCGCTGTCAATTCCTTCCACTGGCTGAGCGCGCGGCTGGCCGGTCCGTTCGGTTCGCGGGCGATGAACTTGCCATGGCCTTCTTCGCTGCTCATCGCGCCCTCGGTCACGGCGACATGACCACGGGTCAGGGTGAAGCGCGGCAGGCCCTTGACCTTCTGCCCTTCGAACACGTTGTAGTCGATGGCAGACTGCTGGCGGCTGGCGCTGATCGTCTTTTCCGCCTGCGGGTCCCAGACCACAAGGTCGGCATCCGCCCCTTCCAGCACCGCCCCCTTGCGCGGATACATCCCCATGATCTTGGCGACGTTGGTGGAGGTCACCGCGACGAATTCGTTCATCGTGATCCGCCCCGTGTTCACCCCGTGGGTCCAGAGCATGGGCATCCGATCCTCCAGCCCGCCGGTGCCGTTGGGGATCCTGGTGAAGTCATCCCGGCCGAACCGCTTCTGGTCGGTGGTAAAGGCGCAGTGATCCGTCGCCACCACCTGAAGCGAGCCTGCCGAAAGCCCGGCCCAAAGGCTGTCCTGGTGCTGCTTGTTGCGGAAGGGCGGCGACATCACGCGGCGGGCGGCGTGGTCCCAGTCGGCGTTGAAGTATTCGGATTCATCCAGTGTCAGATGCTGGATCAGCGGTTCTCCATACACCCGCTTGCCCTGCATCCGGGCGCGGCGGATCGCCTCGTGACTTTCCTCGCAACTCGTATGAACCACGTAAAGTGGCACGCCGGCCATGTCAGCGATCATGATGGCGCGGTTTGTGGCCTCGCCTTCGACCTGGGGCGGGCGGGAATAGGCATGTGCCTCGGGCCCGCGGTTTCCTTCAGCCAGTAGGCGGGCGGACAGTTCGGCCACCACGTCACCGTTTTCGGCATGAACCATTGGCAGCGCGCCCAGTTCGGCACAGCGGCGGAAGCTGGCGAACAGCTCATCGTCATTGACCATGAGCGCGCCTTTGTAGGCCATGAAATGCTTGAAGCTGGTGATACCGCGATCCACCACCTCGGCCATCTCGTCAAAGACCTGCTCGGACCACCAGGTAATCGCCATATGGTAGCTGTAGTCGCAATGCGCGCGGGTGGACTTGTTGTGCCACATCGACAGCGCATCCAGGAGCCCTTGGCCCGGCGAGGGCAATGCGAAGTCGATCACCATCGTTGTGCCACCGGCCAGCGCCGCCCGCGTACCGCTGTCGAAATCGTCGGCAGAATAGGTGCCCATGAAGGGCATCTCCAGATGCGTATGCGGATCGATGCCGCCCGGCATCACGTAGCAGCCGGTGGCGTCCAGCACCTTGTCGCCCGAAAGCCCCTGCCCGATCTTCGCGATCTTGCCGTCCTCGATCAGCACGTCGGCCTTGTAGGTCAGGTCAGCGGTGACGATGGTCCCGTTCTTGATGACTGTGGTCATCGGTCTCTCCCTGTCTTCTGGCGGTTCGCCGCCTTATTCGACGATCTCGGCAGTCTCCACGACCGCATGGAAAAGGACATTGGCCCCGGCCGCGGCCCAGTCCTGCGTGATCTCCTCGGCCTCGTTATGGCTGAGGCCGTCGACGCAGGGGCACATGACCATTGCCGTGGGCGCGACGCGGTTGATCCAGCAGGCGTCATGCCCGGCGCCAGAAACGATGTCGCGGTGGCTGTAGCCAAGCCGGTCCGCCGCCCGCCGCAGCGCATCCACGCAACCGGTATCGAAGGTCACGGGATCGAAATGCCCAGCGACCTCGATCTCGATCCCGAGGCCGAGTTCCGCGGCGATCTGAGGCGCTTCTGCCTCCAGCCGCGCCTTCATCCCGTCCAGCTTCGCCTGATCAGGCGACCGGAAGTCCACGGTAAAGACGGCCTTGCCCGGGATCACGTTGCGGCTGTTGGGATAGACGTTGACGTGGCCTATGGCGCCCACCGCGTCGGGCTGGTTTTCCATCGCGATGCGGTGGACCAGTTCAGTGATCCGCGCCATGCCAAGCCCGGCGTTCACCCGCATGTGCATGGGCGTCGATCCCGTATGCGCGTCCTTGCCCGTCAGCGTGACCTGCAACCACCAGAGACCCTGCCCATGAGTGACGATGCCGATGTCCTTGCCCTCGGCCTCCAGGATCGGGCCCTGTTCGATGTGAAGCTCAAAGAACGCCTTCATCTTGCGGGCGCCAACCTCTTCGTCACCCTTCCAGCCGATCCGCGCCAGTTCGTCGCCGAAGCGCTTGCCTTCGGCATCCACGCGGTCATAGGCCCAGTCCTGCGTATGGATGCCCGCGAAGACGCCTGAGGCCAGCATGGCGGGGGCGTAGCGCGTGCCTTCCTCGTTCGTCCAGTTGGTGACCACGATCGGGTGCTTCGTGCGAATACCGAGGTCGTTCAGGCTGCGGATCACCTCCAGCCCGCCAAGTACGCCTAGAACACCGTCATATTTTCCGCCCGTGGGCTGCGTATCCAGATGGCTGCCGACATAGACCGGCAGAGCCTCGGGGTCTGCGCCTTCGCGCATCGCGAACATGTTGCCCATCTGGTCAAGGCCCATGGTGCAGCCTGCGTCCTTGCACCACCGCTGGAAAAGGGCACGTCCCTCGGCATCGGCGTCGGTCAGGGTCTGGCGGTTGTTGCCGCCTGCGATGCCGGGGCCGACCTTGGCCATCTCCATCAGGCTGTTCCACAGGCGCGCAGCATCGATCTTCATGTTCTCAGCGGGTGCTGGCATGGTCCCTCTCTCTGTTGGTGTTTTTATTGAAGGGCGGTCTTGGCGCCGCCCTTTCAGGGCCCCTCAGGCCAGGGTCTTGAGCACGTCGCCGAGGGTGCCTATCAGCTGGTCAATATGCTCCTTCTCGATGATCAGGGGCGGGGACATGGCGATGATGTCACCGGTGGTGCGGATCAGCACGCCCTTGTCATAGCATTCAAGGAAGGCGCTGAAGGCGCGCTTGGTGGGTTCCCCCGCGATGGGTTCCAGTTCTACCGCGCCGATCAGGCCTTCGTTGCGGATGTCGATAACATGCGGCAGGCCCTTCAGCGAATGCAGCGCCTCTTGCCAATAGGGGGCGAGTTCCGCCGCGCGTTCGAACAGCCCTTCCTCCTTGTAGGTTTCCAGCGTGGCGATGCCGCAGGCGGCAGCGATCGGGTTGCCGGAATAGGTGTAGCCGTGGAACAGCTCGATCATGTGCTCCGGCCCCTGCATGAAGGCGTCATGCACCTCGGCCGTGGTCAGCACTGCGCCCATCGGGATGACCCCGTTCGTGAGCCCCTTGGCCGTCGTCATCATGTCGGGCAGCACGTCGTAATGCTGCGCGGCAAAGGCGCTGCCCAGCCGGCCAAAGCCGGTGATCACCTCGTCAAAGATCAGCAGGATGCCGTGCTTTTTCGTGATCGCCCGCAGCTTTTCCAGATAGCCCTTGGGCGGCAGCAGCACGCCAGTCGAACCCGCCATAGGCTCCACTATCACGGCGGCGATGGTTTCCGGCCCGTGCAGCGCGATGATCCGTTCCAGGTCATCGGCGAGATGCGCGCCATGTTCGGGCTGGCCCTTGGTGAAGGCGTTTTCCGGCAGATGGGTGTGCGGCAAGTGATCGACGCCCGCCAGCATGGTGCCAAAGAACTTGCGGTTGTTGACGATCCCACCGACCGAGATCCCGCCGAAGTTCACCCCATGATAGCCGCGTTCACGCCCGATCAACCGTGTCCGCGTGCCCTCGCCCCGCGCGCGGTGATAGGCGATGGCGAGCTTCAGCGCGGTTTCCACCGACTCCGATCCAGAGTTGGTGTAGAACACATGCTCGATACCCTTGGGGGCGATGTCGATGATCCGGTTGGCAAGCTCGAACGCCTTGGGATGGCCCATCTGGAAGGCGGGGGCATAGTCCAGTTCCGCCGCCTGCTTCTGGATCGCCTCGACGATCCGGGGCCGCTTGTGGCCCGCGTTGCAGCACCAAAGTCCCGCGGTCCCATCCAGCACTTGCCGCCCGTCCGCGGTCGTGTAATGCATGCCTTCGGCGGCCACGAACATCCGCGGCGCCTTCTTGAACTGTCGGTTGGCAGTGAACGGCATCCAGAACGCGTTCAGGTCATTCGGAACGGCATTGCGATCAAGCGCCATCGGGCATCCCCCTCTTCCGCTGCCAATGCGCCGTCGGCGCGGATTGTTTGCTGATTTGACCAATTGGTCAATGTCACGCTAACAGAGCGCCGAAACCAGTCAAGGCGAGAGATCGGAACAATGCGGTGCCTTTCCCGCCCTGCCGAAAAACCGGGCATCTGTTGTCTGCAACACTCCGGGAAGACGGCAATCCTTGTTCCACCGCAGGGGCGCGGCCTCAGATGAACAGATGATGCAGGGGAAGAACCGATGACGCCGCGGCCACGCACGCGCATCCAGCGCAAGAACATGAACGTGATCCTGGATGCGGGCCTAGACGTGTTTTCGCAGCACGGGTTCAGGGGGGCGACGCTGGACCAGATCGCCCAGGTCGCAGGCCTCTCCAAGCCCAACCTGCTGTATTACTTCCCCTCCAAGGAGGCGATTCACGTCACGCTGCTGACGCGGCTGATGGACACCTGGCTCGACCCGCTCCGCGACCTTGATCCGGAGGGCGAGCCTGTGGCCGAACTGACCGCCTATGTCCGCCGCAAGCTGGAGATGAGCCGCGACTTTCCCCGCGAAAGCCGCCTGTTCGCGAACGAGATCATTCAGGGCGCCCCCCGGATGCAAGAGGTCCTGACCGACCATCTGCGCCCGCTGGTCGATGAAAAGGCCAGCGTGATCGCCGGCTGGATGGCCGAAGGGCGCATCCGGGCGGCGGACCCGCACCACCTGATCTTTTCCATCTGGGCGATGACGCAGCATTACGCGGATTTCGACGCGCAGCTTTGCGCAGTGCTCGGCCCCCGCTATGACGCGCGGTTCGAGGAGGCCGAGGTGTTTCTTGAAACGCTGATGCGGCGCCTGTTGTCACCCGGCGGCGCCTGAAGCTATTCCGCTGCGCGGGCCATCGGGTTGTTCGGGTGCTGCGTCCAGTCGGCCACGGCGACCTCGACCACCCGCCCGGTGCGGGGATCGACCGAACCGGGGATCAGCCGCTCCATCGTGATGCAGTCCTCCACCGGGCAGACGTTGACGCAGAGGTTGCAGGCGACGCATTCGTCGTCCTTCACCTCGAACACGCGGCCGGGGTTCATCGCGATGGCCTGATGGCTCGTGTCCTCGCACGCCGCATAGCAGCGCCCGCACTTGATGCAGAGATCCTGATCGATCCGCGCCTTGGTGACGTAGTTGAGGTTCAGGTACTGCCAGTCGGTCACATTCGGCACCGCGCGGCCCACCACCTCGTCGACGGACGTGATCCCCTTTTCGTCCATCCACTGCGACAGGCCAGAGATCATCTCCTGCACGACCTTGAAGCCATAGGTCATTGCGGCAGTACAGACCTGCACCGACCCCGCCCCCAGCGCCATGAATTCCGCCGCATCGCGCCAGGTGGTGACGCCACCGATGCCCGAAATCGGCAGGCCATGGGTTTCCGGGCTGCGGGCGATTTCAGCTACCATGTTCAGCGCGATGGGCTTGACCGCCGGGCCGCAATAGCCGCCGTGGGTGCCCTTGCCGTCGATCATCGGTTCAGGGCTGAAGGTGTCGAGGTTCACGGCAGTGATCGAGTTGATCGTGTTGATCAGGCTCACCGCATCGGCACCGCCCCGCTTTGCGGCCTCGGCCGGTTTGCGGATGTCGGTGATGTTGGGCGTCAGCTTGACGATGCAGGGCATGCGGCTGTGCTGCTTGACCCAGCGCGTCACCATCTCGATGTATTCCGGCACCTGGCCCACGGCGCTGCCCATGCCGCGTTCGGCCATGCCATGCGGGCAACCGAAGTTCAGCTCGACCCCGTCCGCGCCGGTATCTTCGACATGGGCAAGGATCGCCTTCCAGCTTTCCTCGTCGCAGGGCACCATGAGGCTGACGATCAGCGCTCGGTCCGGATAGTCGCGCTTGACCGACTTGATCTCGCGGAGGTTCACCTCCAGCGGGCGGTCGGTGATCAGTTCGATGTTGTTGAGGCCCAGAAGCCGCCGATCCGCGCCCCAGACCGCACCGTAACGGGGGCCATTGACGTTGACAACGGGCGGACCTTCGGCGCCCAGCGTCTTCCAGACGACGCCGCCCCAGCCGGCCTCATAGGCGCGGCGGACGTTGTATTCCTTGTCCGTCGGCGGGGCCGAGGCCAGCCAGAACGGGTTCGGTGACTTGATGCCGATAAAGTTGGTCGCGAGATTGGCCATGATGCTGGTCTCCCTGATGTCGGATGCGCCCCCGGTTGGCCCGGAGGCCTTTGTGTCAGGCCATGAGCGTGGCGTGGATGTCCTCGGCGGCGTCGCGGCCCTCGGCCACGGCGGTCACCGTCAGGTCGTTGCCACCCTGCGCGCAGTCGCCACCCGCCCAGACACCGGCCAGCGTGGTGCGGCCCGCACCGGTCACAGCGATCTTGCTGCCCTCGATCGCCAGCCCTTCGGCCCCGCCTTCCAGCGTCTGGCCGATGGCCTTGAAGAGCTGGTCGGCCTTCAGGCGAAAGGTCTCGTTCCCGATGCTGAGGCCCCCACCGCTGTCATGGGTATAGGCAAATTCAACCTCGCGCACCGCGCCATTGCCGATCACCCGTAGGGGGGCTGCGTTGCAGATGATCCGCACACCGGTGGACAGCGCGTGTTCCTGTTCATACCGCGACGCGCTCATCCTTTCCTGCCCGCGACGATAGACGATGGTGACGTTTTCCGCGCCCAGCAGTTTCGACTGCACAGCCACATCGACTGCCGTCATGCCGCCGCCGATCACCACCACGTCGCGTCCCACCGGTAGCACCGACTTGTCATCCGCCTGCCGCAGCGTGGCGATGTAATCGACGGCGTTGGTGACCTCCTCCTTCTCCTCGCCCTCGACCCGCAGGGCGTTCACCCCCGCAAGGCCGACACCCAGGAACACCGCGTCATGTTCTTCGCGCAGCATATCAAGATCGATATCACGCCCCAGCGCCATCCCGTTCTTCACGACGATCCCGCCGATGGCGAGCAGCCAGGCAACCTCTTCCTGCGCGAAGTTGCCCGTCGATTTGTAGGCGGCGATGCCGTATTCGTTCAGCCCGCCCGGTTTCGGCCGCGCGTCGTAAAGTGTCACGTCATGGCCCTTCATGGCAAGGCGATGGGCGCAGGACAGGCCCGCTGGCCCGGCACCGACCACCGCGACCCGTTTGCCGGTCGGCGCGGCGCGGGTAAAGGGATGGACGCCCCGGGCCATCATCCGGTCAGTGGCGTAGCGCTGAAGCCGCCCGATTTCGACCGGTTTGCCTTCGGCCGCCTCGCGCACGCAGGCCTCCTCGCACAATTGTTCGGTCGGGCAGACGCGGGCGCACATCCCGCCCAGGATGTTTTGGCCAAGGATCGTGCGGGCGGCGGCCTCTGGCGTGCCGGTGGCGATCTGGCGGATGAAAAGCGGGATGTCGATCGTCGTCGGACAAGCCGTCATACAGGGCGCATCATGGCAGAAATAGCAACGGTCCGCCGCCACAAGCGCCTCATGCTGGTCAAGCGGCGGCTCTACATCGGCGAAGTTGCTGGCAATCACGTCGGCGGGCAGTCGTCCCGGCACAACGCCGGGGGTCAGCTGGCTGTTGGTCAATGGTCTTCTCCCGTTGGACTTGTTCTTTTTGAAAACGCTGCCACACGGTCAATTTTTTATCAAACGGTAAATTTTCCCGGCACGTCCGATTTTCCTGCCGCGCATGTGACGCACAGCTGCCGGGCCCAGTTGCACGTTTTGCAGGCAAGCGCCGCCGCGGCACCATTGGCACAGGCGGAAAGGGCGCTTTTCTTCCCCCCGGCCTTCGACGTATAAGCTGCAGAGCTTTGGCCGGCCTGCCCGGGCAGCCCGCCACCAGACATTCGAGGACGGCATGACAAAAGACCGCAACACCGCAGACGTTGCCTTTATCCAAGCGCTGGCAGAACTTCTGAACCAGAACGACCTGACGGAACTTTCCGTCAAGCGTGAATATGGCGAAAATGACAGCCTGAACGTCCGGGTCTCCAAGCAGTCCGGTGTTGTGACGACCGTTCAGGCCCCTGCCCCGGCGCTGCCGGCCCCGACCGCGCCCGCCGCTGCCGCGGCGGCCCCGGCCCCTGCCGCCGCAGATGCCGATCCCGCGCAACATCCGGGCGCCGTGACCTCGCCCATGGTGGGCACGATCTACATGGCGCCCGAACCGGGGGCGAGCCCCTTCGTTTCCGTCGGTGCCAGCGTGCGCGAAGGGCAGACGCTGTTGATCATCGAGGCGATGAAGACGATGAACCACATCCCCGCGCCCAAGGCTGGCACCGTCAAGCGCATCCTGGTCGCCGACGGCAGCCCGGTGGAATACGGCGCCCCCCTGATGATCATCGAGTAAGGCAGACAGAATGTTTGAGAAGATCCTGATCGCCAACCGCGGCGAGATCGCGCTTCGCGTCATCCGGGCCTGCCGCGAGATGGGGATCAAATCGGTCGCCGTCCATTCCACTGCCGATAGCGACGCCATGCACGTCCGCATGGCAGACGAGGCGATCTGCATCGGCCCGCCCCCGTCGTCGGACAGCTACCTGTCGGTCCCGGCCATCATCTCGGCCTGCGAGATCACGGGCGCCGAGGCGATCCACCCGGGCTATGGCTTCCTGTCGGAAAACGCCAATTTCGTGCAGATCGTCGAGGATCACGACATCACCTTCATCGGTCCCTCGGCCGAACATATCCGCATGATGGGCGACAAGATCACCGCTAAGGAAACGATGAAGGCGCTGGGTGTACCCTGCGTTCCCGGTTCCGACGGCGGTGTGCCTGACATGGAAACCGCACAGCGCGTGGCGGGCGAGATCGGCTATCCGGTCATCATCAAGGCCACAGCAGGCGGCGGCGGTCGCGGCATGAAGCTTGCCAAGTCCGAGGACGAACTGGAAACCGCCTTCCGCACCGCCCGGGCCGAGGCCAAGGCCGCCTTCGGCAATGACGAGGTCTATATCGAGAAATACCTCGGCCGTCCCCGCCACATCGAGATCCAGGTCTTTGGCGATGGCAAGGGCGGTGCGGTGCATCTGGGCGAACGCGACTGTTCGCTTCAGCGCCGCCACCAGAAGGTATTTGAGGAAGCCCCCGGCCCCGCCATTGACGACGAGACCCGCGCGCGGATCGGCAAGATCTGTGCCGACGCGGTTGCCCAGATCGGCTATCGCGGCGCCGGCACCATCGAGTTCCTGTACGAGGACGGCGAGTTCTATTTCATTGAGATGAACACCCGCCTTCAGGTGGAACATCCGGTGACCGAGGCGATCTTCGGCGTAGACCTGGTGCGGGAACAGATCCGCGTGGCCTCCGGCTTGCCCATGTCCTTCGGGCAGGAAGACCTGTCGCTGAACGGGCACGCAATCGAGGTTCGGATCAACGCCGAAAAGCTGCCGAACTTTGCCCCCTGCCCCGGCATGGTCAACGTCTTCCACGCGCCGGGCGGGTTGGGGGTGCGGATGGACTCCGCGCTTTACGGCGGTTATCGCATCCCGCCCTATTACGACAGCCTGATCGGCAAGCTGATCGTGCACGGTCGCGACCGGAAAGAGGCGCTGGCGCGGCTGAAACGTGCGCTAGGCGAGTTGATCGTGGACGGCGTCGACACCACCGTTCCGCTGTTCCACGCCCTTCTGGAAGAGCCTGACATCCAGTCTGGCGACTACAACATCCACTGGCTGGAAAAGTGGCTGGCTGAGAACATCGCCTGATTCCCCGGCGCCGCGCCCTAAGCGCGGCGCCATTTGAGGCGGACCAATACGAGGCACCCTTGCGCGTAAATTCCGAGGTTCTGCTTCACGCCTACGCCGCCGGAATCTTCCCGATGGCCGAGTCCCGGGACTCAGCAGTCTTCCAGTGGATCGAGCCGCGCTATCGCGGCATCATCCCGCTCGATGGTTTCCATATCTCGCGCTCACTGCGCCGGCACATGTTGCGCGTTCCGCATGAACTGCGCGTTGATACTGCCTTTACCGAGGTCATCGACGCCTGTGCCGACCGTGACGAAACATGGATCAACCCACCCATCCGGCAGATGTATTTAGACCTTCATGCCGAAGGTCATGCCCATTCCATAGAGATCTGGCAGGATGGTGAACTGGCCGGCGGGGTCTATGGCGTTCGCCTGCGGGCCGCTTTCTTTGGCGAGAGCATGTTTTCCCGCCGAACCAACGCGTCGAAGATGGCGCTGGCCTATCTGGTGGATCGGCTGCGGCAAGGCGGCTTCACGCTGTTCGACACGCAGTTCCTGACCTCACATCTGGCAAGCTTAGGCGCGATCGAGATTCCGCGGTCAGACTATCGTCGTCGGCTGGCGCGGGCGCTTCAGCGTGAGGGGATTTTCAACCAGCCGATTCCCCTCCCTCAGGAAGTGATACAGCGCAACAGCCAGAGGTCGTAGCGCGAGTGGTCCATCGCGTTGAGCGCGGGGCTGTCGGCGATCATCCAGCCTTCGAACACCGGCGCGTTCGGTGCAAACTGGTCATGGATCGTCAGGTAGCCAAAGGCGTTGGACGAAGGGTCTTCAGTCGGATAACGGCATTCCCTCAGCAGGATCGTCAAGCGGCCTTCGGTCGCCTCGATGCCCGGCCGCAGTTCCACATCCGTCGCTATGCCCGAAACCTTGTCAAGCCAGCGCACAACTGCGCCCTGGCCTTGGCTTACCTCTTGCGCGGGCGCCCCTGCGGCCAGCATCGCCAAGGCAGTGGCGACAGCAAACCTGCGCACCAGCATCATTCCGGCTGCCAAGCCTCGTATTCGCGGCGCGGCTCGGGATTGGCGCGGCGGATCGAACCTGACGGCGCATAAGCAAGCGGCGTGCCGGTCATGTTTTCCTGATGCGGCTTTTCCCAAGGCTTGTGGGCCAGCGGCGCCTCCGTCGGCGGCTCGTCCCACGTGTGGTGCAGCCAGCCATGCCATTCTGGGGAAACGCGGCTCGCCTCCATTTCACCGTTGTAGATCACCCAGCGACGTGAACCATCAGCGTTCCGGTAAAAGATGTTGCCCTGCTCATCCTCGCCCACCCTGATGCCATTGCGCCAGGTGAACAACTGGGTACCCAGCGTCTGGCTGTTCCACCAGGTGATAAGTCGCTTGAGAAACTGCATGAAAGCCTCCGGTAAACGCCACACGCGCCTGCCATCCTATGGACCAGCTTGCCGCCAAGGTCCAGTGGCGACAGGACGTCAGGGGGCGGGTCTGTCCCGCCCCGTGAGGCCTTAGCCCGCGGTTGCGGGTTCGCCCTTACGCTCGGCGTAGATCAGAAGCGGTTTCACGTCAGAGTTCACGGCCTCTTCGTTCACCACGACCTCTTCGACACCATCCATGCCCGGAAGTTCAAACATGGTATCCAGCAGGATGTCTTCCATGATCGACCGCAGGCCACGTGCACCGGTCTTCCGCTTGATCGCGCGTTTGGCAATCGCCTTCAGCGCGTCGTCGGTGAAAGTCAGCTTGACGCCCTCGATGTCGAACAGCCGTTGGTACTGCTTGACCAGCGCGTTCTTCGGCTCGGTCAGGATGGTGATCAGCGCAGCCTCGTCCAGGTCGGTCAGGGTCGCGATCACCGGCAGACGGCCGACGAATTCCGGGATCAGGCCGAACTTGAGCAGATCCTCGGGCTCCAGCTCCTTGAAGAGCTCGCCGACGCCGCGCGTGTCCTTTTCCTTCACGTCCGCGCCAAAGCCCATGGCAGAGCCCTTGTTGCGCTGCGAAATGATCCGCTCCAGCCCAGCAAAGGCGCCACCGCAGATGAACAGGATGTTGGTCGTGTCCACCTGCAGGAATTCCTGCTGGGGATGCTTCCGCCCGCCCTGCGGCGGAACCGAGGCGACCGTGCCCTCCATGATCTTCAGAAGCGCCTGCTGCACGCCCTCACCCGACACGTCGCGGGTGATCGAAGGGTTGTCGGACTTGCGGGTGATCTTGTCGACTTCGTCGATATAGACGATGCCGCGCTGCGCCCGTTCGACGTTGTATTCGCTGGCCTGAAGCAGCTTGAGGATGATGTTTTCCACATCCTCGCCCACGTAACCGGCTTCGGTCAGCGTGGTCGCATCAGCCATGGTGAAGGGCACGTCAAGGATGCGCGCCAGCGTCTGCGCCAGCAGCGTCTTGCCGCAGCCCGTGGGGCCGATCAGCAGGATGTTCGATTTCGAAAGCTCGATATCGCCCGACTTGCCAGAATGGTTCAGCCGTTTGTAGTGGTTGTGGACTGCAACCGAAAGCACCCGCTTGGCATGCGCCTGACCGATCACGTAATCGTCCAGCACCTTGCAGATGTCGCGCGGGGTCGGAACACCGTCGGTCGCCTTCAGGCCCGAGGTCTTCGTTTCCTCGCGGATGATGTCCATGCACAGTTCGACGCATTCATCGCAGATGAACACGGTCGGACCCGCGATCAGCTTGCGCACCTCATGCTGGCTTTTGCCGCAGAAGGAGCAGTAGAGGGTATTCTTGCTGTCGCTGCCGGAATTGTTCGCCATGTGTTACCTCTGCGGCTCGTCACTGGGGGACCGTCTTGTCCGGGGCCGCCCAGGCTAAAAGACTAGGACAGGCCCCCCTTCTTCACAACGTCAAATCGATGGCTGCGGCACATGTGCCACAGCACGTGCTATCACTTTGACGTGTCTTCCATTTTACCGCGGCTTTCGACGATTTCGTCGATAAGGCCCCAGTCCTTGGCCTTTTCAGCCGTCATGAAGTTGTCACGTTCCAGTGCCTCTTCGACCTTTTCAAGCGCTTGGCCCGTGTGCTTCACGTATATCTTGTTAAGGCGCTCCTTCAGTTCAAGGATCTCCCTTGCATGAAGCGCGATGTCGGTTGCCTGACCCTGGAACCCGCCCGAGGGCTGGTGCACCATGATCCGGCTGTTCGGCAAGGAGAAGCGCATCCCCGGCTCCCCCGCCGCCAGCAGCAGCGATCCCATCGAGGCCGCCTGGCCCACCACCAAGGTAGAGACCTTGGGACGGATATACTGCATCGTGTCATAGATGGACAGCCCCGAAGTCACCACGCCACCCGGGCTGTTGATGTACATCGAGATCTCTTTCGAGGGGTTCTCGGCCTCGAGGTGCAGCAGCTGCGCCACGATCAGCGAAGACATCCCGTCATGGACGGGGCCGGACAGGAAGATGATCCGCTCTTTCAGCAGGCGCGAGAAAATGTCGTAAGCGCGTTCGCCACGGCTGGTCTGTTCGACCACCATGGGGACGAGCGTGTTCATATAGGTGTCGATCGGGTCTCTCATCGAATGCGCCTGCCTGTAGTTGGAACTGTCGTCTGTCTATCGTTCGTGGCTTACCAGAGTCTTAGTTGTGCGCCTTGGCCCCTGCAAGGGGCGGGGGAGGATTATCATTTTCCCAGCGCCACGTTGCCAAACCGCGCCTTCAGCAGCTATGGCTTTGATGATCAAGGAAAAGGCCCGATCATGACCCGTTTCGTCCTGCCGCCCGCCCCCGTGCCGTCGATATCCACCACCGACGGCGAAAGCCGTTTTGCGCTTCGCCGCGTCTTTTGCGTCGGACGGAACTACGCGGAACACGCCCGCGAAATGGGCCACGACCCGAACCGAGAGCCGCCGTTCTTCTTCACCAAACCCGCCGATGCGGTAATCGCGGCGGGTCAACCCGTCCCCTACCCGCCCCAAACCACGGACCTCCACCACGAGGCGGAACTGGTGGTGGCCATCGGCACGGGCGGGCACGACATCCCGGCGTCCAGCGCCTTGGACCACGTCTGGGGCTATGGCATCGGCAACGACCTGACCCGCCGCGACCTGCAGGCGCAGGCCAAGAAGCTGGGACGCCCTTGGGACATGGCCAAGGGCTTTAACGGGTCCTTTGTCTGCGGCCCGCTGCATCCCGCCGCCAGCATCGGCCATCCGGCGCAGGGGGCGGTCCGGCTTTGGGTCAACGGCACCCTGCGCCAGGACGGGGACCTGTCCGAGATGATCTGGCCCGTCGCCGACATCATCGCGCATCTTTCGGCCAGCGTCGCGCTTGCGCCCGGCGACGTGATCATGACGGGCACGCCGGCGGGCGTGGGCGCGCTGATGCGCGGCGATACCTGCGAGATCGAGATCGCCGGCCTTGGCCGCATCACCTCGACTATCGCGGGATAAGGCGGCTCCCCGACGCGGTCGCTTTGGCCGCTCGGACTGCCATGGCCGTGGTTTACGCAGCACGGTAATAGGCCATGGCTGTTCCAGCGATCTGTTGCATGATAGGTGCAGCCGCCGGTCATCATCGGTACCGGATGCAAACCTTGTGCCGTTGCCCTACATACTTCTGAACCGGCCCCTGCAGGCGCGCATAACGAAAGACGGGAGTAATGTCGGAAGACGAACGAAAATCCGCAGAGATCATCCAGGCCTTCGGCCGGGTGCGCAATCCCCGCCTGGACGAGGAACTGAACGGTCCCGCCGAAGAGGATGTGGCCGAGATGCTGGAAATTGTCGAGGATCTGCGCCGGCGGATCGAATGGCTGTTCCAGCGATCTGTTGCATGATAGGTGCAGCCGCCGGTCATCATCGGTACCGGATGCAAACCTTGTGCCGTTGCCCTACATACTTCTGAACCGGCCCCTGCAGGCGCGCATAACGAAAGACGGGAGTAATGTCGGAAGACGAACGAAAATCCGCAGAGATCATCCAGGCCTTCGGCCGGGTGCGCAATCCCCGCCTGGACGAGGAACTGAACGGTCCCGCCGAAGAGGATGTGGCCGAGATGCTGGAAATTGTCGAGGATCTGCGCCGGCGGATCGAGCGGCGCGAGATCCAGACGCTGATCGTATCCGCCCTAGGCGCGCCCGGGCACGGGGACTACGCAGCCTCCTCCTCCAGCGCGCACAGCTTTCCGGCGGCCACCTTGGGACTGCTTGAACTGCATAAGACTTGGCTTTCAGGCGTGTTCATCCGCGACGCTTTTGCTCCGGATGATGACGACGAGTGATCGGTGATAGGCTGGGCGAAACGTGCGGCTTCTTTTAAAGGCCGAAGTACACGCGACATCTTCCTGTCGGGCTGAGTTTGCCTGTTGCCGGGGCGCGGGCATCGCCAGCGGACCGCGGCCGCTCGCGCCTTTGGCCGCGGGAGGCCTAGTACCGGGTAGAGGCGATTTCTCCCTCGGTCTTTGGACGGTCGGCGACCTAAATTCTTACGCCAGATGATCGGCCATAACATCGGGTACGCTGGTTCACGCGCTTCCTGCTAGACCCGCGCAATTGGGCGGCGCTAGCAAAGTGATGACCCGGCGCTTCAGCACGAGCGGAGACTTCAAATATCCTCCCGCACGGACGGCTGCGATTACCGCACGGCCGGGAACGCAACCTTCCGGTTCGCGTTCTTCAACCTGAAGCAGCCAGGACAGGACAGGCCTTGCCCTCCTTCAGCCACATTCCAAACCACTGGCTGCGCGGCGTTCCACGATGAATGACCTTGCCGCCTATGCGACGCTGTTCGTCAGCGCCTTTACCTCGGCCACGGTGCTGCCAGGCTCGTCCGAGGCGGTTCTGCTTGCGCTGCTAGGCAGCGGGCGCGGCGAGGTCACGACGCTCGTGGCGACCGCGGCGGCAGGGAACCTGATCGGCTCGCTCCTCAACTGGATCCTCGGCCGGTTCTTCACGCGCTTCAGCGACCGGCGCTGGTTTCCTGTCAGCCCCAAGAAGCTGGAGCGCGCGCAGGAATGGTTCGGGCGCTATGGCATCTGGACCTTGCTTCTCGCCTGGGTGCCAGTGGTCGGCGACCCGCTGACGGTGATCGCCGGGGTGATGCGGGTGGACCTGCTGCGCTTCGTGATCCTGGTGGGCCTTGGCAAGACCGCCCGCTATATTGCCGTCGCCGCAAGCTTTCTCTGGTTCACCGGCTGACCCGGGGGGCGGATCAGTCCTCGTCCTTCTCCTCGGCTTGGCGAAGGTCCTCTGGCAGCAGGGCCGGTGGCGCGGCGCCGCCGACGGGGTCTACAAGAATATCCTCGGCTCGCTGGCCGCGCTCTGGCGTATCCTCGACCAGCGCCAAGAGGCGGCGCATGTCATCCTCGAACTGCGCATCTCCGATCTCTCCTCCATTGCCGAGTTTCTCCAGCTCGCGCATCACCTCGACGGCATAATTGGTCAGGCCAAGAGAATGGATCGCACCTTGCGAAAGCACGTCATGGCGCACCGCATGGGCGAAGGCAAAGAGCACCAGTTGCGAAAGCGCCTCTCCGGCCGAGGCGCCCTTGGTGATGCGGTCGGCGATCAGCGCCTCGCCGGCCATCGTCATCTCCATCCCCACCCCTTCCAGCACCTCTCGCAGCCCGTTGTTCAGATGCGGATCAACCGCCACCGGGAAGGGTTCATCCGCGAGAGGAGCACCGCCGAGGACTTCGGTGAAGGCCGAGATGCTGGCAACGTGCTGCGGCGCAGGCACGGGGATCTTCTTGGCTTGGGACGGAACCGGTTCGACGGTAGGTACGGAAGCGGGAAGTTCGGGTGCCTCAACGGGGACTTCGGGGGCTACGATCACCTCTGCCGATATTTCTGCCTGCACCTCTACGGGCGCTAATGGCGCGCGCTCGCTCACCGTCGCCGGGTCTGCAACAAGCCCGGCTTCGGTCAGCCCCACAACCGTAACGGTCCGGGCGCCAAACAGCCGCTTCAGAAAGAAGGGACGCCGTTCGTATTCCTCGACAAGGCCCAGCGCCCGAAGCCGTCTCAACGGCAGCGCCACGTCCAGCCCACGCCCCCGCGCGACTACGGAAAGGACATTTCGTGCGACCGGCCCCTGATCCGCATGCAGCTGCCTGATAACAGCCAGAAGATCCTGTTCGGCCCGATCCAGTGCCTTGTCCTGCATGATGCCCCCATCTTCAAGCGGAAGGCGACATCGCAGATCGCCCTTATCCCGTCAATGGCCGCAGGAAGCAGCGCGCGCATCCGCCAAGGCCTTGGCAAACAGCCGGGCATTTGTCGCGGTCGCAGGGGCATCCTGTCCCGGCCGATACAGCGCCGAGCCGAGCCCGAAGCCCGAAGCCCCCGCCCGAAGATATGGGCCAAGGGTCTGTGGGGTAATCCCACCGACGGGCAAAAGGCGGGCGTCCACAGGCAGCACGGCGCGCATGGCCTTGACGGCAGCCGCGGGGATCATTTCCGCCGGGAACAGTTTCAGCATGTCCGCCCCGGCGGCGATGGCCGCGAAGGCCTCGGTGACCGTGGCAATGCCGGGGACATAGTGCATCCCGGCCACTCTTGCCGCAGCCGCGACGCGTGGATCGAAGTTCGGCGAGACGATGAGCGTCCCGCCCGCGTCGCGAACCCGGCCCACATCCTCGGCCCGCAGAACGGTTCCCGCGCCGATCACCGCCCCCGCGGCCACCCGCGCCGCCCGTTCGATGCTGTCGAACGGCTGCGGAGAGTTCAGCGGCACCTCGATCGTGCCGAAGCCCTCTGACATGAGGGCAAGGACATGATCCTCGACCTCTGCTTGGGTGATGCCGCGCAGGATCGCAATCAGCGGGCACCGTTCGAAAGCCGCATCCGGATCGATCATGAGACAAGCCCCGCCAGCCGTGCAATGTGCCAATGTCCAAGTCGCGCCATGCCGGGGGGTGCGATATCCGCCGCCACGCCCAGCGCGGCAAAGGCAACCCGGTAGCGTTCCGCCAGATCGCCCCGGCCGATGATCGTGATCGCTGCCTCTGGCCAGCCGGAAAGGCCCGCACGGAGTTCGTCGCCGATCAGCAAACCAGCAAGATAGTCCCCGATCTCCTCTGGCGCGAGCCGGTCGAAAAGGGCGAGCGTCCGCGCCGAAAAGACCCGTGACAGCAGCGCGCCTTCATACCCGGAAGCCTCTACCCCCCGGCGAAAGGCCTCGGGCGCGAAGGGAGCCTCTGCCGCCAGCCTGCCCAGGATCGAGTGGCCCCGCAAAAGCGCATAAACTTCGCCCGTCATGCAGGTATGGAAGTCGACGACCTTGCCGGCTGCCGTCCGGACCCATTTGCTGTGGGTCCCGGGAAGAACGAAGACGCCGTCCCGCCCCCCGGCCGCCAGATGGCCGATGATCTCTGTCTCCTCGCCGCGCATCACGTCGGGGGCGGCGGTGGCCGCGCCAGTGATGAAATGGATGCGCCGATCGGATGCTGTGCAAAACGGCACCAGCGCCCCCGCCAGTGCCTGCACGTCAAGCGGCAGGGGAAGATACGGCGTTTCCACCCACCCGTTTCGGCTGGTGATCATGCCCGAGGCGATGATGGGCACATCCCGCGGCCATTGCTGCAAGAGCGTTTCCAGTCGCCGGTCGAAATTCCCATCGGTGACGGACAGGATGCCCGCCGCTTCCTCGACTCGATCAACCACGTCGCCCGCTGCGCCCATCAGCCAAGCCCGGAAGCTTGTCGTGCCCCAGTCGATTCCGATCAGGACGGCCATGGCCCGAACCTGTAGGCGGTGAACGAACGATATTCAGAGCCGGGCCGCAGGATCGCATCGGGAAACTGCGGATGGTTCATCGCGTCCGGCCAACCCTGCGCCTCCAGCGCGACACCGGCATAAGGACCGTGGATGCGGCCATCGGCGCCACGCAGCCCGTTGAACAGGGCTCCGTCGTAAAGCTGCAGGCCCGGCTCGGTCGTCTCGATCGTCATGTCCAGCCCGTTGCGGCCTTGCAGGATGGCAACCTCTCGCACCGCCTGTCGCTCGGGGGAGAGGCAGAAGTTATGGTCATACCCTGACCCACCGATCCTGCGCGGCTGGCGAAAGTCAAAGGGCGTTCCGGTGACAGCGGCGATCTGTCCGGTCGGGATCAGGTCGGTATCGACCGGCAGGTAATGATCCGCCGCAATCCGCAGGCTGTGGTCCCGGATGTCGCCCAGACCATCTAGGTCGAAGTACCCGTGGTGGGCCAGGTTGCAGGGCGTCGGCGCGTCCGCGGTGGCTGTCAGTTCGACCTCCAGCGCATCCGCCGGGATGGCGATCACGGCCCTGATGTGGATCGCGCCCGAAAAGCCCATGTGCCCGTCGGGAAGGGTCAGCGTCAGCGTGATGCGCGTGGCATCGAACGCCTCGATCTGCCAAAGCTGGCAGTGGGTGCCCTCGCTCCCGCCATGCAGCAGGTGCCTACCCCGGAAGTTGCGATCCACCTGATGCGTCACGCCGTCTAGGTCGAACCGGGCGTTACCGATCCGGTTGGCAAATCTCCCGACGATCGCGCCGACATAAAGGCCCGGACCCAGGTAGCTTAACGCGTCCGGCAGGCTGAGTACGAGGGGATGCGGCACCCCCGCAAGCCGCAGGTCCTGCACGGTTGCGCCCAACGTGATGACCCGCGCCCGCAGCCGCGGGCCGGCCAGATCGACGGCCAGCACCTCTTGCCCGTCGGGCAGTGTGTCAAAGCGTTGGATCACAGGATAACCTGCGGTTCCGGCAGCCCGCGCATCCCCGGCTGCACAAGGTAAGGCACCCCCTGCCCGGCATCCGGCGCCTCGATCCCGTCAAGGGCCGTGGTGACCAGCATCTGGTCCATCCCTTCGCCGCCAAAGGCGGGACAGGTGGATGCATGGCCACCTACCTGGATCTGATGGGTTCTTTGACCGTCAGTATCATAGCGCATCACCGCCCCGGCGCCCCATTTGGCACACCAGAAGCCGCCTTCCGCGTCGATCACCGCGCCATCGGGGTTCAGCCCTTCAGCGCTGAGGTCAAGAAACACCTGCCGGTCCCCCACCGGCCAACCCTCGGGGTCAAGCCGCTGCCTCCAGACGATGCCCGCATCCGTATCGGCGAAATAGGCAAGCCCGCCATCCGAGCTGAAACAGATTGCGTTGGGAATGGTGAGCCCGGAAAACAGCCGCGTCACCTGTCCGCGCCAGTAGCGGTAGATCGCGCCCTGCCCTTCCTCTGCCTGCTTGCCCATGGTGCTGAACCAGAAGCCGCCCTGCCGGTCCGCGCGCCCGTCGTTGGACCGGGTATCGGGCCGATCGAATTCCACCGGCACATGACTGGTCAGGGTCCCGTCATCAAGGTCCAAGATCGCCAAGCCGGCTTCGGTGGCCAGCAGCAAACGATCCGCATCCACCCAGCCCGCGGCAGAAGCCATTCGGTCAAACCTCCATTCCTGCGGCGCCTCGCCGGCGCGGGACAGAAGGCGGCGGCCCAGGATGTCGAACCAGAAGAACTGTCGCCGTGCCGGGTGCCAGAACGCGCCTTCGCCAAGCTCGCAGCGGCGGGGGTCATAGATGGTCATGCGTGGCCTCCGGCAAGACGGGCTTGCGACAGTTTCAGCAGAAGCTTCTGAAGCAGGATGAAAGACAGCAGCAGGATGCCGATGACGATCTTGGTCCACCAACTGGACAGGGTGCCGTCAAAGACGATGTAGGTCTGGATCAACCCCATGGTCAGCACCCCGATCAGCGTCCCGAACATGTAGCCCGCCCCGCCCGTCAGCAGCGTGCCGCCGATCACCACTGCAGCGATCGCGGTCAGTTCCGTCCCCACCGTTGCCAGCGAATACCCCGACCCGGTGTAGATCGCGAACACGATGCCGGACAGCCCCGCCATCGCCCCGGAAAAGGCGTAAACCAAAACCGTCGTGCGCCCCTGCCGCACCCCCATCAGCCGCGCAGTCGCCTCGCCCCCGCCAAGGGCATAGACGCTGGTGCCAAAGCGGGTCTTGTGCGCGACGATCATGCCAAGGACAAAGACCAGCAGCATCAGCACCCCGATCAGCGTCAGCCGCCCGCGCCCCGGCATCAGCCAGTAGGCTCCCTGCAGCGTCTGGAAAAATGGATGCTGGATCGGGACGGATTCGATCGACAGCAGGTAGGCCGCCCCCCGCGCCAGGAACATTCCGGCCAGCGTCACGATGAAGGCAGGCATCGCCAGCCGGTCGATCAGGAACCCCATCCCCGCCCCGAAGGCGGTAGAGATCATCAGGAGCATCGCAAAGACCACCAGCGGATGCAGCCCCATGTCCCGTAGCATGACCGCGATGAAGACCCCTGAAAACGCGATGACCGACCCTACCGACAGGTCGATCCCGCCCGACAGGATCACCAGCGTCATCCCGACAGCAACGATGCCAAGGTAGGCATTGTCCGTCAGCAGGTTCCCGATCACCCGAGTGGAAAACATCGCCGGGAACTGGATCGCGCAGATGACCCAGGCCAGCACGAAGATCGCGATGGTGACGTACAGCGGCAGCGCGCGGGTGTTCATGCCTTCCCCCTTTGCCGGGCCACTTCCATCCGCCAGAAATGCCATTCCTGCGCAATGCGTGGCGATTGCAGGACAAGGATCACCAGCACGAGCACCGCTTTGATGATGAGGTTGTATTCGGATAGAAATCCGATCAGCCGGATGCCGATGGTGATGGTCGATATGATCAGCGCGCCGATCACGGAGGCCGCTATGGAAAACCGCCCTCCAAGCAGGGAGTTGCCCCCGATCACCACGGCAAGGATCGCGTCAAGCTCCAGCCACAGTCCCGCGTTGTTGGCGTCGGCCCCGCGGATGTCGGCGGTCACGATCATCCCTGCCAGCGCGGCACAGAGGCCCGATGCGACATAAACCGCGATCAGCAGCACCATGGCGTTGACACCCGCAAGCGCGCTGGCGCGGCGATTGATGCCGATCGCCTCGATCAGGAGCCCGAGGGCCGTGCGGCGCATCAGAAGCGCAACGCCCACTGCCGTGATCAGCCAGATCCACGTCGGCACCGGCAACCCCAGCAGCACGCCAGAACCCAGCCAGGAAAAGGCCGGGTCGTTGAAGGTCAGGATGCGGCCGTCAGTGATCAGTTGCGCCACGCCGCGGCCCATGGTCATCAGGATCAGCGTGGCGACGAAGGGCTGGATACCGACAACTGCCACCAGCAGGCCGTTCCACAGGCCCGCGACCGCACCGGCGCACAGCGCCAGCCCGATTGCCGCCCCCATGCCCCACCCGGATGAAATCGCCAATGCCGCGACGGCGCCGCTGATTGCCATGATGGTGCCGACGGATAGGTCGATCCCTCGCGTCGCGATCACCAGCGTCATGCCGACCGCAAGAAGGGCGACCGGTGCGCTCCGCTTCAGCACGTCGATGATTGGGCCTACCAGCCGCCCATCATGAAGGTTCAGCGACAGGAACGCCGGGTAGAACAGGCTGACCAGCGCCATGAGCGCGGCCAGCGCGACCAGTTGCGGGGCGATACGCATGGAAACGATGGGCATCAGATCCTCCTTTCCCCTGTGTCGGCGATAGCGCGCATGATGGTCTCGCCGGAGATCTCTGCCCCGCCCAGTTCCGCCACGTGGCGGCGGTCGCGCAGGACGATTACCCGGTCACTAACCGCGATCAGCTCGTCGATCTCGGATGAAATCACCAGAAGCGACATCCCCGCCTCGACCAGTTCATGGATCAGGCGCAGGATTTCGGCATGGGCGCCCACGTCGATGCCGCGCGTCGGCTCGTCCAGGATCAGGAAGCGTGGGTTCATCGCCAGCCAGCGGGCCAGGACGACCTTTTGCTGGTTGCCGCCTGAAAGCTCGCCGATCCGCTTTTCCCGGCCAGAGGTGCGGATGTCGAGCCGCCGGATATAGTCGTCGGCCAGCCGGTTCTGTTCGGCGCGCGGGATCGGGCGCGTCCAGCCGCGGCGGGCCTGCAGGCCTAGGATGATGTTTTCGCGGATCGTCAAGTCGGCGACGATGCCGTCGGTCTTGCGATCCTCGGGGGCAAAGCCAAAACCTGCGGCGATGGCGGCGCGGGGACTGGTGATGTCGATCCGGCCCGCCATGTCGCGCGCCTCGCCGGTGTGGGCGCTGCGGATGCCGAACAGAAGCTCGGCCGTTTCGGTCCTGCCCGAACCCAGAAGGCCTGCAAGACCCACGACCTCGCCTTTGCCGACGGTAAGGTCAAAGGGTTCGATCATGCCGCGCCGGCCCATGCCAGTGAAGTGCAGCATGTCAGGCCGGGCGCCGCGGATGGCGGGCGCGTGATGCGACACCGCATCTTCCAGCGCGCGGCCAAGCATATGCTCGATCAACCGCACACGATCCAGCGCGGCGGTCTCTTCGGTCGTGATATGGCGCCCGTTGCGAAGAACGGTGACGCTGTCGGTCAGGTCGAATACCTGGTCCAGGAAGTGCGAAACGAAGATGATCCCCAGCCCGTCATCGCGCAGGCCGCGGACCACGTCGAACACCATCTCAACCTCTCGGGCATCAAGGCTTGCAGTCGGTTCATCCAGGATCAGGACCTTGCCCGACAGCGCCACGGCGCGGGCGATGGCGACGATCTGCTGGATCGCGACGGAATAGCTGCCAAGATCCCTGTCCACGTCAATGTCCAGCCCGTAGCGGCGGAGCATCGCCCGCGCCTCTGACCGCATCGCCCGGGCGTGGATCAGGCCAAGGCGGCGAGGTTCGCGCCCGAACAGGAGGTTCTGCGCGACCGTCAGGTTCGGCAGCAGGTTGACCTCTTGATAGACGGTGCCAATGCCCAGTTCCTGCGCCTCTACGGTCGATTGCGGGTTGATGGGCACACCATCCAGTTTGATCGTACCTTCGTCACGGGCATAGGCGCCGGTGAGGCACTTGATCAGCGTGGATTTGCCCGCGCCGTTTTCGCCCAGAAGCGCGTGAACCTCGCCCGCGCGGAGATCGAAGTGCACACCGTCAAGCGCGCGCGTGCCGGGGAATGACTTGGACAGGGACCTGATGGACAAGAGCATGCAAACCTCCCGGAAACCGCGCGGGACCATTAGGCGGCCCCGCGCGTCCTGCTCAATAGCCCAGATCCTTGCGGGCCTCGTATTCGCCGGCCGGGTCGTCTTGCTGCGTGTAAAGCCGGGATTCAGTCTGGATGAACTTTGGCGGCACGGTGCCGTCGGTCCAATAGACCTCCAGCGCGTCAAAGGCAGGGCCGGCCATGTTTGGAGTCAATTCCACCGTGGCATTGGCCTCTCCGGCGGCCATGGCGGCAAAGATATCGGGCACTGCGTCGATTGACACGACAAGGATATCCTCGCCGGGTTTCAGGCCGGCCTCCTTGATCGCCTGGATCGCGCCCACGGCCATGTCGTCGTTATGGGCGTAAAGGGCGCAGATGTCTCGGCCGCCATTTTCAGCCTGGATGAAGCTTTCCATCACCTCCTTGCCAAGCGCGCGAGTGAAATCGCCGGTCTGGCTGCGCACGATCTCAAGGTTGTCATGGCCGGCGATGGCGTTTTCAAAGCCGGTCTTGCGGTCGATCGCAGGGCTGGAACCGGTGGTACCCTGAAGTTCCACAATGCGGCATTCGCGGTCGCCAACGGTATCTGCCAGCCACTGGCCCGCGACCTCGCCTTCATGCACAAGGTCAGACCCCACGGCGGTCAGGTAAAGTTCCGGGTCACTGTCCACCATTCGGTCAAGCAGGACGACCGGGATTTCAGCCTCCTGCGCCTCTTGCAGGACGGAATCCCAGCCGGTGGCCACGACCGGGGCCAGCAGGATCGCGTCCACCCCCTGCGCAATGAAGGACCGCAGCGCCGCGATCTGGTTTTCCTGCCGCTGCTGCGCGTCAGAAAAGCGCAGGTCATAGCCGCGTTCCTCGGCCTGCATCCGGGTCAGCGTGGTTTCAGCCGCCCGCCAGCCGGATTCTGACCCGATCTGGGAAAAGCCGATCGTGCGGTCTTGCGCCAGGGCGCCGGTGGCCGAAAATGCCAAGGCGGCAACGGTCGCAAGCAATGTCGTTCTGGTCATCTGTTCCTCCCTCTGTTTCGTGCCGGTGGTCCGGCCATATTGTCGCGTCTGTCAGTCGCGCAGATCCTCGGGCAACAGGGCCTCGGGGATGTTCTGGTAGCAGACCGGGCGCAGGAAGCGCCGGATCGCAAGGGTTCCGACGCTTGTGGCGCCAAAGTTTGTCGATGCCGGATAAGGCCCGCCGTGGACCATCGCGTCTGCGACCTCCACCCCCGTTGGCCAACCATTCGCCAGAACCCGGCCCGCCTTGCGTTCGAGGATGGGCATCAGGCGCCGGGCAAGGTCTGTGTCGCCGTCATCCATGTGCAGGGTCACGGTCAGCTGCCCCTCCAGCGCCTGGGCAAGCGTGACCATCTGGCCGCCGTCCCGGGCCGTGACGATCAGGCCCAAAGGACCGAACACCTCTTCGCCCAGTGCCCGGTCGCGCAGGAAATCATCCGCCGATGTGCGGTAAAGCGTCGGGCGCGCGTTCCGCCCCGCCCCCGCTTCGGCCATGAGCGGCGCGGCCCTTCCGCCCAGCCGCGCGGCGCCGTCGCGATAGCTGCTGGCGATGCCATCCGTTAGCATCACCTGATCCGCAGCCCCGGCAAGGGCCTCGGCCGCCGCTTGGGCGAAGGCCTCGGCCTGCGGTCCTTCGGGCAGGACGATGACGCCAGGGTTGGTGCAGAACTGCCCCGCCCCCATTGTGAGGCTGGCGCCCCATCCAGATGCAAGCGCCGCCCCCCGCGCCGCAAGCGCTGACGGCAGGACAAAGGTCGGGTTGATGCTGCCAAGCTCGCCAAAGAAGGGGATCGGTTCGGGCCGGGCAGCGCAGAGGTCAAAGAGCGCGCGGCCCCCGCGCAGGCTGCCGGTGAAGCCCACGGCGCGGATCAGCGGGTGCTGGACAAGCGCCGCCCCCGTTTCATGCCCGTCGCCGTGGATCATCGAAAACACCCCGCCGGGCATTCCGCAGCGGGCGATTGCGGCATGAATCGCCTCTGCCACCACCTCGCTGGTGCCGGGATGCGCGGGATGCCCCTTGACCACCACCGGGCATCCGGCGGCAAGTGCCGAGGCCGTGTCTCCGCCGGCGACAGAAAACGCGAGTGGGAAGTTCGATGCCCCGAATACTGCTACCGGCCCGATCGGGCGCTGGATCATCCGCAGGTCCGGGCGCGGCAGGGGCTGGCGGTCCGGCAGCGCCGGGTCGTGGCGGCGGTCAAGGTAGTCGCCCTTGCGGATGTGGCTGGCGAACAGGCGCAACTGGCCGGTCGTGCGGCCCCTTTCGCCCTGAAGGCGGGCCTCTGGCAGGCCGCTTTCCTGCATCGCGATCTGGGTCAGCGGCTCGGCCCGCGCCTCGATCTCCTCGGCGATTGTCTCAAGGAACTGCGCGCGTTCCTCGCGTGTCGTCCATCCATAGGTGGCGAAAGCGTCCTCTGCCGCGCGACAGGCACGATCAACCAGTTCAACGGTCCCCGAAGAGAATTCGTACGAGGGGCCATGCGCCGGGGATGAGGCAAACCGGCCAGAACCTTCGGCCCAATCGCCGGCGACAAGATGCTTTCCGTGGGGAATGAAGGTCATCTGATGCCTCAGAATTCAAAGGCCGCGACGGCTTCGCGGCGGCCAAGGGTGAAGGCGTCGGCGACCAGCACCATTGGCGCAAGGTCCACATCCGACGCGCCGTTTCGCACAAGATCGGCCATGCGGGCATAGAGGGCGGGGTATTCATCCATGATCGTGTCCTCGCCGCCAGCGGGGGTGCCGTCGATTTCCAGCAGGTTGCCACCGGTTCGCAGGGCAAGGCCGCCCTTGTCGGTCTGGAACTCCATGTCCCAAGTCTGCGGGCCTGCCTGCCGGAAGTCGAAATCGGCGGTGATCCCGTGGCTGAACGTCAGGCGCGCCGCGATGGGGGTCTGGCGGTTGGCGGGGAAATCAAGCTCTGCCGACAGCAGGCGCAGGGGCATGGGCAGGATTTCCGTGAGGATCGACAGCGCGTTGATGCCGGGATCAAAGACACCCATGCCGCCGGGTTCGAAAATCCAGTCCTGGCCGGGGTGCCATTTGCGCACGTCCTCGCGCCAGGTGATATGGCCGCCAAGGATGTCGCGCCCCGACAGGTGCCGCCGGGCCGCCGCCACCGCATGGGCCATCCGCGAATGCCATGTGGCGTAAAGCGTCACGCCCTGCGCCCGGGCCAGCGCCTCCAGCGCATGAACTTCGGCCAACGTCGCGCCCGGAGGCTTTTCCAGCATCAGGTGCCGGCCTGCCCGCAGCACCGCCTCGGCCACCGCAAACCGCGGCGCCGGCGGCAGGCAGAGCGAGACGACCCCGATATCGGGACGGGCGGCAAGCATCTCCTCGATCCGCGTAAAGGCCTCTACCCCCTCTACCTGCTGGTTGCGGGATACGGTCGCCGCCAGTTCCCAGACATCCGATGCCGCAAGGGCCGGCACATGCTGGTCCAGCGCGATCTTGCCGATGCCCACAAGCGCGAGTTTCATCAGTGACTATCCTTTCCGACTGGATTACCGCGGCAGCCTTTCAGGAAATCCAGATCCGCGCCAGTATCCGCGCCCTGCACATGCTGCTGATGCAGCCAGGCATAGCCGCTTGGTGGAAGTTCATGCGTGGGCTTCCACTGTGCCAGGCGCGCGGCCAGTTCCTCATCGGATATATCCAGATGCAGGCGGCGGTTCGGCACGTCCAGTTCAATCATGTCACCATCGCGGACCACGGCCAGCGGTCCGCCCGCCGCCGCCTCGGGCGAGGTATGGAGGATCACCGTTCCATATGCCGTCCCCGACATCCGCGCGTCGGAAATGCGGATCATGTCGGTGATCCCCTTGCGCAGGACCTTGGGCGGCAGGCCCATGTTGCCGACCTCTGCCATGCCCGGATAGCCCTTTGGCCCGCAGTTCTTCAGCACCATCACGCAGGTCTCGTCGATGTCCAGCGTTTCATCGTTGATCTTGGCCTTGTAGTCGTCGATATCCTCGAACACGACGGCGCGGCCGCGATGGACCATCAGGTGCAGGCTGGCCGCCGACGGCTTCAGCACCGCCCCATTGGGCGCGAGGTTGCCCTTGAGCACCGAGATGCCGCCCTGCGTGGTCAGCGCACGCTCCAGCGGCAGGATGACGTCCTCGTCGTGGTTGATGACGTCCTTGACCTCTTCCCAGATGGTTTGGCCCGAAACGGTCAGCGCGTCCTTGTGCAACTGTCCGCCCTCGCCCAGCCGCCGCAGAACCACCGGCAGGCCACCGGCATAGAAGAATTCCTCCATCAGGTACTTGCCCGAAGGCATGAGGTTCACGATCGTCGCCACGTCGCGGCCCAGCCGGTCCCAGTCATCCAGCGTCAGGTCAACACCGACGCGCCCGGCAATTGCCAGCAGGTGGATCACCGCGTTGGTGGACCCGCCGATCGCCCCGTTGGTGCGGATCGCGTTTTCGAACGCCTGCCGGGTCATGATGTCCGAAGGCTTCAGGTCGTCCTTGACCATCTGCACGATACGACGCCCAGTCAGCTGCGCCATCACGCGGCGGCGGCTGTCCACCGCTGGAATCGCGGCATTTCCCGACAGCGCCATGCCCAGCGCCTCGGCCATCGAAGCCATGGTAGAGGCCGTGCCCATCGTGTTGCAACTGCCCGATGACCGGCTCATCGAGGCTTCGGCTTCAAGGAATTCCTCTTGCGTCATGGTACCGGCCTTCACGGCCTCGGAAAACTTCCACAGGTGCGTGCCGGACCCGACGCGTTCGCCGCGGAAGTAACCGTTCAGCATCGGCCCGCCGGTGACAACGATCGACGGGATGTCAGTCGACGCCGCGGCCATCAGCAGGCTAGGCGTGGTCTTGTCGCAGCCGACCAGCAGCACGGCCCCATCGATGGGCTGGCCGCGCATCGTCTCCTCGATCGCCAGCGCAGCAAGATTGCGATACATCATCGCCGTAGGCCGGAAGGTGTTTTCGGACGCTGAAAACACCGGCACCTCCAGCGGGAAGCCGCCCGCCTCCCACACGCCCGCCTTCACCTTTTCGGCCAGTTCCCGCAGGTGGCCGTTGCAGGGGGTCATGTCGGACCAAGTGTTCAGGATGCCGATGACCGGGCGGCCGTCGAACAGGTCATGCGGCCAGCCCTGGTTCTTCATCCAGCCGCGGTGATAGATCGTGTCGCGCGACGTGCCACTGTACCAGTGGGTCGACCGCAGCGCTCTGGGCCAGGGGGCGGGTTTGAACGTCATGGATACCTCAGAGGCTGGCAACGGCAAGCGGCACAGGTTCCTGCGCGCGCTGTTCCAGCGGATTGCGAAGCGGAAGCCCGAAGCCGGGCGATGAGATCTCGAACACGTCCCCGTTCACCACCTTGATGCCGTCGGCGAAGGACAGCGTGGCCGTGCCGAAGAAGTGCACATGCACGTCCCCCGGCTGCCGGAAGAGCGCGTATTTGAAGTGGTGATGTTCCAGGTTGCCAAGGCTGTGGGACATGTTGGCCTCGCCGGACACGAACGGCTTTTCCCAGACGGTCTGGCCATTACGCAGCACGCGGCTGGTGCCTTCGACGTGTTCCGGAAGGTCGCCCACCAGCAGCTCGGGGCCAAAGCTTGCTGGGCGCAGCTTTGAATGCGCAAGCCACAGGTAATTGCCGCGCTCGGTCACGTGGTCGGAAAACTCGTTCGCGAGCGCAAAACCCATCCGCCAGGGCGTCCCGTCGTGACCGATCAGGTAGATGCCCGCGATCTCGGGTTCCTCTCCCGCGTCCAGGGCAAAACAGGGGGAAACCAAGGGCGCGCCGGGGGGAACCGCCGCATGACCGTTGCCCTTGTAGAACCATTCAGGCTGGACGCCGACTTCGCCCTCTTGCGGCTTGCCGCCTTCCAGCCCCATGCGGAACATCTTCATGCTGTCGGTCAGGTCCTCGGCATCCACCTTGGCATGCATCGAGTTGCGGGTGGATGCGCTGCCAAGATGGGTAAGCCCCGTGCCGGTAAGGTGCATATGCGCCGGGTCGTCATGGTCGACCGGAAGCAGAACGCGCCCCTCTGCCAGTGCGGCGGCAAGGTCGACGCTCTCGCCCAAGCCACGGGCTGCAACCTCATCCCCCAGCGAACGGCTGGCGTTGATCGCCGCCCAAGCCAGTTCACGGGTAGAGCTTGCGCCGGGGATCACATGGGCAGCGCGACCCTCGCGGACGACGACCGCGCGCGTGCCGTTGGCTAGTTTGATCTGCGACAGAAACATGCCTCAGGCCTCCTTGTTCTTGTTGTAGACGTCGAAGAAAACGGCCGCCAAAAGCACCAGCCCCTTGATGACCTGCTGGTAGTCGATGCCGATCCCGATGATCGACATGCCGTTGTTCATGACCCCCATGATGAAGGCCCCGATCACCGCGCCCACGACCTTGCCCGACCCGCCTGCCATCGAGGCGCCGCCGATGAAGACCGCTGCAATCACGTCAAGTTCGACCCCGAAACCCGCCTTGGGCGTGGCCGTGTTCAGCCGCGCGGCAAAGATCAACCCGGCAAGGGCGGCAAGGAAGCCCATGTTGACGAAGGCCAGGAAGGTCAGCCGTTCCGTCCTGATGCCCGAAAGCTTGGCCGCCTTGGCATTGCCCCCCACCGCATAGATGCGACGGCCCAGCGTCGTGCGTTCGGTCACGAAGACATAGACCACCGTCAGCACCACCATCGAGATCAGGACGTTCGGCAACCCCCGGAAAGACGCGAGCTTCCACGTCACGAACAGGATTGCCGCCGCGACGATCGCGTTGCGCAGCAGGAACAGGCCCATCGGTTCGTCATCAAACCCATAACGGGCGTTGTGAGAGCGATTGCGCAGCCCCAGCCAGAGGATCAGCAGCACCGCCGCGAGACCGGCCGCAAGCGCCGTCATGTTCGGCCGGTCGAGCCCGAAGAGATCGGGGATGAAGCCGGTCGAAAGCTGCTGGAAGCTGCGCGGAAACGGCCCCACCGACTGCCCTGCCAGCAGCCACAGCGACATGCCGCGAAAGACCAGCATCCCTGCCAGCGTCACGATGAAGGACGGGATCTTCCAGTAGGCGACGAAGTATCCCTGCGCCGCACCGATCGACATGCCGCAGGCGATACAGGCCACCGTCGCGAGCCAGACGGGCACGTTCCATGACACGATCATCACGGCGGCCAGTGCGCCGATGAAGCCCATGACCGAACCCACCGACAGGTCGATGTGGCCCGACACGATCACCAGCAGCATGCCCAGCGCCATGATGATGATGTAGCTGTTCTGCAGGAACAGGTTGGTGATGTTCACCGGCCGCAGCAACGTGCCGTCGGTCACGATCTGGAAGAACACCATGATGGCGATCAGCGCGAACAGAAGCCCATAGTCGCGCATGTGCCGCCCAAGGTAGGCACCGATCCCCGGCGCGCTGGCGGTGGTTGTCGTCATTGCTTGGTCACTCCCTCACGATCAGCGACATGATGCGTTCCTGGCTGGCCTCTTCTGCCGCCAGTTCGCCGACAAAGCGCCCTTCGTTCATCACGTAGATGCGGTCGCACATGCCCAGCAGTTCGGGCATCTCGGACGAGATCATGATGACCGCCTTGCCGGCGCGGCTCAGGTCGTTGATGATCCCGTAGATTTCGTACTTCGCGCCCACGTCGATGCCGCGGGTGGGTTCGTCCAGGATCAGCACCTCGGGCTCGGCAAACAGCCACTTGGACAGCACGACCTTTTGCTGATTGCCGCCGGACAGATTGCCAACCCGCTGCATGACCGACGGCGTCCGAACCCGCAGGGCGCGGCGGTACTTTTCAGCCACCTGCGTTTCCTGCCCCTCGCTGATCACGCCGTTGCGCGCGACGGCGTCAAGATTGGCCAGCGTGGTGTTCCGGCGGATCGTTTCATCCAGGATCAGGCCAAGGCTCTTGCGGTCCTCGGTCACATAGGCAAGCCCCGACGCGATCGCCCTAGGTACGGTAGAGGTATCGGCCAGCTTGCCGTGGATCAGCACCTCACCAGAAATGTTGCGACCATAGGACCGGCCGAACAGGCTCATGGCGAACTCGGTGCGTCCGGAACCCATCAGCCCGGCGATGCCGACCACCTCCCCCGCCCGCACGGTCATGGCGAGGTCGTGGATCACCTGCCGATCGCGCTGTTCAGGATGCCAGACGTTCCAGCCGCGCAGCTCGATTACCGTCTCGCCGGCGTGGCGTTCGCGGTCCGGATAGCGATGGGCCATGTCGCGGCCAACCATGTCGCGGACAATACGGTCTTCAGTCAGGACACCGGCGCGGGCGTCGATGGTGGAAATGCTCGCCCCGTCGCGGATCACGGTGACGGTGTCTGCGATGCGGCGCACCTCGTTCAGCTTGTGGCTGATGATGATCGAGGTGACGCCCTGCGCCTTGAGCTCCAGCAGCAGGTCCAGAAGCGCTTGGCTGTCGGATTCCGACAGTGCTGCCGTCGGTTCATCCAGGATCAGCAGCCGCACGTCCTTGGACAGCGCCTTGGCGATTTCCACCAGCTGCTGCTTGCCGACGCCCAGCTTTTCCACCAACGCGCCCGGAGCCTCGCGCAGGCCGACCTTGCGCAGCAGCGCCTCGGTCCGGCGGAAGGTGTCGGCCCAGTTGATGACCCCGCGCGTGGCGATCTCATTGCCAAGGTAGATGTTCTCGGCAATCGAGAGCAACGGAACCAATGCCAGTTCCTGGTGGATGATGATGATGCCGCGATCCTCGCTGTCGCGGATGGACCGGAAGGCGGCCGTCGTGCCGTCGTAGACGATCTCTCCGTCATAGCTGCCGGCGGGATAGACACCCGAAAGCACCTTCATCAGTGTGGACTTGCCAGCGCCGTTTTCACCGCAGATGGCGTGGATCTCGCCTTCCCGCACCACCAGATCCACCTTGTCCAGCGCCTTGACGCCCGGAAAGGTCTTGGTGATGGCGCGCATTTCCAGAAGCGCGGTCATCTTGCTCTCCGATTGGACGGGGCGCCGGGTGGCGCCCCTTGCGCGTCACTCGATCTGGTCGCGGGTGTAGTAGCCGGATTCGATCAGCACGCTTTCCCAGTTGGAGGCGTCGACGCTCACCGGCTCCAGCAGGTAGGACGGCACGACCTTGACGCCGTTGTGGTAGGTCTCGGTGTCGTTGATCTCGGGTTCGCCGCCCTTCAGCATGGCGTCCACCATGCCAACGGTGACGCGAGCCAGTTCGCGGGTGTCCTTGAAGACGGTGGAATACTGTTCCCCCGCAAGGATCGACTTGACAGACGGCACCTCTGCATCCTGCCCAGTCACGATTGGCATCGGCATGTCGCCCGACCCATAGCCCACGCCCTTGAGCGACGACAATATCCCGATCGACAGTCCGTCATAGGGGGACAACACACCGTGGACCTGCTTGTCCGTGTAGTTGGCGGAAAGCAGGTTATCCATCCGCGCCTGTGCCACCGCGCCGTCCCAGCGCAGGGTGCCCACGCGGTCCATGCCCTGCTGGCCCGACGCGATGACGATGTCGCCCGCGTCGATCAGCGGCTGCAGCACGCTCATCGCTCCGTCATAGAAGAAATAGGCGTTATTGTCGTCGGGCGAGCCGCCGAACAGTTCGACGTTCCAAGGTTTCTGATCCGCGAAACGTTCATTCAGCCCGTCGACAAGGCTGGTCGCCTGCTGCACGCCGACCTGAAAGTTGTCGAAGGTGGCATAATAGCTAACGTCGCCGCTGTCCCGGATCAGCCGGTCATAGGCGATGATCTTGATATCGGCGGCGGCGGCATTTTCCAGGGCATTGGACAGCGTCGTGCCGTCAATGGCGGCGATCACCAGCACGTCCACACCCTTGGTGATCATGTTCTCGATCTGGGCAAGCTGGTTGGGGATGTCATCCTCGGCATATTGCAGGTCGGTGTCGTAACCCGCGGCCTGGAACTGTTCTACCATCGAGTTGCCATCAGAGATCCACCGCGCCGAGGATTTCGTCGGCATCGAGATCCCGACCGTGTCGGCCATGGCGCCAAAGGCCATGAAGGACGTGCTTATGGCCAGCGTGACCGCTGCGCTTCTGAACTTCATCTTATCCTCCCTGCCGGACCGGATGCCTTGCCCGGTCCTTATGAATGCCGTTCCTCCGACGGCTCTGGCGCAGAGTAGCAATTCACCGGCATGCAGGTAAAATTACATATCAGCCGATTCATATTGCGAAATTGATATGCACAACATTCCTTCTCGCCTCATGCTGAAGCCGGGCCAGTTGCGGCTGGTCCAGGAAATTGCCACCCATGGCCAGTTGCAGCTTGCCGCCGAGGCTGTGGGAATGACCCAGCCTGCCGCCTCGCGCGCGCTGGCAGAGGTTGAACGATTGTTCGGCGCGCCCCTTTTCATCCGTCAGCCAAAGGGAATGACGCCGACCGAAATCGGCCTGATGGTGCTGCGCCGGGCGCAGGTCATCCTGCGAGAGTTGCGCAACATTGCCACCGACGTGGAAACGCTGCGGGGTGGCTTTGCCGGATCCGTCTGCGTGGGCGCGGTCACGGGGCCCGCGGTCAGCGACCTCATCCCCGCGATCCGGGAGGTGAAGGAGGCCGCGCCCGAGGCTGACATCACCGTGGACGTGATGCCCTCGCGCGATCTTCTGCCGCGGCTGATGTCCGGGGAAATGGATTTCGTCCTTGCCCGCATCCTGCCGGAATTCGACAGCCAGGATTTCGAGATCCTGCCGATGCGCGATGAAAGGGTACGCTTCATGGTGCGCGCGGCACATCCCCTGGCGCGGGCGCCGTCTGTCACGCTGACCGAACTTGCGGGATGCGAGTGGATCATGCAGCAGCGCGGCGCCCCGATCCGCGAAGCGACGCTTGCCGCCTTTGCCCATGTCGGCCTGCCAGAGCCGAAGAACGTCATCAACAGCCCCTCGATGCTGCTCAGCATCGCATATCTGGCGCAAAGCGATGCCGTCGCCCCCGTCTCCGAAGAGGTCGCAGCCCTGCTGATCAAGCCGCCCGTGAATGCGGACTTTGCCGTTCTGAACGTTCCTCATGATGTGCGCGTGGCGCCCTACTATCTCTTGAACCGCCGGCGCCACCCGCTCAACCCGCTGGCGATGCGGCTTCGGGAAAGGTTGATCCTGCGGTCCCACAACCAGATGAAGGACCTGTGGTAATTGATCGCGGGTGTGCGCACGGAAAGGCGGTCGCTAGTCATTCGGCTTGCCGCACCCGCGCAAAGGATGAAACGCCCGTCCAGCACCTTCATCGCAAGGCGCGGTTGAACGAACCCCCACCCGCTGCGGCAATGTCTGGAACCACGCGCCGAAGCCGTGGTTGAGGACCGGTTACAACCGCGGAGGGAAGCATGGACGACAACCGGGTTTGGAGCTTCGAGGAAAGCCTCTGGCGTGCCTCGGACGAACGCTATCGCGAACGGGTTGATCCCGAATGCATCATGGCGCTCAGCCGGGCTCCTCATCTTTTCAGCGGCCGGGACGCGGTAGAGGCAGTAAGCAACACGCCCGAATGGGATGAGGTTTCGTTTTCCGACCAGACCGTGTCCCGTCCGGAGGAAGGGCTGATCGTCGTGGGATACCGGGTCATGGCCGAAAAGGGCGACACCCGCTTCAGCGCGGCCTGCACCTCTGTCTATCGCCGCAAGGGGCACGAGGATTGGACCGTCGTGCAGCACGCACAGGTGGTTCTGGGACCAGACGGCAACAACCGGTAACGCGCAACGCGTTCCGGCTACCGGAAAAGCGAGACGCGGCTGTCGGGAACTTCCTGCCGGCAGTTCCCACGCAGCTACAGGGCGCGAAGCTCACGTCCGCTAGTCAGCATCGGCGTGATTGACGCAAGCCGCAGAAAAAGGTTCTAATCATCCCATACGAGACGCAACGGAGAAGGAGCGTCGCGTGGGGGAGAGTTCGTCCGGAAGTGCTTACCAATTGGGCAGGCACACCTTGGTGCCTTCCCCGGACTGATGGCCGCCGTCTTCCTGCGCATGCTGTTCATCGCTGCGTGATCCTTGAGGGAGCGGGATGATGGGCGGCGAAATCTTCATTGAGGCTGACAAGGCCGGCTCGTTCGGGCTTCCTGTGTCCGAGCACCTTTACTTGGTATTCCGGGACACCAACGGCGAGGAATACGTGCTCAGATCCGGGCCGCCCAACAGCCTGTGGCCCTATGGCGAGATGAAGATCGAGGTCAACGTACCGATCGAGCAGTCGGCCGATGCCCGCAAGGGCGAGACACCTGAACAGCGATCGAGCACACCGCTCGACTTTCCCGGCCTGAGCGATGATCAGGCTTGGGCGATCATGGTCAAATACGCGCGCGGGATCGACGCCGTCGATTATCGTTATGATGTGCTGGAAGAAAACTCCAACGCCTTCGTCGGCGCACTGCTTCACGCGGCGGGCGGCGAGCCGGAGAAGATGCTCCCCGTGGGCATCAGCAGCAACCAGGCGATCGGTTTTTCAAGCTGGGGAAACATCGTCCAGGACGTGGCGCCGCCGGATGACTGGATCTTCCGTGGGACCGGCGGTCCAGACCTGCTTGTCGGCCTGCAGATCGACGAGGAATTCCGAACCGGGGGCGGCAACGACGTCGTGCATGCGGGCCGGGGCAATGACATCGTCTTTGCGGGCTTTGGCAATGACACGATCAACGGCGAAAGCGGGAACGACCGGCTGTTTGGCCAAGGCGGACACGACGTCCTTCGTGGCGGCCACGGGCAGGACACCCTGAACGGGGGCGCCGGGAATGACCTGCTTGACGGGGGCGCGGGATTCGACCGGGCGGTCTTCGCGGGGCCGGCTGCGGCGTTGGTGAACCTTGCCCTTACCGGGCCACAGAACACGGGGCATGGCTGGGACACGCTGATCTCGATCGAAAGTGTCACCTCTGGCTCTGGCAATGATCGGCTTTTGGGCAATGGCGCGGCGAACATGCTTTCGGCTGGCGCGGGAAATGACCTCCTGCAAGGCCGGGGCGGCAACGACCGGCTGTTCGGCGGCGACGGCAACGATACGCTGCACGGCGGCGTTGGAAACGACGTGCTCGCCGGCGGAAAGGGGAATGATCGGCTGATTGGCGGCGCGGGGGCTGACCGGTTCGTCTTTGCTTTCGCCGCGGGTGACTTCGACACCGTCGTGGACTTCCAGCCGGGGGTGGACCGGCTGCAGTTCTCTGGCGTCGCAAGCCTTGCCGATCTGAAGCTCAGCGGCGGAAGCAGTGGCGGCATCAGCTTTGCGGACCTGCAGTGGCAGACCCATCGCGTCCGCCTGGAGGGCGTGGCGGTCGCGGATCTTACCGACGACGTCTTTGCCTTCGTGTGACGGGACAGGAGCCATCTGGGCCGTTGGGGGCGCAGGATAACCGCGCCCTCACGCGGCAGGCTGACGCCTGACTGTCAGCTCTGCCAGATCCCTTTCGGTCAGCGTTTCCTTTTCAAGCAGAACCGCCGCCGCCATGTCCAGCAGTTCACGGTTTTGCCGAAGCAGGGCAAGCGCGCGTTCGAAACAGGCAGCCGTGATCTCGCGGACCGCTTCATCAAGACGCTCGGCCGTGGCTTCGCTGTGGCGCCGGGTGAAAGAGCCGACGTCGGCTTGTGGACCAAGGAAGCCGGGCCGTTCGCTGTCATAGCTCACGTGCCCAAGGTCGGTATCCATGCCGTAGCGGGCGACGATGGCACGGGCGATGTCGGTCGCGCTAACAAGATCGTCCGCCGCCCCCGTGGACAGGTGGCCAAAGACCAGCTTTTCCGCCGCGCGGCCGGCGAGCAACACGATGATCTTGTTCTCCAGCTCCTCGCGCGTCATCAGGAACCGGTCCTCGGTTGGGCGCTGGATGGTATAGCCAAGCGCGCCGATACCGCGCGGGATGATCGACACCTTGTGCACCGCATCCACCCCCGGCAGCGCGCGGGCGACCAAGGCATGGCCCATCTCGTGATAGGCGACGATCTCTCGTTCCTTGAGATTCAGGAGCCGGTTGCGCTTTTCAAGTCCCGCGACGATCCTCTCAACCGCCTCATTGAAGTCCTCCATCGTCACGGCACCGCGCCGCCTGCGGGTGGCAAGCAGCGCCGCTTCGTTCACGAGATTAGCGAGATCGGCGCCGGTAAAGCCGGGGGTCAGGGCCGCGACATGTTCGACCTCCACACCGGGGGCAAGCCGGATCTTCTTCAGGTGGACATTCAGGATCTGGACGCGCCCGGTCTTGTCCGGCCGGTCAACCAGCACCTGCCGGTCAAAGCGCCCGGCCCGGAGCAAGGCTGGGTCGAGGATTTCGGGCCGGTTGGTCGCGGCGAGAAGCACGATGCCAGAGGAGGGGTCAAAACCGTCAAGCTCGGTCAGAAGCTGGTTCAGCGTCTGTTCACGTTCGTCGTGCCCACCCGCATAGGGGCCCGTTCCGCGGGCGCGGCCAAGGGCGTCAAGCTCGTCGATGAAGATGATCGCCGGGGCGGCTTTGCGCGCTTGGTCGAACAGGTCACGGACCCGCGCCGCGCCCACACCCACGAACATTTCCACGAATTCAGAGCCGGAGATCGAGAAGAAGGGGACGCCTGCCTCTCCGGCGACGGCACGGGCAAGCAGCGTCTTTCCGGTGCCGGGCGGCCCGACAAGCAGCACGCCCTTTGGCGCGCGGGCGCCCAGTGCGCCGTAACGTTCAGGATCGCGCAGGAACTCGACGATCTCTTCAAGCTCGTGCTTGGCCTCGTCCACCCCGGCCACGTCGCCAAAGCCGACGCCCGTCTCTTTCTCGACATAGACCTTGGCGCGGCTTTTGCCGACGGACATGAAGCCGCCAAGCCCCTGCTTTTCGGCAAAGCGACGGAAGAAGATCATCCAGATGGCAAAGAAGACGACAATGGGGACCACCCACGACAGGATCGTGGTGAAGAACGTGTTTTCAACCTGGCCCGTGTATTCGACCCCGTCGCGATCCAGCCGCTCTGCCAGTTCCGGCTCAACCCGTGCGGTGATGAATCGGGTGCGGCCGTCAAGCGGTTCGACCAGACGCCCGCTGATCGTCTCGCTCCCGATCACGAGGCCGTCGACACGGCCTTCATCGACCAATTGCAGAAAGCGGCTGTAAGGGAGTTCGGTCGTCTGCTGCCATGTCGCGATCAGTCCCTGAAAGAACAGGATGCCGAAGATCGCTGCGACCGTATACCAGAGGTTCAGCTGCGTGCGCTTTTCCACGTTATCCCTCCGCATTTCGTCAGACAGATGCTGGCGGTGGCACAGCCGCACGGGCGGCCGGCTTTGCGGAAGATCGCGTCGCGACCGGACCGGAACGGCGCCGCATAGATGGTAAAGCGCCACCGGCCTGACAAGAGGTTCCCGCCACGGCCTGCGTTTGCGGCAACCCCTTGCATAACCGACTCAACGGCCTAACTCAGTTCCGCTTGCGCATCCGGCGGGTGCGTCCGCGGATGCGCTTCATTGTCCTGATCTCGCTCATTGGAGGAGGTTTCACGATGAAGATTGCGCAAGTGGCCCCGCTCTTTGAAAGCGTGCCGCCCAAGCTTTACGGGGGCACCGAACGCATCGTCTCTTACCTGACGGAGGAGCTGGTGCGGCGGGGGCACGAGGTAACCTTGTTCGCCGCGGGGGATTCCCGGACTTCGGCCGATCTGGTTGCGGCCTCGCCGCGGGCGCTGCGGCTGGACGATGCGGTGCGGGATGCCATCCCGTGGCACATGATCCAGCTTGAACATGTACGAGAGCGTGCTCGTGACTTCGACATCATCCATTTCCACACCGACCTGTTCCAGATGCCGCTTGGCCGGGCGCTGGACGTGCCGTTCCTGACGACGCTGCACGGGCGGCTGGACCTGCCCGACTTGCGGGCGTTCTACATGATGTTCCCCGACGTGCCGCTGGTGTCGATCTCGAACGATCAGCGGCGACCAATGCCGCCGGTCAACTGGGCGGGCACGGTATATCATGGCCTGCCACGGAACCTCCTGCCCTTCCAGCCCAACCCGAGCGGGGGTTATCTTGCCTTCCTTGGTCGCATCTCGCCGGAGAAGCGGCCCGACCGGGCAATCCGAATCGCGGCGCAGGCGGGCTGGCCGCTGCGCATCGCCGCCAAGATCGACGCTGCCGACCAGGATTACTGGGAACAGGCCATCCTCCCGATGATCGATACGCATCCGGAGGTGGAATTCGTGGGCGAGATCAACGAGGCGGAAAAGGCTGACTTCCTTGGCGAGGCCGCCGCGCTCCTTTTCCCCATCGACTGGCCCGAGCCCTTCGGCCTTGTCATGATCGAGGCGATGTCCTGCGGCACCCCGGTCCTCGCTTTCCGCTGCGGATCCGTGCCCGAACTGATCGACGACGGAGAGAGCGGGTTTATTGTGGATTCCATCGATGAGGCCGTAGCAGCGGTCGGGCGGCTTGCTACGATTGACCGTGCGCGGGTGCGCCGGTGCTTTGAACGCCGGTTCAGCGTCGAACGCATGGCCGAGGATTATGAGCGGCTCTATGAGGAGCTGTCGGATGCGCCGCGCTTCATGCCCCCTGCCGGGGCACGGATGGCGGCGTCCAGGCTCCAGGGTGTTGCCTGAGGAGGACCGGCCATGGATACCATACACATCCCGCGCGAGGCCACAGAGGCTGCCCAGAAGCAGCACGGCGTCACCGTTTCAGAATCGTTAACCGAACGTCAGGCGCGCACGCTCAAGCACGGCGACAGTTTCGCCGTGCTGGGCATTGGCGGGGACCTGCGGCCGAACTCGGTGGACGGGCTTTACCACAGGGACACCCGCCACCTGTCGCGCCTTGACCTCACCATCGGCGGGGCGCGGCCGATCCTTTTGTCCTCGACCGTCCGCGACGACAACGCGGCGCTGATCTGCGACCTGACGAATCCGGATCTCGCGGCCACTGACGGGCAGACGGTGCCAGCCGACACGCTGCACATCCGCCGTGTGCAGTTCCTTTGGCAGGGCGCGCTTCATGAGCGGCTCCGGGTGCGGAACTTCGGCGACTGCACCGTCCGGGTCAGCCTCGGGTTGGGGTTCGAGGCGGACTTTCGGGATATCTTTGAAGTGCGCGGCAACAAGCGGGCCCGGCGCGGCACATGCAGCCCGCCAGAGATCGCTCCCGACCGCATCACGTTCCGCTACACCGGTCTTGATGCCTATGAACGGGTGACGGGTCTTGTCTTTGCCCCCGCTCCCGCGCATCTGCGCGAAGACGGGGCGATCTTTGACCTGACCCTGCCACCAGGCAGCACCGAGGTAGTCTTCCTCGAGGCGGTGACACGAGAACCGGATCGCGAAGCGGCCGGCGCGGCAGGCTTCCGCTGCGCCATGCGCTCTGCGCGCCGGGCGCTTCGGCGGAGTTCCTCGCGGGCGGCAGCTATCGAAACCTCGAACGATATCTTCAACGAGGCCGTCCGCCGGTCCGTGGCGGATATCTACATGCTGAACACCGATACCGAACATGGCGCCTATCCTTATGCGGGCGTGCCATGGTTCTCGACCGCCTTCGGTCGCGACGCGCTTATCACCGCGTTCGAGACGCTCTGGCTCGATCCAGAAATGGCGCAGGGCGTGTTGCGGTTTCTTGCCGCCACGCAGGCGACCGATATTGACCCGGCAAGTGATGCCGAGCCCGGCAAGATCCTCCACGAAACCCGGCGCGGCGAGATGGCCGAGACCGGCGAGGTCCCCTTCCGCCGCTATTACGGCAGCGTGGATTCGACGCCGCTGTTCGTCATGCTAGCCGGTGCCTATCTTGAACGTACCGGGGACATAAAGACCGCGCAGGAGCTTTGGCCCGCGGTCGAGGCGGCTCTTGTCTGGATGGACGACTATGGGGACCGCGACGGTGACGGGTTCCTCGAATACGGGCGGATGACCGACGCGGGGCTGGTAAATCAGGGATGGAAGGACAGCCACGACAGCGTGTTCCATGCCGATGGCAGGCTAGCAGAGGGACCCATCGCGCTTTGCGAGGTGCAGGGATATGCCTATGCCGCCCGGATCGCTGCGGCAGCGGTGGCCGAGGCGGTGGGCGAGCGGGAGGAGGCTGCGCGGCAAAGGCATCTGGCAGAGAAGCTCCGCGCCCGGTTCGATGCTGCCTTCTGGTGCGAAAAGATCGGGACCTACGCGCTTGCGCTTGACGGTCACAAGCGGCCCTGCGCAGTCCGTTCTTCGAACGCGGGCCACGCGCTCTGGACCGGGATCGCGCTGCCGGACCGGGCTGCCCGGGTGGCAGAGACATTGATGAACCGCAGTTCGTTTTCTGGCTGGGGCGTCCGGACGATCCCGCAGGGAGAGGCCCGGTACAACCCGATATCGTACCACAACGGCTCAGTCTGGCCGCATGACAACGCGCTCGTTGCCCTTGGCCTTGCCCGCTATGGCTACAAGGCAGAGGCGGCGCGGATCTTCGAGGCGCTGTTCGATGCCTCGGTCCACATCGACCTGCGGCGCCTGCCCGAACTTTTCTGCGGCTTTGCCCGGACGCGCGGCCAAGGGCCGACGTTCTACCCGGTTGCCTGCATACCGCAGGCTTGGGCGGCGGCTACGCCGATCGCGTTGCTGGCCGCCTGCCTTGGCCTCACCTTCGATCCGGCCAGGAACCAGGTGGAGATGCAGACGCCGACGCTGCCGCGCTTCCTTGACCATATCGTCCTGCGCAACCTCCGCGTCGGCGAGGCGAGCCTTGATGTCGAGGTCAACCGGACCGGCGACAGCATCGCGGCGTCAGTGCTGCGCCGTACCGGCGGCGGCAGGTTGCTGGTGACCCACTAGGCAAAAAAGGCCGGCCCACAGGGGCCGGCCCGTAAAACGCGGTTGATTTCAGGGGCTGCCAAAGGCGGGGTTCAGCCAGTCAGGCAGGACGCGTGCGGCGTGAGGGGCCGCAAACCTGTGAAGGGGCTGCCGGCAAGGCACCGGCAGCACCGGACGCGGCCAGACAAAGCGGATCAGTGCTGGATGGCGATCCGCTTCACTTGGGCCTGCGCATTGGGACTCTTCGGCAAGGTGATGCTCAGGACGCCGTTCTTGAACTTGGCCTCCACCTTGTCCTCCTCCACCTCGACGCCAAGCGGGATGCGCCGCTCGAACTGGCCGTAGAAGCGTTCGGAGAACTGGGCACCATTGTTTTCAGACGTCTTTTCACCGCGAAGGGTCAGAACGTCGTTGTCGAGCAGAATCTCGATGTCATTCTCTTCAAGGCCGGGAACGTCTGCCGTTACCTTGATTTCCTTCTCAGTGTTCGACACCTCGACGCTTGGCCATACACGCGGGGCCCGCCCGGCGAAGGTGGGCGTCCGGCTGTCGAAAGAGCGGAAGAAGTCGTCGAAGAGCCGGTCAACCTCGCGATGAAAACTCGCCACGGGGTCCCTGCCCTCTTCGTGGAAGGGGGTCGTCTCCGTGCCTCGGGTTCGCCCCCATGGGATCAGATCACGCATCATCATGACGCTTTCCTTTCCTGGTTGCTATGCGCGCCCGAAGGTTCAGGCGCGGCTGATTTTTGTGGGCTGGACGATGTTGACGCTCAGGCCGCGGCCTGCTCACCCTCGATCTGGCGCATCTCGGCGCCCGAAAGCGCCTCAGTGCGGGCGATCTCGATCCGCCGGGGCTTGAGCGCCTCGGGGACCTCACGGCGCAGGGCGATCTTCAGCAGGCCATTCGTCAGGTTGGCGTTTTCCACCTGCAGGTGATCGGCCAGTTCGAACCGGCGCTCGAATGCGCGGCCGGCGATCCCCCGGTGGAGGTACCTGCTCTCATCCTCGGCCTCCTCCTTGCGGCCAGAGATGACGAGCATGTTTTCCATCTGCGTGACCGTCAGTTCGTGCTCGGCAAAGCCGGCAACGGCCATGGCAAGTTCATAGGTGTCCTCGCCGGACCTGATGATGTCATAGGGCGGCCAGTTTTCGGACATCGGCGCGCGGCTCGCGGCCTCGAGCGCGTTCAGCATCCGGTCGAAACCGATGCTTGACCGGAACAGGGGGGAAAGATCTATCGTGGTCCTCATAGCCACATCCTCCTCTGAGCAACATGACATGAGACCGTTAGACACCGCCGAAGCGGCGCCCCGGCTCTCGCCGGCGTGACTCCACCGCCGGCGCTGCAGATTTAGGAATGCCATTCGGCCATTCAAGAGGGGTGCCGCACGATGCGCAGCTGCGGGACCTACGGCGCCTGCCGTATCAGGGAAACGATGGTCAGAGCCCGCACATTCGCGCCAAGCTGGCGGCATGAAGAACAGTCACACAGCAACTGCGGCAGGTCCGCCGCCCGTCATCTTCCGGGAGAGGGGAGACTGAAATCTCCATGGCAGATTTGATCTGACGAGGTTGGTAATTGGTGAAGGGCGATGACCAGAAGTGCGGTTTGTTGCGCCACCCGCCAAAAAACTCGTTCTTCCGCGGGCTTCCTTGACCAGTCCAAGCGATTCGTGATGCACTGCATGTTGTAAATGCCCTTCAATGGACGGAGAAGTTCCATGAGGAAGACGAGCATTTCTGCACTCCTAATATCCCTTCTGGCGCAACAGTCATTTGGCGCAACTATGGACACCGCCCGGTATCCGATCCCGCCACATCATGTGGATTATCTCACAGGGACTATTGACGGATATGGAGCAGACACAAAGGTGACCGACCATGTCGAGGATCACGGCCTGACCTCGGCGCCGGCTGAAGGACATCTTGCCGAACTCCGCCGCTGCGGAAGCCCCCGCGCGATCAGAAAACAATGTAGCCGGCGTGACAGGCCGGGCGCTTAAGGTCGTAGGCGATCCAGAATTAGAAGGTAAGCAGCCCACCGGATCTGCTGTCGCGTGGCTCTGTTGCGCAAACCTGTTGATGGCCGGAGCGCCCCTTTTCCCCTTATGGGTACATCCTATGGTCTCTGTGACGGGTATGCCAAGGGCAGTGTAGCCGTTCAGGACGGCGATGCGGACTTGGAGCTCGGCGACCTGGCGGTTGAAATCCCGCGCCATGAGCCGCTGGCCCAGCAGTTTCATGCAGTGCATCTTTGTTTCGACGCGGCTTCGGCGGTGATATCCGCTCCATCGTCGCCAGAGCGTCCGACCGAGGTATTTCGAGGCGCGTAGGGCTTCGTTCCTGGCGACGGCCCCTGCGGTGGTGGTCTTCCAGGTCTTCGCGTTCTTGCGGGGTAGGATAATTGCGTGAGCGCCGCGGTCCGCGATCGCATCGTGGCATTTGCGGGTGTCGTAAGCGCCATCTGCCGTGACGCTGCCGGTCGCCTGGCTCTCCGGGATCTGGCGGAGGAGGTCAGGCAGGACCGGCGCATCACCAATGTGGCTCCCGGTGACCTCGACGGCACGGACCTCCAGTGTTTGCTCGTCATTTCCGACATGGACCTTCCGCCAGACCCGCCGCTTGGACCCGCCATTCTTGCGGGCGTGCCATCGCCTTCACCCTTGATCCCCGTGCTGTCGATCAGCAGGTTCAGCGGGCCCTTGGAGCCGCGACATGGGATGTTGACAGCCAGGGTCTTCTGCCGGCGGGATAAAGTGCTGAAGTCAGGCACCGTCCAATCGAGGCCAACCAGTCGCAGCAGGCTCTCGACGAACCTGGTCGTCTGCCGGAGCGCCATGCCGAACAGCACCTTCATGGAAAGGCAGGTCTCGATGGCGGCATCGCTGTAGCCCTGCCGGCGGCCACGCCTGCCTGTCGACGCGGCCTCCCACCTCATCTCGGGATCGAACCAGATCGTCAGCGAGCCCCGGCGCTTGAGCGCTTCATGTAGGCCGGCCAGTTCCTGGTCCTGTAGGTTGAGGGTGGTGGTCTGCTCATGCATCCCAGCTACTACCATAGATTCGGCAGATGAATCCCTCACAGGATTTGTGCAACATGTGTAACCGCCCCAAGCGCAAGAGGGATCTTGAAGCTGATTCTGGCGCGTCATCGGGTGCTGACATGTGTCCGGCCTCATGATGCGGCGTTTCACCTGCCGCAGGGCCCGTATGGTGTTCGCGGATCAGGTCCAGATCAAAGCCGCGTGCTCATAGGCACTCTGTTGCACACTGGTTCTCCCGATCCCGTCTCACGACTGGTGCGCCAAACTGCTCCTTGCCCTCTTCCGCTCCGACGTCCTCGCGATCTGCGGCGGCTTACGCCGCTGCGACCGGAGACTGGTAAATGCCGCCCCGAGCCATCAGGGCCCAGACAATCCGCGCCATCTTGTTGGCCAAAGCCACCCGCACCAGCATCGGTGGCTTGCGCAACAGCAGGCTGCCCAGCCATGTTCCGGGCTGCGCTTCCTTGTGAACATTACGTTTGATCACCACGCTGTTGGCGCCAATGATCAGCAGGCGCCGGAGGGATCGTTCACCCATTCTGGTCGTCGCTCCGAGACGTTGCTTGCCGCCGGTCGAATGCTGTCGTGGCACCAGACCAAGCCAGGCGGCAAAATCACGTGCCTTGCGGAACGTCTCCGGTGGCGGAGCCAGAACCGCAATGGCCGTGGCGATCAGCGGCCGATGCCAGGCACCGTCATCAGCCGTTGGGCGACGTCATTCTCCTTGGCGCGGTGGGCGATCTCCGCATCGAGCTTCCCGATCTCGGCCTCCAGGTGCGCGAGTGCTGCAATCAACGCCTTCAGCGTGGGAAGGGCATCGGCAGGAAGGTCACTTTCCGGATCCTCGACGAGGGCGACCAGCTTTGATGCGTTGGCCGCTCCCTGGGGCACGATCTGCCCGAACTCGGTCAGATGGCCGCGCAATGCGTTGATCGCCTGCGTGCGCTGCCGGATCAGCAGCTCGCGCACGCGAAAGACCATCGCCGTCCCTTGGGTCTCCTCGCTCTTCACCGGAACAAAGCGCATCGTGGGTCGCATAGCCGCCTCGCAGATGGCCTCGGCATCCGCCATGTCGTTCTTCTGGCGCTTCACGAACGGCTTCACATAGGCGGGCGGGATCAACCGCACGTCATGGCCCAGATTGCCGATCTCGCGGCCCCAAAAATGCGCACCGCCACAGGCTTCCATTGCCACGACGCAAGAGGGCAGCTGGCTGAGAAACTCAAGCACCTGAGCCCGCCGCAACTTCTTGCGCAGAACGGCCCGTCCGGCGCCGTCGGCTCCATGCACCTGAAACACGTTCTTCGCCAGATCGAGCCCGACCGTGATAATCTCCGACATGACCGCTCCCCTTTTGTGGATCCTCACAGACCCACCCTGGCACATCAGATGCCGTCGGGGGGCGGTCACATCATCAGAGCCAATGCACGAACCTGGCAACCGGAACACTTAGCCCGGCAAGCCAATGCCCCGCGCAGGTCCGATGAAAACGAACGAATGAGTGGTACCGACTCCCCGGCTCGAACGGGGGACCCCCAGATCCACAATCTGGTGCTCTAACCTACTGAGCTAAGCCGGCACTGGCGGTCATTTACCCCTCTGCCCCACCGATTGCAAGAGGGCTCCGCTTGAAAAGCGCTCAAAAGCCGCGTAAGCCCTGAGGCGCTGCAAGGAGGCATCGTGATGGGCATCGACAAGCAAAGCGAAATCGCCGCGAATCTTCAGATCGGGCCCACTTCCCTGGGCATGGTCCGCATTTATGTCGAAGGCGAAGGCTTCGAGCTTCCGCTAGACTTCAGCCCCGAAGAGGCCGAAGAGATCGCCGAGGAACTGCGCGCCGCGGCGGCGCGGGCACGAGCGGCAACCCCGGAAGGCTCCTCTAAGAAGAAAAAGCGCTGATCCCCGGATCGCGCAGGGCCTGGAGCCGCCGCGCGGCCTGACGAGCGAACAGCTGCGTCAGCGCCCGCCGCCGCGGCGCGGGCAGACGTGTTTCTGGCGCCATGCGCTGGATCTCGGCATCATAAGGATCAGCAAGGATGAGGCCGCTGTCTTCGGGCAAAAGCTCCGCAGGAAACTGGTCATCTACCGCCCAGAAGAACCGGTCACACCACTCCAGATAGCCCTGCCACTTCCGGTCGGAGGCAAAGTCAGCCCGGCTCGACTTGCACTCCACCACCCAAATCTCGCCCTTCGGGCCCAGCGCCATCACGTCCACACGCAGACCGGGCGTGGGGGAAAGTTCCGTCATCGGCATGAAGTCGTGGGTCAGCAGCATCCTGCAGACACCGCGCGCCAGAAGCTGCCCGGGCGCCGCCGCGGGGCTGACAGGAATATCGTCGCTCATGCCCCACATGATGAACGAAACGGGAACGTCCTGCAAGGCGATTGTGCCGCTTGAAACACCGGCACAAGGCTCCTATCTTGGGCTTTGACGGGTTCTGCTCTTCTCGTGCGGGGCACATTTTCCAGTGGCCGATAAGCATTTCCGAGGGAGCTGGCTCTGCCAAGGTCCTGGCCTTGGTATCTGGTTCCCACCTGAACAGTCAGGCTCTCGGGAATTTTCCGCCCTCACGGTCGCTGCGGGCCCGTCGCTTTTCCCACATCCGACATGAAAAAAAGGGGCGTGACATGCACGCCCCAGGTACTCTCTCTGCTCGTACCGCGCTGGGCTTAGCGGAAGCCGTAGACCAGCGACAGCCCGATGCGGTTGTCGGTGTTGCGGTTGCCCGGCACCGGATCGGTATTGTAGTCCGTACGCAGGCTGACGCGGGTGGTCAGGCCTTCGGTCATGGAGATGTTCACCCCAAGATCGTTCGTGGTCAGCGTGTTGACGTCCGAGTGCAGCACGTCGGTATCGTTGGTCAGGAAGATACCGTCGGACAGGCGGTAGAACAGACGCGACGATGCGATGATCGCAGCTTCATCCGTCCGCTCGTTCCCCGTGCGGTTCGTCCGCCAGCCCGGGCCAGCCTGAACGCGCCAAGCCACGTCCGGAGTGTTGATGACGCGCCAGCCCGGACCCACGCCGACGAAGGCGTCACGGGTGTCGGCGAAGTTGTCACGCTCCCACCGGCCGAGACCGAAGACGTAGAACTGCTCGGTGATCGAGTAGTTGCTGTCGACGATCGCGAAGGCTTTTTCCTTGGTAGTGGCGTCGTTGTCTTCGCCATACTCAAGACCAAAGCCGAAGGTGTGGGTCCAGGGACCATCCACCACGCCCAGACGGCCTGCAATCGCAAGGTCCTGCGTTTCCGTGTTGCCGGTGTTGCCCGAGAAGGTCAGGGCAACCGAGCCGGTCCAGCCGGGGGCGCCACCGGGCGCACCAAAGCGGGCACGGTCCTCCGCACGCTCCAGGTCGCGCTGCGCCTGGATCTCGACGTCGTCGATCTGGTCGTCAAGCCGCTGGATACCGGTGATGTTGGTCTGCGCCATGGCCGCGGTTCCGGCCAGAGTCAGTGCCAGTGCGGAAGCGGCAGCGAGTTTCACGGAGTGCTTCATTGCATTCCCTTTCAAACGAGTTTCCTAGTCCGGCACGAAGGCCGAATAGACAAGGAGCTAACCACCCCGCGCCCGAAACGGAAATTTGGAAAACTTGGGCCAGCGTTAAGAATTATTAATGGAACTTTTCCTTGAATCACTCTTCATGCGCGGCAGGCACGTCCAGCCTGCAACCGTGAGGCGGATCAAGCAGATAGAGAGGGATACCCCCTACCGCTACAGCCCTTGTGGCTGATTTAACACAGTCAGATCTGCTCGATCATCCCTGCGATGTCTTCCGACACCCCTTCGGCCACCTGAAAGAGTAACTTTTCTGCAACAGCGGCCAGATCGGGCTCAAGATCATCGCGCCAGACGCACCAGACGGGAAAGGAATAGGTGGGCGCTTCGGGGACAAGGAACAGCCGCCCTTCGTCCACGTCCTGGGTGACCGTCCGCGCCGGAAGATAGGCGGCGACCCCTGCCCTCAGGATAAACCGGAGGCCAAGCACCCCCACGTCAAGTGTCAGGCCCGGGTTGAGCAATTCCGGCAGGTGCTGGGCCTGAAAGTGCAGGAAATCTGGACCCCAGTCGAGAAAGGCATAGCGCCCGGCAAGGCTTTCCCGATCCGGATTTGCCCAAGGGGCAACGAGAACAAGTTCCTCGTCCAGAACCTTACGGGCGCCAAGGCCGGGCCGCAGCGTGGGCGCGGCGGTCAGCGCCATCTGCATGAAGCCGTCGGCCAAGGCGCGACTCATTTCATCCGCAGTGCCTATTTCGGCTCGCAGAGAAACGTCGGGCAGCGCCGTCCGCAGCGCAGACAGCCAAGCGAATCCAAGCCTTGGCCAAAGCGACAGCTCCCCGCCGATCGTCAGTCGCCGGCTGTATCCCGCTGGAATCGCAATCTGCTGGCGCGCCTCTTCCCAAGCACGGAGAAGCGCGATGGCATGGGTTTCAAACGCGCGGCCGGCAGAACTCAGTTCCACCCCCGACTTGGACCGGACGAACAGGGACCGGCCCAGATGTTCCTCAAGCCGCTGCACACGCAGGCTCACCGCCGATTGCGTCACAAACAGCCGGTCAGACGCCGCGGCGAACGACCCGGTAGCGGCCACTTCCAGAAACGTCTTGATCAGCGCAAAATCCATGGCATCCGTCTAGGCGCGCCGAGCGCCCGCGGCAACGGATTTCCGCAGCCGACCCTAGCGACGGGGCCGATCGTTACGGATGCGAACCGGCTCTGCCAGCCAGGCGCGCCCTTCGTCTTTCCCGTTCAGCTTCATTCCCGCCTGCACCAGCGAAGCCAGCAGCGTCGCATAGCCGGCAAAAAGCACGGCCAGCACGATCCATGCCACCGGCCCGTCCATGAACGCGCCGCGCAACCCCGCGACATCCTGCCCAAGAACCAGAGCGAGTGATCCGGCCGCGGCCGCACTGCCGATTGCACCATGGTGACGGCAAAGACGGAGAAGTGAGGACATGTTGCACCTGTCTGATGAACCTTCTCAGGTGCAACGGCAAAGGCACCCATCTGGTGCCTTCACGAAATCCGGCGCGGCTCAGAAGGCCTCGGGCCGAGCCTCGCGCGCCATGTGATCAAGCACGGCGTTGACGAACTTTGCCTCGCGCCCATCAGGAAAGAACGCTTTGGCGATATCAACGAATTCGTTGATCACCACGCGCGGCGGCGTAGATCCTTCGACAAGCTCTGCCCCGGCTGCCCGGAAAAGCGCGCGCAGGGTCGGGTCGATCCGGTCGATCGGCCATTTGGCGACCAGAGCGCGGTCGGTCATCTGGTCGATGCGGGCTTGGTGGTTGACCGCATCTTCCATCAGGCGGCGGAACAGCGGGATGTCGCCCTCTGCCATTTCCTCGCCCTCATAGACGGTGCCCATGCGCCAGCTTTCGAATTCGCGCCGGACGATGTCTACGGTCTGGCCAGAGGCCTCCATCTGGAACAGGGCCTGCACAGCATAGAGCCGGGCAGCCGAACGCATCTGGCGCTTGTCGGACGCGGTCATTCCTGCCCTCCCCGCGGCGTTCGGAAGCCGATGCCCTTGGTGGCCCGACCCCATTTGCGCGACAGCGCGATCAGGTGCAGCGCAGCCGCTGCGGCGCCGCCACCCTTGTTCTGCCCCTCGGGGTCGGCGCGGACGACCGCCTGATCGCGGTTTTCCACCGTCAGGATGCCGTTGCCGATGCAGGCGCCTTCGAGCCCCAGCAGCGTCAGGCCACGGCTGCTGTCGTTGCAGACCGTGTCGTAATGCGTCGTCTCACCGCGGATCACGCAGCCCAGCGCGACATAGCCGTGGTATTCGGCCAGCCCATGTGCCAGCCGCACCGCGGTCGGAATTTCCAGCGCGCCCGGAACCTCGACCACATCGACCTCGGCGCCAACGGCCTCGGCCGTCGCGCGGGCGCCAGCGACCAGCGCGTCGGCGATGTCCTTGTAGTAGGGTGCAACCACGACCAGCAGGCGCACCGGGCCGTCAAACTGCGGCAGCGGCAGCGTGTAATGCGTTTCGTTGGCAGCCATTGCCTATTCCTTCGGGATCGGTCGCGTTCCCTCGATGCTGAGCCCATAGGCCTCCAGCCCGACGACCCGCGGTGTGGGAGAGTTGGTGACAAGCGTCAGCCGGTGCAGGCCCAGCGCCGCAAGGATCTGAGCGCCCAGCCCGTATTGCCGCAGTGTCTGCGGCGAGGCGGCGCCATCCACCACAAGCTTCATCGTAGTGTCGCGCAGCAGCACGACAACGCCCCGCCCTTCCTCGGCGATGACGCGCATGGCGCCGGCCAGTTCGTTCACCTGGCCATCGGTGCCGATGCCGAGCACATCTTCAAGCGGGTTGAGCGCGTGCATCCGCACCAGCACCGGTTCGGGCGTGGAGATGTCGCCCTTGGTCAGGACCACATGTTCGGCGCCCTGCGTCTGGTCGGTATAGACGCGCATCAGCCAGTCGCCCCCGTGCGAGGAGGTCACTTCGCGCACCGCGCTTTCGTGGACAAGGTTGTCGTGACGCCGGCGATAGGCGATCAGGTCAGAAATCGTGCCGATCTTCAGGTTGTGCCGCTGCGCAAAGGCCACGAGATCGGGGAGGCGCGCCATTGTGCCGTCCTCGTTCATGATCTCGCAGATCACGCCCGACGGGTTCAGCCCTGCAAGCCGCGCTATGTCCACCGCGGCCTCGGTATGGCCGGCACGTACCAGCACGCCGCCTTCCCGCGCGCGCAGCGGAAAGATGTGGCCTGGCGTGGCGATGTCGGCGGCACCCTTGGTCGGGTCGATCGCGACGGACACCGTCCGGGCGCGGTCGTGGGCCGAAATGCCGGTCGTCACGCCCTCGCGCGCCTCGATCGAAACGGTGAAGGCCGTTTCATGGCGCGAGGAATTCTGCGACGACATCAGCGGCAGGCCCAGCGCGTCGATGCGGCTGCCCGGCATCGACAGGCAGATCAGCCCGCGGCCATGCGTCGCCATGAAGTTGATCGCCTCTGGCGTGGCCATCTGCGCGGGGATGACAAGATCGCCCTCGTTTTCGCGGTCCTCGTGGTCAACAAGGATGAACATGCGCCCGTTGCGGGCATCCTCGATGATTTCCTCGACCGAGGAAATGGCGTCGTGGTAATTCTCGCTCATGCGGCTCCCCATTCCCGAAGGCGCGCAACATAGCGGGCCAGCGTATCAATCTCGAGGTTGATCCGGTCGCCCACCGCGGCCTCGCCCCAGGTGGTGGCGACCTTGGTGTGCGGGATCACGTTGATGCCGAAGGTGGCGCCGTCCACCTCGTTCACGGTCAGCGACGTGCCGTTCAGCGCGATTGAGCCCTTGGAGGCGATGAAGGGGGCCAGTGCCTCGGGCGCGCGGAAGGTCATGCGCGTGCTGTCGCCTTCATCATGCAGTTCGATCAGCTCGGCGACGCCATCGACATGACCGGACACGATGTGGCCGCCAAGTTCGTCCCCGACGCGCAGCGCGCGTTCAAGATTGACGCGCTTGCCTTCGCGCCAGTCGCTGCGGGCCTGCAGGCGCAGGTTGGTGCGCGAAACGGTTTCAGCCGAGATCTGGACGTCGAACCAGCCTTGCCCGGCGTCCTCCCCCCGGGCGATGACCGTCAGGCAGACCCCGTCGCAGGCGATCGAGGCGCCGATGTCGATGGTTTCGGGCGCGTAGGCCGTGGCGATCCGCGCGCGCAGGTCCCCTTGCTGGTCCAGCTCGACGATCCGGCCGATGTCGGTAATGATCCCTGTGAACATCCAAAGTTCCTTTCGGCTCCTCAAGTACCTTGGCGGCTGACCCACCGCAAGGCCGCAGGATGCCTAATTCCTGCGCACTGCCCATTCCGGCGGACCACGATCCTGCTGCACGTTTTGGTGAATGTCGGCATTGCCCGTTGCGTCAGTGATTTACCGTGTTAATAAAGGGGTGTTTCCAGTATTCTACACCTGCCAGTTATTATCAGGTTCACCCAGTTTAACGAGTACATTAATCGCGACAGGTGTCATCATGCGCGAAAGAGTTGAATTTCATCCCGCAGGCCCCGTTGGCGGTGCCGGACGCGTCTTCCTCTTTCTTCAGGGACCGCATGGTCCCTTCTTTCATCAACTTGGTCGAATGGTGCGCCAGGCCGGTGCGCAGACTTGGCGTGTGGGTTTCAACGCAGGCGACCGCGCCTTCTGGCCCCATCAGGAAAGCTTTATTCCCTTCGTAGAGCCGCAGGAAAGCTGGCCCCAACGCTTCCGCGAGATTGTTGCGGAGAAGCGCGTGACGGACATCGTCCTTTATGGAGACACGCGGCCGATCCATGCCCATGCCGTCGCTATCGCGCGTGAACAGGGAATCTGCATCCATGTGTTTGAGGAAGGCTACCTGCGCCCCTACTGGGTGACCTATGAACGCGGCGGATCGAATGGAAACTCCCGCCTGATGGAGATGTCGATCCCCGAGATGCAGGAGGCCCTTGCCCAGCTGGACATGGACCTGCCCGATGCGCCGGCCCGCTGGGGCGACATGCGCCAGCACGTGTTCTATGGCGCGCTCTACCATTTCTTCGTGATGACGCAGGGGCGCAAGTTCCGCAACTTCCGCCCGCACCGCTCGATCTCCATCCGCAAGGAATTTCGCTTGTACCTCAGGCGGTTGGTGGCGATGCCGGTGCACGCCGTCGAACGGTTCCTGGCGACGCAGCGCATCCGCTTCAGCGGCTTTCCCTATCACCTGGCGCTGCTGCAGCTTGAACATGACAGCAGCTTCCAGAAGCACAGCCCCTTCAACACGATGACCGAGTTTCTGGAGCTTTGCATCGACGGGTTCGCACGGGGCGCGCCGCAGCATCATCACCTGGTCTTCAAGGCCCACCCGCTGGAAGACGGGCGTGTTCCGCTTGCGCGGGAAATCCGGCGGCTGGCCAAGGCGCACGGGATCGCCGACAGGGTGCATTTCGTGCGCGGGGGCAAGCTGGCGATGCTGCTCAACCATGCGCGCAGCGCGGTGACGGTGAATTCGACCGCGGCGCAGCAAGTGCTCTGGCGCGGGTTGCCGCTGAAGGTCTTTGGCAACGCCGTATATTCACAGCCGGAATTCGTTTCGACCCAGCCGCTGGCGGAATTCTTCACCCAGCCTACCCGCCCCGACAGCCGCGCCTATCGCGACTACCGGCACTACCTGCTGGAAACGTCACAGATTTCGGGCGGGTTTTATTCCGCGCGGGGTCGCCGGGCGCTGCTTCGGCAGGTGGTCGACATGATGCTGGCGCCCGAAGATCCCTATGACGCGCTGCGGTCCGGAAATGCGGCACCAAGGCAACAACTCCGGCTCGTTAATTAGTCCTTTTAATGCATGCTGGTGTTTTGGGCAAAGCTTCGGTAGGCCTGTCGGAAATACAAACAAGAAGATTCAGTACAGGAGCCGTGGCAGTGAAAACCAACAAATCGCGCGGGGTAAGGCTCGTGGCGCTTATGGCCGCCACTGCACTCGTAGCCGGCTGCGCCCTTCCACGTTCGGGCCCCTCCCGGGCCGAGATTTTCCGGGGTGCCGAACAGACCGTCGGAGCGCCCTTCCTTGTGCCGGTGGACGACAACGTCGCTCGTGCCACCAACCATGAACCCAAGCTGACCTTCCCGGGCTCGTTCCGGAACGCGGGCGTCTTGGGGCCGGACACGATCAACGCCGGCGACACGCTGGGCCTGACGATCTATGAAAACGTGAACGACGGGCTTCTGGCTGGGCAAGGCCAGAACGTGGCCGTGCTGGAAACGGTTCAGGTCGACGGCGCAGGGTTCATTTTCGTTCCCTATGCAGGCCGCATCCGCGCCGCCGGCAACACGCCCGAAGCGCTTCGCCAGGCAATCACCTCGCAGTTGGAAACCCAGACGCCCGACCCGCAGGTGCAGGTGCGCCGCATCGCCGGCGACGGCGCCTCGGTCGCGATCATGGGCGATGTAGGCGGCCAGGGCGTCTATCCTATCGAACGGCCGACGCGGACCCTTGCGTCGATGCTGGCCCGGGCGGGCGGCATCTCCACCGATCCGGAAACCGCGCTGGTGACCGTGATCCGCGGCAATACCGAAGGCACAGCCTGGCTGAACGACCTGTACACCGACCCCTCGCTCGACATCGCCCTGCGCGATGGCGACCGGATCGTGGTGAAACAGGATGAACGCACCTTTGTCGCCCTGGGCGCGACTGGCGGTCAGGCACGCGTGCCGTTTGGCAAGCCTGTCGTCACGGCGCTGGACGCCATCGCGCAAGCCGGCGGCCTGAACACCAACCTCGCCGACCCCAAGGGCATCTTCATCATGCGCGATGAAAGGGCCGAGGTCGCAAACGCCGTCCTGGGCCGCACCGACCTCGTCGGGACGCAGCGCATGGTCTACATCCTCGACCTGACGCAGCCGAACGGCATGTTCTTCGCGCGGGAGTTCCTGATCCGCGACGGTGACACCGTCTATGTCACGCAGGCACCCTATGTTCAGTGGCAGAAGACGTTGAGCGCGATCACCGGCCCGCTTACCAGCGCCGGAACGATCAACAACGCGATCAACTGATCCCAGTGACGCCGAAACATCTTTCCCGCGCCGGAGATTCCCCTCTCCGGCGCGTTTTTGCACTCAGTGGCGGGTTTCTCCGGCAGGGCCGAATCCGGCGCATCCTGACGCTGGCCGGGTTGCAGCCCCGGCCCGGGCTTCCGGGCGCGGAGGATGCCGTGCTGGCTTGGGGGCATGGGGCGCAGGCATGGCGCGGAGAATGGGCCGCAGCCCGCGCCGGATGCGCCCTTCTGCGGGTCGAGGATGCCTTCCTCCGCTCCATCCGCCCGGGCCGTGCGGGCGACCCGCCGTTGGGCCTGCTGGTGGATGGGCGCGGCGCCTATTATGACTCGCGCCAGCCGAGCGATCTTGAACATCTGCTTGCCACAGATCCGCTTGATGATCCCGTGCTGCTGGCCCGGGCTGCAGAGGGGACCGCCCGGCTTCGCCACGGGGACCTGTCGAAATACAACGCGCATGATCCCGCCCTTGCCGCGCCGGAACCGGGTTACGTGCTGGTGATCGATCAGGTTCGTGGCGACGCTGCCATCCGCTTGGGCGGCGCAGATCAAGAGACGTTCATCCGGATGCTGCAGGCAGCGCGGCAGGAAAATCCCGGCGCCCGCATCCTGATCAAGACCCATCCTGAAACGTCGGGCGGGCTGCGGCCCGGGCATTTCACCGCCGCCGATGGAACGCTGATCGACACGCCTCTGTCGCCTTGGGCGCTGCTGGAAGGCGCGGCTGCGGTCTATACGGTTTCATCCCAGATTGGGTTCGAGGCGATCCTGGCCGGGCACCGCCCCCGGGTCTTCGGGCAGCCCTTCTATGCGGGCTGGGGCCTCAGCGACGACCGGATGCCCCTGCCCCGCCGCCAGCGGAAGCTGGACGTGGCGCAACTGTTTGCCGCGACGATGCTGCTTTACCCGCTTTGGTACGATCCCTGCCGTGACCGCCTGTGCAGCTTTGAGGACGCCTTGGACCAGCTGGAGGCCGAGGTCCGCGCCTACCGTGAGGATCGGGCGGGACACGTGGCCATCGGCATGCGGTTGTGGAAGCGCGCGAGCCTGCAGCGCGCCTTTGGCCGCCACTGTCAGGTGATCTTCGACGACGACACGACCAGCGCCGCCCGCCGTGCCGAGGCCGAGGGACGAAGCCTTCTGGTCTGGGCTGGCAAGGAACCCGCCGGCTTTACCCCGCCCGTGCCGCTTTTCAGGGTCGAGGATGGCTTTCTGCGTTCGCGGGGCCTTGGCGCGGCCTTGGTGCCAGCGCTGTCACTGGTGACGGATGATCTTGGCATATATTACGACCCAACACGGGAAAGCCGGCTGGAACGGCTGATTGCCGCGCCGCCCCCACCGGGGGCAGAGGCACGGGCGCGCGCCTTGATCGACAGCATCGTTACCGCGCGCCTGTCCAAATACAACACCGGCCGCGCGGCGCTGCCCGATCTGCCACCCGGGCGCCGGATACTCGTTCCCGGTCAGGTCGAAGATGACGCCTCGATCCTGCGCGGCGGCGGCGAGGTGCGGACGAACCTTGCCCTGCTGGCGCGGGCGCGGGCGGAAAATCCCGATGCCATTATCCTTTACAAACCGCACCCGGATGTAGAGGCCGGGCTGCGCTGCGGCGCAATCCCGCAGGACGAAGCCCTGAAACTGGCCGATGCCGTGATGACCGAGGCCGACCCCGTCGCCCTGATTGCCGAGGTCGAGGAGGTTTGGACAATGACCTCGCTTCTGGGGTTCGAGGCGCTGCTGCGCGGGCGCCAAGTCACCTGTCTCGGCGCGCCCTTCTATGCCGGCTGGGGCCTGACCCGCGATCTGGGGCCGGTGCCAGACCGTCGCCGTGCCCGCCCGACATTGGAAGCGCTCGCTTATGCTGCGTTGATCGCCTACCCGCGGTGCTTTGATCCTGTCACCGGCCTGCCTTGCCCGCCCGAGGTTCTGGTCGAACGGCTGGCCGAAGGGAAAGTCGCCCGGCCCGGCCCGGGGCTTCGTGCATTGTCCAAGCTGCAGGGTATTTTCGCCAGCCGCGCCACACTCTGGCGCTAGGCGCGCCGCCAGCGGTGCAGGACGTCGTTCCCGATCGGCTGGCACTGGTCCAGCACAAAGCGTGGCGCCTCGGCCAGTGCGTCGATGCCCATGGCGCCCAGTGCAGGCTGCCCCTCGGCTCCCAAGGCGACGCCGGCGGTGAAACCTACGAGTTCGTCCACCACGCCTGCGCCCAGCAGCGAAGCCGCAAGCTGGCCACCGCCTTCGCAAAAGACCCGGGTCAGCCCCGCCGCACCCAGAACCTGCATCATGCCCAATGGATCGAGCTGCCGCCCCTCGCCTAATGGTACGGAGAGGAGACGGGCACCAAGGTCCCGCCACGTCCGCTCTACCGCATCCGGCACGCTCCCGCCTTCATGCAACAGCCAGAGCGGCGCTTCCCCAACTGACCCTGCCAGCCGCCCCTCAGCCGGAAGCGACAGGTGCCGCGCCGCAATGACCCTTACCGGCTGCTGCGCGACCCCCAAATCCCTGACTGTCAGCAGCGGATCATCCGCACGCGCCGTCCCCGCCCCGACCAAGACCGCATCATGACCAGCGCGTAGCACGTGAACCTGCCGCCGCGCCTCTGGCCCTGTGATCCACTGGCTCTCGCCGCTCGCCGTCGCGATCCGGCCGTCGAAACTGGTGGCAAGTTTCAGGGTCAGGAAAGGCCGGCCCTCACGCACCCGCAGGAAAAATCCGCGATGGGCCAGCTCGGCAGCCTCTTGCTCCACCCCCGTCGTCACCTCGACTCCCGCGGCGCGGAGCATGGCATGCCCGCGACCCGCCACCCTGCGATCCGGGTCCTCGACGGCCGATACGACGCGGGCGACGCCGGCCGCCACCAGCGCCTCGGCGCATGGCGGGGTCTTGCCATGGTGGGCACAAGGTTCGAGGCTCACGTAAGCAGTGGCGCCACGGGCGGCTGCGCCGGCTTCGGCCAAGGCCATGGTCTCGGCATGCGGGCGCCCGCCCGGTTGAGTCCAGCCGCGCCCGAGGATGCGCCCGTCGCGCACGATCACGCAGCCCACCGCCGGGTTTGGCCAGACGCGGCCCAAGCCTCGCGCGCCAAGCGTCAGGGCCAGGCGCATGAAGCGGCGATCGGCTTCGGTGCTCACTCGTCGACGTGGGCGTTTGGCCGCAATTCGGAAACGAACTTGTCGAAGTCGTCCGCAGCTTGGAAATTCTTGTAGACGCTGGCGAACCGTACATAGGCTACGGTGTCGAGCCGGGCCAAGGTCTCCATCACGATCTCGCCGATAACCTTGGAAGGGATATCCGTGTCGCCAAGGCTTTCCAGCCGCCGCACGATGCCCGAAATCATCTGGTCGATGCGCTCCGGCTCGATCGGGCGCTTCTGCATGGCGATGCGGATCGACCGTTCCAGCTTGCCGCGGTCGAAATCCTCACGTTTGCCGCTGGATTTGACGACGACGAGGTCACGCAGCTGCACGCGTTCATACGTCGTGAACCGGCCACCGCAGGCTGCACAGAAGCGGCGGCGGCGGATGGCCACGTGATCCTCGGCAGGACGCGAGTCCTTTACCTGAGTATCTATATTCCCGCAGAAGGGGCAGCGCATGGGCGTGTCCTCGGTCCGGCTTTGCACTTATCCACAGTAACTATAGGGCAGCCGCAACGGCTTGGGTAGGGGCGAAAGTGCAATCAATATCTTGTATCACGCAAGATGTGCGACGACCTGCCGACGATGTGGGGCGCGCCGATGCTCCATCACATAGATCCCCTGCCAGGTCCCGAGTGCCAGCCTGCCCCCGCTCACCGGGATCTGGAGGCTGACCGGCAGCAGCGCCGCCTTGATATGCGCCGGCATGTCGTCGGGCCTTCATAGGTGTGGGTCAGGTACCGCATCGACGGATCGTCCGAGGGCGGCACCAGCCGGTGAAAGAAGGCGGTCAGATCGGTCTGCACCTCCGGATCGGCATTTTCCTGCACCAAAAGCGAGGCCGAAGTATGCTGGATGAACAGCGTCAGCAGCGCCTCCGCCCTGCCCGCCTGTGTTACCCACTCAGCCACATCCGCCGTAAATTCGTAAAGCCCCGGCCCACGGGTCGGAATGACGAAGGTGTTCTGCATCATACCGGCCGCGGCAGCGCCTCCCGCTCCTCTGCCCTATCAAGCGGAAGCGTCTCCTCTTCCTCGTCAAAAGGAACGGGCAGCGTCTTGTTGGTCCGGGCCCCCAGCTTGCGCAGCTTTTCAACCTGCCCCAGCACGTTCCCGCTGCCGCGCGCCAAGCGATCAAAGGCCGTGCCATGCGCCTCTTGTGCACGGCGAAGGCAGTCGCCCATCTTCTCCATCTCGATCACGAAGCCATGGACCTTGTCGTAAAGCTTGCCGGCGCGGTCGGCGATCTCCTCAGCGTTGCTCTCTCGCCGCTCGACCGCCCAGATGTGCTCGACGGTCTTGAGCGCGACCATCAGCGTCGTCGGCGTCATGATGCCCACACCCTTCTGCAGCGCGTAGGACGTCAGGTCGCCCCGCAGGCGCAGCGCCTCGGACAGCGCGCCCTCGATCGGGACGAACATCAGCACATAATCGACCGAGCCGTCCTGCAGCCCATGATAGCCCTTCGCCGCCAGCGTATCGATGTGCCGCGTGATCGACCGGACATGTTCCTGCATCTGCGCCACTCGATCCGCGTCGGACTCCGCCGTAACGGCTGCTTCATAGGCCACAAGGGAAACCTTGGAATCGATGACCAGCGTCTTGCCCTTGGGCAGCTTCACGATGACGTCCGGCCGCCAGATCTTGCCGGATTCGTCACGCTGCTGGGTCTGCGTTTCGTAATGCACCCCCGGCTGCAGGCCGGAATCTTCCAGAATCCGCTCCAGGATCATCTCGCCCCACGCGCCCTGGCGGCGAACGTCGCCCTTCAGCGCCCGCGTGAGGTTTATCGCTTCCTGGCTGATCTCTTCGGACCGGCGGTGCAGAAGGGCGATCTGCTCTTTCAGCCGGGCCCGTTCCTCATCCGCGGACTTGTGGACACTGCGGAGTTCTTCCTGGAAACGCCCGACGTGATCCTTGAACGGGGCAAGCAGCGCCGTCAGCCGTTCTTGCGTGGCCTTGGACAGATCCTCACCCTGCACCTTCAAGGTTTCCGCGGCAAGTTCGCGGAACTGGCGGGTCATCTCCTCGCGCATTTCGCGCAGGGTGGCGATTTCACGCTCTGCCGCGTCGCGGTCCTTTTGCATTGCCGTCCTCAGCGACTGAAGCTCTGACCGCAGGGCATGGCAGTCGCTGTCGCTCAGACGAAGGCGGTCGGCAAGGGCATCCCGGTCGCTCCGCAATTCCTCGGCCTGCCGATCAAGCGCGGCTCGCGCTTCCTGCAGACGTTCGGCCCGAGCGAATTCGGCAGTGACACGGCTGTTGCCCTCCGCCACGGCCTGCTCAAGCTGCGCGACCTTTGCCACCAGATCGGCCAGCCGTGACTCAGCCTCTTGCGCGCGGTGGGCGATGACCTCACAGGCGCTGCGGTAGCTGGAGGTGTGCCGCGACTGAAGGAAAAGCCCAATGCCCAAGGCCAGGGACAGGAGGATCAGAAAGAGGTTGATAAGTTCGGGAGCCACACTGTTCATCCTATGTTCTGCGCACTACCTTAGCCCAGTATGGGCAGGTCTTGGCAAGAGCAAAGGAACCCCCAATGGTGGAAAGGGATGCAGAGCACCCCTTTCCGGTGCGGCCTATTCCTGATCGGGGGATCAAGTTGCCTCGGCACCGTCACTAATAAAAATTCCCAGAAACACCGGGAGAACCACTTAAAGTTGCGCCGAAGTATTTAACCGCACGTTAATCTTTGTACGCATCAAATGACGCTACGGCAAGCGAGTCGTTTACCCTGCAACTCGATTGTGGATTTTTATAGGCGGGTTTCCGCCTATCGTCCGAGACGTCGCGTAATTCGGGCAGCCTGCCTAGCGCGCTTGGCGCTTTCCCGGCCCTTCAGCGCCGGTCCTGCAGGCTTCTTGCCCTTGCTGGTGGCCATGCCGATCCCTTTGCTGATGCCCTTGTTGATCGCGCGGCGCATGAACATGCGCAGCACCATGTTGATCAATCCGCCCATATTCATGCGCTTGCTCTCCCTGCGCTCAGTCTTCGAAAAGTTCGGTCTGCCCTTCCGGGGCGTCCTCTGCGGTGTCGTGGGCCGGACGCAGCCCGGACGGAAGCGGACGATTATCAAGCAACCCAGCCTCGCGAAGTTCCCGCAGCCCGGGAAGATCGCGCGCGCTTTCCAGACCGAAGTGGTCCAGGAAGGTGTCGGTCACGACATAGGTCACCGGGCGGCCCGGCGTCATCCGGCGCTGGCCAAAGCGGATCCATTCCAGTTCCAGCAGTTGGTCAACGGTTCCGCGGGATACGGCGACGCCGCGGATCTCTTCGATCTCTGCACGGGTGACAGGCTGGTGGTAGGCAATAATGGCCAGCGTCTCGATCGCGGCGCGGCTCAGCTTGCGGGTCTCCACCCGCTCGGTCTGCATCAGCCAGGCGAGATCGGGCGCGGTGCGGAAGGCATGTCCCTCGCCCACGCGCACCAGCCGCACGCCCCGCCCTTCGTACCGCCGCCGCAACAGTGCCAGCACCTCTGCCGGGTCGGCGCCCGGGGGCATGCGGGCGGTGAGGTCGCGCAGCGAGAGCGGCGTGGGGCTGGCAAACAGCATCGCCTCGACCATGCGCTCCTGCTCGGCGAGCGAGGGGGGCGCGAACTGGCGGTCGCGAATCTCGGACATCAGGGCTTCCGTCGGATCTGGATGGGGGCGAAGGTGTCGGTTTGCTTGATCTCTACCTGCCCGCCCTTGGCAAGTTCAAGCGTGGCGGCAAAGGTGGCCGCCGTTGCAGAGCGCCGCCGCGCCGGGTCGGCCTCCCATTCCTGCGGCAGCCATTCGAGAAGATCCACCCAGTCACCGGCAAAGCCGATCAGGCCCCGCAGCCGTTCCAGCGCCTGTTCCATTGTATAGACATCGCGACGGTCAAAGGCGTAGGGGCGGAATTCATCTTTAGTGCGGATCCGCGCGTAGGCCTGCATGAGGTCGAGCAGGCTTGCGGCATAGCTTACCCGGCGAACTTGGCGCAGATCTTCTGGCAAGCCGCGGGCAAAGAAGTCCCGCCCCAGCTGATCCCGCGCCATAAGCTGTGCCGCAGCCTCGCGCATCGCCTGCAGACGTTCAAGCTGATAGGCCAGATGCGCGGCCAGCTCCTCGCCCGAGGGGCCGGCATCCGACGGATCGGGCGGCAGCAAAAGCCGGGACTTCAGATAGGCGAGCCAAGCCGCCATCACCAGGTAATCGGCGGCAAGCTCGATCCGCAGCGCCCGCGCCTTGTTGACGAAGGCCAGATACTGCTCCGCCAACTGCAGCACTGAAATTCGCCGCAGATCGACCTTCTGCGTCCGCGACAGGGTCAGCAACAGGTCGAGCGGGCCCTCGAACCCTTCAACATCGACGATCAGCGCCTCTGCGGCGAGCCGTTCGGCAACGCCCGGGGTCCGATCCTCCGGGCTGACGGGATCAGCCACGGGTGGGCGCACCGGTCAGGGATTCCAGTTCCGCCTTCAGCGCCGCAAGGTCGGCGAGCTCGGGCGGCTGGCGCCGGGCAAGCGCGGCATCGGCCCGGTTCTGGGCAACATCCGTCATCTGGCCCGCGGCATCCACCACCTGCTCCATCTCGGCGCGTTGGCCGTTACAGTGGAGGACGATGTCACAGCCAGCCGACAGGGACGCGCGCGTGCGGTCACCCATCCCGCCGCTCAGCGCCTGCATCGAGACGTCGTCGCTCATGATCAGGCCGGTGAAGCCGATCTCCTCACGGATCAGGCGCATCATTGCCGGCGAACAGGTGGCGGGCGCGTCGTCGAAGGCGGAAAAGACGATATGCGCCGTCATTGCCAGCGGCAGATCGTTCAGCGCCTGGAACGCGCGGAAGTCGGTAGCCCGCAGCGTTTCGGCATCCGTGGCCACCACAGGCAAGTCCAGGTGGCTGTCAGCCGTCGCGCGCCCATGGCCTGGAATATGTTTCAGCACCGGCAGAACCCCACCCGCCAGCAAGCCTTCGGCCACCGCGCGCGCAGCAGGCACTACGGTTTCCACCGTGTCGCCATGGCAGCGGTTGCGCAGGAAGTCGTGGGTTTCAGGACCGGCAACATCGGCCATCGGCGCACAGTTCACGTCGATCCCCAGATCGTGCAGTTCCGCCGCGATCAGCCGATAGCGGAGCCACATCGCCCGGTCTGCTTTTTCGCCCGCCTGCTGCATGTGATCAAGCGGCGGCAGCCACTCCTGCCAGTGCGGCGTCCGCAGGCGCTGCACCCGCCCGCCTTCCTGATCGATCAGGATCGGCGCATCACGGCCAACCGCATCACGCAGCGCGGCCGTCAGCGCCCGAACCTGATCCGGGTCCTGAACGTTCCGCGCGAACAGGATGAAGCCCCAGGGATCGGCATCGTGGAAGAAGGCAGCCTCATCAGGCAGAAGCTGCAGCCCGGAACAGCCCAGAATGGTCGCGCCGCTCATTTAACGGGTCTGCACAGGAATACAGGCTGCCTGTTCCGCTAGCAACGCAGAACAGAAGCGGCGGGTATCGGCCTCATCGGCAAAGCCATGCGCGCGAAGGCGGTAGAAGGTGCGCCCGCCGCTTTCAGCCGTCTGGATGACACGGGACTTGCCCTGCAGATAGGCGGCGAAGCGGCCAGACAGACGCTCCCACTCGCGCCGTGCACTGTCGGCATCGTCAAAGGCGCCAAGCTGCACAAGGTTCGTGCCTGCAGGCAGGCTCGCCGGATCCACGTCCCGCACCGAAGACGGCGCGGCGGCTGCCGGTGCGGCCTGCGGCGCTGCCGGGGCGGCAGCTACCCGCCGCGCGGGCCGAACCGCCGGACGCGGCGAGGACACGACGGAACCCGCAACAGGGGCGGGGGTCACCAGCGCAGCTTCGGCCAGGGCGGCGTCACGCTTGGCGGCCAGTTCCTCGGCAATGGCAAGGGCAAGTTCGTCCGCTTCGTCTGCGCCCAGCGCGGGGGCATTGGGGTCCTCTGACAGGGCCTCGGTGGCCACGCCTTCGCCGTTCACCACGGCTGCAACTTCCGCAGGGTTGCGATTGATCGGCTGGAGGGCAGCGGCAGCGGCGTCTTCGTCCGCAAGGTCAAGGGGCTGCGGCGCCAGCACCAGCCGGTCGGCGGGTGGCGCGGCCTCTCCGTCAGCGGCAACGGCGTTCACGGCAAGGCCCTGATGGCTGGCAAGGCGCCCGCCGGGATCTTCAGGTGCAACGCGCATCGGCCCTTCCAGCGCGCGGACGACCGGGATCCCGGTCACGTCGCGCACTGCCAGCCGGTAGCCCCAGATGGCGACCCCCAGAATCAGTACAACCGAAAGCGCTGCGCCGGCCCAGTTGACAAGGCGCTGCACCTTGGCCCCACGTTGCGGGGCCTCGTCATCATAGACGTCATATCCCAAAACCGCCATGCCCAGCCTCATTGCCCCACAGGTCTGTCGCCCGCGGTGGTCCTGCTTCCGTGCCGGCGAAGCGCCTTGTAATCAGCGCATTTCCTCGACCGGCGTGACGCCCAAGATACCAAGACCGGCAGAAATAACAACCGCAACCGCCCGCGCGAGGGCGATTTTCGCCTGTGAGGTGATCGGATCCCCTTCCTGCACAAAGCGGAGTTGCGTGAGTTCATTGCCCCGGTTCCAAAGCCCGTGGAACTCTGACGCAAGCTCATACAGGTAGAAGGCCACGCGATGCGGCTCATTCGTGCGAGCGGCGGTTTCCACCAGCCGCGGCCATTCCGCGATCTTGCGGGCCAGTGCAAGTTCAGCCTCATGGTCCAGCAGCGAAAGGTCCGCCCCCGTCAGAACTGCGTCCCCGGCGTCGATGCCCGCCTCACCCGCCTTGCGGATGACAGAACAGATCCGGGCATGGGCATATTGCACGTAGAAGACCGGGTTGTCCTTGGACTGCTCCAGCACCTTGTCGAAGTCGAAATCCAGCGCCATGTCGTTCTTGCGCGTCAGCATGACGAACCGGGTCACATCCGGCCCCACCTGTTCGACCACGTCGCGCAGGGTGACAAAGGTGCCGGCCCGCTTGGACATCTTGAACGGCTCGCCGTTCTTGAACAGCTTCACGAGCTGCATCAGCTTGATGTCCACCGGCACCCTGCCGTCCGACAGTGCCGAAACCGCTGCCTTCATCCGCTTGACATAGCCGCCGTGATCCGCGCCGAACACATCGATCAGCGCGTCAAAGCCGCGGGTGATCTTGTCATAGTGATAGGCGATGTCCGGGGCGAAATAGGTCCAGCTGCCGTCCGATTTCTGCACCGGCCGATCCACGTCATCCCCATGCGCGGTGGACCGGAAGAGCGTCTGCTCGCGCGGCTCCCAATCCTCGGGCGTCTTGCCCTTGGGCGGCTCCAGCACGCCTTGGTAGATCAGACCCTTGGCCCGCAATGCCTCAAGCGCGGCCTCGATCCGGCCGGTGCCGTAAAGCGCCTTTTCGCTGAAGAAGACATCCATCGTGACGCCCAGCGCGGCCAGATCCTCGCGGATCATTTCCATCATCCGGTCGGTGGCAAAACTGCGGATGGTGTCGAGCCACTCTTCCTCGGGTTTGTCGAGAAAACTGTCGCCGTACTGCGCCTTCAGCGCCTCGCCCACCGGGATCAGGTAGTCGCCGGGGTAAAGCCCCTCACGGATTGCAGGCGAAAGCCCGTGCGCCTCGCGGTAGCGTTCATACGCTGACCGCGCCAGCACATCGACCTGCGCGCCGCCGTCGTTGATGTAGTATTCGCGGGTCACGTCATGGCCGGAAAACGCCAGCAGCCGCGCCAGCGCATCGCCGAACACTGCGCCCCGCACATGTCCCACATGCATCGGCCCGGTGGGGTTGGCGGATACGAATTCGACGTTCACCCGCTGCCCCTGCCCCAGGTTCGACCGCCCGAAGTCAGCCCCCGCCTGAAGCGCCGCGCGCACCAGATCCTGCCACACCTGAGCCGCGAGCCGCAGGTTGAGGAATCCGGGTCCTGCTACCTCGGCCAGCCGCACGCGCGGGTCGGCCATCAGCCGGGCGGCAAGCGGCTCCGCGATTTCGCGTGGTTTCAGACCTGCGGGCTTGGCCAGCACCATCGCGGCGTTGGTTGCCATGTCGCCATGGGCCGCATCGCGCGGGGGCTCTACCGCTACGTTGGAATAATCCAGCCCCGATGGCAGCTGACCCTCGGCTTCCATGGCCGCCAGCGCCTCAAGCACGAGCGCGCGCAGATCGTTAAAAAGGTTCATGACCGTCTTCCCTTGTTCGCCTGCGGTTTATCATGCCAAGGCCGCGCGTCAATGTCGGGCCCCCGCGGCGCGCACGACCCGATGCTGCCGCGCAATAATCTTGCGGATGCAGCGGCAGCGGCGTTACACCATTCCAACGCAGTTGGAGGAGTGCGCGATGACCTATGCCGAAATCCGGTCCCGTTGGCAGGCCGATCCCGAAGGCTGGTGGATGGAACAGGCGCAGGCGGTGGACTGGATGCAGCCGCCGTCCCGGGCGCTGTTCGACGATCGCGCGCCCCTTTATGAATGGTTCGCCGATGGCCAGCTGAACGCCTGCTGGAACGCTGTAGATCGCCATGTAGAGGCCGGCCACGGCAACCGCATCGCCATCATCCATGACAGCCCAGTGACCGGGATCGTCACCCGCCTTACCTTTGCCGAGTTGCAGGACCGGGTCGCGCGGCTCGCAGGGGCGCTGCGCGACAGGAGCGTGACCAAGGGTGACCGCGTCGTCATCTACATGCCCATGGTGCCAGAGGCGCTGGAGGCGATGCTGGCCTGTGCGCGGCTGGGGGCGATCCACTCGGTCGTGTTCGGCGGATTTGCCGCGCCCGAACTGGCGGCGCGGATTGACGATGCTCAGCCCAAGGCGATCCTCACAGCCTCTTGCGGGATCGAACCGGGGCGGCTGGTGCAGTACAAGCCGCTTCTGGACGGGGCGCTGGCCCTTGCCCGCCACAAGCCCGACTTTTGCGTCATCCTTCAGCGCGACGCTGGACATGCCGAACTGACCGCTGGCCGCGACATCGACTGGCAGACCTTCTGCGTAGATGCCGCCCCTGCCGATTGCGTGCCGGTGGCGGGCAATCATCCAGCCTACATCCTTTACACGTCTGGCACGACCGGCCAACCCAAGGGCGTGGTCCGCCACACCGCTGGCCACGTCGTCGCGCTGCAATGGACGATGCGGAACATCTACGGCGTGGCGCCGGGAGAGGTGTTCTGGGCAGCCTCGGACGTGGGTTGGGTCGTGGGCCATTCCTACATCTGCTATGGCCCGCTGCTGAACGGCAACACCACCGTGGTCTTCGAAGGTAAGCCTGTCGGCACCCCCGACGCCGGCACCTTCTGGCGCGTGATCCAGGATCACAAAGTGGCGGCCTTCTTTACCGCCCCCACTGCACTTCGCGCCATCAAGCGGGAAGACCCGCAGGGCCTGCTGGCGCAGGATTATGACCTGAGTTCATTGCGAGCGCTTTATCTTGCCGGGGAACGGGCAGATCCGGACACCGTCAACTGGGCGCAGAACACGCTGAAGGTTCCGGTGATCGATCACTGGTGGCAGACCGAAACCGGCTGGGCCATCGCGGCCAATCCCTTGGGGATCGAACTTCTGCCGGTCAAGGTCGGATCGCCTTCCGTGCCGATGCCGGGCTATGACGTGCAGGTGCTGGACGAAGAGGGGCGCCCCGTGCCCCCGGGGACGCTAGGCGCCATAGCCATTCGCCTGCCACTGCCGCCCGGCACGCTGCCCACGCTCTGGAACGCCGACGACCGGTTCCGCAAGAGCTACCTCTCACGCTTCCCCGGCTATTACGAAACCGGGGATGCCGGCTGGCTGGACGAGGATGGGTATGTTCACGTCATGGCGCGCACCGACGACGTGATCAACGTGGCGGGCCACCGCCTGTCCACCGGCGCGATGGAAGAGGTGATCGCCGATCATCCCGACGTGGGGGAATGCGCGGTGATCGGGGTGGCAGATACGCTCAAGGGACAGGTGCCGGTGGGGTTCGTGTGCCTGAACAAGGGATGCTCCCGCCCACATGAGGAGATCACCCGCGAATGCGTCGAAATGGTGCGCAACCGGATCGGCCCTGTTGCTGCCTTCCGGCTGGTCGTGGTGCTGGACCGGCTGCCCAAGACGCGATCAGGTAAGATTCTGCGCGCCACCATGACCCGCATCGCCGACGGCGAGCAATTCCGTCCGCCTGCCACCATTGACGACCCCGCGATTCTGGACGAGGTCGCCGCAGCCCTTCGCGAACTTGGTTACCCGCTGCGGGCAACTGGCTGACACGAAAACTTTTTCTTTAACTCGGCGAGTTTCCCACCTGCACTGTTGGTGGCGGAAGGAAACTGGTGTATCGAGAGGAAGGCGCAACCGAAGATTGCGCCCTCTCTTTGCTTTTGCGGTGTGTTTCCTTTCCCAGTGTGGTGTTCCGATGCCTGATTTTCTTGCAGCCGATCCCGTTGAAAGCGCCAGTGCAGCAGCGCTGGCTCAGCGGGCCTTCCCCTTCCGTGCGCCTCTTTGCGCGGAGGGAGAGTCTGCAATGCTCCTGTCGCGGCTGGACCTGTCGCGCCTGAAATCCCTGCGCCTGATCACTGGCGACAGTCTTTGGCCTGAGATCATGGCCCAGATTGAAACCGATTTGCGCCAGGCCCGTATCAACCTGATCGCCCCTGACAGCGATCGCAACGCCATGCGCGTCCAGACCCATGTGCTGATGGCCGTGGCGGGCACCATCGGCGGCCTGCGCGTGCAGCGCCTGGCCGAGGTTCTCAACACCGCGGTGCATGAGGAGGGGACCCCGACGGAAGGGCTTCTGGACCTGCTTCTGCAGGAACTGGACCAGCTCTGCCGCCTGCTGGCCCTGCATGGCGCCGACTGGATGACCACTGAAATGGAGACTCAATGAGCGAAGCCCCGCTCCTGTTGATCGAAGATACGCCTTCACTGCAGATGGTCTATCAGGCCGTCCTGCGGGGGGCGGGGCATGCCGTTGAAAGCGCCGGCAATGCGACCGACGGGCTGGAGGCGTTTCGCCGCCTGAGGCCCGGGGTCGTGCTGCTGGACCTGATTCTGCCCGATCGCGACGGGCTCGACCTGATGGAAGAGATGCTCGCGATCGCGCCGCGCACGAATGTCATCGTGATCACCGCCAACGGATCGATCAAGAAGGCAGTCGAGGCGATGCGCGCCGGGGCGCATGAGTTCCTGGTCAAGCCCTTCGACGACCAGCGGTTCCTCCATGCCGTCGAAAACGCGCGCGCTGCACATGCCGCCCCGGTGGCCGCGGACGAGGCCCCTTCCCCGCGTGCGCCGTTGGGGGATTTCATCGGCAATTCGCCTGCCATGCAGGAAGTCTATGCCCGCATCCGGTCCGTCGCGCGGTCTATGGCCACGGTATTCATCACTGGCGAAAGCGGCACCGGCAAGGAACTCTGCGCCCAGGCGATCCACAGCACCTCCAACCGCGCCTCGGGTCCCTTCGTGGCGCTGAACTGCGGCGCTATTCCCGCCGACCTGCTGGAGTCGGAAGTATTCGGCCACCTGAAAGGCTCGTTCACCGGCGCCATTTCGGACAAGATCGGCGCGGCGGCGGCGGCTGATGGCGGCACGCTTTTCCTGGACGAAATCTGCGAGATGGACCTGAACCTGCAGACCAAGCTGCTGCGCTTCCTGCAGACATCGACCATCCAGCCGGTGGGCACGTCCAAGCCGCGCAAGGTGAACGTGCGTATCCTTTGCGCCACCAACCGCGATCCGATGGAATGCGTCCGCCGTGGCCAGTTCCGCGAGGATCTTTATTACCGGCTGCATGTCGTGCCGATCCACATGCCGCCGCTGCGCGAACGCGGCGCCGATGTAGTCGAAATCGCCGAAAGCCTTCTGCGCCGGTTTGCAGAGGCGGAACAGCGTCAGTTCACCGCCCTCAGCCCCGAGGTCAAGGAAATCTTCCAGCGGCTCAACTGGCCCGGAAATGTGCGCCAGCTTCTGAACGTACTGTGGAACGTGGTCGTCCTGAACGAGGGGCCGCTGGTCACTGCATCGATGCTGCCGCTCGACCTGCGGCAGGGGGCGGCGGCAGCGCCTGCCGCCGTGAAATCGCTAGGTACGCTGACGCTCGACGCGCTGGCCGGCCGCACCCTGGCCGAGATCGAGCGTCTGGTGATCGAGGATGCGATCCAGCGGCACAACGGGTCGGTCCCCCGGGCCGCGCGGGAACTCGACGTTTCGCCCTCGACCATCTATCGCAAGCGCGAAGGCTGGCAAAAGGCCGCCGGCTGATCAGACGAACTGCTCGCGGATCAGGCGCTCTTCAAGCCCATGACCCGGATCAAATAGCAAACGGTGACGGATAGTGGGCTCGCTCTGGATCTCTACCCAGCGGACACGCCGCACGGAACGGCTGTCAGCATCGGCCATCACCGGACGCTTTTCAGGCTCCAGCACGTCAAACCGAACGGTCGCGGTGTTCGGCAGCAGCGCACCGCGCCAGCGCCGGGGACGGAAAGCCGCCATCGCGGTCAGCGCCAGGACATCCGCGCCGATCGGCAAAATAGGTCCATGCGCCGAGTAGTTATAGGCCGTTGAGCCCGCGGGCGTGGCCACCAGCGCCCCATCACAGACCAGTTCCTCCAGCCGCACCCGCCCGTCGATCTGGATGCGCAGCTTGGCCGCCTGCGGCCCCGCTCGCAGCAAGGAGACTTCGTTGATCGCAAGCGCCTGATGCTCCTGCCCCGCCGCATCCATCGCCCTCATCCTCAGGGGGTTGAGGATCGCCTCCTCGGCATAGGCAAGGCGCAGCGGCAGGTCGTCTTCGGCATAGGCGTTCATCAGGAAGCCCACGGTGCCCCGGTTCATCCCATAGACCGGCGCAGCAAGGTGCTGGGTCCGGTGCAGGGTCTGAAGCATGAAGCCATCGCCACCCAGGGCCACGATGATCTCTGCCCGGTCAAGCCGTACATCGCCGTAGCGCGCCGCCAGCCGGGCCCGCGCCTCGCGGGCAAGGGGGCTTGTGCTGGCGGTGAAGGCGATCCGGGCGGCCGGGCTCATCTGCTCTCCTTGTTTCCGAAAGTCATCGCCCGCCCCGAAGGGAAACACAAGTGCGCCATCTGTGCCCTATTGTGTCGGATTCTGCACTTTTGATACGAACTCCTGTGCGATAAAGGAACGCGCGATGTCACCCCTTCGGAGAGTTCCCATGAACGCCAGCCACCGCGACAGCGGCTTTTTCAGCGAAAGCCTGGATTCCCGCGACCCCGAACTTTTCGGCGCCATCCAGCAAGAACTTGGCCGCCAGCGCGACGAGATCGAGCTGATCGCGTCGGAAAACATCGTGAGCCGCGCCGTGATGGAGGCGCAAGGCTCGGTGATGACCAACAAATACGCCGAGGGTTATCCGGGCCGCCGCTACTATGGCGGCTGCCAGTACGTGGACATCGCCGAGAACCTGGCGATCGACCGCGCCTGCCAACTGTTCGGCGCGAAATTCGCGAACGTGCAGCCGAACTCGGGCAGTCAGGCGAACCAGGGCGTGTTCAACGCACTGGTCAAGCCGGGTGACACGATCCTTGGGATGAACCTCGCCTCGGGCGGGCACCTGACCCATGGCGCGGCTCCGAACCAGTCGGGCAAGTGGTTCAACGCAGTGCAATACGGCGTGCGTCAGCAGGACAACCTGATCGACTATGACGAGGTTGAGGCGCTGGCCAAGGAACACCAGCCCAAGCTGATCATCGCAGGCGGCTCCGCCATTCCGCGGCAGATCGACTTTGCCCGCTTCCGCGCGATTGCCGACATGGTCGGCGCCTACCTGCTGGTGGACATGGCGCACTTTGCCGGGCTGGTTGCGGGTGGCGTGCACCCGTCGCCCTTCCCGCATGCCCATGTCGCGACCACGACGACGCACAAGACCCTGCGCGGCCCGCGCGGCGGCATGATCCTGACCAACGACGAGGACATCGCGAAAAAGGTGAACTCGGCCATCTTCCCGGGTATCCAGGGTGGCCCCCTGATGCACGTCATCGCTGCCAAGGCCGTCGCCTTTGGCGAGGCGCTGCGGCCCGAGTTCAAGACCTATGCTGCACAGGTGGTCAAGAACGCGCAGGCGCTGTCCGATCAGTTGATGAAGGGCGGGCTCGACATCGTCACCGGCGGCACCGACACCCACGTGATGCTGGTAGACCTGCGGCCGAAGGGCGTTAAGGGCAATGCGACCGAAAAGGCGCTGGGCCGGGCCCATATCACCTGCAACAAGAACGGCATCCCGTTCGATCCGGAAAAACCGGCTGTGACCTCGGGCGTGCGTCTGGGCACCCCCGCCGGCACCACCCGCGGCTTTGCCGAGGCTGAATTCCGCCAGATCGCCGACTGGATCGTCGAAGTCGTGGATGGCCTTGCCGCCAATGGCGAGGACGGCAATGCCGAGGTCGAGGCCAAGGTCCGGGCCGAGGTTCTGGAGCTTTGCAAGCGCTTCCCGATCTACAACGAACTTTAATCGCAGGCTAACTGCGCAAGGGGCGGCTCTTGGGCCGCCCTTTTTCGTTGGCTATGACAGTATGCGACGCTATCACCGGTCCATGCTGCATCATGACGAGATTCCCGCTACAAGCCCGATCCACCCCCCCCTGCTGATCGTGCACGGGCTGTTCGGCTCTGCCCGGAACTGGGGCGTGATTTCCAAACGCCTTGCCGACACGCGCCGTACCGTGACCGTGGACATGCGCAACCACGGGGCAAGCTTTCGGGCGCCAACCCATGGCTATGACGATCTGGCCGGGGATTTGGCTGAAGTTATCAGTGGGAATGGTGGCCGAATGGACGTGCTGGGCCATTCGATGGGCGGCAAGGCTGCGATGATGCTGGCCCTGACGCAGCCCGAACTGGTGGATCGCCTGGTCGTCGCCGATATCGCGCCGGTGGCCTATGGCCACAGCCAGTCACATCTGATCGAGGCAATGCGGGGGCTGGATCTTGCCGACCTTGCGTCACGGGGAGAGGCTGACCGCCGCCTTGCCGCCACTGTCGATGATCCGGGCGTCCGCGCCTTCCTGCTGCAGTCGCTGGACCTGAAGGCGCAGCCACCGCAATGGCGCCTGAACCACGATGTGCTGGAGGCAGAGATGCAGCGCATCACCGGCTGGCCGCAGATCGACGCCCGATTTGACGGCCCGACCCTGTTCCTGAGCGGCGCCAATTCCGACTATGTCCAGCCCGCCTACCGCGACAAGATCAAGGCTCTGTTCCCGAACGCGCGTTTCGCCCGCATCCCGGGCGCGGGCCACTGGCTTCATGCCGAAAAGCCGCGCGAGTTCGAGGAAAGCGTCCGTGTCTTCCTGAATTCCGGCCGTTAGGGGCAGCGCGGCCTCGCGCGCATCTCGCTACTATCCTTGCGGATTGAGGCAGGGATGACGCGGCAGCGCGTCACCTCTTCAATCACGGCAACCATCGTGTCGGGCAAAGCCGCCCGTTCGCGCCTGCTGGCATAGCCCAGCCGGATCACCTGTGCGCGGTTCCCCCGCTGAAAGACCGAAAGGCCGCGCCCGTCCCGCGTCACCTGCTGTTCCCGCGCACCCAGAAATTTCGGCGAGGGAGAGGCGCAGGCCGCAAGCAAGAAAGGGCAGGATGCGGATCATCCCCGCAACCTGCCCCACAAGACTTAACGAAACGCTAGCTCAGCTGTCCATCTTGAGCGCGTTGATGAAGGCCTGCTGCGGGATCTCGACCTTGCCGAACTGCCGCATCTTCTTTTTCCCGGCCTTCTGCTTTTCCAGAAGTTTCTTCTTCCGGGTGACGTCGCCGCCATAGCACTTGGCCGTCACGTCCTTGCGCAGCGCCGCGATGGTTTCACGCGCGATCACCCGCCCGCCGATAGCAGCTTGGATGGGGATCTTGAACATGTGCCGCGGGATCAGGTCCTTGAGCTTTTCGCACATCGCCCGGCCCCGCATTTCGGCGCGGTCACGGTGCACCATCATCGACAGCGCGTCCACCGGTTCGTCGTTCACCAACACCTGCATCTTGACCAGGAAATCCTGCTGATAACCGATCATCTGGTAGTCGAAGCTGGCATAGCCCTTGGTCACCGACTTCAGCCGGTCGTAGAAGTCAAAGACCACCTCGTTCAGCGGCAGATCATAGACGACCATGGCCCGGCTGCCCGCATAGGACAGGTCCATCTGCACGCCACGCCGGTCCTGGCAAAGCTTGAGCACATCGCCAAGATATTCGTCCGGCACCATGATGGTCGCCTTGATGCGCGGCTCTTCGATGTGATCCACATGGGTGAGGTCGGGCATGTCGGCAGGGTTGTGCAGGTCGATGACCGACCCGTCGCGCATATGCACGTGATAGACCACCGAAGGCGCGGTGGTGATCAGGTCAATGTCATATTCGCGCTCCAGCCGGTCGCGGATCACCTCCAGGTGCAGAAGGCCAAGGAAGCCGCAGCGGAAGCCGAAGCCCAGCGCGGCCGAGGTTTCCATTTCAAAGCTGAAGCTCGCGTCGTTCAGCGCAAGCTTTTCGATCGCGTCGCGCAGCCCTTCGAAGTCGTTGGCGTCTACCGGGAACAGGCCGCAGAACACCACCGGCTGCGCAGGCTTGAAGCCCGGCAGGGGCTTGTCAGTGCCCTTCTTTTCCGTGGTGATCGTGTCACCTACGCGCGTGTCGCGGACCTGCTTGATCGAGGCGGTGAAGATCCCGATCTCGCCCGGACCCAGTTCGGGAATGTCGACCATCTGCGGCTTCAGAACCGCCAGCTTGTCGATTCCGTAGACCGCGCCGGTCTGCATCATCTTGATGCGGTCGCCCTTGCGGATCACCCCGTCCATCACCCGGATCAGAACGACAACGCCCAGATAGGCGTCATACCAGCTGTCCACCAGCATGGCCTTCAGCGGCGCCGTGCGGTCACCCTTGGGCGCTGGCAGGCGGGTCACGATGGCTTCCAGCACCTCGGGGATGCCGAGGCCCGATTTGGCCGAAATCGGGATCGCCTGGCTTGCGTCGATGCCAATCACATCCTCGATCTGTGCCTTCACCCGGTCAGGTTCTGCCGCAGGCAGGTCGATCTTGTTCAGGACCGGCACGATTTCATGATCCGCGTCGATGGCCTGATAGACGTTGGCCAGCGTCTGCGCCTCAACCCCCTGGGAGGCATCGACGACCAGCAGCGAACCTTCGACGGCACGCATCGACCGGCTGACTTCATAGGCGAAGTCCACGTGGCCGGGCGTGTCGATCAGGTTCAGGATGTAGGTCTGGCCATCCTTGGCGGGATACTCGATCCGCACTGTGTTGGCCTTGATGGTGATCCCGCGCTCGCGCTCGATATCCATGCTGTCGAGCATCTGCTCTTTCATGTCACGTTCGGCGACGGTGCCGGTCAGCTGGATCAGCCGGTCGGCAAGCGTGGATTTGCCGTGGTCGATATGCGCCACGATGGAAAAATTGCGGATTTTGTCGAGCTCGGTCATGCGCCGGGATATGCGCTGGAACCCTTGGCCGGTCAATGAAAATAAAGCAGTCTGCGCGGCGTCATGTTGCGCGGGGGGCGCGCCCCGCAGCGAGGGCTGTCAGCCCCTGCCGCGATCGTTGAAAAAATGTGTGAAAACTGCTACGCGGGGATCAGAGGCAAACCTGATCGACGACGGGGGCAAACCCTCGCGTCCCATGGAACGAGGCAGTCCAATGAAGAAACTTGCACTTGCGGCGGCATTGGCCGCGCTCTCCCTTCCCGTTGTGCCCACCGTTGCGCTGGCTGGGCCCATAGAATCAGCCTGCATGGCGTCCGGACGGCAGGCCGCGAACCGGCAGCTTTGCCGCTGCATCCAGCAGGCGGCGGATGCCACGCTGAGCCGGGGCGACCAGCGCCAGGCGGCAGCCTTCTTCCGCGACCCGCACAAGTCGCAGGAAATCCGCGCCTCGCGTTCCAGCAATGACAGCGCGTTCTGGCAGCGCTACAGCCGCTTCGGCAGCACCGCCGAAGCCAACTGCGCGCGCTGAGCAATGCCGGCGCCGAGGCGGATCGTCATCCTGACCGGCGCCGGAATCTCGGCTGAAAGCGGACTTGGCACCTTCCGGGACAAGGGCGGGCTCTGGACCCGCGTTGACTTGAGCGAAGTGGCGACGCCTGAAGGATTTGCGCGAAACCCGCAGCTTGTGCATGACTTCTACAACGCCCGCCGCGCCAACGCTCTGGAGGCGCAGCCCAACGCCGCCCATCACGCGCTGGCACGGCTGGAGGCGGAGTGGCCGGACGAGGTGCTGATCGTCACGCAAAACGTGGACGACCTGCATGAACGTGCAGGCAGCCGCAACGTCATGCACATGCACGGCACCCTGACAGGCGCCCTTTGCGCCGCCTGCGGGCATCGCTGGCCGGCACCGCGGGTGATGAACCCGTCTGACGCCTGCCCTGCCTGCGGCGCGCCGCAGACCCGTCCGGACATCGTCTGGTTCGGCGAGTACCCCTACGGGATGGACCAGATCTGGGACAAGCTCCGCCAGGCGGACCTGTTCGCGGCCATCGGGACCAGCGGCACGGTCTTTCCCGCCGCGGCCTTTGTGCAGGATGCCGCCCGCGCGGGGGCGCGGACGATCGAGCTGAACCTGGAACGGTCAGACGCGGCGGCGGATTTCGATGAACACCGCCATGGCCCCGCAACGCGGATCGTCCCGGAATGGGTCGAGGACCTGCTGCGGGGCTAGCACCTGTCAGTGCTGGTGATGGCCGCTGTGCCCATGATCATGGGCGTTGGCATCGGTGCCGCTGCGCACCGGCACCTCGATCTCCAGATCGCCGGTGGTTTCGAACGTCAGCGTCACCTGCACTACGTCGCCTTCGGCCAACGGGCGGGTCAGACCAAGGAACATCAGGTGATCGCCGCCGCGGGTCAGCGCGTGCTCTCCGCCCGCAGCGATGAGGATGCCGTCCTCGATCTCGCGCATGCGCATGACGCCCTGGTCATCCTCCACATGCGAATGCATCTCTACCCGTGCAGCGGCGTCCGACGAGGCGCCGACAAGGCGGTCGTCGATCGCGCGGTGGTTTTCCACCACCATAAAGGCGCCGGCGGTTTTCGCGGCCCCCGTCGCCACAAGAAGATAGGGGTCGCGCACTGCCATCCCGTCATGGGCAAGGGCAGGCACGGCAAGGGCCGCCAGCGCGGCGGCGAGGAAGGTTCTGGAAAAAATCATGATCTGGTCCTGTGTAAAGATTGGCAGTCAGGTTCAGACCAGAACCGGCGGCCCCCTTGCCCGCTTCCAGGGGATCGTCCGGCCCGCGACCGGCCACAGCCTGACCGGAGGTTCGAACGGCCATTCCGACGCCCGCCACAAGGCCGGGGCCGCCTCTGCCGCAAGCGAAAGCGCGCCAATAACGCAGTCAGGGCAGGTTTGCGTGCTCGCGGCACCTTCTTCCTTCAGGCGGATGGTGGTGACGCCATGCCCGGTGCAGATGACGATCTGCTGCCCTGCCGCCATCTGCCCGCTGGCATAGGCTATCGCAGCCCCTGTGCCGGCCAGCACAAGCGCAAGCAGAACTGCAACAAAGGCCTGAAAACAGGATTTCATTCGCGGGGAATTACAGCACACCTAGCCTCGGGGAAAGGCACAAATGCGAAAGCCCCGCCAAAGGCGGGGCCGAACCGTTTCACCGGCAGCAAGGATCAGGCGGCGGCCTGAGCCTTTGCGATCTCTTTCTTGATCTTCAGCGCGCGGGACGAAAGCTCTTCGTCCTTGGCCTTGGCAAGGAAGGCGTCCAGGCCACCGCGGTGGTCAACCGACCGCAGGGCAGCGGCGGAAATCCGCAGCTTGAACGACTGTTTCAGGGCGTCCGAAATCAGCGTCACCTCGTTGAGGTTCGGCAGAAAGCGACGACGGGTCTTGTTGTTGGCATGGCTGACATTGTTGCCAGTCATGGGGCCTTTTCCACTCAGTTCGCAGACGCGCGACATGGTTTTTATCCTCGTCTAGATACTACAAGGGGCGCGGCCGGTGACGCACCCCGAATTCCATCGGGGCCGTTTAAGGGCAATCGGCCGGGGCGTCAAGCGATTCATCCCCCAATGGGTTCCGGCCACGCAAGGAAGTGACCGCAAGCGACAGCACCTCGGCCGCGGCCACTGCCGGATTTGTCGCGCCCTGTGCCACCGCCTTGCCCAACCTGTCCATCCGGTCGCGCAGCACGGGGTCCCGGGCCAGGTGCCGCAACAGCCCTTCGCGCACCTCTTCCTCGAACCAGTGGCGGGCCTGTTCGGCGCGGCGCGCCTGCAGCACCCCTTCCTGCTTTCGCCACGAATGCAGCGCCTGCATCGCGGCCCAAGCCTCCTCCAGCCCCGCCTGCGACAGGGCCGAAACCGTCATCGCCTTGGGAAAGCCGTCCGGGTCCTGCTGGCGGCGGCGCAGCAGCCGCAGCGCACCGGCATAGTCGGCACAGGTACGTGTTGCCGCAGCCTGCAATTCCCCGTCGGCCTTGTTGACCAGGATCAGGTCGGCCGCCTCCATGATGCCGCGCTTGACGCCCTGAAGCTCATCTCCGCCGGCGGGCGACAGCAGCAGCACGAACAGGTCGGTCATTCCCGCGACAAGCGTTTCCGACTGCCCCACCCCCACGGTTTCCACAAGGATGACATCAAACCCTGCGGCCTCGCACAGGGCGATCGCTTCCCGCGTGCGGCGGGCGACGCCGCCCAGATGCGTCTGGCTGGGCGAGGGACGGATGAAGGCAAGCGGATCACGGCTCAGCCGGTCCATCCGGGTCTTGTCGCCAAGGATCGAGCCGCCGGTTCGCGCCGAGGACGGATCGACCGCCAGCACGGCCACCCGCAGCCCCTGCCCCGTCAGCATCGTCCCGAACGACTCGATAAAGGTCGATTTGCCCACGCCCGGCGTCCCCGAAAGCCCGATCCGGAGCGCCTGCCGTCCCAAGGTGGCCAGTCGATCCAGCAAGGCGGCAGCATCGGCCCGATGATCGGCCCGTGCACTTTCGACAAGCGTAATCGCCCGTGCGAGCGACCGGCGGTCCCCCGCCGCCACCCCTTCGGCCAGGGCGGAAACCGGCATGCCTGTGCGCGCCATTACGAAACTGTCACCGTTGGTGAGTCCATGTGGGTTTGATGCCCCGCGGGGCTGGTGTATGTCCAGTCACTTCCTGCAGTTTCCGTGAGTTCGCCATGACCAAGCTTCGCCTTCTTGCCGCTGCACTTGCCTTGGCCCTGCCGCTGCCGCTGGCGGCCCAGGAAACCCAAGCCGCCTTTGACCTGCAGATCCTGGGGATGCGGGCCGGCGCCTTTTCCTATTCCGCAGTGGAACGGGACGGCCAGTATGCCGTGAACGGTCGCATGGAAAGTGCGGGCATCGTCGGCGCGTTGCGGCGCATCCGCTATGACGCATCGGTCCATGGGCGGCGGACGAACACTGGCTTCGTGCCGGTGAAGTATGAAGGTTCAAGCGATACCGGCCGCCGCCAGAGCGAATCTTCGATGCAGTTCCGGAACGGCGTCCCGCAGGTCATGAGCTATTCACCCCCACGCGAACCCGATGCCCGGGACGTCGATCCCGCCACCCAGCGCGGGGCGGTGGACCCGCTGACGGCGCTTTACATGGCCCTGCGGGATGTCCCCGCGGCCGAGGCCTGTACCCTCAAGGTCGCGATCTTTGACGGGCGCCGGCGCAGCGAAGGCGCGACCGGTGGCCGGCAGGAAAACGGGAACCAGATCACCTGCACCGGTGAATACCGCCGCGTCGCCGGCTATTCCGAGCGCGAGATGAACGAACGCCGCACCTTCCCCTTCCGCATGACCTATCGCGTCTCGGACGGGGTGGCGCAGGTGACCGAAGTTTCGATGGATTCGAGCTATGGACGGGCGGTGCTGCGCCGGCGATAAGGGCGGCGTGACTGACAGACTACCCATTGACGACGTTCTGAACGATCTTGTCACCGCGCTGCGGGTGGCGGGCCGCGCCGTGCTGCAGGCGCCCCCCGGTGCAGGCAAGACCACGCGCGTGCCGCTGGCCCTGCTGGACGCCGGGTTCGACGGTCGGATCGTGATGCTGGAACCACGCCGCCTTGCCGCCCGTGCTGCTGCGGAACGCATGGCGGAAACGCTGGGCGAGCCAGTGGGTGAAACCGTCGGCTACCGCATCCGGGGCGAATCCCGCGTGAGCCCCCGCACCCGGATCGAGGTCGTGACCGAAGGTATCCTGACCCGGCAGATCCAGTCTGACCCGACGCTGGAGGGGGTGGGCACCCTGATCTTCGATGAATTCCACGAACGCTCGCTGAACGCCGATCTGGGCCTAGCACTTGCGTGGGAGGTTCGCGGCGCGCTGCGCGAAGATCTTTCCATCCTCGTGATGTCCGCGACGCTGGATGCAGAGCCGGTGGCGCGGATGCTGGACGATGCGCCGATCGTCACCTCGCCAGGGCGGGCCTTTCCGGTGGAAACCCGATGGCTCGACCGGCCGCTGCCAAGGGACCGGCGGATGGAGCCAGCGCTGGCCGATCTGGTCGTGCAGGCACTGGCCGAAACCGAAGGCGGCGTGCTGGTCTTTCTGCCCGGCGAGGGCGAGATCAGGCGGACCGAAGCCGCGCTTGCGGGGCGACTGCCGGCCGATGTGACGGTGCGGCCCCTGTTCGGCGCGATGGATTTCGCCGCCCAGCGCGCCGCGCTTGCGCCCGCGCCGGGGCGCAAGGTGGTGCTGGCGACGTCTATTGCCGAGACCTCGCTGACCATCCCCGATGTACGGGTGGTAGTCGATGCGGGGCGGGCGCGGCGGGCGCGGTTCGACCCCGGTTCGGGCATGTCGCGGCTGGTAACCGAACGCGTGACGCGGGCCGAGGCTGAACAGCGCCGCGGCCGCGCTGGCCGGGTGGCGTCTGGCGTCTGCTACCGGCTCTGGACCAAAGGGGAGGAAGGGGCGCTTGCAGCCTTTCCCCCGGCAGAAATCGAGGCGGCGGACCTGTCTGGTCTTGCGCTGGAACTGGCACTTTGGGGCAGCGACAGCGGGCTTGCCTTTCTGACACCGCCCCCTGCCCCGGCGCTGGCCGAGGCGCGGGCGCTGCTTGGCGACCTAGGCGCCTTGGACGCGGGCGGGCGGATCACCGATCATGGGCGCAAGCTGGCGGCGCTGCCTCTGCACCCCCGGCTGGGGCACATGCTGCTGACCGCAGGGCAGGATGCTGCGCCGCTGGCCGCGTTGCTGGCGGAACGCGATCCGCTGCGCGGTGCGCCCGTGGACCTGTCGCTGCGGCTGGAGGCCGTGACCGACCCGCGTGGGTTCGAACAGCGGCGTACCTATCCGCTTAACCGCGGTGTTGTTGAACGCATCCGGGCAGAGGCGCGGCGGCTCTCTCGGCTTGCCCCCAAACCGGGCGGCATGGCGCTGGCCGAGATGGCAGCCCTTGCCTATCCCGACCGGATCGGCCTGCGCCGCAAGGGTGAAGCCCCACGCTGGGTGCTTTCCGGCGGCAAGGGCGCGATGATGGACGAAGGCGATCCCCTGGCCCGCGCCCGCCTGATCGTGGCGACTGACCTTGACGGCGACACGCGCGAGGCGCGGATCCGACAGGCGGTGGAAATATCCGAAGCCTCCGTCCGCCGTCTTTTCGCTGATCGGATCGGCTGGCAGGATGTTTGCGAATGGTCGCGGCGCGAACGCTGGGTGCTGGCCCGCCAGCAGGAACGCCTTGGTGCACTGGTCATTGATGACCGCATCTGGCGCGACGTGCCCGAGGAGGCCGTGGCGCAGGCGGCGCTTGATGGGGTGCGCGACCTTGGGCTGGCGGCCTGCGGGATGACGGATGCCGCCCGCCGCTTCGTCGCCCGGGTGGAACTGCTGCGCGCCCAGGGCGCCGACTTGCCCGACATGACCGATGCGGGGCTGCTGGACCGGGCAGAGGATTGGCTGCTGCCGCATCTGGGCCGCTGCCGCACCGCCGACGACCTGCGCGGGCTGAACCTGCTGGAGCCGCTGCGCCAAAGCCTGAGCTGGGATCAACTGCAGATGGTGGACCGGCTGGCCCCGGCGCAGTTTGAAACCCCGCTCGGCCGCCGCGTGCCGATCGATTATGACGGAGAGGCGCCGAGTATCACCGTTCGGCTGCAGGAACTGTTTGGCGTGACGGAACACCCGTCGGTCGGGCCGCGCCGCCTGCCGCTGCGGATCACACTGCTGTCGCCGGGAGGCAAGCCCGTGCAGGTGACGATGGACCTGCCGGGCTTCTGGGCCAATTCCTATGCCGATGTGCGCAAGGACATGCGGGGGCGTTACCCCCGCCATCCGTGGCCCGAGGACCCGCGCAAAGCCGAACCCACCGTTCGGGCCAAGCCGCGCGGAACCTGATCAGACGCCGTTCAGACGCCGAGGCACCAGCGCATGATCGCCTTCTGCGCATGGAGCCGGTTTTCCGCCTCGTCAAAGATGACCGAGTTCGGGCCGTCCATGACGGCGCTTGTCGCCTCATCCTCGCGGTGGGCGGGCAGGCAGTGCATGAACAGCGCGTCGGGTTTGGCGCGGGCCATAAGCGCCTCGTTCACCTGATAGCCGCGCAGCTGGTTGTGGCGGCGTTCGCGGGTGGACTGGCTGTCATGCATCGACACCCAGGTGTCGGTGACCACCAGATCGGCGCCCTCGACCGCCTTCATCGGGTCGCGCTCGATATCCACCCGCACGCCTTGGGCACGGGCGAGGTCGATGAACTCCCGCTCCGGGTCAAGGGGGGGCGGGCCAGTGAAGGTGAAGTCGAACCCGAACTGCCCGGCGGCGTGGATGAACGAGGCGCAGACGTTGTTGCCATCCCCCGACCACACCACCTTGCGCCCCCTGATCGGGCCACGATGTTCCTCATAGGTCAGCACGTCGGCCATGATCTGGCACGGATGGGTACGGTTGGTCAGCCCGTTGATAACCGGCACAGTGGCATGTTCGGCCATCTCAAGCAGAACCGCTTCCTCGAACGTGCGGATCATGATCATGTCGACATAGCGCGACAGCACCCGCGCCGTGTCGGCGATGGTTTCGCCATGGCCCAGTTGCATCTCCTTGCCGGACAGAACCATCGTTTCGCCGCCCATCTGGCGGACGCCGACGTCAAAGGACACCCGCGTCCGGGTGGAAGGCTTTTCAAAGATCAGCGCCACCATCCGACCCGCAAGTGGCCGTTCGGCATCCGGCGCGCCCTTGGGCTGGCCGTTGCGGGCAGATTTCATCGCCGCCGCCTGATCGATGATCTGCCGCAGGTCGGCCTTGTCCGTCTTGTGGATGTCAAGGAAGTGGTTCATCTCAGGCCTCTGCTTTTACTGCGACCGCCGCGCGATCAAGCCGGGCCACCGCCTCGGCGATCTCGTCATCGCTGATGGTCAGTGCGGGCAGCAGGCGGATGACGTTGTCGGCTGCCGGAACGGTCAGCACCTGTTCGTCATAGCCAGCCTGAACCACCTGCGTGTTCAGCGCCTTGCATTTCAGCCCCAGCATCAGGCCCAAACCACGAACTTCCTCGAAGACCTCGGGATGGGCAGCGACAAGGCCCTCCAGCTTTTGGCGGAACAGCGCGGACTTGCGCCCGACCTCGGCCAGGAAGGCGTCATCGGCGACGATTTCCATGACCTTGCTGCCGACGGCACAGGCCAGCGGGTTGCCGCCATAGGTGGACCCATGCGTGCCCGCGACCATGCCCGCGGCGGCGCGTTCGTTGGCAAGCACCGCACCCAGCGGGAAGCCCCCGCCGATCCCCTTGGCCACCATCATGATGTCAGGCGTGACACCGGCCCATTCATGCGCGAACAGCCGCCCGGTCCGGCCCATGCCGCACTGCACCTCGTCAAAGATCAGGAGCGCGCCGTTTTCATCGCAAAGCGCCCGCAGCCCTTTCAGGAAACTGTCGTCCAACGTGCGGATGCCGCCCTCGCCCTGCACCGGTTCCACCATGATGGCGGCGGTGCGGTCGCCCAGAGCGCCCTTTACCGCCTCAAGATCCCCAAAGGGCAGCTGCTTGAAGCCCGGCATCAGCGGGCCGAAGCCCTTGGTCATCTTTTCCGACCCGGCCGCGGCGATGGCTCCAGTCGAACGTCCGTGGAAGGCGCCCTCGAAGGCCAGAATCTCGATCCGGTTGGCCTGCCCTTGGTCGTACCAGAACTTCCGCGCCATCTTGATGGCAAGCTCTGCCGCCTCGGTGCCCGAGTTGGTGACAAAGACCGTATCGGCAAAGGTCTTTTCCACCAGCGCATCGGCCAGCGCCTGCTGCTGCGGGATCTGGTACAGGTTCGACACGTGCCACAACCTGCTGGCTTGTTCGGTCAGCGCCTGGACCAGTTCCGGATGCGCATGGCCCAGCGCGTTCACCGCGATCCCGGCCCCCAAGTCAAGGTATCGGCGCCCCTCGTCGGTGATCAGCCAGCTTCCCTCGCCCTTCACGAAGGTGAACGGAGCACGGTTGTAGGTGGGCAGAACAGAGGGGATCATGCGAGACATCCTGTTGTTAGGGCTCAAGACCTGCCAAAGGCACGGGGCTAAGTCAACGCGCGGACTTACGCGCTGCAGGGGATAAGGGAGTGTGATGCGCGGATGCGCGGGATCAGACGTCAGACGAAGCGTCGGCGTCGCAGCGAAAAGATATGGATTGCGCTGTTGATCATGTGGCGCCCATAGCGCCGGGCCCGGCCCTTGTCCAGCATTCTCTGCATTCCCTTGTTTTTCGGCTTCACAGCGCGGCGCATATGCCCTATAGGCGCAGGCTCACGCGGGCATGCACCCTTGGAGGATGTCCGCATAACTCTAGGAGAACCTCTATGGCTGGTGAGATCCCTGATCTTCACGCCGTGGTACGGACGGGGACAGGCAAGGGGGCCGCTCGTCAAGCTCGTCGTGAGGGCAACGTACCCGGTATCGTTTACGGTGGTGGCGCTGAACCGCTTCCCATCAACATCGAATACTATTCGCTTCTGAAGCGCCTGAAAGCGGGCCGCTTCCTTTCGACCCTCTTCAACCTGAAGGTCGAAGGTCAGGAAGACGTGCGCGTCATCTGCCGCAACGTGCAGCGTGACGTCGTGAAGGACCTGCCGACGCACCTGGACCTGATGCGCCTGCGCCGCACGAGCCGCATCAACCTGTTCATCCCGGTTGAGTTCATCAACCACGAAGCGGCCCCCGGGCTGAAGCGCGGTGGTACTCTCGTGACAGTGCGCGCCGAGGTGGAACTGGAAGTCACCGCAGGTGACATTCCGGATCACATCACGGTGGACCTGACGGGCCGCAACATCGGCGACGTCATCCACATCAACGACGTGACGCTGCCGGAAGGCGCCAAGCCCACGATCGACCGGAACTTCGTGATTGCGAACGTTGCCGCGCCCTCGGGCCTGCGTGCGTCGGACGCGGAAGAGGAAGCCGCCGCGGAATAATTCGCTGCAGCGACGATCTATGGAAAACCCGGTGCCCATGGCGCCGGGTTTTTCATTTCTGCAGGAACCGGCGGAAATCCGCGGATACTTTGCAAGCCGCGCAAAAAGCTTGCCCCGTTGCTGCTCAACGCTACAGTTTGTAGCATGACAGACACAGTTGCCTCCGTAACCAGTACCGGCGCGGAGGGCGAGTCTTGGCTTGCCGCGCTGGCCCGTGAGCCCCAGAAATGGGCATTGTTCCTTGATATCGATGGAACACTTATCGATCTTGCCGATACCCCGGAAGGGGTACGCACCCCGACCGGACTACCCGACGTTCTTCAGGCGCTGGCGGCGCGGATGGGAGGGGCGCTTGCCCTTGTCACCGGCCGACAGGTTGCGCTGGCCGACCGGCTGTTCGCGCCCCACCGTTTCCCGATCGCCGGCCTGCATGGCGCCGAGCTGCGCGGCAGCGACGGTGAGCTGATTCCCGCCGATCAGCCCCCTGCCCTCGACGAGGTGCGCCGTGCACTGGCCACCGTTCCCGATGAATTGCCCGGTGTTCTCTTCGAGGACAAGGGCGCCGCACTCGCGCTGCATTACAGGCAGGCCCAGGGAACTCGCGACACGGTTGCTGCGTTAATGGAAGAGCAGCTTGCGCGGATAGGTGAAGGTTGGGAACTACTGCACGGCAAGATGGTGGTGGAACTGCGCCCCGCGGCGAAGGATAAGGGCCGCGCCCTGCGCGCCTTCCTTGACAGCGCACCTTTCCGGGGGCGTACGCCCCTCGCCATCGGCGATGACGTGACGGACGAAGCGATGTTCGCGGTCGCGAACGCGCTAGGAGGACGTTCGATCCGCATTGCCCCTCCGGACCAACCCACCGCCGCTCAGGCGACGCTTCCCACGCCCGAACGTCTTCGGCAGCTACTGGAGGAGATAGTGTCATGAGCACCAAGCCCCACGCGGAGAGCAAGGGATGAGCCGCCTTGTCGTCGTGTCGAACCGCGTGCCGCTGCCCGACGCAGCAGGCAACCCCCCGGCAGGCGGCCTTGCGGTTGCGCTGCACGCGGCGCTTCGGGAACGCGGCGGCATCTGGATGGGCTGGTCTGGCCAGTCGACCGGCGCCGAAGAGCCTGGCCCGCTTACCATCCGGAACAACGGCGCGATCCGCTATGCGCTGACCGATCTTTCCGATCGGGACGTTGCAGAATACTACAACGGCTTTGCCAACCGGGTGCTCTGGCCCATTTGCCATTGCCGCATTGACCTGGCCGAATATGCACGGCGCGAAATGGCCGGGTATTTCCGCGTCAACCGGCTGTTCGCGGACCGTCTGGTGCCGCTGCTGAAGCCTGATGACGTGATTTGGGTGCACGACTATCACCTTATCCCGCTGGCCGAGGAACTGCGGCGACGGGGGGTCACCAACCGGATCGGCTTTTTCCTGCATATTCCGTGGCCGCCGGCGGACATCTTCTTCTCCGTGCCGGTCTACGAGGCGATCCTGCGTGGCGTTGCGGCCTATGACGTAGTGGGCTTCCAGACTGACTATGACGTGGAAAACTTTGCCGCCTGCCTGCGGCGTGAAGGCGTGGGCGACCGGATCGGCGGCGGGCGCTTCCGGGCCTATGGGCGGACCTTCCTTGGCGCGGACTTCCCGATCGGGATGGAAACCGCGGAATTCGCCGAACTGGCCGAGGAGTCTGCCACGGACCATCGCATCAGGGAAATGGCCCGTTCGATGGGCGGGCGCGACCTGCTGATCGGAGTAGACCGGCTGGATTATTCCAAGGGCATCCCCGAGCGTATCGAGGCCTACGAATGCTTCCTGCGCAACAACCCGGAATACCAGGACAAGGTCGTCTATCTTCAGGTGACGCCGAAGTCGCGGTCGGACGTGCCGGAATATGTAACAATGCAGGACAACGTCGCCGCGCTCGCCGGACGGGTCAACGGAGCGCTGGGAACGGTGGACTGGGTGCCGATGCGCTACATCAACCGCTCGCTCCGGCGACCGCTGCTGGCGGGGCTTTATCGACTGGCACGAGTGGGGCTAGTGACGCCGCTGCGCGACGGGATGAACCTAGTGGCCAAGGAATATGTCGCGGCGCAGGACCCGGCCAATCCCGGGGCGCTGGTGCTGTCGCGTTTTGCCGGGGCGGCACGGGAACTGGACGGCGCGCTTCTGATCAACCCGCATGATGCCGAAGGCACGGCACGGTCCATCGCGCAGGCGCTGGCCATGCCGCTGGGGGAACGCAAGGAACGCTGGCAGCACATGATGAAGCGGCTGCTGACCCATGACGTGACCCACTGGTGTTCCGACTTCCTGGCGCATCTGGAACCGCCGTCCCGCACGCTTGTGCCGGAACCCGCTCCTGCCGCTTGAGGCTGCTTGCCCCTGCCGCCCGGCTTTGCGAAACTCCCGCCACTTGATTGGCGGGAGTGACCATGCGCTGGCTTGTTCGTCTGTTTCTGACCTTTGCCGTGCTGGCGCTTCTGCTTGTCGGGGCAGTGTTCCTGATTCCCGGCGACCATCTTGCGCGCCTTGCCGCAGAACGGCTGGCGGCAGCTACCGGCCGGGACGTCACGATCACTGGCGACCTGCGCCCCACGATCTGGCCGGTCATCGGGGTCCGCACCGGGCCGATCAGCATCGGCAATGCCGACTGGGCCGCCGACCGTCCCCTTCTGCAGGCAGAGGCGCTGGAGATCGGGCTCGACTTCGCCGCGCTTTGGCGAGGAGAGATCGCGATCCGCCGCCTGGCCATTGAAAAGCCCGACATCGCGCTGGAACGTGACGCAGCAGGTCGCGGGAATTGGGAAATCGCGGCGGCCCAACCTGCCCCAGCGCCGGCAGAACAGTCGGCGGCGGCGCGTCCGCTGACGCTTGACCAAGGCAGCCTGCGGAACGGCCGGCTGAGCTTTCGCGACCATGGCAGCGGCGCGGTTTTCGGCCTGGAGGCGATCGACCTTGATCTCGCGCTGCCGCAGGCTGGTCAGGCGGCGCAGCTTGATCTGTCAGCACTCTTCAACGGGCAGGTGCTGACCTTGCGCGGCCGGATCAACGAGGCGCCGCTGTTCCTGAACGGCACTGTAACCGCGGTTGATCTTGCAGGCGGCTTTGCCGGGGCCGATTTCGCTTTTGCCGGACGCGCGGGCCTGACCGGCGTGGCCGAAGGCCGCCTGCGGCTGGATGCGCCTGACCCCGCACGGCTGCTGAGGGCGCTGGGCCAGAGCCCGGATCTGCTGCCACCGGGTCGCTTGGCCGTCGCGGGTGATGCAAACCTGACCGAGCAAGGATCATTCCACCTGCGCAATGGCACGGTGACGGCGGCAGGCAATGACCTGCGCGTGGCCGGCGATCTCGTTCCCGGGGTCCAGCGGCCGCGGCTGACGGCGCAGGTCAGCACGGATGTTCTGCGAATCGGTGAACCGCCAGCGGGGTCGGCCATTGCAGCACCCACCGGAACCGCCCCTGCGCAGACCGGCTGGTCCACGGCCCCCATCGACGTCAGCGCCCTGCATCTTGCCGATGCCGACATCAGCTTCACCGCCAACGGGATCGAAGCTGCGGGCCTGCGGCTGGGCGCGACGCAGGTGGCGCTGACGCTTGACGCCGCCCGCGCCGTCTTTGACCTGCGCGAGGTGCGGGCCTTCGACGGCAATCTTACCGGCGAATTCGTCATCAACGGGCGGAGCGGCCTGTCCGTCGGCGGCACCCTGCGAGCGGAAGAGATCGGGATGCAGCCGCTGCTGATCTGGCTGGCAGGCCAGGACCGGCTGATTTCCCGCGCCGGAGGAGAGATTCGGTTCCTTGGCGTTGGCAATTCCGTCGCCGCAATCATGAACAGCCTTTCCGGCGAGGGGCACCTGCAACTGGGCCGCGGAGAGATCGTGGGTCTTGACCTGCTGGGAATGCTGCGGCGGCTGGACCCGAACTATGTCGGCGAAGGGGCGCGCACCATCTTTGACAGGATCGCCGGCAGCTTCACGATCCGCGACGGGGTGCTGCAGAACAACGATCTGGTCTTTGACACGCCGCTGCTGACGGCGACGGGCGCAGGGCAGATCGGGCTGGGTACGAGGACGCTGAGCTACCGGCTGGTGCCAACGGCCCTGACCGCCGAGGACGGGACTGGCGGGGTCCGCGTGCCGTTCCTGGTGAGCGGCCCGTGGGCGAGCCCGTCCATCCGTCTTGACCTTGAAGGGTTGGCGGCAGAGCGGCTGGAACGGGAACGCCGCGCGCTGGAGGAACGCGCCGCCGCCGAGGCACGCCGCGCGCTGGACCGGCTGGGCATTGAACAGCGGGAGGGTGAGGATCTGGAAGACGCCGCCCGCCGCACGGTCGAGGAAGAGGCCCGCCGGGTGCTGGAACGGGAAATCCAGCGCGGACTGGGCCGGCTTCTGGGGCAACAATAGGTCGAAAAGAAAAAGGCCCGAGAAATCCCGGGCCTTGATGCTTCAGCGGCGGCGGTCCCTGCGCGAGGACATCGGCTGGAATGCCACCCCCACATGGGCCTCGCAATAAGGTTTGCCTGCCTGGCTGGGCAGGCCGCAGAACCAGAAGTCCTCGGTCGCCGGGTCGCCGATCGGCCATTTGCAGGTACGCTCGGTCAATTCCATCAGGGGAATCCTGCGGGCACGCTTTTCCACCTCGCGCACCGAGGCCAGCGCTTCGGGGCTGATTTCATTCGCCGACGGCTGCGGGGGCAGCGGCTGCCCAGCCGGAACGATGGCACGGCGGATGGGCGGCTGCGCGGCAGGGGCCGCGGGCCGGGCTGCCGCCGGTTCGGGCGAAGCGGCCGGGCGCGGCGGGGCCACGGGTTCGGGCCGCGGCGGCGTCACGGGACGCGCGGCAGCGGCAGGCCGCGGCGGGGCAACCGGCTCAGGCTCTGGCGCCGGGGCCGGCGCGACCTCGGGCAGCTCGTCTTCGGGCTTGCCGTTGCCGCCCACGCGATTCGACAGGCCCAGCCGATGGACCTTGCCAATCACCGCGTTCCGCGTCACCCCACCAAGTTCCTTGGCGATCTGGCTGGCGCTCTGGCCTTCCGACCACATCTTCTTGAGCGTCTCGACACGCTCGTCAGTCCAGGACATGCATGCCCTCCGGGTTTTCCATCCGGGCCGGCGGCACCTGAGCGGGCCGCACCACCTTGGAGAATTCTGTTAAGCCCCTATTTTAGTCGGGACGGTCTGAGATACAAGCGGCCGGCACCAAATTCAAGTGAAGGACGGAAGATGCAGGGCACGGGACAGCAGATCGGAACGCATTCCTCGGACATGGGCATCAGGCGTTTCGGTCGCGTGAACTGGCTGGGCACCAAGACGCTGGCCGAGAGAGAGATCCGCCGCTTCCTGTCCGTGTGGTCGCAGACGCTGGCGGCGCCGCTGATCACGGCGGGGCTGTTCCTGACGGTCTTTGCGTTGGCCATCGGCCCGGCGCGCGGCGATGTCATGGGCGTGCCCTTCATCCATTTCCTTGCACCCGGCATCCTGATGATGACAGTGATCCAGAACGCCTTTGCCAACACATCGTCATCAATCGTGATCGCCAAGGTGCAAGGCAACATCGTCGACACGCTGATGCCGCCGCTTTCGGCGGGGGAACTGGTGACGGGCTACGTGGCCGGCGGCATTGCGCGTGGCCTGTTCGTGGCGCTGGCGATCGGCGCGGTGATGGTGTTTGTGCTGGGCACGGGGATCGCCCATCCGCTCTGGGCACTGGTTTTCGTGCTGTTGGGTGCCACGATGCTGTCTGCCATCGGGATCATTGCCGGGGTCTTTGCCAACAAGTTCGACCAGATGGCCGCGATCACCAACTTCCTGGTCACGCCGCTGTCGTTCTTGTCGGGCACCTTCTATTCGGTGGAAACGCTGCCGGAACCGATGCGGACAATCACCCATTGGAACCCGATCTTCTACCTGATCGACGGGGTCCGCTACGGGATAATCGGGCGGTCCGACAGCCCGCCGGAACTGGGCCTTGCGGTCTGCGCTGGCTTTACCGTCGCACTGCTGGCGATCTGCTGGTCCTGGTTCCGTCGTGGCTACCGGCTGAAACCTTAGGCCCATTCCCCCTCAAACCCCTTCGGGATCAGGAGGTTGTGCCGCCCCAGGTTATGCACGTCGCGTTCCCCGCAAAGCGCCATGGAGGTATCGAGTTCCTTGTGAATGACCTCCAGCGCGCGGGTGACGCCGGCCTGGCCCAGCGCGCCCAGTCCATAGACGAAGGCGCGGCCGATATAGGTACCGCGCGCGCCCATCGCCACGGCCTTGAGCACGTCCTGCCCCGACCGGATGCCGCCATCTAAGTGTACCTCTACCCGGTCACCGACGGCATCCAGGATCGACGGCAGCACCCGGATCGAGGACAGCGCCCCGTCCAACTGCCGCCCGCCGTGGTTCGAGACCACGATCGCATCCGCGCCAACCTCGGCCGCCATACGAGCATCGTCGGCATCCAAGATCCCCTTAAGGATCAGCTTGCCGCCCCACATCTCCTTCAGCTTGGCGACCTTTGACCAGTCAAGCTGCGGGTCGAACTGTTCCGCCGTCCAGCTCATCAGCGAGGAGGCGTCCGTCACCCCGGTGGCATGGCCTACGATGTTACCGAAGAACCGCCGTTTGGTGCCCAGCATCCCCCTGCCCCAGCGCCACTTGGTCGCAAGGTTCAGCATGGTGGGGATGGTCATCTTGGGCGGCGCGGACAGGCCGTTTTTCAGGTCACGATGGCGTTGCCCCAGAATCTGCAGGTCCAGCGTCAGGACCAGCGCCGAACAACCCGCCGCCCGGGCGCGATCGAGGGTGCGGCGAACGAAATCCTGATCCCGCATCACGTAAAGCTGGAACCAGAACGGCTTGGTCGTGTGCGCTGCGACGTCCTCGATGGAACAGATCGACATGGTGGAGAGGGTGAAAGGCACGCCGAACGCCTCGGCCGCGCGGGCGGCAAGGATTTCGCCATCCGCGTGCTGCATGCCAGTTAGCCCCACGGGCGCCAGCGCAACGGGCATCGCTACATCCTCACCGATCATCGTCGTGCGGGTGCTGCGGTTCAGCATATCCACTGCGACGCGCTGGCGCAGGCGGATCTTGGCGAAGTCGGTCGTGTTCTCGCGGAAGGTCTGCTCGGTCCAGCTGCCCGATTCCGCATAGTCGTAGAACATCCGCGGGGCGCGGCGCCGGTAGATCTGACGAAGGTCTTCGATGCAGGTGATGACGGGCATGTGGGTGCTTTTCTACCTAGATTGGTAAGATCGAGATACCAATCCGCCCAAGTCCCTGCAAATCCTTTCTTTGCAGCCCCGTTTTGTTAACCTTTGTGAAACTATTTCGGCGCAGCCTCAGGGCTCGGAGGAACCCCCATGCAGATTGGCCGGATCATCCCTAGTCAGCCTGCCGCGCCCAAGGGTGCGGGCTTGCAGATCGCGGTCGGTGGCGCGGTCGCGCTGCCTCTGGTCTTTTACCTTGCGGCGCTGCTCGTGACCGGGCCCATGACGGCAGAGGCGACGTTTCTCGCGCTTGGCCTTGGATCGGCCACGGGAATGGCGTTGGCGCTGGGCGCGGTCCGGAAGATATCGGCGCTGCAACACCTGCCGCTTCTGTCCGACGCGCAAGAGGTCGAACGCCGTCTGGAAGAAGCGGACACAGACCCGCTGACTGGCGTCCTGAACAGGCGCGGATTCGACCGGCGTGTGCCGGAATATCCTGATGGCGCGATCCTGATGCTCGACCTCGACCACTTCAAGGCGGTCAACGACGATTTCGGGCATGATGCCGGTGATGCGGTGCTGCTGCGGGTCGCCGATGTGCTGCGCGAAGAGCTGCGCAAGGACGATGTGCTGGCCCGCTATGGGGGCGAGGAATTCGTGATCTTCCTGCCTGAAACCGCTCTCCGGGATGCCTGCCGCGTGGCAGAACGCGCACGCGCCGCAATTGCGGCACAGGTTTCTATCTGCGGGCGGCGGGTGACCGCGTCATTCGGGGTTTCCGCCGGCAGCCGCCTGCCCCGCGCGACACTGATTGCCCAGGCCGATCGGGGCGCCTATGCCGCCAAAGCGGGCGGGCGCAACCGGATCTGCCCGGGCGGGGACGGGCCTATGCCCGATGGGCGCCTTCAGCCAATTCGCTGACGCGGGCCAGAACCTCGGCCGGGGCGTGCCCCTCGCCGATCAGCTTGACGATCGCGGAGCCGACAACGCAGCCATCGGCCACCCCGGCGATGGCCTGCGCACTTTCAGGCGTGGTGATACCGAATCCCACAATCACTGGAAGATCGGTTGCACCCTTGATCCGCGCCACCTCGGGGGCGACATCGGCGGCCTGCGCGGCGGCAGCGCCCGTGATCCCGGTGATCGAGACGTAGTAGACAAAGCCGCTGGTGTTCTGCAGCACCTTCGGCAGGCGCTTGGCATCGGTCGTGGGCGTCGCAAGCCGGATGAAGTTGATGCCTGCCGCCTGCGCCGGGATGCAGAGTTCCTCATCCTCTTCAGGCGGCAGGTCCACGATGATCAGCCCGTCGATGCCCGCCTGCTTCGCCTCGTCCAGAAAGCGCGAGACGCCGCGGCTGTAGATCGGATTATAATAGCCCATCATGACGATCGGCGTCGTGGCGTCGTCCTTCCGGAACTCTCGCACCATGTCGAGCGTCTTTTCCAGCGTCTGCCCACCTTCCAATGCACGCTGCCCTGCAAGCTGGATAGTGGGACCATCGGCCATCGGATCGGTGAAGGGCATCCCCAGTTCGATGATGTCCACCCCTGCCCCCGGCAGGCCCTTCATCACCTCAAGCGAAGTGGCCAGGTCCGGATCGCCTGCCATGATGTAGGATACGAAGGCCTTCCGGCCCTCGGCCCGCAACCGCGCGAATGTGTCGTCAATCCTGGTCATGGCGCCCTTCCCCTGAATGCTTTGGGCGGTTTGCGGCATGACGGGCAGAAAATCAATGCCCCCGCGCTTGACCTTGCCCCTGCCCGCCCCCTAGATGCGCCGGATCGCGGAACGGAAGGGGTGCGTCATGGGCTTCAAGATGGGCATTGTCGGCCTGCCGAACGTGGGCAAATCGACGCTTTTCAACGCGCTGACGCGGACGGCGGCGGCGCAGGCGGCGAACTTCCCCTTCTGCACCATCGAACCCAACGTGGGCGAAGTGGCCGTGCCCGACGCGCGGCTGGACCGGCTGGCCCAGATCGCAGGGTCGAAACAGATCATCCCCACCCGGATGACCTTTGTCGATATCGCGGGCCTCGTGCGCGGGGCGTCAAAGGGCGAGGGCTTGGGCAACCAGTTCCTGGCCAACATCCGCGAATGCGATGCGATTGCCCATGTGCTGCGCTGCTTTGAAGATGGCGACATCACCCATGTCGAGGGGCGCGTCGATCCCATCGCAGATGCCGATACGATCGAAACGGAACTGATGCTTGCCGACATGGAGAGCATCGAGCGTCGGCTGGCCAACCTTTCCCGCAAGCTCAAGGGCGGGGACAAGGACGCGCTGGCGCAGGACCGGCTGCTGCGGGCCGCGCTGGCAGCGCTGGAAAACGGCAAGCCTGCCCGGACCGTGTCCGTGGATGACGAGGATCGCAAGGCGTGGGGCATGCTGCAGCTCCTGACGGCCAAGCCTGTGCTCTACGTCTGCAACGTCGAGGAAAGCAGCGCCGCCAACGGTAACGCCCAGACCGCCCGCGTGGCCGAAATGGCCGCCGAGCAGGGGGCTGCATACGTGATCATCTCTGCCCGGATCGAGGAAGAGATCAGCCAGCTCGACCCTGAGGAAGCAGAGATGTTCCTGTCCGAAATGGGGCTGGAGGAGCCTGGCCTCGACCGGCTGATCCGGGCGGGTTATGAACTTCTGGGCCTGCAGACCTACTTCACCGTTGGGCCCAAGGAAGCCCGGGCGTGGACCATCCGGAAGGGGACGCTTGCCCCGCAGGCGGCTGGTGTCATCCACGGCGACTTTGAGCGTGGGTTCATTCGGGCAGAAACCATTGCCTACGATGATTATGTCACGCTGAACGGTGAACAGGGCGCCAAGGAAGCCGGCAAGATGCGGGTCGAAGGCAAGGGCTATGAGGTCAAGGACGGCGACGTCCTGCATTTCCTCTTCAATGCCTGAAGCCTTCCGGCTTTAACATCCTTGGTGAGTGCTGTTATTCTCCTTTCGAGGTATCTTCACTTGACAAACCTGCTTTAAAACCGGTCTTTTAGGTGGGTCGCTTGGGCTTTCTGAGCGGTTTTTATCGATTCTTTTGGTAATTTTGCAGGTGACTTATGAACGATAAGGCGAAAATTGGTTCGCTATGGATAGGCGGCCCGCTTTCGTGGCTTGAAATTGCGTCCATCAAATCGTTCTTGGAAACCGGGCACGACTATACGCTTTATAGCTACGAAAATATCCCGAACGTTCCCGAAGGTGCGACACAGGCCGACGCGCGCGAAGTCTGGGATACCGACAGGATCGTGCTGCATGGCAAAAGCAACAGCCCGGCGACGCACGCAGACATTTTCCGCGTCAAGATGGTGGCCAAGACGGGCAAGGTCTGGGCCGATACCGACATCATCGCCCTGCGCCCCTTCCCCGCCTCGATGGAATATTTCCTGGGGCATGAGCGTGACGACAAGCTGCTGCTGGGCAACGCGATCCTCGGGATGCCGGCGTCCTCGCCCACGTTGCAGGCCATGCTGGCGTTTCTTGAGGATGACGCGCCGGTGCCACCGTGGTTTCCAGAGCGCGAGCAGCGCACCATGCAGAAACGACGCGAGGCCGGTGATCCCGTGGGATTCGAAGATCTTCCTTGGGGCACCACGGGTCCCCAAGCCCTGACCTATTTCGCCGAGCAGACCGGCGAGTTGGATCGCGCCCAGCCGCCCGGGGTCTTTTTCCCGATCGGCTTCACGGACCGCAAGCGTCTGGTGGAGCCCAAATCCGCCGATGGCGTCGCCCGGCAGATCGAGGAAGAACAAAGCCTTTGCGTCCACCTTTATTCGCGCTGGATGCGCAAGTTCACCAGCCGTCTGCCGCTTGAACTGCCGCGCCGCAGATCCTGGATGGGCAACTACCTGAACGACCATGGTCTGGCGGAATACCCGCAGCTGACCGAGGCGCAGGAAAAGGCGCTGAACAAGGAAAAGACCCGCAAGCGCCGCGAGAATGACCACAAGGTCGATGCCAAGGCCTTCTTTGCCGACCTGAGCGGGCGCCGCAAGAAGATCCCCGGCGGAGCCAACGAATCGCGCCATGGTCAGGTCACGCTGGTAACGATGGCCAAAGACGAAGGGCCCTATGTGCTGGAATGGGTGGCCTATCACCACCTGCTGGGCTTTACCGACATCCTTGTCTACACCAACGACTGCACCGACGGCACCGACGAGATGCTGGACGCGCTTGCCGAGCTTGGCCTGCTGACGCGGATGCAGAACGGGCCGCTGGATGACAAGCCACCGCAGTCGCGCGCCCTGATCCGTGCCGACGACCACCCGCTGGTGACCCGGTCCGACTGGACGATGGTCATGGACTTTGACGAGTTCCTGTCCATCAAGACCGAAGGCGGCGACGTCGACAGCCTGATCGATGTGATCGAAGCGCAGAACGCAGGCGCCATGTCCGTCACCTGGCGGTTTTTTGGCAGCGCCGGCAAGGTCCGGTACGAAGATGCGCCCGTGACGCAGCGCCTGACTCGTGCCGCGTCTGACAGCTTCACTCGCGGCTTTGGCGTCAAGACGCTGTTCCGGAACGAACCGCATCTGCGGCTGGCGATCCATCGCCCGCAGGTCGGCAAGCGTAAGGACCTCGACATCCACGACCTGTCGTGGATCAACGGGTCGGGCCTGCCGATCGACGGCAAGGTCATGACCTGGCGTCAGACGCGGGAGACCGCAGGGTATGATCTGGCGCAGGTGAACCACTATGGCGTCAAGACGGCTGAGGAATTCCTAATGCGACGCCTGCGCGGCGACGTGCTGAACAACCACAGCAAATACGACGCCGAATACTTCCGCACCTATGACCGGAACGAGATCGAGGACCTGTCGGCCCTGCGTATCGCCGAGGATCTGGACAGGCTGATGAAACGCCTGCGCCGCCACAAGGCCGTGGCCGAGGCGGAAAAGCTTGTCCGGGCGCGCTATGAAGAAAAGCTTCAGCGCCTGCGCACCTCGGAAGGATACGATCACCTGCTGTCGGAACTGGCTGAGGTTCAGGCTGCCTGAGCCTGGAGGCCTAGCAATGTCGGATCTGATCTTCATCCGCACCCATCGCTTTGGCGAGGTCGAGGACCGGTTGGCCACGCAGCTGTCGCGGGCCTTTGGTTCCGACAACGTCGCGCTTTGCGTCGATGAAAGCCGCGGGCCGGTGGATACCGGGCGCTGGCGCAAATCCTCGCTCACACGGGCGCGGGCCGAAGAACTGGTAGGCGGGCCAGTGCCCGACGACTGGGGCTGGCGGATGGGCGACCTGTGCCACATCGCCGTAGGCGAGGATTTTGGCCCGCGCAGCCATCAGTGGCTGATCGAAAGCGATGTCCACATCCCCAACGGCCATGAAGACGAAATCTTCGGCACGCTTCGCGCAATCCCGGGCGACTTCCTTGCCTGCAACCTCCAACCCAAAAAGGTTAAGTCCATGGCCGAGGCGGTCTCGCTGGTTCTGCCGACGGCGGAATGGGGCTGTGTCTTTGCGCTGAACCGGTTGAAGGGTGAACATGTGGCCGCGGTGCGGGATCTGCGCCGCCGGCTGACCGTGACGCTGGCCGCCGCCAGCCGCCGCTGGAAAGTTCCGAATGACGAAGCGGTTGTCGCCAACCTCGGCGCGGCCAGCGGCTGGAAGCTTGTCGATCTATACGAAGCCGCCCCCGGGATTCTGCAGCAGAACTGGTTCGACACCAATCCACCCTTCCTGCGGCGGGCGCTGGACGAGGCGGAAGGTTCCACCCGCATTTCGCATCCCGTACTCGACCTCGACCAGTTGTTCCGGAGGATCGAGGACCCGAACCGCGACGGACACCAGCAGCAGTACAAGCTTCGCCGCCTGTCGCGGATCATCAAGCACCTGACGCCCGAGGAGAAGGCGCGCATGCTTGCCGCGCTTCCGCCGGAGGTCGAGGATGAGGCGCTGAACTGACGCAAGATGGTAGTGGCGGAAGCGGTGAGATTCGAACTCACGAACGGTTGCCCGTCGCCGGTTTTCAAGACCGGTGCAATCGACCACTCTGCCACGCTTCCGCAAGCCGGTACCGTTTAGCCGCAGCAATGTGATTCTGAAAGGCCACTGCCACGGTTTTGTGAGGCACCTGTCACGGATGCAACGGCTTTCCCTGACTGCGCGAAGCCGCTATGGTCTGGTCCAAGCAATAGCGGGCAGGCAGGCGCCACCGGCTGCGGGCCCGGCTGCGGCATGCGACGATATCATAGAAAGTGAACGACCAGACCGATGCTCAAGCGCCTCCTTCCACTGCTTGCCCTGCTGGCCGCATCCCTTGCCCTTGCGGCACCGGCGCGCGCCGCGTTCGAAACCCGCGCGACCGCCGCCTTCGTGATCGACCAGACCACCGGCACCGTGCTGCTGGACAAGAACGCCGATCAACCCCTTCCCCCGGCGTCCATGTCCAAGCTGATGACCCTGAACATGCTGTTCGAGGCGCTGCACGACGGGCGCGTGTCGATGGACACGACCTTCAGCGTATCTAGCAAGGCGCGGGCGATGGGCGGCTCGACCATGTTCCTGAACGAAATGGACCGCCCGACGGTACGCGAGCTGATCCTGGGGATCATCGTGAACTCCGGCAACGATGCCTGCGTGGTGGTGGCCGAAGGGCTGGCCGGTTCGGAGGAGGCGTTCGCCGCGCTGATGACGGAACGGGCACAGGCGCTAGGCATGGTCAACACGACCCTGCGCAATGCATCGGGCTGGCCGGCCGAAGGGCATCGCATGTCAATGCGGGACCTGGGCATCCTGACGATGCACATGATCAACAACTTCCCTGAGGAATATAAGTTCTTCAACGAACGGGAATATGACTACAAGGGCCGTTCGCCGGCCAACCGGTTCAACCGGAACCCGCTGTTCCGTGTCCTGCCGGGCAACCCCAATGACCCAGAGGCGATCCGCGCCGACGGTCTGAAAACCGGCCACACGGCCGAGGCGGGCTATGGCCTTGTCGGTTCGGCCGTGCAGGGGGACCGCCGCGTGATCTTCGTCATCACCGGGCTTCAATCCGATCGCGAACGCGCCGAGGAGGCCGAACGGATCGTCAACTGGGCGTTCCGCCAGTTCGTGCGCAAGACAGTCGCCCGCAGCGGCCAGCGCATCGCCGAGGCGGAAGTCTGGATGGGAGAGGAAACCCGCGTCGGCCTCACCGTCGCCGAGGATCGCCAGGTCCTGGTCCCCGCGCTGGTACAGGACGGGCTGCAGGCGCGTGTCGTCTATCACGGGCCCGTCCAGGCGCCGGTTGCCCAAGGACAGCGGCTGGCCGATCTGGTCGTTTCTCACCCCGAGATGAACGAGATCCGCATCCCATTGGTTGCGGAAACGGCGGTGGAAAATGGCGGTTTTGTTGCGCGGCTGCGGACAGCGGCAACCGTGCTGCTGCGGCGCGCTGCCGGTGATACGATGGACGGGCTGGCGGGAAGCTGATGCCGACAGCCGGGCGCTTCATCACCTTCGAAGGCATCGACGGTTCGGGCAAATCCACCCAAGCCCGTGCGCTTGCCGAATCCCTTGAGTCTGAGGGGCGCCCTGTCCTTCTGACGCGAGAACCCGGCGGTTCGCCCGGCGCCGAAGAGATTCGGCGCCTTCTGGTGCAGGGCGACGGCGCGCGCTGGTCGGCCGAGACCGAGATCCTGCTGTTCACTGCGGCCCGACGGGACCATCTGGAAAAGACGGTGGAACCAGCGCTGGTCGCCGGCACCACCGTCATCTCTGACCGGTTTGCCGACAGTACCCGGGTCTATCAGGGTGCCGCGCGGGGCGATCTGCGTGGTCTTGTCGATCGGCTACACGCAGACATGATCGGAACAGAGCCGCATCTGACCTTCATCATTGATGTCGAACCGGGGGCGGCCTTGGCCCGGGGCCTTGCCCGCAATTCAGGCGAGGATCGGTTCGAGGATTTAGGCCTCGCCTTCCAGACGCGACTCGCCCACGGGTTCCGCGCGCTGGCCAAGGAGTTTCCGCACCGCTGCCATCTGATCGACGGCAACCGCAGCGTCGAGGCCATTCGCCGCGAGATCGCCCAGCTCGCGCGCGAGGCGCTGGGATGACCGACCTGCCAGAGCCTGACCGTGTCGAAGGGGCCCCCCACCCGCGCGAGACGCGGACACTTCTGGGTCAGGACGCGGCGCAGGCTGCCTTTCTCGAGGCTGCTGCACAGGGTCGGCTGCATCACGGCTGGCTGATCACCGGCCCACGCGGCGTCGGCAAGGCAACACTGGCCTGGCGGATCGCGCGGTACCTTCTGGCGGGCGGCGGTATGTCGCTTGACCTTGCGCCCGATCATCCGGTTGCGCGGCGGGTGGCGGCGCTGTCGGAACCGGGGCTCTTCCTGCTCCGGCGTGCTTGGGATGAGGAACGCAAGAAACTCAAGACCGTGATCACCGTGGATGAGGTGCGGCGGCTCAAGGGGTTCTTCAGCTTGTCCGCTGCCGATGGTGGCCACCGGGTGGTGATCGTCGATTCGGCCGACGAGATGAACGTGAACGCCGCCAATGCGCTGCTCAAGGTGCTGGAGGAACCGCCCGAAGGCGCCACGATGCTGCTGGTCAGCCATCAACCCTCGCGCCTGCTGCCCACGATCCGGTCCCGCTGCCGCGAGCTGCGGCTGGGCACGCTGAACGCGGTGGATATGGCGGCGGCCCTGCAGGCAGCGGGGGCGGCAACCGATGCGCCCGACCTTTTGGCCGAACTTGCCCGTGGCTCGGTCGGTGAAGCGATCCGCCTGACGAACCTTGACGGGCTTGCCCTCTATGCTGCGCTTGTCGATCTGTTCGCGACGCTGCCGCGGCTTGACCGGCAACGGGCGCTGGCCTTGGCGGAAAGCGCTTCCGGCAAGGGAGCAGAGCCGCGCTTCGACCTGTTGTTGACGCTGTTCGACCTGTTCCTTGCGCGGCTCGCCCGCACCGGCGTCGCCGGGCCGCCGCGGGTAGAGGCAGCGCCGGGCGAGGCTGAACTCCTTGCCCGTCTTTCGCCCGATGCCGCCGCCGCGCGGCGCTGGGCCGACCTGCACCAGACCTTGGGCGCGCGGGCGCGGCATGGGCGGGCGGTGAACCTTGACCCTTCCGCGCTTCTGCTCGATATGGTCCTGAGAGTGGATGAAACGGCGGCGCTGGTGACCGCCCCAGCGCGGCTCGGGGCCTGAGCGGCGCGCAGACCAGAGGGCCGTGGATGACCGAGACCAGAGCCGAAATCGTTGACAGCCACTGCCATCTTGATTTCCCTGAACTGATCACAGAACTACCCGATGTCGTTGCGCGGGCGCAGGCGGCGGGTGTGATGCGGATGGTCACGATCTGCACCCGGCTTCGGAACGAACCGCAGGTCCGCGCCATCGCCGAGGCGCATGACCCGGTCTTCTACGCCGCCGGCACCCACCCGATGAGCGTCGCCGACGAACCCATGGCCCGGGTGGAGGAACTGGTCGCCCTTGCCCGCCACCCCAAGTTCGTAGGCATTGGCGAAACCGGGCTCGACTATCACTACACCGCCGAAAGCAAGGATGTGCAGCAGGAAAGCCTACGCCTTCATATCGAGGCTGCGCGGCAGACAGGCCTGCCGCTGATCATCCATTCCCGCGACGCCGATGATGACATGGCCCGCATTTTGACCGAGGAACATCGCGCCGGTCCCTATTCCTGCGTGATGCATTGTTTCTCCTCTGGTACGGAACTGGCACGGGCGGCGCTGGACCTGGGCTTTTACCTGTCGATGTCGGGGATCGCCGCCTTCCCCCGGTCGGGCGAACTGCGCGAGATTTTTGCCGCAGCCCCGGTGGATCGCATCCTGCTGGAAACCGACGCCCCCTATCTTGCGCCCCCGCCCCACCGCGGCAAGCGGAACGAGCCTGCCTATACCGCCTTCACCGCCCGGACAGGGGCAGAGGTCTTTGGCATGAGCCTCGAAGCCTTCGCCCGCCAGACCACTGCGAATTTCGACCGGCTGTTTGCAAAGGCGGCGGCCTATCAGGCCGCGGCATGATGGCGAGGCTCGGGTTCACGATCCTGGGCTGCGGCTCGTCCGGCGGGGTGCCGCGGCTGGGCGGCCACTGGGGCGACTGCGACCCGGAGGATTCCCGCAATCACCGCCGCCGCTGTTCGCTGCTGGTCACACGCGAAACCGAGGCAGGCGTGACCCGCGTACTGGTCGATACCTCGCCCGACATGCGGGCGCAGCTTCTGGATGCGGGCGTGGGCGCGCTGGATGCGGTGGTTTATACCCATGCCCATGCCGACCATGTTCATGGCATCGACGACCTGCGCCAGATCGTCTTCAACATGCGTGAGCGGCTTCCGGTCTGGGCGGACGGGGCGACACAAGACGCGCTTCTGACCCGGTTCGGCTATGCCTTCGTGCAGCCCGCCGGTTCGCCCTATCCGCCGATCCTTGACCTCAACACCATTCGCGGCCCCTTTACCGTCACCGGTGCGGGCGGCGAGATCACGCTGCAGCCCTTCACCGCGCATCATGGGGTGATCGAGGCGCTGGGCTTTCGCATCGGCGACGTAGCCTACCTGCCCGACGCGGTCGAAATCCCGGAACAAAGCTGGCCGCTGCTGCAGGGGCTGGACTGCTGGATTGTGGACGCCCTGCGCCGCAAGCCGCATCCGACCCATGCCCATCTGGACCTGACGCTGGAATGGATCAACCGGGCACGGCCACGGCGCGCGATCCTGACGAACATGCACATCGACCTCGACTACGCGACCGTCGCAGCCGAGACGCCGGACCACGTGACTCCGGCCCATGACGGAATGACGATCACCTACGAGGTTTGAAGTGCAGGCACTACTGGACGTTATCCTGCCGGTCTTTCTTGTAATCGGTTTCGGCTACGTTGTGGTCTGGAAGGGATGGTTCAGCGACGCCGGCGTCGACGGGCTGATGAAGTTCACCCAGAGCTTCGCCCTGCCATGCCTGCTGTTCGGCGCCATCGCACGGCTGGACCTGACACAGAACTTCGATCCCAGGCTGCTGGCAAGCTTCTACACCGGCGCTGCAATCTGCTTTTTCGTGGCGCTGGCCGGCGCGCGCTGGATCTTTGGCCGCAATTGGGAAGACGCCGTCGCCTTTGGCTTTTGCGGGCTGTTTTCCAACTCGCTTTTGCTTGGCCTGCCGATCACGGAACGGGCCTATGGATCTGACGCGCTGGCGCCGAACTTCGCGATCATCGCGATCCACTCTCCGTTCTGCTACGGGTTGGGGATCACCGCGATGGAAATCGCGCGCAACCGCGGCGGGCGGATCAGCGCCCTGGCCCCGCGCGTGCTGAAGTCAATGTTCAGCAATACGCTGGTGATTGGTATCACCCTGGGCTTCATCGTAAACCTGAGCGGGCTGCCGCTGCCAAGGGTGGTCTGGGACGCCGTGGAACTGATGATCCGCGCCGCCCTGCCCGCCGCACTGTTCGGCCTTGGCGGCGTGCTCTACCGCTATCGGCCCGAAGGAGATCTGCGCGCCATTGGCTTCGTGGTGGCGGTATCGGTGATCCTGCACCCGATTATCGTCTGGTTCATGGGCCGCGCCCTTGCGCTGGACCCGAACCAGTTCCGGTCGGCGGTGCTGACATCCTCCATGGCGCCGGGCGTGAATGCCTATGTCTTTGCCAACATGTACGGTGCCGCGCGGCGGGTGGCGGCTTCGTCCGTGCTGCTGGGAACAGCAGCAATGATCCTGACAACCTGGGGCTGGCTGACCCTGCTGGGTTAGGCGGGGCTGACGCCGCGCAGTCGTTCCGACCGCCGGCGCAGCAGTTCGACCGCGGTGAGCAGCGCGATGGACAGCACCACAAGGATCGTCGCCACCGCGAGGATCGAGGGGCTGATCTGTTCGCGGATACCGTTCCACATTTGCCGCGGGATCGTCTGCTGATCATGGCCCGCGACGAAAAGCACCACCACCACCTCGTCGAACGAGGTGACGAAGGCAAACAGGGCGCCGGATATGACGCCCGGCATGATCAGCGGAAGCTGCACCTTGAAGAAGCTCCGCACAGGCCCCGCGCCGAGGTTTGCCGCCGCCCGCAGCAACGACCGGTCAAACCCCATCAGCGTCGCCGTCACCGTGATGATCACGAAGGGGATGCCCAGCGTCGCGTGGGCCAGGATGATCCCAACATAGGATCCCGCAAGCCCGGTGGCCGAGTAGAAGAAGAACAGCCCCGTCGCGGTGATGATGATCGGCACGATCATGGGCGAGATCAGAATGGCCATGATCGGCTTGCGAAAGGGCATTTCCGCCCGCGACAGGCCCAGCGCGGCGATAGTTCCCAGAACGGTCGCGAGGATGGTCGAGAAGAACCCGATGATGACCGAGTTCTTGGCCGCCTTGACCCACGCCGAGTTGCGCCAGACATCGCCCCACCATGCGGCATCTCGCGGGGCATCCGGGTTTTGCATCCCGAAGGTCAGCAGGCGGTCGTACCACCGCAGCGAGTAGCCTTCGGGATCAAGCGACAGCATCTTCTGCGTAAAGGTGAAATAGGGTTCAGCGTTGAAGGACAGCGGGATGATCACCAGGATCGGCGCGATCAGAAAGATAAAGATCAGTGCGCAGATCACCCGGTAGGTCCAGTACCAGATCCGCTCAAGCGGCGAGGCATAGATCGGAAGCGCCATGACTTACCCCAGCTTCATGTTGTCGATGCCCACCAGCCGATCATAGACCCAGTAGAGCAGCAGCACCGCACCCAGCAGCAGCGCCGCCAGCGCCGCCGCCAATGACCAGTTGAGCGAGTTCTGCATGTGGAAGGCGATCTGGTTGGAAATCAGCTGCCCTGTCGCCCCGCCTACCAGCGCCGGCGTGATGTAGTAGCCCATCGCCAGAATGAAGACGAGAATGCTGCCCGCCCCGATCCCCGGGATGGTCTGCGGCAGGTAGATGCGGCGAAAGGTTGTCCAGCTGGTCGCCCCCAGAGACCGCGCGGCGCGGGCATAGCTGGGCGGGATGGTCTTCATCACCGAATAAAGCGGCAGGATCATGAAGGGCAGCAGCACATGCGTCATCGCGATGATCGTGCCGGCCTGGTTGTACATCAACGCCAGCCGCCCGTCGTCTCCGATAACGCCCAGCGCCACGAGCACGTTGTTCACCACCCCTTGCCCCTGCAGCAGTACGATCCAGCTTGTGGTCCGCACCAGGAGTGAGGTCCAGAACGGCAGCAGGACCAGGATCATCAGCAGGTTCGACTTGCGCAGCGGCAGCGTCGCCAGAAGATGCGCCACCGGAAAACCCAGCAGCAGGCAGATCAGCGTGATGACTCCGGACAGCATGAAGGTCCGAAGGAACAGTTGTACATAGACCCGGTTCTGCGGGTCTGACTGCACGATATTGCCGTCGAGATCGCGCTTCCGGTCCACTGCCGCTAGGTAAAAGTTCGCGGTATAGGCCTGCGACGCGCCACGCATGGCGGCCCAGATGTCCTCGCGCGCCCAGTCGCTGTTCACCTCCAGCAGCGCCTCGCGATAGGGCGGCTCCAGATCCGCCGCCCGCCGCGCGGTGGCGGTGAACAGCGATCGCGTGCCCGGAACCTCATAGTTGATGCGCGTACCGACCGATCCTACGGTGCGCTGCGCGGCCCCGTTCCGCAAATCGGATACGAGCGCCGCGAAGGCGGCTTCGTCAGGATCAATCCCGGGCGGGTTCTCCGCGAACCACTGGACCAGCGCCGGCATGTTGTCAGAGAACTGCGTGTTGTTCACCGACCGCAGCAGCATCTGCCCGATCGGTAGTACGAAGGTCACGATGATGAACAGCGCAAGCGGCGCGACAAGGGCCAACGCCCGCAGCTTCTGCCGCCGCGACGCCCGCGCCAGCGCAGACTTGAGCGGTGTGCCATCCGCAGTTTCCAGCCTTTGCTGGCGTGCCGTGGCTGTCGGTCCGATGGGGATATCGCTCATGCCGTGCCTCGGGTTGGGCGACCGGGCGCGGGGCCCGGCCGGCAGGATCAGTTGGCCAGCAGCCAGGCGTTGAACCGCTCGTTCAGTTCGGCGTCACGATCCACCCAGAATTCGTAGGAGGAGGCGAGCGCGTTGGTCATGTTTTCTTCTGACGTGGGCAGGTTCGGCCCCATTTCGGTCTCGCCATCCACTTGGAAGACACCTACCAGCGGCGCCGCCGATCGGCGGGTCGGGCCATAGCTGATCCATTCCGCCGCGCGGGCAAGGGATTCTGCGCGGGTCGCAAAGGCCACGAACTGCAGCGCCTCTTCCATGTTGGGTGCGCCGACCGGGATCGCCAGGCCCTCAGGCTCATAGACCTGGCCGTCCCAGACGATCTCGAACGGTTTGCCCTCGCCCACCGCGGCATTGAATATCCGGCCGTTCCAGGCAATGGTCATCGCAACCTCGCCATCAGCCAGAAGCTGCGGCGGCTGGGCGCCCGCTTCCCACCAGACGATGTCGCCCTTGATGGTGTCGAGCTTGGCAAAGGCGCGTTCGACCCCCTCCTGGGTTTCCAGCAGGTCATAAACCTCCTCGGCGGGGACGCCGTCGGCCATCAGCGCCATTTCCAGCGTTGCCTTGGCGTTCCTGCGCACGCCGCGCTTGCCGGGGAAGTTATCGGTGTCGAAGAAGTCGGCGATGGTCGTCGGCGGGTTGTCCGGGAACCGGGTCGCATCATAGGCAAAGATGGTCGAAAACACATCCGTCCCCACCATGCACTCCGTCAGCGTGCCCGGCAGGAAATCATCCTCGGCCGGGGTGCCGTCGGGCGCGGGTTCAAGGATCGAGGTGTCGATCACCTCCAGCAGCCCCTCGTCGCAAAGACGGACGGCATCTGCGTATTCGATCACCGCGACATCGACGGTCACATTGCCCGCCTCCACCATCGCCTTCAACGGAGTTGCCGGGTTGTCGGCGTCAACGGAAATGACGCGGATCCCCGTCTCCTCGGTGAAGGGCTTGTGATAGGCCTCAATCTGGCTGCGGGCATAGTCGCCGCCCCAGCCCAGCACCGTCACCTCTTGCGCGGTGGAAGCCCCGGCCATAAGCGCAAGGCAGGCGGTGCTGCAAAGCATGGTCCTTATGTTCATTATCTTTCTTCTCCCCGTTGATTCTTGTCAGGCCGCGTCCAAGGCGCGGCAATCCTCGGCCAGCCAGCCGATCCGGAGCGTCTCACCGGGACGCAGCCGGGCCTGGCCTGCACTGTTGCGGCTCTTGATGACGAAATTGTCGCTGCCGGCCACCCGCAGCCGGGTGCGGAACATGTCGCCCATGTAGATGAACTCCAACACCTCGGCCTCAAGCGTATGAGCGCCTGGCGGCAGCCTCTCGGGCATGAACTCCACCCGTTCCGGGCGGATGGAGATGACGGTACGCTCCCCTGCCCCGCGGACGTTGACGGGCGCCGCGTCGATGATCTCGCCATTCGTCAGGCGTACAGTGCAGCGGTCGGGGCCAAGCTGTTCCACCACGCCCTCAAGCCGGTTGTTCTCGCCAATGAACTGGGCAACGAAAGAGTTGTCGGGCCGTTCATAAAGCACCTGAGGCGGGGCAAGTTGCTGGATCCGGCCGTCGTTGAACACCGCGATCCGGTCCGACATGGTCAGCGCCTCGCCCTGGTCGTGGGTCACATAGACGACTGTGACGCCCAGCCGGTCGTGGAGGTGCTTGATCTCGAACTGCATATGTTCGCGCAGCTGCTTGTCGAGCGCGCCCAGCGGTTCGTCCATCAGCACAAGCTCCGGCTCGAACACAAGAGCACGGGCCAGCGCGATCCGCTGCTGCTGCCCGCCCGAAAGCTGCGCCGGGCGCCGGTTCACGAACTGGCCCATCTGCACCATGTCCAGCGCGCGCATGACCTTGGCTTCACGGTCGGACCGGGACATGCGCCGGACCTCCAGCGGGAAGGAGAGGTTTTCGCCCACAGTCATGTGCGGGAACAGCGCGTAGTTCTGGAAAACCATGCCGATCCCGCGCCGGTGTGGCGGGATGTGGTTGATGGGCCGCCCCGCCAGACGGATGTCACCGTGGGTCGCCGTCTCGAACCCGGCCAGCATCATCAGGCAGGTGGTCTTGCCCGACCCCGAAGGGCCAAGCATCGTCAGGAACTCGCCCTTGCCGATCGACAGGTCGAGGTCTTTGACGACGAGGGTTTCCCCGTCATAGCTTTTCTGGACGTGATCGAAGACGACGAATCCGTCGTCGTGGCCAGCTCGCACCACAGGCAGTCTCCCTGTTCGTCCGGCGGTTAACCCGCGCTCTTGGGATGACTAAAGCGAATGCCCGAAGATGTTGCAACGCTCTTGTTGTCCAAAGGTGCAATTGCACGGGAACTGGACAATGAGGGGCAAAAACCATGCGCCCTGCCCATCAAACTCGCAAGCGACAATAAAAACGCCGCCACAGGCAATCACGTACTTGCCTTGAACGATCTGATCTGGGTGAGAAACCAAAAAGGCCGGGGACGCTGCCCCAGCCAGTTGGTGCGGTCGAGAGGACTCGAACCTCCACGGGAGTTACCCCACAGCGACCTCAACGCTGCGCGTCTACCAATTCCGCCACGACCGCACGTCCTGACTTGGTGGAGCGGGTCTTAGCCGAGCGTCCGGCGGATGTGAAGAGGGAATCTGACAATATTTCGCTCCTCGCTTGCATTTCCCCTGTGGCGTATCGCATCTGAAACCACGGGCATGATCAGGGGGCGCGGAATGGTCGAATGGCGGCATTGGGACGGTCTGGTTCCCTATGAACAGGCGCGCGTGGCGATGGAGGAACGGGTGGCGGCGATTCATGCCGGAAGCGCCCCCGAGGCCATCTGGCTGCTGGAACATCCGCCGCTTTATACCGCCGGAACCAGCGCGAATCCTGCCGACCTGGTGGACCCTGACCGTTTCCCCGTGCACGACGCCGGGCGGGGCGGCCAGTACACCTATCACGGGCCGGGGCAGCGGGTGGCCTATGTGATGCTTGACCTCAACACCCGCGGCCGGGACGTGCGGCGCTTTGTCACCGCACTGGAGGACTGGGTGATCGCGACGCTGGCAGAGTTCAACGTGCGCGGCGAGCGGCGCGAAGGGCGCGTCGGCGTCTGGGTCGTGCGCGATGACAAGCCCCCTGCCCCCGACGGATCAGCGCGTGAGGACAAGATCGCCGCGATCGGGATCAAGCTCCGCCGCTGGATCAGCTTCCACGGCATCTCGATCAACCTCGACCCTGACCTGTCGCATTTCGAGGGCATCGTCCCCTGCGGGATCCGCGAACACGGGGTGACGAGCCTTGTCGACCTGGGCCTGCCGGTCACGATGACGGATCTCGACCTCGCGCTGCGCCGGGCATTCGACAAGACCTTCGGCTAGCGGCAGTGGCCGATGGTCGCAGTGCACGCGCCGCTGGCCCTCGTATAGATCGCGCGCGTCCAGAACCGGACCCCGCAGACGGAACATGTCATGCCCAGACTCCTGATCGCCGCAGCCCTTGCCGCAGCCACACTTGCCTCGCCCGCCCTGGCCGAGGGTGATGCCCGCGCCTTTGCGAAATGCCGCGCCTGCCATTCGGTCACTGCCCCCGACGGAACCGTGATCTATCGCGGCGGCCGCACCGGTCCTGACCTTTATGGCGTCATCGGACGTCAGGCAGGCAGCCTTGACGGTTACCGGTATTCACCGTCCTTGGCCGCCGCAGGCGAAGCTGGCCTCGTCTGGGACGAGCAGACGCTGACGGCATTCCTTGCCGATCCGACCGCCTTCCTGCGGGCGCACCTGGAAGACGGCCGCGCGCGCAGCAACATGAGCTTCAAGCTTGCCTCCGGCGCCCCGGACATTCTAGCCTACCTGCAGTCTGTCACGGACGAAGCGTCCTGAGGGGCTTGAAAATCGCCCCCTGCGACACGTCGGTCATTGCCGAGGTGCGGCCGACAATCTAGAAAGGGCGCGGAACGCATAGCCCGACACTACGCGCCGGGCCATCGAGAATCAATGAAACGGGAGTCGACCATGGCCGACGCAGCCACACATGGCCACGAGGGACATGACAACCGCGGGTTCTTCACCCGATGGTTCATGTCAACGAACCACAAGGATATCGGTATCCTTTACCTCTTCACCGCAGCGATCGTCGGCTTCATCTCGGTTGCCTTCACGGTCTACATGCGGATGGAGCTCATGGATCCGGGTGTGCAGTACATGTGCATGGAAGGCGCGCGGCTGCTGCCGGCGGCGGACGAATGCACGCCCAACGGCCACCTGTGGAACGTGCTGATCACCGCCCACGGCGTGCTCATGATGTTCTTCGTCGTGATTCCGGCGCTGTTCGGCGGCTTTGGCAACTACTTCATGCCGCTGATGATCGGTGCCCCGGACATGGCGTTCCCGCGGCTGAACAACCTGTCCTACTGGCTCTATGTGGCGGGTTCGGCGCTGGCCGTCGCCTCGGTCGTCAGCCCCGGCGGCAATGACCAGCTTGGCGCGGGCGTGGGCTGGGTTCTTTACCCGCCGCTGTCCACGAACGAAGGCGGCTATGCGATGGACCTCGCCATCTTCGCGGTGCACGTTTCGGGCGCCTCGTCGATCGTGGGTGCGATCAACATCATCACCACCTTCCTGAACATGCGCGCCCCTGGCATGACCATGCACAAGGCGCCGCTGTTCGCCTGGTCGATCTTCATCACCGCGTGGATGATCCTCCTGGCGCTGCCGGTGCTTGCTGGCGCGATCACCATGCTGCTGACCGACCGGAACTTCGGCACGACGTTCTTCTATCCGTCGGGCGGTGGTGACCCGATCCTTTACCAGCACATCCTGTGGTTCTTCGGCCACCCGGAAGTGTACATCATCATCCTGCCGGCCTTCGGCATCATCAGCCACGTCATCGCCACCTTCTCGCGCAAGCCGATCTTCGGCTACCTGCCGATGGTCTACGCGATGGTCGCCATTGCAGTGCTGGGCTTCGTCGTGTGGGCGCACCACATGTACACCGCCGGCATGACGCTGACGCAGCAAAGCTACTTCATGCTCGCCACCATGGTGATCGCGGTTCCGACCGGCGTGAAGATCTTCAGCTGGATCGCCACGATGTGGGGCGGCTCGGTCGAACTCAAGACCCCGATGCTGTTCGCCTTCGGCTTCCTGTTCCTCTTCACCGTCGGCGGCGTGACCGGCATCGTGCTGAGCCAGGCGCCCGTCGACCGCTACTACCACGACACCTACTACGTCGTTGCCCACTTCCACTACGTGATGTCGATCGGTGCCGTCTTCGGTCTGTTCGCGGGCATCTACTACTGGATCGGCAAGATGTCAGGCCGTCAGTATCCCGAATGGGCTGGCCAAGTGCACTTCTGGGCGATGTTCATCGGCGCGAACGTCACCTTCTTCCCGCAGCACTTTCTGGGCCGCCAGGGCATGCCGCGCCGCTACATCGACTACCCCGAGGCGTTCCACCTGTGGCACCTCGTTTCCAGCTGGGGGGCGTTCCTGTCCTTCGCGTCGTTCGTGTTCTTCATCGGCGTGGTTCTTTATACGCTGTTCGCGGGCAAGCGCGTGACCCAGAACAACTACTGGAACGAGCACGCCGACACCCTGGAATGGACCCTGCCCTGCCCGCCGCCGGAGCATACGTTCGAGACGCTCCCCAAGCGTGAGGACTGGGACCGCAGCCACGCCCACTAACGGCACGGCTATGCCAGTCGAATGGATCACAAGACAGGAGGCTCCGGGGCAACCCGGAGCCTTCTTGCATGAAGCAGGGGCCCCGCCCGCCTACCGGCTGCACCTGTGGCCCCACCGGTCGCTGTCGCAGCGCGGGTTTGCCGGGTTCATCTCGGTCACGGCGGGGCTTTTCCTGCTTCCCATGCTCGGATTGCTGGGGACGCCGGTTCTGTGGGGAATCCTGCCGTTCTTCGTGCTGGTGCTTTCGGCGCTATGGATTTCGCTGCGCCGCAACTATCGTGACGCGCAGATGATCGAGCAGCTCAGCCTTTGGTCCGACAGGATCGAGATCGTGCGTCATGACCAGACCACGGGCCGCCGCGAATGGGCAGCAAACCCGCACTGGATCACCCTGCATCTGCATGACAAGGAGGGGCCTGTCCCCAAGTACCTGACCCTGCGCGGCGGCGGGCGCGAGGTGGAGCTCGGCGCCTTCCTCATGCCTGAGGAGCGCGCCGCCCTGCATGAGGAACTACGACAGGCGCTGAGGCGCGTCTGATCAACCCTTGGCGCCGGGAAGTTCCTCAGCAAAGGTTTCAGCCATCTCGGCCAGTTCTCTCTCAGTCAGGTTCTCATACATGACCCGGGCAAAGCCCTTGAGTTGCCGAACATCGGTGATCCCGCGACGGGCGAGAAGCGCGGCGCCGGCGGCGTCTTTCCGGGTCTGCGGCTCTGCGTCCATGAAGCATGCTCCATCATGAAGTAAGTCGGCCGAATGGTTGATCTACTGCAACGACATTGTCGCAAAGTTGTTCCCGGAGTTTTCCGCTCAACCGCCCAGACGCGCCTTCACCGCCGGGCCAGCCGTGCCAAAGTCCATCTGCCCGGTATAGCGCTCTTTCAGGCGGGCCATCACCCGGCCCATGTCCCGCAGGGTCGACGCCCCGATTTCAGCAATGGCAGTGTCGATGGCCTGCTCTACCTCCTGGGGGCTCAACTGGCGGGGCAGGAATTCCTCGATCACCCGGATCTCGGCCAGTTCCTTTTCGGCCAGTTCCAGCCGCCCACCCTCTTCATAGGCGCGCGCGCTTTCCTGACGCTGCTTGATCATCCGGCTCAGAATGGCCAGCACATCGGCATCGCTGACCTGATCCTCGCCACCTTCGCCGCGCAACGCGATGTCCCGGTCCTTGATTGCGGCATTGATCAGCCGCAACGTCGAGAGCCTGTCGGCCTCCTTGTTCTTCATCGCATCCTTGAGCGCAGAGGCGATCCGATCGCGCATATTCATCGGCTTGTCCGTCCTTGTGACCCCGAAGTTCATACAATAGTGCGCGAGCAGGCACCTGACAACAGGCGCCATCTTGGTCAAGTCATTGATATAGAACAAGAAGCAAAACCAGCGCCCCCCTTGACCACAGCCCCTCCCGCACTTAGGTTGCGCCGCGATCCGTCGCCCCCTCCCGCATCCCCCGGAGAATGCTCATGTGCGCCCAAGTTTCCGCCAAGCCGACTGCCTGCCTAGCCCTTGCCGACGGGACGGTCTTCTACGGACGCGGCTTCGGCGCTGTCGGGGAAACGGTGGCTGAACTCTGCTTCAACACCGCCATGACCGGATATCAGGAGATCATGACCGATCCGTCCTATGCCGGGCAGATCGTCACCTTTACCTTCCCCCATGTCGGCAACGTCGGCGTCAACGTCGATGACGACGAAACGGCTGAACCCGTTGCCGCTGGCATGATCGTCAAGTGGGACCCGACCGAGCCGTCGAACTGGCGCGCGACGGATGCGCTGGCTCCGTGGCTCGCCCGCAAGGGGCGGATCGGCATGGGCGGCATCGACACCCGTCGCCTGACCCGCGCCATCCGCCAGCAAGGCGCGCCCCATGTCGCGCTTGCCCACGATCCCGAAGGCAACTTCGATGTCGAACGGCTTGTCGCCAAGGCGCGCGCGTTCCGGGGGCTGGTGGGCCTTGACCTTGCCAAGGATGTAACCTGCGCCCAAAGCTACCGCTGGAACGAGATGCGCTGGTCTTGGCCCGAAGGCCACAAGCCGCGCGAGACCGAAGGGCTGCGGGTCGTGGCCATCGACTATGGCGCGAAGCGCAACATCCTGCGCTGCCTCGCCTCGGCCGGCTGCGACGTGACGGTGCTGCCCGCCACCGCCACTGCCGAGGATGTTCTGGCCCTGAACCCCGAAGGCGTGTTCCTGTCGAACGGCCCCGGCGACCCGGCTGCCACCGGCGAATATGCCGTGCCTATGATCCGCGGTGTGCTGGAACGGGATGTTCCGGTCTTCGGGATCTGCCTTGGCCACCAGATGCTGGCGCTGGCCCTGGGCGCCAAGACGGTCAAGATGAACCACGGCCACCATGGCGCGAACCATCCCGTGAAGGACCTGCAAACCGGCAAGGTCGAGATCACGAGCATGAACCACGGCTTTACCGTGGACAGCCAGACCCTGCCGGTCGGCGTGATCGAAACGCATGTCAGCCTGTTCGACGGCTCGAACTGCGGCATCCGCGTCACCGATCGCCCGGTGTTTTCGGTCCAGTATCACCCGGAGGCAAGCCCCGGCCCGCAGGACAGCTATTATTTGTTCGAGCAGTTCGCAGAGGCGATGCGCAAGAACCGGGCCGCCTGAGCCGTTAAGGCCAAATTAACCTTGCGCAGCGCAATCTGAGGCATGTCCCTTGCCCGGAGCGCTGCGTGATCCCTCTGCCCCGCACCCTAGCCAGCCCCTCGCCCGCGCCTAAGGCGTTAGGGCAGATCCTGCTGGAACACGGCACGTTGAATCCTGCCGATCTGGTGAATGCGCTGGCGCAGGAAGGAAAACGGGGTGCACGGCTGCGCGAGGTGCTGCTGCGCCAGGGGATGGTAACGGAACCGGCGCTGGTCGACGCGCTGGCGGATCAATGGCAGGCCGATGTCGCCGATCCTGCCAGCCACCCGGCAGACCCCCGCATGATCGACGCCTTCGGGCTGCAGACCTGCCTGCGCGAAGGCATCCTGCCGTGGCGTTCGGCCGGGGGCGTTACCATTGTCCTGACCGCCCGCCCGGAGGAATTCATCCGTCACCGCATGCGGCTGACAGAACTTTTCGGCCCGGTCTGCATGGCCGTTGCCACGGAAAGCCAGATCCATGCCGCCATTCTGGCCGTGCGTCGGCATGATCTGAACCGACGCGCCGAATCGCGCCCCGCCCCGGAATTCAGCTGCCGCAACTGGCCTGCGCGGCCGGTTCAGATGGTGGTTCTTGCACTGGTGTTGCTGGCGGTTCTGCTTGCCGTCATCGCCCCGAAGGTGCTGTTCGCGGGCCTTGTCTTCTGGGCGCTGGGGTCACTGGTGCTGGTCAGCGCGGTCAAGGCGGCCTCGGCGGTGGCACATCTGCGTCGGCAGCCGACGCCCGTCCACCCTGCCCCCATCATCGCACGGATGCCGGTGGTGTCGGTCATGGTGCCGCTTTACCGGGAGCCTGACATCGCGCCGCGCCTTGTGCGGCGGCTGGGGCGGCTGACCTACCCGAAGGAATTGCTCGACGTGCTGCTGGTGGTGGAGGAAGAGGATGACCTGACCCGCAGCGCCCTTGCCGCCCGGACCCTGCCGGCGTGGATGCGGGTGGTCGTGGTGCCCCAAGGGCCGCTCAAGACCAAGCCACGTGCGCTGAACTTCGCGCTGGAATTTTGCCGGGGCACGATCATCGGCGTCTATGATGCCGAGGACGCGCCAGAGCCTGACCAGATTCACCGGATCGTGCGCCGCTTCCATGAACGGGGGCCGGAACTGGCCTGCGTGCAGGGGGTGTTGGATTACTACAACCCCGACACCAACTGGCTCGCCCGCTGCTTCGCGATCGAATATGCGGCTTGGTTCCGCGTGGTCCTGCCGGGGATGGAACGGCTTGGCCTCTGCCTGCCGCTGGGGGGGACGACGCTGTTCTTCCGCCGGTCCGTGCTGGAGGAGCTAGGTGCTTGGGACGCCCATAACGTGACCGAAGATGCGGACCTTGGCATCCGCCTTGCCCGTCAGGGCTACCGGACCGAGGTGCTGCCCACCGTCACCGGCGAAGAGGCGAACTGCCGGCTGGTGCCTTGGGTCAAGCAGCGGTCGCGCTGGCTCAAGGGCTATGCGATGACCTACATCGTCCATATGCGGAACCCCCGGCAGCTGCTGCGTGAGATCGGCCCCTGGAGGTTCTTCGGGCTTCAGGTGCTGTTCGGGGCGACGCTGTCACAGTTTCTGCTGGCTCCGGTGCTGTGGGTATTCTGGCTGCTGGCGCTGGGGTTCGGCCCCGCAATCAGCGATGTGGTTCCGATCATTCCGGGCATGGCGGCGCTGTTCCTGCTGACAGAGGCGATCAACATGACCATCGGCGCCATTGCCGTTTCAGGGCCGCGGCACCGGTTCCTGTGGCGCTGGGTGATCACCATGCCGCTTTATTTCCCGCTGGCGACGCTGGCCGCCTACAAGGCCCTGCGCGAGTTGATGGTGAACCCCTATTACTGGGACAAGACGGCGCACGGCATCTTTGACATTGCGCAGGTGCCGCGCCGCCGCATCAATTGAACCGCCGCGCTCCGGCATCGAGCTTCAGCCGGGTTTCAAACGCACGGGAAATGTGGTTGCGCAGCGCCGCATAGGCCGCGTCACCATCCCGCGCCTCGATTGCCTGAACAATGGCGTCATGTTCCGCGAGCGTCTCCGCACCCCGCCCCTCGGCGCCCAGCGAGGTGCTGGCCAGAAGCGCCATCGACCGGTGCACAAGATCAAGCTGCTGCACCAGGTAGCGGTTGTGCGAAGCCAGGTGGATCTGCTTGTGGAACCGCCGGTTGGCCCGCGACAGGGCGTCCGGGTCATTCAGCAGCATGCGGTCATCCTCGACCATGGCGCGCAGGACCCGCGTTTCTTCCTCCGTCGCGTGCCGGGCGGCCAGCCGGGCGGCCAGCCCCTCAAGCTCGGCCCGCACGATATAGAGTTCGGCCAACTGGTTGTGGTCCAGCGAGGCTACGATCAGGCTGCGCCCGTCCCGGGTCAGCATCGACTGGGTCTCCAGCCGTTGCAGCGCCTCGCGAACGGGTGTGCGCGACACACCGAACCGGTCGGCCAGTTCCGATTCCACCAGCCGGTCGCCGGGCTTGTAAAGGCCAAGATCGATCGCCTCAAGGATCAGGGTATAGGCGTCCTTCTGCGCCGACTTCGGCTCTTTCATAGTTCCTCCCGAATTGACGCGCCACCCTAGCCGCGCGACACGGCGACGATCAAGCCCGGTTGCCCGTGCCGCGCCCTGGGTTTATCCTGCGCGAATGGTAGCGCATCACTTCACCCATGTCCGCAGCTGGGTCTTTGACCTCGACAACACGCTTTACTGTCCCAGTTGCCGGCTGTTCGACCAGATCGACCGCAAGATGACCGACTACGTCATGCGGACGCTGAACCTGCCCCGGCCAGAGGCGGACAAGCTGCGCCACGACTACTGGCAGGCCTACGGCACCACCCTTGCCGGGCTGATCGAGCATCACGGCGTCGATCCCGAACCCTACCTGGTCGAGGTGCATGACATCACCTTTGATACGCTAGTGCCGGACCCTGACCTTGCCGCCCGCATCCGCGACCTTTCGGGGCGGCGGATCGTCTATACCAATGGGTCTGCCCCCTATGCCGAACGGGTGCTGGAAGCGCGGGGGCTGACGGGCCTCTTCGACGCGATCTATGGTGTGGAACACGCAGGCTACCTGCCCAAGCCGCATCGCGCCGCATTCGAAGCGATCTTTGCGGCAGACAAGCTCGACCCCGCCAGTGCCGCGATGTTCGAGGATGATCCCCGCAACCTTGCCGCCCCGCATGAACTGGGGATGCGGACGATCCACGTCGCGCCGGTAGCGGTACCTGCCAACCACATCCACCACCATACGGATGACCTGACCGGCTTCCTATCCCTGCTGGCGAAATAGCCGCCGCCCGGATGACCGAATGCCGCTTGGACGCGCCCCCACGCCCGGCCTATGTTGCGGCGCAGGAGGCATGACCATGCGCATCACGACCGACATCATCATTTCAGGCGGCGGCGTCGCCGGGCTTGCGGCAGCAGCGGCTTTTGGGGCGGCAGGCTTTTCGGTGCTTTGCGTCGATCCTGCCCCCCCGGTGACCGAGGGTGAGGCCGAAGGCGCGGACCTGCGGACGACTGCTTTCCTTCAGCCGTCGGTCGCAGTGCTGGAGGCGGCAGGCCTTTGGACGCGGCTGCTTCCTTTTGCGGCGCCGCTGCAGGTCATGCGGATCGTGGACGCCGGAGGCGAACTGCCCGAACCCCGGCTGACCAAGGACTTCGTCGCAAGCGAAGTGTCTGAGCAGCCCTTTGGCTGGAACCTCCCGAACTGGCTGTTGCGGCGGGAAATGCAGGCATGCCTGCAGGACCTGCCGAACGTGACCTTCCGCCCCGGCGTGGGGACGGAAAGCGTGATGACGCGCGAAAGTGGCGCCTTCGTCCGCCTGTCCGACGGCACGCGGGCCGAGGCTCGCCTGCTGATCGGCGCGGATGGCCGCAACTCCCCTGTGCGAGAGGCGCTGGGGATTGGCGTGCGAACCACGCGCTATGGGCAAAAGGCGCTGGCCTTTGCCGTGACCCATCCGATCCCGCATGACAACGTTTCGACTGAAATCCACCGGTCGGGCGGGCCCTTCACGCTGGTCCCCCTCCCCGACCGCGACGGCCGCCCCTGTTCCGCCGTCGTCTGGATGGAACGCGGACCAGAAGCGCAACGCTTGTTCACCCTGCCCGTGGCGGAGTTCGAGGCAGCGGCATCGGAACGGTCCTGCCACCTGTTCGGCCCGCTGGAACTGGCAAGCCGCCGCACGATCTGGCCGATCATCAGCCAGATTGCCGAGCGTTTCGCGGGCGAACGCACCGCCCTCATCGCCGAGGCTGCCCATGTCGCGCCGCCTATCGGGGCGCAGGGCCTGAACATGAGCCTTGCCGATACGCGGACCCTGTTGGACTTGGCCCAGGCAAACCCGCAGGATCTGGGCGGCCCGCAGATGCTGGAGACCTACCACCGCCGCCGCTGGGCAGAGGTTCAGGCGCGGCTGACGGGGATCGACATGCTGAACCGCGCTTCGATGATGGGCGAACCGCTGCTGCGGGACCTGCGGGCCGGGGCGCTTGATGCGCTTTATTCCGTGGCGCCGGTACGGCGGGCGCTGATGCGGGCGGGGCTTGGGATGCGCTAGCCCAAGGGGCCGGGCCGCAGTTCTTCGGACAAGAGGACATTGGCATCCACCTGCCCCAGCCCGGGCAGCGTCATGATCCGGCGGCGCAGCACGCGCTCGAAATCGCTCAGGTCCCGGGCGACGACCCGTAGCCTGTAGTCATAGACGCCCAGCACGTGCTGAACGGTCTGAACCTCGGGGATGGCCGTGACGGCACGTTCGAAATCCTCAAGGCTCACCCGGCCTTTGGTTGCCAGCTTCACGCCCAGGAAAACCGTCACGCCAAAGCCGAGCGCAGCGTGGTCCACCTCTACCCGCTGGCCGCGGAATATACCTGCTGCACGAAGCCGCTGGATGCGGCGCCATGTCGCCGGTTGCGACAGGCCCAGCGCCCTGCCCAGCGCACCGGCGCCCTGCGTGGCATCCTGCGCCAGCGCCCGCAGGATGGCGCGATCCGTGTCATCCAGTGCGATCACAGCGGCAACTCCGCGCTGTCCTTGATCGTGGCGACATGCATCAGCGCCTCGATGTCGGAGATATGCGGCAGGGTCAGGATGCGGCTCCGATACACCTCCTGGTAATGGGCCATGTCGCGGGCGACCATGTTCAGGCGCACATCGACGCGGCCAAGAAAGGTCTGGATCTGGATGACCTCTGGCACCTGCCGCGCCGCCTCGATGAAGTCGTCAAAGGCGCGTGGCGCTGTCTTGTCCAGCGTGAAGCGAAGCGAAACCTCGATCTCATAGCCCAGCGCGCGCCAGTCGATGGCCATGCCCTGCCCCCGCAGCACGCCTTGGGCGCGCAGCTTCTCCAGCCGCCGCCAGCAGGTTGCAGCTGTGACGCCAGCGCGTTCGGCCAGCGCGGCAGTGGCAAGTTCCGGTTCCGCCAGAAGCTGGCGCAGGATACGGCGGTCGGTGGCGTCGATGGGCATTATAAACTCGCAGAAGATGCGGATAGGGAATGATTTTTGCACATTTAGCGAAAGAACAGCGACAATTACAGCCGATTTCGCGCTGCTTCCCCTATGCTCGCATCAGAAAATAAGGAAGGAACCGCCAATGCGCGTTTATTATGACCGCGACTGCGACATCAACCTGATCAAGGACAAGAAGGTCGCGATCCTTGGCTATGGCAGCCAGGGCCACGCCCATGCGCTGAACCTGCGGGATTCGGGCGCCAAGAACATCGTCGTCGCGCTGCGCGAAGGCTCGCCCTCGGCCGCTAAGGCGCAGGCCGAAGGTCTGCAGGTGATGGGTATCGCCGAGGCTGCCGCCTGGTGCGACCTGATCATGTTCACCATGCCCGACGAACTTCAGGCCGAGACCTACAAGAAATACGTCCACGACAATCTGCGCGAAGGCGCGGCGATTGCCTTCGCCCACGGCCTGAACGTGCACTTCGGCCTGATCGAGCCGAAAAAAGGCGTCGACGTCATCATGATGGCCCCCAAAGGCCCCGGCCACACCGTGCGCGGCGAATACACCAAGGGCGGCGGCGTGCCTTGCCTCGTGGCTGTCCATCAGGACGCGACCGGCAAGGCGATGGAAATCGGCCTGTCCTATTGCTCGGCCATCGGCGGCGGCCGTTCGGGCATCATCGAGACGAACTTCCGTCAGGAATGCGAAACCGACCTGTTCGGCGAGCAGGCCGTGCTTTGCGGCGGTCTGGTCGAACTGATCCGCATGGGCTTCGAAACGCTGGTCGAGGCCGGTTATGAGCCGGAAATGGCCTATTTCGAGTGCCTGCACGAGGTGAAGCTGATCGTGGACCTGATCTACGAAGGCGGCATTGCGAACATGAACTACTCGATCTCGAACACCGCCGAATACGGTGAATACGTCAGCGGCCCGCGCATCCTTCCCTACGAGGAAACCAAGAAGCGCATGAAAGAGGTGCTGACCGACATCCAGACCGGCAAGTTCGTGCGCGACTTCATGCAGGAAAACGCCGTGGGTCAGCCGTTCTTCAAGGCCACCCGCCGCATCAACGACGAACACCAGATCGAGAAGGTGGGCGAGAAGCTGCGCGCGATGATGCCGTGGATTTCCGCCGGCAAGATGGTCGACAAGGCTCGGAACTGAGCCCGCCACCAAGCAAAAGGCGCCCTACGGGGCGCCTTTTCAGTTTCAGGCCGCGGCCTCTACCTCGGCCACGATGCTGTTGACGACCTCATGCAGCAGCGTCTCATCCTCGCATTCCGCCATAACCCGGATCAGGGGCTCGGTTCCTGACTTGCGGATCAGCAGGCGGCCATGGCCCTGCAGACGCGCCTCGGCATCGGTGATGCGTGCCTTGACCGAGGGGCTGCCCAAGGGTTCGGCCCCGGCTGTAAAGCGCACGTTCTTCAGAAGCTGCGGCACCGGCGTGAACTGGCGCACAAGCTTGCTGGCCGGCTGTTCCGTCTGCGCCATTGCGGCAAGGAACTGGAGCCCCGCGATCAGCCCGTCGCCGGTGGTCGCAAAATCCGTCATCACAATATGGCCGGACTGTTCGCCGCCCAGGTTCCAGCCGCCGCGGCGCATGGCCTCTACCACGTAGCGGTCGCCGACCGCAGTGCGTTCAAGCCTCAGCTGCCGCTCAGTCAGGAAGCGTTCCAGCCCGAGGTTAGACATGACCGTGGCAACCAGCGTATCGCCACGCAGCCGTCCCTCCTCCGCCCAGCGGCTGGCGAAAAGCGCCATGATCTGGTCGCCGTCCGCCACCTGCCCCCGTTCATCAAGGATCATCACCCGGTCCGCGTCGCCATCAAGGCAGATGCCCAGATCGGCCCCATGCGCCACAACCGTTTCCGCCGCCGCCCGTGTATCGGTCGATCCGCAGCCCTGATTGATGTTGAAGCCATTAGGTGACACGCCTACAGGGATAACATCGGCACCCAGCTCCCACAGCACGTCCGGCGCGGCGCGATAGGCGGCGCCATTCGCGCAATCGAGCACGACGCGCAGGCCGCTCAGCCGTTTGCGGCCGGGGAACGTGGTCTTGGCATATTCCACATAGCGACCACGGCCATCGTCGATCCGGCGGGCGCGCCCGATATTCTGGGGCTGGGCGGGCTGGATTTCGCCCTCAAGGATCGCCTCGATCTCTGCCTCGGCCTCGTCCGACAGCTTGAAGCCGTCGGGGCCGAAAAACTTGATGCCGTTGTCCTGGTGCGGATTGTGGCTGGCGGAAATCATGATGCCCAGATCCGCCCGCATCGACCGCGTCAGGAAGCCTACCGCCGGCGTCGGCACCGGCCCCAGCAGAAGCACGTTCATCCCGGTCGAGGTCAGCCCTGCCGTCAGCGCGTTTTCCAGCATGTAGCCCGACAGCCGCGTGTCTTTGCCGATCACCACGCGATGCTGTTGCTGCCCGTCGCGACGGAAGTAGCGGCCAGCGGCGGCGCCGAGCTTCAGCGCGATTTCCGCGGTCATCGGATAGCTGTTCGCCTCGCCGCGCACCCCGTCGGTTCCAAAGAGCTTCCGCGTCATTGACCGTAGTCCTCCCTCGTGATCGCCGACCAGAGCCGCAGCGCCTGGTCGGTTTCAGCCACATCATGCACCCGCAGGATCTGCACCCCCTGCGCCACGCCGGCAAGCGCCGCCGCGATTGATCCCGGCGCCCGCCCAGCAGGGTCCGGGGCACGCCCGATCTCGCCAATGAAACGCTTGCGCGACACGCCCAGCAGGATCGGGCAGCCCAGCCCGTGGAACAGGCTCAGCCCCCGCAGCAGGGCAAGGTTCTGGTCCTGCGTCTTGGCAAAGCCGATGCCGGGATCGACCACGATCCGGTGGCGCGGGATGCCCGCAGCCTCGGCCACGGCGATGCGTTCGGCGAGCCAGTCATAGACATCCAGCAGCACGTCATCATAGCCCGTATCCTGCTGCATGGTCTGCGGCGTGCCGCGGCTGTGCATCAGGCAGACGAACGCCTCTGCCTCGGCCGTCACAGTGGCGATGGGCGGGTCAAAGGTGAAGCCGGACACATCATTGACCAGCACCGCGCCGGTCTCAAGCGCCGCGCGGGCGACGGCCGCCTTGCGCGTGTCGATGGAAATTGGCTGCGCCACCCCTTCCGCCATCAGCGTTCCGATCAGCGGGCGGATGCGGTCGATTTCCTGGTCTACGGGGACTTCGGCTGCGCCGGGGCGGGTGCTTTCGCCGCCGATGTCCAGCATCGTGGCACCGGCATCCACCAGCGCCCGCGCGTGGGCAAGCGCGGCCTCAAGGCTCGTCAGTCGCCCGCCGTCAGAAAAACTGTCTGGCGTGACGTTGACGATCCCCATCAGATGCGGGCGGTCCATGGCCAGCCCCGCGATGGGTGCGCGGCGGGCACACAGCCGGTCGCGTATTTCGGCCGGAAGATCGGCAGCGGGCATCTGCCGGGGCGCGCGGCCCCGGGTCAGAACCTCGACTCGGTCGAACCAGCACCAGCCGCCAGCCAGCGGCAGCGCGCCGGGGGCTGGTGCCGCGTCAATTTGGGCAAGGGGGCGGAAATAGTCCATCTTCGCGATCTGCCGTGAAACGGTGGGGCTTGGCAAGCCTCAGCGCACAAGGCGTTCAACGGGCACCGCGGTTTCCGCCGGCAGCTCGCCCGGCCCCGCCAGCACCAGCGCCTCGGCCCCCAGCAGCTCGGCCAGCCAAGCGGCAAGCCCCAGCGCGTCGCGCGCATCCTCCGGCCCCTCGACCGCGTCAAGCACCAGCTTGGAGGGCGCCCAGACGATCACCCGCCGTTCGCGGATCGCCCAATCGATTTCCGTGCGCGTCCCCACCACAAGGCAGTCTGGATGACGCGAGGCGAAGTCCCAGGCATTCTGTTCGATTGCCAGCAGGTCGATCCGGCGTTGTGCCGCGGGCGTGGCTGCCTGCGGCACCGACCCTTCCGGCAGGCCGACCACCAGGATGACTGGCAGCCCCCGCGTCTTCAGCGCCTCAAGCGGCGGCGCAGGGTCACCCCCCAGCCAGACCACCAGCGGCCGTGCCATCGGGGTGGCATCAAGTGCAGGATTGTCCTTGTGTGTCCGGACGATCTCTACGCCCAATGCGCCGGGGCCACGGTCCAGTTTCTCGATCCGGACAAAGACCCGCAGCGCCTGCGGCGCCCGCAGGATGCGGTCCGCCACCCGTTCGGCCAGCGTCTCCAGCAGGTTCAGCCGTTCCGCCGCAAGCTCGGCCGCCACGGCCTCAGTCAGGACGTCATAGGACAGGATTCTGTCTACGTCGTCCTCCAGCGGTGCGGGATGGGGGCGAAGTTCGACCACGATGTTGAAGCACAGGCGCTGAACCTGATCGCGTTCCGTCTGGAAGGCGCCAATCTCCACGGGCACCACGTGATCTCGCAACGAGATCCTGTCAGGCATGCCACCCCCGGACGTCGCCGCGGCGCGTTCCTCGGGGTGGGCAAAGGCAAGGCTTGTCTCGGTACTCATCGCGGTCGTTGCGGCCTCAGCGGGAAGTCGCAAGCCGTACCGGCTGGCGGTAGAACCGGTGCGACCCGATCGTGGCAGTACGAGGGAACTTGGAGGCCCAGCGGGGCCGCACGGCATTCGTGTGGAAATGCGTCGCACCATCCGTCAGCGCGCGCGGCGCGCCGCTGATCATCAGCGCCGCGATCTTGCCCACCTGCAGGAAGGCGTCCTTTTCCCGGATCGTTTCCGGCCGCCCGTCGCAGGCGAAGGAGAACTGGCAGGCGTTCTTGCGGTGACTACCCTGATGCACCACGTCGCAGATCGAGTCCGGGTATTCCAGCGCCTCTACCCGGTTGAGGATGACCTCGGCCACGGCGAACTGGCCGCGCACGGGTTCGCCACGCGCCTCGAAATACAGCGCCTTGGCAAGGCAGCTCCATTCGGCATCTCCGCGCTGCGCGGGCAGATCCGCCAGCCAGTCACGGTCATAGGCAACCTCGACAACTGCCGGCCTAGCTTCGGGCACGGTCATCAGCTTGTCGAGATCCGTTTGTTTCATCGCGCCAAGCGCGGCACTTTCCTGACCAAAGAGAGAGGCGAGACGATCGTCGATCGCTTGCGCCTCGGCAGCAGCAACTGGGGCCGTGGCCTCGTCGGTACCCACCTCCGCAAAGGCCGCCCCGGCGAGAAACAGAAGGGCAAGAGCCCCCTGTACCCCTGTCGTAAGCAATCGCATAGGTTCCGTTCCCGGTGTTGTTCCTCGGCCTTGGCTTGCCGTTCTGATGACGGTTTCCCAGCCTTGACCAGACGCCGGCATATCGGAATCTGCCCCGTTCGTCCACCCATGTGACAATTTGGCAACATTTGCGCGCGGAAAGGCGCCGTTCGCACGCCTTTAAGCCGAGTGGGCCATGACCGCCAGAATCGCCCCGGCGACCTTGCCTAACGACTGATTAACCAGCATGAAGGCTGGCCAGAACCAGATGGGCCGCGGCAAGCCGTGCAACCGGTACGCGATAGGGCGAACACGAAACATAGTCGAGCCCGGCCGCCCGGCAGAAGGCGATTGATTCGGGATCGCCACCATGTTCGCCGCATACGGCGAGCGTCAGATCCGGCCGCGCCCGCCGCGCCCGGCGGGCCCCTATCAGCAGAAGCTCCCCCACCCCGTCCACGTCCAGCGTATGGAACGGGTCCTCCTGGAACACCCCGGCCTGGACATAGGCGCTCATGAAGCGGCTGGCGTCGTCGCGTGACAGGCCATAGGTCATCTGCGTCAGGTCGTTGGTGCCGAAGGACAGGAAACTTGCGTGCTGCGCGATGTCCCCTGCCCGAAGCGCGGCGCGGGGCGTTTCCACCATCACGCCCAGGCGATAGGTCAGGTTGACGCCTGTACGGGTGCGAATGGCGGCGGCGATGCTGTCGATCCGGGTCTTGACCAGTTCGACCTCGCGCATGGCGGAAACCAGCGGGATCATGATCTCGGGCACGACGGGATAGCCGGCGCGGGCAACCTCGGCCGCGGCCTCCAGGATCGCGCGGGCCTGCATTTCATAGATTTCCGGCAAGGCAATGCCCAGCCGCACCCCGCGCATTCCGAGCATCGGGTTGAATTCCGACAGCGCCTCCACCCGACGGGTCACGTCAGAGAGCGGCTTGTCCAGCGCTTCGGCCAGTTCATGCAGGCCGTCGCGGGTCTGGGGCAGGAATTCGTGCAGGGGCGGGTCGAACAGGCGGATGCAGACCGGCAGGCCCTGCATGATCTCGAACAGGCGGATGAAGTCGGCCCGCTGCATCGGCAAGAGCCGCGCAAGAGCCGCCGCGCGTTCCTCGGAACTGTCGGCAAAGATCATCTCGCGCATGACAATCAGGCGATCGCCTTCAAAGAACATGTGTTCAGTCCGGCAGAGGCCGATCCCCTCGGCCTTGAAGCTCCGCGCCAACTGGGCATCGGCAGGCGTGTCGGCGTTCGCCCGGACGCCGATGTCGCGCACGGCATCCGCCCAGTCGAGCAGCGTGGTAAAGGCATCGTCCAGCGCCGGTTCCAGCAGATCGACCTCTCCGGCCAGGGCCTCGCCCCTTGTGCCATCCACGGTTATCACGTCGCCTTCCCGGAACACGCGGCCGTCGCGGGTGCGCAGGGTCCGCTCCCTCGGGTCCAACGTCAGGCCGTTCGCGCCGACGATGCAGGGCAGGCCCAGCCCCCGGCCGATCACTGCCGCGTGGCTGGTCATGCCACCCCGCTCGGTCAGAACCCCGGCGGCGGCGTGCATACCCCGGATATCTTCGGGCGCGGTTTCGCGGCGGACAAGGATGCAAGGCTCGCCCCGTGCTGCGCTGGCCTGCGCTGCGTCCGAGGTAAACACGATCCGCCCCTGCGCCGCGCCGGGACTCGCCCCGATGCCGCGGACAAAGATGTCCCGCGGTCGCCGGGGGTCCACCTGCCGATGCAAAAGCTCTGACAGGGCGCGGGGTTCGACCCGCAGCACCGCCTCGTCACGCGGGATGATGCCGTCATTGGCCAGCGCCACCGCAATCCGCACCCCCGCCCGCGAGGACCGCGCCACCTTGGCGGCATCCAGAATGCAGAGATTGCCGTTTTCCAGCGTGAACTCGATCTGCATCTCCTCGCGCAGATTGGCGCGGCACACGACGCCATAGCGCAGTAGGTCGGTATAGGCGTCGGGGCAGACATCCTCGAGCGACGGCCCCCTTGGGTCGCAGGCGAGGTAAAGCGCCTCATCCCCCGGGACAAGCGCATCGCGGCCCTGGCTTTGGCGCAGGTAGCGGCCGGTGATCTGGGGCAGCCCGCTCACAGAATCCACAAATTGGATCACCCCGCAGCCGCTTTCGCCCTGGCCGACGCCCTGGGCCATCTTCTGCACCACAAGGCCCAGCGCCGCATTCTCTGGCGCGCCCTTGGCCTGCCGCAGCAGCCGGGCCGAGGTGCTTTCCCATGCCCGTGCCATGGACCGCAGGACTTCGGCCAGCTGTCGGGCGGGGTCCTGCGGGAAAGGCTCATCGGTTTCCAGCGCATAGGCCCGGAGCGCCGCACGCAGGTTTTCGGCCGAAGGCTCCGTCCCTTCGAACATGTCTGGGTCAAGCCGGGCGACATGGATCGCATAGGACCGCACGAAGCGCAGGTAGACCGACGTGGCTACCTCTGCCCCATGTTCTGCGGCCAGCGCGGCATGACGTTCATCGTTCATGCCGATGTTGAGCATCGTGCCCGGGCCGCCCCAATCCGGATTTTCGCAGCTTGGCCGGACAGAGACGAGCGGCGAAGGGCCGAACCCCTCCAGCACGCTCCGCGCGTCCGGCAACTGGCCCTGGGCGATGGCCCGAACCTCGGCCGCGGAGATCGCGACCGTCCGGGGCACCGGAAGGTCAAGCCGGATAAGCCGTTGAAGACACTTGGCACGCCAGCCGTGGGTCTTCACGGTAATGGGGGCCACTGGCGTAATTTCAGTAAAGGCGGTCAGCTCGCGTCGCTGCACTGCGGCATCCCCTGTTTGCGTGTCGCGGAAGATAGTCGCTTCACTGCAACTGACAAGCGCGACGCAGGGTGACTTTTATCAGCCTTCTACTTTTGTCAGGTCTGCGACTCCCCCGCAGATCGCCCGGATGCGGTGCAAGAGGTTCAAACGGTTGCGCCGGATGATCTGGTTCTCGCTGTTGACCTGCACCGCCTCGAAGAAGGCGTCGATCGGTTTGCGCAGCGCGGCCATGGCCGCCATGGCCGCGGCAAAGTCCTCGGCCTTCATGGCGGGCAGGATCGCGGCTTCGGCCCGGTCCAGAGCTTTGAACAGCGCGGTTTCCTCGGCGCCTTCGGCCAGCTTGGGTTCGGGGCCAAAGGAATATTCGACGCCATCCTTTTCCTCGGCCTGCGTCAGGATGTTGTTCGCCCGCTTGAACCCTTGCAGCAGGTTCACGCCATCCTCGGTCTTGAGGAAGGCGGCCAGCGCCTCGGCCCGCTTGACCAGCAGCGTCAGGTCGTCGTTGCCCGGCATGGCAAGGCAGGCGTCGATCACGTCATGGCGAATGCCCTGGTCGCGCAGGAACACCTTGAGGCGGTCATGGAAGAAGGTCATGAGGTCCGCGGCCAGCACAAGCGCGCATTCCTTTTCCACCCGGTCGTTCGACAGGTCCGGAACCTCGTCCCCGGGAAAGGCGCCAGCCTCGGCCATTGCTGCACGGTTCCGCCGCACCGGATCGACGAGAACCGGCACCAGCGAGGCCCGCACCTGATTCGACAGCAGCAGACGGATCACGCCCAGCGCGGCACGGCGCAACGCGAACGGGTCCTTGGAACCGGTGGGCTTTTCCTCGATCGCCCAGAAACCGGTAAGCGTGTCCAACTTGTCCGCCAGCGCCACGGCCACCGACACCGGATCAGACGGCACGGCATCCGAGGGGCCGAGCGGCGAATAATGCGCAGCGCAGGCATCCGCTACCGCATCAGGCATCCCGGCGGCGCGGGCGTAGTAGCCACCCATGATGCCTTGCAGTTCCGGAAATTCGCCCACCATTTCCGATCGCAGATCGGCCTTGGCCACCCGCGCGGCCTGTTCGGCCAGATCGGCATCCGCGCCCACCAGAGGTGCGATGTCCCGCGCCAGCGCGGCGATCCGTTCGATCCGGCTGTACTGCGAGCCCAGCTTGTTGTGGAAGGTCACGGCCTTCAGCCCTTCAAGCCAGGCGCCCATTCCGGCCTTCGCCTCTCGCAGGTCGTTTTCCCAGAAGAAGCGCGCATCCGACAGCCGCGCCGACAGCACCTTCTGGTTGCCCTTGAGGATCGTGGCGCCATTGTCGATGGTCGCGCGGTTGGCAACGGTCACGAATTTCTCGATCCGCCCGGTCTTGGGATTGCGCACGGAAAAGAACTTCTGATGCTCTTTCATCGAGGTTTGCAGAACCTCGGGCGGCAGGCCAAGGAAATCCTCGCCAATCGAACCCATCAGCACGACGGGCCATTCGACAAGCCCCGCAACCTCGGCCAGCAGGCCGCGATCCTCGACCACCTCCAGCCCTTGGGCAAAGGCCATGTTGGTTGCCTCGGCCCAGATCATGTCGGCGCGTTCCGCCGGGTCGAGCACCACATGCGCGCGTTTCAGCTTGGCCTGATAGTCGTCAAAGCTGCCGATCGGGATCGCCCCCGGCACCATGAAACGGTGCCCCTGCGTGGTGTTGCCTGCGCGAATGCCGTCAACCTCCAGCGGCACGACCTCGGCGCCCGCCTCATCCGTCAGGATGCAGAGGATCGAGTGCAGCGGACGCACCCAGCGCAGCGACCCCGACCCCCAGCGCATCGACTTGGGCCAAGGGAAGTTGCGGATCGCAGCCTCCAGCACCTCTGCCACGATTTCGGGCGCCTTGCGGCCGGGGCGGGTGATGATGGCGAAATAGACCTTTGCCTTGCCCACCTCGCGCAGTTCCAGCCAGTCCCGCGTCAGGCCGGTGGACCGGCAGAATCCCTCGATCGCCTGGTCAGGCGCGTCGGCACGGGGGCCCTTGCGTTCCTCGCGCGTGGTGGGGCTTTCGGCCGATAGCCCCTGTACGGTCAGCGCCAGCCGCCGCGGCGTGGCAAAGGCGCCCGCCCCGGCATAGGTCAGCCCGGCCTCGACCAACCCGTCCGTGACGAGCCGCTTCAGATCCTCAGCCGCGCGGGCCTGCATCCGCGCGGGAATTTCCTCGGAAAAGAGTTCGATCAGCAGGTCGGGCATGGGATCAGTCCCTGTATGTGTCGTTGAGCTGATGCCAGGCAAAGGCCCGGCCATCGGGATAGACTGCGATGACGCGATCGACGCCGTCGCCGATCTCGCGCTCGCTCAGGAAGGCACGCGCCTCGCCCGAGGCGAGCGCTTCGCCGATTGCCTCGGCGTTGAAGCAGGAAAACCAGTGGGGCGCGTTCAGCGGTTGAGGATCGGGATAGGGTTCGGCATCGGCGAACACGGCCGGGTCTACGGCAAAGCAGGCCCGGAACCGCAAGGGCGAACTGTTCGCGTCGATGCCGTCAAAATCGCGGACCTCCAGCGGGTCTGCCGCCCCGTCGCGCGTCACGACAAGGGCCGCCTGATCCGCCGTTATCGGGTCGTAATAGGCATAGACCTGCAGGTAATAGATGGCGATGCCGGTCACCAGCGCCAGCACCACCACCGCCCCTGCCAGGATCTTGCCAATCACGCGGAGGCCCCGCCAGCCTCGGTCTGCACGAAGGCGTCGGCGCATTTCTTGGCCAGCGCCCGCACCCGCCCGATGTAGGCCTGCCGTTCGGTAACGGAAATCACGCCGCGCGCATCCAGCAGGTTGAACAGGTGGCTGGCCTTGATGCACTGGTCATAGGCGGGATGCGCCATGATGATCCGGCGGCCGGCCTTGTCCTCGGCCTCGCTTGCCAGGATGCGCTCGCACTCTGCCTCGGCGTCCTTGAAGTGCTGGAAGAGCGTTTCCGTATCTGCCACGTCGAAGTTCCAGCGGCTGTATTCCTGCTCCGTCTGACGGAACACGTCGCCATAGGTCAGCGCGATTGGCGCACCGGGGTCGTTGAAGGGCATGTCCATGACGTGATCCACACCCAGCACATACATTGCCAGCCGTTCAAGACCATAGGTCAGCTCGCCCGACACGGGGCGGCAGTCATGCCCGCCGACCTGCTGGAAATAGGTGAACTGCGACACTTCCATCCCGTCGCACCAGACCTCCCAGCCCAGACCCCAAGCGCCGAGCGTGGGCGATTCCCAGTCATCCTCGACAAAGCGGATGTCGTGCAGGCTGTCGTCGATGCCGATGGCGCGCAGGCTGCCCAGATACAGGTCCTGCAGATCGGGCGGCGAGGGTTTGATCAGCACCTGGTACTGGTAGTAATGCTGAAGGCGGTTCGGGTTTTCGCCATAGCGCCCGTCGGTTGGCCGGCGCGAAGGCTGCACATAGGCCGCGGCCCAGGGCCGGTCGCCCAGCGCCCGCAGCGTTGTGGCGGGGTGGAAGGTGCCTGCGCCCACTTCCATGTCATAGGGCTGAAGAACGGCGCAGCCCTTCGACGCCCAATAGGTCTGGAGCCTCAGGATGATTTCCTGAAAACTGCGGGGGGTCGTTGGAGCCTGTGTCATGCGCGCCTCGTTCCGGAAAGCAGGTGTTCAATAGGCAAGGCCGCGCCAAGGGTCAATGCGGCACCGTTTGCGGATGCGCCCGCGCGCAGGTTTGCTAGGGTTGCCTCCGGATTCGAAGGAGAGCAAGTTGGACGTGATCGGACGGTGGCTGAGCGGGATGCTGATGGTGCTGGCGCTTTGGGCGGGTCAGGCCGTGGCGCAGGATCGCGCCTGGGTGCAGATCGAGGCCCGCCCCACCCTGCGCGAGGCAGAGGCCCGCGCCCGCGCCCATGCCGCGCGGCTTCCGGCGGTGAACGGGTTCCGCCTGTCCTCGGGCTGGTATGCCATCGCGCTCGGGCCGTTCCCGGCGCAGGAAGCCACGGCCCGGCTGCAAGCCTGGCTGGCCGCTGGCGCGGTTCCGGGGGACAGCTATGTGGTGGACGGCAGCGCCTTCGGCCAGCGGTTCTGGCCCGCTGGCATGGCCCCGCTGACGGTCGAGGTGATCCCCGAAGCCCCGGAACCCGAGGCGCAAGTCGGAGAAACCCCTGCCCAGGCCCGCGCCGCCGAGGCTGCGCTGGATGCCCCCACCCGCCGCCTCGTACAAGAAGCGCTGCAGTGGGAGGGCTTCTATGGCGGCACGATCGACGGCGCCTTCGGCCCCGGCACCCGCAGCGCCATCAGCGCCTGGCAAGAGGCCGAGGGCCATGAGCCGACCGGCGTCCTGACCACTGCACAGCGGATGGACTTGGTAGAAGGGTTCAGGACGGCGCAGGACAGGCTCGATCTTGGCACCGTGCGGGACGAGGCTGCGGGAATCGCCATCACCCTGCCCCGGGCGCTGGTAGCCTTTGACCGCTATGATCCGCCCTTTGCCCATTACGGCCCGCGCGACGGCAGCGGCGTCGAGGCGCTGCTGATCAGCCAAAAGGGCAACGCGGAAACGCTGGCTGCGCTTTACCGTGCCATGCAGTCCCTGCCCGAGGTTCCGGCCGAAGGCCCCCGAACCCTCACGGGCGACAGCTTTACCCTTACTGCCCGGAACGATGCGCGCGCAGCCTATGCCCACGCCACACTGTCAGACGGGTTGATCCGCGGCTTTGCGCTGTTCTGGGAGGAAGGGGCCGGCAACATGGGTCCGGTGCTGGCGGCGATGGATCAAAGCTTTGCCCCCTTCGGCAGCCATACGCTGGAAGATGCGGGTCCGGCCCCCTCCGAAGAGCTGCGCCAGGCACTGCAGCAGGGACTAGACCCGGCACAGCCGGCGCGCAGCGGGACCGGGTTCTATGTCGATGCCGAGGGGCGGCTTATCACGGCGGCGGCGCTGGTTCAGGGCTGCACGCGGGTGACGCTGGATGCCGGGGTGCCTGCGCAAGTCGACGCTGCGGACCCGGAGCTTGGCGTGGCGCTGCTGGTGCCAGAGCAGCCTCTTCGCCCCCAATCGGTCGCGGCGCTGCGTTCCACCGCCCCGGCATTGGAGGATCCGATTACCGCCGCAGGCTTCTCCTTCGGCGACCTGATGAGCCTGCCTGCCCTCAGCTTCGGCACCGTAGCCGCCGTGGCCGGCGAAGAGCCGCGCCACCGGCTGGCGCTGGAAAGCCTTCCGGGCGACGTGGGCGCGCCGCTGCTTGATGCCTCGGGCGCAGTGGTTGGCATGGTCCTTCCGCAAGCGGAAGGGCGCCTCCTGCCACCGGATGTGACCTTCGCCCTGCCGGCGGATGTCATCGCCAACCGGTTTGGCATCGCCCCTGCCGGGGTGGCAGGCGATCCCCTTACCCCGGCCGAACTGGCGCGGCGCGCCGGCGGGATGACGGCGCTGGTATCCTGCTGGAACTGATCAGCCCCGCCAGAACCGGGGCAGGAACAGCACGAAGACGGCCAGAAGCTCCAGCCGGCCCAGCAGCATGGCAAAGATCATCAGCCACTTAGCCAGCACCGGAAAGGCATCGACCGCTCCGGTGGGCCCGACAAGCGGGCCAAAGACCGGGCCGATGTTGAACACCGCCGTCCACGCGGCGGTGATGGCCGTCAGCGTCTGCAGGCCCGTCATCGACAGCGCAACCGCCGTTAGGCCAAAGGTCAGGATGAAGCCCGTGAACAGCACGATGACCGAGTTGATCACGTCCTCACCCACCGGGCGGCCGCCCAATCGCACCGGCGACACGCGGTTCGGGCTCTGGATTCGGCGGATCTGAGCTTTCACCCCCTCCATCAGCACAAGGTAGCGGAACACCTTGATCGAGCATCCGGTCGAAGACGTGCAACCGCCGATCATCCCCACGATGATGATCAGCGTGAACGGGAACGATCCCCAGGCGCTGACATCGGCGCTGGCAAATCCTGTGCCGGAAAACAGCGTCACAACGTTGAAGGTCGTATTCCGAACGACCGTCAGGAAATCCCCCTGCCCAGTCAGCATCCTGTAGGCCACCACCATCGCGACCGCATAGCCGATCCAGCGCAGATAGGCCCGGACCTGCAGGTCCCGGTAAAGCGGCCGGGCCGTCCCCGCGATCAGCTGCACATAACGGATGAACGGCAGGCTCGCCAGGATCGTGAAGACGACCGAAACATATTCTGGCGCGCCCTGAAATGCGATGAATGACGCGTCACGGGTGGAAAATCCGCCGGTCGCGATCGTCGTCAACGCATGGACCAGCGCGTCAAAGCCCGACATGCCTGCCATATGATAAGCGACAAGGCAGGCCACGGTCAGCGCCACGTAGATCTGGATCAGCCACGCAGAGATGTCGAGCGCCCGGGGAAGGATCTTGCCTAGCGTGTCGAACCCCTCGGAGCGGAAGAACTGCATCCCGCCGACCCGCATCACCGGCAGGAAGATCAACGCTACGATGACGATCCCCAACCCGCCCAGCCACTGAAGCAACCCACGCCACAACAAGGTTCCCGCCGGCATGTCGTCCAGCCCCACGATGATGGTCGCGCCCGTCGTGGTCATGCCCGACATGGCTTCGAACATCGCGTCGGTGAAGGACGCGCCGGGCGCGCCAATGATGAAGGGCAGCGCGCCAAAGGCCGGCAGCGCCACCCAAACCCCGGTGGTCAGGACGAAGGACTGCTGGATGTTAAGCCCGCGGCCCAGGCTGTTTGAACAGGCCAGCGCAATCAGCCCGCCCGCCAGGCCGGTAATGATTGCGCATTCCAGAAACACCATCCAATGCGGATCGCCCCGCATCATGTCGGCCAGCATGGGCAACAGCATCGCAGCCCCCAGGGCGGCGACCAAAAGGCCGATGACATATCCGACGGGGCGCAGGTCAAACATCGGCGCAGGCTTGGCGCTGGCCGTGCAGCCTGTCAAGCCCGCCGATCAGCCCACGTGGAAGAGTGTGTTGAAAAGCTTCGGATCGAGGCTTTCTGCAGCAAAGGTAGCCCCTTCGGTCAGGATGCTGACTGCGTCGTGGCTGTGCAGGCTTTCCTGGTGGCTGGCGATCACGCGGAAATCGCCGATCCGCGGGTCGCGCTGCAGTTCAGCGCAGAAGGACCGGGCCGCGTCCTCGACAAAGATCGGGTTCGCGGCGTTGAGCTCCGCAAAGGCCTGTTCATCCTCGCGCTTCACCATGACCTGCGTTTCGGTCGGTACGGCCGCGCGGCACAGATCGACAAGATCCTCGAACCACAGGCGGCTTTCGCCCAGAAGCTCCACCGAGATGCGGGCGACAGAGCGCTGCGAATGCGGCGTCGCGAGCTGCCCGCGGCTGCGCCGGGCATGTTCCGACAGTTCCAGCGAACAGGGACAGGTGGAACTGTAGACATAGTCGAGGTGCATGATCTTCTTGCGCCGACCTTCCTGTTCTACAAGCTCCAGCGCGATGTCGTAATACTGGTAGCCGTGCAGACCGGACCGGAGCGAGGTGACCTTCATCGGGAAGGAAAACCGCATCTGGATCCGGGCGTCGCAACTGCCCAGATCGGCCTTGTAGTCGTCCAGCGCCGCCTGCACGACGTTGAAGCTGAAGGTTCGTTCCGCATGCACATAGAAGCTGCGCATGATGCGGGACATGTTGATGCCCTTCTTTTCCGCCCCAAGGCTGACCGTTCCGGTGACCGAGGTTTCAAGCGTCAGGTCGCCGTTGTCCCGGGTGTGGAACCGGATGGGCAGCCGGAAGTTGGAAATCCCAACATGCTGGATCTGCTGGCGCGCGCCCTTGATCAGGCTGGACGGCCCGTTCTGAAGGTCAGGAAGCGTCGCGCGATAGGCGACATCGGCAACGAAGTCGCGCGGATAGTCGCGCGCCAGATCCGGATAGGGCGCCTGCCCCGCCATGAACGGCGCCAGGGTGGCGACCTCGTCAACAGGGGCGGCTGCAGCCCAGCGCCGGATAAGCGCAAGCGCGGCCTCGACGTCCTGCCGGTCCGGGCGAAGGTCGATTTCGGGCGTCTGAATGTTCATGTCGTCCTTCTCCAGATGGGCGGCCCGCGCATAATGTGGGGATGCGGGGGCCGATGTCCAACCTGTTTGCGGCGAACCATCCGACTCTTGCGCCACTCGCGGTCAGATTGCGTCCAGCGCCTGCTTCAGGTCCGCGATCAGGTCGTCCGTATCCTCCAGCCCGATGCTGATCCGGATCAGGCCCGGGGTAATGCCCAGCGTGACCTTCTGATCTTCGGGCAGGCGCTGATGGGTCGTCGTCGCCGGATGGGTGACAAGGCTTTTCGCGTCGCCCAGGTTGTTGGTGATCTTGAAGATCTCCAGCGCGTTGAGGAAGCGGAATGCGGCCTCTTTCCCGCCCTTCAGGTCGATGGAGATCACGGTGCCGCCTGCCTCCATCTGCGCCTTTGCCAAAGCCTGCTGCGGATGGCTGTCCAGGAACGGGTGCAGCACGCGCGACAGGCGCGGATCGCCCTCCAGCGCCTCGGCGATGGCTTGGGCGCTGGTAGCCTGCGCCCGTACCCGCAGGTCCAGCGTCTCAAGCCCCTTCAGCATCACCCACGCGTTGAACGGGCTCATCGAGCCGCCGGTGTGCTTCATATAGGTTTCGACCGTCTTCCGGATGTACTCTTTCTTACCGCAGATCACGCCACCAAGGCAGCGGCCCTGCCCGTCCACATGCTTGGTCGTGGAATAGACGATGACATCGGCCCCAAGTTCGACCGCGCGGGAATAGATCGGGGTGGCAAAGACATTGTCCACGACCACCACTGCGCCCGCCGCATGGGCGATGTCTGCCACGGCGCGGATGTCGATGACCTCCAGCGTCGGGTTCGACACGCTCTCAAAGAACACTGCCTTGGTGTTCGGGCGCATCGCGGCCCGCCACTGGTCAAGATCGGTGCCGTCGACCAGCGTGATTTCCACGCCAAAACGGCCAAGGATTTCCTCAAGGATATAAAGGCAGGACCCAAACAGGGCACGCGCCGAAACGACATGGTCGCCCGCCCGCAGCATCGACACCAGCGCGCCGTTGACGGCGGCCATGCCCGACGCGGTGGCAAAGGCATCCTCGGTCCCCTCGATCGCGGCGATGCGGTCTTCCAGCATCGCGACCGTCGGGTTGCCATAGCGGGCATAGATGAATTCGTCCGGCCCCGGCTGCACGAAGCGCGCTTCGGCCTGTTCCGCGGTTTCATATACGAAGCCCTGGGTCAGAAAGATCGCCTCGGACATCTCGCCGTACTGGCTGCGCCGGGCGCCCGTGTGAACCAGCTTCGTGCGTGTCTTCCAGTCCTGCGTCATGGCGTGTCGTCCTTGCCAATGAAAAACCCCCACCGGATCAAGGTGGGGGCCGTAACCCTGCCCTTTTAGCGGAATGTTTTCCGTGGCCCGCAATCCGGTGAACAAAGCGCCACCGCCCTGCGATAGACCCGCCGCGCGCCGTCGTCAACCAAGTTGCAGGCGGGCAACGTCACTTGGTTGTCACCACCGTTTAACCACGCTGTCGCCGCCGCGGGATAATCAGGCGGCGGATCTTGCAAGGGCGAGGCTACATGCCCCTGGTGCCGGTGACGCTGAACGACGACCTGGACCTGCCCGCCGCCACCGGGGACTTGCTTGGCGCGGCGATGGCCGATCTGCCCCCGCTGGCGCCGGTAGTCATCATGATCCACGGTTTCCGCTATGATCCAGGCGATGCGCGGGTCGATCCGCATCGGGCGATCCTTGGCGCCGCGCCCCAACCGGGCGAGGTGTCCTGGCCCCGGCACCTGGGCCTTTTGCGCCCGGGGGCAGGATTGGGCGTCGCGCTGGGCTGGCCGGCGGCGGGCGGGCTGCGCGTGGCACACGGGCGGGCGGCCCGTGCGGGCGGGGCGCTTGCCCGGATGGTGGCCCTGATCCGGGCTGCCGATCCGGGGCGGCGGGTTGACCTGATCGCCCACAGCATGGGGGCCCGCGTGGCGCTGAGCGCCCTGCGGCAGGCGGCGCCCTACAGCCTGCGGCGCGTCATCCTGCTGGCCGGCGCCGCCTACCGATCCGAGGCGCTGGAGGCCCTTGCCGCCCCCGCGGGCCAGACGGCAGAGGTCGTCAACGTCACAGGACGCGAAAACGCGCTGTTCGACACCGTGGCCGAGTGGCTGCTCCCGGCGCAGGCGCGGTTCGACCGCATGATCGGGCGCGGGCTGCGGGACGCGCCGCCCCGCTGGCTCGACCTGCCGCTCGACCGGGCAGAGGTTTTGGCAGGGCTGGCGCGGCTTGGCCACAGGATCGCGCCGCCGCGCCCCGTCTGCCACTGGAGCGGCTATCAGCGTCCCGGTGTCTTTGGCCTTTACCGGGCGCTGCTGGCGGCAGAGCCGCTGCCCCTTGGACGGCTGCGGGCGGTCCTGCCGCCGCCGCGGGCGCCGATCGCGCGGATGTCGTTGCAGCCCTTGCCCTCGGGCGGCAAAACCTCATCATAAGCCGCGAAAGGGAGACTGCACATGACCCAACCCATCGACCTGTATTATTGGCCCACCCCGAACGGCTGGAAGATCTCCATCGCGCTGGAGGAAATGGGCCTGCCCTACCAGGTGAAGCTGATCAACATCGGCGCGGGCGAGCAGTTCGCGCCCGAGTTCCTGAAGATCGCGCCGAACAACCGCATGCCGGCCATCGTGGACCCTGACGGGCCGGACGGGATGCCCATCTCGATCTTCGAAAGCGGGGCGATCCTGCAGTACCTGGCGCGCAAGACCGGCCGGTTCGGCGGCTCGAACGAACGGGAACGCGTGGCGGTGGAACAGTGGCTGATGTGGCAGATGGGCGGTGTAGGCCCCATGGCCGGGCAGGCGCATCACTTCCTGAAATACGCCCCGGCAATGGACCCGCCGAACGATCTTCCCTATGCCAAGAACCGCTACCGGAATGAAGTCGCGCGGCTTTACGGCGTGCTGGACCGCCGGCTGGCCGAAAGCGCCTATGTCGCGGGCGACTTCATCTCGATCGCCGATTTCGCGATCTGGCCATGGGCAATCTTGTGGGAAGGTCAGGAACAGACGCTGGACGACAAGCCGAACCTGACCCGCTGGCTGAACGAGCTTGCCGCCCGCCCCGGCTTCATCGCGGGCAAGGCCGTGGCAGAGGAACAGCGCAGCAGCCTTCAGGACGACCGGAAGGCCCAGCAGGTGCTGTTCGGCAAGCGCTAGGCGCTATGGGCGGGGCCCTTCGGGGCCCTCATCCCGATCAAGCCCGTGCGTCTGCATCAGGCGCGATTGGGACATGAAGAAGATGAACATCGCGATGGTCAGGCCAAAGGTCTTGAAGTTGACCCAGGCATCGGTGGACATGGTGCGCCACACGACCTCGTTCGCGATGGCCAGCCCGGCAAAGAACAGCGCAAGCCTGCGGGTCAGGATCATCCAGCCTTCGGGACGCAGGGGCATCATGCCCTCCATCACGAACTGCAGCCAGGACTGGCCGCGCAGCAGCCCCACGCCCAGAACCGCGGCAAAGGCGAGGTAGATGATCGTCGGCTTGATCTTGAAGAACCGTTCATCGTTCAGCCAGACGGACATCCCCCCAAAGATGACCACCAGCACCACGGTCACCACCTGCATCCGCGACAGATGCCCCGAAAGCCGCCAAAGGAGCGCGGTGGAGGCGACCATCACCGGAATGAAGGCGGCCGTCACGACGATGAAGCCGCTGTAATCCTGTCCCCCGATCCGGAAGGTTTCATCGCGCAGCATCAGATAGCCCACGAAAAAGGCCAGCACCGGCCCCAGTTCCAGCGCCATCTTGACGATCGGGTTCACCTGTCGCGTCATCCTGTTCCCCATTCTTAGGCCGCAAACTGGACTATCACCGCCCCGGCCGCAATCAAAGCCATAAGCGCAAGCCGCCGCGGACCCACGCGTTCGTTCAGCGCCAGCCATCCGATCGCCGCCGCAAAGACGGTGGAGGTTTCGCGCAGCACCGCCGCCTGCCCCACCTGCCCCAGCCGCGTCGCAAGCATGATCGACCCGAAGCTGAAGATCGCCACCACCGCCCCGATCAGGCCCCGCCGCAAGAGCGGCGCCACCGATGAACTGGGCAGCGCCCGCCACTGGCGCCACGTCCAGATCGGCATGAAGAACCCGTCGATGAAGAAGAACCACGCCAGGAAGGTGAAGGGATCGGCAGTGGCCCGGATGCCATAGGCGTCATAGGTCGTGTAAAGCGCGACGAACGCACCGGTCAGAACCGCAAGCCCCAGCGCAGGAACCAGCGTGTCGCGATCCACCTGCACATGCACAAGATTATAGGCAGCAAGGCCGAAGATCCCCGCCAGCAGCACCGCCACCCCTAGCCATTGCCCGGCGGTGAACGTTTCGCCAAACAGCGCCCAGGCGCCAAAGACCGCGAAGAGGGGTCCAGTTCCCCGCACCACCGGATAGACGACCGTATAGGCCCCGCGCGTGTAGGCCATTGCCTGAAAGATCTTGTAGGCGGTGTGGATCAGGAAGGCCCCGAAAAAGATCGGCCACATGTGCGGTTCCGGCCAGGGCACAAGGAACAGGAACGGCAGCGCGATCAGCATGTAGAAGAAATCCATCGCCGCCCGGCTGATCCACGGGTCGTGGCGCCCCTTCTGCAGAGCGCCAAAAACCGCGTGCAGGAAGGCCGCCAGCAGCGCAAGCGCCAGCGCCACATGCTGGCCGGTCGCCGTGCCTTCAAGTTCCGTGATCCAGCCGCTCATGCAGGAACCGCCGCGTCTTGGGCCGCGTTAGCCTTCATCCCGAACCGAGAGCTGCCGCCATGATGGACGCGTTCATTGCCGACTTCAAATGGTCCTTCGAGGCCCTGCGCGTGGAAACCGCAGTCGTCCGGATGATAGCCTCTGTCGTGCTTGGCGCGGCAATCGGGCTGGAGCGTGAATACCACGCCCATTCCGCCGGACTGCGCACCCATATCATGATCGCGCTGGCCGCGTGCCTGTTCACCCTCATCGCCTTTGAACTGATCACCGTCGAGGTGGGCGGCAACGCCGACCTGCAGACCGACCCCCTTCGCCTGATCGAGGCGGTGACCGCGGGCGTGGCGTTCCTGGCCGCGGGGTCCATCATCACCTCTCGCGGCCGGGTTCATGGGCTGACGACGGGGGCCGGCATGTGGCTTGCCGGTGCGATCGGCCTTGCCTGCGGATCCGGGCGTATCCTTCTGGCGCTTATGGCAACGCTGGTGGCGCTGATCGTGCTGTCTCTCCTCCGGAGCGTGTCGAACGCCATAGCGCGCCGGGCCGCAGCCGTGGGCGAGCCGCCGCCCATCAAGGACGACTGAACCCACCCCTCAGGCCCGTCCGCCGGCAGCGCCGGTCAGGGCGCGGGCGAAATCCTCCGGGTCGAAAGGTTGCAGGTCGTCGATCTGTTCGCCTACGCCGATCGCGTGGATCGGCAGCCCGAACCGGTCGGCCAGCGCGACCAGAACCCCGCCCCGCGCCGTCCCGTCCAGCTTGGTCATCACCAAGCCCGTCACATCGGCCAGCTTGCGGAAGGTTTCCACCTGGCTCAGCGCGTTCTGGCCGGTTGTCGCATCCAGCACCAGGACCGTGTTGTGCGGGGCCGAAGGGTCCTTCTTGCGGATGACGCGCACGATCTTGGCCAATTCCTCCATCAGGTCGGCCCGATTCTGCAGCCGGCCCGCGGTGTCGATCATCAGGAGGTCGGCGCCCTCTTCCTGCGCCTTGGTCATGGCATCAAAGGCAAGACTGGCCGGGTCAGAACCCTCGGGCGCGGTCAGCACCGGCACGCCGGCGCGTTCGCCCCAGACCTGAAGCTGTTCGACCGCGGCGGCGCGGAACGTGTCCCCCGCGGCGATCACCACCTTCTTGCCTGCTGCGCGGAACTGGCTGGCCAGCTTGCCGATCGTTGTCGTCTTGCCCGAGCCGTTGACGCCTACTACCAGCACCACCTGCGGGCGCGAGGGGTACAGCGGCAGCGGCCGCGCCACCGGCTCCATGATCCGGGCAATCTCGTCCGCAAGAAGCTGGCGGATCTCTTCGACTGAAAGGCGCTTGCCGAATCTGCCCTCAGCCAAGTTAGCCGTCACGCGCAGTGCAGTGTCCACGCCCATGTCGGCCTGAATCAGCAGTTCCTCAAGGCTTTCGAGCATCGCGTCGTCAAGTACGCGGCGTGGCGCTTCCTCGCGGCCGAAAAGGCGGCCCAGCATCCCACCGCGACCGGCGGCAGGGTCCTCTTCGACCTGCGCAGGGGGGTGCGGCGGGGCTGGCGCGGGCGCAGGTTCGGGTATCCGTGCAGGGGGGGGCGGTGTTTCCGCCACCGGCGCAGGGGCCGCGGGCGGCGTTTCCGCGCCTTCCTCAACCAGCGCCTCAAGCCCCTCGCCCAGGCGCGAGGAGGACTTGAACATCCGGTCCTTGAGCTTCTTGAAGAACGACATGGCTTTCCCCCAGGCGCGGCACGGCCTTGATCCCCAGCTAATACAGGCGTTCCCCGGATGGAAGACCGCGGCCCATCAAAAGCGGGGCGATGTTCGGCTGCGCTGGCATCAAGGCACCTGATCTGGCAGGGTGAAACATGACGAAACCGGAAGGAGCCCCCGATGCGCGCCCTTTTCCTTGCGCTTGGCATAGTTGCAGCCCCAGCCATGGCCGAAACGCCCATGGGGGCCGAGGCGTTCGAACGTTACACCACCGGCCGCACCCTGACCTTCAGCAGCCGCGGCGTTCCCTACGGGATTGAACAATACCTGCCCGACCGGCGGGTGATCTGGTCCTTCATCGGGCAGGAATGCCGCCGGGGCAGCTGGTACGCGATGGATGATCAGATCTGCTTCACTTATGAACATGATCCGACGCCGCAGTGCTGGACCTTCTATGCCGGGTCGGACGGACTTCGCGCCCGATTCGAAGACGGGCGCCCCGAGCCTACGGAACTGGTCGAGGTTGAACAAAGCCCCGAACCGTTGCGCTGCGCGGGGCCTGACGTCGGCGTCTGAGCGTCTAGAACAGGCTGCCCTGATCCGGCGTCTTGCCCTTGGTCTTGCGCGGCCCCTTGCCGCCCAAGGCAAGCCGGCCGTCGTGGAACTCGATTTCCAGCCCGGTCGCCTGTTCCGCCGCTGCGCGTGACGTGACCACCCCGCTGTCCCCGCGCACCACGGCATAACCGCGCCGCAGGGTTTCCTTGTAGCCCAGCGTCTGGCGCAGCCGTTCCAGCGCATCCAGCCGCTCTCGCCCCCCGGTCAGGCGGGCATCCGTGGCCTGATCCAGCCGCTGCAAGAGTTTCTCCAGGCGCTCCTTGCCGCGGCGGATGTCGGCCTCGGCCTCGCGGGCAGCGCGGGCAAGGCCCTGTGTCAGGCGGCTGCCGCAGTCGCCCAGACGCTGCCGCGCGACTTGGATTCGGTCGGTCAGACGGGCCGGGCTGACCGGCAGGCGCGAAAGCCGCAGGCGGTCCCGCTGCAACGGCCGGTCGAGCGCCCCGGCCAGCCGGATGGCGGCGCGGGCCAGCACCTGATGGCAGCGGTCCGTCCTGTCTGACAGCACGCGCGGCCGCAGATGCGCCGCCACCTGCTGAAAGGCCAGCCGCTTGCGCCCCGTGGCCATCCGCAGCGCCGCCGGAAGCCGTTCGCCGCAGTGATCCAGCCGCTGGGTCGCCTGTGCCACCAGCGTTTCGGGCCGAGGCAGGGCGCGGGACAGGTCCCGCAGGCGCTGGCGGCGCTGGATCACGGCATGGCTGGAACAGCGCCCCAGCCGCGCCCCCTGCCCGTCCAGCCACGACAGAAGCTCCATCCGCACCGGAACAGCTATCTCGGCGGCAGCCGTCGGGGTCGGCGCACGCCGGTCGGCGGCGTGGTCAATCAATGTCGTGTCGGTTTCGTGGCCCACGGCAGAGATCAGCGGGATCCGGCTTTCCGCGGCGGCGCGGACTACGATTTCCTCGTTGAAGCCCCAAAGATCCTCGATGCTGCCGCCACCCCGCGCGACGATCAGCAGGTCCGGCCGCGGGATCGGCCCATCCTTGGGCAGCGCGTTGAAGCCACGGATACCCGCTGCAACCTCGGCCGCGCAGCGCTCGCCCTGCACCGCCACCGGCCAGATCAGCACCCGGCGCGGAAAGCGGTCGCGCAGCCGGTGCAGGATGTCCCGGATCACCGCGCCGGACGGCGAGGTCACCACCCCGATCACCTCTGGCAGGTACGGGAGCGGGCGCTTGCGGTCCGCGTCGAACAACCCCTCGGCCGCCAGCGCCGCGCGTCGCTTTTCCAGCATGACCATCAGCGCGCCGGCACCGGCGGGGGCGATATCCTCGATCACCATCTGGTATTTCGACTGCCCGCCAAAGGTGGTGAGCTTGCCGGTGGCGATTACCTCCATCCCCTCCTCGGGCGGGGTGCGCAGCCGGTCGGCGTTTCCCTTCCAGATCACTGCCGACAGCACGCAGCGGTCGTCCTTGAGGTCCAGATACACGTGCCCCGACCGGGGGCGCGACACGCGGCCAACTTCGCCCCGCACGCGGACATGGCTGAACTCTCCCTCCACCACGCGCTTCACGGCGCCGGAGATCTCGGACACGGTGAATTCCGGCGCGTTCTGGCCGGGGATCGGGTCTTCGAAAAGATCGGACATCAAGGGCTCGCTTGTCAGGGGCGTGCGGGCACCTTAGAACGCGCCGCAACGAAGGCCAAGAGATAGGGGCGCGCATGAACATCCTGGTGCTGGGCAGCGGCGGGCGCGAACACGCGCTGGCATGGGCGATCAAGCAGAACCCCAAGTGCGACCGGCTGATCGTCGCGCCGGGCAACGCCGGGATCGCAGGCGTCGCGGAATGCGCGGAACTTGAAATCACTGACGGCGGCGCCGTGGTCGATTTCGCCGAACAGAATGCCATCGACTTCGTCATCATCGGCCCCGAGGCACCGCTCGCCGCCGGTGTCGCTGACCGTCTGGCCGAGGCCGGCATCCTGGTCTTTGGTCCTTCCGCAGCCGCGGCGCGGCTGGAGGCATCCAAGGCCTTCACCAAGGAAATCTGTGACGCTGCCGGTGCCCCGACCGCCGCCTATGCCCGGTTCACCGAGGCTGAACCCGCCCGCGACTACATCCGCCAGAAGGGCGCGCCCATCGTCGTCAAGGCTGACGGGCTGGCCGCCGGGAAAGGCGTCATCGTCGCAATGGACGAAGAAACCGCACTTGCCGCGATCGACGACATGTTCGGCGGCGAATTCGGGGCCGCCGGAGCCGAGGTCGTGATCGAGGAATTCATGACTGGGGAGGAAGCCAGCTTCTTCCTGCTCTGCGATGGCGAAACCGTGCTGCCGATCGGCACAGCGCAGGACCACAAGCGTGCCTTCGATGGGGACGAGGGCCCCAACACCGGTGGTATGGGCGCCTATTCCCCTGCCCCAGTTCTCATGGATGCCGTCGCCGAACAGGCGTTGACTGAGATCATCCGCCCCACCATGATCGAGATGGCCCGCCGCGGCACCCCCTATCGCGGGGTGCTTTACGCAGGGCTCATGATCGAAAACGGCCGCGCACGGCTGGTGGAATACAACGTTCGCTTCGGCGACCCGGAATGCCAAGTGTTGATGATGCGGCTGGGCGCGCAGGCGCTTGACCTGCTGCTGGCCTGCGCCGAGGGCCGTCTGGCAGAGGCGCGGGTGGACTGGGCCGAAGATCACGCCCTGACCGTGGTCATGGCGGCGCAGGGCTATCCGGGCAGCTATGAGAAAGGCAGCATCATCACGGGACTTGATACCCTGCCCGAGGACAGCTTCCACATGACCTTCCACGCTGGAACCCGGCTCGACAACGGGCGGATCGTGGCGAACGGGGGCCGGGTGCTCAACATCACCGCCCGCGGAGCGACCTTGGCCGAGGCACAGGACCGCGCCTATGGCATGATTAAACAGATCGACTGGCCGGAAGGCTTCTGCCGTTCTGACATCGGCTGGCGCGCGCTCTGACTTCGCGCCCAGCGCGCCGGGCCCAACGGGATGCGCCGCGCGCCTTGGCGCGCGGCAAAGACGGGCGGGAGTGCCTCGCCTTAGATCTGCTTTTCGGGCATCTGAACGACCAGCCCGTCCAGCGCATCCGTCACCCGCAGCTGGCAGGTCAGGCGCGACCGTTCGGGATCGGGCTGGTAGGCGAAGTCCAGCATGTCCTCTTCCATCGGGTCCTTCGGAGGCAGCTTTTCCACCCATTCCGGCGCGACATAGACATGGCAGGTCGAACAAGCGCAGGCGCCGCCGCAATCCGCCTCGATGCCCGGGATGCCGTTGTCGCGGGCGCCTTCCATTACGGTAAGCCCCGTCGGCACCTCGACGACATGCTCCTTGCCGCCAAATTCCACATAGGTGATCTTTGCCATCGCGTCCCTCTTGCGTCACGTGCTTGGGGCGACATAAGGCACCGCGGCTGGTTTGGCCAGCACCCGCCGGGCCGCGAATGAAAAGGGCGCCGCAGCCGGCGCCCTGATCCCTTATTCGACCGACAGCGCGACGAACCGTGGTTCGCCGCCGCGGCGGATAAGAAGCAGCAGCGACCGCCGCCCCCCATCCCGCGCCTCGGCAACACGGGCCTCCAGATCGGCAAGGCTTCCCACCGGCTGCTGCCCTGCCTCGGTAATGACGTCACCGGGGCGGAGGCCCTTTTCAAACGCCTCGCTGTCTTCGGCCACGTCGGTCACGACCAGCCCCTCGGTATTCGCGGGCAGGCCCAGTTCCTCGCGCAGGGTCGGGTTCATGTTGCTGACCGTCATCCCGAGGATGTCGCTGGTCGTCACCTGAGGCTCCGGCGCTTCGGGCGTGCCGGCTTCGGGCGCGGCGCCTTCGGCCGTTTCGCGGCGGCCCAGCGTCACCCGCAGCGCCTGGGTCTGGCCGTCGCGCATCACGGTGACCCGCACGGCTTTGCCCACTTCCGTGTTGCCGACCCGGCGGACAAGGTCGCGGGTGTCGATCACGTCGTTGCCGTCAAAGCTCAGGATCACGTCGCCCGCGCGGAGGCCGGCATCGCGGCCCGGACCTTCGGGCACATCCGTGACAAGGGCGCCTGCCGACCGGTCAAGGCCGATCGCCTCCGCGATTTCAGGCGTCACGTCCTGAATGCGGACGCCCAGCCAGCCGCGCCGGGTTTCGCCATAGTCGCGCAACTGCTGCACCACCCGCGTCACCACCGAGGACGACATGGCAAAGCCGATGCCGATTGACCCGCCGGTGGGCGACAGGATCGCGGTGTTGACCCCGATCACCTGCCCGTCCATGTTGAAGAGCGGACCGCCAGAGTTCCCGCGGTTGATAGCTGCATCGGTCTGGATATAGTCGTCATAGCTGCCCGAAAGCGCCCGGCCCCGCGCCGAGACGATGCCGGCCGAAACCGAGAACCCCTGCCCCAGCGGGTTACCCATAGCCACGACCCAGTCACCCACCCGCGCGCCGTCAGAATCTCCGAAGTTCACGAAGGGCAGCGGCCGATCGCTTTGCACCTTGAGCAGGGCGATGTCAGTGGTCGGGTCGGTTCCCACCACCTCGGCGGCAAGTTCGGTGCCGGTGAAAAACTCCACCAGGATCTCGTCCGCGCCCTCGATCACGTGGTTGTTCGTGACGATGAACCCGTCCTCGGAAATCACGAAGCCGGAGCCCAGCGCCTGGCTGCGGCGCGGGCCGGGGGGCGCACCCGGACCACGGTCCAGGAAGTCACGGAAGAATTCCTCGAACGGGGAACCCTCGGGAACGATCGGGCGAGGACCAGTAGGGCTTTCTACCGAGGTAGAGGTGGTGATGTTCACCACCGCCGGGCTAACCCGCTCCGCCAGGTCGGCAAAGCTTTCCGGCGCCGCGCGGGCATTAAGAAGCGTTGCCTGCCCCAGCAGAAGCAATAGCCCAAGCATGAGCACCTGAACCAGGCGCAGCGGATCTGAGGCCCCGACAGGAAGGGCGATGGCCTTGGAATTCACTCCGATCTCCTTTTGGTGACGCCCCTCGGCAGTTGCGGCGACGGAACGTGGCATTCATCACTTTCCTGATAGTTATGGCTGCAGCGGGAAAACGCAAACGCATGTTTTCCACGGGCCCCACCTGTCAACGGTTCGTGAAGCAGATGCAGAAAAAAGCCGGCCCCGGGGCCGGCTTTTTGTTCGTCATTCGGTCGCAAGGGGCGCAAGCTGTGCTGCAGGCCCGGCAACAGCCGGTTCAGCGGGCGCACCCGGTTCGGCCGGGGGTGCGGCGCTGATCTGGTCGTCGCCGCCCGGTCCCGCGGCTGGGGCCGCAGCCGCGCCCTGATCCGAACGCAGGTAGTTGAAGAACTCGCTGTCCGGACGCAGGACCATGGTCGAGTTCTCGCCCCGCAGCGCCCGCTCATACGAAGTCAGCGACCGGGTAAAGGCAAAGAACTCCGGATCGCGCCCGAAGGCTTCAGCATAAATCACGTTGCGCTCGGCGTCAGCCTCACCGCGGATGATTTCCGACTGACGACGCGCTTCCGAAACCAGTTCAACCACCGTCCGGTCGGCCGAGGCGCGGACCCGCTGCGCGGCTTCCTCACCCCGGGCGATCTCGTCCGCGGCCTCGCGCTCACGCTCGGCCCGCATCCGGGCAAAGGTGGCGGCAAGGTTCTGCTCGGGCAGGTCGGTACGGGTCAGCCGGACGTCGATCACGTCGATCCCCAGCGTCAGCGCGTCACGCCGCGCCAGATCCCGGATGCGGTTCATCAGTGCCGTCCGGTCGTCCGAAAGCACGGCGCCCGAAGGAACGGAACCTAGGACCTCACGGATTGCAGGCGTCACGATCCGTTCCAGCCGCCCTTGGGCACCACGTTCGCCTTCGACCCCGACCGCTTCGCGGAACCGGACCACGTCGGTGATGCGCCAGCGGGCGAAGGCGTCGACCACAAGCCGGCGATCGTCCAGCGGCGTCACCTCGAACGGCTGCGTCTGAAGGCCAAGGATGCGACCGTCGTAGCTGACGACCTCCTGGATCAGCGGCAGCTTGAACCCGATGCCCGGCTCCTCGCGCACCTGCTTGACCTGGCCGAACTGCAGCACCAGCACCTTTTCGCGCTCATCGACGATGAAGAGCGACGACAATGCCAGCGCAAGGGCCACGACGACGACCGGCAGGATGAATGCAGAGCGTTTCATCAGTTACCTCCTCCATTCCGGCGCAGCTCGTTCAGCGGAAGATAGGGAAGCACCCCATTCCCGCCTTCCTCGCCAGTGACACCGTCAAGGATGACCTTGTCCATCCCGCCCAGCACACGCTCCATCGTCTCCAGATACATCCGGCGGCGCGTCACCTCAGGAGCGTTCACGTATTCATTGTAGACCGAGACGAAGCGGCTCGCCTCACCTTGCGCTGCGTTGATGACCTCGGCCCGGTAAGCTTCGGACTGTTCTAGGATCTGGGCAGCCTCACCCCGCGCGCCGGCAAGGACACGGTTGGCATAGGCGTCGGCCTCGCGTTCCAGACGGTCGCGCTGCTGACGGGCCGCCTGAACTTCGCGGAAGCTGTCGATCACCTCGGCGGGCGGGTCGGCGCGGTCGAAGTTGACCCGGATGACGTTGATCCCGGCCTGATAGCTGTCAAGCGTGGTCTGCACCGCCTCCAGCAGGTCCTGGGCAATAGCGCCCCGGTCCCGGTTGAGGATCGGCGAAAGCTGCGACCGGGCAATGATGTCACGCATCGCTGAGTCCGACACCGCACGGACAGTTTCCGCAGGATCGGCAAGGTTGAACAGGAAGGGTGCTGGATCAAGGATGTTCCAGACCACCTGGAAGCCGATATCCACGATCGCCTCGTCCCGGGTCAGCATCAGGCCGGTGTCCATGTTGCCGCCGCGCCCGGTGCCGATGTCGGTCACCCGTTCACCCGTCACCTGCACGATTTCCGCGGTGACAACCGGCCAGGGCGCAAAGTTCAGGCCCGGGCTGGTGGTGCGGTGATAGCTGCCGAACATCAGTTCGATCCCGCGCTCCTCGGGCCGGACGGTGTAGAAGGAACTGACCGCCCAGATCGCCAACAGGGCCAGCAGGCCCAGGATCATGGCGCGGCCGGACAAGAACGGTCCGCCACCGCCGGTACGTGGCCCGCGCGGCCCGTTGCCGCCGCGCCCGCCCATGAGCACGCGAAGCTGTTCCTGCCCCTTCTTCACGATCTCGTCGATTTCGGGAATCTGCGGCCCCTCGCCGCCCGGCCGCTGCCCACCGCCGCGGTTTCCACCGCCGCCGCCGGCGCCGCCGCCCCCCCAGGGTCCGCCGTTGTTACCAGCCATCGAACCTCTTTTCCCCTCTCTTTCGTCACTTCTGCAAGTGGTTGCCCTTGGCCGTCGTTCAAGCTGTGCGCACGGGACTCCGCAACGTCACAAGCTCTTCGGCCATTGTCGGATGCACCGCCACGGTGCGGTCGAAGTCCTCCTTGGTGGCGCCCATCTTGATCGCGATGGCCGCAAGCTGGATCATCTCGCCGGCATTCGGTGCCACGATATGGCAGCCAAGAACGCGGCGGGTGTTCTGGCAGACGACCAGCTTCATCATCACCCGGTCCGGCCGCCCAGCGAAAAGCGTCTGCATGGGCCGGAAGGCGGTCGAATAAACCTCGATCGGGCCGGCCGCGCGCGCCGCTTCCTCGGACAGGCCGACCGATCCCAGTTCCGGCTGCGTGAAGACCGCGCTTGCGACCAGTTCGTGATCGGCCTTGCGCTTCTCTCCTCGGAAGACGGTGTCGGCGAAGGCGTGGCCCTCGCGGATGGCGACCGGCGTCAGATTGATGCGGTTGGTGACATCCCCCACCGCATAAATAGACGGAACCGAGGTCTGCGACCAGTCATCCACGATCACTTCCCCGTTGCGGCCAAGGGTCACGCCCGCCTCTTCAAGGCCCAGCCCCCCGGTGCAAGGCACCCGGCCCGTGGCATAGAGAACCTGTTCAAAGACCTGTTCGTGCCCCATGGTAGAGGTCACGCGCATCCCGCCATCCACAGGCTCCATCCGCAAGACATCGGTGCCGCAGCTGATATCGATCCCCGAGGCGCGCATCCCTTCCGAAATGTGGCCGCGGGCTTCCTCGTCAAAGCCGCGCAGGATCTGGGCGCCGCGGTAATACTGCGTCACCTTCACCCCCAGCCCGTTCAGGATGCAGGCGAATTCGGATGCAATATAGCCGCCCCCAACGATCAGGATCGACTTGGGTAGCTTTTCCAGATCGAAGATCTCGTTCGAGGTAAGCACCTTGTCGGCATGCGGCATGTCCGGGATGAAGGGCCGGCCGCCGGTGGCGATCAGGATGTGTTTGGCAGTGACCGTCTGCCCGTCGGCCAGCCGCACCGTATGTGGATCGGCGATCGACGCGCGGCTGTCAAAGATGGTGACACCCGCGTTCTGCAGCCCCTTGCGGTAAAGCCCTTCAAGCCGTGACAACTCGTCGCGCAGCTTGCCGCGGAAGGCCGTCCAGTCAAAGCCGCCGATCTGCGCGTCCCAGCCATAGGCGCGGGCATCCTCGACCGCGCCGGGATAGGTGGAGGCGAATACCATGATCTTCTTCGGGACGCAGCCGCGGATGACGCAGGTTCCGCCCATCCGGTATTCCTCGGCCAGCGCAACCTTGGCGCCACCTTCCGAGGCCGCGATCCGCGCCGCGCGAACCCCGCCGGACCCGCCGCCGATGACGAAGAGATCGTAGTCGAAAGTCATAAGTTACCCCTTGAGGCCAGAAAATGCGTTGTCGCCGGTTGCGGCATCCGCCGGCTCGGTAATCACCCGCCCGCTGTTGCGGTCGCGGATCTCGATCCGGCCGTCGCCATGACCCACGACGACAACATCGCAGATATCCATGAACAGCCCGTTCTCGACCACGCCCGGCACCTGGTTGAGCGCAAGTGCCAGCGTGCCCGGGTTCCCGATCCGCTTCAGATGCAGGTCCAGGATGAAGTTTCCCTCGTCGGTGACAAAGGGTTTGTCGCCGCCGCGGAGGGTGATCTCGCGGCCTAGCACGTCCTGACCTTCCAGAAGCTCTGCCAGGAGGCGCTGCGTGGCCTGCCAGCCAAAGCGGATCACCTCGACCGGAAGCGGGAAGGCCCCCAGTTGCGCCACGCCCTTGGCCGCATCGGCGATCACGATCATCCGGTCGGATGCCGTGGCCACGATCTTTTCCTGCAGATGCGCACCGCCGCCGCCTTTGATCAGCGCGAAATCCGGGTCAAATTCGTCGGCGCCGTCGATCGTGAGATCAAGCCAGCCCGCCTCTTCCAGCGTCACGACGCGGATGCCTTCCTCCTTGGCCATCGCGGCGGTGCGGTTCGATGTCGGAACCGCCGTCACCCGCAGCCCCGTCTCGCGCACACGTTCGCCAAGCCGCGCGACCATGAAGGCGGCAGTTGAGCCCGTGCCAAGACCCACGCGCATCCCGTCCTCGATGAACTCGGCCGCCCGGCGGGCAGCGGCCCGCTTGGCGCGGTCGATGGGGGAAAGCTCTGTCGTCATGCTTTGCTCCTGGTCTGTCGCGGGGGTTATAGGAAGTTTGGCCGGGCGCTGCGAGGGGAATCGCCCCCATGCGGCAGAAGGCGCGGCCTGAACGCCCTGATGCGGCGCAGGATGTCGCTTCCGGAACGGACGACGGCTCACGAAGCCGTTAGTATGCGAAAATGAAGCAGAACGCGGACGCCACCTTGCGCGGCATGGTCCTGATGTTGGGCTTTTGCATGATCGCGCCGCTGTTCGACGTCGCCTCCAAGCTGGCGGCGGCGACGCTTCCGGTGGGACAGATCACCTTGGCACGGTTTGCCGTTCAAGCCACGCTGATGCTTCCGCTGGCGCTGGTCCTGGGCCTTCCGCTCGGGATGGGGCGGCAGGCGTGGCGGCTGACGCTTTGGCGTGCGATCTTTTCAGTGCTCGCCACCCTGACCTTTATCGCCTCTGTTGCGGTGATGCCAATTGCGGATGTGTTGGCGATCGTATTTGTAGAGCCCTTCATCGTGCTGCTGTTTGGCTGGTTGGTGTTTGCGGAACGCGCCGGACCAAGGCGTATTGGGGCCTGCGTGCTGGGCTTTGCCGGATCATTGCTTGTCATCCGGCCGGGCTTCCATACTTTCGGGACCGTAACGCTTTTGCCGCTGATATCGGCACTGTTCTTCGCGCTTTATATCCTGGTGACACGGCGCCTTTGCCAGGAGGTCCATCCGGTGACGATGCAGCTGACGACGGCAGCGGTCGCGGCAGTGCTGTGCCTGCCGCTGATCGGAATTGGCAGCGTGATGGGGATAGGCGCACTGGGGCTGCGCCTGCCGTCCTCCTTGGGATGGACATGGCTGCTAGGGGTTGGCGTCGCCTCGGCCGTCAGCCACATGTTGATCACATGTGCGCTGCGGCTTGCATCGGCGACGACGCTCGCGCCGCTCCATTACTTTGAGATCGTCTGCGCGGTGATCCTGATCTACCTGGTCTTTGGCGACTTTCCAAGCGTGACCACCTGGGCCGGGATCGGGCTGATCATACTGGCGGGGCTATACGTCATTCACCGGGAGAAACTGGCGCATGCGGCCCCACCAGCGCCCGCAGCGTTGGCAGCAGTCCCAGGCGCGGCAGAATAGCCAGCATCCGGCGGCAATCGAACCGCAACCGCACCGGCCCCGTCACCTGGTTGGAGGTTCCGATTCGCCCATCTGGCGCAAAGCGCAGCCCTGCGATGGGCCAGCGCAGCCCTTCGCTTTCGCCCATCACCGGCCCCATCGGGAACAGTGACAGCCGAGTATCGGGTGGAAGATCCAGCGACAGATCCAGCGGCGAAAGGAAGCACACATCCTGCGGCCCGACCAGGATGCAGCACCGTGCTTCATGCGTTACGAGGGTGGTGAAGGCGGCAAGCGTATGATCCACCCGTGCGCCCATGAACCCCAGCCCCAGCACGAATGGCGCCTCAACAGCGCGAAGCGCCTTTTCGAAGTCCGTCGAATCCTGTTCCGTTACATGATGAAGAAGCGCGGGCGGAAGCTCTGCCCGCGCCTTGTCGGAGATCGAGTCGAAATCGCCGATGACCGCCGCAGGCATCCGCCCGGCGGCAAGCGCAAGATCCGCGCCCCCGTCGGCGGCCACCAGCGTCGGCGCAAGCGACAGCGCCTCGTCCAGGTCACCGGGCAGCAGTTCCCCGCCGCCCAGAAGGGTCACGCCCCGCGACGACTGGACAATTGGCCCCGTCATCGCTTGGCGTCGTCGTCCCGCTTTGCGTCGGGATCATGCTGCCCGACCCCGCGGAACACGAAGCGGAACGGTGCGATCCACAGGAAGCCCAGCACGACGAAGATCACCAGCTCCAGCCAGAACGGCGGGCGGTCGAACAGTTCGACCACGTTCACGGCCACCACCACGTAAAGCGGCATGCCGATCAGCAGGATCACCAGCGACCACCGTCTGCGCGCCTTGTAAGAGAGGCCCTTGCTCATCGTTCTAGTCCGCGAAGGGATCGGTGACGAGGATCGTGTCGTCCCGTTCCGGCGAGGTGGAAACAAGCGCGACCGGGCACTGGATCAGTTCCTCAATCCGGCGGACGTACTTGATCGCGGCCGCAGGCAGGTCAGCCCAGGACCGGGCGCCGGCGGTGCTTTCGCTCCACCCCTCGATCGTTTCATAGACGGGCGTGACGCGGGCCTGCTGGTTCGCCGCCGTCGGCAGGTAATCCAGCCGCTGTCCGTCCAGTTCATAGCCAACGCAGATCTTGAGCTCGTCGAACCCGTCCAGCACATCGAGCTTGGTCAGCGCGATGCCCGACACGCCCGAGGTCGCGCAGGTCTGGCGCACCAGCACCGCGTCGAACCAGCCGCAGCGGCGCTTGCGCCCCGTGACGGTGCCGAATTCATGCCCACGCTCGCCCAGGCGCTGACCGTCTTCGTCCAGCAGTTCGGTCGGGAACGGGCCTTCGCCCACGCGGGTGGTGTAGGCCTTGACGATGCCCAGCACGAAGTCGATGGCGTTCGGGCCAAGGCCAGTTCCCGTCGCCGCCGCGCCCGCCGTGGTGTTGGACGAGGTGACGAAGGGATAGGTCCCGAAATCGACATCCAGCAGCGAGCCCTGCGCGCCTTCGAACAGGATGCGCTTGCCGGCGCGGCGGGCCTCGGTCAGTACCTTCCAGACGGGAGCGGCGAAGGGCAGGATCTTGGGCGCAACCTCTTCCAGCGCGGCCTTGAGCGCGTCGCGGTCCACGGGTTCCAGTCCCAAACCCTTGCGCAGCGCGTCGTGGTGCGTCAGCAGCCGGTCGAGCCGCAGTTCCAGCGTTTCCGGATCGGCGAGGTCGGCGACCCGCACGGTGCGGCGGCCCACCTTGTCCTCATAGGCCGGGCCAATGCCGCGCCCGGTCGTGCCGATCTTGGCGACCGAATTCTGCGATTCCCGCGCCCGGTCCAGTTCACCGTGCACCGGCAGGATGAGCGGCGTGTTTTCCGCGATCATCAGGTTCTCGGGCGACACCGTTACCCCCTGCCCCGCCAGCTTCTCGATCTCGGACAGCAGCGCCCATGGATCAAGGACCACGCCATTGCCGATCACGCTCAGCTTGCCGCCGCGCACGATCCCCGAGGGCAGAAGCGACAGCTTGTAGACGGTCCCGTCGATGACGAGCGTATGGCCGGCATTGTGACCGCCCTGGAAGCGCGCGATCACGTCGGCGCGTTCCGAAAGCCAGTCAACGATCTTGCCTTTCCCCTCGTCGCCCCATTGGGCGCCTACGACAACGACATTGGCCATCTGTGCCTCTCGCGTTTGAAAATCCGCGCTCCTCTTAACGACAGGGACGCGGTTCTGAAACCACTATTTACCGGCCGCGACACCTTTGGACGCCCGGGCGGGCCGGAACGGGGTTGCGGCAGGGCGCGCTTGGCCCTAGATAGGCCGCGAACGACCAGCCGAAAGCCGCTCCATGGAAAACGTTGTCCTTGTCATCCACCTGATCCTCGCGCTCTGCCTGATCGGCGTGGTCCTGCTGCAGCGCTCCGAGGGCGGCGGGCTTGGCATGGGCGGCGGTGGCGGTGGCGGCGTGATGTCGGGCCGCGCGGCCGCGACGGCGCTGGGCAAGCTGACCTGGGTCTTTGCCATTGCCTTCATCTGCACCTCGATCGCGCTGACGATCTTTGCTGCACAGAACACCGCGGGCGTTTCGGTCATCGACCGCATCGGCGGTCCGGCCCCCACGGCCGATCAGCCGGCACCGCTTCCGCCGGCGGGCGACCTTCTGCCGCCGACCTCGGGCAACGCCCCGCTTACCCCGCCGCGGGCCGATTAAGGCCGCCGTTACATATACTTGACCCCGTCCGAAGGGGGCTGACGGCATCATGTGGCCGGGTTGCGGAGCATTGGCGAATCCGCTATACCCCCGGTCCCGTGATGCTTGACCCTGCCGGCCAAGCGAACACTGACGATCAGATCACGGGAGACGTTTTTCCATGGCACGCTATGTCTTCATCACGGGCGGGGTCGTCTCCTCTCTGGGCAAGGGACTGGCCTCGGCGGCGCTTGGGGCGCTGTTGCAGGCACGCGGGTATTCAGTGCGGCTGCGCAAGCTGGACCCCTACCTGAACGTCGATCCCGGCACGATGTCGCCTTTCGAACATGGCGAGGTCTTCGTTACCGACGACGGCGCGGAAACCGACCTCGACCTTGGTCACTATGAACGCTTTACCGGCGTTGCGGCGCGGCGGACGGATTCGGTTTCTTCCGGCCGGATCTATTCCAACGTGCTGGAAAAGGAACGCCGCGGCGACTACCTCGGCAAGACGATCCAGGTCATTCCCCACGTCACGAACGAGATCAAGGATTTCCTTGCCGTGGGCGAGGATGAGGTCGACTTCATGCTGTGCGAGATCGGCGGTACCGTCGGCGACATCGAAGGCCTGCCCTTCTTTGAGGCGATCCGCCAGTTCAGCCAGGACCGCCCGCGCGGCCAGTGTATCTTCATGCACCTGACACTGCTGCCCTATGTGACGGCAAGCGGTGAGCTTAAGACCAAGCCCACCCAGCATTCTGTCAAGGAACTGCGGTCGATCGGGATTGCGCCGGACGTGCTGGTTTGCCGGTCCGAACATCCGATCCCGGAAAAAGAGCGTGAGAAGATCTCCCTTTTCTGCAACGTCCGCAAGGATGCGGTCATTGCCGCGCCCGACCTCCGCTCGATCTACGAAGCGCCGCTGGCCTATCACCGTGAGGGGCTGGACCAAGCGGTTCTGGACGCCTTCGCGATCAGCCCGGCCCCGCGCCCGGACCTGAGCCGCTGGGAAGACGTGATGGACCGGCTTGAAAACGCCGAAGGTCTGATCCGGATCGCGGTGGTGGGGAAATATACTCAGCTAGAGGATGCCTACAAATCCATCGCCGAGGCCCTTACCCACGGCGGCATGGCCAACCGTGTCCGCGTAAAGGCCGAATGGATCGACGCTGAGATCTTTGAGCGTGAAGACCCGAGCCCGTGGCTGGAAGGCTTCCAAGCCATCCTCGTCCCCGGCGGCTTTGGCGAGCGCGGGACCGAGGGCAAGATCAAGGCGGCGCAGTTCGCCCGCGAACGCGGTATTCCCTACCTTGGGATCTGCCTTGGCATGCAGATGGCGGTGATCGAGGCGGCGCGGAACCTCGCCGGGCTGGAAGACGCCGGCTCCGAGGAGTTCGACCATGAAGCGGGCAAGAAGCGCTTCACCCCCGTCGTCTATCACCTGAAGGAATGGGTGCAGGGCAATCACAAGGTTGCGCGCAAGATCGGTGACGACAAGGGCGGCACCATGCGGCTTGGCGCCTATACCGCGCAACTGGCCGAAGGTTCGCTTGTTTCGCGTGTTTATGGTGGGCAGACGATCGAGGAACGGCACCGTCACCGCTATGAGGTGGACATCCAGTACCGTGACCAGCTGGAAAGCTGTGGCCTCGTGTTTTCTGGCATGTCGCCCGACGGGCGCCTGCCAGAAATCGTGGAGCATCGGGATCATCCGTGGTTCATCGGCGTGCAGTTCCACCCTGAACTGAAGTCCAAGCCCTTCGCACCCCACCCGCTGTTCGCGGACTTCATCCGCGCAGCCCGCGACAACTCGCGTCTCGTCTGATGGCACGGGGTTACTGGGTCGCCCATGTCGATGTGGACGACCCACACGCCTATGAAGCCTATCGGGCCGCGAATGCCGCAGCGTTCCGCAAGTACGGTGGCCGTTTCCTTGTCAGGGGCGGTGCGGCCGAACTGCGCGAGGGAAGTTCCGCCGGCCGGACAGTGGTCGTGGAATTTGACAGCGTCGAGGCGGCCCGCGCCTGTTACGACAGCCCCGAATACCAGGCGGCAAAGGCGCTGCGCCTGCCAGTATCACAGGCAGATCTGCTGATTGTCGAAGGGTATGAGGGCGAACAGCCCTGACGGCGATGTGCATTGGCAGCACCCCGACCCCGAATTATATCTTGCCCCATGTTTGCCGAATTCCTGCGCCGCCTGACGGCCCCCGCCCCTGAACAGCTTTCCGATCCCGACGCGCGGCTTGCGCTCGGGGCGCTTCTGGTGCGGGTTGCCCGCGCCGACGGACAGTATTCCCCCGCCGAAGTTGCCCGGATCGAGCGTATCCTGATGCTTCGCCACAATCTTGGCGAGGCCGAAGCCCGCGCCCTGCGCGAAGAAGCCGAGGTGCTTGAAGCCGAAGCCCCCGACACCGTGCGTTTCACCCGCACCGTCAAGGACGCGGTCCCCTATGAAGAACGTGAAGGCGTGATCGAGGCGCTTTGGTGTGTCGTTCTCAGCGATGGCAAGCGCGACGCCGAAGAAGATGCGGTCGTGCGGCTGGCAGCGAACCTGCTGGGCGTGAACGACCGGGACTCGGCGCTGGCGCGGCAGCGGGTGGAAGCGCGCAACGCCGGATAAGCCGCCCCTTGCCGCTGCGAGTAGTCCCGGGGCCGGTTCTTCCGCCAGTTGCCGAACCTGCTGCCGGATGTGACCTGAAGAAAGGCAAAACAGCGGACTGTGCCTTATCCGCAGGCGTTTCGCTGCGTCACCGTTAACAGAACCGTTGCATTCCCGCCCAATCTACGCCCTATTTCATCAAGCCAAAGGACCAGCCATAACCGTGACCGACCCCCTGCCCCCCGTCATCCAGATCCACGACCTGCACAAGAGCTATGGCCCGCTGGAGGTGCTGAAGGGTGTCGACATGATCGCGCCGCGCGGACATGTGGTATCGCTCATCGGGTCTTCGGGGTCGGGAAAATCAACGCTCTTGCGGTGCTGCAACCTGCTTGAAGACAGCCAGCAGGGCGAGATCCTGTTCGAAGGCGAACCCGTCCGCTGGCGCGGCACCGGCCTGCACCGGCACCCGGCTGATAAGGCACAGGTGATGCGCATCCGCACGAACCTGTCGATGGTGTTCCAGCAGTTCAACCTCTGGTCCCACATGACGATCCTTCAGAACGTGATGGAAGCGCCAGTGACCGTTCTGGGCCATCCCAAGGCCGAGGTGGAGGCGCGGGCAAGGGCGCTGCTGGACAAGGTCGGCATCGGCGACAAGGCTGGCGCCTATCCTGCGATGCTGTCGGGCGGGCAGCAACAGCGCGCCGCCATCGCCCGCGCGCTGTGCATGGAGCCCCGCGCACTTCTGTTCGACGAACCGACCTCCGCGCTCGACCCCGAGCTGGAACAGGAGGTCGTCAAGGTCATCAAGGCGCTGGCCGACGAAGGCCGCACGATGATCCTTGTCACCCATGACATGCGGCTGGCAGCGGATGTTTCCGACCATGTCGTCTTTCTCCACCAGGGCCGGATCGAGGAAGAGGGACCGCCCGATGTCCTGTTCCGATCACCGCGCACCGACCGGCTGCGCCAGTTCCTGCGCGCCACCGAACCCGCCTGACAATTCCAACAGGGAGCCGAAGAATGATGAAACTGCCGCTTGCCCTTGCCGCACTGACCCTTGCCGCCGCCCCCGCGCTGGCGCAGAACGTGGTGCGTCTGGGGTCCGAGGGCGCCTACCCTCCGTACAACTTCATCAACGACGCCAACCAGCTGGACGGGTTCGAACGCGAGTTGGGCGACGCGCTGTGCGAACGGGCGCAGCTGACCTGCGAATGGGTCATCACCGACTGGGATTCGATCATCCCGAACCTGACCGCAGGCAATTTCGACGCGATCCTGGCTGGCATGAACATCACGGATGAACGCCGGCAGGTGATCAGCTTCAGCGACGCCTACACCCCGCCGGCAGCGTCGTCCTATGCCGCGCTGGAAGAGGACGCGGATATCGAGAACGGGGTGGTGGCCGTGCAGGTGTCGACAGTACAGGCGTCCTATGTGGCCCAGACCGGCGCGACGCTGCTTGAATTCGCCACGCCCGACGAAACCGTCGCCGCCGTCCGCAACGGCGAGGCTGATGCCGTCTTTGCCGACCGTGACTTCCTGGTTCCGATCGTGGAAGAGTCGGGCGGCGAGTTTGTCTTCGTGGGCGAGGATGTTCAGCTGGGCGAAGGCATCGGCATTGGCCTGCGTCAAAGCGACGAGGAACTGCGCGAGACCTTCAACACGGCCATCGCCTCCATGAAAGAGGATGGCACGCTGAACGAGATGATCATCAAGTGGTTCGGCCCCAACGCGCTGACCTTCGACTGACCGGACGGGGCCTCCGGGCCCCGTTCCCTTTTCGAGCACCTGAATGTTTTCCTTCTGCACAGATCCCGCCACGCTGCCCGACTGGCAGTGGTTCGCCTGCTACCTGACATCGGGGACGCATTTGGCGTTCTACTGGTCGTTCGGGGTGGTCCTGCTGCTGATCGCACTTGCGGCGCCATCGGCGCTGCTGTTCGGTTTCGGCGGCGCACTGGCGGCGCGGTCGCATGTCGCGCCGGTGCGGGTCCTTGGCAAGACCTATATCGCGATGGTGCGGGGCGTGCCGGACATCATCTTCTTCCTGTTCGTGCCAATCGCGATCGATCAGGGGCTCGAATACCTCATGCACCACATCCGCTGCCCTGACTGGACGCAGCCGGTGCGCAGGGGGGCGGAATTCGCAGTCTGTGCCCAGGCCAAGGTGCCGCTTTCGAACGCGCCAGCATGGGTGCATGACATCTATTCCTTCGGACTGGCGCTTGTGGCCTTTGCCCTGGTCTTTGGCGCCTTTGCCGCCAACACGCTCTATGGGGCGATGCGGACGGTGCCCCGCGCGCAGCTTGAAACCGCGGAGGCCTATGGCATGTCACGCCGGCAGGTGGTGCGGCGCATCCTGCTGCCGCAGATGTGGATCTATGCCCTGCCCGGCCTGTCGAACCTGTGGATGATCCTGATCAAGGCCACGCCGCTGCTGTTCCTCCTGGGCATCCGCGACATCGTCTATTGGGCGCGGGAACTGGGCGGGTCCAAGACCTCGATCTATGCCTATCCGCACGGTGACTGGCGGCTGTGGTATTTCCTGGCCGTGCTGGTCTTTTACCTGCTGCTGACCTGGGTTTCGGAACGGGTGTTCGAACGCCTGATGCGACGCCTGTCACGGGGGCAGGCCACTGCCGCCGGCGAACGGCTGCGGAGGGCAGCGGCATGAGAAACTGCTGGGAGTCGCTTTCCGCCTACGGGCTGCGGGCGCTGGGCCGCGATTATGGCGAGACGCTGCTACCGCGCGCCGGCGACATCACGCTTTGCGACCAGATTGTGCTGATCGGTTCGGGCCTGAGCTGGAATCTTTATTTCGGCATGCTGGCCATCGGCTTTGGCTTCTTCCTAGCGACGCTGCTGGCGTTGGGCAAGAACAGCACCAACCCGCTGCTGCGCCGTCCCTCGTCAGGGTTCATCTTCCTGTTCCGGGGCTCGCCTCTCTTCATTCAGTTCTTCCTGGCGTATGAGGCCTTCGTCCTGCTGCCCCGCAACGGGATCGAGATCGACCTGTTCTTCACCACCATCACCGCCGAAACCCGCTGGCTGACCCGCGCCTGGGCCGGGGCGCTGATCGTGCTGATCCTCAACACCACGGCTTATAGCGCCGAGATTTTCCACGGCGCCCTGCAGTCGGTGCCCAAGGGCGATCTGGAGGCCGCCGATGCCTATGGCATGACCGGCTGGCGTCGCTTCCGCCGGATCGTCTGGCCGACGATGCTGCGTCTGGCCTGGCCCTCCTATACGAACGAGGCGATCTTCCTGTTCCACGCGACGACGCTGGTGTTCTTTTCCGGTTTTCCGGCTTGGCAGCAATCCGGGGATTCGCTTTATTATGCCCGCTACCTTGCGGACCAAACCTTTAACCCCTTCGTGGCCTACCCGATCGTGGCCGCGTATTTCGTTGGCCTTACCTTGGTCATCATATGGATTTTCGGGGCGGTGAACCGGCGGCTGAACCGGCATCTTCCCCAACAGGCGCCGCGGCTGCGTTATCGGCCGCAATTGATCAGGTGACGCATGAAGAACTGGCTGCGCAAGCACCCCGAGGTCCGGACCATCCGGGTCGCCGCGGCTGATCTGAACGGCCAGGCGCGGGGCAAACGAATTCCGGCGCGCTTTGCCGAACGGGTCGCGACCGAGGGGACACGTTTTCCGATGTCGGTGCTGAGCCTCGACATCTGGGGCGAGGATATCGACGACAGCCCGCTGCTGTTCGACAGCGGCGATGCCGACGGGGTGCTGCGCCCAACGGAACGCGGCTTTGTCCCCATGCCCTGGCTGGAGGCCCCGACCGCGCTGCTGCCGATCTGGATGTTCCGGGAAAGCGGCCAGCCTTATGACGGCGATCCGCGGCATGCGCTGGCCCGGGTCGTGCGCCGCTACAACGAGCTTGGGCTGACCCCTGTTGTCGCCACCGAGCTGGAGTTCTTCCTGATCGACGACAGCGGCAAGACGTTGCAGGTGCCCCCCTCGCCGCGATCGGGCAAGCGAAGGAAGGCGGCAGAGATCCTTTCGATCCGGGCGCTCGATGCCTTCGACACCTTCTTCACGGACCTTTACGAGGCTTGCGAGGATATGGACATCCCCGCCGATACCGCCATTTCCGAGGCGGGGCTGGGCCAGTTCGAGATCAACCTGATGCATGGCGAGGACGCGCTCAAGGCCGCGGACGACGCGTGGTTGTTCAAGATGCTGGTCAAGGGGCTGGCCCGGCGGCACGGCTTTGCCGCAAGTTTCATGGCCAAGCCCTATGCTGATTATCCGGGCACGGGCCTGCACACGCATTTTTCGGTGCAGGACCGCGACGGGCGCAACATCTTTTCCAACGGCGGCCCGGAAGGGTCAGAGGTGCTGCGGCAGGCGGTTGCCGGGTGTCTGGCCGCGATGCCCGACAGCACGCTGCTATTTGCGCCTCATGCCAACAGCTATGACCGGCTGGTACCGGGAAATCATGCCCCCACCGGCGTCTGCTGGGCCTATGAAAACCGGACTGCGGCGCTGCGCGTGCCATCGGGCAGCCCCCTCGCCCGGCGGATAGAACATCGGGTCGCGGGCGGCGATGTGAACCCTTACCTCATGCTGGCCGGGATCTTGGGTGCCGCGCTGATCGGGATCGAGGATGACCTTGCCCCGCCGCCGCCCATCAGCGGCAATGCCTATGCGCTGAACCTGCCACAGATTCCTGCGACCTGGGATGACGCGATCAACGCGTTTGAAAGCAGCCCGATCATGGCCCGCATCTTTCCGCGCGAACTGATCCGCAACCTGGTCATGACTAAGCGGCAAGAACGCCACTACATGGCCGAGCTTAGCCCCGAGGAACAGGTCGAGGTCTATCTGGACACAGTCTAGGCCCCCCTTGCCGTTGCAAGGGGCCGCCGCTAGGGTTGCGCAAACAAACCAGAGAGCATCCCATGCGGATCGGCATCCTGCAAACCGGCCAGTCCCCCGCCCCCCTGCGCGAGGAGATGGGCGATTATCCGGACATGTTCGAAAACCTGCTGGCGCATGAGGGCTTTGCCTTCCAACGCTGGCATGTCGAGGCGATGGAGTTCCCCCAGAGCCCGCAGGATGCCGACGGCTGGCTGATCACCGGGTCGCGCCACGGCGCCTATGAGGATCATCCCTTCATTCCGCCGCTGGAGGAGTTCATCCGTCACGCCTATGCCGAAGGGGTGCCAATGGTCGGGATCTGCTTTGGCCACCAGATCATCGCACAGGCCCTTGGCGGCCGGGTCGAGAAGTTCCCGGGCGGCTGGGCGGTTGGCCCGCAGACCTACGATTTCCAGGGTACCCCTCTGACGCTGAACGCTTGGCATCAGGATCAGGTGGTGGAACGGCCCGAAGGGGCGACGGTGATCGGCTGCAACGACTTCTGCGCCAACGCGGCGCTGGTCTATGGCGACCGGGCGCTGACAGTGCAGGCGCATCCGGAATTTTCCGACACCTTCATCCGTGGCCTGATGGAAACCCGAGGCCGAGGCACCATCCCTGATGCGCAGATTGACGCAGCAGAGGAACGACTGGGCACCCATGTGCATTCCGATGTCGTGGCCCGCCAGATTGCCGAGTTCTTCAAGCAACCCCGGAAGTAACCTTCCACCCGAGGATCGGAGTGACCATGTCCGAATGGACCGACCAGCTACCTGAAGCCGCCCGCGACTATATCGCCGGGCGCAAGCCCGATGAGGTCGAATGCATCGTGCCCGACCTTGCCGGCGTTGCGCGCGGCAAGGCGATGCCTGCATCCAAGTTCGCGCGGCAGGCGCAGTTCTACCTTCCGAACTCGATCTTCCTGCAGACGATCACCGGCGACTGGGCCGACAGCCCGAATGACGCCTTCACCGAACCGGACATGGTGCTGACGCCTGATTTCAGCACCGCCAGCGCCGCGCCCTGGACGGCCGACGTGACGCTGCAGGTGATCCATGACGTGTTTGACCAGTCAGGCAAGCGGGTCCCGACCGCGCCGCGCAACGTGCTCAAGCGGGTGATCGACCTTTACCGGGCCGAGGGCTGGACGCCTATCGTCGCGCCGGAAATGGAGTTTTACCTTGTCGCGCGGAACGTGGACCCGGCGCAGCCGATCATGCCGCCGATGGGCCGGTCGGGCCGCCGCGCGATGGGCAAGCAGGCCTATTCCATGAGCGCGGTGGACGAATATGGCCCGGTCATCGACGACATCTATGATTTCGCCGAGGCGCAGGGGTTCGAGATCGACGGCATCCTTCAGGAAGGCGGCGCAGGTCAGGTAGAGATCAACCTGCAGCACGGCGACCCGGTGCGGCTGGCGGACGAGATATTCTACTTCAAGCGGCTTATCCGCGAGGCGGCGCTGCGCCACGACTGCTTTGCCACCTTCATGGCCAAGCCGATCGAGGGCGAGCCGGGCAGCGCCATGCACATCCACCATTCAGTCGTGGATATTGAAACCGGGCAGAACATCTTTTCCGGCGCCAAGGGCGAGGAAACGCCCGCCTTCATGCATTTCATCGCCGGGCTGCAGACCTACCTGCCGGCGGTGATCGCGATCCTTGCGCCGTATGTGAACAGCTACCGCCGCTATGTTCCCGACTTTGCCGCGCCCATCAATCTGGAATGGGGCCGCGACAACCGGACGACCGGCATCCGCGTTCCGATTTCCGAACCCGAAGGACGGCGGGTGGAAAACCGTCTGGCGGGGATGGACTGCAATCCGTACCTCGGGCTAGCGGCAAGCCTAGCCTGCGGGTACTTGGGCCTCAAGGAGCAGAAGATGCCCCGGACCGAATGCTTGGGCGACGCCTACATGAACGAGGAAGACCTGCCGCTGAGCCTTGGTGACGCGCTGGACACCTTCAGCGAAAGCGAGCCCGTGCGCGAGGTGCTGGGGACTGAGTTCTGCGGCATCTATGAGGCAGTCAAGCGGCTGGAATACAAGGAGTTCCTGCAGGTCATCAGCCCGTGGGAGCGAGAGCATCTGCTTCTGAACGTATGAACCTGCTGTTCACCAACGACGGCCGCGGCAGCTACCCGGACAGCTGGTACGCCGCCACGGCGCAGCCCCTGCCCCCCTTCCCCCCATTGAAGGGGCAGGCGACGGCGGATGTCTGCGTGATCGGCGGCGGTTATACCGGCCTTTCAACGGCGCTGCATCTGGCGGAACGCGGCTATGACGTTGTGCTGATCGAGGCGCATCGCGTGGGCTTTGGCGCCTCTGGGCGCAACGGCGGGCAGGTCGGCAGCGGCCAGCGGCTGGAACAGGACCAACTGGAACGGATGCTGGGGCGCGAAACGGCGCGCAAGCTTTGGGATCTGGGCGAGGAGGCCAAGCACCTTGTCCGCGACCTGGCCGACCGACATGGTATCGACGCGCGGTTCCGGCCGGGCATCGTCCACGCCTGCTGGCGGAAAAGTGAACTGCCCCACACCCAAGCCTATGCGGAAAAGCTGGCCCGTGATTATGACTACCCGCATGTGGAATTTCTGGATCGCGAGGCGCTGCAGGCAATCTGCCCATCCCCCGCCTATCACGGTGGCGATATCGACCGCGGCGCGGGCCATATCCACCCGCTGCGGTTCGCGCTGGGGCTGGCAAAGGCCGCCGCGGATGCCGGGGTGAGGATCCACGAAGGGACACTGGCCACCGAGATAACCGAGGGCGCTACGGTCCGCGTGACGACGGAAGAGGGCGAAGTCTCCGCCCGCCACCTTGTGCTGGCCTGCAACGGCTATCTGGGGCGGCTGAGTACCAAGGTCGCGGCGCGGGTGATGCCGATCAACAACTACATCGCCGCGACAGAACCGCTTGGCCCCCGTGCCGCGCAGGTGCTGACCCAGGATGTGGCGGTGGCAGACACCAAGTTCGTGGTCAACTACTTCCGCCTGTCCGAGGACAACCGGCTGCTGTTCGGCGGCGGTGAAAGCTATGGCTACCGCTTCCCCGCCGACATGGAGGCCGTCGTGCGCCGCCCGATGCTGGAGGTGTTTCCGCATCTGCGTGACATCCGCATCGATCATGTCTGGGGCGGGACGCTGGCCATCACCATGAACCGGATGCCCTGTTTCACGCGACTGGCGGGGAACATCCTGTCAGCCTCGGGGTATTCGGGGCATGGGGTGGCGATGGCGACGCTGGCCGGCAAGCTGCTGGCCGAGGCGACGGCTGGACAGGCCGAACGGTTCGACGTGATGGCGCAGGTGCCGACGCCGCGCTTCCCCGGTGGCAGCAGGTTGCGCACTCCGCTGCTGGTGCTGGCGATGACCTGGTTTTCCCTGCGCGACAGGCTGGGCCTCTGACTGGCGTTGAACCCGCCCAAGGGCCGCGATAGCCTGACCCCGATCAGCAAAAGGACAGACATGATGCCAGATACTGCGCCCAACAGCTGGGAGTCCCGCGCCGAGGCCAATTCGCTTTACGGCTTTACCGATCTTCCGTCGGTACAGTCCCGCGGCACCGTGGTCCTGACGCATGGCGAGGGGCCGTATGTCGTGGACGTGCATGGGCGTCGGTATCTGGACGCGAATTCTGGCTTGTGGAACATGGTCGCGGGCTTCGACCATCCGGGCCTGACGGCGGCGGCCAAGGCGCAGTATGACCGGTTCCCCGGCTATCACGCATTCTTTGGGCGCATGTCGGACCAGACGGTGATGCTGTCGGAAAAGCTGGTAGAGGTTTCGCCCTTTGCCCGAGGCCGGGTGTTCTACACGAACTCGGGGTCCGAGGCGAATGACACCATGGTCAAGATGCTCTGGTTCCTTCATGCGTCAGAGGGCAAGCCGGAGCGGCGCAAGATCCTGACCCGCTGGAACGCCTATCACGGGGTGACGGCGGTGTCGGCGTCGATGACCGGCAAGCCCTACAACAGCGTCTTTGGGCTGCCCCTGCCCGGCTTCATCCACCTCACCTCGCCTCATTATTGGCGGGAGGGCCGCGAGGGCGAGAGCGAGGCCGAGTTCACGCGCCGCCTTGCGCAAGAGCTTGAAGACCGGATCATTGCCGAGGGGCCGGACACCATTGCCGGGTTCTTTGCCGAGCCGGTCATGGGCGCAGGCGGGGTGATCCCGCCCTCCGAGGGTTATTTCCAGGCGGTGCAGCCGATCCTGAAGAAATACGGCATCCCGCTGATCGCGGATGAGGTCATCACCGGGTTTGGCCGGACCGGAAACCTCTGGGGCTCGGAAACCTATGAATTCGTGCCGGACGCGATCATCAGCTCCAAGAACATCACCGCGGGCTTTTTCCCCATGGGGGCCATCATCCTGGGGCCGGAACTGTCAGACCGGCTGCAAGCCGCAGCAGAGGCGATCGAGGAATTCCCGCACGGATTCACCGCATCAGGTCATCCGGTCGGCTGCGCGATCGCGCTCAAGGCTATCGACGTGGTGATGAACGAGGGGCTTCTGGACAACGTGCGCGCCCTCACCCCGCGGTTTGAGGAAGGGATGCGCCGGCTGGCGGAGAACCCCAACATCGGCGAATGGCGCGGCAAGGGTCTGATGGGCGCGCTGGAGGCGGTGAAGGACAAGGCCACCAAGACGCCCTTTGACAGCAGTCTGTCGGTGTCGGAACGGGTCGCCAACACTTGCACGGACCTTGGGCTGATCTGCCGCCCGTTGGGGCAGGCCATCGTGCTCTGCCCACCCTTCATCATCACCGAGGCCCAGATGGACGAGATGTTCGACAAGCTGGAACAGGCGCTGAAAAAGGTGTTCGCCGAGGTCGCCTGAAGGCAAGGGCTGCGGGAAACCGCGGCCTAGCTGCCCAGCTTCGACAGTTTCGCCTGCAGCGCGGCAAGCTGCTTCTTGATCTCGGCCAGTTCCTCGGCCGAGCTCGCCTCCTCCGAGCGGCTTTCCGATTGTGGCGCGGCCGCGGCCCAAGGCGTCATGCCGCCCATCATTGATTTGAGAAACGCCTGCTGCTGACGCTGCATCGCCTCGAACCCCGGCATGCTCGCCAGGGGGCTCGGCACCTTGGTCAGGTTTTCCATCATCTTGGACTGTCCGTTGCGCAGCATCTCGAACGACATGGCAAGGAACTGCGGCACCACGCTTTGCGCCTGCGTGGTGTAGCTGCGGACAAGGTCAGTCAGAACGTCCAGCGGCAGCACGCTTTCGCCGCGGCTCTCATGTTCCGCCACGATCTGCAGCAGATATTGGCGGGTCAGGTCATCGCCGCTTTTCAGATCCACGATCTGAACCTCGCGCCCGGCGCGAATGAACTTGGCGATGTCGTCAAGGGTGACGTAGTCACTGGTTTCGGTGTTGTACAGGCGCCGGCTGGCGTACCGCTTGATCAGCAGTGGCTTTGCGCTTTCGGCCATCGGCCAACCTCCCCGATTTTTGTGCAGTGCAGCAAAGCTTAGGGCAGGCTTTTTCAAAAAGAAAGGGCAGGCTGTAATAGCCCGCCCTTTGCATCTGCAGCATTCGGATCCGCGTGGATCAGACCGGCGAAGCGTTCGGCGCCTTGCGCGGCGTGGCAGGCACGCCTGCAGCTGCGCCCTTGGCAGCCGAGGTAGCGTCCTGCGACAGATCCTTGCCAGCGGCCAGCATCAGTTCGACGGTTTCCATCTGAACTTTTTTGACGACTTCGGCGAAGGCGGCCATGTGCTCTGCCGACATCTCAGCCGAAGCGGAAGCGAAGTCGCTCAGCGCTTTCGAGTATTCAGAAGGCTCTTCACGGGCGCGCGAGACTTCGCCCATCTTGGCCAGCACGTCCTTGGTCCACTTGCTGGAAATCTCGGTCGATTTCTCGGCAGCTTCCAGTGCAACCTTGGTCATTTTCTCACCAAGCGCAGCCTGCGTCTTGAACGCCTGCTGGAACGCGGAGGCATCGACCGGAAATGCCGACATCATCTCTTGCATCATCTTGGTGTAGTCCTGCGTCTTGGTCATTCTTTCGCTCCTCGGTGGGAAAAGTTCCCGTCACTTCGGATTTTATACATGCTGCAATGCAGAAAATCAACTTTTTATGCTGCACCGCAGCATTTTTCTGCGACGCGCACAAAATCCCGTGAGGTCAGGCAGTTGGGCGTACCAAGACGTAGCTTCCTGGTGCAGGTTCCAGTACAGGATGGTCCGAATCGCCGGGAACACGAGCGGGAATCCGCGCACCGGATCGCCCGCGCAACCACTCTGCCCAGCGCGGCCACCATGATCCTTCGTGGAATTCAGCAGCGTTGCGCCAGTCCTCGGTGCTGAGGCTCATGTCGGAATTCACGTAGTGCCCGTACTTCTTCTTGGTGGGCGGATTGACGATCCCGGCGATATGGCCCGACTGGGACAGGATGAAGGTCTTGTCCTTTGATCCCATCTTCTGGATGCCGGCATAGCTGGCCTTCCAAGCGGCGATGTGATCAGCTTCGCATGCAATGGCGCAGAGCGGCACCTTCACGTCGCGCAGGGTCAGCGTCTCGCCGAAGGCAGAATAGCCGTCACGGGCAAAGCTGTCCTTGTCGCAAAGACCCCGCAGGTATTCCACGGCCATCCGCGCTGGCAGGTTCGTCCCGTCCCCGTTCCAGTACAGAAGGTCAAAGGCCGGCGGCGTTTCCCCCATCATGTAGCTGCGGATTGCAGGCTGATAGATCAGGTCGTTCGACCGCAGATAGGAAAAGGTCCGTGACATGTAGAAGGCGTGCAGGTAGCCCTTCTTCTGCACCTCCCTCTCGATCCCCTTCAGGAAGTCTTCCTCAAGGAAGACCGCCATTTCACCCTGGTCCGAAAAGTCGGTCAGCGTGGTGAAGAAGGTGGCCGAACGAACCGAGCGGTCGCGCCGCTTTTCCATCAGCGCCAGCGTCAGCGAGAGCGTCGTCCCCGCGATGCAATACCCGATCGTGTTGACCTTCGGCTCTTGGGTGATTTCCTTCACCTGCGAAATTGCGGTCAGGAAGCCCTCCTCGATGTAATCCTCAAGGCCCACGTCGCGATAGCTTGCGTCCGGGTTGGCCCAGCTGACCACGAAGACGGTAAAGCCCTGCTCGACGATCCAGCGGATCATGCTGTTCTGCGGCTTGAGATCAAGCACGTAGAACTTGTTGATCCAAGGCGGGAAGATCACCAGCGGCGTGCGGTGCACGGTTTCCGTCAGGGGTGCGTACTGGATCAGTTCGAACAGGCGGTTGCGGAAGACGACGGCGCCTTCGGTGCTGGCGATATTCTCGCCCACGCGGAATGCCTCGCGATCGGCCAGAGTTACGAGCAGGTCACCGTCATTCGCCTCAATGTCGCGCACCAGGTTTTCAAGCCCGCGCACCAGCGACTCACCATCGGTTTCAACCGCGCGGGCCAGCGCCTCGGGATTGGTGCCCAGGAAGTTCGTGGGCGAGAACATGTCGATGATCTGCTTGGTGAAGTAATCGATGCGGCGCTTGTCGCGCGGGTCGACATGCTCAAGGTTGTTGACCGCGTTCTGCATCGCCTCGGCCGACAGCATGTATTGCTGCTTGAGGTAGTTGAAGTAGGGATGCGTGCTCCAGGCCGGATCGGAAAAACGGCGGTCGGTCGGGGTGTTGTCCTCGGGCGCGGCAAGGGTGCCTTTGGCAAGCGCCTGCTGCGCCTCGATGTAGTGTTTCAGGGACTTGCCCCAGTAGGATATCTGATGTTCCAGAACCTTGGACGGGTTTTGCATCATCTCGGCGACATAGGCCATGGCTGCCTTCACGAAGATGTCATGGGATGGTCCCTGAAGTCCCGGATCGCCGCCTTTTCGTCGGGCCATGGCCGCAATCAGCCGCTGCGACAGCTCTTCGACCTTTACCAGATTTGCGTTCAGACGCTCCAGCTTGGCGATGGCCCCATCTTCGTCAGTTGTCATACCTGCAAACCCCCCCTACCTTCCACATTAAGAAGCATAGCGTCGCGGCACTGGGGGGGAAAGCGACGATTTCCCAGCTTCAAAGGAGCGCGACATGAAGAATATGGCGACCTACGACCTGATGGAGACCGCCCGGAACACCAACGAGTGGCTTGGTGCAACGGCACGGGCCTTTGCCGCCTACCCCATCTGGGGCATGATACCCAACCCTGCCTTCAACGTGATGGATGCCTGGGGCCGCGTGACCGAACGCAGCTTTGCCCGGATGGTGGCCAAGCCGGACTGGGGCATCCATTCGGTCCATGGCGCTGATGGGCGGGAACACCTGGTATCCTGTCGCACCGTCGTGCAGCGGGACTTTGGCAATCTCATCCATTTCGTGGTCAGTGGTCGCGCGCCGATGCCGCGCCGGGTTCTCGTGGTGGCGCCGATGTCAGGCCACTATGCGACGCTGCTGCGCAGCACCGTCGCGAGCCTGCTGCCTGACTGCGAGGTTTATGTCACCGACTGGCACAACGCCCGTGACATCCCCGTGTCGGCCGGCAAGTTCGATGTCGAGGATTACACAGTCTACCTTGCCGATTTCATCCAGCACCTGGGGCCGGATGTACATGTGGTCGCCGTTTGTCAGCCGGTGCCGCTGGCGCTTGCCGCCTCGGCCTATCTGGCCGAGGAAGCGCCCGAGGCCCAGCCTCGCAGCCTGATCCTGATCGGCGGCCCCGTGGACCCGGACGCCGCCGCGACCGAGGTGACCGACTTTGGCCGCCGCGTGACGATGGGCCAACTGGAACAGATGGCTATCCAGAGCGTGGGCTTCAAATACGCAGGTGTAGGCAGGCTGGTCTATCCGGGGCTGCTGCAGCTCGCCTCGTTCATCTCGATGAACCTTGATCGGCATGGGCAAGCCTTCTTTGACCAGATCATCCGCACTGCCAAGGGCGAGGCCGGCGAACACGACAAGCACAACCGCTTCTACGATGAATATCTGGCCGTGATGGACATGACGGCGGAATTCTACCTTTCAACGGTCGAACGGATCTTCAAGAACCGTGAAATCGCGCGGAACGTTTTCAGCGTCGCGGGCAAGCAGGTTGATATCGGCAAGATCACCAATACCGCCGTCATGGTGGTCGAGGGGGCAGAGGATGACATCAGCGCCCCCGGCCAGTGCCTTGCCGCGCTTGACCTACTGACCGGCCTGCCGGCTGACAAGAAGGCCGCGCATCTGGAACCGGGCGCCGGGCATTACGGCATCTTTGCCGGCCGGTCGTGGCGCAACAACATCCGTCCGCTGGTGCTGAACTTCATCGACGCGAACATGCCCAAGGCAACGGCGGAAGAACCCGCCAAGCCTCAGGCCACGAAGGACGCTTCTGCAAAGTCTGAACCCGCGGATGCCGAAGCGGCCCAGCCCGATCCGGCCAAGGCGGAGGCTGCTACGCAGGAAGCGCCCAAGGCAGAGAAGGCAGCACGCGCCAATCCCAAGGCAACGCACGCCTCGTCGAACAACAAGCAGTAGGCATCATGGCAGGCGCGGGTCAGATCCGCGCCAGCACCTCCTCTACCGCGTCTTCGATCAGCTCAAGACAATCGGGCGAGGAAAATCGATGATCCGCCCCCTTGACCAGCGTCAGGCGGATGTCTGCGCCGTCGGCATGATCCAGCAAGCGCAGGGCAACCGAAGGCGGCACGTCCGTATCCGCCGTGCCCTGCAGAAGCCGCACCGGCATGTCGAGCGTCAGCGGGCTGCGCAGGACAAGGTTGTCGCGCCCTTCCTCGATCAGGCGGCGGGTGATGATGTAGGGCTCGTCGGAATAATCGGACGGCAGGGCGACCTGCCCCTCTTCCAGAAGGGCAATGCGCTGGGGGGCGGTAAAAGCGCCCCACATGCTGTCTTCAGTGAAATCAGGCGCGGCTGCGATGCCGACCAGCCCCGCCACCCGTTCCGGCATCGCCCGCGCCAGCAGCAGCGCGATCCAGCCGCCCATGCTGGACCCGACCAGCACCTGCGGCCCTTCGGTCAGCGCCTCGATCACCGCCCGCGCGTCAGCGAACCAGTCGCCGATGGCGCCCTGCTGGAACTCTCCGGAAGATTGGCCGTGCCCGGAATAGTCGAACCGGAGGAAGGCCCGTCCCTGCGCCCGTGCCCATCCATCAAGGTGCAGCGCCTTAGTCCCCTGCATGTCGGACCGGAAGCCGCCCAGGAACACGAGGCCCGGTCCCTGCCCTTCATGGCGAACATAGGCCAGTTGGCGGCCAGAGGGCGTATCGAGGCGCTTGGGTTCGGTCATCGTGATCTCCTTGCTGCAAGGGATTGATTGCCTGCGGACGCGGCCTGCTGCAAGCCACAACCGCCGCCAATCGTCCCGCGAGGCCTTGACTTGGCCCGCGGGTCCGCTCATTCAACTGCCGACATAACCCGCAACCGGGCGTTCCGTGGGCGCCAAAACGACGAGGACTGCCGATATGGCCCAGATCTCCCTCACCTTTCCCGATGGCAACGTGCGCAGCTTCGATGCTGGCGTGACCCCTGCCGCCGTGGCCGAAAGCATCTCGAAATCGCTGGCGAAGAAGGCGATTTCGGCGACCGTGGACGGCGCTCATCATGACCTGCAGTGGCCGATCGAGGCGGATGCCGCCATCGCGATCCACACGCTTCAGGATGACAAGCAGGCGCTGGAACTGATCCGCCACGACCTTGCGCATATCATGGCCCGCGCCGTGCAGGAGCTGTGGCCGGACGTGAAGGTCACCATTGGTCCGGTCATCAAGGATGGCTGGTACTACGACTTCGACCGGGACGAGCCCTTCACCCCCGAAGATCTTGGCGCGATCGAGAAGAAGATGAAGGAGATCATCAACCTTCGCGATCCTGTCCGGACCGAAATCTGGGATCGGGCCCGCGCCATTGCTCATTACGAGGCCAAGGGCGAGCCCTTCAAGGTCGAGCTGATCGAGGCGATCCCGGGCGACCAGCCCCTGCGCATGTATTGGCACGGGGACTGGCAGGATCTTTGCCGCGGCCCCCACCTGCAGCACACGGGCCAAGTGCCCGCCGACGCCTTCAAACTGATGAGTGTCGCGGGCGCCTACTGGCGTGGCGATAGCAAGAACAAGCAACTTCAGCGCATCTATGGCGTCGCCTTCAAGAACCGCGAGGATCTCAAGGCCCACCTGACCATGCTGGAAGAGGCCGCCAAGCGCGACCACCGCCGCCTGGGACGCGAGATGGACCTGTTCCACATGCAGGAGGAAGCGCCGGGCCAGATCTTCTGGCACCCGAACGGCTGGCGCATCTACACTACCCTGCAGGACTACATGCGCCGCCGCCAGACCGAGGGCGGCTATGTCGAGGTGAACACCCCGCAGGTCGTGAACCGCAAGCTGTGGGAAGCCTCCGGCCACTGGGAGAACTACCAGGAAAACATGTTCATCGTCGAAGTGGACGAGGAACATGCCCGCGAAAAGACAGTCAACGCGCTGAAGCCCATGAATTGCCCGGGGCACGTGCAGATCTTCAACGTCGGGCTGAAATCCTACCGTGACCTGCCGCTGCGGATGGCGGAATTCGGGTCGTGCAACCGCTATGAACCCTCGGGCGCGCTGCACGGGATCATGCGGGTGCGCGGCTTTACGCAGGATGACGCGCATATCTTCTGCACCGAAGACCAGATCGAATCCGAGGCCAAGCGCTTCATCGGCTTCCTGTCGCAGGTTTACCGCGACCTTGGGTTTGAAAGCTTCCGCATCAAGTTCTCGGACCGTCCCGAAAACCGCATCGGTTCCGACGAAAGCTGGGACCGGGTCGAGGGCGCACTGAAAAATGCCTGCGAGGCTGCAGGCTATGCCTATGAGCTGAACCCCGGCGAAGGCGCGTTCTATGGCCCCAAGCTGGAGTTCGTGCTGACCGATGCCATCGGCCGCGACTGGCAGTGCGGCACGCTGCAGGTGGACCCAAATCTGCCCGAACGTCTGGACGCAAGCTACATCGGCGCCGACGGGGCAAAGCACCGGCCCTACATGCTGCACCGCGCGGTATTGGGATCATTCGAACGCTTCATCGGTATCCTGATCGAAAGCCACGCGGGCAAGCTGCCCTTCTGGCTGGCGCCACGGCAGGTGGTCGTGGCCTCGATCGTATCCGATGCCGATGACTTTGTGCGCGAGGTCGTGGCCGCCCTGCAGAAGGCGGGCGTCCGGGCTGAGGCCGACCTGCGGAACGAGAAGATCAACTACAAGGTCCGCGAACACTCGATGGGCAAGGTGCCGGTGATTCTTGCCGTTGGCATGAAAGAGGTCGAGGAGCGTACCGTCTCCGTCCGCCGTCTGGGCGAGACGCGGACCGAAACCGCAACCCTTGACCAGATCGTGCCCACCCTGACGGCTGAGGCATTGGCCCCCGATCTGCGTTGATCCCGCCCTGCGGTACCCTGCCGGTTCAGGGTGCCGCAGGCGGCTGCGCCTTTTTCGTAACGGGGAAACTGCCATCTGGTCCGCTGTGGCAGTGTTACGCAGATGTCTCTTGCATTTCCTTAAAGATCGGTAATCCTTTTCCGCAGTGAAGCTGACTTTCTTGACGACCGCTCCTTCAAGGCAGCCGGACTAGTGGAAGACCTGGCGGAACGACTCGGAGCAATTCCGCACCGGGGGAATGTAATTAGGAGAGCGGGACAATGCCTACCGGCACCGTAAAATGGTTCAATACGACGAAGGGCTATGGCTTCATCGCGCCGGACACCGGCGGCAAGGATGTGTTTGTGCACATCTCCGCAGTTGAACGTGCCGGCCTGAAGGGCCTGAACGACAACCAAAAGATCGCTTACGAGCTGCAGTCGGGCCGTGATGGCCGCGAATCGGCTTCCGATCTCAAACTGCTCTGATCCCGCCAAGATCTGCGTATCGGCCCGCCTTCGCGGGCCGTTTTCATTTCCAAAGCAATTGCTTCTGCACCTCTCGCCCCCACCCGAGGTGAAGCATGGTGCCATCGTCGATGATCGGCCGCTTGATCAGGGTCGGATGCTGGGCCAGCAGAATCGACGTGTCGGCCAGCCGCTCTTCCTCTGACAGGCCGCGCCAGGTGGTGGAGGACCGGTTCAGCAGCCGCCCCTCGAACGTCGTGATGAAACGATCCAGTTCCTCGCCCGAAAGCGGCTCGGCCCGCAGGTCTCGAAAGGTGACATCGCGGCCCGCAGCCTCCAGCGCCTTGCGCGCCTTCCGACAGGTGTCGCAGGTCGGGATGCCGTAGAGAATCATTGTCCGGCCCAGATTGATTCGAACTCGCGCCACTCGCCCTTGCTCATCCCCGAGCTTTCCTGGGTTACAGCCTCGCCCCGGAGCATCCGCCGCAGACAGTCGAGCCCCTTGGCAGAAATCGTCGCCCCGCCCATACGGTAATCCTCGAACGCGGAATACGCGGCGGGCACCCAGTCGGCCACCACGCGGGCAATGGCCTCAGCATAAACGCGGATTTCATACTGCGCATGGGCATCGGCCCGCAGCCGCAGGAAGTGGAACAGGTTGTGCAGGTCCGTCTTCCAGTACCACTGGGTGTAGATGTTGGCAGGAAGGTTCATCCGCGCAAGTTCACGCGCCAACCCCTTCTGCCCTTCCTGGCTCAGCATCTCCTGGTAGTGGTCATAGCTGCGCGCGGCATCGGTCTTGAGCACCTCAAGCACCCGCGCGGCCTCCTCCCCTTCCAGAACCTCGCCGCGGCCCTGGTTGTTCTGCCGGCTTTGCGCGGCCAGATGTTCGGGCGCGGGGATGTAGAATTCGCGGTCCATGATCGAATAGCGCGCTGAATATTCATTCACATTCGCCATCCGGTGCCGAATCCACTGCCGGGCCACGAAGATCGGCAGCTTCACATGCAGCTTGATCTCGCACATCTCAAACGGGGTGGAATGCCAGTGCCGCATCAGGTAGCGGATCAGCCCCGCATCGTCCCGCGCTGCCTTGGTACCTGCGCCATAGCTGACCCGGGCCGCCTGAACGATCGCCGCGTCATCTCCCATGTAGTCGATCACCCGGACGAACCCGTGATCCAGAACCTCATGCGCGCGGTAAAGATGCGCCTCCATCCCCTCGCTCACAGCACGAAGCGTCTGGCGCGGGGTGGCCCGGGCGGCCTCGATTTCAGCAATCTGGTCGGGCGTGAGCGGCATCGGGACCTCCGGTTTTTGGCAGGGGATTACAACCTGTACCCGGTCAAGGCAACGTCTGGACATCGCGTTTTTTGCACCGGATGCTCTTGCCTGCTCTGGCCGAGGGGCCTACGCAACCTATGATCGACTAAAAAGGAGCACATATTGCAGATCCGCTACCTTCACACCATGGTCCGCGTTCTGGATCTCGACAAGTCCATGGCCTTCTTCCGGCTGCTGGGCCTTGAGGAAACACGCCGGATTGACAACGAGAAGGGCCGCTTCAGCCTGGTGTTCATGGCGCCCCCGGGCCAACCGGAATGCCCGGTCGAACTGACCTGGAACTGGGATGGCGATGAGGGGCTGCCCTCTGACAGCCGCCATTTCGGGCATCTCGCCTATGCGGTCGAGGATATCTATGCCATGTGCCAGCACCTTCAGGACAATGGCGTGACGATCAACCGGCCCCCGCGCGACGGGCACATGGCCTTCGTCCGCAGCCCTGACAACGTTTCGATCGAATTGTTGCAGATGGGGAATGCGCTTCCCCCGGCAGAGCCTTGGGCGAGCATGCCCAACACGGGGCATTGGTAGGGGCGCGGGCCCTTACCCTCTTCCTCGGGCTTGCTGCGGCAAGCCCCCTTCAGGCCGCGTGCCGTCAGGCTTTAATTCTGGCGGTCGATGTCTCGGCCTCGGTCGACGCGCAGGAATACCAGCTCCAGACCGAGGGGCTGGCCCGCGCCCTGATCGCACCTTCGGTCATCGAGGCTTTCTTGGCACAGCCCGCGGCCCCTGTGGCGCTCGCCATCTTTGAATGGAGCGGGCAGAACTTCCAGGAAACAGTTCAACCCTGGATCCGCATCGAATCGGCGGACCACCTGCATACGCTGTCGGCGCTTCTCATTTCGCGCCCCCGCAGCCCGGGTCACGGCACCACCGCGATCGGCGCGGCGATGGGCTATGCGGCGGGCCTTTTCGCCGAAGGGCCCCGCTGCTCCCGTCAGGTGCTCGATATCTCGGGCGATGGGGAGAACAATGACGGCCCGACGCCCCGGGACAGAAGCCAACAGCCGGATCTGGATCTTGTCACGATCAACGGTCTTGCCATCGCAAGCGAGCTTCACGCCAATGAAGAGGGCCGCACCGCCAGCGGCGGGCGCCTTGTTGATTATTACGAGGCCAACATCATGAAGGGCCCCGACGCCTTCGTGGAGGTCGCCCAGTCGTTCAATGACTTCGAAGCCGCGATGATCCGCAAGCTGCTGCGCGAGTTGGAAACCGTGATGGTCGGCCAACTGGTTCAGTAGATGAAGCGGATCTGGTCGGCCCAGTAACGTTCGACCCGCCGCAGGGCCGAGTTGATCCCCTCGATCCCCTCTTCGCCCAACTGGGCGCTCGATTGCAGCCCCTGCGCATGACGGCCAAACAGCGAGTGTACCAGGTTGCGGACGTTGCGGCCCTTTTCCGTCAGGCGCACGCGCACCGAACGCCGGTCGATCGAGCAGCGCTCGTGGTGCATGTAGCCCAGTTCCACCAGCTTCTTGAGGTTGTACGAGACGTTCGAGCCCTGGTAATAGCCACGGGTCTTGAGCTCGCCCGCCGTCACCTCGTTTTCGCCGATGTTGAACAGCAGCAGCGCCTGGACCGAGTTGATCTCCAGCACGCCGAGCCGTTCGAACTCGTCCTTGATCACATCCAGCAGCAGCCGGTGAAGCCGTTCGACCAGGGCCAGGCTTTCCAGATAGCCCATCATGAAGTTGCTTTGGTCGTCCTGCCGCAGCGTTGAATGCAGTGTCATCTGGCGCCCCCAGTTTCGTTCGCAGGCCGATACTGGGGAAAAAAACCGAAGAATTAGTTAACGCCGCTTCAGACTTTGAGGGCTCGTCCTGTTAACCTTCTTGCCGAAGCCGGCTACGGGCATGATCGCCAATTTCTTGTAAAATCGTGGAAAGTTGCTCCGGCCCCTGCCGGGCGCCCGTAACCCACAGATAAAGGTCCTGATCATTTTCTTCGAGCAGGGCATCAAAAAGATCAAGCTGCGCAGGATCCATGGCCGCAAGCTGCTCATCCGCGAAGGGGCCCAGAATCAGGTCCATCTCTTTCGTGCCGCGGCGCCAGCTACGCATGCGCATCCGTTTCAGCCGGGCTTCTGGCGTTTCAGTCATCAATGTGTCTCCTGCAGGGCGGCGCGCAGCCGCTTTTCCAGCCGGCCAAGCCGGTCGCCCATCAACCCGATTTCCGCCCGGATCTGGCGGATCTCGGCCACCAGCCCGGCCGCATCCGGCGTTCCTTCCACCGCGTCCGGCGGCTCTACCCCGTCACCCCGGCCGGTCAGCAGCCACATGACGGACACGTTGAGCATCCCGGCCATCATCTGCAGCTTGTTGGCCCGGGGTTCGGCAAGATCCTCTTCCCAGGCCGCCACGGTCTTGAGCTTCACGCCCAGCCGGCGCGCGAACTCTTCGCGGGTCAGGCTGGCACCTTCGCGCGCGGCGGCAAGCCGGTCACCGAACGTGGCCGTGGTGTCGCTGAACCAACCTTCCGCAAGATCGTCGGTCATGCACCGCCTCCTTCGTTTAAATCCGCTTGATCGCGCATGAGGTGAACCCTAAGACATGAGCCCGGCAAGTTCAAACCGGAGTTCCCCCAATGCCCTTCCTGTCCGACACGCTCGCCCGGGTGAAGCCCTCGCCCACGATTGCCGTCACCAACAAGGCGCGCGAGCTGAAGGCCGCGGGCAAGGACGTGATCGGCCTCGGCGCCGGAGAGCCGGATTTCGACACCCCCGAGAACATCAAGGAAGCCGCCAAGCGCGCCATCGACGCCGGCAAGACCAAATACACCGCCGTGGACGGCATCCCGGAACTGAAGCAGGCGATCTGCGACAAGTTCCTGCGCGAAAACGGCCTGACCTACACGCCGAACCAGGTGACGGTCGGCACCGGCGGCAAGCAGGTGCTTTACAACGTGCTGGTCGCAACGCTGAACGCAGGCGACGAGGTGATCATCCCTGCGCCCTACTGGGTGTCCTACCCAGACATGGTGCTGCTGGCCGGCGGTGAGCCGGTGATCGTCGAATGCCCGATCGAGACGAACTTCAAGCTGACCCCCGAACAGCTTGAGGCCGCCATCACGCCCCAGACCAAGTGGTTCATCTTCAACTCGCCGTCGAACCCGACCGGCGCGGGCTATACCTGGGATGAACTCAAGGCGCTGACCGACGTGCTGATGCGCCATCCCCATGTCTGGGTGCTGACGGACGACATGTACGAACACCTCGTCTATGGCGATTTCGAGTTCTGCACTCCCGCACAAGTCGAACCCGGCCTTTACGACCGCACGATCACCTGCAACGGCGTGTCCAAGGCCTATGCGATGACCGGCTGGCGGATCGGCTATGCTGCCGGACCTGAGCAGCTGATCAAGGCAATCGGCAAGGTGCAGTCGCAAAGCACGTCGAACCCTGCATCGATCAGCCAGTGGGCCGCGCTCGAGGCGCTGACCGGCCCGCAGGACTACATCGCCGAAAGCCGGGTTGCCTTCCAGCGCCGGCGCGATCTGGTCGTGTCGATGCTGAACGAGGCCGATGGCATCACCTGCCCCACCCCCGAAGGCGCCTTCTACGTCTATCCCAACATCGCGGGCTGCATCGGCAAGACCAGCCCGGCAGGCACCAAGATCACGGACGACGAGGCCTTCGCCACTGCGCTGCTGGAAGAAACCGGCGTCGCCGTCGTCTTTGGCGCAGCCTTCGGCCTGTCGCCGAACTTCCGGGTCAGCTACGCGACCTCGGACGAGGTTCTGAAAGAGGCCTGCAGCCGCATCCAGCGCTTCTGCGCCAGCCTCTCCTGATCCGGCCAGGCATCAAGATCAAAGCCCCGCGCAGCGATGCGCGGGGCTTTTTCATAGCCGGTGGACGTCGCCGTCGTCGGCCAGTGAGCTGGCGCTATGCCGAACGGCCCTGTGCCTGCAGGTAACGGGCAAACCGCAGGCTCAGAAGCACGGCGGCAATCGCAAGCCCCACGACCAGCCCGGCCCATACCCCTACGCCGCCCCAGCCAAAGTGGATGCCCAGAAGATAGCTGACCGGGATGCCCACGACCCAATAGCTGATCGCGGCGATGATCATCGGCACCCGCGTGTCCTGCAGCCCCCGCAGCAGCCCAAGCACCATCACCTGCGCCGCATCCGCGAACTGGAACAACGCCGCCATGGCCAGCAGGACCGTGCCAATGGCGATGATCGCGTCGCGGCCCGGTTCGTCGCGGGACAGGAAGGCGCTGATCAGGGGCTCGGGCGTCAGCAGGAAGATCGCGACCACCGCCGACCCGAACGCCAGCGATAGCGCGATCGAGGCAAAGGCCCCGCGGCGCAGCCCGTCGTGGTCGCCCTGACCGTGGGCGCGGCCAACCCGGATCGTGGCGGCATTTGACAGGCCAAGATGCACCATGAAGGTCAGGGCCGAAATCTCCAGCGCGATGCCATGGGCGGCAAGTTCCTGCGTTCCCACCAGCCCCATCATCAGCGCCGAGGCGGAGAACAGCCCGCCTTCGGCCAGCCCCGTCAGGCCGATGGGCCAGCCCAGCCGGAACACCTGCCCGAGGGCAATCCAATCCGGCCGCCACATCCGCTGGAACAGCGCAAAGCGGCGCAGCTCAGGCAGCCAACCTGCGTAGATTGCCAACACCACCAGCGTCGCCACCTGCACCGTGACCGATGCCACCGCCGCGCCCTGCAGCCCCAGTTCCGGCGCACCCCAGTTGCCGAAGATCAGCGCCCAGTTCACCGCGACGTTCAGGCCCACCGCAGCAACGGTGGTCCAAAGCACGACCTGCGTGCGTTCCAGCGCCGCCAGATAGCTTTTGAGCACCATCACCAGCAGCGCGGGCACCATGCCCAGCCCGGCAATGCGCAGGTAGTCCTGCGCAAGGCCGGCGACCTCGGGTTCCTGTCCCAGCCCGCGCAGCAGCGCGCCGGACCACCACATCACCGGGTAGGACAGAACCCCAAACAGCACCGAAAGCCAAAGCCCCATCCGGGTCGCGCGGCGCACCTCGGCATCTTCGCCCGCGCCGATTGCCCGGGCCACCATCGGCATCACCGCCTGGCCAAAGCCTGACCCCAGGATGAAGACCACGAAGAAGGTCGAAGCCCCCAGCACCACCGCCGCAAGCGCCGGGATGGAATACCAACCCAGCATGATTGTGTCTGTGACATGCAGCCCGAACTGCGCCACGTGGCTGCCGATCAGCGGCAGGCCAAGCACCAGCGTCGCCCGGGCATGGGCCGGGTATGAGAGCTTTTTCATCATCAGCCTGCCTTAGCCTGTCGCCCGGGACGGGGCAAGCGCGGCTCAGATCATGGTCAGGATCACCATGGATGCGGCCACGGCAATGACCGCCCCGGCGGCAAGCTCCAGCGCCGGCAGCACTGCCCGCGCCCGCCCCGCCCGGTCCAGCCAGTGCAGCGCCCCGTCCCGCGCGAGAACCGCGACGGCGGCGACGGCGACCGTGACGCTTGCCGTCCCCAGCCCCATGACATAGGCGCCAGCAATGCCCGCGGCCTCAAGCCCCATGCGCCAGGTCAGGATCAGCAGGAACAGCGCCCCGGTGCAGGGCCGCAGAGCCACCCCCGCCACCAGGGCCGCCCCGTCCCGCCAGGTGCGCAGCGCGGCGACCTCCTCGGCCGTGGGGCCGTGGCGATGCCCGCAGCTTCCGCAGACCTCGGCGTCATGATGATGATGATGCGCCGGGACTCGCCAAAGCCCCCGCGCCCCGCGCCACGCGAGCCAGAGGCCGATCGCCCCCACCGCAGCGGTGCTGAGCGGCACCATCAGATCCTCGGTTATCCCCATCAGCCGTTCACGGGTCCAGCCCAGCAGCAGGATGCCCCCATAGACCAGCACAACCGCCGTCGTCGCCTGCGCGAGGCTTGACACAAGCGCGATGCCCACCATCGGCAGCAGCCGCTGCCGGCTGCCGACCCCATAGCCGCCGATAAGGATCTTGCCGTGCCCGGGCCCCGCCGCGTGAAAGAACCCATAGGCAAAGCAGAGCGAGAACAGCGCCAGAAGCGCGCCCCCCTCTCCCGCCCGCAGTCGGCGCAGCCCGTCAGCCAGCGCGTTCTGGAACTGCCGCTGCCCTTCGGCCACCCAGGCAGCCAGTGGGCCGAAGGCGCCCAGCGCCCAAAGCGCCCCGCCCGCCACCGCGAGCGCAAGCACCAGCGTCGGGATCACCCGCCGCATGTCAGCCGGATCTCATCTGCGAAGGCAGCGCCCACGGCGGGGAAATCATCCTCAGAATATTCCGCAGCCTCGCCCAGCATCTCCGCCAGTGCCTCTTCCAGGATACCGGTCGCGGCAGCGCGGTCGGGTTCGAAGATGCGGGCGGTGCAGTCGGTGCGCCCCTCGATCACCGGATCGATCGCAATGCTGTACGCGGTATAATAGCTTGGGTCATAGACCTGCAGCACCAGCGGCTCTGCTCCTACCTCTGGCGGTTCCTCGAAGGTGCGCAGGTGGGTGGAGATGATCCGCCCCTCCTGCACATCGGCGGTCCAGTCCTTAGGGCCCGAAAGCGCCAGCCGCCGGTCGCCCTGAAGCGCGTAGAGATCGCCCTCGTACCCCTCGATCCACTGCATGTCGAAGCCTGACAGCTTCTGCTTCTCGGCCTCGGTCACGGTGCCGGTGAATTCGGGATCAAGCCCCATCTCCTCAAGCAGCAGCATCGAATAGAAGGCGTCATAGACCCAAACGACCCGCACCGTCGCAAGCCGACCGTCTGGATCGAACTGCATCTGCAACCCGCTGTCGACGAATATGTGGGGGTGGGCCTGCGCGGCCCCCGCGCCCAGCATCAGCGCCATTGCCGGTCCCAAGGTTTTCCAGCCCAGCACGTGTGCCTCCTGTCGTTTCGTCTTCTGCATAGGCCAAGGGGGCTGGGCCACTCAACCCGCTTTGGCGGGCATGCTGATCAGGAAGCGGTGATCCGCGCGTCAGCTGCGCAGGATCATCATCAGCCCCAGCGCCATCATCGCGATCCCGCCCAGCCGCAGCGGCGCAATCGGTCGTGCAAGCGCCCCCATCAACCCGAAGTGATCGATCATCGCCGCCGACAACATCTGGCCCAGCAGCACCACGAACACCGCGTTCCCCACCCCGAACCGCGGGGCGATCCAAGTGATCGACAGCACGTAGAAAGCGACAAGCGTTCCTGCCAGCAGCAGATGACGCGGCTGGGCGGGGATCTTGCCCAGACCTTCGGTGCCGCCGGTCACGATCATCGTTAGCGCCGCCGTGGCAAAGGCCACCACGAACAGCACCGTGGCCGCCGCCGCGGGCGACCCGATCCGCCCCCCGAGCTGGGCGTTCAACGCCGCCAGCACTGGGATGCCGATTCCCGCAGCCAGCATGATCAGCGCGTAACGCAGCGTTTCCGTCGTCATCCTGCCCCTCCCGGTTTAGCAGGTGCAGCCTAGGGCGACGCGCGTGGCGTGTCATCCTTGTTGCGCCGGTGCCGTTGTAAGTCCATCTTGCAGGGGGAATCCCCTTGTCGAGACCGTCGTTCATCGCAGCGGGTCACGCGTTCCGGTTGAGAGATCAAGGGAAACACACCTGCTTGACGGCACAAGTCCTATACGACATATAGCGCTCAACCCTATCACAGCCGCATCCTGTAGCGTCTGAAACTGAAAATCCGTGACAAGGACTGACCTCGATGACCCGTTTTTCCGCCCCGATTGCCGAACAGATCTGGGACATGAAGTACCGCCTGAAAAAGGCGAACGGCACCGCCGAGGATGGAACGGTCGAAGATACCTGGCGCCGCATTGCCCGGGCCTTGGCCCAGGTCGAAACGGACCCGGCCCTGTGGGAAGACCGCTTTTACACGGCGCTTGAGGATTTCAAATACCTGCCCGCGGGCCGCATCACCGCAGGCGCCGGCACGGGCCGTGCTGTCACGCTCTTCAACTGCTTTGTCATGGGCACGATTCCCGACAGCATGGCCGGCATCTTCGACATGCTGAAAGAGGCTGCGCTGACCATGCAGCAGGGTGGCGGCATCGGCTATGACTTTTCCACCATCCGTCCCCGCGGGGCCGAGGTGAAGGGCGTTGCGGCCGATGCGTCCGGCCCGCTGTCCTTCATGGATGTCTGGGACGCGATGTGCCGCACGATCATGTCGGCAGGGTCGCGCCGAGGCGCGATGATGGCCACCATGCGCTGCGACCACCCCGACATCGAGCATTTCATTGAGGCCAAGCAGGACGCGGCGCGGCTGCGGATGTTCAACCTCTCTGTACTGGTGACCGACCCCTTCATGGAGGCGGTGAAGGCCGACGGCCCGTGGGAGCTTCAGTTCGGCGGCAAGGTCTACAAGACTGTCAACGCACGCGACCTGTGGAACAAGATCATGCGCGCGACCTACGATTACGCCGAGCCGGGCGTGATCTTCATCGACCGCATCAACAAGATGAACAACCTCAGCTATTGCGAGACGATCGCGGCGACCAACCCCTGCGGCGAGCAGCCCCTGCCGCCCTATGGCGCCTGCCTGCTGGGCTCGATCAACCTCGCCCGGCTGGTCACTAATCCCTTTGAAGCCAATGCCGAACTGAACCCCGAGGCGCTGGACGAACTGGTTCGCACCGCGGTGCGGATGATGGACAACGTCGTCGATGCCAGCCGCTTCCCGCTCGACGCGCAGGCGCAAGAGGCGCAGAACAAGCGCCGGATCGGCCTCGGCGTCACCGGCCTTGCCGACGCGCTGCTGATGCTGGGCCTGCGTTATGGGTCCGAGGAAGCCGCCGCCCAGACCGAGGCCTGGATGAAGGCCATCGCCCGCGCCTCCTACCTCGCAAGCGTGGACCTGGCCAAGGAAAAGGGTCCGTTCCCGCTGTTCGATGCTGAAAAATATCTTGCCTCGGGCACCATGCAGGCCATGGACGAAGACGTGCGTGAAGCCATCCGCACCCACGGCATCCGCAACGCGCTGCTGACCTCGATCGCGCCCACCGGCACCATCAGCCTTTACGCGGGCAACGTGTCCTCAGGGATCGAGCCGGTCTTTGCCTATGCCTACAAGCGCAAGGTCCTGCAAAAGGATGGCAGCCGGACCGAGGAAGAGGTCGTTGATTACGCCGTGAAGCTCTGGCGCGACAAGTTCGGCGACAAGGAACTGCCGGACTATTTCGTCAACGCCCAGACCCTGCCGCCGCTGGACCACGTCCGCATGCAGGCTGCCGCGCAGAAGTGGATCGACAGCTCAATCTCCAAGACCATCAACTGCCCCGAGGATATCAGCTTCGACGATTTCAAGGAGGTCTACATGGCCGCTTGGGATCAGGGCTGCAAAGGCTGCACGACCTATCGCCCGAACGACGTGACCGGATCGGTCCTGACGGTTTCGGAATCCACTGAGAAAGCGCCTGAAAAGGACACGGGCGCTGACGTGGTGTACCTTGCCGAACCGCTCGACCGCCCGCAGGCGCTGGAGGGCAACACCTACAAGGTCAAGTGGCCGGACAGCGAGCACGCGCTCTACATCACCATCAACGACATCGTCATCGCCGGCCACCGCCGCCCGTTCGAGGTCTTCATCAACTCCAAGAACATGGAGCATTTTGCCTGGACCGTCGCGCTGACGCGGATGATCTCGGCCGTGTTCCGGCGCGGCGGCGATGTGTCCTTCGTGGTCGAGGAACTGAAAGCCGTATTCGATCCGCGCGGCGGCGCTTGGATGCAGGGCAAATACATCCCCTCGATCCTCGCGGCGATCGGCGGCGTGATCGAGCGTCACCTGATCTCCATCGGCTTCATCGAGGGCGAAGGCATGGGCCTGAAGGAAGACCCCTCGGCCAAGGTGGCCGTCGTCGGCGCGCCGCGCGGCCCAGCCTGCCCCTCTTGCGGGTCGTATGAAATGCGCATGGTCGAGGGTTGCATGACCTGCGGAAGCTGCGGCCATTCCAAGTGCGGCTGATAGCCCGCAGGGGCTTAGCTTTTGAAGCACCTCCTGCATGTGCGCTTCATCGATGGACGCATATTTTGATATAAAGGGCCGCGGAAAATCCGCGGCCCTTTCCTGTCGTCCGACAGGCCCCTGCGGATCGGCCCTTCTACGTACGCGAAGCGCCACACGATTCATTACTCCAACGTGAGCCGTTCTGCCCGTCATCAGTTCCCGGATCACGAAAAGGCCGCCACCGTATCGGATCCCGGGGGGCCCTTCTTGCAGCCGTCAAGCTGACTTCTGCCTTTGGCGCCGGCTACCTTTCGGGTTCACAACAACCTCGTTGCTTTTTACTACTGCACTAGGCACGATGCAATGGAAGGCACATCGGAATCACCCTACGAGGAGAAGACCCATGCCCGACCAGCCGCAGATGATCTTCGTCAACCTGCCTGTCTCCGATGTCGAAGCGTCGCAGAGGTTCTATGAGGCCCTCGGCTTCATCGTGAACCCCAAGTTCTCGGACGACACGGCCAAATGCATCGTGGTATCCGACACAATCTATCTCATGATCCTGAACAGGGAGAAGTTCGCCAGCTTTGCGCCACGGCCAGTTGCGGATACGCGGGCCACGACCTCAGTTCTTGTTTGCCTTTCCCGCAACAGCCGCGAGGCCGTGGACGAGATCACCCGCAGGGCCGTGAATGCCGGCGGGATCGACAACGAAAAGGTGCAGGACTACGGTTTCATGTATGGCCGCAGCTTCTGTGATCCCGACGGCAATGTTTTCGAGGTCATGTGGATGGACATGTCGCAAGCAGCGTCGGCTGGAGCGCATGCCGAAGCTGCGGCGCCCTAGGCCGCGGAACGACCTGACCGGCGCGACGGAAAGGACAAGCAATGGCTATAGCCAGAAACACGATCTGCCTCTGGTTCGACAAGGAGGCCGAGAACGCCGCCCGCTTTTATGCCCAAACGTTCCCCGACAGTTCCGTTGATGGGGTGCATCATGCCCCTGCCGATTTCCCCTCAGGCAAGGCAGGGGACGTGTTGACGGTGCAGTTTACCGTGATGGGAATCCCTTGCCTCGGCCTCAACGGCGGGCCGGCCTTCAAGCACAGCGAAGCATTTTCTTTCCAGATCGCGACCGAGGATCAAGAGGAAACCGACCGCTACTGGAACGCGATCGTCGGCAATGGAGGGCAGGAAAGCGCCTGCGGCTGGTGCAAGGACCGGTGGGGCATCTCGTGGCAGATCACGCCGCGGGTGCTGACCGAGGCGCTGGCCGCCGGCGGCGAGGAAGCAAGGCGCGCCTTCACCGCGATGATGGAGATGACGAAGATCGACGTCGTCCGGATCGAGGCCGCCCGACGCGGCTGACCGACGTGCTGGGGGCAACATTCGCAAGCTGCGCCGAAGGAAGGTGTTCCCGGGCCATGCGGCAATGTTGCCGGCCCAAACCGCTCATGCAGGGCCGCCAGAGCGGGAAGAGGCGATGACAGGTTCTGCGCTGGTCTGGAGGACGCGCAATGATCTGCATCGGCTGTTCCGCGTCACGGCCCGCCAAAGGCTGGAGCAGAACCGCTATCCGAACCTTTGAAGGTTACCTGCGCAACCTGCGCCTTGACGTGGGGCTTGACGCTCAACGCGAACGTCTCGCTCGCCGTAGTGCTTTCTCCGCACCGGCGACGGTCACGGGCTCCGGTCAGGCCCCTCGGTCGCGTTCCTTCTGTGACCAGAGGAACCCGATCACGGCGCCCTTGGTCGGCCGCAGCAACAGCAGCGTCAGCGCCGTCATCCCGATCGAAAGGACCACGGCCATGGTCAGGGGGTCCGGTCGCAACGCGACGAAGTACCACGCGATCACCGGGATCAGGATCAGGCCGACAATGGTCATGGTGAAGAAGGCCGGCGCGTCCGCCGCGCGATATTCATGAAGATCGGTACCACAGGCAGGGCAACGCGCTTTCACGGTGAGATAGCCGTCAAAAAGCGGCGCCTTGCCGCAGGCCGGGCACCGGCACAGCAACCCGTGGCGCAAGGCGCGACGAAGATCACGCGCCTCTTCGGGATCGGGCTTCAGGGAAGGATCGGCCATGACAATTCTCCTTTGAAAGCACAGATAGTGCGGCACACAGGTTTCGCACAGCGTATCCGGATGGTGGTTGCCGACACCAGACCAACAGTGGGTAATGAGGCCGCTCTTGCCAACCTGACGCCGACGCACAGTTGATTTGTCGCCCCCCTTCTGCCGCTTCATAGTCGGGCGGTCATCGCAAGAGGTGAAAGATGCAAGAAACCCCGTCGACGCGGGCGGCAGCCAAGGGGCTGCAAAACGCGAAAGAGCTGGAAGGCCACCTGTCCTGGCTCGACTCCATCACGGGGCCCGCGCTGGGCGTGCTGGCGGTCGCCTCGGGGATCTATACCTACCTTGGCGTCTCGTCGCTTCTGGTGGACACGGGCGGCTGGGCGGTGCTTGCGGCGATGGCCTATTCCATCGCGGTGTCGGTGGCGATCTTCGTCTTCTGGTCCTACCTGATGCGGCTGGTGCCGGCGGTACGGACGGCAGCGGCGCGGGTTGGGCTCCTGCTGTCGATGGGACTGGGCTCGCTGGCGATCATCGCGATGTCATCGTGGCTGAATGCGGCGGCCTTGGCCGGGGCGGCGGCGGTGGAACAGCATCTTGCCCGTACCGTGCAGGACTACCAGGCAAGCCTGGAGCAGACCAATGCCATCGCACTGGCGGCGCAGGCGCTGGAGCGCGATGTCGCACGCGTCCGCCAAAGCTTCGAGGATCTGTCCGACCAGGAGGCGAGCGGCGATCTTTCCGGCCTCGCCGGGCGCGGCGCCGTGTTCCGCGTCCTGCGGCAAAAGGCCAGTGAACTTGCCGCGCTGGAGGCGCAGATCGCGACGCAAGGCCCGTTGGTCGAGGGCGCCTTTGCCGAAGGCAACCAGATCCTCAGCCGGATGCGTGCCCTGACCGTCGAACCCGGCCCGGTCGAGGCTCGGTCGGTCGAGTTCTCGGAAGAGGCCGTCCGCCTTGCCGGGATCGTGGCGCGCCTGCGCCAGTTGTCGGTGGCACCCCTTGTGCTGCGGGCGGCGCAGGATCTTTCAGCCTCGGTCGTGCTGCCCGAACTTGACGGTCGCAGCGCCGGGGCGCGGTCGGATCAGGCGGCGACCATCGATTCGGTCATGACGGTGCTGGGTCAGCGTGCCTCCACCCTCTCGCAGGCCGCGGAAGAGGTCCTGTCGCTGCAGGCCCCTGTGGAAACTGTCTATACGCCGATCTCTACCGCCGACGCGGTCATCCGCTATGCGGCAAACTTTGGCCCCAGCTGGGCCGGCGCAATCGCTATCGACCTTTTGCCCGCGGTGCTGGTGTTCATCCTTGCCGTCACCCAAGCCGCGATCCGCACCGCCCGTGGAGACACGCGGGTGGAGGACAGCATGACAGTGGCCGACCTGCGCATGGCACTTGGCGTCTACCGCGAACTTGAATCAGTCATCCCGCAGGAACAGGCCCAACCAGCCGAGGACGACCAGGACCGACCCCCTGCACGGGTTGAACCGCTGAAGCCCGGCGCCGTTCGATGAACCGGCTGCGGAACTGGGGCGCGGCGGGGGGCATCCGCCTCATGCTGGGGCTGCAGGTGGGGATCGGGGCGATGCTTCTGGTGGGCGACATGCTGGGCGCGGGGATCTTCACCCCGCGCCCCACCCCTGCCCCGTCGATGGAACAGCCCGTGCGGCCCGGCGACCAGACCCGCCGGTTCGAACCGCGCACCACCCCGTTCCAGTGGCCGGGCAGCAGCACCATGCCCCGCAGGCTCCAGTTAGAAACTCAAGGCGACAGGCTGCACCTGCTGGGCCAGATCGCGCCGGGCGACGCGGAACGGTTCGCCGCGCACCTGGACGGGATGGAGGCGCCGCCGCGCCAGCTCAGCCTGTTCAGCCCCGGCGGGTCGGTCGCGGATGCGCTGGACATCGGCCGCCGCGTCCGGGCCGAAGGCATGACGACCACCGTGCAGGACGGCAACATCTGCCTGTCGGCCTGCCCCTATATTCTTGCCGCGGGAACCTCCCGCAGCGCGGGGCCAGAGGCGATGGTGGGCGTGCATCAGCACTACTTTGGAGAAAACACGCTTTTGCCCGCCTTCATCGCGGTCGAGGACATCCAGCGCGGTCAGGGGGAACTGATGCAATATCTTGACGAAATGGGCATCGACCTGCGCCTGATGCAGCCCGCGCTGATGACACCGCCCCATGAAATCTATGTCCTGGTGGAGGAGGAGATGGAACGTTACGGCCTGATCACACCGGAATGAACCGGACCCTTCATCATCCGCTTGCACGCCCGCTACGCCCGGCGATATGAGGATTCAACTCTGGCTCAGGAGGAACGCCGCGGGCGCCGCCGAAGATCGACGAATCCATCGCCTTTTGCCCGGACATGGGTGCCGGGCCTTGCCTTGACAGGCCTTGAAACCCCCGCCTAGTCTTTGATCTACCAGAAGGAAGGCTGCCCCTTCCCGCCGTGCCGGAGCCCTGATGTCCCAGCCACAACCGTCCCTCGCGCCGAAACCCTGGCTTTCCTCCGAGGCGACGCCCTTCGTCCGCATCCAGAAGGTCACCAAGAAGTTCGGAGACTTCACCGCCGTCGACGACGTCAGCCTCGACATCTACCGGGGGGAGCTTTTCTGCCTCTTAGGCGGGTCGGGCTGCGGGAAATCCACGCTCTTGCGGATGCTGGCGGGGTTCGAAACGCCCACCGAAGGCCGCATCATCATCGATGGGCAGGACATGGCCGGCATCGCGCCCTATGACCGGCCCACGAACATGATGTTCCAGTCCTACGCGCTGTTTCCCCACATGACAGTCGAGGCGAACGTCGCCTACGGCCTGTTGCGCGAAGGGGTGCGCAAGGCCGAGGCGCGTGAGCGGGTGGCCGAAATGCTGCGCATGGTGCAGCTGACGCAATTCGCGCGCCGCAAGCCGCATCAGCTTTCGGGCGGGCAACGGCAGCGGGTGGCGCTGGCCCGCGCGCTGGTGAAACAGCCCAAGCTGCTGCTGCTGGACGAACCGCTGGGCGCGCTGGACAAGAAGCTGCGCGAGGAAACGCAGTACGAACTCATCCGAATCCAGGAAACCCTCGGTGTGACCTTCATCATCGTCACCCATGATCAGGAAGAGGCGATGACCCTCTCCACCCGCATCGGGGTCATGAACGCCGGAGAAATCGTCCAGGTGGGCGAACCGCCCGAGATCTACGAATTCCCCAAGTCGCGCTTCGTCGCAGACTTCGTGGGATCGGTAAACATCTTTCCCGGTCGCGTGGTCGAGGATGAGCCCGACTTCATCCGGCTGGACAGCCCGGAGATGGGCGGGACGATCCATGTCGGCCACGGGGTGTCCTGCACCCTGAACCAGCAGATGTGGTTTGCAATCCGCCCCGAAAAGATCACCGTCACCCGCGACCGGCCGGATGCGGAACACAACGTGGTCCAGGGGCTGGTCGAAGAGGTTCTTTACATGGGGAACCTGACCGCCTTCCGGATCAGACTCGACAGCGGCAAGACCATCCGGGCAACACGTGCCAACCTGTCGCGGCAGGAACACGAACCGATATCATGGGACGAACGGGTGTGGCTGCATTGGGGCGACACCTCCGGCGTGGTGCTGGCCCAATGACCGGCGCCCGCCGCGTGACGGAGTCCGCGCTGGGGCGCCTTGGCCTGTCGGGCCGGGCGCTGGTGGTGGCGGTGCCGCTTGTCTGGCTGCTGGTCTTCTTCCTGATCCCGTTCCTTGTGGTCGCCAAGATCAGCCTGTCCGAGGTAACGATCGCCCGCCCGCCCTACCTGCCCCTGCTGGAATGGGACGGGCTGCGCGCGACGCTGAACCTTAATTTCGAAAACTACGCCTACCTTTGGAACGACCCGCTTTACGGCAATGCCTACCTGTTCTCGGTGCGGGTGGCGTTCGTGTCGGCGACGCTGGCGCTGCTGATCGGGTTTCCGATGGCGTATTACATCGCCCGCAGCCCCGAACCGCGCAGAACGCTGCTGCTGACCGCAGTGATCTTGCCGTTCTGGACCAGCTTCCTGCTGCGGGTCTATGCGTGGCAGGGCTTTCTGCGCAGCAACGGGGTGATCAACAACACCCTGATTTCGCTCGGCATCATCGACACGCCGATCGTCATGCTCCAGACCGACTTCGCGGTCTATATCGGCATCGTCTATACTTACCTGCCGTTCATGATCCTGCCGCTTTACGCGAACCTCGTGAAGCTTGACGACAGCCTGCTGGAGGCGTCGGCGGACCTTGGCGGCCGGCCCGTGGCGACCTTCTTCTACGTGACGCTGCCGCTGTCGATGCCGGGGATCATCGCGGGCTTCATGCTGGTCTTCGTTCCCGCAATTGGTGAATTCGTCATTCCCGAACTTCTCGGCGGGCCCAACACGCTGATGATCGGGCGCGTGCTCTGGAACGAGTTCTTTGCCAACCGAGATTGGCCGGTGGCCTCGGCGGTGGCGATCGCGATGCTGGTGGTGCTGGTCGTTCCTATCATGGCCCTGCGCAGCGCCCAGGCTCGGGCCGAGGAGAAGCGATGAAACGCGGCATCTTCCTTCCGCTCGTGACGGTGCTGGGATTTGTCTTCCTTTACGCGCCGATCCTGTCGCTGATTGTCTTCAGCTTCAACGAAAGCCGGCTCGTCACCGTCTGGGGCGGATTTTCCACCCGCTGGTACGGGCAGCTGTTCCGCGACCCCCAGATCCTGAACGCGGCCTGGATCAGCCTGCGCGTAGCCGTCGTCAGCGCCAGCATCGCTGTCGTTCTGGGAACACTGGTGGCCTTTGTCCTCATGCGCTTTGGCCGATTCCGGTCGCGCGCGCTGCTGACCGGTATGGCCACCGCGCCGCTGGTCATGCCAGAGGTCATCACCGGCCTGTCGCTCCTGTTGCTGTTCGTGTCGATGGAACAGCTTCTGGGCTGGCCGGCGGGTCGGGGCGAAACAACGATCATCATCGCGCATATCACCTTCTGCCTGGCCTATGTCGCGGTGGTGGTGCAGTCGCGCCTGGCCGGCATGGACCAGAGCGTCGAGGAAGCGGCCATGGACCTTGGGGCGCGGCCCGTCCGCGTCTTCTTCGACATCACGCTGCCTATCATCGCCCCTGCCCTTGTGGCCGGCTGGTTGCTGGCCTTCACCCTGTCGCTCGATGACCTCGTGATCGCAAGCTTCGTGACGGGACCGGGCGCCTCTACCCTGCCGATGGTGATCTTTTCCAAGGTGCGGCTGGGGGTCAGCCCGGATGTGAACGCGCTTGCCACCATCATCATCGGCATCGTGGCGCTGGGCGTGGGCATCGCGATGTGGCAGATGCGCCGCGCCATCCGGCGCGACCGCGAATGATCATGCATCAGGTTTTCACCAGAATTACCAACCGGGAGTTCAGAATGAAGAAGCTCGCCATCCTCAGCCTTTCGGCCAGCGTATTGGCGCTGCCTGCGCTGGCCCAGCAGCAGGTCGTCAACGTCTACAACTGGTCGGACTATATCGCCGAGGACACGATCGCAAAGTTCGAGGCGGAAACCGGCATCCGCGTCGTCTATGACGTCTATGACAGCAATGAGGTGCTGGAGGCGCGGCTGCTTGCCGGCTCCTCGGGCTATGACGTTGTGGTGCCGACCTCGCAGTACCTCGCCCGCCAGATCGCGGCCGGCGTCTACCAGCCGCTGAACAAGGACCTGCTGCCCAACCTCGCCAACATGGACGAGGAACTGATGCAGGCCGCGGCTGCCTATGATCCGGGCAATGAACATTCGGTCATCTACATGTGGGGCACCACCGGCATCGGCTATAACGTCGATGCCGTGCGCGAGCGTCTGGGCGAGGATGCCCCCACCGACAGCTGGTCGATGATCTTTGATCCGGCGAATGCCGAAAAGCTGGCCGACTGCGGCATCACGATGCTGGATGCTCCGCCCGACATCATGCAGACGGCAATGGCCTATCTTGGCCTCGATCCCCTATCGCAAGAGGAATCCGATCTGGAACAGGCCGCGGCGCTTCTGGAACAGATCCGGCCCTACATCCGCTACATCCATTCGTCGCAGTACATCACTGATCTTGCGAACGGCGAAGTCTGCGTTTCCATCGGCTATTCCGGCGACGTCTTCATCGCCGCCGACCGGGCCGAGTCTGCTGGCACCGGCGTGGAGATCGACTATTCCGTGCCGGTCGAAGGCGCGATGCAGTGGTTCGACATGATGGCGATCCCCGCGGATGCCCCGAACCCCGAGGCTGCACATGCCTTCATCAACTTCATCATGAAGCCGGAAATCACCGCGGATATCACCAACTACGTCTATTACGCGAACGCTAACGCCGCCTCGATGGAACTGGTGGAAGAGGAAATCCGCAACGACCCTGCGATCTTCCCGACGCCAGAGGTACAGGCAAAGCTGTTCCCGACCATCACCCGCGACGCCCGCGCCGAGCGGACGCTGACGCGGCTCTGGACGCGGGTTCGCACCGGGCAGTGACCAAACAAAAGGGCCAGCATCACGCTGGCCCTTTTCGTTCCAAACGCCCCCGCGCCGATTTACCGGAAGATCACACCGCGCGCGCCAGCGCACGGTCCGGCCCAACGGGATGAGACGCTCCAGCGTTGAAGACGGGCGAGAGAGTCCCGTTACAGCATGGACGGCAGGACCTGATCCGGCGGCCGGTGCCCATCGGCGAAGGTCTTGATGTTGATGATCACCCGCTCGCCCATTTCTATCCGCGCCTCCATCGTCGCGGATCCCATGTGCGGCAACAGCACCACATTCGGCAACTCCCGCAGACGCGGGTTGACCTGCGCGCCCCGCTCGAAAACGTCCAGCCCCGCCCCTGCGATTTCCCCTGCCCGGAGCATCCGCGTCAGCGCGTTTTCGTCGATCACCTCCCCGCGCGAGGTGTTCACGATCACCGCAGACGGTTTCATCAGCTTCAGCCGCCGCGCGTTCATCAGGTGAAAGGTCGAAGGCGTATGCGGGCAGTTGATCGAGATGATGTCCATCCGCGCCACCATCTGGTCAAGGCTTTCCCACCACGTCGCCTCCAGCGGCGCCTCGACCTCGGGGCGCAGGCGGCGGCGGTTGTGATAGTGGATCTGCATCCCAAACGCCCGCGCCCGCCGCGCCACTGCCTGCCCGATGCGCCCCATGCCTAGGATGCCAAGCCGCCGCCCCGCCACGCGCCCGCCCAGCAGCGCCGTGGGCGACCAGCCCTGCCAGTGGCCCGCCTGCATCAGCGCCATGCCTTCCGGCATGCGCCGCACCACGGCAAGGATCAGGGCCAAGGTCATGTCCGCGGTATCCTCGGTCAGCACCCCCGGCGTGTTTGACACCAGTATTCCCCGCTGCCGGGCGCTGAACACGTCGATATGATCGACGCCAGTGCCGTAATTCGCGATCAGCTTTAGCTTCTCACTTGCTGCGGCCATCATCGCGGCATCGATCTGGTCGGTCACCGTCGGCACCAGCACATCCGCACGCCGCATCGCCGCGACCAGTTCATCGCGGGTCATCGGCTGGTCGGGGTCGCGAAGCTCCACGTCGAAAAGCTCCTTCAGGCGCGTCTCCACGACGTCGGGCAAGCGTCGCGTAACGACAACACTCAGGCGCTTCGCAGGCATCCGGTTCCTCCCCCGCTTTTCATTCGCTGCTCATGCTGGCAAAGTGCCGGATAGCCGGGCGAGGTACAAGCACCGGCATGAACAACAACGACCCAAAGGGTCGCGGGCAGATGGGCAGAAACATGAAACCGATCCGGGGTACGGCCTTGGCGGCTATTCTTTGTATGATTTTCGCTGGGGCGGCCGTGGCGGAAACGCGGGGGGCAGTGACGAACCTGCCGCTGCCGCGCTTCGTATCGCTCAAGGGGGCCGAAGGAAATGCTCGCCGCGGTCCCGGTCTCAGCCACCGCATCGACTGGGTGTTCACCCGGCGCGACATGCCGCTGCGTGTCACCGCCGAACACGAACACTGGCGCCGGGTCGAGGATCGTGACGGCGCCGGCGGCTGGGTGCATTACGCGCTTCTGTCGGGAGTGCGGACTGTCATCGTAGATGAACACATGATGCCGTTGCATGCCCGTCCAGATCCCAATTCCAACATCACCGCTTATGTCGAGGCTGGCGTCGTCGCCCGCCTGCAGCAGTGCCAGCCCCTCTGGTGCCGCCTGAGCGTGGATGGCGCGCGCGGCTGGGCACCCAAAACCGCGCTCTGGGGGGTCGAACCCGAAGAGGTCTTTGACTGACATGGCTACGCGGGGTTGTGCGAATCCGCTCCCGGGTCTAGGGCAACGGCCCGTCAGCCGAAGGATCTGCCATGCCTGCCCCCGGACACACCCGCCTGAACCTCTCTGCTGGTCTGGCCTCGGTTTCGGTGGCTTCGGTTCTCGTGGCACTCAAGCTGTGGGCGCTCGCTGAAACCGGGGCACTTTCGGTGGCGGCCTCGCTGGCGGACAGCGCGCTCGATCTCATGATATCTGGCGTCGGGCTGGCCGCGATCGTCTATGCCGCCCGCCCACCTGACGCCGATCACCGCTTCGGCCATACCTCGGCCGAGGATCTGGCCGCGTTGGGTCAAGCGCTGTTCGTGCTGATCTCGGCCGCCGTGATCACCTTTGCCGCAGTCTCCCGGCTCCTTTCCCCGACGCCGGTCCGCTTGGGCGCCGAAGGGCGCGGGATCGCGGTGATGGTGATTTCGATCGTGCTGACGCTGGCGCTGGTGGTCTGGCAAGGGCGGGTCGCGCGGCGTACCGGGAACCGGGTGGTGCAGGCTGACCGGCTGCATTACCTGGCCGACCTCATTCCCAACATCGGGGCAATCCTTGCACTGGCCGCCTCGGCCCGGTTCGGGATCGAACAGGCGGACTCGCTCGTCGCGCTTCTGGCGGCGGCGATACTGGCGCGCGGTGCGCTACGGATCGGACGGGGCGCCTGGGACGCCCTGATGGACCGGAGCGCGGGACCCGATGTGGTCGAGGGAATTGAGCGGATCGTGGACAACTGGCCCGGTGTTCATGGTCATCACGACCTCAGAACCCGCACCTCTGGCACGCGGCTTTTCGTGCACCTGCATATCGAGTTGGACGGAACACAGACGCTGGACGAGGCCCACGCGATCAGCGCGGGCCTCAAGCGAGCAATCCTTCAGGCACATCCGGATGCGGATGTCATCATCCACAAGGACCCGGTGCGCGACTGATCAGGCGGCGTCGAGCCCCCGCCCCCGCAGCAGCGCCTCTGGCCCCGGCATCCGGCCCCGGAAGCGGGTGTAAAGCACCTCCGCCTCTTCGGATCCACCGGCCGACAGGATGTGCTGTTCCAGCCGCGCAGCCAGTTCGGGGTCAAAGGGATTGCCCGCCTCCTCGAACGCGGCAAAGGCGTCAGCGTCCATGACCTCTGACCACATGTAGCTGTAATAGCCGCTGGAATAGCCGTCGCCCGCAAAGACATGGGCGAAATGCGGCGTCGCATGGCGCATCCCGATCGCGCGGGGCATGCCGATTTCCTGCAGCACCTCGGCCTGCTTTGCCATCGGATCGGCCGGCGCAGGGCCTTCGTGGAACGCGAGATCCACCAGCGCCGAGGCGACATATTCCACCGTGGCGAACCCCTGGTCAAAGTTCTGCGCCGCCAGCAGCCGGTCCAGCATGTCCTTCGGCATTGGTTCACCGGTGTCCACGTGACGCGCGTGGCGTTCCAGTACCTCTGGCACCTCCAGCCAATGTTCGTAAAGCTGGCTCGGCAGTTCCACGAAGTCCCGCGCCACCGAGGTGCCGGAGATGAAGGCATAGGTCACGTCCGACAGCATCTGGTGGAGCGCGTGGCCGAATTCGTGGAACAGCGTCCGTGCGTCATCATAGGACAAGAGCGCCGGGTTACCCTTGGCGAAGTTGCAGACGTTCACGACGATGGGTCGCACGTCCTCGCCCAGCTTGCGCTGGCTGCGCATGGTAGAACACCAGGCGCCCGACCGCTTCGACGACCGGGCAAAATAGTCGCCGATGAATACGGCCATGTGCCGCCCGTCGCGCGTCACCTCCCACGCGCGGGCGTCGGGATGGTACAGCGGCACGTCCAACGGCCGGAACTCCAGCCGGAACAAGCGGTTGGCGCAGTCGAACGCGGCCTCGATCATCGCCTCCAGCCGCAGGTACGGTTTCAGCGCGGATTCATCCAGATCATGTTCCGCCTTGCGCCGCCTTTCGGCATAGTGGCGCCAGTCCCACGGCTCCAGGTCGCCATTGATGCCATCATCGCGCATCATGCCCAGAAGCACCTCGGCGTCCTTGTCCGCCTTGGCCCGCGCGGGCTGCCAGACCCGCATCAGCAGGTCGCGCACCGCCTCGGGCGTTCCCGCCATCTCTGTTTCCAGCTTGTAGGCGGCAAAGGAAGGGTAGCCGAGCAGCTTTGCCCGTTCCTCGCGCAGCGCCAGCGTTTCGGCGGCGATGGCGCGGTTGTCATTGTCGTTCCCGTTGGCGCCCCGCGCAGCCCAGGCACGCCACGCCTTTTCCCGTAGATCTCGGCGGGTGGAATACTGCAGGAACGGCACGATGAGCGACCGGTTCAGCGTCACCACGTATCCCGGCAGGCCACGTTCCTCTGCGGCGGCGCGGGCCGAAGTTCGCAAGAAATCCGGCAGGCCATCCAGATCGCCCTCGCCCAGTTCCATGAACCACGCGCGTTCATCCGCCAGCAGGTTCTGGGTAAACTGGGTGCCCAGCACCGCCAGCCGTTCCTTGACCGCCGTCAGCCGGTCCCGTGCCTCCCCTTCCAGTGCCGCGCCGGCCCGCACGAACATCCGGCGGTACAGCATCAGCACCCGCATCTGTTCATCTGTCAGGCCGAGGCTGTCGCGGTCGTTCCAGATGGTCTCAATCCGGTCGAACAGGGTGCGGTTGTTGGTGATCTCGGACGAATAGGCCGACATCCGGGGCGCAAGCTCGCGCTGCAGCGCCTCTCGGGCGGGGGTGCTGTCGGCGCCGGCGAGGTTGTAGAACACGCCCGCCACCCGGTCGAGCGTTTCATCCGCAAGCTCTAGGGCCTTGATCGTATTGGCGAATGTGGGCGGGTCGGGATTGTCGGCGATGGCGCTGATCGCCTTGCGCCCTTCGGCCAGCGCGACGTCGAACGCGGGGGCGAAATCCTCGTCCCTGATCGCGTCGAAAGGTGGCAAGGCAAAGGGGGTGGTCCATTCGGACAGAAGCGGATTGGTCATGTCGGCACTCCTTTGCCACGAAGGCTAGGCGTTGGCGCCGCCGGGTGCCAGCCCCTTTCCGCCGCAGGCCGCGCAGCCGGGGCGCCGGCGCAGCGTGATGCTCCGCGTTTCGCCATAAAGCGCGTCGTGGATCAGCATCCGCCCCGCCAGCGTTTCGCCAGCGCCGGTGAGGTGCTTGACTGCCTCGGTCGCCATGATCGCGCCCACGACGCCGGGAAGCGGGGCTACGACCCCCGCCTCGGCACAGCTTGGAGCAAGACCGGGGGCCGGTCGGGTGGGAAAGACGCATTCGAAACAGGGCGTGCCATGGGCGGGATCATAAAGGCTCACCTGCCCTTCCCACTGGCTCATGGCACCCGCGATCAGCGGCTTGCCCAGCCGCGCCGCCACCCGGTTGACCAGGTAGCGGGTGTCGAAATTGTCGGTACCATCGATGATCACGTCATAATCTGCGAACAGCTCGGCCGCGATGTCTTCGGTCAGGCGGCGGTGGTAGGGGCGGAGCGTGATGAAGGGGTTCAGCGCCTCGACCGCGATCTGCGCGGAAAAGACCTTGGGCATGCCGATGCGGCTGTCGCTGTGAACGATCTGCCGCTGCAGGTTGGAATTTTCGACCACGTCATCATCGATGACCCCGATCGTCCCCACCCCCGCCGCCGCAAGATACAGCAGCACTGGCGAACCCAGCCCCCCTGCCCCGATCACCAGCACCCGCGCCTCGCCCAGACGGCGCTGGCCCGGGCCGCCGATTTCTCGCAGCATGATGTGGCGGGAATAGCGGTCAAGTTCCGTCGCGCCCAGCGCCGCGCGCTGTTCCGGGGCCGTGGGCGCGGCCCTGCGGCGCAGCCCGCGCAACAGCCCGCCATAACCCAGCCCCAACAGCCCCAAGCCCAGAAGCACGACCCAGCCCGCCGCGCTGCCGCCGGTCGCGATCCGCAGCCCGTTGCCCTGCGGCAGGACCAGCTGCGCCAGGATCACGCCTGCAATCAGGATACCGATCATCAGCATCCGCGCCCGCACCGGCGCGTTCATCAGCCATCCCGCCACCCAGATCGCCGCCGCAAGCGCAAATACCAAGCCCATCAGCCGCGCCCCGTCGAACCGAAGCCACCCGCTCCGCGATCCGTTTCGCCCAGCGCCCCGACCAATTCAAAGCGCGCCTGCACCACCGGCGCCACCACCATCTGCGCGATGCGGTCGCCGTGGTGGATGGTGTGGGGTTCCGCCCCGAGGTTGACGATCGGCACGCCCAGCGGCCCGCGATAGTCGCTGTCGATGGTACCGGGCGTGTTGGGCAGCGTGATCCCGTGCTTGACCGAAAGGCCCGAACGCGGACGGATCTGCGCCTCGAACCCCGTGGGGATTTCCACCCGCAGGCCAGTGGGGATGATCCGCCGCTCCATCGGGCGCAGGGTGAGGCCTTCGGCGCGATGTTCCGGCGGCAGGTTGGCACGGATGTCGGCCCCGGCCGCGCCGGCCGTTTCATAGGATGGCAGCGGCAGGTCCGGATCTGCCCAGTCCTCTCTCAGCACCAGAAGGACGGGGGTCATGCCAGCGCCTCGGCGATGCGGGCAGCAAGGCGGCTTGCCACCGCGTCCTTGCCCATGCGCGGCCAGCTTTCTGCGCCCGCTTCGGTGATCATCGTCACGGCGTTTTCGGTCCCTCCCATGATCCCCGTTTCCGGCGAAACATCATTTGCGACGATCCAGTCACACCCCTTGCGCAGGCGCTTGGCTGTGGCATGGACCAGAATGTCATCGGTTTCCGCGGCAAATCCCACAACAAGCCGGGGCCGCCCTACCTCCAGCCGTGCGACCTCGGCAAGGATGTCGGGGTTTTCGGCAAATTCCAGCAGCGGCGGCTGGCCATCGCCGCGCTTCTTCAGCTTGGACCCGCTGGCATTTTCTATCCGCCAGTCAGCAACGGCGGCGGCAAAGACCGCGGCATCGGCGGGCAGCGCCTTCAGCACGGCGTCCCGCATCTGCCGCGCGGTTTCGACCTGCAGCACCCGGGCGCCGCGCGGTGGCGGGATCTGCGCGGGCCCGGTGACAAAGGTCACCCCCGCGCCCAGCGCCAGCAGCGCCTGCGCCACCGCCGTCCCCTGCGCGCCAGAAGAACGGTTCGCGATATAGCGCACCGGATCGATCGGTTCATGCGTGGGACCCGATGTCACCACCACGTGCCGCCCGTGCAAGGGACCCGCGCCCAGGTGGCGGGCGATGGCCTCGATGATCTCCTCCGGTTCCGCCATGCGACCCGGGCCGTTTTCGCCGCAGGCCATGCTGCCCACGTTTGGCCCCACCGTTGCGATCCCGTCGTGCAGAAGTTGCTCAAGGTTCCGCCGCGTCGCCGGATGTTCCCACATCCGCACGTTCATCGCGGGGGCGATCAGCACCGGCTTGTCGGTCGCCATCAAAAGCGTCGTGGCCAGATCGTCGGCATGTCCGCCTGCCATCCGCGCCATCAGGTTCGCCGTCGCCGGCGCCACCACGACCAGATCGGCCGCGCGCGAAAGCTGGATGTGGCCCATCTCTGCTTCGGCCGTCAGGTCGAACAGTTCCTGATGCACCGCCCGTCCGGCCAGCGCCGCGATCGAAAGCGGCGTCACGAACTCGGCGCCAGCGCGGGTCAGCACGGGTGTCACCTCTGCCCCCTGATCCCGAAGCCGTCGGATCAGTTCCGGCACCTTGCAGGCTGCGATCCCGCCGCCGATGATGAGAAGGATGCGCCTGCCTGCCAGCATCTTGGCCCTCCGCTTGTTGCCTCCGGTTTAGGATGCGGCGCGGGCAAACTCAACTCATTCCCCTGCGGTGCTGCGAAAGGCGGCGCAGGGATCCCCACGTGTTCCATCATGGGGCGTCACGATCCAGAGGTCATAGGGCGGTGGCGTGGCTGGCGGCACCTCCAGCTGGCCGATGCTGAGGATCGTCAGGTCCGGCGCGGCCCGAGCCAGCGGCACTGGCATCCCCTGGTCCAGCCGCGCATGGCCCGTGCCCGTGATCACCACGACTGGCGCGCCCGTGTCGCGGTGGGCCTGTTCCGCCGCCCTGGCAAGCGCCGCGTCGCGCAGCCGCTGGGCGTGAACCATGCCCCCTGCCATGTCGGGCGGCAGCGCATCGCAATGGGCGGCGGCCTGTTCCCGCGCACGTTCCACCTGTTCCTCGGCCGGAAGCGGCTGGTCCAGCCCATAACGCGCGGCGTCAGCACCAAAGACAGCGGCGGGGTCATCGGTCATCGCGCGGCGCACCTGATCGCGTGGCAACGCGCCGCCGCGTATTGCAGCCTCGGGCGCGGCAAGGAAGATCGGATGATACATTGCAAAATCCGGCCACCCGGATCCTTCCCACTCCAGCGCTTGCGCCAGGGCGGCGGCATCATCACGCGGAACGTCCGCCGCGCGGGCTGCCTGTTCAGGCGTGAGCATCTCGAACACCAGCGCTGCGGGGCGGATCGCCTCCACCGCGCGTGCCTGGTTCAGATGGTGGGCAGGATTGTCGTGAACCTCTCCCAAGACCACGACATCGGCTGCGGGTAAATTGTCCAGTCCCTGCGGCGTGATTTCCCGCGCAGGCGCGGCGGCAGCCAGCCAGATCAAGGCAAACGCCGCAGCATGTCTCATGCGAAGAAGTTGTGTACCTCGCGCGATTGCGCCTCAAGGCTCTTGCGCATCTTGCCGAAGGCCGCCGCCTCCAGTTGCCGGACCCGTTCCTTGGACAGACCAAGCTCCTCGCCCAGCGATTCAAGGGTGCGCGGTGTTTCGCGCAGCTTGCGCTCGCAGACGATGAAACGCTCACGGTCATTGAGGCTGCCCATCGCCACCATCAGCCATTCCCGCAGCCGTTGCGCGTCATGGCGCACCTGCACCAGATCGGCAGCTTGGATGCCGTCATCCTCAAGCGCGTCGATCCATTCGCGGCCTTCCTCGTCGGTGGACTGGGTCGCGTTCAGCGAATAGTCCGAACCCGAAAGCCGGCCCTCCATCATTTCCACGTCGTGAAGAGGCACGCCCACCTCGACCGCGATCATCGCGCGCAGTTGGTGGGCATCCAGTGTTTCGCCCCGGGCCATGGCGTCGCGTTCCAGCCGCGCCTGCACCCGGCGCATGTTGAAGAACAGCGATTTCTGGCTGGAGGTCGACCCCGTCCGCACCATGGACCAGTTTCGCATCACGTAATCTTGAATGCTCGCCTTGATCCACCAGACGGCGTAGGTGGAAAAGCGCACGCCCCGGTCCGGGTCGAACTTGTCCGCCGCCTTCATCAGGCCCAGACCCGCCTCCTGGATCAGGTCGTTCATCGGCGCGCCATAGCGCCGGAACTTGGAGGCCATCGAAATCGCCAGCCGCATATATGCGGTGATCAGGCGATGAAGCGCCTCCTCATCGCGGCGGTCTCGCCAGGCATAGGCCAGCCGCAGCTCGGTTTCCGCGTCCAGCAGTTCTGCCCGCATTGCGCGGCGCGAGAATCCGTTATCGTTGTACCCGTCCAATGCCATTAGAACCCCCGACGTCGAAAACCCGCTTAACTCTTTGTTCATGGGTTGATACGCACAGGGTAAACAACCGGATTATCTGAAAGTTCCCCACCTGATGTTGCCACGTCTTACTCTCGTTCTAGGTGGCGCACGTTCCGGAAAGTCGGAACTGGCAGAACGGCTTGTCCTGAACAATGGACAACCGGCGGTTTATCTCGCTACTGCAGAGGTTTATGATAAGGAGATGCGCTCCCGCATCGACGCGCACCTTGCCCGGCGCGGCCCCTTGTGGCGCACGATCGAGGCGCCGCTGAACGTCGCGGGACCCCTTGCAGCGGCCACGGATCAAGAGGTCGTGCTGCTTGATTGCGCAACGTTGTGGCTTTCGAACCATATGCTGGCGGGGTCGGACCTCGCCGCGGAAGGCGCTGCGCTGGTCACCGCCCTGCGCGGGTGCAGGGCGCCGGTGGTGGTGGTGTCAAACGAGGTCGGCCAGGGGATCGTGCCTGAAAACAAGCTCGCCCGCGCCTTCCGCGACGCGCAGGGCCGGCTGAACCAGCAGATCGCGGCGGCGGCCGATCTTGCGGTCCTGACGGTGGCAGGCCTGCCGCTGGTCCTCAAGGGCCGGATGCCCGGATGAGCCGCTGGCACTGGGTCCGGCACGGGCCCACCCATGCCAAGGGAATGATCGGCTGGACCGACCTGCCCGCGGACCTGAGCGACCTTGACCGCCTGCGCCGTCTGGCGGCGGGGCTGCCGGAGGATGCAGTGGTGGTGTCATCCGATCTGTGCCGGGCGGTGGCGACGGCCGACGCGCTGCAAGGGGCGCGGCCACGCCTGCCCCATTGTTCTGACCTTCGGGAAATCCATTTCGGGGCATGGGAAACCCGGCTGCATGACGATGTTCATGCTGAAACGCCTGACCTTATACGTGCCTTCTGGGATGCGCCGGGCGACGCGGCCCCGCCCGGGGGGGAAAGCTGGCGGCGGTTTTCGGCCCGGGTGAACGCGGCGGTGGATCGGATCGCGCAGGAACATGCCGGGCGCGACATCATCGCCGTTGCCCATTTCGGCGTCATCCTGACCCAGATCGAACGCGCCCTGGGCGTCACGACGCTGGAGGCTTTTGGTCACCGGGTCCAGCCGCTGTCCCTGACCCAAGTCTGCCGGACGTCCAACGGCTGGCAGGCAGAGCGGATCAATCACTGCCCGTGATCGGCAACCGCACGCAAATCCGGCTTATCCCCGGACCGCCTGACGGCTAGCATCGCCGCGGAAAGGAGATGCCATGACCTATGAACTCGCAATAGGCGACCGCGCCTATTCCAGTTGGTCGCTGCGCGGCTGGCTGCTGTTCGACGCCTTCGGGATTCCCTGCCGGACGCGGCTCGGGCGGCTTTATTCGGAAGGCTTCAGCCAACTTCTTGCCGATTTCGCACCGGCCCGCACAGTACCCGCCCTCCGACTTCCCGAAGGCGTGGTGATCGCCGAAAGCCTTGCCATTGCCGAGGAACTGGCCACGCGCCATCCGGAGGCCGGGCTTTGGCCCGTCACGCCCGGTCCCCGCGCGGTGGCGCGCGCCCTTGCGGCAGAGATGCACGCGGGCTTCACCGCGCTGCGCAGCCATTGCCCGATGAACCTGCGTACCTCTTATGCCAAATGCGACCCGCCTCAGCCGGTGCTCGACGACCTGCGCCGCCTGCAAGAGATCTGGGATTGGGCGCGCCGCCAGACCGGGGCAACGGGGCCGTGGCTCTGCGGTGACTATTCGGTGGCAGATGTGTTCTTTGCCCCGGTAGCGGCGCGGATCGCGGGCTACAACCTGCCTGTAGGACCTGAAGGTGCCGCCTATGTCGCGGCGCATCTGGCGCACCCGTCGTTCCGGCGCTGGCGGGCGATGGCGCTGGTGGATGGGCCGGATCAGCCCGTCTATGCCCGTGACTGGCCCCACCGCCCCTGGCCCGGCCCTGCACCACTGATGGCTCAGGCAGTGGATGCGGGGCCGGCGGAAAATGCGCTTTGTCCCTATTCACAGAAACCCGCCACGCATTTCCTTGAAATCGATGGCCGGGTCTTTGGCTTCTGCAACGCCTTTTGCCGTGACAAGACGGTTGCCGATCCCGCGGCTTGGCCAGCCTTCATGGCGCTGTTCGGGCGTTAACGCTTCATCAACCAGTTCCGCCTAGGCCTCGATCACGGATCAGGACGGGGTTGGGGCATGGTGGCACGGGCCTATACGGTAGCCTTCGAAGGGGTAGAGGCGCGGCTGGTCGAGGTGCAATGCGCCGTTTCCCCCGGCCTGCCCGCGTTTTCCATCGTGGGCCTGCCCGACAAGGCCGTGTCAGAGGCGCGGGAACGGGTACGTTCGGCACTGTCCTCGATGGCCATTGCCTTGCCAGCCAAACGGATCACCGTTAACCTTTCGCCCGCCGACCTGCCTAAGGAGGGTTCGCATTTCGACCTGCCGGTGGCGCTCGCGCTGCTGGCGGCGCTGGATATCGTGCCGAGAGAGGCGGTCGAACAGGTCGTGGCGCTTGGGGAACTGTCGCTGGACGGCAAGCTGATGCCGGTCGTGGGCGCCCTGCCCGCCGCGCTGGCTGCCGCCGAGGATGACCGCGCCCTGCTGTGCCCCAAGGCCTGCGGGGCAGAGGCTGCATGGGTCGCCGCCACACAGGTCCTTGGCGCCGCGACGCTGGCCGAGGTCGTGCGGCATTTTACCGGCCAGATGGCACTGCCCGCCGCCCGACCCGGAGAGATCGCCGCGCCCCCGGCCCAGCGCGACCTGCGCGACGTGAAGGGGCAGGAACGGGCCAAGCGGGCACTGGAAATCGCCGCCGCGGGCCGACACCACCTGCTGCTGGTCGGGCCGCCCGGGTCGGGCAAATCCATGCTCGCCTCGCGCTTGCCGGGCCTGCTGCCGCCCCTGACGGCAGCCGAAGCACTGGAAACCTCGATGATCCATTCGCTCAGCGGGTTGCTGAGCGAGGGCGGTATCTCCCGCCAGCGCCCGTTCCGGGAACCGCATCATACGGCCTCCACCGTCGCCATTGTCGGCGGCGGGCGCGGAGCTAAGCCGGGGGAGATCTCGCTTGCCCATAACGGGGTGCTGTTCCTGGACGAATTCCCGGAATTCCCACGTTCGGTGCTCGACACGCTGCGCCAGCCGATCGAGACGGGGGAAGTCATGGTGTCGCGCGCCAACGCGCATGTCCGCTATCCCAGCCAGTTCCTGCTGGTGGCGGCGGCGAATCCTTGCAAATGCGGCTTCATGACGGAACCCTCCCGCGCCTGCGCCAAGGCGCCCAAGTGCGGGGCGGATTACCTTGGCCGGATATCTGGCCCGCTGCTCGACCGGTTCGACCTGCGTGTCGAGGTGCCGCCGGTTGCCTTCAGCGATCTGGACTTGCCGCCCACCGGCGACAGTTCGGCCGAGGTCGGGGCCCGGGTCGCCGCCGCCCGCGATCTTCAGGCCGCGCGGTTCGCGGGGACGACCGCCCGCGTCAACGCCGATGCCGAGGGTCGCCTGCTGGAAGACATCGCCACCCCTGACGCCGAGGGCCGGACGCTCCTGAATCTTGTCGCGGAACGCTTTGGCCTCTCGGCGCGGGGCTATCACCGGGTGCTGCGGGTGGCGCGCACGATCGCCGATCTGGACGGATCGGACGCCGTGCGCCAGCCCCATGTGGCCGAGGCGGTAAGCTTCCGTCTCTCCACCCCCGGGATCTAGGCGCGCTTGGCTTCGATCGCCTCCCAGATCCGGGCGGCGACGTTGATGCCGTCGAACCGCTCCAGTTCCTGAATGCCGGTGGGCGAGGTCACGTTGATTTCCGTCAGGTAGTCGCCGATCACGTCGATGCCGACAAATATCTGCCCCTTTTCCCGCAGGACCGGGCCGATGGTGGCGCATATTTCCCGGTCACGGTCGGTCAGCGCGACCTTTTCCGGACGGCCGCCGACATGCATGTTCGATCGGGTCTCACCCTCGGCCGGGACGCGATTGATGGCACCGACTGGTTCCCCGTCCACCAGGATCACGCGCTTGTCGCCCTTGGATACCGCAGGCAGGAACTTCTGCACGATCAGCGGCTCGCGCGAGAAACCCGTGAAAAGTTCGTGCAGGGCGGCCAGATTGCGGTCGTTCGGGTCCAGCCGGAAGACCCCGGCCCCGCCGTTGCCGTAAAGCGGCTTCAGGATGACATCGCCATGGGCCTGCTTGAAGTCGCGGATCGTTGCCAGATCCCGCGCGATCGCGGTCGGCGGCGTCAGGTCCGCAAAGCGCAGGACCAGCAGTTTTTCAGGCGAGTTGCGGACCCAGAAGGGATCGTTGACCACCAGCGTCCCCGGGTGGATCATTTCCAGCAGGTGGGTCGTGGTGATATAGGCCATGTCGAACGGCGGGTCCTGGCGCAGCCAGACCACATCCCAATCGGCCAGATCGACTTCCTGCTCCTCTCCCAGTGTGAAATGGTCGCCCTGCATGCGCCGGACGGTCAGCGGCCAGCCGCGGGCGATGACGCGGCCTTCGCGGAAGGCAAGCCGATCAGGAGTATAATAGAACAGCTCGTGCCCGCGGGCCTGCGCCTCTTCGGCAATGCGGAACGTGCTGTCGGCGTTGATGTTGACCGATCCGATCGGATCCATCTGGAACGCAATTTTGAGGCCCATGGGATGCTCCTTTTCCTGCGCCCTTGATGAAACGCCGCGCCGGGGATTGCAATTCCCTCAGGCGCTCAGCGCGTCCCGGATGATTTCTATCCGGCCTATGGCATCCACCAGAGCCACGTCAAAGCGCATGGCGGTGTCCATCGAAAGCCCCGCTCGCATCAGGTATTCCGCCGCCGCGGACTGGATGCGCGCCACCTGCCGCGGACCGAGCCGTTCGGCCGCGCGGGCATGGCTGCGGCTTTTCTTGACCTCGACAAAGATCAGTCCCTCGGCATCCCGGGCGATGATGTCGATCTCTCCGCCCCGGCCCCGCCAGCGCAGGGCGAGGATCGTGTCCCCGCCCTCCTCGTAATGCCTTGCCACCGCCGCCTCGGCCGAGGCGCCAGCGTGGTAGGAGACGAGTCCGCTCATTCCGGCTCGCCCAGGCTCAGCGCGGCCTGATAGACCTGCCGGCGCGGCAGGCCCAGCATCTCGGCCACATGGCTTATGGCGTCCTTGCGCGACATGTCCTGCATCGCGTTCCGCAAGGCATCCTCAAGGCTTTCGGCAGTGACGGTGGTGCCGCGGGCGCGGTCTACCAGCACAACGATTTCGCCCTTCAGGGGACGGTCGGCAAGATCCTGTGCAAGTTGGCCCAATGGGGCGCGCAGGATTTCCTCGAACCGCTTGGTAAGTTCGCGACAGACCACGGCATCGCGGTCGGGGCCCATGACCTCTGCCAGTTCGGCTAGGAAACGGGCCACCCGTTTGGGGGATTCGTAAAAGACCAGCGTGGCGGGAACGGCGGCGGCCTCTTCCATCCAGCGCTGCCGGGCGCCGGATTGGGCCGGGGCAAAGCCTGCGAAATAGAACCGGTCCGTTGGCAGCCCCGCCACCGTCAGCGCCGCCAGCACTGCAGAGGCGCCGGGCGCGGCAAAGACCGCATGCCCCTCGGCCACCGCTGCGCGCGACAGCTGATACCCCGGATCGGCCACCAGCGGCGTTCCCGCCTCGGACGCATAGGCGACCGTCTGTCCGTCGGCCAACGCCCGCATCAGCCGGGGCCGCGCCGTTTCGCCGTTATGATCATGATAGGCAACGATCTGGCGGCCACGCAGGTCGATTCCGTGGATTTCCATCAGGTGGCGCAGCGTGCGCGTATCCTCTGCCGCCAGCACGTCCGCGGCCGCGAGGATGTCGAGCGCCCGCAGCGTGATATCGCGGGCGGCCCCGATTGGGGTGGAAACGAAATAAAGACCCTGCGGCAATGGCCCCTGCTGCCGCGCCCCGCGCGGGTCCGGATGTGCTTCGCTCTGCATGGAACCAACCTCTGCCAAGTTTACTTCAAGATGATGGAAGCTTAGGCTTTTGCAGATGATCCGAACAGGGACAGCGAGGTATTCCATGAACTCCATTATAGACCTGGCGCGCAGGCATGCCGCCAAGGTGGTTCTGTCAGTCGCCGCGTTGTGGCTGGCCGCATGTGATCCGGTCGGCCCGCTCGCCTCGGCCGAAGGGCCGCAGGTGGATCGCAACGCCCCCGTGCCGGTGGCACTTCTGATACCTGGGGGGTCAGGCCAAGCCAGTGACCAGTTGCTTGCGCGGAGCCTTGAAAACGCCGCGCGCATGGCCATTAACGATCTTGGCGGGGTCCGCATCGACCTGCGGGTCTACAATACCGGCGGGCAGGCCGCGCAGGCCGCGACCGTCGCCACGCAGGCGGTGGACGAAGGCGCGCAGATCATCCTGGGCCCGGTTTTCGGCGGCGAGGCGAATGCGGTAGGCAATGCCGTTGCCGGTCGCAACATCAACGTCCTGGCGTTTTCGAACAATACCGACATCGCCGGGGGCAATGTCTTTGTTCTGGGTCATACCTTCCAGAACAGCGCTGATCGTCTTGTGCGTTATGCCGCGCGTCAGGGTCGGGATGACATCCTGATCGTGCATGAACGCAATCCCGCGGGTGATGCCGGCCGCCGCGCCATCGAACAGGCAATCAGCGCCAGCAGCGCCCGTCTGGCTGGGGTGGAGTCATTTGAATTCTCGCAGAACGGGGTGATCCAGGCGATGCCGCGGATCTCTGCGGCGGCCAATGCGGCCGATGCGGTGTTCCTGACGGCCGATACCGCCGGCGCGCTGCCGCTGCTGACGCAGCTTATGCCGGAAAACGGTGTGGACCCGGCGGTGACGCAGTACATCGGCCTGACCCGCTGGGACATCCCTCAAGCGACGCTGTCGCTGCCGGGCGTTCAGGGCGGATGGTTCGCGATGCCAGACCCGGCGCTGAACCGCCAGTTTGAGGCCCGCTATACCTCGGCCTATGGCAACGCGCCGCACCCGATCGCGGCCTTGGCCTATGACGGCATCGCGGCCATCGGCGCGGCAGTGCGTTCGGGCAACCCCAATGCGCTGACCCGCGCCGGCCTGACACAGTCGCAGGGCTATGTCGGCGTGAATGGTGTCTTCCGTCTGCGGCCGGATGGGACTAATGAACGGGGGCTGGCTGTCGCCCAGATCCGCAATAACGAGGTGGTCGTCATTGACCCTGCCCCAAGGAGCTTCAGCGGCGCGGGTTCCTGACCCCGCCCCTGCCAACACCGCGGCGTCGGAACTTATTCCGGCGTCGCAAGTCATCGACATCGACGCCTTGCGTGAGGCTTTGGTCACCGCTTTGACCGGGGCCACCGACGCCCGCGAGGCCCGCGCCGTGACTGTTTCCCATCTGGACGCGGCCCGCCGCCAAGGCGTGAAGCGGCTGGAGGAAGCCTTCCGTGCCCAGCCCCATGCCTCTCGCGCACTGGTCCTGTCGCAGTCGCTTCTGATGGACGCGGTGGTCATGCTGGCGTTCGAGGTCGCGAGCCGCCACATCCATCCTCTTGCCTCGCCGACCGAGGCGGAACGGATCGCGGTGCTGGCTGTGGGTGGCTATGGCCGCGCCGAAATGGCGCCCCATTCCGACGTGGACCTGCTGTTCCTGACGCCCTACAAGGTCACCCCCTGGGCCGAGAGCGTGATCGAGACCATGCTCTATATCCTCTGGGACCTGCGGCTGAAGGTCGGCCACGCCACCCGCACGGTCAAGGACTGCCTGCGCCTGGGCCGCGAGGATTACACCATCCGCACTGCCCTTCTGGAACACCGCTTCCTGGCCGGGCACGAGCCGCTGGCTGCCGACCTGAAGGAACGGCTGTGGTCCGACCTGTTCAGCGGCACGGGGAGCGAGTTCATCGAGGCCAAGCTGGCCGAGCGGGCCGCGCGCCACAAGAAGCAGGGCGGCCAGCGCTATGTGCTGGAACCCAATATCAAGGAAGGCAAGGGCGGGCTGCGCGACCTGCAGACGCTTTACTGGATCGCCAAGTACCTCAACCGCGTGGAACGCGCGGCGCAGCTTGTCGATCTGGGCGTCTTCACCTCGGACGAATATCTGCGCTTCAACGCGGCGGAGACCTTCCTTTGGGCGATCCGCTGCCACCTGCACTTTATTGCCGGACGGGCCATGGACCAGCTGACCTTCGACCTGCAGGTCGAGGTAGCCGACCGCATGGGCTACAAGGACCATTCCGGGCGCCGCGCGGTCGAACATTTCATGCAGGACTACTTCCGCCATGCCACGCGGGTGGGTGAACTCACGCGGATCTTCCTTGCCGCGCTGGAGGCCCGACACGTCAAGCGCGAGCCGATGCTGCTGGGCCTGTTCCGGCGCAAGCGCAAGGCGCGCGAGGGGTATGAGATCGTCCACAACCGCCTGACCGTGGCGGATGAAAAGCGCTTCCTGTCGGACAAGCTGAACCTGATCCGCATCTTCAATGAATCGCTGCGCACGGGGCTCTTGCTGCACCCGAACGCCATGCGGCTGATCGCGGCCAACCTGCACCTGATCGACGACGAGATGCGCGCCAACCGCGAGGCGACGCAAATCTTCGTGGACATGCTGCTGAAATACGGCAACCCCGAACGCGCCCTGCGGCACATGAACGAGTTGGGCGTGCTGGCCGCCTTCATCCCGGAATTCGAACCGATCGTTGCGATGATGCAGTTCAACGTCTACCATCACTACACGGTGGACGAACACACGATCCAGTGCATCTCGACCCTCGCCCAAATCGAACGGAACGAACTGGTCGAGGAACTGCCCGTCGCGAGCCAGATCCTGGTGGAAGGCGTCAACCGCAAGGTGCTCTACGTTGCGCTGCTGCTGCACGACATCGGCAAGGGCCGGCCAGAGGATCATTCCATCCTTGGCGCCCAGATCGCCCGCCGCGTGGCGCCCCGGCTGGGCCTGAGCCCCGAGGACAGCGAAACGGTGGAATGGCTGGTCCGTCATCACCTGCTGATGTCGGATATGGCGCAGAAGCGCGACATTTCCGATCCGCGAACCGTGCGGGATTTTGCCAAGGCAGTGAAGAACCGCAAGCGGCTGGACCTGCTGACGGTGCTGACGGTCTGCGACATCCGCGGCGTTGGCCCTGGCACCTGGAACAACTGGAAGGCCATGCTGCTGCGGCAGCTTTACCGCGATACGGCCGAGGCGCTGGAGACGGGCCTTGAGGATCTAAACCGTGAAAAGCGCGAGGATGAGGCCAAGCGCGCCCTGCGCGATGCCCTCTCCGATTGGGACCGCAAGGATGTGCGCGCGGAAACCGCCCGCCACTATGGCCCCTACTGGCAGGGGCTGAACACGGAAACGCAGGTGGTCTTTGCCAACCTGCTGCGCGGCATCCCCGATGACGAGATCCGCATCGACCTGCACCCGGAGGAAGACCGCGATGCCACCCGCGCCTGTTTCGCGCTGGCCGATCATCCGGGCATCTTCTCGCGGCTCGCCGGGGCGCTGGCGCTGGTGGGGGCCAACGTGGTGGACGCGCGGACCTACACCTCCAAGGACGGGTATGCGACGGCGGTGTTCTGGATTCAGGACGCCGACGGTCGACCGTATGAGGTCAGCCGCCTGCCCCGCCTGCGGCAGATGATCGAAAAGACCTTCCGTGGAGAGGTCGTGGCGCGCGAGGCGCTGAAGGACCGGGACAAGATCAAGAAGCGCGAGCGGCAGTTCCGCTTTCCGACCTCCATCGCCTTCGACAACGAGGGGTCAGAGATCTACACGATCATTGAGGTCGATACCCGTGACCGCCCCGGCCTGCTTTATGACCTGACGCGGACGCTGGCGGCGAACAACATCTATATCGCCAGCGCCGTGATCGCGACCTATGGCGCGCAGGTGGTCGACACCTTCTATGTCAAGGACATGTTCGGGCTGAAGCTGCATTCCCGTGCCCGCCAAGAAGCGTTGGACAAGAAGCTGCGGCAGGCGATTTCCGAAGGTGCCGAAAGGGCCCGCGCCTGATGCAGCCCATCCGACTGGTCAAGGGGTTCGTCACCGTCGGCGGCTGGACGCTGGGCAGCCGCATCGTGGGCTTTGTCCGCGACATGATGATGGCCGCCTATCTTGGCACCGGCCCGGTGGCCGAGGCATTCTTTGTCGCCTTTTCGCTGCCCAACATGTTCCGCCGCTTCTTTGCCGAGGGCGCCTTCAACATGGCCTTCGTGCCCATGTTCGCCAAGAAGTACGAGGGCAAGGAGGACGCCGAAGGATTTGCCCGCGACGCCTACTGGGGCCTCGCCTCGGTCCTGATTGTCTTTACGCTGGTGGGCATGCTGGCGATGCCGCTCTTGGTGCTGGCCATGGCGGCTGGCTTCTGGGGGGATGAACGGTTCGACCTTGCGGTGGACTTCGGGCTGATCTCTTTCCCCTATATCCTGTTTATCTCGCTGACAGCGCTGCTGTCTGGGGTGCTGAACGCAACCGGGCGGTTCATGGCAACGGCTGCGGTTCCCATCCTGATGAACGCGCTGTTCATCGCAGCGATCTGGCTTGCGCTGTGGCGGGACTGGCCGATGGGGACCACGTTGGCGTGGACGGTGCCGATCACAGGCGTCGCGCAGCTTGGCATGACCTGGATCGCGGCGCGGCGGGCCGGGTTTTCCTTCCGCTTTCGCTGGCCCCGGCTGACGCCTGACCTGCGGCGGTTAGCCATCATTGCCGCCCCCGCAGTGCTGGCCGGCGGCGTCGTGCAGGTGAATCTGATCGTGGGGCGGCAGGTTGCGTCCTTTACCGAAGGGGCGATTGCCTGGCTGAACTATGCTGACCGGCTTTACCAGCTGCCGCTGGGGGTCGTGGGCATCGCGGTGGGCGTCGTGCTTCTGCCCGAACTGTCGCGCAAGCTGCGGGCGGGGGATAGCGCTGGCGGGCGCGCAAGCTTCAACCGTGCGACGGAATTTGCGCTGGCGCTGACGCTGCCGGCCGCGGTGGCGCTGGTTGTCATTGCGGTGCCGCTAGTGGCGGTCCTGTTCGGGCGCGGCGAATGGACGGGTACTGATACTCGCAACACGGCGATCGCGCTGGCGATCTATGGGGCGGGCTTGCCTGCCTTCGTGCTGCACAAGGTGCTTCAGCCGCTTTATTACGCCCGTGAAGACACCCGCAGCCCGTTCCGGTTCGCCGTGGTGTCGATGGTGGTGAACGCCGTGCTGGCTGTCGGGCTGATGCCGCTGATCGGCTTTGCCGCCGCAGCCCTGGGAACGACGCTGGCGGCCTGGGCAATGGTGGCGCAGCTTTGGCTTGGCAGCCGGGGGATGGGCGAAGCCGCGCAGTTCGACGACCGCTTCCGCGAACGGATCGGGCGGATCGTGCTGGCGGCCCTGCTGATGGGGGCGTGCCTGCTGGGTGGGGCAGCATTACTGGACCCGTGGCTGGCGGCGCCGGGGCTTCGGTATGCGGCGCTCGGGCTGTTGGTGGCGCTGGGCATCGTCAGCTACTTCGGGCTGGGGGCGCTGGTCGGGGCGTTTCGGGTTTCGGACTTCCGCACGGCGCTGCGGCGCTAGCCCCGCATTGACGGACCCTGCTCCCGGCGATAAGCCGGTGCAGCATTTTCCAGATGGAGTTGATCATGACGGAAGCGGTCCAAACGCCTCTCGTCGAAGCCACGCACAGCAAGCGCGTGTTTTCGGGCATCCAGCCCTCGGGCGGCCTGACGCTGGGCAATTACCTCGGCGCGTTGAAGCGCTTTGCCGAAGCGCAGAATCAGGGGATCGAGACGATCTATTGCATCGTCGATCTGCATGCCATCACCGTCTGGCAAGACCCGGCGAAACTGCGGCAGGCCACGCGCGAACTGGCGGCAGGCTTCATCGCCAGTGGCGTCGATCCGGCGCGGTCGATCCTCTTCAACCAAAGCCAGGTCGGCGCCCATGCCGAGCTTGCCTGGCTCTTCAACTGCGTCGCCCGCATGGGCTGGCTGAGCCGGATGACCCAGTTCAAGGACAAGGCCGGCAAGAACCGCGAAAACGCAAGCGTCGGGCTGTTCGCCTATCCCAACCTGATGGCTGCAGACATCATGGTCTATCACGCCACCCACGTCCCGGTGGGCGAGGATCAGAAGCAGCACCTGGAACTGACGCGCGACATCGCGATCAAGTTCAACAACGACTTTGGCGTGAACTTCTTCCCGGTGGTCGAACCGGTGATCGAAGGCGCGGCAACGCGTGTCATGAGCCTGCGCGACGGCACCAAGAAGATGTCCAAGTCCGATCCTTCGGATCAAAGCCGGATCAACCTGACGGACGATGCCGATGCCATCGCCCAGAAGATCCGCAAGGCCAAGACCGATGCCGAACCCCTGCCCGAAACCCCCGAGGGGCTTGAGGGCCGGCCCGAAGCGCGCAACCTCGTCAACATCTATGCCGCGCTGTCGGACAAGACGCAGGCAGAGGTGCTGGCGGAATACGCGGGCCAAGGCTTTGGCGCCTTCAAGCCGGCGCTGGCGGATCTTGCCGTGTCGAGCCTGACCCCGATCAGCGATGAGATGCAGCGCCTGCTGCAGGATGTGGGCGAAATCGACCGGATCCTTGGCGAAGGCGCAGAACGTGCAGATGCCATCGCCCGCCCGATCCTGGAACAGACCTACGAGATCGTCGGCATGGTCCGGTCGCGCAGGGGCTGACGAATGCGGCGCCTCGCTAGGGTGCTCCTGCTTCTGGCGATGGCGGCCTCATTGGCCCTGACCGGGTTCAACCTGAGCCGGCTGGCTGATACAGGTCTGGGCCGCGGCGTACTGGAACGCACCGCCGATGAGTTTTCGGCGGCGCTGGAGCGGCAGATCGCCCGCGCCGCGACAGCAGAGGCGCTGGCGGCGCGGCTTGAGGCGCTTCTTGGGGAAGAACCCCGCAACTGGGTTGCCATCAAGGCTCTTACAGCACTTGCCGAAGAGCGTAGCATCGTGCTGCCGGCAAACCTCGTCGACGCGATAGCTGCTGCCGATGACGACGATCATGGCCTGAGTGCTTGGGCATTATCCTGTGCCAACTGCGCTTATGATGCGCGTCAATGTCCGCTCTCGCCGGTTCTGGCCTGTCAGGCACCTGCGGTCCTCACGCCGCTGGGAGATGTCTTGGTTGTTGCGCGGGAAAGCGGGAATTACCTTTTCGGCGAAGAAGTCGATGCGCTTGATCTGGGCCTTTCAGTGATCGGTCTGGGTGCGGTGGCATTGGTGCCGCTGTCTGGCGGAACTTCTTATACAATCTCCATTGGGGCGCGGGTGGCAAAACTCGCCAGGCGGATGGAGGTGCTGTCCCCACGCCTTCAGGCGACGCTGCTCGATGCCATGCGGCGCGGCGTGGACTGGGGCGCTGTCACCCGCGCCCGAAGCCGCGATGATATCTCTCGCGCCCTGCATCCGGAGGTTCTGCGCCCTGTCGGCCTGATCCTGAATGACGCGAACAGGCTGCGCCGCATCCTTGGCCCAGAGGAGGCGCTGAGCGTTCTGCGCCACATCGACAACCCGGCAGAGGCACGGCTTCTGGCGAATGCTGCCGAGGCTGCGGGGCCGCGGATGCTGGGGCCGCTGGAGCTTCTGGGGAAATCACGCTTCCTGCGGGTGATGATGCGGCTGGCGGATGAAGTTTGGTATGCCGTTGCGGGCTTTCTTGCCTTCATCGGCAGCCTGACAAGCCTCATTACCTCTGCCGTCACTTCGGCGATGATGCGGCGGGCGCGCAGGGCCCTGGACATGCGCGCCGAGTAACGCACCATCGGTGCCGCACGTCAGATCATCTTGACCTGCGTTCCCACCTCGACCAGTTCGAAAAGCGTCTCAACATGCTTGTTGAACAGCCCCACGCAGCCGTTCGAGGCGCGGCGGCCGATCTTCTCGATATTGTCGATCCCGTGGATCCGGTAATAGGTCCAGCCGAGGTTCAGCGCCCGCGTTCCCAGCGGGTTATCCGGGCCGGGCTCCACGCGTGCCGGCAGGCTCGGGTCACGCTTGCGCATGTTGGGGGTGGGAATCCAGATCGGGTCGCGCCGCTTCAGCACGATCTGGGTATAGCCCCGGCGGGCATAGCTGTCCTGCATCGGGACCGAACAGGGATAGACCAGGTACGTCTGCTCATCCTCGGACCAGAAGTGAAGCGCGCGCGACGGCAGGTCGGCCAGGATCGCCCCCCGGCGGAGGTGCTTGAAATGATCCTGCCAGCGCACGCCGCGAAACCCTGCAAGGTTGTGGGTCGACTGCTCGGCCGGCCGCTGCTCGGCAAGGGCGGTCATGGGCAGCGCAAGGCTTCCCGCCAGCGCCGCGCCGCCAGCAAGCATCTGCCGCCTGTCGATCATCCCCTTCATTCTCATCCCTCGTTTACCTTTATGAACAGCCTTCAACTGCACTGCCCCTTTGGGGTGTTCAACTCGAACCGGCCCCGGGTAACGGGGATGTCAGCGAGATTTACAGCGGCTGTTGCCCATCGCGCACAGGCCGTGTGCGATATTCGCGATGCACGGGCCTGACGGTTGACGGGTATATTGACGGCAGAAACCGCAGCCGGAGCGAGTCCATGCCTATCGATCCAAGGGTCCATGTCGGCCACGTGCACCTCAAGGTTGCCGACCTTGACCGCGCCATCGGCTTTTATTCCGGAGTGCTGGGGTTCGAGGTGCAGCAGATCTCGGCCGGGCGCGCGGCTTTCCTGGGCGCGGGCGGCTATCACCACCACATCGGGCTGAACACCTGGGAAAGCGCAGGCGGCACGCCACCGCCGCCGGGCCACACCGGGCTTTATCATAGCGCCTTCCTTTATCCATCGCGCGCGGCGCTGGCGGATGCGCTGCGGCGGGTGACAGAGGCGGGCATCCCCATTGACGGCGCCGCGGATCATGGCGTGAGTGAGGCGATCTACCTGCGCGACCCCGATAACAACGGGGTGGAACTTTACCGCGACCGCCCGCCCGAGGAATGGCCCCGCACTGCGGACGGCGCTCTGGCGATGGGCAACGCGCCGCTTGACCTGCGCGCCCTCTTGGCCGAAGCCCCCTGACCCGCCGCCCTCTGGACGCTGTGGGGAAAAGAGGATTAACGTCCCCCCGTGAGAAGGAGACGGGCTATGGCGACCGGGAAGAATATTCGCACCTTTTTCGAGGGGCAGTGGCACGCGGGCGACGTGCCGGTGATGCGGGCCGCGGATCACGGGTCATGGCTGGGCACGACCGTGTTCGACGGAGCCCGCTGGTTCGAGGGCATCACGCCCGACCTTGATGCGCATTGCGCCCGCGTGAACCGTTCTGCCGAAGCGCTGATGATCACCCCGACCGTAGAGGCCGCCGAAATGGTGGAGATCGTGCGCGAGGGGCTGAAGCCCTATCCGGCTGATGCCGCAGTCTATATCCGTCCAATGTACTGGGCGCTGGACGGGGGCGATTTGGGCGTCCTGCCCAAGGAAGGGGCAACGGGCTTTGCCATTTGCCTTGAGGAAATCCCGATGGCGCCACCAGAATATGCCACCACCCTGACCACCACGCGCTTTCGTCGCCCCACGCTGGACTCTGCCGTCGTGAATGCCAAGGCCGGGGCGCTTTATCCCAACAACGCGCGGATGCTGGCCGAGGCGCGCGCCAAGGGGTTTGGCAATGCGCTGGTCGCCGACGCGCTGGGCAACGTGGCCGAAACGGCGACGGCAAACGTCTTCATGGTCCGCGACGGAGAGGTCTTCACGCCCGTCGCCAACGGCACCTTCCTGGCCGGGATCACCCGCGCGCGCCACATCGCCAACATGCGCGCCGACGGGATCACCGTGCATGAAACGGTGCTGGGCTTTGACGATTTCCGCGCGGCGGATGAAATCTTCCTGTCCGGCAACATGAGCAAGGTGACCCCCGTCACCCAGTTCGACGACACCCATTATCAGATCGGTCCGGTCACCCGTCGCGTGCGGCAGCTTTACTGGGATTGGGCCCATTCCGCCGGGGCCTGAGCGCTGCCCTTGCCAGCAGGGGGCTGGCAGGGGATGATCGGCAGCAGGGAGAATATGATGCGCAAGTTTCTGGTCATACTGGATGACAGCCGCGAATGCCTCAACGCGATGCGGTTCGCGACGCTGCGCGCCCGCAACACCGGCGGCCGGGTGCAGATCCTGGCTGTCATCCCGCCCGAGGAGTTCCAGACCTGGATCGGCGTCGCCGACCTGATGCAGGAAGAGGCGCGCGAGAGGATCGAGGCGCATTACGAGGTTTTCGCAAAATGGATGCGCGACCGCCACGGGATCGAGCCCGAGCTTGTCATCCGCAATGGAGAGCCGGTGAACGAGATCCTGTGCCAGATCCGCGACGATCCAGGCATCGGCGTGCTGGTCCTTGGCGCAGGCGCCGACAAGAACGGCCCCGGCCCGCTGGTCACGCAGCTGACCCGGACCGCCGGGACCCTGCCCATCCCCATCACCATCGTCCCCGGGGAGATGTCAAAGGAACGGCTCGAGGCCATCACGTGATTTAGAATGGTTCTAATCCTTGACAGGGGCTGGCCCCGGGCGCATATCAGGAACCTGAAACCGGAGGCCCGCGCCATGTTCATCCAGACCGAATCCACGCCGAACCCAGCCACGCTGAAATTCCTGCCCGGCCAGACCGTGCTGGACATGGGCACGGCCGATTTCCCGTCGTCCGAAGCTGCAACCAAATCCCCGCTCGCCCGGCGGATCTTTGGGGTCGAGGGCGTGACCGGCGTCTTCTTCGGCACCGATTTCGTTACCGTCACCAAGGCGGAGAGTGTTGCTTGGGAGCATGTGAAGCCCGCGATCCTGGGTGCGATCATGGAACACTATCAGTCGGGCGCGCCCGTTCTGGAAGGTGAACAGCAGTCTTCTTCGGGTCACGCCGAACATTCGGGCCCGGACGAGGATATCGTCAAGCAGATCAAGGAACTGCTGGATACCCGCGTGCGCCCGGCCGTGGCGCAGGACGGTGGCGACATCACCTTCCACGGCTTTGACCGCGGCGTCGTCTACCTGCACATGCAGGGTGCCTGCGCAGGCTGCCCCTCGTCCACGCTGACGCTGAAGATGGGCATCGAAAACCTGCTGCGCCACTATATCCCCGAGGTGCTCGAGGTGCGCCCTGTTGCGGCCTGAGCCGCTCATCCTTGGCTTTGATACCGCTGCCGCGCATTGCGCGGCAGCTTTGCTGTGTGGCGACCGGGTTCTTCATCGGCATGAACCGATGGACAAGGGTCAGGCCGACCGGCTGATCCCCCTTCTTGAAGAACTTCTGACCGAGGCCGGAGCGGGCTGGCGCGATCTTTCCGCAATCGGCGTGGGCACTGGCCCAGGGAATTTCACCGGAATCCGCATCGCGGTTTCCGCCGCGCGGGGGCTGGCGCTGGCGCTGGGAAAACCGGCCATCGGCATTTCGGCCTTTGAGGCGATGGCCCACAACCTGCCACGGCCGCTGCTTGCTACTGTCGATGCCCGCCGGGGCGCTGCCTATGTCCAACAGCTGGACCACGGTGCGCCCCTGATCACCACTGCCGAAGATCTGCCATCGGAATATGAAGGGCTGGCCTGCACTGGCACCCTTGCAGATGTCTTTGCCGCGCGCACCGGAGGCATGGTGCTTCCCCCTGCGGTTCCGCTGGCCGAAGGTATAGCGCGTGAGGCGCTGGCCCGGCTTGACCAGCCCGGTCCCCGTCCGGCGCCGCTTTACCTGCGGGCCGCTGATGCCCTCCCGCCTTCGGACCCGCCGCCGGTTCACCTGGAATGACCCCCCGCGATCTCGCCGCGCTTCATGCCCGCTGCTTCACCCTGCCCCGCCCTTGGTCCGAGACCGAGATCGCGGACCTGCTCGTTTCGCCGCATGTCTGGGCGGAAGTGGCCCCCGGTGGCTTTGCCCTGGGCCGGGCAATCGCCGGAGAGGCGGAACTCCTCACCATAGCCGTCGCCCCCGAAGCCCGCCGCACCGGGACGGGACGCATGCTTCTGGCTCGGTACGAGGCTTCGGCCCGCCGTCGCGACGCCAGCGAGAGCTTCCTTGAGGTCGCGGCGGACAATTCTGCCGCATGTGCCCTTTATCGCGGCGCAGGCTATGTTCAGGCGGGATTACGGCGGGACTATTACACAGCGCCGGGACACGTTCCGGTTGACGCGATCGTGATGCGTAAGTCCCTGAAAGACGACTGAGTTTACTGGCGCCGCAGCCCGTCAAGAACAGGCGGTAGCGGCAAAAACCTGTTGACCCGCGCAGGCGGCTGCGGCCTAAGATGACACCAGCCAACTCTCGGCCCGAACGGTGTGCGACACCGGGCCGATCTCAACCCGGGAGAGACTGAATGACCCTGACGCAGAAATTCCTTGGCGCCGCCGCCGCTGTTGCGTTGTCGGCGGGAATGGCCGTGGCCGAGCCGGGGCTGGTGATCGACCTCGGGGGAAAGTTCGACAAGTCGTTCAACGAGGCTGCCTATAACGGCGCCCAGCGCTGGGTCCAGGAAACCGGCGGCACCTACCGCGAAATCGAGATGCAGACCGAGGCGCAGCGCGAGCAGTTCGTCCGCCGCATGGCCGAGGCGGGCGCGAACCCGATCGTGGTGATGGGCTTCCAGAATGCCTCGACGCTGGAACAGGTCGCGCCCGATTATCCCGACACCCGCTTTGTCCTGATCGACGCCGTGGCCGAACTGCCGAACGTCCGTTCGGTCGTGTTCACCGAACATGAAGGGTCCTACCTGGTCGGCATGCTGGCGGCCATGGCATCCGAAACGGGCACCGTCAGCTTTGTCGGTGGCATGGACATCCCGCTGATCCGCCGCTTTGCCTGCGGCTATGCCCAAGGCGCCCGGGCGGCCGATCCCGATGTCACCATCATCCAGAACATGACCGGCACCACCCCCGCCGCCTGGAACGACCCCGTCCGCGGGGGCGAAATCGCACGTGCCCAGATCAGCCAGGGGTCGGACGTGATCTTTTCCGCCGCCGGCGGCACGGGCATCGGGGTGATGCAGGCCGCGGTCGATGCGGGCGTCTATGCAATCGGCGTGGACAGCAACCAGAACTACCTGCACCCCGGCCAAATCCTGACCTCGATGGTCAAGCGCGTGGATAATGCGGTTTATCAAGCGTTTTCAGAGGGGCCGGAGCTTGAAACCGGCGTTGTGGTGATGAACCTCGCCGCCGAAGGCGTGGGCTTTGCGCTGGATGAACATAACGAGGCATTGATCACCGAAGAGATGCTGGCTGCCGTCAATGCGGCCTCGGAACAGATCAAGGCTGGCGAACTCGTTGTCCACGACTACATGTCGGATGACTCCTGTCCGGTAAACTGAGCCCTTATGGTTATTGACACTCAGACGGGGCGGCAGGCTGCTGCCGCCCCCGCGCCCGCCATTGAGCTGCGCGGCATATCCAAGTCGTTCGGCCCGGTGCAGGCGAATAAGGACATCTCGATCCGGGTCGAGAAAGGTTCGATCCACGGCATCATCGGCGAAAACGGGGCGGGCAAGTCCACCCTCATGTCGATCCTCTACGGCTTCTACCGTGCCGATGCCGGGGAGATCCTGATCAACGGCGCGCCTGTGGACATCCCCGACAGCCAGGCCGCGATCCGCGCTGGGATCGGCATGGTGTTCCAGCACTTCAAGCTGGTCGAGAATTTCTCGGTTCTGGAAAACATCATCCTGGGGGCCGAAGATGGCGCCCTGCTGCGGCCCAGCCTGTCCAAGGCGCGGCGCGCGCTGATGGATCTTGCGCGGGAATACGAACTGAACGTGGACCCTGAGGCACTGATCGAGAACCTGTCGGTCGGGCATCAGCAGCGGGTCGAAATCCTCAAGGCGCTTTACCGCCAAGCCGACATCCTGATCCTGGACGAACCGACCGGCGTGCTGACGCCAGCCGAAGCCGACCACCTGTTCCGCATCCTGCGCAACCTGAAGCGCGAGGGCAAGACGATCATCCTGATCACGCACAAGCTGCGCGAGATCATGGAGATCACCGATGCCGTCAGCGTCATGCGGCGGGGGGAAATGATTTCGACCGTTCGCACGGCGGAAACCACGCCCGAACAGCTGGCCGAACTGATGGTGGGCCGCAAGGTGCTGCTGCGCGTGCAGAAGACCCCAGCCAAACCCGGCGCCACAGTGCTGGAGGTGGAAAACCTCCGCGTAGTTGATGACAAGGGGGTCGAACGCCTGCGGGGCATCGACCTGACGCTGCGGGCCGGGGAAATCCTTGGCATCGCGGGCGTGGCAGGCAACGGCCAATCGGAGCTGCTGGAGGTTCTGGCTGGCATCACCACCGGCACCGGCTCCGCGTGGCTGAATGGAACGCCGCTCGACCTGACGGGGCGGACCTCGGACGGGCAGACACGCCGTGAATCCGGCGTGGCCCATGTGCCTGAAGACCGGCACCGCCGCGGGCTGATCCTGGACTTTGCCGCGTGGGAAAACGTAGCCTTTGGTTATCACCACAGGCCCGACTATCAGAAGAACGCGATTTTCATGGACAACGCCGCACTGTTGCAAGACACGGCGGCCAAGATGGCGCGGTTCGACGTGCGGCCGCCGAACCCGCGGCTGGCGGCGCGGAACTTTTCCGGCGGCAACCAGCAAAAGATCGTTCTCGCAAGGGAGATCGAGCGGAACCCCGACCTGCTGTTGATCGGCCAGCCGACGCGTGGCGTGGACATCGGCGCGATCGAGTTCATCCACCAGCGCATCGTGGAACTGCGCGACGCCGGCAAGGCGATCCTGCTGGTCAGCGTCGAGCTGGATGAGATCCTTTCGCTCTCCGACCGGATCGCGGTGATGTTCGACGGACGGATCATGGGCGAGCGGCTGCCCGGGGACGCGGACGAACGGGAACTTGGCCTGCTGATGGCCGGGATGAAAGGAGGGCCCGCCTGATGGAGCGGATGCCGAAATGGGCCGACGCGTTCCTCGTGCCCCTCATCAGCCTGCTGATCGCCTTCGTGATCTCCGGCCTCGTGATCCTGGCCATCGGGGAAAACCCGGTAGAGGCGATGCGGATCATGGTTTCCGGCGCGATCGGGTCGTCCTATGGCTGGGGCTACACGCTGTATTACGCGACGAACTTCATGTTCACCGGGCTTGCAGTCGCGGTGGCCTTCCACGCCGGCCTCTTCAACATCGGCGGTGAAGGACAGGCGACGCTGGGCGGGCTTGGTGTCGCGACGGTGCTGCTTTCATTCAGCTGGCCGCATTGGGCTGTGGCCCTTCCGGCGGCGGCCGTAGGCGCTGCGCTTTTTGGCGCGGCATGGGCGGCGATCCCGGCTTGGCTGCAAGCGCGGCGCGGCAGCCATATCGTGATCACCACGATCATGTTCAACTTCATCGCCGCTGCGCTGCTGAACTACCTGCTGGTCAACGTCATGCGGCCCGCTGGGTCGATGGACCCATCCTCGGCCCGGTTCGGCGCCGAAACCGTCCTGCCCCGCCTGCACGAAATCCTTGGCTTGGTGGGTATTCCCTTTTCCCGCGCATCACCCGCGAACATTAGCCTGTTCGTTGCCCTGCTGGCATGCGTGGCGGTCTGGGCGCTGATCTGGCGCACGCGGCTGGGGTTCCAGATCCGGGCCTTTGGCAAGTCGGAACCGGCCTCGGTTTATGCCGGGATCTCGCCGTTCCGGATCACGATGTACACGATGCTGATCTCTGGCGGGCTCGCCGGGATGATGGCGATCAACAACGTCATGGGCGAGGCGAACCGCCTGATCATGAACGCGGTCGAGGGTGCGGGCTTCATCGGCATCGCCGTGGCGCTGATGGGGCGATCACATCCGTTTGGCGTCTGCCTTGCAGCGATCCTGTTCGGGTTCCTGTATCAAGGCGGTGCTGAACTCGCCCTCTGGACCTCGATCCCGCGAGAGCTGATCGTGGTGATCCAGGCACTGGTGATCCTGTTCACGGGGGCGCTGGACAACATGGTGCGCCTGCCCGTTGAACGGGCCTTCCGGCGCTTTGGGCGGAGGTCGGCGTGATGGATCTGGCAACGATCCTGCAGATCCTCGACTCGACGATCCGGCTGGCGACGCCGCTGTTGCTAGCCTGCCTTGCCGGGCTTTACTCGGAACGGGCGGGTGTGGTGGACATCGGGCTGGAGGGTAAGATGCTTGCCGCGGCCTTTGTTTCCGCAGCCGTGGCAGCCCTGACAGGTTCCGTCTGGATCGGGCTGGTTGCGGGGATCGCGGGCGCAGTGGCGCTGGCGCTGATCCACGGCCTTGCCTCGATCACCTTCCGGGGGAACCAGTTGATTTCGGGCGTGGCGATCAACTTCCTTGCAGGTGGGCTGACCGTTCTGATCGCGCAGAACCTGTTCCAGCAGGGCGGTCGCACACCTTCGCTGACCGGAGGTGCGCGCTTTACACCGATCACCCTGCCCTTTGCCGATGCGCTTCGCGATGTTCCGGTAATCGGGCAGCTTTATTCGGTGCTGCTGTCTGGCCATTCGGTCCTGGTCTATGTGGCGCTGCTGTCGGTGCCGCTGACGTGGTGGGTGCTCTACCGCACGCGCTTCGGCCTGCGTCTGCGGGCCGTGGGGGAAAACCCGGCCGCGGTTGATACGGCCGGGGTGCCGGTGACCGGGCTGCGCTATGCCGCCGTGATCATTGCGGGGGTGCTGACCGGCCTTGCGGGCGCCTATCTGGCCACCGGGCTTGCAGCAGGTTTCGTCAAGGACATGACGGCGGGCCGCGGCTTCATCGCGCTTGCGGCGCTGATCTTTGCCAAGTGGCGCCCGGTGCAGGCGCTGTGGGCGACGCTGCTCTTCGGCCTGCTGGAGGCGATCGCCAACCGGTACCAGAGTGTCGAGCTGGGCGGCATCGTCATTCCCGTCCAGCTGATGCAGGCCCTGCCCTACATCCTGACCGTCATCATCTTGGCCGGCTTTGTCGGCAAAGCCATTCCACCCCGTGCCGGAGGCGAAGCTTATGTCAAGGAACGCTGAGGATCTTGCTGCCCTTGTCCGCGAACGCGCGGGCGATGCGCCGGTTCGGCTGGGGCTGATCCTTGGCTCTGGCCTTGGCCATCTGGCCGATGCGGTGGATGGGGTGGCAATTGACTACACCGAACTTCCGGGCTTCCCCCACGCGGGCGTATCGGGGCACAACCCGCGGCTGGTGATCGGCACGCTGAGCGGCGTGCGGGTGGCGGTTCTTGGCGGGCGCTCCCATTACTATGAACACGGGAGGGCGGATGCGATGCGGCTTCCGCTTGAGGTGCTGAAGGCTTTGGGCGCGGAGGGGCTGATCCTGACCAACGCTGCCGGGTCCCTTTCCCCCGAGGTGCGGCCGGGCGACCTGATGCTGCTGTCGGATCACATCAACTTCTCGGGCCTCAACCCGCTGATTGGCGAACCGACGGACGCCCGCTTTGTCCCGATGACCGAGGCACATGATCCCGCCTACCGTGCCGCCCTTCGCGCGGCGGCACAGGAAGAGGGGCTGCCGCTGGCCGAAGGCGTCTATGCCTGGTATTCAGGCCCTTCGTTCGAGACGCCTGCCGAAATCCGCGCGATCCGCATCCTGGGGGGCGACGCCGTCGGCATGTCCACCGTGCCAGAGGTGATCCTCGCCCGCTTCCTGGGGCTGCGCGTGGCCGCGATTTCCACCATCACCAACATGGCGGCTGGGATGAGCGACGAGAACATCAGCCATGAACATACCAAGGCGATGGCACCGCTGGGCGCGGTGAAACTTGAACGCATTCTCATGCGTTTCCTCGGTGGCCTCGTCTGACGGGAGCCCTGCTGCCGGAGAGAGGATCACGAAACGCTCATGCAGATCTACCTCCCCATTGCCGAGGTTTCCGCCAATGCCTTCCTGCTGTTCGGGGTCGGCGGGATGGTGGGGCTGCTGTCGGGCATGTTCGGGGTAGGCGGTGGGTTTCTGATCACGCCGCTTCTGTTCTTCATCGGCATACCCCCGGCGGTTGCAGTGGCCACGGGGGCAAACCAGGTCGTTGCCTCTTCCGTGTCGGGGGTGCTGGCGCATCTGCGGCGCCGGACGGTGGATTTCCGGATGGGCAGCGTATTGCTGGGCGGAGGGTTGCTGGGGTCGGCCCTTGGCATCTGGGTCTTCAACATCCTGAGCAGCGCCGGCCAGATCGACCTGTTTGTGCAGCTGTCCTACGTGCTGTTCCTGGGGCTGATCGGCGCGATGATGTTCCAGGAAAGCCTGCGGGCCATGCTGCGCAACCGCAGCGCCGCGACGCGCCCGCCGCGGCGGAACCAGCACAACTGGATCCACCGCCTGCCGATGAAGGTCAAGTTCCGGACCTCCGGCCTTTACATCAGCGTCATCCCCCCAGTCCTCGTCGGGCTGGCCGTAGGCTTTCTTGCGGCGATCATGGGGGTTGGGGGCGGTTTCATCATGGTGCCGGCGATGATCTACCTGCTTGGGATGCCGACCAAGGTGGTGGTGGGGACATCGCTCTTCCAGATCATCTTCGTCACCGCCTTCACCACCCTCATGCATGCGACGACCAACTATTCAGTCGATCTGATGCTGGCGACATTGCTGATCCTAGGCGGCGTGCTGGGCGCGCAGTTCGGCACGCGGCTGGGCCTGAAGCTGCGGGCCGAACAATTGCGGATCCTGCTGGCCATCATGGTGCTGCTGGTTGCGGGCAAGATCGCCTATGACCTGCTGGTGCGCCCGGACGAACTTTATTCGATCACCGTCCCGAGGCGGCACTGATGCGGTGGTGGGCGATCCTACTGATCCTTCTGGCCCTGCCGCTTCGGGCGCAGGATACGGGCGAACGGGTTGTCGCTGCACTCAGTCAGAACAACGTGGCCATCAACGCGACCTTTGTCGGGTCCGAAATCCTGGTCTTTGGCGCCATCCGACGTGAGGCACCGGTTCCCCCGGACGAACTTGGCGTGATCGTGACCATTCAGGGCCCTTCAGGCCCGCTGACCGTTCACCGACGTGAACGCGTCGCCGGTATCTGGGTCAACACCGACTGGCTGGAGGTGCACGAGGCGCCCAGCTTCTATGCCGTCGCCACCACCGCCCCCTTAGAGTCGATCCTGACCGAGGAGGAGGATCAGCAGCATGCCATCTCGGTTCCGCGCGCCATCCGGGCCAGTGGCACCGCGGCCGAGGATGTTCCCGCCTTTACCGAGGCACTGATCCGCATCCGGGCGGACCAAGGTCTTTATCAGCAGTTAGACGGGGCGGTTTCGGTTGACCACGACACGCTGTTCCGGACGCGGATCACCCTGCCCTCGAACCTGACCGAAGGGACCTATCTCACCCGGATCTTCCTGATGCGGGGCGGCGAGGTCATTGATGTGGAGGAGGCGGCGATCCACGTCCAGAAGGTAGGGTTGGAACGCCTGCTGTTCGTGATGGCCCATGACCGGCCGCTGCTTTACGGGCTTCTGGCGCTTGTGGTCGCGGTTGCGGCGGGCTGGGGCGCCTCGGCGCTGTTCCGCTTTGCCCGCGGCTAGAAGGCGCGGAAGGTCATCGTGGTCAGCGTGCGGGTGATGCCGGGGATGTCGAACAGGCTCTGCGACAGGTAGTGGCCGATATCCTCGCCCTCGGGGATGTAGATCTTGGCGATCAGGTCCCAGTCGCCGGACGTGGAATAAAGCTCGGACACGATTTCCCGGTCATAGATCGCATCTGCGACCTCATAGGTCTTGCCGGGGGTGCAGCGGAACTGGACGAAAACGCAACGCATGGGATCTCCCTCTCTCCGGCAAAGTTAGGACGTGCGCCGGTCAAAGGCCAGCCTCCTCGGCATCCAGGTGCAGGGGTGCCGCGCCCTGCTGCAGGTCGGCGATCGAAAGCGGCTCTGTTGGCCGGGAAAGGCGGTTGCGCACCACCCAGAACAGCCGGTGCTCGGCGCGGGTGATTGCAACATAAGCCAGCCGCTTCCACAATGGCACGTCGGATTCCATCCGCCCCGTGCGCGAGGCGGCCCAAAGATCGGGCGCAAAGACCTGAACGTTTTCCCATTGCGACCCCTGCGCCTTGTGGATCGTCACCGCCGCGCCATGCAGGAAGGCCGCGCCCATGCGGGCGGCGAAGGGAATGAAGGGCTCTTCCTCGTCCGGCAGCTCGATCTTGACAATGGATGCGGCGGAAACCTGCGGCTCCTCTGCCCCAATCACATGCAGGCGCGAGAAACCGGGCTTCCGGCCGGGGCCAAGGTAAATCACCTGCGCCCCCTTGATGAGGCCGCGCGCCTCCAAGTCGATGCGCTTTTTCCGGTGCTTCAGTGGCAGCTCGATCCCGTCGCAGATCAGCGGCTCCCCGGGAAGCAGCGCGTCCGCGGGGGCGCCATAGGCTGCGCGGAAGGCGGTGATCAGCCGGATGCGCGTCGCGTTGCGCCAGACCAGAACCGGGCTCCGCGCCATAAGTCCCGCCTCTACCCGTTCGGCCATCACCACCCGGTCGTCGCGGCGGGCGGCATCCTCGATCATCCGCTCAAACCCTTCAAAGGTCAGGCTGTCGTCAGACAGGGCATGGGCGAGGTCAAGGATCGGGTTGTCCTGCGCCTGCCGGTGGATGCGGCTCAGGTGCAGCTGCTGGCCCTTGGGCAGGCGGTTGAAGGTCATTTCACCCGACAGGCCCACGGGCGCAAGCTGGGCGGGATCGCCGAACAGGATCAGGGTCGGGAAGATCTCCTTCAGATCCTCGAACTGGCGTTCATCCAGCATCGAGCTTTCATCGACAAAGCCGATATCCAGCGGCTCCTCGCGCCGTTTCCAGCCGCGAATGAAATCAGATCCGCGCAAGCCAGCCGAGGCCAGCGCCCCCGGAATCGACTTGACCGTGTCATAGAAGACCTTGGCGCGGTCGAGCGCGACTTCCGTCAGCCCCTCGATCACCGGGCGGTCGCCGGTGCCGGCCAGCCATTCGGCGATGCGTTCATATTCGGGATCATAGACCGGCGTATAAAGGATGCGGTGGATCGTGGTCGCGGGAACGCCACGGTTACGCAACACGCTGGCTGCCTTGTTCGTCGGCGCAAGAACCGCCAGCGTCCGCCGTTCCTTGCGCTTGCGCCCTTCGTAATCGGCGGAAACAACTTCGACCCCAGCCTCGGTCAGGGCCTTGGTCAGCATGGCCAGCAGCATTGTCTTGCCCGATCCGGCCTTGCCCAGCACCGCAAGCACTGGCGCCGCGGCACCGGTGTCCGGGCCCACCACGCCCGCGTGCAGATCAACGCCCGCCCCCTGCAGCATGGTGGCGACGCGGTCATAGGCCTGCGCCTGATCGTCGGAAAGGGTCATCGCGGTCATGGCGCGACCCTAGACCGGGTTCGCGCCATGTTCCAGCATCATCCCTTGCGGCTGGCCTCCAGCGTATCGTCAAAGGTGCGCAGGCCGGCGCGGGGCGCTTGAACCAGCACGGCCATGTTGCCGGGCTTGTGTTCATTCCGGCGCATCTTCATGTGGGCTTCCGGGATCTGCGACCAGGGGAACAGTTCCGACATGCAGGGGTCGAGCCGGCGTTCGATCATCAGCTGGTTCGCGGCGCTCGCCTGTTTAAGGTTGGCGAAATGGCTACCCTGCACGCGCTTCTGGTGCATCCACAGGTACCGCACGTCAAAGGTCAGGTTGTAGCCGGTGGTGCCAGCGCAGATCACCACCATCCCCCCGCGCTTGACCACGAAAACTGACACCGGGAACGTCGCCTCGCCGGGATGTTCAAAGACCACATCGACGTTGTTGCCCTTGCCGGTGATGTCCCAGATCGCCTTGCCGAACTTGCGCGCCTCGTTGAACCACTCCTTGTATTCCGGGGTGCCAACCTTTGGCATCTGGCCCCAGCAGCGGAATTCCTTGCGGTTGATGACACCCTTGGCGCCCAGCGACATGACGAAGTCGCGCTTGTCCTCTTCAGAGATCACGCCGATCGCATTCGCGCCCGCCGTATTGATCAACTGGATGGCATAGGACCCGAGGCCACCCGAGGCCCCCCAGACCAGCACGTTCTGACCCGGTCGAAGGTCATGCGGCTCATGCCCGAAGAGCATCCGGTAGGCGGTGGCCAGCGTCAGCGTGTAACAGGCGCTTTCCTCCCACGTCAGGTGGCGCGGGCGGTGCATGAGCTGCTGCGCCTGCACCCGGGTGAACTGCGCGAACGAGCCATCAGGCGTTTCATAGCCCCAGATCCGCTGGCTGGGGGAAAACATCGGATCGCCGCCGTTGCATTCCTCATCGTCGCCATCATCCTGGTTGCAGTGGATGACAACCTCGTCCCCCACCTTCCAGCGCTTGACCTTGTCGCCCACCTTCCAGACGATCCCGGACGCGTCAGAGCCTGCGATATGATAGGGCTGGCCATGCCCGTCGAACGGGCTGATCGGCTGGCCCAGCGAGGCCCAGACGCCGTTGTAGTTCACCCCCGCCGCCATCACGAGCACCAGCACCTCGTTGCTGTCGACCTCGGGTGTCTCCACCACCTCGACCTGCATGGCGGTGTCGGGTTCGCCATGGCGCTCCCTGCGGATCGCCCAGGCGTACATCTGTTTTGGTACGTGGCCGAGCGGGGGCATCTCCCCGATTTCGTACAGGTCTTTCTGCGGCGCCTCGTAGGGCGCGATGCCAGAACGCGTGTCCAGAGCCATCACCGGTATCCCCCTCGTAAACGATGCTGCAGCGCAGTCAGGCGATGCAGCCCCTGCAGCATGAGATACCGCTGACCCGGAAACATTTCAATAGTGGCGCGGCAACTTTTGTAATTTTATGTCTCTGTGGATTACACAGCTGGAAAAGCTGCATCCAGAACCGAGGAAGCATAGAATTTCACAAGCGCTTCCTGCCTTGGAGCGACCGAAAGAACCCCTCCGTTCCGCCGAATGATGCGGCGGCGCAGCAAGACGGTGACGGCCCGGTCAAAGCTTTCGGCGGCGGGTTCGTCCGGGTGGCCGTGCGGCCCAAGCCGGTCCAGTACCGCCGCATATTCGGCAGACAGGGCCGCCTCGCTCACCGGTGCCTGGTGCCGATGCAACAGCGCGGCAAGCAGCGGAACCGGCAGCACCGGCATGACCTTGCGGATGCGCTGCATCAGGGCCTCGGCCAGATCGTCGGTCCGTAAACCCGGATTGCGCCGCAGGTAATCTTCAAGCGACAAGGGTGTGCCAAAGCTGACGGCAGCATAACCAAAGCGGTGGAACTGGCCGCGCAGCCGCAGCCAGAGCAGCCGCGCGGCAAAGCTGAGAATCACGCTGGGACGAACCCGGAAGCGGTTCGACCCCGGCGCCCCCGCCCCGGCCGAGACAAGGGCGCGATCCTCGATCACCCGGTCATAGTTCAGCGCCACGGGCACAAAGACCACGTCCTTGCCATCATCCGGGTCAAAGTCCGAAAGGATGTAATGCAGAAGGCCCTTCTTGGCCGGCCCCACGCCGCCGGTCCGGCTCAGCCCGCCTTCGGGGAAGATCGCCTGCGTGACGCCTTCGGCCGTGGCCATTTGCACATAACGCGCCAGAACACGGCGATAGAGCGGGCTCAGGTAGCGGCGGCGGATGAAATAGGCCCCCATCGCGCGGACCAGCCGCTGCAACGGCCAGACCCGCGCCCATTCGCCAACGGCATAGGACAGCGCCGACCGTTCCGCCACCAGATATGTCACCAGGACGTAATCCATGTTTGACCGATGGTTCATCACGAAGATCACCGTGGCGCGGGGGTCGATGGCGCGGAAGGCTTCCTCGTCATACTGGCCCAGCCGCACGCGGTACAGCAGCCGCGACAGCCAGCGGGCCACCCCGATCGCAAAGCCGAAATAGGTGGCCGCCGAAAACCCCGGCACGATTTCCCGCGCATAGCGGCGGGCCTGCTGGAAGGCGACGTTCTGCGGCACACCCTTCTCGCGGGCATAATCGGCCACTGCCTCCATCACCTTGGGATCATAGCTGAGCCGGATGATCATGTCCTGACGGCGCATCAGCTTGAACGGCTGGATCGGCCGGATGAGGCGCTTGTTCAACTCCTCGACCGCGCGTTCCATTCGCCGGCGAAAGAACCAGCGGACCGACGGCACGAGAATCCAGTCCAGCACCGCCACCGCCGCAAACAGCAGGGCCAGCACCACGAGCCAGAGAGGAAGGGTCACTGTCCCTGTCATGCCCAAGCCAATACGGCCAAAGCCGCAGCGGGTAAATCCACTGATGCCGCGATGCGGCGAATTGACAGGGTCAGAATTGCGCGCATATTAAAACCAACGCGCAACATTGTTGCGCAGCCATTACAGGAGGCCGCCGTGACCGATCCTGCCGTCCAACGTGACAAGCCCTGGCTGTTTCGGACCTATGCTGGACATTCTACCGCCCGCGCCTCGAACGCGCTTTACCGGACCAATCTTGCCAAGGGCCAGACGGGGCTTTCTGTGGCTTTCGACCTACCCACCCAGACCGGTTATGACAGCGATCATCCGCTGGCGCGGGGAGAGGTGGGCAAGGTCGGCGTGCCGGTCGCGCATCTGGGCGACATGCGAACCCTGTTCGACGGCATCCCGCTGGAGCGGATGAACACCTCGATGACGATCAACGCCACGGCGCCGTGGTTGCTGGCGCTCTACATCGCTGTGGCGGAGGAACAGGGCGCGGATATCGCGGCCCTTCAGGGAACGGTGCAGAATGACATCATCAAGGAATACCTGAGCCGCGGCACTTATATCTGCCCGCCCCGCCCCAGCCTGCGGATGATCACGGATGTGGCCGCCTACACGCAGACGCATCTGCCCAAATGGAACCCGATGAACGTCTGTTCCTATCACCTGCAAGAGGCCGGGGCGACGCCAGAGCAGGAGCTTGCCTTTGCCCTCGCCACCGCCTGCGCGGTGCTGGACGACCTGAAGGGCAAGGTCGCCCCTGAGGCGTTCCCGAACATGGTCGGCCGCATTTCTTTCTTCGTGAACGCGGGCATCCGGTTCGTGACCGAACTCTGCAAGATGCGCGCCTTTACCGAGCTGTGGGACGAGATCTGCCGCGACCGCTATGGGATCGAGGACGCACGCTATCGCCGCTTCCGCTACGGTGTGCAGGTAAACAGCCTTGGCCTGACCGAACAGCAGCCGGAAAACAACGTCTATCGCATCCTGATCGAGATGCTGGCTGTGACGCTGTCGAAGAACGCCCGCGCCCGAGCGGTGCAATTGCCCGCTTGGAACGAGGCGCTGGGCCTGCCACGCCCGTGGGACCAGCAGTGGTCACTGCGGATGCAGCAGATCCTGGCCTATGAGACTGACCTGCTGGAATATGACGACCTGTTTGACGGAAACCCGGCCGTGGAACGCAAGGTAGCCGCGCTCAAGGAAGGCGCATTGGCCGAACTGGCGCTGATCGATGGCATGGGCGGCGCCGTGGCGGCCATCGAGTACATGAAGTCGCGGCTCGTCGAATCGAACGCCGAACGCATCGCCCGGATCGAGAGCGGCGAGACCGTCGTCGTCGGCGTGAACCGGTGGCGGGAAGGCGAGCCCTCGCCGCTCGTGGCAGGCGACGGCGCGATCATGCGGGCCGATCCCGATGCCGAACGCGACCAGGTGGAGCGGCTGCAGGCTTGGCGTGAGGCCCGTGACGAAACGGCGGCGCGTGCGGCGCTGACCCGGCTACGAGAGGCTGCACTGGGCGGCGAAAACATCATGCCCGCGTCGATCGCCGCGGCCAAGGCAGGGGTGACCACCGGCGAATGGGGCGCGATGATTCGCGGTGCCTTTGGCGAATACCGCGCGCCCACAGGCGTGTCTCCCGCACCCTCGAACCGGACAGAGGGGCTGGAGCCGATCCGTGAGGCGGTGGCGCTTGCCTCGGCCCGGCTGGGACGGCCGCTGAGCTTCGTGGTGGGCAAGCCCGGCCTTGACGGCCATTCCAACGGAGCGGAACAGATCGCCGCCCGCGCCCGCGACTGCGGCATGGATATCCAGTATGACGGCATCCGTCTGACGCCTGCTGAAATCGTGGACCGGGTAGAGGAAAAGCGCGCCCATGTGCTGGGGCTTTCCATCCTGTCGGGGTCGCACCTGCCCCTGATCGCCGAGGTGATCGACCTGGTCCGCGCACGGGGGCTGCAGGTGCCGGTGATCGTGGGCGGCATCATCCCAGAAGCTGACGAGGCCCGCCTGCGGGCGATGGGGGTGGCGGCGATCTACACGCCCAAGGATTTCGACCTGAACCGCATCATGCTGGATATCGTGGGGCTGGTAGAGGCCGAAGTCGTCGCCGCGGAATAAGGCGGGGGCACGGGCCCCCGCCCTTTTGGATCATTCCACCTGCGTGGTCTGGGCCTGCAGGTCCTGCACCATGGCAATCAGCCGGGCGTTGAGCTCCGGATCGGCCTCGGCGGCTTGGCCGATTTCCATGTACTGCTCCAGGGTGATGCCCGGGGTCTGCTCAACCGCCGCGATCATCTCGCCGTTGGCGGCTTCGATCAGCTGCTGCTGTTCGGCCGGGTCCTCGGTCTCCATGACCTGAACCTGATAACGCTGGTCCACCTCATTCACGGCAAGGGCCGCGGTCACGAAGGCGGAAAGCTCGGCGACCGAGTACTGGCTGGCCTCGGCCTCGGGCGCCGCGGGTGCTGCGTCCTGCGCCATCAGCGGCCCTGCCACTGCAAGCCCAAGGGCCAGTGCCGCGGTCGAGAGGGTCTTCGTGAACTGCATCGGGTTCTCCTGTCTTTGCCTGCCCGCCCGGCTACGCGGGTGCAAAGCACGGCGGGCAGGGTCAACTTAGGGATAAGCCGAGGCGGCTGCAAAACCCCCGGCGGCGGGACGCCGAAAGCGAACCCGGCAGTCGGCGCGATCCCGCGAAGGCGGAAAGGCGCTTGTTGAAAAAGAAAAGGCCGCGCCCGAAGGCACGGCCATTTCGTCAACCAAGGAGGCAGATCTTACTTGATCTTGCCTTCCTTGTATTCCACGTGCTGGCGCACGACCGGGTCGTACTTGCGCACGGTCATCTTCTCGGTCATCGTGCGGGCGTTCTTCTTGGTCACGTAGAAGTGCCCGGTGCCCGCCGTCGAGTTCAGACGGATCTTGATCGTCGTCGGCTTCGCCATGTCATATCTCCTGCAGACGGACGGCGAAACCGCCCGCGAAATCCTTGAAGCCCGCCTTTTACGCGGAACGCGGCATGAGTCAACCAGTAATCTGAACGACTGCCGCCAAATCCGCATGGCAGGGAAATGATGAGACGCGCGGATGGCCTGTAAGCCGGATTCTGTCCGGGGCGCATGGCCCCTGGATGATCATTCCTCTGGCCCCGCCGTTACCGACGGGATCTAGCTGCCAACCCGGACCTCTGGGCTGAGGCGTCCCTGCGGGCCGTATCCGTTGCCGGACGTGCACCGCGCGAGGTCCCTATTCGGCATTGCTCCGGGTGGGGCTTGCCGTGCCGGTCCGGTTGCCCGTCCCGCGGTGGGCTCTTACCCCACCGTTTCACCCTTACCCATGCGGACATGGGCGGTCTGTTTTCTGTGGCGCTTTCCCTCGGGTTTCCCCGGCCGGGCGTTACCCGGCACCCTTGCCTCATGGAGTCCGGACTTTCCTCGCGTCCGAAGACACGCGATCATCCAGCCATCCGCGCGGGACCGGGCTTAGGCGCTGGCGGCCGCCGCGTCAACGGGGAAACGCCGTGCAAGATCGGCAGCAAGCGCGGCATCGACTGAATCGAGCGGTCCGCGCGCCCAGGGGCGGAACCGCAGTCGAAAGGCGGAAAGCAGCGTCGCATCCTCGACATCCGGATAGCCAAAGGCCCGGGCGCTGGCGCGGAAATCCTCCTCCGGCTTGCCGGGCACAGGCCAGACCGACAGCCCCTGCCGCGCCAGCCGCCGCCAGTCGAACCGTGGACCGGGATCGATCTTGCGCCCCGGGGCCATGTCGGAGTGACCGATCACCCGATGGGGCGGAATGGCGTGGCGGCGCAGGATATCGCACAGCAGCACCTCCAGTGCATGCATCAGCGGTTCCGTGAAGGGCGAGGCACCGTCATTGTCGAGCTCGATGCCGATGGAGCGGGAGTTGACGTCCGTTACCCCTCCCCAACTGCCGGCGCCGGCATGCCAGGCGCGCAGCGGCTCCGGGACCAGCGCATGCACCGCGCCATGATCCGAAATCAAGTAATGCGCTGATACCTCGACCGCCGGATCACACAGCCGGTCCAGGGCGGCGGCGCAGCTTCTCATGGCCGTGAAGTGAATCACGACCATGTCCGGCAGGGCCCCGTTCCGCCGGGGCCCGTGGTTGGGCGACGTCCGCGTCAGCTTGCCGCCGCAGCGCGGAAGGGGCGCGGATCCCACCAGCAGGCAAAGCCGTCACCATCGGGATCAAGGTTGGCCGGGTCACGTTCGGGCCCACCACGGCGCAGGAACTCGATCTGCGCCTGGTCCTGCGTGGCAAACTGGGCGCAGTTTTCCTCCCAACGGGAATAGCGGAACGGGTTCATCCGGCGGTGAACCTGCTGGCCCGGAATGTTGCGGGTGCTCAGCGCGTACTGGATGACGTTCGGGCCTTCGGCGCCGCTGCGTTCCGGCAGGGTGGTCGGTTCGATGAAGACATACTGGGCCCGCTGGCGCTCCAGCCGCTCCCGGTCGCTTTCGATCGATTCGCGGGCAGCAACGGCGTCAAAGTTCTGTTCGTCCGAAAGCCGGCTGCTGCCACCGGTTGCCGGCCCGCCGTCCAGCGGGGCTGCGCTGACTGGCGCGCCGGTGATGGGGGAATACGCGCCCGGCATCGCTGCGCTGCCCTGGCCCGCAGCCTCACGTTCGCGCAGGTACTGATCATAGCTGCCCTGGCCGCCCCCACAGGCTGCAAGAACCAGCAGGCTGACCGTTGCCACAAAATACCGCATTAGAACCTAGTCCCCATAGCTGCCCGTCATTCAGACGCGGGCGTTACCACCATTTCGCGGGTTTGTGCACGAAACCCGCAGCGCCTTCGATCACATGCGCGACATTCAGAAGATCGCCCTCCTCCCACGGCTTGCCGATGAGTTGCAGCCCCAGCGGCAGCCCCTGCGCGTCAAGCCCGGCCGGGACCGAGATCCCCGGCAGCCCGGCGAGGTTCACAGTCACCGTGAACACGTCGTTGAGATACATCGCGACCGGGTCGGCATCGGCCATCTCGCCCAGCCCGAAGGCGGCAGAAGGCGTCGCCGGCGTCAGGATCGCGTCGATGCCCTTGGCAAAGGCTTCCTCGAAGTCGCGCTTGATCAGCGTCCGCACCTTGCGGGCGCGGTTGTAATAGGCGTCGTAGAAGCCTGCCGACAGCACATAGGTCCCGATCATCACGCGGCGCTGCACCTCATGGCCGAAGCCCTCGGCGCGAGTCTTTTCATACATCTCGGTGATGCCGTCGCCCTGCCCCAGCTTGGCGCGGTGACCATAGCGCACCCCGTCATAGCGGGCGAGGTTCGAGGACGCCTCTGCCGGGGCGATGACGTAATAGGCAGGCAGCGCATATTTCGTGTGCGGCAGGCTGATGTCGACGATCTCGGCCCCCGCACCACGCAGCATGGCGGCGCCGTCAGCCCAGAGCTTCTCGATCTCGGCCAGCATGCCTTCCATGCGGTATTCCTGCGGGATGCCGATCCGCTTGCCACGGATATCGCCGGTTAGCATCGCCTCGAAATCAGGAACGGCGAGATCGGCGCTGGTGGAATCCTTCGGGTCATGGCCCGACATGGCGCCCAGCATGATCGCCGCGTCGCGTACCGTCTTGGTCATCGGCCCCGCCTGATCCAGTGAGGAGGCAAAAGCCACCACGCCCCAGCGCGAACACCGCCCATAGGTCGGCTTGATCCCCACGATGCCGGTGAAGGCCGCAGGCTGACGGATCGAGCCGCCCGTATCCGTCCCCGTCGCCGCCAGACAAAGATCCGCAGCCACGGCCGAGGCCGAGCCGCCCGAGGACCCGCCCGGCGTCAGATCAGTGTCGTCGCCCTGACGCTTCCACGGGTTGACGGCATTGCCATAGACCGAGGTCTCATTGGAGCTGCCCATGGCGAATTCGTCCATGTTCAGCTTGCCCAACATCACCGCGCCCGCATCCCAAAGCTGCTGGGTGATGGTCGACTCATATTCTGGCCGGAAGCCTTCCAGAATCCCGCTCGCCGCCTGGCTGGCCACGCCCCGCGTGCAGAACAGGTCCTTGATGCCCAGCGGGATGCCGCACATGGCGGGCGCATCGCCTGCTTTGATCCGGGCATCCGCGGCCCGCGCCTGTTCCAGCGCAATTTCGGGTGTCTGATGGACAAAGGCGTTAAGCTTGCCCGCCCCTTCGACTGCCGAAACGCAGGCCTCGGTCAGTTCGGCCGCTGTCACGTCACCCTTGCGCAGCGCGTCGCGCGCCGCCGCGATGGTCAGTTTGTTCAGATCGCTCATTCCACCACCTTCGGCACGGCAAAGAACCCTTCACGCGCATCGGGCGCGTTCGACAGGATCTTGTCTTGCATGCCCCCGTCCGTCACCACATCCTCGCGCCGCTTGAGCCGCTGCGGGGTCACCGAGGTCATCGGCTCGACGCCTTCGACATCGACCTCGTTCAGCTGCTCCATGAAGGTGAGGATGTTCGAAAGCTCGCCTGCCAGCGCGGGCAGGTCGCCTTCCTCAACTTTGATCCGGGCGAGTTTCGCCACCCGCCGCGCGGTGTCGATGTCGATGGACATGGAAGTCTCCGTTCTCGGTTCCGGTTCGTTTAGCCCTGCGCGGCCCGCGCTGCAAGCATGTGACGGCGATAGACCTCGATCATCCAGCCCAGCATGGTGCCGTTGAGGATGTGCCACATGAAATGCGTGCCCAGCGGGAAGGCATCGCAGACCGCCTGGTCCAGCGCCCGGAAGGTGATGGACGCGACAAGGATCGCCGCCCCGATCAGCAGCCCCCGTCCCGTTGCGGGATACCGCAGCAGCAGCAAAAGCCCGTAGATCACGATCAGCAGCGCGACGGTTCCATAGGCAGCGGACCCGCCCAGCCCCGGGATCACCGCCGCCAGAACCGGCGCCGTCGCCCAGGCATAGGGGAAGAAGGCCGCCGTCAGGCCCAGCGCGGCCCAGAACGGCAATTGCCAGTAATGCAGGTTGGCGGTGAAGATATAGACCAGGATGAACACCACGATCGGCAGCACATCGGCAATCCCGGCCCAGACGGTCGCGTGGGTGTGGAACAGGAAGCTCCCGACCCCGATCACCGCCAGGATCACCACCAGCAGGTTGGCCAGCGGCAGGTTCGCCCCGCGCACCCGTCGCCACATGATGAAGGCGGCGATCAGGAAGGCCACGTTGGTGATCGCGTTGACCGGCTCGGACCAGTAGCTTTCGTCGAGCCGTTCGCAATAGGCGTTGATCGTCTGCGTCAGGTCCATCAGCGCAACCTTTCAAAGAACGTGCGCAGCAACGTTTCAGAGACCTGCGCGTTGATACCATCATAGACTTCGGGCACGTGATGGCACTGCGGGTGGCTGAATATTCTTGGCCCCTGCCCGATGCCGCCCGATTTCGGATCGGCGGCCCCATAGTAAAGCCGCGCGATGCGGGTGGCGGCGATGGCCGCCGCGCACATCGGGCAAGGTTCGAGTGTGACATAAAGCACGTGCCCCGGCAGGCGCTCCGATCCAGCAGCGGCGCAGGCGGCCCGCAAGGCCAGGATTTCGGCATGCGCGGTCGGATCGGAAAGTTCACGCGTGCGGTTGCCAGCCTGCGCCACCACCCGGCCTGCCGCATCCACAATGACCGCACCCACCGGCACCTCGCCGCGCTGGGCGGCGGCACGGGCCTCGTCCAAGGCCAGGGACATGTGGCTGCGAAAGGCGCTCATGCCCCTGCATCGCCCGGGCCGTGCCGCAGTGCAAGGCTTTCGCCGCCGCGCGATTGCCGCTATGCGGATAGAAACAGCGACGGAGCGGATGATGGCAGAGACGACAGGCGAACGGATTGCCAAGGTGCTGGCGCGCGCCGGCGTCGCATCGCGCCGCGAGGCTGAAAAGCTGGTCGAGGCCGGGCGCGTCACCGTGAACGGCAAGGTGATCGACAGCCCGGCCCTGAACGTCGGGCCCAAGGACAAGATCACGGTGGACGGCAAGCCCCTTGCCGCGGCCGAGCCGCCGCGCATGTGGCTTTACTACAAGCCGATTGGCCTTGTGACCTCTGCCAAGGACGAAAAGGGCCGCGAGACGGTATTCGACAAGCTGCCAGAGGACATGCCGCGGGTGATGTCGGTCGGTCGGCTCGACCTCAACTCCGAAGGGCTTTTGCTGCTGACCAACGATGGCGACATCAAGCGGCGGCTTGAACTGCCCTCCACCGGCTGGCTGCGCAAGTACCGGGTCCGCGTCAACGGCACCCCCACCGAGGAAATGCTGGAGCCCCTGCGCAAGGGCGTCACCGTGGACGGGGAACGGTTCCAGGGCATGATCGTGACGCTCGACCGGCAGCAGGGCGCAAACGCCTGGCTGACCATCGGCCTGCGCGAAGGCAAGAACCGCGAGATCCGCCGGGCGATGGAGGTGGTGGGGCTGAAGGTGAACCGCCTGATCCGCACCAGCTATGGCCCCTTCAAGCTGGGCGAGATGCAGCCCGGAGAGGTGCAGGAAGTGCGGCCCAAGGTGCTGCGCGACCAGCTGGGCCTGACCAAGGAACCCGATGCGCGGCCTGCAGGGGCGAAGCCTGTCCGGAAGTCGCCCGCCGGGGCCCCGAAGCCCACCAACGCGGGTCCGAAGCCTGCAAGACGCGCCCCGGCAGCCGAACCCCGAAAGCCCGGCGGCAAGCCCCCTGCCCTCCGTGGCAAGGGAGGCACGCGTCCGCGCTAAGAAGGCCAGAGGCGTATTGCCGCTGGTCCCGGCGCAGGGCCAACCCTATATTGAACCCGTGTAACAGGTGCCGCCACAGGTTGGAGGGGGTAAGGGTATGTCCAGCAGAGGGCTGAGAACGATCGCCTTTCTGGTGCTGTTCATGCTTGTGCTCTTCGTGGCCTGTACCGGGGGGCGCTGATGGGCCGCCTGAGCATTGGCACCGCGCTGGACCGCATTGCGGGCCGGCCCCCGCGCCCTGAACCGCCGCGCAAGCCGGGCGCCGGTTTCCGGGCCTTCATGATGTTCCTGGCCCCGCTGCCGCTGGCGCTTCGCGCACCCTTTCAGGACCCGTCGTCGCTGCTCAATACCCTGCTCGCGCTTGGGACGCTGCTGCTGGCGGCCTGGCTGACCCGTGATGGCATCATCGCGCACAAGGAATACGATGCCCGCGCGGTCGCCCGCCGCCCTGCCATCCCGCGCAAGATCTTTGGCGCGGTGCTGACGGGATGCGGCCTCGGGCTCGCCTCCTTTGTCGGAAACGGGATGGAAAGCGCGGCGCTTTACGGCCTTGTTGGGGCAGCGCTTCACCTTGCCGCCTTTGGTCCGGATCCGCTGGCCGACAAGGGCACGGGAGATGCCGCCTTTCAAAGTGAACGAATCGCCCGCACCATCGCAGAGGCCGAGGGGCATCTCGCCGCGATCGAGGCTGCTGTCGCGCCATTGCGGGACCGGCTTCTGCAGGACCAGGTGGCAAGCTTTGCCGACAGCGCCCGCGTGATGTTCCGCCGGATCGAGGAAGATCCCCGCGACCTGGTGGCGGCGCGGCGCTACCTTGGCGTCTACCTGCAAGGCGCGCGTGAGGCGACGACGAAATACGTGGCGCTTCAGGCGCATGGGCCCGACCCCAAGGCCCGCGCCGATTACGAGGCGCTGCTGACCGATCTTCAGGCAAATTTCTCGGCCCGCGGGCAGCGGCTTTTGCAGAATGACCAGACCGATCTGATGGTGGAAATCGACGTGCTGCGAGACCGGCTCCGCCGCGAAGGCCTTACTGACGGAACATCACGCTGAAACGGGGGTTTACCCCGAAAAGGAACATTCATGTCCGATAGCATCCGCGAAAAAGCCCGCCAGGCGCTTGCCGAGATTGAACAGGTAACAGCGCCCCTGCCCGAACCGGAACCGCAGGCCCCCACGCTTGCCAGCGCCAATCCTGCCGAGGCCGAAGCCATCCGAACTCGGATGAAAGAGATCAACCTGGACGACAGCCGGTCGATCCTGTCGTTCGGATCATCCGCGCAGGCAGAACTTCAGCAGATCAGCCAGTCCATGCTGCAGGACGTCAAGAACAAGGACGTCGGTCCTGCGGGCGACTCGCTCCGCGAGATGGTGAGCACGATCCGCGGCTTTTCTGTTTCCGAACTCGACCTGCGGCGCAAGCCAAGCTGGTGGGAAAGGCTGATGGGCAAGGCCGCGCCCTTTGCCCAGTTTGTCGCCCGCTATGAAAACGTGCAGGGCCAGATCGACCGGGTGACGGAGAACCTGCTGCAGCACGAACACCAGCTGCTGAAGGACGTGCGCTCGCTTGACCTGCTTTATGAAAAGACGCTGGCATTTTATCGGGAACTTGCCCTCTACATCGCCGCCGGCGACGAAAAACTGCGCGAGCTTGATACGGTCGTGATCCCGCAGCGCGAAGCGGCGGTCGAGGCTGCGCCCGAGGAAGAAAAGGTCATGCGCGCTCAGGAGCTGCGCGACCTGCGGGCGGTGCGCGACGATCTGGAACGGCGGGTGCATGACCTGCGGCTGACACGGCAGGTCACCATGCAGTCCCTGCCTTCGATCCGGCTGGTGCAGGAAAACGACAAGGCGCTGGTGACCAAGATCAACTCGACGCTCGTGAACACGGTGCCGCTGTGGGAAACGCAGCTGGCGCAGGCGGTCACCATCCATCGATCGCGTGAGGCTGCCGAGGCCGTGCGCGCCGCAAATGACCTGACGAATGAGTTGCTGACCTCCAACGCAGACAACCTGCGCCAGGCCAACCAGACCGTCCGGCAGGAAATCGAACGCGGCGCCTTTGACATCGAAGCGGTCAAGCAGGCCAATGCCGCGCTGATCGCCACGATCGAGGACAGCCTGCGCATCGCCGACGAGGGCAAGGCCCGCCGCGCCGCCGCCGAAACCGAACTGCGCCGGATGGAGGATGAACTGCGCCAGACGCTCGCCTCGGCCAGCGCCCGCCGGGATCTGCGATGACGGGTACGGCCTCTGTGCAACTGCGGCCGGCCCTGCGCATGCTGGCCATGACGGCGCTGCTGTCCCTGACCGCCTGCGCAGTACCAGAGCCAGAGCCGCCGCCGCCCCCCGCCGTTCCACCCAAGGCCCGCCCCGCAATCCCGTCGGCGCCGCCTCTCAGCCCGGAGAGCCTGGAACTGCGGGCACATTACACCGCGACGCAAGACCGGCTGCTGGCGCAGGGGCTGATGCGGCAGGACGGCGGCGGGCCAGACACGCCCTTCAACGAACGCATCCTTGTCGACAACTTCGTCAGGGTCGCCCTTTACGACGAATACACTCGGACAAGCGACCGACTGGTCGCCCGCGCGACTCCAAGCCGCCTGCGCCGCTGGGAACAGCCCATTGCGATGAGGGTCGTGTTTGGGGACACGATTCCGCCCGCGCAGCGGCAAAAGGACATGCGCAATGTCACCACCTATGCCGACCGGCTGTCGCGGCTGACCGGCGTGCCCATCCGCCAGACCGACGGCGATGCCAATTTCCACGTGCTCATCCTGAACGAGGAAGAACGCCGGAACTTCGGGACCCGCCTGCGGGAACTTGTCCCCGGCGTGGATGACATGGCCGTGCGAGCCATCAGCGGGCTGCCGCGCGATACGTTCTGCGTAGTATTTGCCTTTTCCCGCGGCGGGGCAAGCACCTATGCCCATGCCATCGCGGTGATCCGGGGCGAACATCCGGACCTGCTGCGGTTGTCCTGCATCCACGAGGAACTGGCGCAGGGGATGGGGCTGGCGAACGACACGCCCATGGCGCGCCCCTCGATCTTCAATGACGATGAGGAATTTGCCCTGCTCACCCGGCATGACGAGCTTTTGCTGCAGATGCTTTACGATCCGCGGCTCCGCCCTGGAATGACCGAGGCCGAGGCCCGGCCCATCCTTCAGGTCATCGCGCGCGAACTGATCGGCGGGGAGAGCTAGGGTGCGGGCGGTACTTCAGCGGGTCAGCGCAGCTTCCGTAACCGTGGATGGCGAGGCGGTGGGAAAGATCGGGCCGGGCCTCCTGATCCTCGTCTGCGCGATGCAGGGCGACGGGGTGGAGGCGGCAGAGCGGCTTGCGGCGCGGGTGCCCAAGCTGCGGATATTCCGGGACGACGATGACAAGATGAACCGGTCGCTGCTGGATACAGGCGGCGCGGCGCTTGTGGTCAGCCAATTCACCTTGGCTGCCGATACCACGCGCGGGAACCGTCCCGGCTTTTCCACCGCCGCCCCGCCCGATCAAGGCCGCGCCCTTTACGAACACTTCTCGCAGGCGCTGCGGGCGCAGGGAGTCACAGTGGAAAACGGGATCTTTGGCGCCACCATGTCCGTCGCCCTTGTGAACGACGGACCGGTGACGATCTGGATGGATACCGACGACTAGCTTACTTGCCTTTGGGCCGGAAGCGTTTCGAGGTATCCAGAGCCGAGTTGCGCGGCTTGGGCGCGGCATCAGCCTTGCCATATTTCGCCTTGGGCTTGGCCGGGCCACGGGCCGGCTTGTCACCCGAGGGCTTGAACCCCGGCTTGCCGCGCGGTGCGGGCTTGTCGCCGCGATCCTCACGCGCGGGGCGCGACGGACGCTCTGCCCGCGGCGGGCGGTCGTCCCCGTCACGGCGGGCCGGACGGTCCTCGTCGAACCGGCGCGGCGGGCGGGCCGGACGCTCATCGTCGTCGCGACGGGCAGGCCGTTCTGCGCGCGGCGGGCGCTCGTCGTCATCGCGGCGGGCCGCCTTCGGCACGTATTTCTTGCGTGGCGCATCCTCATCCCGCGGCGGGCGCGGCGGCGGGGCGCCAAGATCGGGCGCGCCTTCCAGTGCCGTCACCGTCACGCCTTTTTCCAGCGTCCGGTCCGGGCCCAGCGCCTTCCAGAAACCTTCGGCTGCAGATGCGGCGATCTGGACATAGGTTTCAGAACCCTGAACGCGGATCGCGCCGATTTCCGAACGGGTGATCTGGCCCGCACCACACACAAGCGGCAGCAGCCAGCGTGGCTCGGCATTGTCGCGCCGCCCGACGGACAGCGAGATCCAGATGCTTTCGCCGAACTCGGTGCGGCGGGGGGCTTCGCTGGGACCGAGCTCTTCCGGTGCGGACTGGTTCGCGCGGACCAGCCGCAGGAAGCCGGCGGCCATGCGTTCGGCCCCGTATTGCTGCAGAAGCGCGGCGACCATTTCGCCCTCATCCTCTGACACCTCATCGGCCAGCAGCGGGTGGGACATGAGCCGTTCGTTGTCGCGCGCCGTCACCTCGTCGGCCGAGGGCGGATTATCCCAGCTGGCGTTGATCTTGGCCCATTGCAGCAGCCGTTCCGCCTTGCGCCGGTCCGGGAAGGCGACGATCAGGGCGCTGACGCCCTTGTTGCCGGCACGGCCCGTCCGGCCCGACCGGTGCAGAAGCGCCTCGGCGTTCTGGGGCAAGTCAGCATGGATCACCAGCTCCAGCCCCGGCAGGTCGATGCCCCGCGCAGCGACGTCGGTCGCAACGCAGACCCGCGCACGGCCGTCCCGCATTGCCTGCAGCGCGTGGGTGCGTTCGGCCTGGCTCAGCTCGCCCGAGAGCGCCACCACAGAAAAGCCACGGTTGTGCAGCCGCGCCGTCAGGTGGTTCACCGCCGCGCGGGTCGCGCAGAACACGATGGCATTCTGTGCTTCATAGAAACGCAGGACGTTGATGATCGCGTTTTCACGATCCTTGGGCGCCATCGTCATGGCGCGGTATTCGATGTCGACGTGCTGCTTCTTTTCGGCCTGCGTCGAAATACGCACGGCATCGCGCTGGTAGCTTTTCGCCAGATCGGCGATGCTGCGCGGCACGGTGGCCGAGAACAGCAGCGTGCGGCGGTCTTCGGGCGCTTCAGACAGGATGAACTCCAGATCCTCGCGGAAGCCGAGGTCGAGCATCTCGTCCGCCTCGTCCAGCACCACGGCCCGGAGCCCGGTGATGTCAAGCGAGCCACGTTCAATATGGTCACGCAGTCGGCCGGGGGTGCCGACGACGATATGGGCGCCACGTTCCAGCGCCCGCTTTTCAGTGCGGTAATCCATGCCACCGACGCAGGTCGCGATGCTGGCGCCCGACTCGGCGTAAAGCCAGCCAAGTTCCCGGCTGACCTGCAGCGCAAGTTCGCGCGTGGGCGCGATGATCAGCGCAAGCGGTACATCGGCGTAAAGAAAACGTTCTTGCCCAGCCAGAAGCGTCGGCGCAATGGCAAGGCCAAAGGCCACGGTCTTGCCCGACCCGGTCTGGGCCGAAACCAGCGCATCGGCACCGTTCAGTTCGCTGTCCAGCACGGCGCGTTGTACCGGCGTCAGTTCCGTGTAGCCACGGTTCGTCAATGCCGCAGCGATCGCGGCAGGAAGGCCTTCAAAGTCAGTCATGTCCCATCTTTCGGGTTCGGGGGCCGCGGTGCCTGTAGCATCCGCATGGCCAGGTCCTGGAAAAACACGCAGCAGGCCCTGATCGTTCCCGTCCCTCCGTTCTGCCGGTGGCAGATTGGGAAGCCATAACCTTTCGCGCGTGGTCCCTATACCGCGCTTTGCGGCGTTTGCCCATGCCCATCTTGCTGCCACACGGCATGTTGCCTAGGGTCCCCCTGAATTGCAGGAGGATGCCATGACCGATCCCATCACCGACAGGCTTGCCATGGCCCGCCAGATCGCGGCCGAGGCGGGGCAAGTGGCGCTTGGATTCTTTAACATGCGCGACCAGTTGGTGATCGAAGCAAAGGCCAGCCCGCAGGACATCGTGTCCCGCGCGGACCGTGAGGTCGAGGACCTGATCCGCTCCCGCCTGGCAGAAACCTGTCCTGATGACGCGATCCTGGGTGAAGAAGGCGGCGCGACGGGCGGCCGTTCGGGCTTTACCTGGGTGATCGACCCGATCGACGGCACCAGCCCGTTTCTGGCCGGCCTGCCCCACTGGTGCATTGCCATCGCGCTGGTTCAGGACGAACAGACGGTCGCGGGCGTGATCGAGGTGCCGATGGCGGGCGAGCAGTTCCATTCAAGCCGGGGCGGCGGCGCCTTCATCAACGATCAGCCGATCCGCGTCAGCACCGGTACCCTTCGCGATACGCTGGTGGCGATTGGTGCCAGCCACCGCACCGATCCCGACCATGTTGCGCAGGTCATCGGACAGTTGATGCGCGACGGCGGGATTTTCTATCGGAACGGTTCGGGCGCGCTGATGTTGGCAAGCGTCGCGGCCGGGCGGCTGGGTGGGTACTACGAGCCGCACATGCACCCGTGGGACTGTCTTGCCGGAATGCTGATGGTCGAGGAGGCCGGCGGCCGCTGCGCCCCCTTGGCCGATCCGTTGAAGGGCGGGTTGATCCTGACGGCTGCCCCGGGGGTATGGGATGACCTTGGCCGGGTGGCTGGATGGGAAAAGGGCGCGGCCTGAACCGCGCCCTTGGCATCAGAATTCCAGCGGACGGTCACCGTTTTCGTCCTTGATCCGGTTGGGCAGGCCCATCCGGTTCAGCAGGCCAAGGAAGGGTTTCGGCGGCAGTTCCTCGACGTTGACCATAGTGCCCACATCCCATTCGCCGGTGGCGATCAGCATGGCCGCGGCAACCGGAGGCACGCCTGCGGTGTAGGAAATCCCCTGGCTGCCCACTTCCTCGAACGCTTCCTTGTGGTCGGCGACGTTGTAGATGAACACCTCGCGCGGCTGGCCGTCCTTGGTGCCCTTGACGAAATCGCCGATGCAGGTCTTGCCGGTGTAGTCGGGCGCAAGCGAAGACGGATCGGGCAGCACGGCCTTCACCACCTTCAGCGGCACGACCTCCTGCCCCTCCGCGGTCTTGATCGGCTGTTCTGACAGCAGGCCGAGGTTCTTCAGCACCGTGAAAACGTTGATGTAGTGGTCACCGAACCCCATCCAGAAACGGACATCGGCATCGGGATAATTGGCCGAGAGCGAGTGCACCTCGTCATGGCCGGTCATGTAGGCCTTTTGCTTGCCCACCACCGGCAGGTCCCATTCCTTGCCCACCTCGAACATCTTGTTCGACTGCCACTGGCCGTTCTGCCAGCTGTAGACGGTGCCGGTGAATTCGCGGAAGTTGATCTCCGGGTCGAAGTTCGTGGCGAAATACTTGCCGTGGGACCCTGCGTTGATGTCGACGATGTCGATGCTCTCGATCTTGTCGAGGTATTCATCCGCCGCCAGCCGCGCATAGGCGTTCACCACGCCCGGATCAAAGCCCGCGCCAAGGATCGCGGTCACGCCCGCTTCCTTGCAGCGGTCACGGCGCTGCCATTCGTAGTTGCCATACCACGGCGGCGTCTCGCAGATCTTGGTCGGGTCTTCGTGGATGGCGGTGTCGATATAGGCGGCGCCCGTCTCGATGCAGGCTTCCAGCACGTACATGTTCACGAAGGCCGAACCCACGTTGATCACGATCTGGCTGCCGGTTTCGCGGATCAGGGCCGCGACGGCGGCGCTGTCCATCGCGTCGACGGCATGGGCCTTGAAAGTCCCCTCGACCTTCATCGCGCCTTTTTCATGCACGCTCGCGATGATCGCCTCGGCCTTCGAGACGGTCCGCGAGGCGATGTGCAGGTCTCCCAGGACGTCATTGTTCTGCGCGCATTTATGCGCCACCACCTGGGCGACGCCGCCGGCGCCGATGATCAGTACGTTTCGTTTCACCAGGGGACTCCTCTGATCGTGTTGCAGGGTCAGGACAGCGCGGAAGCGAAGTCCTCGAAGCCGAAATCGCGGACAAGGGTCTGGCTGCCATCCGTCTCCTTGATGACGATCGCCGGCATCTTGACGCCATTGAACCAGTTCTTCTTGACCATCGTGTAACCGGCGGCATCCTGAACGGAAATGCGGTCGCCGATCTTCAGCCGCTCGGGGAAGGCGAATTCGCCGAACACATCTCCGGCAAGGCAGGACTTGCCGCAGATCATGTAGCGGTGCGGCCCTTCGTTCGGGGCGATCTTGGCCTCTTGCCGATAGATCAGCAGGTCGAGCATATGCGCCTCGATCGAACTGTCGACAATCGCCAGTTCCTTGCCGTTGTTCAGCAGGTCAAGAACCGTCACTTCCAGCGTGGCGGTCTTGGTGATCGCGGCCTCGCCGGGTTCCAGGTAGACCTGGACGCCCATGGCCTCGGAAAACGCCTTGAGACGCGCAGCCAGCCGTTCCAGCGGGTAACCCTCGCCAGTGAAGTGGATGCCACCGCCAAGGCTAACCCACTCTACCCGGCGCAACAGGCTGCCGAAGGTTTCCTCGATCTGCGTCAGCATCTGGTCGAACTGGTCGAAATCCTCGTTCTCGCAGTTGTAGTGGATCATGAAGCCGGAAATGCGGTCCATCACGGTCTCTATCCGGGCGATGTCCCATTCGCCCAGCCGGCTGAACGGCCGGGCCGGGTTGGCAAGGTCGAAGCCCGAAAAGCTGATCCGCGGGTTCAGACGCAGGCCGCGCGCGATACCGGCGGCTGCGGCTTTGCCTTCGAACCGCTCCAACTGGCTGATCGAGTTGAAGATGATCTTGTCGGCGTGCCCGATGACCTCGTCGATCTCGGCGTCGGAATAGGCCACGGAATAGGCGTGCGTCTCGCCGCCAAACCTTTCGCGGCCCAGCCGCACCTCGAACAGCGAGGACGAGGTCGTGCCGTCCATGTAGTCACGCATCGTGTCAAAGACCGACCACGTCGCAAAGGCCTTGAGCGCAAGCAGCGCCTTGGCGCCCGAAAGCTCGCGCAGGCGGGCGACCTTCTCCATGTTCCGGATCAGGGCAGAGCGGTCGATCTGGTAGTACGGGGTCTGTATCATGCGCGGCGCTCCGGGCTTGCTGTCGCTGTGTGCTATATGAACCCCACCAACGGGTTTCAAGCCCGCGTCCGGTCGCACCCCCCTGCCCCGTCACGGCAGATGGCCTGAAAATGCGCGCCAAGCCCGCCAGCTACCAGCGGCCGGTGCTTTCAACCAGCACGTCCAGAAAAGCATGCGAGGAGGCGTTGAAGCAGGCATGTGGCTCTACCCGGTGCTCCACGATAAGCTCGCCATCCGGCGTCTGCCCCTGCAGCATCAGGTCAGGGGCATTCCTGCAGATGATCACCCGCGCCATGTGGGGAACCACGCCGTCGAAGGCACAGCCGTCGATCCGGCGATGCGAACAGCAGTCCAGAAACTGCCGGACCAGATCCCGCGGCCCCTCGACGCTCAGAAGCGCCGGTTCCGGCTTGACCGGGGGGCGCCACCAGTCCGGCTGGTTCAGGACGGGGTGATCAAAGGTCCCGCGACGGGCGAGCATGGCAACCGCCTCGCCCACCGCCGTGCGGCGGGGAGGATCACAGCGGATGTCGAAGGCGCCCGGCTCATAGTGACCGCGCCGTTCGCAAAGCAGTGAGTCCCAGTCGATGCAGCCGAACAGCGACCAACTGGTGATGGCCTGAACCCGGATGCCTTCCGCCCGGGCATCCTGCGCAGCCTTCCAAGCCTCGGCCAGCCAGCGCAGTTGGCCTTCGGGCGGGGCGCCGTTGTGAACCTCGGTCAGCGCCACGGGCAGTCCATACCGCGCGTGCACCTCGCGCAGGCGCGGCAGGAAGCCCAGTGCATGGTGCAGGTCCGGGACATGGGCGGCGGCGATGTCGGCATAGGCGTCGCGGCCATTGCCGCCGTGCAGGGCGGGCGGGTGATGGTCCAGCACGGGGTCAAGATAGCGGTCGCTGGTCAGATACTGGTCGACGCCGATGATCTGCGGCGGGCATGGCTCTGCCACCAGCCGGTCAAGATCGCGGGCAGGAACGCCCGCGTCCAGCAGCCGGCGGTGGAAGGGATGGCCGGGAGCTACGCGCCCAGTCAGCAGGTCAAATCCCAGAAACCGCCGCTCGTTCTCATAATCGGCCTGATAGGCCAAGGCGGGCGGTGAAAAGATGCGGCCAACATCCTCGGTCTGGACCAGTTGCGCATTAGGGATGTGACGCCTGATCCGCCCCATCGCCGCCGCCGTCGCCAAGGCAGAGGCCACCACTGCCCGCAGGAAAGTAGCCTCGTCCCGCGCATGGGGATGCCAGTGGCCGTAAAGATAAGCAAAGCGCGCGGTGGTGACGGGTTCATTGATGGGGGTAAAGCGCCGGATCCAAGGATAGCGCAGCGCGACCGCCTCTGCGTGATCTGCCAGGGCTGCGGCAAAGTCGGAGTGCAGCGGGTCCATCCCCTTTGGGCCGCTGCCATGGTGCAGGAAGCCCGCGATCGGCTCGATCCCCAAGGCCGTGAGGCGGGCCAGACGCTCATCCTCCCAGGCGAAGTCCGGGGGGCTGCGGGCCGCGATCTTTGCCCACAGCAGCGGGTAACGCAGGGTCTTCAGGCCAAGCCCGGCGATCAGGTCAAGATCAGAGAGACGGCTCCGGTGCCCCGTCTCCTGCACCTGGTCGCGGACCATGCCGTTGATCAAAACATGGCTGCACTCGACGCCGCCCCAGATCTCTGTCCTGTCATTCCAAGGCATGGGCTATGGTCAGGCCTGCGCCCGCCTGCTCTGGCGGGCCCAGCTCTGCGTTGATCCGCTTGAAGGTGGCAAGGGCCTGCCCCACCACCTGATCCATGTTGTAGTAACGGTAGGTGGCCAGCCTGCCCACGAACCACACGTCCCGGACGGCTGCCGCCAAGGCTTGGTACTTCTTGTAGAGCGCTTCGTTTTCAGGACGCGGCACCGGGTAATAGGGATCACCCACGTCAGAGGGATATTCATAGGTCAGGCTGGTAAGCGGGTGATGCTGACCGGTCAGGTGCTTGTATTCGGTAACGCGGGTGTAGGCTTCGGTCTGCGGATAGTTCACCACCGCCACGGGCTGCGCCCATTCCACCGGTTTCGTTACATGTTCGAAAGTCAGTGACCGGTAGGGCAGCTTGCCCAGCCTGTGGTCAAAGAACTCGTCGATGGGCCCGGTGAAGATCATGCGCCGGTAGTCCACCCCCTTCAGGTCGCGGTAATCGACGCCCAACTCAAGCTCGATGTTGGGGTGGTCCAGCATCCGCTCGAACATTCTTGTGTAGCCCTCGGCCGGCATCTTCTGGAAGCTGTCGGTAAAGTACCGGTCGTCCCTGTTCGTGCGCGTGGGAATACGGGCGGTAACGCTGTGCGAAAGCTCTGACGGGTCCATGCCCCACTGCTTGCGGGTGTAGCCCCGGAAGAACTTATCATAAAGGTCGCGCCCCACGGTAGAGACGACAACATCTTCGGCGGTGACGATCTGATCGATCTTCTCGCGCCGCTCGGCCAAGAATGCCTCCATCCCCTCGCTGTCAAGGTTCAGGCCGTAAAGCCGGTTGACCGTATCGAGGTTGATGGGGATCGGTACAAGCTGCCCGTCCACATGGGCCAGCACCCGGTGTTCATAGTCGCGCCACGACGTGAACTGCGAAAGGTAGTCCACGATCGACTGGGCGTTGGTGTGGAAGATATGCGGCCCGTACTGGTGGATGAGGATGCCGGCCTCGTCCAGCCGGTCATGGGCATTGCCTGCCACATGCGGGCGCCGGTCGATGACCAGCACGCGTTCACCCCGGCAAGAGGCCAGCCGTTCCGCAAGCACGCTGCCGGCAAAGCCTGCGCCGACCACCAGCCAGTCATAGGATCTCGACGCCTTGCGGGCCGGGCGGACGGGATCGGCAGGCGCGGCGCAGGGTTGACGCCATTGGGCCTTTGCCATCAGCGACGCCATGTTGGTCCAGGTGCGGTCCCAGGAATTGGCCTGCAGATGCTCCTCAACTTTCCAGAGCCACTGCTCATCGGGTGGCGCCATCACGGCGCGAAGCGCCTCGGCCATTCCGTCGGCATCCGCGATCGCGACAATCCCGCTTTCGCCGTAATCCCGCACCACGTCCGGCACCGCGGTTGACACAAGGTTCAGCCCCGCCGCAAGGAACTCTGGCGTTTTGGTGGGGCTGATGAAGCGGGTCGAGGCGTTCAGCGCGAAGGGCATCCATCCCGCTGTCCAGTTTGCAAGGTAATCCGGCAGTTCCGAATAGGCCTTGCCCCCCAGCCAGTGCAGGTTTTTGGCTCGCGGCAGGGCGGCGGCGTCGATCTTCACCACCGGGCCCAGCATGATGAACTGCACGTCGGGCATGGCTTCGGCCGTTCTGCGGACGAGGTCGGTGTCCATCCGTTCGTCGATCACGCCAAAGAAGCCGACCCGCGGGTGCGGGATCCCGGCCTGATCCGCAGGGTCCGGGCAGAATTCCCGCGCGGCGGCGAAATGCTTCCGGTCCACGCTGCTGGGGAACAAATGTACCGACGGATGGCGGGGCTTCTTTGCCTCGTAAAGGCTGCGACCGCCGGTAAAGACCAGTTCGGCGCGGTCGAACAGTTCTTCCTCTGCCTCGCGCAGTTCGGGCGGGGCGCCAAGGAAGGCAGACAGTTCGTCCATACAGTCATAAATGCACAGATCCGGCGCAAGGTGCCGGCTGAAGGAAAGCGCCATCGGCGTGTAGTACCATGTCACCAGCGGCGCCGGCGGCTGTCCGGCAAGCCATTGGTCCAGCAGATCCCGCTGGGCTGAGACGGGATCGGGGTGCTGCGCCGGAAGCACCGGCGTAAGCACCGTAACGCCCCGGTCGCTGACCCGCGCGTGAAGTTCGGGATGCGTCACCGGACCTTCGACCGGCTCTTCAAAGAAGGCGACATCCGCGCTCTCTGCGGCGCGGCTCATCAGGTGTTGCGGACGCTGGAAGACGAAGTCCCACCGAAGATGAGAGAAGCACACGAGGCGGTACGCGCCCGCCGCCGGCATTGGAGCAGAGTGTGTCATCATGATTTCCTGAAAGCGACGGCTACATGGTGCGGCTTCTCCGTCTGGGTCAGATCCCGCCCGGGCCACCGACCGCAGCCCGGATTGGACCGATGCCAGAACCGCCGAAAACTGCGTATGTTCCAGCCGCCAACGGCGCAGGCGCAGGCATCTGCAACAATCGGCTGGGTTCCGCTCAGGCCCGAGGCATATCCGCGCGCGCGGGGCTTCAGGAATAACGCTGATCAGCCTTGCCCCGCGGGATGGGGCTTAAGCGCTGGGCGCGGTCATCGCGGATGCTCGCTATGCCATCTAGCCTTCGGGGCCTGTCGATCCATTCCCGTCAGCCCGGCGCCCAAGGTTCCGCCCGTACCTGCCTGCATCGCGATCTGGCGAAGAAAGTTCTGTGACAGGTTCAGCGCAAAGAGCGCGGGGCCCGTGGCAAACAACATGGGCGCCGCCGCGGCAGTGGGAAGATCACCAAGCGGCAGCCCCGGCTTGGCGGGATCGTCCCAGCCGCCACTTATCCCGCCCGCGCCGCTGCTCGGATCAAAAAGGGCGCCCTCGGTTGGCGCAGCGGGGGCATCCTGGAACAGATCCTGGCGGGTGAACGCGGCCACGAGGTTCTCTGTCATCTCTGGCGCGGCCGAATGCTGGCCTGACAGGACCCACCCGGTGGTTCCCGCAAAGACCTCTCGCTGCGGGAAGCGGGCAAGGCGTACGACAACACCGGCAACCATTTCGGGCGAATGAACGGGGTCCAAGGGCTTGACCTTGCGCCCGGCGAAGTTCCCCGCCCTCTGCCAAAGCGGCGTGTCGATGGACGACGGACAGAGAGTGCAGGCATGGATGCCCGGCTGATCCAGGAGCTCTTGCCGCAGCGCGTGGGTGAAGCCGCGTATGGCGAACTTGCTTGCAACATAGGCGCTATGAAACGGCATCGGGCAGACGCCTGCAATGGAGGCATTGTTGATAAGAACGCCTGCGCCCCGCGTGCGAAAATGCGCCAGCGCCGCACGGGAGCCGTGGACCGTGCCCATGAAATTGATCTGGATGACGCGCTCGAACGCCTTGGCCGGGATCTCGGCAAAGCTGCCGAAGGCGTCCACGCCTGCATTGTTGAACCAAACATCGATCCCGCCGAACGCCTTGATCGCAGCCTCCGCCAGCGCCTCGACCTGTGCCTCCTCGCCCACGTCCACCTGATGGCAGATGACTTCGGCCCCGGATGCGCGGCAGGCGGCGGCCCTCGCCTCCAGTTCGGGCATCCGCCGCGCGGCAAGTACAAGCCGGGCACCCTGACGCGCAAATGCCAAGGCCGAAGCCTTGCCTATGCCGCCGGACGCACCGGTGATTATGATTACCTTCGGCTCAAGTCAGTTCATCTGGATCGCGCCTTGCAAGCTTCCAGCAAGAACCGCCGATGAGAACAGGTGTTCCAGATGGTCCGTCCGCTGCGGCACTTCCCGCCGCCGATCAAGCGCGAGATGTCGCCTCTGCGACAACAACCACTGTACCGCTTTTGGATAAAGTGGTGCCCGGGGGCGGAATCGAACCACCGACACGAGGATTTTCAATCCACTGCTCTACCCCTGAGCTACCCGGGCACGGGAGAGCGTAACGCTCTGGGTTCGGGTGTATTAGTAGGCTGTGCGGGGACTGTCCAGAGGCTTGAGGAAAAATTTTCGCGCTTTAGTGGCGGGGTTCTTCGTCCCGGGCGGGCGGTGCTTTCTCCTCCTCCTCGACCGCCTCGGCGGGCACGACGTAAACGCCCTTCAGCCAGCGGCCCAGGTCCACGTCGGCGCAGCGGCGGGAACAGAAGGGGCGATATTTAGGATCGGTTTCCTTGCCGCAGATCGGGCAGCTCATGCCAAGGCCTCGGTCAGTGGCTGGCGGTCGCGCTTGCGCTGCAGTTCGAAGTTGCCCAGCGGCGTCCAGCCAGCAAGTGTTGATTCCGTCGCATCCGCGCGGAACGCGGCGCGCAGGCTTTGTTCCAGGATGTGCCGGTCCTTCTTGGGGAACGGGGCGAAATCCACGATCACCTGCCCGCCCAGCCCGCGCAGCCGCAACTGGCGTGGAAGGTCACGCGCAGCGGCAATGTTCGCCTTGAGCCCGGCGGCAGGCGAGGTGTCATTTCCGGTGTTCACGTCCACCGCGATGAAGGCGCGCGTCGGCTCGATCACCATGCTGCCACCGCCGGGAAGCCGCGCCTCGGGGGAAAGCAGGGCGTCGATCATTTCCTCGACCCCATGGCTGGCAAAGGCGTCAATCCCTTCGGCCCAATCGTCGGGCGCGGGATGCGCCCAGTCTCGCCACGCAAGCTCATGCGGGCTTGGGCCGTCGACCAGAAGTTCCGGCTGGCCAGCGTCGTCGGCCATCACCGCCTCGGCGAGTTCACGCATGGCGGCGATGTCGGCCGCGATTTCGTCATCCTCGGCGGCTTCAGCCGCGGAACGGAGGATGAGGCCAAAGGACGGGTCCGCCCCCTGCATGACCTCTTCGGCCAGCGCGCGCAGGCGAGCCTGTTCGTCCTCATCGCGAATCGCGCGGGAAATGTTCAGCCCGGGCGCATCGGGCGTGACGATGGCGTGGCGGCTCTTGAACAGGATGCGGGCGGAAACCGGCGTGGCCTTGGCGCCATCGGCATGCCCGGTGACCTGCACCAGCAGCGACTGCCCCGGCCGCAGTCCGGAAACCTGGCGGAGGAAGCCCCGCTCACCGTCCGGCATGCGGACAAAGACGCCGCCCTGCCCCTTCATCTGCCGGTCGACAGTCACGCGGTAGATGGCGCCGATGACCGGTCCTTCGCCTTGCGAAACGGCCAGATCCTCCAGCACGCCATCAACGACCAGCGCCGCAGCCTCGCGCCCACGCAAGTTGCCCAGAATGACGCCCCGACCCTTCATTGCTGATCCCCCGGCAACGGATAGCCCGCCGCGCGCAGCAGCACGGCGGTTTCGGCGACGGGCAGACCCACGACGCCGGTGAACGACCCCTGCAGCCACGGGATGAAGGCCGCAGCCAGTCCCTGGATGCCATAGCCGCCCGCCTTACCCTGCCATTCGCCACTGGCAAGGTAGCCGTTGAGTTCCTGATCTGACAGCCGCTTCATCTGCACGGTCGTCACGACCTCGCGCTGCCAGAGCCTGTCGCCCATCCGCAGAGCGACCGCAGTGATCACGCGGTGCCGCCGCCCGCCCAGCGCCACAAGGAACTCGGCAGCTTCGCCCGCATTGGCGGGCTTGCCCAGGATCCGGCGGCCCAAGGCCACCGTCGTATCTGCGCAAAGCACAAGTTCATCATCCGACGCAGCCACCGCCTGAGCCTTTTCCCGCGCCATACGGGCGCAGTAGGGGCGCGGCAATTCGGCCTTGACCGGCGTTTCGTCGATGTCCGCGGGCCGGAGGTCATCAGGGAAAATGCCCAGTTGCGCCAGAAGATCCTTCCGGCGGGGACTGGCAGAGCCCAGTACAAGTTTCACGGGTTCACTTGAACCGATAGTTGATCCGGCCCTTGGTCAGATCGTAGGGGGTCATTTCGACCTGCACCCGGTCGCCTGCGAGAACACGGATGCGGTTCTTGCGCATCTTACCTGCCGTATGTGCGATGATCTCATGGCCGTTTTCCAGCTCGACCCGAAACGTCGCATTGGGCAGGAGTTCCTTCACGACGCCGGGGAATTCGAGCAGTTCTTCCTTGGCCATGGTCACTCCGTCCTTGAAAGCCCGCCATAGTGCAGGCGCGCCACTAGATGCGCCCGATGCGGCCTTTTTTCAAGGGCTATCTAGCCAAGCCGCGCAAGTTTGACCTCAGGATCACGCTTTTCCTGTTCCGCCCAGTCGCGGTGGTTCAGGACGGCCCCATCCGCCCGCACCGCGCGTACCGCCTCAAGCGAGACTTCGGCCACCGCCCAGCCGGGTTCATTGAGCGGCGTTTCAGCCAGGATCCCGGTTGCGGGCCAGCCGCGATCAGGCGGGCCATAGATCGCGCCGCAGCCGGTGTTCAGGTCGACAGCCGGACACCATTCGGCCGGTCCCACGATCGCCGAATGCACGACCACGCATTGGTTTTCCAGCGCCCGCGCCATTGAACCGACGCGGACGCGGGTAAAGCCCGCCAATGTTTCGGTGCAAGAGGGAGCAAGAAGAACCTCGGCCCCGGCCTCGGCCAAGCGGCGGGAGAGCAAGGGAAACTCGCTGTCATAGCAGATGATGACGCCCAGCCGGCCCAGCGCGGTGTCGAAAAGCGTAAGCGACTGGCCTGCGACGACATCCCATTCCTCGGCCTCGAACCGGGTCATGATCTGCTTGTCCTGGTGGCCGACGATGCCCTCTGGCGCGTAAAGCGTCGCGCGGTTCACGGGGCGCGGGCCATCGAATACCGGGCCAGAGGCACCGAGGATATGAACATCGTGCTGCGCTGCCAGCCGCAGATGCAGCGCATCGACGGCATCGCGGTGGCGCGCCACCTCGCGCAGGCTGCCTTCAAGGTCGCCCGCAACCTCTGCCCCACCCAGCGATGACAGTTCCATCGCGCCGTATTCGGGGAACACCAGCAGCTTGGCCCTCTGCCCCGCGGCATCGGCCACCCAGGCTGTCAGCTTGGCTTCATAGGCATCCCAACTGTCGAACCAGTCCAGCGGATAGGCAGCGGCGGCAATTTTCATCGACATCCCCTAAAGCTCCCGCAGCCAGAACTGCAGCTTCTTGCGGCTTTCCTGCGGCTCACCCACGTCTTTCCAAGAAAATTCGGCCATCACCCCGTCCAGCGGCGCATAGCCCCGCGCACGCCAGAACCCATCAAGCGACCGATAATCAGCAGGACGGGCCGGATGATTTGGAGGGCGGATGACGCTGCAAAAGGCGCTGTAGCGGTGGCCAGTCGCGCGGGCATGAGCCTCGCGGTGGTCAAAGAACGCGTGCCCCGCCCCCTGCCCACGATATTCTGGCAGCAGCACCGATTCGGCACAGTAGAAGACATCGCGCAAATCATAACCGGTCCCGGCAAAGGCCGCCGCGAAATCATCCGCGTGATCAGCCATGGGCGTTCCTGTGGCTGCGCCGACCAACTTGTCGCCGTCAAAGGCGCCCACCAGAACCGCCGCGCGGCTGTCGCGATAAACCTCCATGTATCGGCGTTCGTAGTCGAGATCGCCGTCATAGAGATAAGGCCAGGCACGAAACACGGTGATCCGCAGCCGCGCCACCTCATCGAGCGCGGCGTCCAGCGCCGCACCCTGAAGCGTTTCGACCCGCAGGCTCATGACACCTGCCGGATCCAGTCGGCGAGGTTGTAATAGGTGGTCACCCGCGCGATCTTATCGTCGCGGAGCGTGAAGAACGACCCGGCCGGCAGGATGTAGGTCTGGCCCTTTGCCTCTGGCAGGCCGGGGTCGGTTTGCAGGTAGGTGCCGTGCACGGTGAATTCCGCCGCCCCGCGGTCACCTTCGGCAAACACGACGATATCGCGCAGTTCCTCGCGGTAGCTGACGCCCATGTGCGAACAGAACTCGGCAAACAACTCCTTGCCGCGCCGCACGTCGCCCTGGTTGACGTAATGTTCGACGTCATCAGTGACGAGATCCAGCATCCCCTGCGCGTCACCGGCATTGAATGCTGCATAGTAGCGGTTGATGATGTCCTTGCTCATGGTCCCTCTCCGTTTTCGTTCACCTCTGGCGGGCCGAAGCGTTCCAGCATCCGGTCGCGGATCTGGTCCCGCGCCTGCCGGTAGGCCGCCAGTTTCGCCTCGCGCGTCTCGCCGATGCCCGTGGGATCAAGGATCGGCCAGTACTCGACGTCAAGGTGAAAATATCGTGTCAGTTCCAACGCCTGCCGCTGGCTGGCCGGCGATAGCGCCACCACGAGGTCAAAGCCGGACAGATCGTCGCCCCAGTCCTTCATCTCTTCGAAGCTGCGGACGCGGTGGCGCTCAAGCTCCACGCCCACTTCCCGGCTGACCGCCACGGCAAAAGCGTCGATGTCTAGGTCGTTCTTGACGCCCGCCGACTGGACATAGGCGCGCTGGCCATAGAACTTTTTCATCATCCCCTCGGCCATGGGTGATCGGACAGCATTGTGGTCGCAGCAAAACAGCACCGAAGAGGGGAACTGTTCCGCCACTCCTGTTACCCCCAGTGCAGAACGCAGATCAGGGTGAACAGGCGGCGAGCGGTGTCAATATCCACCGCCGCCTTGCCTTCAAGCCTTTCTTGGAGAACGCGGGCCCCTTCGTTGTGGATGCCGCGGCGGGCCATGTCGATCGCCTCGATCTGGCTGGGCGGCAGGCGCTTGACCGCCTCGAAGTAGCTTTCGCAGATCTGGAAGTAGTCCTTGACCACCTGCCGGAACGGACCAAGGCTCAGGTGAAACTCTCCCAGATGCTCACCTTCGTCGGTCGCGACGGTAAAGACCAGCCGCCCCTCGCGGATGGCGAGGTTCAGGCGGAAGGGGCCTTCAGGGATGTCCCGCCCGTCGCGCGGCGGCAGGGTAAAGCTGTTATCCTCCAGCAGGTCAAAGATCGCCACGCGGCGTTCCTGTTCGATCTCGGGCGTGGGCGGGGCCAGCCCGGTATCGTCGATCTCGATCTGGCAGATGCGGCCCATCACTCTCCCCTGTTCAGGCGGTCCAGCCGCGCCCGCACCGAAAGACCGTGCGCCTCCAGGCTCTCCGAGATGGCAAGCCGTTCAGCCGCCGGGCCGATGGCTTGCAGGGCCTCTGGCGTCATCCGGGCAAGGGTCGTGCGCTTGACGAAATCCATCACGCTGAGCCCCGAGGAAAACCGCGCCGACCGCGCCGTGGGCAGCACGTGGTTCGGCCCGCCAACGTAGTCGCCGATGGCCTCTGGCGTCCAGGCCCCGATGAAGATCGCCCCGGCGTGGCGGATGCGCGCGGCCAAGGCATCGGCATCGGCCACGCAAAGCTCAAGATGTTCGGGCGCGATGCGATCCGACAGGGCCACGGCCTCTTCCATATCGCGCACGGTGATGACCGCGCCAAAGTCGCGCCAGCTGGCGCCCGCGATGGCACGGCGTTCCAGCGTTTCCAGCCGGAGGCCCACAGCCTCTGCCACGGCGCGGCCGAAATCGGCATCATTCGTGATCAGGATGGACTGGGCACTTTCGTCATGTTCGGCCTGTGACAGCAGGTCGAGCGCGATCCAGTCTGGATCGTTGTCGCGGTCGGCAATCACGAGGATTTCCGACGGGCCGGCAATCATGTCGATGCCGACCTTGCCAAAGACCCGGCGTTTGGCCGCCGCCACATAGGCGTTGCCGGGGCCGGTGATCTTGTCCACGGCTGCAATCGTTTCCGTCCCATATGCGAGCGCCGCAATCGCCTGCGCGCCGCCGATGCGATAAACGGTTTCCACCCCCGCGAGCCTTGCTGCCAACAGCACCAGCGGGTTGGCCTTGCCGCCGGGCGTAGGGGCGCAGATCACCAGCCGCTCCACCCCGGCAACCTGCGCAGGAATGGCATTCATAAGGACGGATGACGGATAGGACGCAAGCCCCCCCGGCACGTAGAGCCCTGCCGCCGAAACGGCCGTCCAGCGCCAGCCAAGCGTTGCCCCTGCCTCATCGGTCCAGCGCGCGTCTTGCGGCATCTGCCGTTCGTGATAGGCGCGAATGCGTTCGGCCGCCAGTTCCAGCGCCGCGCGATCCTCTGCCCCGACCTTTGCGCATTCGGCGTCGATCTCTGCTTCGGTGAAGGCGAGCGTGTTGGGCGTCAGGTCTAGCCGGTCAAAGCGCGAGGTGAGTTCGATTACCGCCGCATCGCCCCGGTTGCGCACATCGGCGATGATGGCCGCGACCGCCTCATCAACGTCGGGTGCATCCTCGCGCTTGGCGGCAAGCAGGGCTGTGAATGCGGGTTCGAAACCCGCGTCGGACGTGTCCAGGAAAAGGGGCATCAATCGGCCTCGGGGTGGGCAGGCGCGCGGCGCGACGGCGCGGCATAGGGTTTCGTCACGTCGCGCAACGTCACGTCAAGGCATTCGACATCGACCGCGATGGCCCCGTCGCCAGCCAGCACAAAGACAAGCCGCCCGGTGCCGTCCGGTCCGGGCTCGAACTGGAGCGAGAGGATCGAAAGCACCGTGTCGCGGTCGCTCAGGTCGATGCCCTGGCTTGCCACGCGCATCACGTCATCCACCGACAGCACGGCCTGGACTCGTTCATAGGGCCGGTCGGCTCGCTCAGCCGCCGCCCGATCTTCCCACCGAAACCGGTTGAGAAGAATCGCAAAGCACCGGCGGCTGCGTTTCCACGTCATTTCCGTGATCGGAAAGACGGCATCCTGAACCAGCGCGGAAATGACCGCCACGTCATCCGGCTCCAGCGCCTTCAGGTGCAGGGGACCCTCTCCCGCGTCTTCGAACCTCGCATCTGTCATTCGCCCTTGACCCGTTCGATGGTCGCGCCACAGGCGCGAAGTTTCTCCTCGACCCGCTCATATCCGCGGTCCAAGTGATAGACACGGTTGACCAAGGTCTCTCCCTCGGCGGCAAGCGCCGCGAGGATGAGCGAGACGCTGGCCCTCAGGTCCGTCGCCATGACCGGAGCACCACGCAGCCGATCGACGCCCTTGACCTTGGCCGTGCCACCATGAACATCAATACGCGCGCCCATCCGCATCAGTTCCGGCGCATGCATGAAGCGATTTTCAAAGATGCGTTCTTCCAGCACGCTTTCGCCTTCGGCCGTGCAAAGAAGCGCCATCATCTGCGCCTGAAGATCGGTCGGAAAGCCCGGGAAGGGTTCAGTCACCACGTTTACCGCGTTCACGCGGCCGTTGCGGCGGGATACCTTCAGGCCGCGCTCGGTCTCGATCACGTCGATCCCTGCTTCATGCAGCTTTTCCGCAAAGGCTGCGACCAGTTCCAGCCGACCGCCAAGGCATTCCACCTCGCCGCCGGTAATCGCGGGGGCAAGCATGTAGGTGCCCAATTCGATCCGGTCAGTCACAACCGGATGCGTCGCCCCACCCAGCCGATCAACGCCCTGAATCGTGATGGTGGAGGTGCCCTCCCCGTCGATCTGCGCGCCCATCTGACGCAGGCAGCGGGCGAGGTCCACGATCTCGGGCTCCCGTGCCGCGTTCTTCAGGACGGTGGTGCCCTTGGCAAGCGTGGCCGCCATCAGCGCGTTTTCCGTGGCGCCGACCGACACAAAGGGGAATTCGACAACTGCGCCACGAAGCCCCGCGGGGGCCTTGGCGTGGACATAGCCATCGCGCAGGTCAAGCTCTGCCCCCATCGCCTCCAGCGCGCGCAGGTGCAGGTCCACGGGCCGCGCACCGATCGCGCAGCCGCCCGGAAGCGAAACCACCGCATGCCCGTCACGCGCCAGCATCGGCCCCAGGACCAGGATCGACGCCCGCATCTTGCGCACGATGTCATAGTCGGCGCGGTGGTTGTTGATGTCGTGGCTGGACAGCGCCAGCACCTGCCCGTTTTGCAGGCTCGCCACCTCGGCCCCCAGCGACTGCAGCAGCGCCGTCATCGTGCGGATGTCCGACAGCCGCGGCGCGTTGGTCAGCGTCAGCGGCTCGTGCGTCAGCAGCGTCGCCGGCATGAGTGTCAGGCACGCGTTCTTTGCCCCGGCGATGGGAATCGCCCCCTGAAGCCGCGCCCCGCCCTTGACCAGAATCGAATCCATGCTGCCGCCTCGCTATTCTTCTTTGTTTTCGGCAGCATCGGCCGCCCCGTTATCGTCTGCCGTATCCCGCATCCGCGCCTGCGCCTTGCGCCGGGCGATGTTCGCCTTGAGCGCGGCCTTGAGCCGTTCTTCCCGCGTTTGCGGCTTTTCCTTGGGTCCGGATGGGGGCGGCGTCCTGTTCATGTGGGTCTCTGTATCGCACGTGACAAAAAGCGTCCAGATTGGGCTTGCACCTGTCTGAGAATACGTCTATCTCGGCGCCACGATCGGCGCTGCGGTAGCTCAGTGGTAGAGCACACCCTTGGTAAGGGTGAGGTCGAGAGTTCAATCCTCTCTCGCAGCACCATCTTTCCCTGCAGATTTTGCCCCTGTTTCCGGTTGCCCACAGCCGGTTGCGCCTTACTATGACGGCAGCAAGATAAGGGGGGACGGATGCAGCTTTCACGTCGGACATTTTCATTGGCCTTGGCCAGCACCGCGCTTTCCGCCTGTGCAGGTGGCGTTCCCCTGCCAGCCGCCGCCCCCGCGCGGGTTGAGCCGCAGATGATGCCGGTACCGAACGCAGGCTTCGACGCCTGGGTTGCTTCGTTCCGAAATCGTGCGCAAGCGCAGGGCATCGCACCCGCCACCATTGACCGTGCTTTCCGCACCGCGGGCTTCCTGCCCGGCGTGATTGAACGGGACCGCAACCAGACCGAGTTCACGCGCACGACCGAGGATTACCTTGCCATCGCCGCCTCGGATGAACGGGTTACCAATGGCCGCGCAGCCCTGCGCCAGTACGGCAGCATCCTGAGCGAGATCGAGGCACGCCACCGGGTTGAGCCCCACGTCGTCGTTGCCATCTGGGGCATGGAAAGCAATTATGGCACCCGGCGCGGCAATGTGCCTGTCATTTCGGCCCTTGCGACGCTGGCCTATGACGGCCGCCGGGGCGCGTTCTTTGAACAGCAGCTCGTGGCGGCGCTCCGGATCCTGCAGAACGGCGACGTGACGCCTGAGGGCATGACCGGAAGCTGGGCCGGCGCGATGGGCCACACCCAGTTCATCCCCACCTCTTATCTTGCCTATGCGGTCGATTTCCGCGGCGACGGCCGGCGCGACATCTGGTCGGACGACCCGACCGACGCGCTCGCCTCGGCAGCTGCTTACCTGGCGCGCTCGGGCTGGCGACACGGCCAGCCCTGGGGGGTTGAGGTGCGCCTGCCCTCCAGCTTCAACACGCGCCAGACCGGCCGCGGCACTACGCGGGCGCCCTCTGAATGGGCAGCCCAAGGAGTGCGCGACATGGATGGCCGCGTGGTGCCTGACCACGGTCCCGCCTCGATCCTGATCCCAGCGGGACCTACAGGGCCGGCCTTCATGGTCTTCAGAAACTTCACCGTCATCACGCGCTACAACAATGCGGAAAATTACGTGCTGGGCGTCGGGCACCTGTCAGACCGGCTGCGCAGCGGCCCGCCGATCCGCGGCACCTTCCCCCCCGACACCCAGGGGCTGACGCTGGCCGACCGGCAGGAAATCCAGCGCCGCCTGACCGCAGCCGGTTTCGATACCCAAGGCACGGATGGGGTCGTAGGTCCAAACACCCGCGCCGCGGTAAGCGCCTATCAGGAACGCATGGGCCTCCCAGTCACCGGCACCCCCACGAGGGAGCTGCTGCAACGCTTGCGGGGCTGAGGGCTTGCTGGACAGCAACGAGTCCCCTCTCCTGTTCGGCTACGCGACGGCTAACGTAAGCTGAACGTGCGTCAGGAGATGGGGCAGTTGGCGGTCGAGGGCGGCCATGGTCGTAGAGAGGGATCCATCGGCTGATAGCAGCTTTGGCCTGCGATCCGGTCTCCCATGGTGCAAGCAGACGCATTCATGCCTCAGGATCGCCACAGGCATTCAATGGAGACGTTGTCGATGCAGCGCCCCCGTGCCGTCCATCGATATTCGTGTGTCCACCCGAATTAGCTGGTCGGTCCAAACGAAGGACGTGAACTGGCCGCCATGGTTCGTGTTCATGATCTTGGGGACACTGAAGCAGTGCATGGCCTCGCTGAAGGCCTAGACGAAGACGCGGCTCAATCGTGTTCGAGATCCTGCGCTTTTTTATAACCTGATCTCCTTATTCTTGGAGTTCAGCAAATTCACCCGTAGCTTCCATCACCCTCCGCTTTCCCGGGAATAGCTCAAGCGGAAGGCCTAAAAGTGAGCTAAACGCTCACTACGAAAAGTGGCAAGTTGAAAATTATCGCATCAAATGCTGACCATTCAGCTTCTCTAGGAAGGACGTCTTTTCCGGGCAGAAAAAGAAAACATGCGCGCTGCGGAGCGAGGTGCTACCATTGCTTATCCCCTGCGGGAGAAAACCATGGATGCAGAAGCCTCCTCTGGCCTGCGGGCCTTCACGCCTCCAAAGATCGAGACGGCACGTGGGCCTCTCTCCGCGTTCTCTCTGCTGCGTGTCATGGTGCGGAACCCGGTGGCGGCTGTACCGCCGGCCGCCTATGAAGAGCCGCAGGTCAGTCTACACGCAGCAGGGAAAGCGATCTTTTTTCCGACTGATCCGGCGATCATTGAATCAATTCTCGTGCGGAGGCATGCGGACTTCGTGAAGTCCCGCATCGACAGTCGCCTGCTCAACCCGGTTCTCGGGAACGGCATCCTGACAGCTGAGGGGGACGCCTGGCGTTGGCAGCGGCGGCTGGCAGCGCCTGCCTTTCGTGCCGCCACACTTTTCGACTACCTGCCGGTAATGCGCAGCCCGTTTGAAGAACTAGTGGAGCGCTGGAGGCTGAACCCGGGACCGCACCGGATCGATGACGCCATGACAGCGGCAACTATCGCGGTCATTTGCCGCGCATTCTTCTCGGAGTTCGATCAACTTGAAGCCGACCGGATTTCGGGCGTCATCGAAAGATATCTCGGCCCTTCCAGTTGGCCGATCGCTTACGAGTCACTGGGGCTGCCAGAGTGGATGCCACACCCCGGTAAGCTCAAGATGGCAAGAGCGGCGGCAGAAGGGCGCCAGTTGGTGAGGAGATTCGTGGCACGGCGGCGAAGGAAGCGCCAGGATCCGCCCGATCTTGCTCAAATCCTGATGGACGCTCACGATCCCCAGTCAGGACGGGCGCTGAGCGACGAGGACCTCGTGAGCATGTTCCTCACTTTGATCGCGGCCGGACACGAAACATCTGCCAACGCGCTGACCTGGACGCTCTACTGTCTGGCTGCCCAGCCTGACCGACAGGAGGCGCTCGCAGATCACGTCCGAAGGGTGACTGGCTGCCGCGCGGTGGGGGCGCCTGATCTCGACGCGTTATCTGATTTGACCTACTTCATCGAGGAGACGATGCGCCTGCTCCCGCCGGTTCCCATGATGAGCCGCCGCGCGCTGCGCTCCTGCCAGATTGGCAGCGAGGCTATCGATCCAACGGCGCTCGTATTCATCCCCATCTATGCGATCCATCGGCACAAGGCGCTCTGGTCATCCCCGGACACCTTCGACCCGTGGCGCTTCCGGAACCAGTCTCAGGCGCCACGGCCGCGCTGCGCATATATGCCGTTCGGCGCAGGCCCTCGGATCTGCCTCGGGGCCAGCTTTGCCATGTTGGAGATGGTGGCGGGACTCGCAGCCATGCTCACTGCAATCCGTTTCCGCCTCCATGACGATCTACCTCCGGAACCGCTTCACCGAATAACCCTGCGCCCCCGGAAGGCGGTTGTCTTGCAGATCGAGCCGCGCCCATGAGAGGAGATTTGGTTGTGTTTCCTGTTCCAGATGCCCTTCTTGCGGAATATGCTCAAGCAGTTGATGACGTCAAACTGTGGAAGATGCGGATGCCGCTTTTAGCCTGAGTACGACTGTCCACTCCTGACTTTCTGATCTTGTCGGGGCCGCCGCAGGACAGGGACATCCCGGCTCTTCCGCCGGGATCAGCGGCGCCTTGCTGCTGCGTCCCGGGTACCAGCAGTTGCTGGCCGATGCTCGCCAGCGCCCGTTCGAGGTGGTGGTCGCTGAAGGCTTGGACCGGATCAGCCGCGACCAGGAACATATCGCTGCCTTCTACAAGCAGATGTCCCTTGCCGGGATCTCGGTGGTGACGGTGGCAGAGGGCGAGATCAGCGACCTGCACATCGGGCTGAAGGGCACGATGAGCAGCCTGTTCCTGAAGGACCTGGCGCAGAAGACCCGGCGGGGTCTAGAGGGCCGGATGCGGAACGGCAAGTCGGCGGGCGGGATCACCTACGGCTATGACGTGCTGCGGCGCGTCGGCGCAGACGGCCTGCCGATCCCTGGCGAACGCGGCGTCAACGCGGCGGAGGCCGAGATCGTGCGACGCATCTTCCGGGACTACAGCAATGGCCTGAGCCCGCGGACGATCGCTGCTACCCTGAACCAGGAGGGCATTCCCGGTCCCCGCGCAGACTGGGGCGCTTCGACGATCTATGGCAACAACGAGCGCGGCACCCGGCATCCTGCACAACGAACTCTACATCGGGCGGCTGGTCTGGAACCGGCAGCGCTTCCTCAAGGACCCGGCCACGGGCAAAGCGGGTCGCCCGCATGAACCTGAAGCCGGGTGGGTGATCGAGGAGGTCCCTGCCCTGCGGATCGTGGATGATGCGCTCTGGCAGGCGGTGAAGGCGCGGCAGGGGGACACCCGGAACACCGCCATTCGCGACGGCATCCGCCATGTAGGGCGCACCAGCCGCCCGGTGCACCTGTTTTCCGGCAAGCTGGTCTGCGGCTGCTGCGGGGGCGGCGCGATCCTGGGCGGAAAGGCCTACTACGGCTGCTCCGCGATGCGGAACAAGGGCCCTGGTCTTGCTCCCATTTCACCGGACACTCAGGCGGTTGCGGTTTGAGCAGCGATGAACTCGCGGG
>VUAW01000030.1 GCA_008711135.1 Rhodobacteraceae bacterium LNNU 3342
CCAACACCCGTCATGCACTAAGACTGAAACCGGACCACTCGATAGGGACAGGCCAAGTAGAGCTGGTGGCGCAGTCAAACGCCTTGGCTCCGGGAGGCCGTTCTCGCAGTGGCATCTACGATGCCCTGAAGGCTGCTGGCAACTACCGTCTGCATTGAAGCGGGACACGCAATGGTCGCCGCGCCAACAACAATCGCAGCGATGCGTACGCTGACCCAACTCATCCGCTTGGGCTGTTCAACCCCGTCAACGTGAATCCATGGAGAGCCAGAATGTTTGCACCCTTGGCGCCGGCGTTCTTCGTCGACAAGCTGCGCGAACATGAAAACGAGATCCGCGGCTCGTGTGCCCCTTCGATCTAAGGTGGGTTGGGTGGCGGCAGAGGATTTCGAGTACTTTAACACGCAAACCCCTTGCAGCGAGGCCTAACCCGGACTTCTGCATCATTATTACCCTGTTTTGAGGACAGACCGTGATACAGGCACAACGCGCCGAGCTTCATTGTGCCCGGTTGCGCCTGATCATAAGCGATGAACTTCGCAGGCGGGAGCGCCGGAACGGGGATATCGATACCTTTGTGCGTTGCGACCTCGCGTCTCCGTTGACTCCGTCACGCGCAACAGCGTCCCCTCCCAGCCGCTGAAGGCGCTGACCATCCGCTACTACTGAATGGGAACCATCAACACCTGGAGATCATCGGCCAGCATCGCCTGAACCATTTGGCAACGGCCGCATACAGGACCTCCGCGTTAACGTGACAACTCCCGCCCGAACCCATCCTTCGGCTACAGACCTCCAGCCACGAGGTCGCGCAGTGGATGGCTTCTCCACCCGGACCCGCTTCGTCGGCCACTCTGATTGTGGGGCGCGGACCCATCGAACACCAAGACTGAAAATCGGCCCCCCGACGGAAGCAGGCCAAGATGATGTCGTCGGGCACAGGTTATACGATAGGACACGCGGCAACTTTTCGACACCCTCTGCGGTGACGCGTCAATATGCCAGTGACGGAAGCCAAAGCGTCAGGATCGGGAAGGCGATTAGAATGATCAGCGTCAGCAGATCCATCGCAAGGAACCAGGAGATCCCGCGGAAGATCTCGGGCAGGGTGACCCTGTTGTTGAGCGCGCCGTTGATCATGTAGACGTTCAGGCCGATCGGCGGGGTGATCAGCCCGATCTCCAGCAACTTGATCACGATGATCCCGAACCAGACGGGGTTGATGCCCGCCTCGTTCACCAGCGGCACGAGGATCGGCAGCGTCAGCAGCAGAAGCCCGATGCTGTCGATGAGCATCCCAAGGATCAGGAAGATGATGGCGACCGCGAGCAGGATCCACCACGCCTCGGTGCTGACCGACAGGATTGCGTCGGCGAAGGCGCGCGGGAAACCCGAGAGGGCAAGGAAGCGGGTGAAAAAGAGCGATCCGATCAGGATGATGAAGATGGAAGCGGTGGAGACGACAGCCTGGGACACCGCTTCGACAAGGGCGGCGCGGGTGAGTTTCCGCCGCACGATCGCGATCACCAGCGCCGCGAAAGCGCCAAGCGCCCCTGCCTCGGTGGGGGAGAACGCGCCCGAGAAGATGCCCCCCAGCACCACGAGGATCAGCGTGGGCAGCGGCCAGACATCGCGGAAGGCGGCGCGACGTTCCTCGGGCGTGGGCTGGATCTGGACGGTGCCGGCGAGTTCCGGCTTCAGCTTTACCCGGATGACGATCATCGCCATGTAGATCAGCGCCGACAGGATGCCCGGGATGAAGCCCGCCATGAAGAGCTGGCCCACCGAAACCTGCGCATAGACCCCGTAAAGGATCAGCAGGACTGACGGGGGGATCAGCGATCCTAGTGTTCCCGATGCAGCAATGGTTCCCGTGGCAAGTCCTCGGTCATAGCCGTTGTCCAGCATTTCGGGCACCGCCATGCGGGACATGGCAGAGGCGGTGGCCACTGACGACCCCGAGGCCGCGGCAAAGAAGGCACATGCCCCGACCGAGGTGATCGCCAGCCCCCCCGGCAGCCGCGCAAGATAAAGGCGCAGCGAAAGGAACAGCCCGCGCGTCATGTCGGTGGACGAGCAGATGAAGCCCATCAGAAGGAACATCGGGGCTGCCGACAGTTCCCACTGGCCGACATAATCGAAGGGCGTGGCCGAGATCATGCCCCAGGCCACGTTCATGTTGAACATGACAGCGATGCCCACGATCGACACAAGGCCAAGCGCCAGCCCAATGGGGACGCGTATCGCGATCAGCACCAGCGCGACGACGATGCCGGCGACACCGACTTCAAGATTGCTCATATCGTGGACTCCGAACAAGTTTCCGGCGTGGCCGTCAAAGGGCTTGCCTGCGGGTGATCGCGCGCGCCACGTTTGCCAGCACGGCAAGCAGCGCGCCCGCGAAGCCGATCGGCAGCGCCCAGCGGGCCGGCCAGATCAGGAAGCGGAAGTTGCTCATCGCTTCCTCGCCCCGCCGGGTGGCGCGGATCGCGTCGGTCAGGGATTGCCAGAACAGCATCCCGAAGAAGACCAGCCCCAGAAGGCAGGCAAAGATGTAAAGGGCAAGCTGAACCCGCGCCGGCATCATCTGCGCGAAGAGGTCGACGCGGATGTTTTCGTTCTTCATTTCGACAAGCCCGAGGCCAAGGAAAACGAGCGCTACCATGTAGTAGAACGACACCCATTCCAGCGTGCCGACGATCTGCCCGTTGAAGAAGTAGCGCACGCCGACATCAAGCGTGATGTGCAGCATCATCAGGAACATCACCACGCAGGCCGCAGCCGCGGTGCCGATGTTCAGCCAGCGGATGATCCCATGAACGAACCGCATGTGGAAGCCTCGCAGCGTGGTGGTGAAAAGGCGGGCCCGTGAACCGCGGGCCCGGGGGCGCGTCATTGCACGCCGTAGGTCGCAGCGTCGATCTTGCTGTAGATTTCCTGCATGGCAAGTTCGGTCAGCGCGTCTTCGTCATTCGGGTCGATATCGGCCAGAAGATCCTGCCACTTCTGCATGGTGGCCTCAAAGTCACTGATCAGAGCCTCGGGCTCTGCGATGCCGAAGTCGGTGCGGGCCTTCTCCGCGGCGTCGGCAGAGGTGCGGTCGCGGAAGGCGGCGACGTGTTCGGCCAGATCCGCTTCGGGTTCATAGACGTTGCCGCCTGCATCCTGTGACGCCTGAAGGCCGGCTTCGACCTTTTCATTATAGGCGATGACCATCCGGGCCATGGACCGGGCCGAGGCCTCCATCAGCACCTCCCGCTGTTCCGGGGTCAGCCCTGCCCAGAACCCGGGGTTGTAGCCCCACTGCGGCCCCGACCAGTACATGCCGGTGGACAGCAGCGTCGTATGTTTCGCCACCTCCAGCAGCGAGCGATCCACGAGGTCGCTCGCGGCATTCGTGGCGCAATCGAGGCTGCCGCGTTCCAGGCCGGTGTACATCTCGCTTGAAGGGACGTTGACCGGGATGCCGCCTGCTTCCTCAACCCAGACGGAAACGGCAGAGCCGGCGGTACGGATGCGCTTGCCCCGGATTTCCTGAAGATTGCGCACCGGGCTTGAACACATCAGGACGTAGGCGGGAGTGGCATAGGCGCCCAGATAGACAAGGCCGTTGGCTTCCCACTCGGCAACCTGCACCGGGTTGTTCATGGAGAAATCGGTCACGGCAAAGATCGCCGTGGCGGGGTCGGAATAGGCAAAGCCCAGTTCCTGCACCGCGTTCGCCACCGGAAGATCCGAGGGCGTGTAGATCGCGGCATGGTGCGCGACCTGCACCACGTTGTCCTGGATGCCCTGCAACGCCGCACGCGGGGCCAGCAGGACCGTGCCGGTAAAGACTTCGGGCACAAGATCACCGTCGGATAGTTCCTGCACAAGCTCTGCCCAGCGGATGTATCCTTCACCCGACATCGGTACGGCGCCTTCGTAGAAGCTGTTGGCGATGAAGCTCGTCTGTGCTGAGGCGGCCCCTGCAAGGACGCCGGCAAGGGCGGTGAAAGCCATGAGTCGTTTCATTTTCTTCTCCCTGTCATTTGATCCGTGAGCGGATTTCGTTTCGCTGTTGGACTGGTCAGTCCTTCGTTCGGGTCTGATCGTCGTCCTTTCGGTCGGGCATCTCCTGGCCGGATCGCGCCGCGAACTTCGGGTGCCGTCCGTTAAGCTTCCGGGCGGTATCGGTCGTGAGGCGCTTCCGGCAGCATGGCGGTACCTTGCTGCTGGAGTCCATGCCCCCGGTGCCGGATCGCGGCGTATGTCTGTGCAGGACCCGGTCGATGCTGCGCGCTTGCATCATCGGGCATCGCCTGTGCTGCCGGGAAGGCAAACGCTCGCGGCAGAAGGCGGCACCTTTCGGGTGCGCATTCCCGTCAGAGCGATGCAGCCTTCTTCACTGCCTGGCCGCTCTTCATGATGAGAGGCATGTGGGCTCCCTGGTTCGTAAGCAAGCTGAGATCCTTCAGCGGATTACCCTCGACCGCGATGATGTCGGCATATGCGCCGGGGGCGATGGTTCCGACTTGGCCTTCCATCCGCAGCACCTTTGCCGCGTCCACCGTGGCCGAACGGATCACGGCATCCGCTGGGATGTAGCGGCCGCGCAGGGTGAATTCACCTGATTGTTCCGGCTGCATGCCGCCAAGCAGGTCCGAGCCGTACCCCATGAGGACGCCGGCCTTGTGCATCTTTTCCAGCCGCTCCAGCCCCGCTTCGCGCACGTCGGAAATCTTGGCGACGGACTCCGGCGGCAGGCCAAACTCCGCGCCGGATTTCGCAAGGATGTCATAGGTGATGTTCGTCGGCACCACCGGGATGCCTTCCTTTGCCACCCGCGCAATTGTGGCGTCGGAGATCAGGTTGCCGTGTTCGATGCATTCGAACCCGCAGTCAAGCGCCCGCACGATGGCTTCGTCTGTGTAAAGGTGCCCGGTCGCATATGTGCCGAACCCCTTGGCAATCTCAACCAACGCCTTGAGTTCATCGACCGAAAAGACGAGGTAACCGACCGGGTCCGAGGGCGAGGAAACGCCGCCGTCGGCCATCACCTTGATGAACTGGGCGCCGTTCTTGATCTCTTCCCGCGCAGCACGCTGAACCTCTGGCACACCGTCGCAGTTGCGCCCCATGGCGCCCAAGCTCTGCGCGTACCAACTGGCGTCGCGGTTGTCATAGGGGCCGCGGTAGTCCGTGTGTCCGCCCGTCTGCGACAGGGCCTTGCCGCAGATGACAAGGCGCGGCCCAAGGAAGGCCCCCTCTTCGACCGCAAGCTGCAGCCCCCGGTCGGCACCGCCCAGATCACGCACGGTGGTAAAGCCGCGCATCAGCATGTCGCGCATCAGGACGCTGCTGCGCGCAGCGATCAGCGAAGAGGGCAGCGACGCGTTGAGGCCCAAGTTGGCGGTGGTCGCGATGACGTGGACGTGGCAGTCGATCAGCCCCGGCATCACCGTCAGGCCGGTAAGATCCAGAACCTCGTCGGTGTTGGCGGTTACGTTCGGGCCCACGTCGCGGATCGTCCCGTTCTCGATCACGATCCCGACGGGATCAGATGGTTCCGTGGTCGTTCCGTCAACGATCCGGGCGTTTTTCAGCAAAATTTGGGTCATCTGGCCTCTCAGGTTCCGGCCGCTGCAGGTGCCGCGGCGACTTTATTGATTTTGGGCATGAGGGGCGGCGGGCGCTGCGGCCCCGTTCGCCTTGTGCCAGCTTTCAAGGTAATCGAGCACGTATTGCAGATCGACCACATCGACATAGCGCCGGCCGAGGTCGCGTAGGTTGTCGCGGTGCGGCTGCTCCTCGATGTCACCGACGCAATCCTCGGGGACGAGGGTGCGATAGCGATAGCTGAAGGAGTCGATGGAGGTGGCGCGGATGCATCCGCTGGTGTTGCAACCGGTCACGATCACCGTGTCGACCCGTTCCTTGGTGAAGAAGTCCGCAACATCCGTTCCGAAGAAGATCGACGGGCCCTTTTTGCAGACCGTCAGATCGTAGTCGGGATCATAGATGCGCCGGTCGAATTCGACGCTTGGATGATCGCGCCGGAAGGTTTCACGGACAGCCGTGATCTTCCAGTACGGCATCTCGCGCTCGTTCATGTAAGCCGTGTTGCAGTTCGCGACCGGCACGCCCATGGCCCGCGCCACCTTGAGCAACTTTTCGGTATTCTCCAGTGCCCGCATGACAAGGGGAGCGCCGCCAAGGGGATATTTCGCCTCGGTGAATCCCTTCTGGAAATCCACAACCACAATTCCGGGTTTGAAGCCCGTCCCTACCGGGATCTCGCCATAGCTGCGCTGCTTGTAGTCATCCACTGCGGACATGTTTCTCCCTCCCCTGATCTTGTTGCTGCCAGAGTGCGTCATCAAAAAAAACAGTCAAGACTGTTTTTTAGTTTGGTAGCCTCGCGTGGTTCTGGCTGCACGTAGGGACCGATTTTTCGACAAACTGAAGGGGCGCGGCCTCTGGCTGTTATTAAAACAGGCACCTTGGGAAGCGCACGACGGAAAGCGCTCCTTTCTTACGCTTCAACAAAAAAGCAGGTTGACATGTTTGTAAATTTCGAGGTGCTTGGGTGTGATAACAGGCCGTGGCAGGGCGGAACATGAGAATGATACCGACGCCTGAGGCGCATGAAATACAGGCCCTCGGCATCTGCCGCTCATGAGGGGCCGGCGAGATCTTCAAGAAACCTGGACCACAACACCAGGACCAAGCGGAGAGGAAAACAGATGAACAGACTGATACCCGGGATCCTGCTGGCGGCGATCACTGGCACGGCTTCTGCCCAGACCAACATGGACATGGCGAATGAATACCCGCCGAACTCCATTCACGCAGAGACGGCAGATCATTTCATCCAAGCGCTGACGGAAGATGGCGCCATCGCAGTGACGCCGCATCATGGCGGCGCGCTTGGCTACAAGTCTGTCGATCACTACGATGCGGTGGGCGACGGCGCGGTACAGATCGCGACCTCATTCTCTGGCGCGTGGTCCGGGATCAACCCGATTTTCCTCGTCTCCTCGCTGCCTTTCCTAGCGACAAATCTCGAGGATACGCGCGAGCTGTACGAGGCCACCCGCCCCTACTATGAGGCGGCGATGGAGGCTGACAACCAGGTCTTCCTGTACGCCACCCCTTGGCCCGCCTCGGGCTTCTGGGCCAAGAAACCGATCGACACGGTCGAGGCCCTGCGTGGCCTGAAGATCCGGTCGTTCGACACGCCGGGCACGACGACGCTGGTGAATGCGGGCGCGGCGCCTGTTCAGCTGTCTTGGGCCGATATCGTCCCGCAGTTGACCACGAACGGCATCGACGCGGTTCTGACTTCGGCCGACGGCGGTGCGTCGGCGCAGTTCTGGGAATACTTGTCGGACTTCACCGAGGCGAACTATGCGCTGCCCCTGCAGGTGACGCACATGAACCGCGACGCCTTTGAGGCGCTGTCGGAGGAGGAGCGTGCCGCCGTTCTGGAGGCCGCCCGCAAGACCGAAGCCTTTGGCTGGGATCTGTTGTCCAGCCGTGTCAGCGAAAACTACACGACGCTTGCTGAGAACGGCGTCACCGTCACCACCGAGGTCGATCCTGAACTGATCGCCAACCTGCAGGCGGCTGCCGAACCCGTCGTGTCCGAATGGGCGGCCCGGGTTGGGTCCGATGCGGAGGCCCTGCTGGCCACCTATCGCGCGGCCATCGCGGAATGACCTGATGGTGCCCGGCCCGTGCCGGGCACCCGATCAGGGGAAGGAAATATCATGCGATTCTATCTTTCGGTCGCCGATTTTCTGGCGCGAATGGGCGCCTATCTAGCGGGTGCGGTTCTTGTCGGGATGGTCGGGCTCATCCTGTGGGAAATCGTTCTGCGGAGCGTCTTCCACACCTCGACCTTCGTGATGGACGAATTCGTGGGCTACGGCGTCGCCTCTGCCACCTTTATGGCCTTGGCATATGCCTTGGGGCAGGGCCAGATCATCCGCGTCGGCTTGCTGATCGAGCGGGCGTCCCCCGGCCTGAGGCGGTGGCTAGAGATTCTGTCCGCGATGGTGGGCATGGTAACCGCCGGGTTGCTGATACACTTCTTCTGGTTGCGGGTCGCACGGGCATGGACGCGCGGGTCGGTTTCGAACTCTGTCGCCCAAGTGCCGATGTGGATACCCGAAGCCATTGTCATGGGAGGATTGAGCCTTTTGTGGCTGCAGCTTCTCGCGCACCTGATCCGCAACAGCCTGGGCGAGACGCGCATCACCCGACCTGCAGCACACTGACCGCCGAGGGGTAATCAATTGGAAGCGCTTCTTTCAGCCGGCGCGCTGCTGGCGATGATATTCCTGATGCTCGGGCTGGGCGTCTGGATCTTCGTGGGCCTGATCGCCGTTAGCGGTGTCGGCCTCATGCTCTTGGCGGGGATGGACCTCTCGCGGGTGGGGACGATCGCCACGGGCATCATCTACCGCTACTCCTCGGCATGGGAACTGGCCGCAATTCCCATGTTCATCTGGATGGGAGAGATCATCTTCCGCACGGATATCTCCGACCGCATCTTCAGGGGCCTTGCACCATTCGTTGCCCATGTTCCGGGGCGACTGCTGCACACCAACGTCATGGGCTGCACGCTCTTCGCGGCGGTGAGCGGATCGAGTGCGGCAACCACCGCCACGGTCGGCAAGATCACGACGACGGAGCTTTCGAGCCGGGGCTACAGCAGGTCGTTATCGCTGGGTTCACTGGCGGGCGCGGGCAGCTTCGGGCTGCTGATTCCGCCGTCCATCATCATGATCGTCTATGGAATTCTGGCTGAGGTCTCCATCAGCCGCCTGTTCGCGGCGGGCGTCCTGCCGGGGCTGATGATCGCGGCGCTGTTTTCATCCTACATCATCCTGCGTGCCCTGATGGATCCTTCGGTCAGCCCGCACGGGGGCCAGAGCTACCGCTTGCGCGACTACGCATACGCCTTGGTGGACCTGATACCGATCTTCGCGCTGATGGGCATTGTTCTGGGCGCGATCTACACGGGCGTTGCAACGCCGTCCGAAGCGGCGGCCGTCGGGGTCTTTGGCGCGTTGGTCATCGCAGGTGTCCTGCGTCAGCTTTCAATCCGGCTGCTCATGGAAACGTTGCTGGGGGCGGTGCAGACAAGCGCCATGATCTGTTCGCTGCTGATCGCGGCGGCGTTCCTGTCAACTGCGATGGGATACCTTCATATTCCGGCCGACGTGGCGCGCGCCATCGGTGCCCTGAACCTCTCGCCAGCGATGCTGATCCTGACGCTGACGGCGTTTTACATCCTGCTCGGGCTATTCCTGGACGGCGTCTCCATCATCGTGATGAGCCTGCCGATCACCCTGCCGCTGGTGGCCGCCGCGGGCATCGACCCGGTCTGGTTTGGCATCTTCCTGATCGTTACCGTCGAACTGGGGCAGGTGACGCCTCCGGTCGGATTCAACCTGTTCGTGCTGCAGGGCATGACGGGCGAACCGGTCGGTCGTGTCGCTGTCTATGCCTTTCCGTTCTTCTGCCTGATGCTGATCGGCATCGCGCTTCTCGCTGTTTTCCCTGAAATCGCCCTCTGGCTTCCCGGATACCTTTATGGCTGAACTTGACCTACCTTCGCGCGATTTTTCCGCGGCGCATGCGGCGCCGGATCAACCCAATGCCGCCATATCCGCCTTTGCCGCCCTATGTGCGGCGCGTTTCGGGCACAAGCTGCTGACGGTCTTTGCATGGGATGCCGGGGATGACCTGTGCGCCCGCATCTGGTCCAATCAACCGGAAAAGTACCCTTTCCCGGCGACCAAGCGCATGGGTCCCACGCAATGGGGCGACGCGGTGCTGCGGGAACGCCGGTCCTGGTGCGGCCCCACGCGCAAGGAGATCCGCGAGGCTTTCTTTGATCATGAGCTGATCGAGAGCCTAGGCTGCGGCGCATGTCTTTCAGCGCCGGTGGTCTGGCAGGACCGGGTCATCGGCGCGGTCAGCGTGCTTGATGCGGAAGGCGCCTACAGCCAGGCGGATGCGGACGAACTGGGGCACATGACCTGGACGCTTATTCCCGCGCTGCTGGCGCATCGGCTTGAAAACAGGGGGCAGCAGCTGCCCGCAGGAAAGGAGACTTCATGAAACTTGGCGACTTCAAGGCACTGACGTTTGATGTCTATGGCACCCTGATCGACTGGGAAAGCGGGATGGTTGCGGCGCTGGCACCGCTGACGGACCGGCTGACGCATGAGGCGTCGCGGGACATGGTTCTGGAGATCCACGCGCGTCATGAAAGCGCCCAGCAGGCGCAGACGCCGGGGCGGAAGTATTCGGAACTGCTCGCTACCGTCTACCGGCGGATCGCCGAGGAGTGGGGCCTGAGCGTGACTTGGGACGAGTGCATCCGCTATGGCGAAAGTGTACGCGACTGGCCCGCATTTCCAGACAGCCCCGATGCGCTTGCCTACCTGAAGCAGCACTACAAGCTGGTTGTCCTGTCAAACGTCGACAATCCGAGCTTTGCAGCATCCAACAAGCGTCTTGGCGTTACCTTCGACGCCGTCTACACGGCCGAGGATGTCGGGAGCTACAAGCCAAACGACGCCAACTTTGACTACATGCTCCGCAATCTCCAGTCGCTGGGGCTGGCCAAGGCGGACATCCTGCACACTGCAGAAAGCATGTTCCACGACCACAAGCCCGCCAACCGTCATGGTCTTGCCTCTGCCTGGATCTATCGCCGGCATGGGAGCGAGGGCTTTGGCGCGACCATGCACCCCGGCGAAATCCCAAGCTACAATTTCCGCTTCAACAGCATGGAAGAAATGGCCACCGCCCATCAGAATGAGATGCGCGGCCTTTAGGGCCCAAGGCACCTGGCTTGTCGCTGCCCGGGCCGAGGAAGCGCCGTCAGGGGGCCGAACCGTAACGAAAAGGAGCGACATGACCCTGCAACAGCCATCTACAGAAAAGCAGGCGGCGCCACGGCGCCGCCGGACGCAGGCAGAGCGGTCAACCGAAACCCGTGAGAAAGCCTGTATTGCCACGCTTCAGGCGCTGACTGAGGTGGGCTATGAGAGGATTTCGACGAAGCTGATCGCCGATCGTGCCAAAGTCTCGCGCGGGGCGTTGACCCACCACTTTCCGATGCGGAACGATCTTCTTGTCGCGGCCTTCGAATATCTGCTGAACACCTGGGAAACCAACTGGCCATTCGCGGCAGAGCCTGCCCTGCCGCAGTTGAGCATCGAGGAACTTATCGATGCGCTGTGGGAACGGCTGTTTTCAACCACGCAGTACATGGCCGCGATGGAGCTGATGCTGGCCGCGCGGATGGACAGTGATCTGGGGCAGCGCCTTCGGGAGGTTCAGCTGCGCTGGACCACGATCCGGGACTCCATTGCCGCGAGGATCCTTGGGGTGGCGCCGGAAGACGAGAAGACGCACCTGTTTCTGCAACTCAACCTGTGCCTGCTTCGCGGTATCGCTGTTCACAAGAGCTTCGATAATGATCCTACAGTCGACCTGAAACTTCTAAACCTCTGGAAGGAGATCGTTCGCGAGCAGAGAGTTCTGCACCTAGATGGAGCCGCAGGCGGGACACACGATCGGCTGCGTGAATAGATAACTTTCCCAAACGTCCTCTTATGCGAGCCTCCTCTGCCCTTTGTAACAGGGAGGTGAAGTTTCATAAGCGCGGTTTCCTCTCTCTCTGTTATCCGCGCATCGTTGGCGCACGCTCTCCGATGATGCGCCCATCTCGTTAGTGCTGTGGTTCCTGAACGGACTGGCCTGCCCCTCATTCCTTCGTCCTCCATTTGGCTCAAAAAGCCTACTTCAGGGAGGACCACCATGTCCTCGGTGAAGCGGTAGTCAGTAAAGCACGTCAGGATCGTGTCGCGCAGTTCCGGCGCCAGCCTGCTGTCATAGGCGAAGGAGGAGGTGGGGAACCGCTCGGACCGGTAGACGATGCGGAAGTCGTCGGCGTTGATCTGCCCGCGCCGTGCCATCCGCTCGAACACGTCCGATGCGACGGCGGCACCGTCATAATCGCCCGAGTCCACGCCCATGATCGAATTGTCATGCCCGCCCGAGAACAGGACCTCGTAATCCTCGCCCGGCGTCAGCCCTTCATCGGGGAACAGCGCCATCGGCGCAAGATTACCGGAATTGGAGGAAGCGGAAGTGTGGGCAAAGCCCCGTCCAGCAAGATCGGCCAGATCCTCGATGTCGCTGTCGGCGCGAACCACCACAATCAGGTTGTAACCCTGCCAGTCCTCCGCATCGCCCTTGACGGCAAAGGGAACCGCACCCGCTAGGTTGACCGCAAAGCCGGCGGGCCCCGTCGAGAACCCGCCAATGTGCAACCGGCCCGAGCGCATGGCCTCGATCTGGGCGGCGTTGGACTATACGTTGAAATAGACCACGTCGTGCCCTGTGCATTCACCAAGATAGTCGATGAGGTCGGAGAAGATGTTGGAATAAACTGCCGGATCTTCGACAGGCGTATAGGCAAAGACCAAGGTCGACGGGTCGCGCCATTCGGAAGGGTCGATCGGGGCATCCGCGACCAGATCGCCATCGGCGTCACAGAAGGTGTCATCCAGGTCGCCCCGGCTAGGGGAATCCTGCGCCACCACGGGCGTCACCCCAACGAGAAGAAGCGCGGCCAAGCCGACCCCCGCGGCCGAAAGCTGTCGGTGAAGCGTCATGTTTATCCCCTCCCAGTGATACATAACTGTCATAGGCGAGCTATTCGAAGGGGGTGTTCAACAGCCCCGCGAGCAAGGGACTGGATCAGCCCTGCAGATCACAATAAATTTGGCCAGATAAAGGCGTAGTTCTTTTGATATCCTGCGAGCCCACCGACACCGCACACACTCAATCCGCACATGTCGGGCACCTCAAGAGGGACAAGTCCGAAGAGGAATTGATCTTGTATTCCGCGTGGCAAGGAACTAATTATTGTTCCTGATGACGTAAACCTGTTCCTCAGTTGCAGCTTAAACGGCAGCGATAAGCAGAACAATGACGTGCTCGATGCTCTTCATTTGGATGCGGGGGAGGAGTCGGCAGTTTATCGTGACGGAACGATGTGCGGTCGTCACGCCTTGTCGAGCAGCCGCGCCTCCCACCGCCCGCCGGTCACCGCCCGCCTTAGAAGGTCGAGCATCAGTCCCCGCACTGTTTCCAGCGCAATAGTGGGCTGACGGTCAGAAAGTTCACAGAGGTAGAGCGTGCGGCTTACCGTAGGACCCGTGATGGGGCGCCAGTGCAGGGCGCCCGACTCGATCTGGTCCCGCATGAAAAGCTTGGTGCCTACCGCGCAACCAAGTCCAGCGATCAGCGCGTCCCCGATAGCCTGCACCGAGTTCATCTGGAGCCGGGCGCGCGCTTCCAGCTTGCGCAGCAGCTGCGCATCCTCCAGCAGCGCGCGCGAGGAGACGCCCTGCCGCAGAAGGATGATTGGCAGTTCAAGCATCTCGTCCACGCTTACCGGCGCGTCGGAGTTCCCGATGATGTCGCGCCGGCCGACAAGGACCATCCGTTCCTCAAGCACCGGACGGGCGCGGAGGGTGGGGGTAACGGGCGGGTTGTAGATCAGGCCCAGATCAACATCGACCGAGTTGAGGTGGAGAAGCGTGGTGCCCGACAGGCTCTCGATCAGGGTGAAGCGGAGCTGCGGGTAGTTCTCCAGTACCTGCCGTGCGAGGTCAACGCCGATCGCCTTGACTGCCGAATAAGCCATGCCCACCGCCACCTCGCCCGATACAGTGTCCCGCGCTGTGCTCATGTCCCGTTCTGCGGCGCCGACGGCCCGAAGGATAGAGGTGGCGTGAATGTGCAGACGTTCGGCCGCGGCGGTCGGAACCAGCCCGCGCGGTTTCCTCTCAAAGAGCTTCGTGTCGAGCTCCGCCTCCAGATTGGCAAGGTGGTAGCTCAACGCAGAAGCAGCGACACGTTCCGAGTCCGCCGCCGCAGTCAGGCTGCGTTGTTCATAAATCGCGGAGAAGTAGCGAAGCTGGCGGAGATCCATTGTTCGAATATTTCGAATACAGCGTAAGAGACTTTATATTTTTTATGTGCCGCTTCCAAGCCTAGAGTGGCCTTCTGCAAATGACGGAAGGCGCGTTACCAGATGGACCAGACTTTTCAGCCGCTCTCGGGCATACGCGTTGTCGAAATGAGCCACATGATCATGGGCCCGTCCTGCGGCATGTTCCTTGCCTTCCTCGGCGCGGAGGTCATCAAGGTGGAACCGCCGGAGGGGGACAAGACCCGGCACCTTACCGGGATGGGGCGGCCGTTCTTCCCGCTGTTCAACCGTGGCAAGAAGTCCATCAGCCTCGACCTCAAGACGGAAGCGGGCCGCGCAGCACTCGACGCGCTTCTGGCCACCGCGGATGTGTTCGTGGAGAACTTCCGCGATGCCGCACTTGGCCGGATGGGGGCCGACCCCGCCGACCTCCGCGACAGGTTCCCGCGCCTCATCCTCGCCTCGCACAAGGGTTTTCTTGCCGGCCCCTACGAGAACCGCACCGCACTGGACGAGGTGGTGCAGATGATGACGGGGCTCGCCTACATGACGGGGCCGACAGGGCGCCCGCTGCGCGTCGGTTCCTCCGCGAACGACATCATGGGCGGGCTGTTCGGGGCGCTATCCGTTGTGGCCGCGCTGCGGGAGAGGGACACGACCGGGCAGGGGAGGTCGATCCGCATTGGTCTGTTCGAGAACTGCCTCCTCCTCGTGGCGCAGCACATGGTGCAGTACGAGCTTGAGGGCCGCGACCCGCCGCCGATGCCGGAGCGCGACTTTTCCTGGCCGATCTATGACATCTTTTACACGGCCGACGGGCAGCAGATCTTTGTGGGCGCAGTGACGGCGGGGCAGTGGGATGCGCTCTGCCGCCACCTTGACCTGCAGGAGCTTCTGGACGATCCGACGCTCCAGACCAAGATGGACCAGATCAATGCCCGCGACCGGACGGTGCCCATCGTTGCAGCCGCCATCGCGAAGCACGATCACGCCACGCTGGCCACGGCCTTCGAGGGGATGGGCATCCCCTTTTCGCCCATCGCCAAACCCTCCGACATGTTCGAGAACCCACATGTAATGCGCCCCGGGGGCCTTGCCCTGTCGCGGCTGCCGTCGGGCGAGACGTTCCGCGCCCCTGCGCTGCCCTTTGAGGTAGACGGGGCCATGCTCAGCGGCGGCGGCGACATTGCCGAGGCGGGTGCCCATACCGAGGAGGTTCTGGCGGAACTAGGGCTTTCTAACGATCAGATCGCCCGCGCCATGGGGGCGGCGGCATGAGCCGGGCCGCGATCTACCCGTCGGACCGGGTGACCCTGCGCGAGGTGGGGCTGCGGGACGGGCTGCAGCTAACCTCCGCCTTCCCCTCGACCGAGGACAAGCTGGAATGGCTGCGTCGGGAACATGCGGCTGGGGTGCGCCATTTCGAACTGGGCTCCTTCCTTCCGGCATCGCGCTTCCCGCAGTTCGCGGATCTGCCGACGCTTCTGGCGGAGGCCGAGGCGCTCGATGGGCTGCATACGGCGGCGCTCGCGCTCAACGACCGGGGGCTGGCGGATGCCTGCGCCTCTCCCGTAGGGGAAATCGTTTGCGTCGTCTCAGCGACCGAGGAACATTCCCAGGCCAACATCCGCCGCAGCCGGGCGCAATCGGTAGATCTCGTCCGCCGCGCGGCCCAGATGCGCCGGCCGGAGGTGCTGGTCAACGCCGGGGTCGCGATGGCGCTCGGCTGCTCTATCACCGGGGAGGTAGATGCGGCAGAGGTGCTGCGCCTGGCAGAGGCCTGTCTTGAGGCGGGTGCCGACATCGTGGGAATTGCCGATACCGTCGGCTACGCCGGCCCGCGCGAGGTGGCAGCGCTTTGCGATGGCATGTCCCAGCTCTGCGGCGACCGGCCGTTCATCGTGCATCTGCATGACACGCGCGGCACCGGCATCGCCAATGCGGCGGCGGCGCTCGATCATGGGGCACGGGTACTCGACGGCTCGCTCGGCGGGCTGGGGGGCTGCCCTTTCGCCCCCGGGGCAACCGGCAACGTGGTTTTCGAGGATCTTGTCTATCTGTGCGAGCGCATGGGTTTCGCAACCGGAATCGATATCGAGGGACTGGTCACCGCGCGCCCGATCCTGCAAAGAGGAATGCCCGGAGAGGTCCTCTACGGGGCGCTTGCGCGATCAGGGCCGCCGGACAAGTTGAACTGGCGCGCCTGATATCGGGCGCTAACATCGGGGGAGGGAACATGAAGACAATTGCAGCCGCTACGTTTCTGACAGTGGTCGCAGCCGCCGGGAGCGCACAGGCGCAGACTGCCATGCGCTGCAGCCACCAGCTGCCGCCGTCGCACCACATCGCCGTGGTCGTCGACCGCTGGGCAGAGGAGGTCGAGACCCTTTCCAACGGGGAGATCGACGTGCAGGTCTTTCCAGCGGATAGCCTGATCAAGGCCAACGACAATATCCTGGCCGTGGCAAAGGGCGAGATCGAGTGCGCCTTCTCGCTCAACTTCCAGTGGGGGCGCACGCTGCCCATCATGAACGTTACGGTCGGGCCTTACACCATGTCCTCCATCGAATCGTGGAAGCAATGGCCGGAATCCGAGGCTGCGGCCTATCTTGAGGAACGGCTGCTTGAGAAGGGCGTGCGCAACATCGCGTGGATGTTCCAGACCAACATGTCGGTCTTCACCTCCAAGGGCCGCTTCCTCAAGACGCCCGAAGATTTCCGCGGCGTGAAGATGCGCGGCCTCGGCCCGGCATTTGATCGCGGGCTGGAGGCGATGGGCGCGACGACGGTCTCCATCCCTGGATCCGAAGTGTATCAGGCGCTGGCGACGGGCGTGGTGGATGCCGCGGTGACCGATGTCGCCGCCGCTTGGTCGCGGAAATACTACGAGGTGCAGGACCACTTCGTCGTGGTGCCGGTGCTGGCCGCCTACCTGCACGGCTATACCAACCCGCGTTTCTACGACGGGCTGAGCGACACCCAGAAGGCGGCGCTGGAAGAAGCCGGGGCGAAAGCCGCCCAGTGGGCGATCGAGGCCTCCATCGAGGCATCGGCCTCTGCGCCGGACCAGCTGCGCAGCGCAGGCGTGCAGGTCCATGTCGCCACCGACGAGGAGAACGAGGCGTTCCGCGCTGCCATGCAACCCGCCTTCAACGAAGCCTTTGAGGCCGAGTCGGGCGAGCAGGGCCTTGAGCTTCTCGAGCTGATCGCAAAGATCCGCTGAACCATGGGGCAGGGAATGTCTGAGCAGATGGCGGCACCGAAAGGTGCCGTCGCGCGGCTGGCGGCCGTGATCGGCATTATCTTCGGCGCGGTGGCGTCGCTGATGCTCGTCGTGGTGCTCGCGATCACTGCCTTTAACGTAGCGGGGCGCTACCTCTTCAGCGCCCCCATCCGCGGCGCAGAGGAGGCGACTGGCTTCCTGGTCGTCGCCATCGTCATGTTCGGCGTGGCGGAAACCTATCGCCGGGGCGATCACATCCGTATCGACATTCTGACCGAGATGTGCAGCCGCCGCATGGTCTGGTGGCTTGACCTGCTTGCGCATGGGGTGGTGCTTACCTTTGGGGTGGTTCTGCTGCGCACGGCACTGCACACGATCAGCTTCTCGCGCATGTTCGGCGCCTATTCTCCCGGCTATCTCCAGATCCCGACGTGGATACCGCAAACCGCCCTGGTTGTGGGCGGGGCGCTTTTGTCGCTCATGGCGCTGCTGCGCATGATCGATCACCTGCTGAGGGCGAGGAAGGGCTCATGACCGCGTTTCTTATCTTCGGCTGCCTCATCGTCCTTCTGCTGACGGGGATGCCGATCTTCGCGGCGCTCGGCCTCGCGTCCCTTGGTGTGCTCTGGATGCTGGAGGGGCGGGTGGACGCCATGGCGGACACGGTCTTCGCCAGCCTCAACAATCCTGTGCTTGCAGCGATCCCGATGTTCGCCTTCATGGCGCATGTGATGATCCGGGCGCGGGTGGTGGATGACCTCTTTGAGGCCGCAAACAAGCTTGTCGGGCACGTGAAGGGCGGGCTCGGCTTCGCCACCATCCTGTCCTGCACGATCTTTGCCTCGATCTCCGGCTCCTCAGTCGCGACGGCTCTGACGATCGGTTCCACCGCGATCCCGCAGATGCAGCGGTTCGGCTACCGGGCGCGGGACAGCTATGGCATCATCGCGGCAGGCGGCACGCTGGGCATCCTGATTCCACCGTCCGGTCCGATGATCCTCTATGCGGTGGTCTCGGACGCCTCCATTGGCGCGCTTTTCATCGCGGGGCTTATCCCCGGCCTCCTCATCGCGCTGATCTTCGCGATCTTCAGCTGGGTGCAGGCCAACAGCCACGGCGAGACGCAGAAGCAGGACTGGGCCGGTATGGCTGACCTGGCGCGCGCGTTGCGCAAGTCCTTCTGGGCGATCATGATGCCGCCGGTGGTGATGGGCGGGATTTACCTCGGCGTCTTCACCGCAACCGAGGCGGCGGCCATAGGCGCAGTCTATGCGCTTCTCGTGGCGCTTCTAATCTATCGCAACCTGTCGTTCCGCGATCTGTGGTTCTGCCTGTGGGAAACCATGCGCACCACCGCCATGCTCTTCATGATCATCGCGGCGGCAGGGATCTTTGGCCACGCAATCACGATCATCCGCCTGCCGGCAGAAATCGTACAGGCAGTGACGGCACTTGGCCTGGGTCAGACCGCTTTCATCCTGCTGGTGATGATCGCGGTCTTCGTGCTGGGCATGTTCCTTGAGACGATCGCCATCATCCTGATCACCACCCCGATCGTGCTGCCGACGCTCATCGCGCTGGACATCAACCCGATATGGTATGGCATCATGCTGATGATCAACCTGGAGCTGGCGCTGATCACCCCACCCGTGGGAATGAACCTCTTTGTCATCAAGGGAATTACCGGCGCACCGCTGACGCAGATCATGCGGGGGTCGCTGCCCTACGTGCTTCTCCTGATGCTGGGGCTGTTGCTGGTGTGGATGTTCCCGCAACTTGCGCTCTGGCTGCCGCAAGCGGCAGGCTTCGGGCGCACGTTCTGACGCCTATCGTCGTGGAGCTCGAGGGAGAAGTGATCTCACCTCACGGCCTCCGGGAGGATATTGCGACGAAGCTGGAATACTGCCACTGGTGATCGGCAGCATGGTGAGCTTGTTCCTGTGACATCGCGGGAAGCCACACATGCGATAAGTCAACACTCTCAGAAGCAAAGAGGGGGCAGAACCGGCGGTTTTAGGGAGAAAAGCCCGGAAGAAAGAGCCGGGCTGGCGCGGCTGCGCGTTCTGCATGGCAACAGGGGGATAAGCGGCTGTCCTGCAGATCGAGAAGCTGCGTGCGCGAAAAGGTGCGCCGCCTTCGGTCCCTGCGCAGCTGGAATGCAGTGAAGCACGAACACGGAGCCGCGGCGCTGGCGATGGGCAGGGAGGATTGGGTCATCCGGCACTGCAGCAGATAGCGCCTATCGCCCTCGCCAGTTGATGCTTCTCAACAGGCTTCTGGAGCACCGGCGTGTCCATGAACTCGTCACTGAGGCCCGCAGCACCATATCCGGTTA
>VUAW01000031.1 GCA_008711135.1 Rhodobacteraceae bacterium LNNU 3342
GGAGGTGCTTCGGCGCATGGGCCAAGAGGTTGCGGTGCTTGTGAACCGTGCAGCGTTGAATGGCCAGATCCTCGCCCCAGAGCGCCACGAGCGCGCTTGGTTCGCACCGCGCCGGATTTTCAGGATTTGTTGGTCGAGTTAGGATCTTCAGCCGGTGTAGCTTTGACCGCATCTTCCGACGCCGCATCGTCCTTGAACTGTGGTGGGCGGCGTTTTGCGCCACGGGAGCGGGCCGCACCTGCGGGTGCGGGCACTGCGAGGAACTCAGCGAGATTGAACTTCGGCTTCATGGAGAACATGGTCATCAAGGGTTACCTTCTGTAACGAGGAGTGCCGCGCCGCTTAACAAATGGCGCAGACTGTTCTGTAGGCCTGGGCTGTCGCCTCAAGGCCGGGTGTTCTTGCAAGCCACCAAACTCCATCCGCGGGTTCGACGCACCCTTTACGCTTGGCGGGCCTTGCGGTTGGCGTAGCGCCGGTCGCGTTCAGCCTTGCGAGCGGCTTCATCCTCAAGGACGCGTGCTACTCGTTTGTTGTCAGCCTGATCGCGGGCGTCTGCGCCAGCAGTCGCTGAGGCTGCAATGGCTGCATCACGCTCCCGCACCTCCGCCTCGATGCGCGCTTGCTCTTCAAGCTTGGCCTGTTCGCGCAGAGCGTTGCGTGCTTCCCGTGCCGCGGCAAGAGCAATACGCTCCATCTGCCTGGCCTCGCGCGTCGGTTCAGCGGCTTGCTTGGCAGCGCGATAGGCCTGAAGGCGGGCGGCGTTTGCATCGGTAGCGGCGCTGCGACGGTCGGAGAGGTCATTCTTGTGCGTGTTTCTCAAGTCTCTGTTCCAGTTGAATTGTCATATTGACAAGGTCATCGATCGGTCTGCGGTTTCAGAGCCGGGTTGGCTTTGAGGCCAGTTTATCCTGCAGTTCCTTGGCAAGACGAGCCTCGCGCAGCCTCAGGGTCTTTTCCTCGCCGGCGGCCTTGATCATGTCGAGTTCGTCGAAGGCGCGATCACGCGGAGTGGACGGCGTCTGGATTTTGCCAAAGGCAATCTCTGCCTCTTGGCGCCGTCTGCTGAAGGGTTCGGTCATAGCTGTCCTCCCTGAAGAGCCCGCCGGGCGAGCAGAAGCAAAAAGGCCAGGCAATCTGCCTGGCCCATTATCTAACCTGCTCTCACCGTGCCCGCATGTCCGGGCCAAAGGAAAGCAGATCCTGTTTCATGCAGCCTGAAGGTTGCAGGCCGACATCTTGCCCGACTTCTTGTCGCGCTCAAGATCATAGCCGACCTTCTGGCCTTCGACGATTTCACTCATCCCGGCGCGTTCGACGGCCGAGATGTGAACGAACGCGTCAGGGCCGCCGTTGTCCGGCTGGATGAAGCCAAAGCCTTTGGCGGAATTGAACCATTTAACTGTGCCGGTGGTCATGATGAACCCTTTCCAAGCGATATCGGTGACCGCAACGCGAAAGCGATGCGGAGGATGACGATAATTTTAAAGGGAGGGTTCGCCCACGGCGCGGTGCCAATCGCGCAACAACCAAAGCTCAGCAAGAAAATATCGATAAGTTCTAGATAGGGGTGAACCGCCCGAATGTCAACTTCGGTGTCGCTAATGTTCCTGCAACCGGTGTAGCATCTGTGCGGCAGCATCGGTGTGGCGACGGGCCAGCGATGTAGGCATGATTTTCAGGATGGACTGAGGGCACGGCGCAGCATGGGCCGACACGGCTATCGGTCCAGGACCGACCTGACCTTCGTCGCGAGTTGGTCCAGCGAGGCAGGCTTTTGCAGAAGGTTCATGGCCGGATCAAGAATACCGTTATGCACGACGGCATTGCGGGTGTAGCCTGACGTGAACAGGACCTTCAGGTCCGGGCGTTGCCGAAGCGCCTTCTCGGCCAGTTCCGGCCCGTTCATGCCCGGCATGACGACGTCGGTGAAGAGCAGCGCGATGTCCGGGCACGTCGTGAGCCTTTCCAGCGCTTCTGTCCCATTCCGCGCCCGGAGGACCGCGTAGCCGAGGTCGCTCAGCATCTTTTCGGTCAGCGCAAGCACACGCTCGTCATCCTCGACCAAGAGGACGACCTCTTGCCCGCAGGGAAGGGCTGTATCTTCGGGCGCCTCGGGCTTGGGCGTGTTGTTCACGCCATAAAGGCGCGGCAGGTAGAGCTTGATCGTGGTGCCGTGGCCGACCTCGGAATAGATCTTGATGTGGCCGTTCGACTGCTTCACGAACCCGAAGACCTGGCTCAGCCCCAAGCCGGTCCCCTTGCCGACCTCCTTCGTGGTGAAGAACGGTTCGAATGCCTTGGCCATGACCTCTGGGGTCATTCCTGTTCCCGTGTCCGTGACGGCAACCATGACATACTGGCCCGGATTGACGGCATGTTCGGCGGCATAGGCGTCATCAAGGTGGCAGTTTGCTGTTTCGATCGTAAGGCGGCCACCAGCAGGCATGGCGTCGCGCGCGTTGATGGCAAGGTTCAGGACGGCGTTTTCAAGGATGTTCGCGTCTGCAAGTACATGCCAAAGGCCCCCCGCAAGTACCGTCTCGAGCTGCACATTGCCGCCGAGCGTGCGGCGTAGAAGCTCGGACATGTTCCTCACCATCTCGTTGGGATTGAGCGGTGCGGGCGCAAGGTTCTGCTGGCGGGAAAAGGCAAGAAGGCGCTGGATCAGGCTGGCGGCCCGGTCCACCCCATCACGCGCCGCAGCGACGAAGGGGGTAACGTTCTCTCCCTTGGCAAGGCGCTTTTCCAGAAGGTTGATCGACGCGAGGATGACCGCCAGCATGTTGTTGAAGTCATGGGCGATGCCGCCCGTGAGCTGGCCGACGGCCTCCATCTTCTGCGCTTGCCGCAGGGCCTCTTCGGTTTTCAAGCGCGCCTCGACAGCCTCGGCAACACGCTCTTCCAGGGTGCGGTTAAGCTCCAGAAGCTCTGCATTTGCCTTTTCGGCCGCCCGGCGGGCCTCCAGAAGCTCACGCTCATAGCGGCGACGATCAGAGGCGTTGAAGACGGTGATCCGGATGAAGCGAAGGTGTCCCGCTTCGTCCCGGCGCTCAACCGCATTGACGAGGACCGGAAGCGTAGACCCATCGGCCCGCACAAGATCGAGCGCCACCTCATGGAAGAACCCCTGCATGCGCAGAAGGGGCGCGAAGTGGGTTTCATAGTAGATCTTCCCGGCGATGTTCAGGAAGTCCGGGAAGCGGCGGCCGACGAAGTCGGACGTGTCGCGCCCAAGCCAGCCGGCAAAGGTGCGGTTGGCCTTGAGGATGCGTCCGTCTGCCCCTGCGGAGATATAACCGCAAGGAGCGTTCTCGAACAGGTCTTCCAGGTCTTCGACTTCTTCAGCCATCGCCACTGGGCCGGGGCTCAAGTAGGCGTGCCCTGGAGGAAGGTCTTCATGGCGGCCACCGTTTCTTCTGGCGCGCTCAGGTTCGGGCAGTGTCCGGTGGCATCGAGCAGCACGAATTCGCTGTTGGGAAGCTGGTTGTGAACGTATTCCCCGACAGCTTGCGGCGCGATGACATCTTCAGAGCACTGCAGGACCAGGCACCGCGCCGTGACCGCCGGAAGATCGGCGCGGTTGTCGGACAAAAAGGTGACGCGGGCGAACTTCTTGGCGATTTCGGGGTCCGTCATGCAGAAGGAGTTGGTGAGTTCCTCCCCCAGTTCGGGACGCTCCGGATTGCCCATGATGACGGGTGCCATGGCCTGCGACCAACCCATGTGATTGGTGTCCAGGAAGTCGAGAAGCTCATGGATCTGCGCCTCGGTGAACCCGCCGGTGTAGTCGGCATCGTCGATATAGCGGGGCGACGGCCCGATCAGGACAAGCTCGTCAAAGAGGTCGGGAGCGCGGCGCGCAGCGAGGGCGCCGATCATCGCGCTTACGGAATGGCCGACAAAGACGCCCTGGGTGATGTCGAGCGCGTGGCAAATGTCGATGACATCCTGGGCATAGCCGTCGAGAGAGGCATACTTGGCGGCGTCATACGTAGTCAGGTCAGAGCCGCCGCAGCCCACGTGGTCGAACAGGACGATACGGTATCCTTCGGCAAAGGCCGGCCAGACGAAGCGCCACATGTTCTGGTCGCAGCCAAAGCCATGAGCAAAGACCATGGCCTTCTGCCCCGCGCCCATGACCTTCACGTTGTTCCGCCGCACTATGTCCAAATGACGATCTCCCGATATCTTGCAAGCGCCAGTTGCTGCGCAAGACCAGCACTTTGAGCTCATTCTTTGGTTTTTCTAGCGCGGGCACGGTAGCGTCAGGACACGGGATGTGCAACCTCCCATCCCCGCGGGACTATTCCCTGGCGCCGCCCCCTCGACCGCTGAGGAGGCGGGCGCAAGGTCATGCGTCCGGATCAGGCGTCTACGTCAAGCACGTTTCCAGCGACTGCTAAAACGGAACGGAATTGGGACTTGATACCGCTGCCGCTAATCCTACTCACGGGGTGCCGGTAGCCGTCTGGCAATTCGGCTTTGGTTCCCTAGCGGAGCGTTCAGCCAAAGTAGACTGCTCAGAGATCCGTTCTTACATCACTGCAGCCGGGTCCCCTTATCCTTGGTGATGTAGTCGCGTGTCTGCGGCATCAGCAGCCGGAAGGCCTTCTGTTTACATGCACCGCAACGGAACCGCTTTTGCGCCGCACGAGTTCTGGGGCATGCTGAAGTCTTTGCCTCCCGCGCCATGACGGCTCTCGTGCAGCCCCGGTTGATCAATGAGCCGTTCGGGGACGCCGGGCTGTTGCTGGACCTCCGGTTCGGCGGCAGGGCCATACTCTTTGATCTTGGTGATCTGACGGCGTTGTCGGCACGCGAGATCCTGCGCGTCTCGCATGTCTTTGTCTCACACATGCATATGGATCACTTTGCCGGCTTTGACCGGTTGCTGCGGCTTTCGCTCTATCGTGACAAGCGGGTTCACATCGTGGGGCCGCCCGGGCTGGTTCGTGCAGTGAAGGCGAAGCTTTCCGCCTATACCTGGAACCTCCTTGACGAGAGCTCGCATGACTTCACGATCATGGCGTCGGACTGGACCGAAGCCGGATGGACGGCCCACGCCGTCTTCCGGGCGCGCAAGGCCTTCAGTCTTGAGGATGAGCCATGTCCGACAGATGTTCTTCCTCTGGATGATCCGGAGTTCCAGGTGGAGGCCGCGACGCTGGATCACGGCATCCCGTGCCTCGCCTTTGCCTTCCAGGAAAAGCGGCGCATCAACGTGCACAAGGTTCGCCTGGACGCGCTTGGACTGCCCGTTGGACCTTGGCTGACAGAGGCCAAGCGCGCCGCCCGCAGCGACGCGGATGGGGGAACTCAGTTCACGCCGATTGAAGGCCGCAGGATTACACTTCATGAATTGTTCGGACTTGGGGCGCTGAGAAGTGCACCGGGCCAACGCATCGTCTACGCCACCGATCTGGCCTTCCATCCGGAAAATGTCTCGCGGCTTTGCGGTCTTGCCCGCGGGGCCGACCAGTTGTTCATCGAAGGCGGGTTCCTGCAGGAAGATCGGCATCTGGCTGCGTCGAAAAAGCACCTCACAGCCGCGCAGGCGGGGGAAATCGCGCGGCTGGCAGGGGTCCGTTCAGCCTGTCAGATGCACTTCTCGCCGCGCTACCTTCTGCGTGAGCATGAGCTGTCTGCCGAATTTCGCCGCAACTATGATCCTGCCGCGCCTGAAGCCGAGCGGGCCGGCCAGCGAGCCTATCCTTATCCCGAACATGCAGACATGAACAGTAAGGCGCGGCGGAACCCGCCGTGACATGACGAGTAGTGCCTAATGTTCTCGCACGGCTGGGAACTGATCCGGGTATTGCAAGGCTGCATAAGTTCGCCGCTTCCAAGCCACTTGATGATACGGGAGCAACGATGTCTTTCTGGCCTCTTGTACTTCAAACGGCGTGGGCTGAAATCTGCTAGCTCGAGCCATCGACCGTGGCAGAGCCAGTTCCATCGCCTGACGGCGGTGTCATATGCAACGTTCCGCCACGACGCGTCCAACTTGCGCAAGAACATGAAGTGCGCCCGCTTCGCCGCATGGAGGGCGAATTGTGGCGTCTAGCGGGAAGGCTTCCGACGCCCGGCGCGATCTCCGTGACACCTTCCAATCCGCTGAGTGTCGCCGCCTGCGACAAGCGCAGGAGACAGGGCGGGATCGAAAAGACGCGACCTTGGAGTAGGCTCTTTGGCATTGACCACGGCATTATGGTGCTGTGGCCTCACATTGAAGCCGGCAGCGGAAGCGACGCTTAGAGTGCCGGAGAGACGACGGGAAACCGGTCGGACAAGTCGAGCTTCTCCTAGATGGGCGCACCGTCTCCCTCTGGTCCATCGGTGGGAACCTTTTTGACCGGGATGGGGCCGGCCTTATCCCCCGCTTCCGCTTCTGCCATCAGACCTTGTCCTCCTTGTCTCCGGGCATGACGGAACTCAGCACCTGCCGCGCGGTGTTGGCAATCATGCTGCCGCGGTTCGGGTCGGCAATGATGCTGGATGCATAGTTGCGCATCTGCTTGAAGGTGATGTGCGGGGGCATCGGCGGAACCTCGGGATCGGTCTTGACCTCCAGCACCACGGGCACGGTCGAGGCAAGAGCCTCGTCCCACGCCGCGGCAAGCTGCTCCGGATCGTTCACGAAGATGCCCCTGAGGCCGATCATCTCGGCAAACCGGTGATAGGGCACGTCGGGGATGACCTGCGTGGCTTCGAATTTGGGGTCGCCCTCCATGACCCGCTGTTCCCAGGTCACCTGGTTGAGGTCCTCGTTGTTCAGGACCATGCAGATCCAGCTGGGCGAGGCCCACTGCTTCCAGTATTTCGCGACGGTGATCAGTTCCGCCATGTTGTTCATCTGCATGGCGCCGTCGCCCACCATGGCGATGACGGGCCGTTCCGGGTGCGCGAACTTTGCGGCAATCGCGTAAGGCACCGCAGCGCCCATGGAGGCGAGGCCGCCCGAAAGCGATGCCATCATTCCCCTGCGCATCTTGAGGTCGCGCGCAAACCAGTTGGCGCAAGAGCCCGAGTCGGACGTCAGGATCGCGTTGTCCGGAAGGCGATGGGACAGTTCCCAGAAGACGCGCTGCGGGTTCACAGGGTTGGCGGGCTGCATGGCCCGCTCCTCCAGTGTCTTCCAGGACCTGGCAACGCTCTTCTCGACCGTTTCGCGCCATGACCGGTCCTGCTTGCGCTGCAGCAGGGGCAGAAGCGCGCGCAGGCTCTCGGCGCTATCGCCCACGAGGTTCACCTCCATCGGATAGCGGATGGACAGCATGCCCGGGTCGAGGTCGATCTGGACGCCCCGCGCCTTGCCTTCTTCGGGAAGGAATTCGGAATACGGAAAGCCCGAGCCGATCATCAGAAGCGTGTCGCAGTTCATCATCAGGTCATGGCTGGCTTCGGTGCCCAGCAGGCCGATCGACCCGGTGACGTAGGGCAGATCGTCCGGCAGCGCAGCCTTGCCCAGAAGCGCCTTGGCGACGCCCGCGCCAAGTGCTTCCGCTACCTGAATGACCTCCTCGGCGGCCGCAAGTGCGCCGGCGCCAACGAGAATCGCGACCTTTGACCCGGAATTGAGCACCTCGGCCGCCCGCTGCAGATCGGCATCATAGGGGACAACGCGAGGGCGGGAATATCCGACACCCGAAAAGACGGCGCCATGGACGCGTGGCGGTTCTTCGTATGCCGCTTCCTGAAGATCGTTGGGGAATATCAGCGTGGTGACGCGGCGTTCGCCAACGGCCATGCGCACGGCGCGATCGACCAGATGGCGCACCTGGCCTGGAACGGCGGCCTGTTTGACAAAGGTTCCGGCAACGTCCTTGAAAAGCGCTTCGAGGTCGAGTTCCTGCTGGTAATGAGAGCCGACCGCGGTGCGCGCCTGCTGCCCGACGATCGCCAGGACCGGCATGTGATCCAGTCGCGCGTCATAAAGCCCGGTCAGCAGATGCGACGCGCCGGGTCCCGAGGTCGCCAGGCAGACGCCGAGTTCGCCGGTGAACTTGGCATGGGCCGAGGCCATGAAGGCGGCCATCTCTTCATGGCGCGCTTGCACGAACTCGATGTCGCCACTACGCCGTTGCAGTGCGCCGAGAAGGCCGTTGATCCCGTCGCCCGGATAGCCAAAGACACGGCTCACGCCCCAGGCTTTCAGTCGTTCCCAGAAAAAGTCTCCGACGGTCTGGCTCATGGGACGCTCCTTCTCGTGATAAACACCGACCGGCCTTGCCCGAACGGACAAAGGGCAACACAGGCCTTCCTGCATTGTTCCTGATCGCTACACCGCTAGTCCCCCCTCGTAGGTCCGGCGGCTGCTGCCGGACGTGCCGATTGGCTTGAATAGGTTTGCCGATGCGGGCCCGCTGGCTGCTGGCCGCGCGGGGGAAAGGGATGCTGGTGCATTTTACAGTAGATCCTCAGTGATGCCCGTCCTCAACCCTTGTTGCCCAAGCCCACGTCGTCCAGGATACGGTGCGGGTTCCGTTAGAGAACCTGGTGCCCATCTACGTGCATCCAGCCACCGGTCCCCTTCCGGAACTGACAGCAGCGGGCGGGCGTTGCTTCACGACATTGACACAACAGCCGGGAGAAAGCCCATGCGATCGCTCAACGACAGCCTGCTGCGCGAACTGGCCGGGCACGAGGCTCCGCTCTGCCTCAGCCTCTTCATGGAGGTGGCGGTGGGGGGCGGTGACCACAATCACATCCGCGTCTCGTTGAAGAACGCCAAGTCAGAGGCGGCCGAGGCGCTCAGCGCTTCCGGAGCAAGCAAGGACACGATTGCGGCCGTGCAGCAACGCCTTGATGCACTGGAGTACGACGACGTCGTCGGGGCGCGGGATCGCCGGGTCGCCGTCTTCATCGCGCCCGATCTGACCGAGGTCATCGATGCCCGCTTTGACGAGACTGGCGTTCATGTCGGGACGATGTTCCGGCTGGCACCGCTTCTAAGCGATCTGGAACTGACGCCGGACCACGCGATACTCGTGGCCAGCAACGATTCTACATGTCTTTACCGCGCGTCGGGTGGAGTGCTGACGAAACAGAATGTGCCCGACATGCCAGAATCGCTGGAGGATATCAGCAAGTTCACCGACATGCAGGAGAAGGGCAACATCCATGGACGGGAGGACTCAGGCATTCCCGGTTCCTACAAGGGCGCACAGGCTGTCGCAGCAGGCAGCAGCGGGCCGCAGGGCGTGCCGCATCACAGCATGGGTGGCCACGACTGGCGCGAAGACAAGGAGCAGGATTTGCGGCAATATGCGAAGTTCCTTGCCAACGCGGTTCAGCAGCATCTGAGCGGGACGAACGTGCCGCTTGTCGTCGCCGCAGACGAGCGGCTCTACGGCATGATCCGCGAGAACAGCGAGTATCCGTTCCTGGTTGACAAGGGCGTCACCCATCATCCAAGGGAACTGGACGAAAGCAAGCTGCGTGACGAGGCAGCCGCTTGCCTCGAGCAAGAGATGGCAAAGCGACGGGGCGAAGCTTGGGACAAGATAGCGATGTCGCTCGGCCGCGGGGATCACGAAGCCAGCACGGACCCGGCCGATATCGCGACGTCAGCGGCAGCCGGGCGGGTTGCGCATCTGTTCGTCCGTGCGGGCGCTATGCTGCGGGGTCATCTGGACCCGCAAACCCTTGCGGCCGAGGTCGCCGAAGACGGGCCGGAGGATCTGGTGGATCGGGCAATCGCCGAGACGTTGCGCAATCGCGGCGACGTCTTTCCCTTGGGCAACCGGGGAGACGAAAGTACCGTAATGGCGGCCGCCTACCGGTATCCGGCATAAGCACCGCCAAGCGCGGCCACAGACAGAGTTGCCCCATATGCCGCAGAACGTCTTGCTGATCTTCGCTCTGCAAGCGTCAGGTCTGCCTGAGGAGCACTCGGTATGATGGGGAAGCTCAGGCTCGCGCTCCTCTTCGTCTTCATGGCGCCTCTGCCCGTGCTGGTTCAGATGGGACTACGGGAGGAGGGTGGAGGCGTCACTGCAACCGGCGCCGCGCTTTCCCTCGCCATTGCGTTGATCGGCGGAACGCTCTTGGCGCGCACCGTGCTGGGCATTCTTCGCATGCCTCTCATCCTGCTGATCATCAGCGGGTTGGTTTTGTTCTGGCTCGCGCCGAGCCTGAAGGGGCTGTGATCAGGCTGTGGAGCGAGGAGCGATCAGCTCTTTGTTGGCGGTGCGCAAAGTGAAGGAAGGACACCTCCTTGTGCGCTCAGGGAGGAGCCTTTGCGGCGCCAGCAGGTCAACCCCGGTGGAAGCCCACGTAGCTGACGCCGTCAGCTCGATGAAGTGTGCTTAGGCCATACGCATCGTCAGGCTTGCGCCCGAAGTCAAGAATGGGCGCCCAATCGTCCGGAGGCGGTCGGGCTGCGCATCGGGTATAGTTGAGAGGGTCCCAAGGCATTCTGGCAGCATGGGCGGGATTACGGCGTCCTCTCCCCTCGCGACGACGAACGTTGCCCTGCCGCCGAGGGAACGCATGGCAGCAAGAGCTGATACAGTTGCGGGCAATAGTCCTGCACTTGTAGGGGATCGGCAAATCCGACGGTTCTACGAAGAGCCTCGCCAGTCCACTTCAGTCAGTGGGAGAGTGACCACCACCTCCGGTTCAGTCGGATCCACAAGGGGCGTTGGCGACCGCCTTCCGAGGGCCGCACTTTCTCGGGAAAGCCAGAAGGATGTGGCGGGCAGTCCACTGTCCGTGCCTCGTCCAACTCACCTCGACTGTCCTGAAATGTCGTCGTCGAAAACCCTTCTCGGAGCAAGTTGCCAGTCGGACGCAAAGCGGACTTGTCGTGCGCTTTCTGTCGCTTCATACCTTCCGTGCGCGGGGACGGTCGTGTTGAGGAGGGGCAGGTTTGATATCGATGCGACAAGCGAGAAACCTCTCGTTCTTTCTTTCTGTCTTGTTCTTGGGTCTGACCGGGAGCTGCGGGACCGCGGACGACTCTGTTGTTGAGGGTGCGGGCTCTTCCCTCATCTTGGTGCAGGTGCCGGAGGGGCGCGCGGTCCGGGAATACCAGCCGGAGGCGCTGGCCGTCGGAACCGAAGGCCAAGGTGGCTTCGACTCCGTGGCGGACATTCGGCTCTACACCACCGGGCCCGAGGTCGGCTTCACGGGCTTTGACGACTTTGTCGGATTTACGCTTCGAAACATGTGCGCGGCGGATGGACCGGGCGCGTCGATCCACTGCGGAGAGGTGCGGGCGCCGCAGCCGTTCGAGGCGCGCAGCGGGCTGGAGGGCGACGTCTTCTACCTCGAGCGTATCCAAGAGAATCTATCGAATGGCGCCCGGCGGGTCGGCGTCTGGGGGCCGATCTTCGTCTTTGATGTTTCAGACGGATCCGGGGGCCATGCAGCACTCGTCGTTCAGCCGCCGGCGAATGTTCCGGAGGAGTCGGTCGATTCCGAGCTTCTTCGAACTGTCGCCGACAGCGTCAGGATGAGCGCGCGGGACTGACCGGCCCTGCAACCTGTCTTCCTGTTGACGAGGCCAGATCATCACGGCTTTTTTCCAACGGAAGCCAATCCGGTCCTGCCAGTCGATGGTGCCACTGGGCCAACCGGTGGCGCCTCAGGTCATCTGGTCGATCAGTTCGCGAGTGGCGATCAGGTCGGACAGGTCAACCGCGAGCGGCGCTTTGCCGTCGAGCGCGTCGAGGAAAGCGGCAATCAGGTCATGGTGGCCGGCGTGGTCGAAGGCCATGGGATCGCCCGTGTGGCCGCTGGCGCCACTGGTGCCCAGCTCCTCAACCCGGCCGTCGTGGTGGAACACCTGCGCCTGCAAGCCCTCGATGCGGATCGTTGCCCGCTCGAACATCAGGGTTATCGTCTCGGTCATGCCGGGATAGCAGCTTGTGGATGCCATGATCGTGCCGGGGGCGGCGTCTGGTCCGAAGGCAGCCAGGGCGCACACCAGATCCTCGGCCTCCATCCGGTGAAGGGGTGTGGTTACCGCCTGCGCAGCCGTGATGGTCACCGAGCCGCACAACGCGCGCAGCACGTCCAGCGTATGCACAGCCTGCGTCAACAGCACACCGCCGCCGTCGCGGGCATAGGTGCCGCGGCCGGGGGCATCGTAGTAGGACTGCGGCCGCCACCACGGGATCAGACAATGGGCGCCGCACAGCCGGCCGAGGCTGCCAGAGGCAATCGCGGCCTCGACCGCACGTATGGCTGGGCGGAAACGGTGCTGCAGAACCGGCGCAGCCAGCACGCCGAGGGCCCTTGCCCGGTCTGCCAGAAAGCGCGTGTCATCCGTCACCAGTCCTGCAGGCTTTTCAATAAGCAGGTGCTTGCCAGCCGAAAGAATGCGTTCGCCCAAGACGCGGTGGCTGTCGGGTGGGGTCAGGAGCAGCACCGCATCGACGGCAGGATCGGCCAGAACGCGGTCCAGATCATCGGTCGCGATCACGCCGTACCGGGACTCGAACTCCACCCGGCGTTCGGCGCTGCGCGTGACGGCATAGGCCAGACGCACCCGGTCTCCCAGCTCGGCGAGGCTTGCCATGTGGGGTGACAGCGCCATTCCCAAGCCAACAACTGCAAAGGTCCTCATATCATCTCCTTTGGCGCCGTGAGACGGCGGCGACTGGCGCATTCCTGTGGTGGGTGCCGTACCTCGGGACCCGTCGGTGGATACAGTGAGGCGCAGACGGATCTCGCACGGGTAGCCTCTCCCTTGTCAACACCTCCCTGTTCTTGAGGGAGTTGCAGGTGCCTGTCTTGGCCGGACTCCCGCACATGGACTCGGCATAGAGCATGGCAATTCCCGAGAAAACATCCGGGCGGTGGGCGTACCTCAGATCATAGCTGAAGATTTCCTGCGTGGCCTTGAAACCAGATCGAAGCTGATCAACCGCGAGGAGGGCAGCGTGTTGATCGCCGGCTGGATTGAACCTCGACGGCCGACGGCTTGGCAGGCTGCCGGCGCAGAAGCTGGAAGAACAGGGTGACTGACTGTCGTCTGGTACCTGTCCCCCCAGCATGAAAACTGTGCCAGTCTATTTCAGGAACGTGGGTGCAAAATAGCATGACGCAACCGCCCGATTGGCGCCGTATCAGACGAACTCTTGGAAAATTGGAGGGACCGTGCCACGCTAGGGTGCAGATATTCAACCGGTGGCCGCCCTTGACGGACTGTGTCGACCGGATAGGTGACTCACGTTGTGGCAAAAGGGGAAGCTCATCATGGATGAAGAACGCATACTGAGGATCCGGGACCGGGCGCACGCGATATGGGAGCAGGCTGGTCGCCCGCACGGCCAGGATGCGGAGCATTGGTCGCAGGCCGAGCGTGAGATTGCTGCAGAGGATGAGGCTCAGTCGCCGGCCCCGGCCGAGAGGGCCGTCGCACCCCGGGTACGCAAGCCAAAGGCAGCCGAAGCCAAAGAGGCAACAGACGCACCTAAACCTCGGCGAACGCGCTCACCCAAGCCGGCGGCCGAGGCCTCGTCGGACATGCCAGCAACGACCAAGGGCCGGAAGAAAGCGGTGACGGAAGAGGGTGCTGAGGCGCCAAAGGCCCCGCGAGAGCGGAAGCGCAAGACCGCCGAGGACGCAACAGACAGTTCGACGGCCACCTGAGGGCAAAGCCTCGGGCTATGAGCGCAGAAGATGGCGAAGCCCTGAGGCAATTGGCATTAAGTCCGCGGTGGCCGCTGAAGGCCCTGCCACCGCTGGACAAGCTCTTCAGAAATTCTTCGGATTGGCAGCGGCGCTTCCGCGGCCGGACAGGTTGCCGCTTGTTCGCGTAGGACCAGCTGCAGATCAGCCTGCTCCACCCTCGCCGCGGCGGAAAACTCCATGAACAGGATATGGTATGGAAAAGTGGCGGCGCCTGCTCCTAGTTCCCGTACGCCAAGAAGGGTCGCCGGTGGGCGAGCCCGCAGTGCTCCATGTTCGCCTAGTTCAGGCCGAGGTTCTCCTAATCATCTCCCGTTTGGTCCAAGTCCGCCGCAGCCGCTTCCTGTGCGTGCGCGCCGACTGCGACCGCATGACTCAACGTGAGGCTCGAACCATATGTTCACGCGGCGCTGCAAATGATCCATATCTAGGTTGCGGAATTTGTTTTGCCTTGGCGAGCCCCTCACCTCGCTAGGGGGGCTATTTCTGCATCATTTCCAACTCGCCTAGCTTGTCGAGCGCCTCGCAGCTCAGCGCGTTGCCGCGCCGTTCTAGCTCCATGAGCGTGTCTCGGAGCCAACCTTCTTGCCGAATGATTTCATTTCGAAGATATGCCGCCGCTCGGACAAGCTCTTCAGTGGAGAGGTCTTGTTCGATCTGTGGTCTGTGCTGCACCCAAGCCGAGCGGGACGCCGAGAGCGTCTGAGTTTTCAAGACGTTTCTTCTAAACATGATCGTGACCTGTGTCGGCGTCTTCACAACAGCTTTCATCATTTTACTCGCTCGCGGGGGCAGGGTTCATGGGCAGCCCTCGGCGACCCAGAGCGCCGAGTGGTGTAACAAGGCAAGTGGGGCAACAACTATAGACTTTAAGGGACCTATGTCCTGAGTGGCTGGTGTCAAAACTTAAGCAAGGTGACAAAAAGCTCATCGTGGCGAGGTCGACTGCATTACCGCCCCTAGAAGGCCGCTAGCAACGTGACCGATCTCGCCACGCAAGCTGTTGCCTCTGCCCAGCAGGCCCCGCTGCCCGCATCGCAGGAAGGGGATGGCATAGGCTCAGAATGCCTTATCACGATGATTGCCACCATGCAGGCACAGAGGAAGAGGGCGGGAGTTCGTCACGTTCGAGTGGCGGGGCGGCGTTAGTCTTCTAAGAGAAGCCGCGCACCGGCCGTGCGAGCGAATGACGGACGGAAACCAGTTGTCGCCCGACCTGTGCCCTCGGGTTCAAGGCCGACGAGGAGACCGGTGCTGCTATTTGCTGCGTCTCAAGCAAGTTTCTTTGTCAGCCTGTAGACAGTTGACAGATGTCCTGTTCAGCGTCCTCCGTGGATTACGTCAGTTGCCGTCAGTGTAGAGCCGCGGCGAGGGAGATGCCTTCCGTGAGGCAAAGCATAAGGGGCCGCTTAGCGTATCGTGCATGAGATTCTCGGAAGCCTGATCTCGGGGTCAAGCGGAAGCGGAGCGTAGAGGTGTGGCCTTGATCAAATCTCGTCGAGGGCATGTAGGAGGGGTCAGGGTGATCAGACCGTTTGGCGGGATGCCGGACGAAGTGGGTGGTACATGAAAAGCCGTCCCCGAGAAGGGCGTCCACCTCCCAATAGGGGCGGGCTGTTCACGCGCTGAGCAGCAGGATCGAGGTGCCCCAGGGGTCGCGCAGGGAAAGATGGCCTACTGCTTGTTCGGCTGCCTGTTCGGGCGTCATGCGGGCGCGTATCGCGTCGCGTATGTCGGGGTCCGCGATAAGTTCGACGGTAGCCAGACCGGCAGTGGCCTCGGGGCGGATCGGTGCGCCGTGGCTGTTCCAAGTGTTGACGGCAAGATGGTGGTGATAGCCGCCCGAGGAGAGGAAGGCCGCGCTGGAGGAGCGGCTGACAACGTCGAGCCCCAGCAGCCCAGCGTAGAATTCCTCTGCCTTCCGAAGGTCGCCGACCTGAAGGTGGACGTGGCCGATGGAGGACCCTTCCGGCAGGCCGGACCACCGGGGGGTCCGCACGCTGGCTACGAGGCCATCCAGATCAAGCGGAAGCGTGGCCATGTTCACCATTCCGTTCTGCCAGGTCCAGGTCTCGCTCGGGCGATCGTGATAGATCTCGATGCCGTTGCCTTCCGGGTCGGCGAGGTAGATCGCCTCGCTTACAAGGTGATCCGAGGCACCCTGCAGCGGGATGCGCAGCGCCGCGACATGCAGCAGCCACTGCGCGAGGTCGGCGCGGGAGGGCAGCAGGAACGCCGTGTGGAACAGGCCCGCAGACCTGCGGCTTGCCGGGGCGGCTGCCGGATCGTGGCGCAGGTCCAGCAGGACCCTGTCGCCGACGCCGAGCCGGGCGGAGCGCGGTCCGCCTTCGATCAGCTTCAGGCCCATCACCTGCTGGTAGAAGCGGCTGACGGTATCGAGATCCCGCACCGTCAGGGTGACGGAGTTCACGCGCAGCGGGCTGCCCGCAGAGGTGACGCCGGCGGTGGTGGTGCGCGCCGGGGCGGATGTGGCAAGGACGCCCCCCGCCAGTACGCTTCCGGATGTGGTCATGAACGTGCGTCTTGTAAGCATGAGGACAGGACTTTCTGAACCTGGCTGTGGCTTCGGGGTCAAGTGCCCGGCGCCGGTCTAGAACTAGCGGCCGATAAGGGCGTCGACGGAGTGCCGGTTGGCGCCGCGGATTGCGAAGAAGAAGAGGATGGCAGACCAGAGGATCGAGAACTCGGCCCCGGCATAACCCTGCGCGAGGTGGATCCAGTGGAACCACACGGTGACCAGAAGGACGATCATGGTGGCAAAAGCCGCCGGGCGCGTCAGCAGCCCCAGGACCAGAAGGACGCCGCCCAGGAACTCGGTCATGGCCAGCGCCGGCGACCAGATGAAGCCGGGGTAGAAGCCGATGCTCTCGACCATGCCGATACTTCCCATCGGGTCTAGGATCTTGGGGAAGCCGTGCGCGATCAGGACGACGCCTGCCACGACACGCAGGACGGTTTCAGCTGCAGTGTCCAGCGCGCCGTAGAGACGACCAAGCGCAGGCACGATCGGCCGTGGCCGGGTGGTGTCGTGACCGGCGGCGGGGGTGTAGGGACGGGTGGGGTTGGTCATGATGTTGCTCTCGTTGCTTGCGAAGGCGAGGGGAATGCTCAGGCTCAGGTAGCGCGATGTTGTGGGGCGACCCGGGGGCGACCGAGTCAGGCCCCGGATGTGGAAGGGGCGGTCGCGGTCAGGCGGCGCTGCGCAGGACGTCGGCCGCAAGTTGACGAAGCGCGTCCGTCGCGGTGGCAATCGCCTCTGCCCGTGCCTCGGGGC
>VUAW01000032.1 GCA_008711135.1 Rhodobacteraceae bacterium LNNU 3342
ACCGTCGCCAGAGCCCTCAAGCGCCTGGAGGACGCGTGACGCCGCTGCGGGAGCGTCCGCCGCTGGGCAGAGCGCTGTCCTTGTTCACGACACCGTGTAACGGCGTAAGCTCGCAACCGCCGCCGCGTTGGCTGTATTCGGTGGCGCAAATCAAACCACCTTTAGCTGCTCACCAAGATGGACTGCGCTGATCAGTCCTTCTTCTGCCTCATTCTCCTGTGGAAGACAGATTTCCGGCCGTCATCTCGACTGAAACGCGCGCGTTTGTTCCCAGTCTTCGTCGGCCCCGCCCTCTGCGCTTCCTTCTTGCCGCCACAGAACGTGGGCACGGCCGCGGAGGTGCTGCTCGAGAGCGCGGTGCCAGAATTCCTCGGCACGTCCGTCCGGCCGCCCCTCCGCTTCCCAGAGCGCATACGCCTGCTCGCGCACGAGTTGCTCCAACCCGAGCCTCGTTTCTGATGTCGTGCTGATGTCGTCGCCAACGGGCTGCAGCCGTCCTCCCCGACTGTGATGCATCCGGGCAGTCAAACCCGCGAGTTCCGCGTCAGGGACCAGCTGCCCGTGGGCAGCAGCTTCGAGCGCCTTAGCTTCGAATTCAGCATCAACCGGAACTCTGCCGGCGTCATCAAGCGTGACAGGATACGTGTGAAGCACCTGTCCGTTCGTGCCAAGGATATCCACGAGCCGCTCTTCCATGTGTCGTTCCCTTCCGGTGCTATCAGTATTGTTCCAGCTTCAGCGTTCTCTGGACGTGAGAACCCGCACTCGCATAGTAAAGAACGTGGTTCTCCATCTTCACCGCAGCAAGCTCAGGGCCTCCTGACCGAGTTTCCGCCCAAGATGATACGGTTGATCAATGCAGCCGCGGCTTCGTGCCTTGCGACATCTGTGGCGTCTGCACCGTCGATGCGGGCCGCGTTTTCATGCGTCACTGCGGCGTCCCTCAGCACCCCGAGGATCTCAGTTTCGGGAAGCAGCTTGTGATCGTTCATGGCCAAGAGCAGGGCTTCGCAGATCGAAAGCGCCGCAGATCCTGAGGGATCATGGTGCAAGCTCATCTTGCAGGTCCTTTCGCGGGGCAGAGACACAGGCTATGGTAGCCTGACGCTTTTGATCATTCTGCACGAACTTCAGACAGTCCAGGCTGATCGAAAGCAGCTTCCGCGCACTCAGATGGCACAATGCAACCACCACGCAGGAGAAAGCCATGGACGCTCGGCAGAGCAATCCCCTAAGCCGGAAACTGGCTGCCTTCGTGACGCTGCGGGAAGACGAGCTGGCCCTGCTGGCAAGCCTGCATCATCGTCGAAGGGTTTTCGTCGCAGGCCGGGATCTGGTGTATCAGGGGCAAACGCAGCACGCAGCGTATATTCTCGCCTCAGGCTGGGTCTGTTCCTACAAGACACAACCTGACGGCACGCGCCAGATCATCGACTTTCAGGTTCCCGGCGACTTCCTGGGCCTGCGCAGCGTTCTACTGCGCACCTCAGACCACAGCTTCGAACCCGTTGTCGATATCGAGGCGGCGGAAGTTCTGGCAACGGATCTGATTGGCGTATTCGAACGGGCCCCACGGCTGGCTGCCGCGGTCCTGTGGGCGGCCTCGCGCGATGAAGCAATGGTGGTCGAGCATCTTGTTGGAGTAGGACGCCGCGCTGCCGACAGCCGCGTTGCGCACTTCCTGTTGGAGCTTGGCTCGCGGCTTGCTCTGGTGGGTTTGGGTAGTCGCGAAGGATATGATTGTCCCCTGACCCAATACCATCTCGCAGACGCCCTTGGGCTCAGCGCTATTCACGTGAACCGCGTCCTGCGTTTCCTGCGTGAGGAGGGCCTTGCTACCTTCCGCGACAGGCGCGTCATCTTTCACGACTACGGCCGTCTTGCGACCCTTGCCGATTTCGATGATGCTTATCTGGATCAGACCAAAGCGCTGCTTCAGTAGCAATCTTCGGGGGCGGCCCGATGCCGGAAGCGATCGCTTCTTCTGCAGTCAGTCCAGTTCAGCAAGCTGGTGTGCGCACGGAGGGGGCTCTGATCATGTGACGCTCACACAGGCCTCTGATCGAGGCAAAGTGGCAGCCCGGAAGTCGATGTCAGTGGGGCAACGCCGACGTCAACGTCTCGAACCATTGCTTGAGTCTCTGGTGAAGTGGCTGGACTTCCTGCGGCACCAGATGCTGCCCCGCTCTTTTCGGTGGTTCAGCACGGTCCTGACTTTCCCGGCCGCTCTCGGAGGTTAGAGACTGAGTCGCATTGGTCCGAGTTTCTAAATCCGCATCACGCTGCAGCGCCACGTTCAGGTCAGCCGACGAAACGGCCCGCATCTCCCTTGGGCCAGAGCCAGGTCGCCTTCCAGGTATCATAAGGTAGGCCGCCGTCTCCCTGAACGCAGGAAAGCTGAGACCCTCGAGCAACTCTTCTTCAACCAGAAGCTCATACCGACCCGGAGGAAACTCGTCGCAGGAGCCGGGAAGAACAAAAGGGTGCATGAATTCGACGACAAGCGTAGAGGAGCGGGCATTCATCCTGGTCTCCTTGCAAATGGGGGTTGCTGACTGCTTTCGGCAGCGGCGGTGGGATTGGCATCCTGGGCGCATTCTTGCTGCGCCAACACCGGTTTCAAAACCCTGGCGCGAGACTTGAGCGGCTAATGGCCCCTGCGCAAGCCTCGCGCCAGTCACACTCGTTACTTGAACACAGCTTCTCGCTTAGCGGGAAACATGGTCTTCCATAGCAGAGGCGGGCAACCGGCATGCTGATGTGGATCAGTCTGCCGTCCTGGCGCTGTGGCCGGCTCACAGTTTGCTCGCCTTCCGTCTTGGAAATGATCCGGCTCCACAGCAAATGTGAGGCCGCTGGTGTAATGGCGCGGTATGAGCCCCATGTATGTAATGTAGGCCGGGAATTTCCCGCCGACGTATTGGAGGACCCGTCATGGGTGCCGAAAAGACAACACCGACAAACTACGCGAAAACTGGAAAGCGGCCTGCGCCTCAGGGAGAGGCGGTCATGGATCAGCCGAGGACAGAAAAACTGCAGAAGGCCGCTGATGACGCGAAGGCTTCTCGCGACATGCAGTCTGAAGGGGGACCACAAGGCCCGAAAGCGCGCTTATCCACCTGAGCGCCACAAACCCGGGGGGCGGCGGAAAGACCGCCGCTTTTCTATATTCCACCGTGGGCGGTCGAGTGTGGGCAACAGTGGCAATCATCTAGTATCCCATGGCGCCGCTTTGCACGAGGCGCGTCTGTTCAGGAAGGCGCAGGACAAAGCGAGCGAGTCCGGCAATTCTGTGGTCAAACGGACCAAGAAGCTCTGACCTCGTCAGCAAAATTTCCAACAGCTAGAGCCTACAAGGCAAGTGTGCTCGGACTGCTTTCGATCAGCCCGCGCTGGATCAAGTTCTGTCAGCATCGCTGCACGTGGCGACGACGCTGCGACTATAGCCCTCGAGGGCGCGGACCAGGCGGATCACGCCGCCGCGGCTGATCGACTGCATCACCGGAAGTCCGCTCTGCTGTTTCAGGTCGGCTCGACAAGGATAGTTTGCCGCATGTTCCATCAAGTTATCGATCCCCGACCGCCTTGGTCGGACACCGCTCCGGTCCGGTCAGAGTTGTTCGGTCTCGAGCGGCTGGAACAGCATGCGCGCACGCTTGCCGCCGATCAAACAGTGACCAACCGCCCGCCGAGGGTCGCGCCGCTGCACAAACGGCTGGCCGCCAACGCCCTTGCTCTACGCAAAGCATACCGCGACAACGCGCAGGAGGCGGCCACGGGGCGATCCACGGTTCCCGCGGCTGACTGGCTTCTAGACAACTATCACTTGGTCGAGGCGCAAATCCGTGAGATCCGTGTGGACCTGCCGCCCGGCTATTACCGGCTGCTGCCCAAGCTGAATCACGGGCCCTTTGCCGGCTATCCGCGCGTTTTCGGGCTGGCTTGGGCCTTTGTGGCGCACACTGACAGCCATTTCGACGCCCAAGTCTTGCGCCGCTTCCTGATTGCATATCAGACCGTCCAGCCCTTGACGATCGGAGAGCTGTGGGCCGTGGCCATCACCTTGCGCATCGTCCTCATTGAGAACTTGCGTCGCCTGACCGACCAGATGGCACTTGGCCGGTCTGACCGGCACCGGGCTGACCGCTTGGCAGATCGCATCCTCGTGCCGGGTCACGCGCACCAGGGATTGCTGCCCGATGCAGCCGTCGCGGGCCCGGTGACCGAACTTTTTGCGGCGCAGCTTGCGGAACGACTGCGCACCCTTGACCCGCGATCCACTCCCGCCATCGGTTGGCTAGAAGAGCGTTTGTCCGCGCAGGATACTACCGTCGATCAAGTGGTGCGCCACGCACAGGAACGGCTCGGCGCCTCGAACGTCACGTTGCGCAACGTCATCACTGCCTTTCGCGGTCTGTCCGCGACCGACTGGAACGATCTGTTCGAGGATGTCAGCATTGTCGAGTCCAGCCTGCGCGGACATCCCGGTTACAACGAGATGGATTTTCCAAGCCGTAACCTCTATCGCAGCGCGGTCGAGGAGCTGTCACGGGGAAGCGACCGCACCGAGATCGAACTGGCCGAGACGGCTGTGCGCCTGGCCAAGGAGGCAGCGCCTGACACACAGGCCTCCGATCCGGGCTGGCATTTGATCGACCGTGGTCGCCCCGCGTTGGAAGGAGCGATCGGCTTTAGGCCGCCACCCCGGCTGTGGCTGCGCAGGCTGGGGACCGCCGCGGGCGTGCCGGGTTATCTAGCCTTGATTGCGGGGACAACTTTGGCCCTGGCGGCGCTGGCGGCATGGCTGATGCAGGGCGCGGTGAGTTTGCCCTGGCTCATCGCGATGCTGATGCCGCTTGGTGCACTGGCCATCGCGCTTGTTGACCTGATGGTCTCACGGACTGTTGGGCCGGTGCTGCTGCCAAGCTTGGACCTGCGCCGGGGCGTGCCAAGTGATCTGCGCACCCTTGTCGTCGTGCCGGTCATCATGACTGACGCCGCCGACCTGCAGCGCCAGATCGACAGTCTCGAGATCCACCACCTGTCCGGGACCAGTGGCGACGTAACCTTTGCACTGCTGACTGACGGCGCGGACGCCTCGCAACGAGACATGCCAAGCGATGCCGCCCTGCTGGCGGTGGCCACGCTGCGGATCGGGCGGCTGAATGACCGCCACCCTTCCGGTCCCTCCGGGCCGCGCTTCCTGCACCTGCACCGTGACCGGCAATGGGCCCCGGCCGAGGGCGTCTGGATGGGCTGGGAACGCAAGCGCGGCAAGTTGTCCGAGCTGAACCGCCTGCTGCGCGGCGCGACCGATACCAGCTATCGAACCCCCACGACATTGCCATCAAAGGTTCGCTTCGTCATCACACTAGATGCCGACACGCGGCTGCCGCGCGATGCAGCGGCACGGATGATCGGCAAGATGGCGCACCCGCTGAACCGCCCCCAGATGGACGCTTCGCGCGGGCTGGTGACCGCCGGATACGGCATCCTGCAACCGCGCGTGACGCCTGCGCTTGGGCCAGGGATGACGGGCTATCTGGCGGCGACGTCCGGACCCGGTGGCATGGATCCCTATGCCTCGGCAGCTTCGGATGTTTTCCAGGACCTGTTCGGACAGGGCTCATTCACCGGCAAGGGCATCTATGACATCGACGCATTCGAGACCGCAATGCAAGGCCGGATCGCGCCGGGCAGTGTCCTCAGTCACGATCTGCTGGAGGGGGTCTTCGCCCGTGCTGGCCTCGCCTCGGATATCGAGATCGTCGAGGCCTTTCCCGCCCGCCACGATCTGGCCGCTGCACGCCAGCATCGTTGGACGCGAGGCGACTGGCAACTGGCAGGGCGCGTGACGGATGCGCGAACGCCGCTGCTCGGGCGCATCAAGATCGTGGACAACCTGCGCCGTTCGCTGCTGGCGCCGTTTGCGCTGGCCTCACTGTTGGCGGGATGGCTGACGCCGCAAGCAGGGGTGGCGACGGTGCTGCTGCTGATCGTGCTGGCGCTGCCCACGGTCCTGCCGGCCCTTCTCGGGATGATCCCGCGCGGTCCCTCCCCCGACCTGCCCAGCCACCTGAGGCAGACGGGTCGAGACGCGCGTGCCGCCTTAGCGCAGATGGCGCTGACGCTGGCCTTCCTGGCTGACACCGCATGGCGCATGGGCGACGCGATCCTGCGCACGGCGTGGCGGCTGCGCATCTCGCGACGGCATCTCCTGGAATGGACCACGGCAGCGCAGAATCAAGCCGGGCCGCGCCCTGGCCTTGCCGCGCTGGCACGCCGCATGGCCGGAGGGCTTGCGCTGACCCTTCTGGTTTTCGTGATCGTCACGGTTCTGGCCCCGGCGTCGGTTCCGCTGGTCCTGCCCTTCGTGCTCCTATGGCTGTCCGCCCCGCTGATCGCGCAACTGACCGGGCGGGCGCGGGCCGCTGACATGCGCCCCTTGTCATCTGAGTCTGCACGTGACCTGCGCCTGATCGCCCGTCGCACCTGGCATTTCTTTGAGACTTTTGTGACCGCCGAACACCGGCACCTGCCGCCCGACAATCACCAGGAAACCCCCGTGCCCCTGACAGCGGCGCGCACGTCGCCTACGAACATAGGACTTTATCTGCTGGCCTGCGTCGCGGCGCGTGATTTCGGCTGGATCGGCCTGCCGGAGGCTGTCGAGCGCCTGCAGCGCACGTTGGATTCAGTGGAGGCGCTTGAAAAGCTGAACGGCCACCTGTTCAACTGGTATGACACAACTGACGGCACGGTGCTGGCCCCGCGCTACGTCTCAACCGTAGACAGCGGCAACCTGGCTGGGCACCTGATCGCGCTTGCCCAAGCCTGCGAGGACTGGGCGACTGCACCTATCCAGGACGACCGCCCGGGCCTGCTCGATACGCTGGCACTGGCGCGCGAGGGCGGCGATGCTCCTCTGCTCGACCAGCTCGAGGCTGCGATCACCGCACCCCAGCCAGATTGGGCTGCGATCCTGCGCCTGACTGACAAGACGCGCACGGACTGCATCTGGCTGGCCGCGCTGCACGACCGCGCGGCGCTGCACCTGGCCAATCCCGCTCCCGACCCGTCACAGGCCTTGAACGCACTTGCAGGGCAAGCTCGCACTCTGGCTTGGGCAATGGAGTTCGGTTTTCTTCTGGACCCGGATCGCAAGCTTTTGTCCATCGGTTTTGCCCAAGCGGAGAGCGCCCGCGATCGCAGCTGCTATGACCTTCTGGCCTCCGAGGCTCGACTAGCCAGCCTGTTTGCAATTGCCAAGGGCGACATTTCCGCCACCCACTGGTTCCGGCTTGGCCGCCCCGCCGTGCCGCTGCGCGGCGGGGCGGCGCTGGGCTCCTGGTCGGGGTCGATGTTCGAATACCTGATGCCGATCCTGATCATGGACGAACCGCCCGGTAGCCTGCTGGACCAGTCGAACCGCCAATCGGTCGTGGCCCAGCAGCGCTATGGCCTTCGTCGGGGCGTGCCGTGGGGACTGTCGGAGTCAGGCTTCAACGCACGCGATTTGCAGATGAACTACCAGTATTCCAGCTTTGGGGTGCCGGATCTCGGTCTCAAGCGGGGACTGGAGGCTGACTTGGTCGTGGCTCCGTATGCCAGCGCGCTAGCCGCAATGGTCGACCCGCAGGCGGCGGCCGACAACCTGGCGCAGCTGGCAACGCTTGAAGCAATGGGGCCCTTCGGGTTCTACGAAGCGCTCGACTTCACCCCCCTGCGCCGCCCTGCGGGCCAGGCCGTTGCTATGGTCCGCAGCCACATGGCGCACCACCAAGGCATGACCATCGTAGCCATTGCCAACGTGCTGCAGGACGGTCGCATGCGGAAGCGTTTTCATGCAGAACCGGCGATACGGGCGACAGAATTGCTGTTGCAGGAGCGTATCCCGCGCAACATTCCCGCCGCAGGCCCTCGAGCTGAGTCCAGCCCCCCGCACGCTGCGTCATCCGAAGACATGCAGCGCATGGCCGTTATCGAGGGAACCCCCCACGGACCGCCAGTTGCCCATATCCTGTCAAACGGCAGCTATTCCGTGACCCTGACCGCCACGGGCGGCGGCGTCAGCCGCTGGGGGGCTCTGGCCGTCACGCGTGCACAGGCCGATTCCCTCCGCGACGAAGGTGGGAGCCGCCTGTGGGTGCGCGATCTGCGCACGCAGCACCTGACGCGGATCGGCGACGCTGGCCCTGCCGGCCGCTGCAGGGTCGAACTGTTCGAGGACCGTGTCCTGTTCACGCGCCAAGACGGCCCGTTGTCTGCGACGATGGAGGTGCTGGTATCTGGCGAGGATGACGCCGAGGTGCGGATGCTGACGCTGAGCTCCAACACGCGGGTGCCCGTCGCATTGGAGCTGACCTCTTATGCTGAACTGGTTCTGACTACGCCTGAGGCCGAGGCCGCCCACCCTGCCTTTGCCAAGATGTTTGTGCAGACTGAATACCTTCCCGAATATGGGGCGCTAATTGCCACCCGCCGCCCGCGTAGCCCGGACGAGCCGGGCATCTGGGCCGCACATTTTGCGGTGGTCGAGGCCACGCAAGTCGCGCCGATGCAATTCGAAACTGACCGTGCGGCCTTCTTGGGCCGTGACAACGACCTGCGCCATGCCGAGGCGCTGGAGCCGGGGGCCGCACTGCAGGGCGGAGTCGGCACGGTCCTCGACCCGGCCTTCGCACTGCGCCATCGCATCGTGGTTGCGCCGGCCGGCACGGCGCGGCTTGCCTTCTGGACAGTCGTAGCCGAGACGCGCGCGGAACTGATCGACCTGATCGACCGACATCACGACCGCAATGCGGTCGATCGCGCGCGGACCTTGGCTTGGACGCAGGCCCAAGTGCAGTTGCGCCATCTGGGCATCACCACAACCCAGGCCGCGGCTTTCCAAGCGTTGATCGCGCCCATCCTGCAGCCAGATGCCCGCTTCCGCGCGCCGGCCGACACCGGATTCACAGGCAAGCAGTCGGTGCTGTGGTCGCAGGGCATTTCGGGCGACCTGCCCATCGTCCTGATGCGCATCGCCGATCAGGGCGACATGGCACCGGTCGATCAGCTCCTGCTGGCGCAGGAATACTGGCGCATGAAGGGCCTGGCCGTGGACGTGGTGATCCTGAACGAACACCCGGCCTCCTATGTGCAGGGCCTGCAGTTGGCTATCGAGACCGCGCTGCGCAGTGCCCGACCACGCACTTTGGCAGATGATACGCCGGGCGGTCAGGTCTATGCACTGCGCCGCGATCTGCTGCCCGCCGAAGTCACGGCGCTGTTGCTGACCACGGCCCGCGTGGTGCTGACCGCACGCAAGGGACCCTTGGCCGATCAGGTGGCCGCCATGGCAACGCCTATAGCCAAAACCCAACCCGCTCCCCTCGTTCCCGCGCGCCCGGCGCCCGCGACGGACGCGGCCACGGGTCTGGCCGAGACGCTGGAGTTCTTCAACGACACCGGCGGCTTTGCCCACGATGGCCGTGAATATGTCGTCATCCTGGACCAAGGCCGGTCCACGCCTGCACCCTGGGTCAACGTGATCGCCAATGATGGCTTCGGCTTTCACGTCTCCGCCACCGGCGCCGGCTGCACCTGGGCCGAGAACAGCCGCGAGAACCGCCTGACCCCTTGGTCTAACGACCCGGTGACGGACCTCGCAACGGAGGTCTTCCTGATCCGCGACGATGAGACCGGCGAGATGTTCTCGCCCACCGCCCGCCCCCTGAGAGGACCCGGACGGCACGTGGCCCGCCACGGCATGGGCTACAGCCGGTTTGAACATCATGCGGGCGGGCTGGCGCTGGATCTGCTACAATTCGTGCCGCTGGATGCGCCGGTGCGAATTTCACGCCTTAACATCCGCAACCTCGGGACACGACCGCGCCGCCTGACGGTCATCACCGTCACCGAGCCGGTGATGGGCATCAACCGCGGCGCATCGGGCCCATTTCTGGTGACTGAACACGATCCCGCCACAGGAGCGCTGCTGGCCCGCAACCCATGGAATGTGGCCTTTCCCGACCGGGTGATGTTCGCAGACCTGATGGGCGCGCAGACTGCCGTCAGCGGCGACCGGACGGCCTTCCTGGGACCTGACGGCACACTGCTGGGTGCGGCGGCACGCATGTCGAGCCGCGTCGGCGCGGGGATGGACGCCTGCCTGGCGCTGGAGACCCCGGTGCTGCTAGAGGCTGGCGCCTCGGCGCAGGTCGGCCATCTTCTGGGTCAGGCAAAGTCGACCCTCGAGGCGCGGACGCTGATCGCCCGCATGCGGAAGGCAGACCTGAAGCAGTTGCTCGGGGAGGTCGAGGCGCATTGGCAGAGCGTCACCGGCACCATCCAAGTCGCGACCCCGGACCGTGCGATGGACATCATGGTCAACGGCTGGCTGCCCTACCAGACGCTTGCCTGCCGCATTCAAGCCCGCGCGGCGTTCTATCAAGCCAGCGGCGCCTATGGTTTCCGCGACCAGTTACAGGACGGTATGGCGATGACGCTTGCGCAGCCCGCGCGGGTGCGGGAGCATCTGCTGCGCTCGGCCTCGCGACAATTTCCGCAAGGCGATGTGCAACATTGGTGGCTGCCCCACTCGGGGCAAGGCGTGCGAACGCGCATCTCGGATGACTGCGTCTGGTTGGCACATGCGGTGGCGAACTATGTCGAGACAACGGGTGATGTGGCAGTGCTGGATCGGGAACTGCCCTTTCTGGACGGCCCGGCGCTGACCCCTGGCCAGCACGACGCGTTCTTTCTTCCGGACCAGTCCGGGCAGCGGGCTACGCTATGGGACCACGCTTCACTGGGCCTCCATCGAGCCATCGCGCAGTCAGGGGTGCTGGGGCTGCCGCTGATCGGCACGGGCGATTGGAACGACGGGATGAACCGGGTGGGTCAGGAGGGACACGGCGAGAGCGTCTGGCTGGGCTGGCTACTGCTGGACGCGCTGCGTCGGATGGCACGGCTTGCCGATACTCGCGACGTCGGGTCCGCAGTGCGGTGGCGCGCCCATGCTGATCAATTGGCTCTGGCGCTGGAGAAGCATGGCTGGGACGGGGCCTGGTATCGCCGCGCGACCTTCGACGACGGCAGCTGGCTGGGGTCGGCCACCTCGCCCGCCTGCCGGATCGATTCCATCGCCCAAAGCTGGGCGGTGCTGTCAGGCGGTGCCGATCCGGCCCGCGCGGCCCGTGCGATGCAGTCGCTGGAGGAGCAACTGGTAATCCCTAATCCGGGGCTGGTCCTGCTGTTCACGCCGCCATTCGATGGAGCCGACAACGGGCAAGACCCCGGCTATATCGCGGGCTACCCTTCCGGCCTGCGGGAGAATGGCGGCCAATACAGCCATGCCGCCATGTGGGCAATTCTGGCACATGCACGGGCGGGCAACGGCACGGCCGCCATGCGGCTGCTGGCGATGGTGAACCCAATCAACCACGCCCTGACCCCGAAGGCCGCCCAACGCTACAAGGTTGAACCCTACGTCGTCGCGGCCGATGTCTATTCGGTGCCGCCCCATGTCGGGCGGGGCGGCTGGACCTGGTATACCGGTTCCGCTGCTTGGATGTATCGCGCCGCGACCGAAGCCATCCTGGGCATCAGGCGCCAGGGCGACCACATGGTGATCGCGCCGTGTTTGCCCCGGAACTGGCCGGGCTATTCGGCGCAACTCTGCGTTGAAGGCACTGACATCACGATTACGGTCCGCCAACATGATGCCTTGGATCCAAACAATTGTTGCGCCTGTGCCTTTGTCCCGCTGGACGGCGCCCGCCATGACATCATCCTGACCCTACCGGAGGATGCCTGCTAGGCGGCAGGCTGATCAACTACGGTCACCCGTCAGCCGCCTGAGGGTGATCCAACGAAACTGAAAGGTTCAGCTGCGAAGCGCCTTACGAGCGCTGAGCGGGTCCGGCGACAGCCGGTCTGCTGCGAGTGCCCTTCCCATGCAACGGCGCCGTGTGGCCGACTCTGCCCTCCCTCCATAGATGATCTGCTGTCCCCTATGGACCCGCCGAGCGTCGAGGCATGGTCTTCTGAAGTCTGTCTCCCATCTCACTGATGACGCGGAGCTTCTCGCTACAAGTCCCGGTCCTGCTGTGTGTTCCGGAAAGCAAAGTGGCTGCAATGGGCGGGAAGCCGATTGACGGAGGTGCGGCAAGGCGGCTGCAGCATCAGGCTGAAGCGGCCACTCGTCTACCGCGCAGCATTCGGAGCCTGCATATCTGGGGCGAGGCGCAAATCTGCAGGCTCGATTTCGTCAATTTAGCCGTAGCCATGGCTCGGCACAGAGAGGGCATCCCAAAGCGCCAGAAAAAGAGTGGAAGTTGAACAATGGACGTCGTGCAGACGCGCTACAGTGGTTCGAGAAGAAGCTTTCCTGGGGCGCCCCGATCGCTGAGCTGAAGCACTTGACGGGCCGTATAGGTGAGCTTTACGCCGCGATGATCACATCACAGCCAGATGGCGCTGGCGGTCAACTAGATCGGCTACAATATCGTCTCGGCTGACGGCGAATGCATCTCGGTCAAGACGTTCACGTCGTCGGCCCCATCAACTTCAACATGGCCACGTTGCACATCGAGGGTCATGATTTCAGACGCAAATTTACATCGCAGGATGCGCAGCATCCTCGACCTAATCGTCTCGCTCTCGATCATCCCCGTCTAAGCCATTGCTATAACAGAAGATACAGCACGCGATGCTGTGTGACTTATAGCAAAAGGCGACACCAATGACTAAAGGCCAACCCTACAGCGAAACGCGGCTCGCGACCTATCTGCAAAAGCGCATTCTGGAGCTTCGACCGAAGACGCAGAAGGCAATCGCGGTGGAGGCGGGCTTCGTCAACCCGAACATGCTCACGATGATCAAGAACGGAACCAACAAGCTGCCGCTCGACCGCGTTCCGGCGCTCGCCAAAGCGCTGGAGTGCGATTCCAAGCGCCTGTTCAAGCTCGCGATCGAGCAAGAGCTTGGGGATGCGCATGTCCGGACGATCGAGGAGATCTTTGGCACGGTTGTCACGCAGAACGAGATCGCCTGGATCAAGGAGATCCGCGAGGCCTCCGGTCACAGCGACCCCGGTGTGACGTCCCGCGCGCGAGCGGCCGTGCGGGCCATCTTTCAAAGATGACCTGACGACCTCCCGGGGCAGTTCACCTCTCCTCCTGCCCCACCAGGAGCCGGGCAGAACAACGGGTCGTCATGTAGTCCAGGCGGCTGAGGGATCCGGCCAGGACGTCAGCGG
>VUAW01000033.1 GCA_008711135.1 Rhodobacteraceae bacterium LNNU 3342
GCCGTTCGAGCAAAGCACGCAGGCCGACTGCACCCAGCGCTCGGGCTCTTCGACCTCCCACGCCTTGTTTTCGGCGGAGCACCGCCGGGGATGTCCCCACGCTCTAACGCCGCAAGTTGACGCTGCCGTTCATCGGTTCGGCGCCGGATCCTCAAGAGGGGATCCCGTTCAGTCAAAACCGGATGGCATTGAGCTAATCGGGCCGCTTCAAGGTGTCTGGACCGGTGCCTTGCAAGATCAGACGCCGGTCCAGAACTGCCCTTCATAGAAGGGAAAGCAGCAGGCTGATGCCAAGCGCTCCGAGGGCGATCCACAAGCTCAGCCAGAACCCGCTCCGGTTATAGATGGGAGCGTACTCCTGGCAGTTTTTGCAGAAGGCCTCGTTGTAGACCAGGGGTTCCCCACAGGCCGGGCACCGGTACCTGTGGGGCGTCGCGACGGCTGCTTCACGATCAACAGTCATTCTAGCCTCCAAATCCAGCGGTGAGAGAACCAAGCAGCAGGCTCCCGGCCAGAAAGGTCAGGATCAGGGTCTTCATTTTCGACGATTTCATGTTCACGCCTTGGGTGGCTTGCCCGGCGCAGCGCGTGCATCGACACGGTGGCGTACCTGATTGGCGCAAACGCATGTTGTGCGTGCGGTCGATGTGACGCCGGCGGTGCCGGGCGGATCAAGAGGAGGCCCTTCCCCCTCCGCCAGAACGCGGCGGGTGAAGGTCTTTGAACCCGTTCAGGCCAAGGGTGGGGCACGCGCCTGGGGCGGGCGCGCGAGGAGGCGCTTCGGCGGCAGGAAGGCTGGAAGCGGTTCAAGCCATTGCACGTGCAGCGGCAGATTGTTCGGCTCCCGGGGGCGGCGCAGAACCACCAGCGGCTCTGATAACGGGCTTCTCTTGCCAAGGCCGGCGAACGCGTGCTTCGGGGCAAGGATCGTGATCTCCGCCGGATAGTCCAGATGGAGATAATCCGGCCATTTCGCTGCACCGCTAGGCAGCTCAGGCGCAGCCTGCCGCCCCGGGCCAAAGACGCCGAACTGAAGCGCCCCGATCACGATGATCAAAAGCCGCAAGAAAGACAGAATGGGAGCGAGGCGGGCGACCATCACCTGAAGATGGCTTCTTCAGCAGCATCCTGCAAGCGGCAAAGCTGATGCACGCCCATCCTTTCCAGCCGCCACAGATTGTAGGCTGCCCAGACAGGGAACTCATGATGACCCATGGTGCGCCAACTCTTCCCTTCGCTCTCCGGCCTTCCGACGAGCAGCGGCCTGCAGGATCAGGGGGCGGAGGGCGGCAGAGCCGGGCGCAGAAGGCCTAGAATGTCTTGCCGCACATCATCACGCGAAATCTTTCAGGGTGCCAGATGTCACGCAGGTGGTAGGCGCGGCGGCCTTGGCCAAATGCAAGCTGAGGCCTAAGCGGCGATACTGCCAGTCACTATGCGCGATGTTCTTGGCTGGAAGACAGGACGCCTGCAACTGGGGTGCTGGACGCGACGCTTGGCCATGCCTCGGCGACTCCACTCGCGTGTTAAGGCCAACTTCCACAGCGCTCTGGAAATTGACAACGTGGCCGCGTAACTAGCCAAGATCAGCCTCCGGGAGCTCCGGGGAAGTTCAAACTGCACGTTTCGAACAAAGGCATATTTGATGGCGCATATACAAAAATTTCGGCTCCCCGTTCAAATTCATCTTATGGGAGAGAGAGACACGGTCTTGGGAGTTGTTCATGTACGACAAGATCAGCGCGTCATAGATATGATGTGCGAGGCGCGACCATTCTTCCCTGTCGAGACGCGAGACAGCCTTATGGTTATCAACAAAGCTGCCGTCACGAAAATCATTCTGGCGAACCGCAAGCAACTCGAGAAAATTCCGGACGCCTATCCAGACGTTGATTTAGACGCACTTGACCGCCGATCCGGAAATATGAAGGAGCTGGAATAGTGCCAAGGCGGCCGGTTGAACTGCGAGTGGCTTCTGTGCTGTAGGCGCCCACGCAGGGCCCCCACATGCTCAGTGGATCGCCACGTCGCAGTCCACCAACCAGCTCCGGTCTGGGTAGAGGCGATCCGACAGCGTCACCATCTTAAACCGGCTGACAAACGAGCTTACGGCGGATCAACGGTTCACCTGAACTATTAGGAGATCCGGCCAAAAGGTCGTGCAGTTTGCTCTCAATACAAGTTTCCAAAAGTGCGCGGCCGTTGCAAGGGCGCCGATGCGGCGCCTTTCTTGAAGTTCATGGTGGCAGCGTCACGATGACTCGAGTTTCCTCTGTTAGTGGTCCGGCCGAATGGCCCTGCGGCGCACGTGCGCCGGGCATAGAATGTGACCGCGTGCTTCATCATCATACGGTGACCGGTACGCGATAATCAGGGATTAGCCCGCGAAGCGAACCTCCACCAACAACTCCAGTTGACTGCGTCCTTCCGGCCCGGCATGGCAAGCCTGTGCTTAAGCTAAAAGAAGTGAAGCAGCACGCCGGAGTTTCTGAACAGGCCCCGTGGCCGTTTTCTGACTCTATTCAGTTAAAGCAGGCGGCTCGGCTGAGCCCTGCCTTGGTGCAAATCTTGGCAACCAGTCTGCCCTCTGTCCTGCTTCGGAACGAACCACTTTTACTTCCTGTGAAGCTAAATGTCTGGATCGTTTTCAACTCCTCTCCCGATCAGAGGGCACGACCACGAACTTAGCTCCAAAACGAGTTGTTTTCAGAGGGCAGAGCAACCGTGCCTTCTTTGTGGGAGGCGGTATACGGCGAGACAGCAGCAATGCCGTCACAACTTTCGATACAGGGCGCATCCGTGCAGCGTGCCGCCCGATAGCGAATGAGCTCCCCAGCGCCCTGCCCGTTGGCTGAAGCCATCGCAAGCGCCGACCTTCAAGGCCGGCGCTTCTATATGGGCAAGAAGGCTTTCTATCCGGACTCAAGATGCGGATCAGGCGGGCTCGAAACTCAGTTGCACCTTGACCGAACGGCTCCGGTCGGCGGCGGCGGCAAACGCCTCCGCGGCCCGATCCACCGGATAGGAACCGGTCACCATCTTTTCGACCGGAATCGCGCCGGAGGCGATCAGTTCTACCGCCTGCGCAAACTCGGCATCAAAGCGCTGGCTGCCGATGAAGTTGATCTCTTTCCCGACGATCATGTTCAACGGCAGGGCTGTGTCCCCGGCCACGCCGACCTGAACAAGCGTTCCCTGCGGGCGGAGGCAGGCCAGCGCCATGCCGATCGCAGGGCCGGCCGCGGAACATTCGAACACCAGGTCGAACTGCCCCTTCTCGGCATCATACTCCGCCATCTCGGCCGCGTTCGTGGCGACGTTGACGGTGCGGGTCGCGCCCATCTCGCGCGCGATGGAGAGCGTATGATCCTGAAGGTCGGTTACCACGATTTCCGCCGCGCCACGCCAAGCGGCGAGCGCAGTGCAGAGCGCACCAATTGGCCCTGCCCCGGTCACCAGAACACGTTTGCCCGCAAGACTGCCCGTCACGGACTCGGCCCGGTTCAGCGCGTGCAGACAGACCGCGAGCGGCTCCGCACAAGCCACGGCCTGCAGTGGCACGTCTCCCGCCACCTTCACGCATTGCGCGGCACGGATCACCATGCGGTCGCGGAACATGCCTTGTTCATGCGGCATCAGCATCGCCGACCCTTTAAACCGCATGTTGAGGCACTGGTGATGCAGGCCCTCGGCGCAGAAACGGCAGGCGCCACAGGGCTGGCTCGGGTTCAGGGCCACCCGGTCGCCGGGGGCAAGCCCCTCGACACCTTCGCCAAGGGCGACCACGGTGCCCGCGGCCTCGTGCCCCAGAATGATCGGCTCGCGCACCCGGATCGTGCCGATGCCACCGTCCTGAAGGTAGTGCATGTCCGAGCCGCAGATGCCGCCCGCGCCCACCGCCACCAGCACCTCTCCCACGCCGGGATTAGCAAAGGTTTCGGTTTCGATCCGCAGGTCGTTCTGGCCGTGTAGGCGGCAGACGCGGGTTGTCTGTTCAGCCATGGGAGTCCTCATTTATCAAGCAGCGACGGCAGCCAAGTGGCGAGTGGCGCGTAGTAGGACACCGCCAGCAGCACGAGGATGTTCGTCAGCAGGAAGGGGGCGATCGCCCGGATCACCGGGGCGAGCGGCAGGCGCGCGATGTTGGCGCAGATGAACAGGCAGACGCCGACCGGAGGCGTGGTCAGGCCAATCATCAGGTTCAGCACCGCGAAGGTGGCGAAATGCAGCGGGTCCACGCCCACGCCTTGCGCCAGCGCGAGCAGCGGCACGAAGAGGATGATCAGCGCTGCGATCGTTTCCATGAACATGCCAACAAAGAGCAGGATCAGGTTGATCAGCAGGATCACGAGGAAGCGGTTGTCGGTGATCGACAGCACCCCGTTGGCAATGGTCTGCGGGATACGCTCTGACACAAGGATCCAGCCAAAGACGTTGGCGAAACCCACCAGCGCAAGGATCGCCGCCGCCGATACGGCACTGTTGACCAGGATCCCTGGCACGGCGCGCAATGGCAGGTCGCGGTAGACAAAGGCCCCGACGACGAAGGCATAGATCGAGGCAACGATCGCGGTTTCCGTCGGCGTGGCAAAGCCCGAAAGCAACCCGCCGATGATCAGTGCCGTCATCGCCACCGCCCAGAAGGCGCCCAAGAAGGAACGACCAAGCTCTGCAAAGCCCTGCCATGCCTGACGCGGGAAGTTGTTGCGCCGCGCGATCAGCCACGCGGTGAACATCATCGCGACGCCCATGAGCACGCCTGGGATTGCCCCCGCCAGAAACATCTTTCCGACCGAGATGCCCGAAAGCGAGCCGACAATGATCATCGGCACCGACGGCGGGATGATCGGCCCGACGGTAGAGGACGCCGCCGTCACTGCGGCTGAAAAATCAGCGGGATAGCCGGCCTTCTTCATGCCCGGGATCATCATGCCGCCGACCGAGGCCGCATCGGCCACCGCCGTGCCGGAGATGCCCCCGAAGAGCATCGAGGCCGCAACGTTGGTCAGGCCCAGCCCGCCCCGCGCCCAGCCCACCAGCGCCTGTGCCAGCCGCACGATCCGTCCGGTGATGCCGCCCATGTTCATCAGGTTCCCGGCCAGAATGAAGCCCGGGATGCACAGCAGGACAAAGCTGTCCATGCCGGCATACATCTTCTGCGGGATCACCACGAGCGGGATCCCGGCATAGACCACATAGGCCAGCGAAGAGAGGGCGAGCGTTACAGCGACCGGAATACCCAGCACGAGCCCGCCGATGAAAGTGCCAAGAAGGACAGCGAGGTCCATGTCAGATATCCTCTTCAGGTCTCTGGGGAAGGCCGTTCTCGGTCCCCCGCAGCATCGCTACCACACGCAGCAGCGCAAAGAGCGCCAGCCCCGCCACCAGCACGAGCACCGAGCCATGGATGAGGTCCATCCGGATGCCCGAGGCGGGCGCCGTCTGCCGCTGGCCGATGCTGGTATAGAACCAGCTTGGTGCGATCAGTGCCGCGCAGCCCACGAGGGTGGCAAGCGCCGCAAGCAGCCGCAAGAACCACGGGATCGATCCCGGCATCGCCTCGGAGATCAGATCAACGTTCACCATGTCACCGCTCCGCAGCGACAGGCCCGCACCGAAGGCAGCCAGATAAAGCAGCGCGAAGCGCGAGATCTCCTCGGTCCACACGAGCGAAGGCACCCAGCCTCCCCGCCCCAGAAGCTGCAGGAGGACAGCGGCGATGATCACAAGGAACGCAACACCGGTCAGAAGGCGCATCAGGCCTTCGGCAATGCGGGTGACGGCTGACAGCATGGGAAACTCCTGAACGGAAGAGGGCGCGGAGACTGCCCCGCGCCCACTGACGCAGCGACGGGTTCGGGCCCGCTTACTGCTGCATCTCGAAGATCTGCTCGACCGTCGGGCGGACTTCCTCGGCGACGCTGGTCAGGACGGCTTCCTTGGCCTTGGCGGCAAAGGCTTCCTGATCAACCTCGACAAAGGTCATCCCCTTGGCTTCCAGATCGGCGCGGATCTCTGCCTCGGCAGCTTCGAACAGCTCACGCTCATAGGTTTGGGTGCGGGCTGCGGCCTCCATGACGGCGGCTTGGTCCTCTTCGGACAGGCGGTCCCAGGTCAATTCCGAGATGGTGAGGTAGATCCACGACCGCACGTGGTCAGTCATGTTGACGTGGGTCTGCACCTCGTTGAAGTTCGCCGACTGGATCAGGGCAAGCGGGTTTTCCTGCGCCTCGATCGTGCCATTCTGCAGCGAGGTGAAGACCTCGGAGAACGCCATCGGCGTCGGCTGCGCGCCAAGCGCCTGCCAGACGTTGAGGAACAGCGGCACGTTCGGCACGCGCATCTTCAGGCCGTTCAACTCCTCCGGCGTGGTGATTGGCCGGTTGGAAGTCAGTTCCCGCGGACCGCGGGCGAAGTACGCGATCGGGCGGATGCCAGCGTTCTCGATGATCTGCGCCTCGATCTGGTCGCCGATCTCGCCACCGGCGACTTCGTCCATCTGTTCAAGCGAGGTGTAGGCGTAGGGCAGCGCAAGAAGCGAAGCCATCGGCGCCCAGTTCTGCAGCGACTCGCCGGTGATGGTCATGTCCGCAGTGCCAAGCTGCATCCCGTTGATGAGGTCGACTTCCTTGCCCAGCGTCTCGTTCGGGTAAACCTCGACGGCGATCCGCCCATCAGTGAGCGTCGAAAGCTCTTCGCCGAACTTGATCGCGGCCTGGTGCCAGACGTTCTGCTCGTTGGCCAAGTGGCCGAGCTTCAGCGTGATTTCCTGCGCGAATGCCGCGCTTGAAAGCAGCTGCGCCGCCATGGTGGCCGCAAGGATGCGGGTGATCTTGGTGGTGACGGTCATGGTTCCTCCCTCTGTCGTCAGCCGTGGGCGCGGGTGCGCCCGGTCAGGTCATTCAAACAGCTCCGGAAGCGCCGCCTGCACGACCGGCAGGTCATGCAGGATCTCCCGCAAATGCAGGCGCATGGCTGCCTCGGCGGCGACCGGATCGCCCGCCTCGATGGCGCGGACGACCTGTGCATGCTGGTTGATCAGCTTGCCCACCGGGAACTGCTCGGTCGAAAGCTGGCGGACGCGGTCCATCTGGGTCTTCATTCCGTCGATCACGCTCCAGGCGTGGGTCTTGCCCGCGGCCTCGGCCAGTGTGCGGTGGAAGGTGTCATCCAGCGGGCGGAAGCTTTGCGGATCGACGTCCACAAGTTCGCGCTGAAGGTCCAGTTGACCGTCCAGTTCGCGCACCAGTGACGGATCAGCGGCCTCGGCCAGCAGCTTGACGATGTCGGCCTCGATCGCCTCTCGGACAAAGCGGCCGTCGTTGACCGCGGCCACGGAAATCTTGCGCACAAAAGTGCCGCGCTGCGGGCGCACCTCAAGCAGGCCTTCCTCGGCCAGCTTGATGAAGGCCTCACGCACCGGCTGGCGGCTGACGCCGAACTGCAAGCCGAATTCAGCCTCGGACAGGCGCTCTCCGGGGCGGATCTGGTTGCAGATGATACGCTCGCGCAGGATGCGCAGAAGCTGCGGGCCAACCGCCGCCCCGGCATTCACCGTGTTCAAGCCAATCCTGTCTGCCATCGTGCCCCTCCTCTGTTTCTTGTTCTGCGCCATACTTCCATACTAGTCAACCAAAGAAATGCTTGCTAGAGATTTTGCAACGCGGCCTCTCCGGCCGCAGTGCCACGACAAGGGGAGAGCGAGATGCGGCAGACATGGCGGTGGTTCGGACCGAAGGATCTGGTGTCGGTGGATGACATGCTTCAGGCCGGTGTGCAGGGCGTGGTTTCTGCGCTGCATCACGTGCCGACAGGCGCGGTCTGGACGCCCGAGGAGATTTCGCTGCGCCAGCGCCAGATCGCGACGATGAAGGACGGTGCGCCTTCGGGGCTGAACTGGGAAGTGGTCGAAAGCCTGCCGGTGTCAGAGGACATCAAGAAACAGAAGGGCGACTGGAAGGCCCATATCGTCAATTGGAAGACCAGCCTCCACCACCTGCGCGACGCGGGGATCGAGGTGATCTGCTACAACTTCATGCCGGTGCTGGACTGGACGCGGACCGATCTGGCGTGGCGGCGGCTGACGGGCGCCACCTGCATGCGCTTCGACTTCACCGACTTTGCAGCGTTCGACATCCACATCCTTGAACGCCCCGGCGCGGCCGAGGACTTTCCGCCCGAGATCGTCGAGGCCGCCACCCGCCGCTTTGCCGAGATGGACGATGCGGCCCGCCAGCAGCTTGCTGGCAACGTGGTTTTCGGCCTGCCCGGCGCGGCGGAAAGCTTCACATTAGAAGACGTGCGTCAGCACCTGGCCGAATATGACGCGATCCGCGAGGACAAGCTGCGCGGCCACCTGATCGACTTCCTGGCCGAAGTGTCGCCTCTGGCCGAGGAGTTGGGAATGCGGCTCTGCTGCCACCCGGACGACCCGCCGTTCCCGCTGCTGGGCCTGCCGCGGATCATGTCCACCGAGGCCGATTATGCCAAGGTCATGGAGGCCGTGGATATCCGCGCCAACGGCATCACCCTTTGCACCGGCAGCCTTGGCGCACGGGCCGACAACGATCCGCCCGGCATGATGCGCCGGCTGGGCGACCGGGTGCACTTCCTGCACCTGCGCAACGTGACGCTGGAAACCCCCGAAGAGCCGCGCGGCTCGTTCTTCGAGGACGAGCACCTGTCGGGCCAGACCGACATGGTCGCGATGATCGCCGCCGTTCTGGCCGAGGAACGCCGCCGCAAGGCCGAGGGCCGCACCGACTGGGAGATCCCGATGCGCCCGGACCACGGGCAGGACATCCTTGACGATCTGGGCCGAAAGGGACAGCCGGGCTATCCTGCAATCGGGCGGCTCAAGGGGCTGGCCGAGCTGCGCGGGATCATGACGGCGCTGGACCATCCGCTGGTCGCGGAAGGTGCCGCATGACGGCGCGCCTTTCTCCCGGTACCGTGTTTCCCGCCGCTGTCGCGCCCAGCTATGACCCCGCCGCACATGGAGTGGGCATCGTGCATATCGGCTTTGGCGCGTTCCACAAGGCACATCAGGCCGCCTATACCGACGCGGCGCTGGCCCGGCAGGGCGGGGACTGGCGGATCACGGGCGTATCGCTTCGCTCCCCCGAACCGGCGCAGCAGATCAACCCGCAGGGCGGCCTTTACACGCTGATCGAGCGTGGGGCCGGGGCGACCACTGTCCGCGTGATCGGCGCCGTGGCGCAGGTTCTTGCCGCGCCGGAGTCGCCGGAAGCAGTGATGGCCGCGCTGACCGATCCCGGCTGTCGGATCGTGAGCCTGACGGTAACGGAAAAGGCCTATGGGCTTGACCGCGCCAACCACGGCTGCGACCCGTCGCACCCGGCGGTCAAGGCCGACCTCAACAAGCCCACGGCCCCCTCAGGCGTCCTGGGCCTGCTGGTCCGGGCGCTGTCGCTGCGCTTCGACGCTGGATTACTGCCCTTCACCGTGCTTTGCTGCGACAACCTGCCGGATAATGGCGCGCTGCTGCGCGGGGCAGTGGTGGATTTCGCGCGGCGGCTCGATCCGGCGCTGGCCGACCGGATCGCCGCTGATGTCGCCTTCCCCTCCACCATGGTAGATAGGATCACCCCCGCGCCCACCGACGCCACGCGGGCAGAGGCCGCGCGCCACTTGGGCGTCACGGATGAGGCCGCGGTGGAAACCGAGGCTTTCCATCAATGGGTGATCGAGGATCACTTCCCCCAAGGTCGTCCGGCTTGGGAGGAAGCAGGCGCCATCTTCGTGCCCGATGTTGGCCCTTATGAGCAGATGAAGCTGCGGATGCTGAACGGCACCCATTCGATGCTGGCCTACGCAGGCTTCCATGGCGGCTGCCGTTATGTGCGCGACGTGATGGCGGACGCCGATCTGGCACGGCTGGTGTCGCGGCACTTGGCGGCAGCGGCCTCTTCGCTGCCCGATCTGGCCGGGATCGACCTGGACGCCTATGCCGAGGCGCTGGCCGAACGGTTCCGCAATCCCGGCATTGCGCATGAGACCTTCCAGATTGCTATGGACGGAACCGAGAAGCTGCCGCAGCGGATCTTTGCCCCGGCGGTAGAGATCGCGCGCCGGGATGGCAACCTGCGGCCCTTTGCCTTTGCCACCGCCGCCTGGATGCGCCATGTTACGCGTTCCACGCTGGACTGCCCCCCTTACGAACTGCGCGACCCCCGCGCAGTCGAGATCAGCGACCGGCTGGAGCGCATCCAGGGGGCTGCCGCCATTGTCGAGGCGCTCTGCGCCCTGCCCCAGCTCATGCCGGAAGAACTTACCGCCAACCGGCTCTGGCGGGCGATGCTGACCGACATCCTGGGTATCATGCTGACCCAAGGCATGCGGCAAGCGATTGCCGCTGAGGCCGCTACGGCCTGAGGGAGTCCCATCAGGCTGACGCGATTGTACGCCCCGCAGCCGAACAGGAAAGACCCAAGAGAAAGCAGGGGAGTCCGCCGGAAGACACCTGAGGCGTATAACGTCTTTGGGTTGTATTCGTTAAGGTTTTGCGTTAACAGGGCCGCGAACCGATCGGGGGATCGAAGACCTGCTGGCGGTGCCAGCAGGTCCTTCCGCCTCGGCGTGTCTTCCCGCTTGTCCTGCAAGAGAAATCTGGTGGGTTCTTTCCACCAGCCACCTCGTTGCCTCACCAAACTAGGTCAGGCGGGGACAAATGATCTTGTTCACGTGGAAGCACGGGGGGCATTGTTGCAAAACTCGGGGTTAAAGCGTGATTTCCCTTACCCCACTGACCTCATGCCAAGCGCTCGATCTCAGCAGCGCTGAGGGCGTTGAAGCTGTTCAAGAGTACGACGCGGATGTGGACTTCAGCCGTTTGTCTGTCGGGGTCTCGTGAGGCGATCCGCTCGCCGAAGGATTTGAAGCCGCGCATCTTTGCCTCGATCCGACGTCGCACATGATAGCCGGACCAGTGCTTCCAGTTGGTCCGACCGAGGCGCCTGGTTGCGCGAAGGATGTCATTGCGGGCGCGGGCGGCGGGACCATCTTCCTTCCACAGGCGACCGTTCCTGCGGATCGGGATAATGGCGGTGCCGCCCCGTTCGAAAATCGAGGTGTGGCAACGCCGGGTGTCAAAGGCACCGTCGCCAGTCACAGTGCCAATTTGTTCATCGGGCGGAATCTGATCCAGCAAGTCCGGCAGCACAGGACAGAGGTGGCTCCGGAAATGTGAGCAGCCGGGATAAGTGGATTTTCCGCGCAACGGCAG
>VUAW01000034.1 GCA_008711135.1 Rhodobacteraceae bacterium LNNU 3342
ATGCCTAAGCCTCCATGGTTATGCCTGGTGTCCGGTCGAAATGGGGGCCAGTTCACCGAGCTTGGTTTCAGCATCATTGCGCAGGCGAGGGACATTCGCGCCGATATCCTGATCCTGGCTGTTCCCGTTCAATCGCTCGAAGAGACACTGCGGGAGATCGCGCCGCATCTGAGGGCGGGACAACTGGTGGTGGACGTCTGTTCAATTAAGGAAGAGCCGGCGCGTCTCATGTGCCAGTGGCTCCCCCTTCATGTCGAGATCCTTGCCACCCACCTGATGTTTGGCCCCGAGAGCGCAAGACTTGGAGTAGCGGGCAGCCAGATCGTACTCTGCCCGATCAGGGGTGAACGATGGCGGCGCTTGGCTTCATTCCTGAGACAGTTCCTGCGCCTCAACGTTGTGATCACCACTCCGGAAGACCATGATCGACAGGCGGCAATGAGTCAGGGTCTGACCCACCTGCTTGCGCACGCATTTGCGGCCTTGGGAGACAAACCTAGAATCCGCACTCGGAGCTTCGATCTGATGTCAGAGGCCTTGGCGATGGTCGGAAACGACGCTCCGGAGGTTTTCGAAGCTGTCACCCAAAGAAATCGCCACATGGTCCTGCTGCGTGAGCGTTTGCTTCTCGCGCTCTCTGGACTTGGCACACCAGCAACGGCTGGCCCTTCTACAGAAGTAAATTCCGGCGGCGGCGTGCAGGAACACTGAGGTTGCTCTGGGCCTATCGCGAGCGCCCAAGGGGATGGAGGCATTCCTCATCGTGTTGCGACAAGGCAACACGATGAGGAGCAGAAATTTTACTACCATTTGTGCAGCGGACGGCAATGTGCCTTGTCTTGGCACTGGCATTTGGTCTGCAGTGTTGGAATTCGAGACAGACGCGATGGAGAACTAGATCCAGCTGACCGGTGAAGCATTGGCACTACATCAGTTACGTGTTGGTGAAGCTGCTGATTTCCACCGTCCTGAGGAGAGAAGGCCACTTCCTGCTGTCCCGGTTTCGGCGCATGGGTCCTGCGGTTGTTTGACTGGCGAAACAGTATCAGGGGGGAATTTTGGCCGAGATGCTGCTCGCGGCCCTTTACAAACTGGCGACTTCCTGCTGGAAATTGGATCGGCTCCTTTCTTCCGGCTGCCGGTTCGTGATAGATGGACCTTCAATAAGAGCGGCGCGCCTGACTCGCGATCCGCCATAGAGCAGGAGCAGAGTTTCGACGTGTCAGATCGATACGCCCGGACCCGGCACGACCCCTCGCCGGCAACGGTGGCTGCTTTCCAAGTGCGCGGCCGCTTCCTGACCGCGCTCGCGCTTCGGATTGATACCGAGAGCGCGGACGATACCTTTTATGCGCAACTTGATGAGCAACTGCTCCGGACGCCGCAATTCTTTTCGGGCGCGCCAGTGGTGCTGGACTTCATCAACGCCCCTGGGTTCGGCGATCCCGACCGCATGCGCGAGCTGGTGGGCAACCTGCGCCGGCGCGAGCTGCAAGTTTTCGGGGTTCAGAACGCTGTCGGCATCGAGGAGACGGTGCTGCAGGGGCTGGGCCTGATCGCCCTGACCGCGGGACGCGATGCCCCGCTGCCTCGTGACAACAGCCCTGTCCGCCCGGTCGAAGCGCCCCGCCCGGTCCAGAACAAGGTCATCCGCTCGCCTGTGCGTTCAGGCCAGATGATCGTGGCTGAACAGGGCGATCTGACGGTGATCGGCTCTGTCGCCTCCGGGGCCGAACTGGTCGCGGCCGGGAACATCCACGTCTATGGCCCCTTGCGCGGCCGCGCCATGGCCGGCTGCCACGGCGACGAGAGCGCGCACATCTTCTGCCAGAGCCTGAATGCCGAACTGGTCGCCATCGCGGGGCTCTACCACACGAGCGAGATGCTCGAAGACGCCGCCCGCCAACGCTGTACACACATATACCTGGAGGACGAAAAACTTCGCATGGAGGTGATCGCATGACGACGGAACCCAAGAACAATCCGCCCCTTGGGCGGGTCATCGTGATCACCTCGGGCAAGGGGGGCGTGGGCAAGACGACCTCGGCCGCGGCGATCTCGGCAGGTCTGGCCAAGCAGGGCTTCAGGACGGTGGTGATCGACTTCGACGTGGGTCTGCGCAACCTGGACATGATCATGGGCTGCGAACGTCGCGTGGTCTTCGACTTCATCAACGTCATTCAAGGCGATGCAAAGCTCAAGCAGGCGCTGATCAAGGACAAGCGGCTTGACACGCTGTCGATCCTGCCGACCTCCCAGACCCGCGACAAGGATGCCCTGACGAAGGAGGGTGTCGAGCAGATATTGAAGGAGCTGAAGGCTGAGTTCGACTATATCGTCTGCGACAGCCCAGCCGGGATCGAGCGCGGCGCGCAGATGGCGATGTACTTTGCCGACGAAGCGGTAGTTGTCACCAACCCCGAGGTCTCTTCCGTGCGCGACAGCGACCGCGTTCTGGGCCTGCTGAGCAGCCAGACCAAACGGGCCGAGACTTCGGGCGCCGAGCCGATCAAGGCGCAGGTTCTGCTGACACGCTATGATCAGGCGCGCGTCGACATCGGCGAGATGATGACGGTGGACGATGTGCTGGAAATCCTGGCGGTGCCGCTGCTGGGCGTCATTCCCGAAAGCAAGGCGATCCTGCGGGCCTCGAACGTGGGGACGCCCGTTGTGCTGGATGGTCCCTCGGCTGCCGCCCAAGCCTATGAGGATGCGGTATCCCGCCTGACCGGCAGCGACGTCGAGATGCGCATCGTTGGGGAGCGTCGCCCCGGTCTGTTCCAACGGCTGTTCGGGCGTGCGTCATGAACCTGTTCAGCTTTGTTCGCAAGCAGCGCCCGCCCCAGTCCGCCCAGACAGCCAAGGACCGGCTGCAGATCCTTCTCGCCCACGAACGTAGTGGCGGCGGTGCCGGGAAAGCCGACTACCTGCCGATGCTGCAGCGCGACATCGTTGCGGCAATCCGGAAATACGTCCCGATCGAGGAAAAGGACGTGGATGTCCGGATGGAACGTGGGGAGCAGATGTCGAGCCTCGAGATCAACATCGAGCTGCCCCAGGCGGCCTCGCCGAAGGCAGGCTGAAGACAGCGGTTGCAGGCCTTACAGAAAACCGGGCGTTCCGGATTCTTTTGGCGTGGCGAGGCCAACGGGCTGCGTGACGTGCGCATCAAGTAGTTCTGTGACGTACGCCCTATGAGGCCGATGGTTCATGGTCCGTGTTGCTCTAGATGATCGTGCGCTCCGTTAAGACGTAGTTACAGCGGCTGCACAATGCGTTAAGAGTGCGCGCCAGACCAGCCTGCCCGGAAGATTGTCCGCAGCCTCATGAAGCAGCGCGCCTTGACCCGCTTTGACGCACTCCTTGAAGGCAACTGGCGACGGACGTGGTCGAGGTGCTCCTTGCCCCGCTAGAACGTATTCTGGACCTTGAATAGCTGTGATTGCGCGGCTCGAACGCTGCGAGACGAGCTTCCCGCGACCGCCGGATAGTTTGTCAGTCCGGACGTTTTCGTGTGGAGACACACGAGCCAATCCCCGCCCCGTCGCCACAGGATGTGCGTCGAGTTTGTGGCTCCTAGACAGCATCGCTTTCCTGCTGCGCCAGACTACCCCCACAGCGTTGCGCCACTCTACCTAGGCCGCATCACGCAGACACCTCTTTGATGAAACCTGGGGCAGGAACGTCAGCCAGAGCGTTAGCGCGTGCCGGGCATGATTCTGGAAGTGCAACCTCGCAGCGCATCTGGTAATCTACCAGATGAGGACGGTTCGGCTCGGCATGTATGCGGGCGGTGCCGGGCTCTCCGGCAGACGCCTCGCCCACTTCCGGGCCCTCCAGATAGGGAGGATGCAGTCATGCCCCGTGAGACAATTGGAAATCCACTGAGTTGGAGCGCACAGAGACTGGCCGGCGCGGGCCGCGGCCTCGGGTCGGCAGTGGACGGGATCGGCAGCCACCAGATGACCCGGCCCGAGGTCAACCGTATCGGCGTGCGCGACCTCCAAGCAGCGCTCCGAAAAGGGGCCGAGGACTTCGCCGCGCTCCGCTCGGACGTGGTCTTTGCGGTGGCGCTTTATCCGGTGATCGGCTTCATCCTTGCCGCCTGGGCTCTCAACGCGGGAGAGGTACACCTGCTTTTCCCGCTCGTGGCGGGCTTTCCCCTGGTCGGTCCGGTCGCGGCCGTTGGCCTTTATGAGATGAGCCGCCGGCGCGAGCAGGGCGAGGAGACGGATTGGGGCGCGGCGCTGGCCACGCTGACGGGCCGGATGCTGGGGCCGGTGCTGGCGCTGGCCTTCCTGCTTGTCGTGATCTTCGTCTTCTGGCTTATTGCCGCGCATGCGATCTGGGCCGCTACCCTTGGGCCTACGCCCCATGACAGCCTTCTCGCTTTTCTGCGCGACACGTTCACCACGAACGAGGGGCGGGCGATGATCCTTATCGGGTTCGGCGTCGGCTTCGTGTTTGCGGCGGTGGTGCTCTGCGTCAGTCTGGTCTCCTTTCCGATGCTGATAGACCGTCAGGTAGGCGTGCCGGTGGCGCTGGCGACCTCGCTCGCAGTTGCGCGCCGCAATCCGGGCGCGACTGCGGTGTGGGGGTTGATCGTCGCCGTCTCCCTGATGCTGGGAATGATCCCGCTTTTTGCTGGGCTGATCATCGTGCTGCCCGTCCTTGGCCACGCAACATGGCACCTTTACCGCCGCGCCGTCGCCTTTCCTGATCGGATGAGCCAGTTCAGAAGTTAGGGCACTGCCTCCAGGGGACGCTATCCCATGTTCTGGCGCTGGAATCAGACCTAAGTCCAATTGTCGGGAGCGCCCGCGCAACTATGCTGACGGCAGTTTCCGATGAGGGAGGACGGACGATGACTGCATTCCTGATCGCCGAGGTGAAGGTCACCGACAACGCCTGGGTGCCGGACTACGCCGCAAAGGTTCACGACATCGCCGCAAAACACGGCGGGCGTTATCTTGCCCGTAGTGGCAATATCGAGACGCTGGAAGGCAGCACGACGGACGAGACGCTGATCGCGCTGATCCAGTTCCCTGACCGCGCTTCGGCCCACGCCTTTGCCAATGACCCGGAGTATGCCCCCTTCAGCAAGGCGCGGCAGGATGGCTCGATCAGTCATTTTCGCGTAATTGACAACAGTGACATCGCAGGGGCCATTCCTTATCTGCCGAAGCCCTAAGTGCTGGTTTCGCTGCGCCTTCTTCTGGTTCCGATAGCCCTTACGGCTCGACTTACGTACTGCCCGTTGCGCTGGTTACTTGCGAGTATTCCCGCTTGATACACGCTGATCCAGCGAATCACCCGCTGTGGTCGACGATTTGTCTTGCCCTGAGGGTGGGGCAGGGGTGGAAAAGGCTGGGCGGATCTTCCCCGGGGTGTATGTTCAGGCTGCCTGTCCTGCCTTGGAGGATCTTATGAGAGCAATGGCATGTTTCTGCGCAACGCTCGCGGCCGGACCCGCAACTGCGGAGCCGTTTGAGGGTCTTGGCACCGCGATGAAATACGGGCTGCCGCTCGCCGCGATGGTCTGTGCGGTCGATCAGGACCGGGCCGAAGATTTCGCCGTTCGGGGGGTGCTGCAGGCAGCGGCGGTTCTGGGCATGAAGGAGATTCTTGATGGATCTCCGGTCTCACGGCGTCCGTCGGGCCAAGGCCGCGGGTTCCCCTCGGGCCACACGGCTGCGGCCTTCTTTGGTGCCTCTGATCTGGCAGGGAAGTGTTTTGACAGTGAGTCTTGGGCGGGCGTAGCAGCCTACGGCGCAGCCGGAATGACAGGCTGGAGCCGGTCATATGCCGGCGAACATACCCTCGACCAGATCATGGCGGGGGCGATAATCGGGCTCTCGTTCGGAGCAGCGAGCTTTGGCATCGGCGCCGAGGGGGCCGGCTTCTCTGTTGGGCTGCGCTTTTAGCAGCGATCTGGTGTTGGCATGAAGCCTGATACGGCCAATTGATGTGGGGCTGCTGCAGCCAGATGGGCAGGAGCTTAAAGGGAAAGCCTTGAGGGTTCTGCGGTGCGCCAAGTCGCCGCTTCGTCTGACGACGTGAGTGATCTTGAGAGCTATCCACTGGCCGTGTTTTGCGGCCTGGACTTTATCGTCCTCGCCTAGGCGTGGTGCGTCGAGGGGACGTCGCCGTGCTGCAATTGCAGTGGGCGCGACGATCAATCCGACGGTCTGGGAGGCGCAACATCGCGCCGTCATCTCTCATTGGCCTAGCGCATCACGTGGTTCGCACGACGGTGTGGTTCCCCTCCGTCACAACCTGCGCAGCCGGAAGGAGGTGGAGAAGTTGTCGAGCGTGGCGGGCAGGGGTTCTTGTGGGGAGAGGCGGGGTTCCAGCAGTTCGACCTCTGCCTGCGTCAGGATCTGTGCCACGGCGGCGCTGGCCAGCATCGGGACAAGGTGACGTGCGGGGCAGACGCCGGGGCCGGCGCTGAAAGGTACCAAGGGCAGGCGCGTGTCGGGTTGGGCGCCCAGCCAGCCATCCGGGTTGAAGCGGTGGGCATCCTCGCGCAACGCCTCGTTCCGGTGAAAGAAGGGGGCAAAGATCAGGATGTGCGTGTTGGCGGGCAGGGTGCCACCCTCCCACTCTACTTCTTCGGACGTTTCGCGGAAGATGGTTGGCGTGGTCGGGTAAAGGCGAAGGCATTCCAGCACGCAGGCGCGAAGGAAGGGCAGGTCCTGCAGGGCGTTCTGCCGTTCCTGAGCCTCTGCCCGGGCGCGGATGAGCGTCTGTGGATGCGCCGTGAGCAGCGTAAGGGTGCGGAAGGCCGTCATTCCAGCGGGATCGAATGCGAATAGGTAGTGGGCGACCTGGTCCGTCACCTGCGTGTCCTCGGATTGCGGCAATGTGGCGAGTCGGGCGGCAAGGCTTCCTGGTTCGGCACGCGAAAGATGTTGCTGCAGATGTTCATGGAAGCGCTCGTTCAGCTTGTCGCGGCGGGGATGCAGAAGCGCCCAGTTCGCAGCGGAACGAAGTTTTTCCAGCTCGTCCGTGAGTTGATCGTCATCCCGCGCCCCGTCACCCAGGACGACCCGGCGCACGATCCGGTACCAGGCAGGGACGAAGGTATCCCAGTCCAGCTTTCCGCCTGCTTCGGCGACAATTGCAGTCATCTCCTCTTGCACGACCTTCATGAAGGCCGTCGCCATCGGGTGGATCGGGCAGCCCTCCTCCAGCAATTCGCCGTTGAAACGGCGCCGACGCTCCCGATCGGTGCCGCGGGAAAGGAGCGATACGTGAGGCTCGAAGTGACGCAGCGCCGAGATCTTCTCGGCAGTGGCGGGCATGAATACCTCGGTGTCCGAGAGGACGCGCTCGACATCCTCATCCTGAAGCAGAATCGCCTGTGGCCGGCCGGGAATCGGCAGCAGCACCGGGCCGCCCGGGTATTTCTCCCGCAGGGCCTGCAGGCGTTCCACGGCCCGTTGATCGAGGTTCAGCATGGCAGAAAGCGCCACGACCTTGGGTCGCCGCACGAATATGCCCTTTGCGAGCGTTGGAAGGGCGACCTTCGCAATAACCCCCAAGGTATCGGCAAGGCTTGCCGTTTTGATCTGGCGCCGTTCGGTTGCCATCGTACCTGCCCATCTTGATTCCACCATGCGACTCAAACCCGGGCCGCATGGCGATGTTCCCAGCAATCGGACAGCCCCTTCCTCTCTATTTTTCCTGTTGTTTTTCTGTGTGTTGCTGGAAATGCGA
>VUAW01000035.1 GCA_008711135.1 Rhodobacteraceae bacterium LNNU 3342
TGCTGGCCTGCATGGAGGAAGGGCTGCGGCACGGGGGGCTGGCGGCGGTGGTGGGCGATGTGGCGCGGCTTCCGATGACGGCCTCGCGCCGGCTGCACCTGGCGGCCAAGGCATCGGGCACCACCGGGATCGCGCTGCGGCGCTGGCGGCGGCAGGCGGAGGCCTCTGACTTCGGCCAGCCCACGGCGGCAATGACGCGCTGGCGGATCTCGGTGCTGCCGTCCGCGCCGCTGCCGGTGCCGGGGGTGGGCCGGTCCCGCTGGCTGGTGGAGCTGATCCGGGCGCGGGCGGGCGAGAGTTTCGATCTTGAGCTGGAGGCATGCGATGGCACGGGTCATCTCGGTCTTCCTGCCGATGTGGCCGGTGGACCGGCTGCGGCGGCAGGCGGGCAATACACTGCCTCTCGCTGAGGGGCCGCTGATCATCGCCGGGCGCGTGGGCAGCCGGCGCGGCGGGTTCCGGATCGGGAGTCACGCAGGCGCCCCTGGATCTTTTATCAGGTGACGGCGAAGACGCCGCCACCCGCGCGCATGGGCGGTTCCTGTATGGGGTGCTCGGGTGCGGCCGAGGCAGGCGAAGAGGGGCGGTCTGTGCCGTCAGGCAGACGATGAGGCTGCGAGGAGGGGATGGCGGTGATCCGTGCACAGGTCCTTTGCGATCGGGATCAAGAAGCGCAACAGGCGCTGCCAGTGCTTGCCACAGCATCTTCAACCCGCCACACTTCGGGAGGACCTTGGTGGGAGGACACATGAAGCCTTCTTTAGCCTTCTTCGACGAGACGCTCCTTTTCCTGTCCTCGCTCGCAATTGCTGGAATGATTCTTCCCGAGGCTGTTTCCTCGTCCGGGAAGAAAAAGACCGAACGGGCAGCGGAGGATCAGGTGTGCCGGGAACTGGCCGCTGACGTCCTGGCCGGATCCCTCAGCCGCCTGGACTACATGACGACCCGTTGCTCTGCCCGGCTCCTGGTGGGGCAGGAGGAGAGGTGAGCTGCCCCGGGAGGTCGTCAGGTCATCTTTGAAAGATGGCTCGCGCCGCAGACCGCGCGCGGGACGTCACGCCAGGGTCGCTGTGGCCGGAGGCCTCGCGGACCTCCTTGACCCAGGCGATCTCGTTCTGCGTCACAACCACGCCGAAGATCTCCTCGATCACCCGCGCATGCGTCTCGCCCATCTCTTGCTCGATCGCGAGCTTGAACAGACGCCTGGGATCGCACTCCAGCGCCTTCGCGAGTGCCGGGACGCGGTCGAGCGGCAGCTTGTTGGTGCCGTTCTTGATCATCGTGAGCATGTTTGGGTTGACGAACCCTGCCTCCACCGCAATCGCCTTCTGCGTCTTCGGTCGCAGTTCCAGAATGCGCTTTTGCAGATAGGTTGCGAGCCGCGTTTCGCTGTAAGGTTGGCCTTTGGTCACTGCATGTCGCCTTTGCTATAAGTCACACAGCATCGCGTGCTGCATCTTCTTTTATAACAATGGCTTAGACGGGGATGATCGGCGGCGATACGATTAGGGCGGGCATGCTGCTCGTCCAGCGATGTGGATCAGTGGATCAGCTGGCAAGCATCAGCGCAGTGCCCACTTGCTCCACACTCGGCAATGTCTTTGTCTGTCTCCTTCGACACGAAGCCTTGCGACTTCGAGTGGTGTTGCGCGTATGATTAAAATAAAGGAGAATGTCCGCGTCGCGAAGTGATGGAAGTGAGTGCGCGGTGATTAAGAGTGTAACGCTAAAAAATTTCAAGAAGTTTAAGAATGAAACAATTGAATTGAAGCCTCAAGGCCTTTCTTTATTGGCTGGTGGAAATAACTCCGGAAAGTCTACTCTTCTGCAAGCTTTAGCAGTATGGGATTTTTGCCTCACAGTTCTCAAGAATGAGAAAGGCAGCTGCTCTTACTGCCGCACATACAGGGCAGGGCGTCGGTCTGTCGGACGATGAATTCTCGCCAATACAGATCCCTTCGCTTTCTCATTTGTGGGCAAACCTTACTAATCAGGTAAAAGGGGCTGATGGATACACGTTGTCCATCAAGCCTGCTTGGCAGGATGAAACTGAGATTGAAAAGTTCCTTGAGATTAGCTTAGCGTTAGCCAATGATAGGCTTTTCATAAAGCAAACAAACTCCAACATTACGTTGGACGATCAGACACCGCATATAGGCTTCGTTCCACCCTTTGCAGGAATCACCGCGAAGGAGCAAAGAATGAGTATTGCTCAAAGGCGGGCGCTTACAGGAAGTGGCTTAGTAGGGGGCACGATACGCAACCTCCTTTTTGAACTGGAGCATGAAAATCAGAAAAGTCGTGAAAGCCTAAAGGATAACACTGGGAGAATAAAGACGTCTCAACTGAAAATCCTTCGGGAGACCGATCCTTGGGAGCTTCTGCAATCAGCAATGGGGAGATATTTTCAAGCGAGTTTATCTGTAAGTCCGTTCAATGACCTCTACCACAGTTATATCCGCGTAAGTTTAGTTAAGGGAACTTGGGAGGGAACAAGAATAAGAAAATTCCCGAAGTTTAAACCGCGTGATCTGATGGCTGAGGGTAGCGGCTTTCTCCAATGGCTGAGCGTTTTCTCACTTGCGCTTGATCCGGAAACTGATGTTCTGCTACTTGATGAGCCTGACGCTCACTTGCACTCGAGCTTGCAAACGCTACTTCTCTCTGAGCTTGAAAACATCGCGGGCAGACTTGGGAAGCAGGTGCTTCTAGCCACACATAGCACCGAAATACTTCGATGGGCCGAACATTCTAAAATTCTTATGCTACGAGACGGTAAGGCGAAATATTTGGGGGACGATGCGGCGCGAATTGGGCTGTTTGCTGGATTGGGCAGTGAGTTTTCTCCGCGCCTGGATAAGCTGAAGAAGACAAAAAGATTGTTAATCGTTGAAAATGAGAGTGATGCACGTTTCCTGAATATAATTGCATCTAAGCTTGGACTGCCAATTTCAAATGACGTGGTTGTATGGGCTTGGACAGGATCGTCGAAAGAACGGAAGCAACTTTTCCGCCAGTTGAAGGGTGATATCCCGGACCTGAAAGCGGTTAGTGTCCGAGATCGCGATAGTCTGGAACAAGCAAACGTGGACCCGACTACGCTTCGTGACAAGTCTGAGACTAATAGTGAGCCGAACCTCAAATTGCGCGTTTGGCAAAGGCGACATATCGAGAACTATCTCATGTGTCCGAATGCAATTGCTAGGGCTTCGGGAAAAGAAGCTGACGAAGTGCGAAATTTTTTCGCTCAGAACCATGCCTTAGCTATTCCTGATAATTTCACAAACCAAGATGTGCTTCAAGCGATGAAAGATGCGCACGGAAAGTCACTAATGGAAACGGACAAAAGATCAGTCGAAAGGGAATTTGGCGTGACTAAGTTCGACGTCGCTGCTGCGCTTAATCCAGTGGAAATCTGTGATGACCTAAAGGTCGTGATTGCGGATATCCGAGCGATGTAAGGTCTTAACGTCCGGAAAGAAAGCTCCATTCCTTGCCGTCGCTTCTGCGAATGCGCAACCGCTTGCGCCCTTGGCTGCCGCAAACGTCCGCTATTGGTTGTTGCTGCAGACGCCCAGAAGCGCCGCCCTCAGATGGCTTTCAGGCCGGCGCAGCCTCTGCGCCGGCCTGAACGCGTAGCAGGTGCAGGGTTGATAACGAGAAGCTCCTCGTCGTCGGTTTCGACGGGTTGTAGCGAGGCGAATGGGGGCTGTGGTCTCGCGTCCACTGGGGGGGCTCAGAGGCTCTTTCTGTCAGCGCACGCGCAACAGCCGACCTGTCGCCGAGGCACCTTGGGTCTGAACGGCTTTCGGCAGCCCGCTGTCTAGAGCCGAGTAACCCTTCCTTAACCACTGCGTGGGCAACCTCTCAAGCATGACGCTTGCAAAACTCACCTCCGCCGAACCCAGCGCTTCTACGAAGGACAGATACTGTATCTGGTCTGGCCCAACTTCTGGGTGTCGATCGACGACGGTAAGATCGGGCAGTGGATTGGCTGCTGGTCGCGGCCAGAGGTGGAGGCGGTCGTTGCAGCGGTGGATCTAAGGGAGAGGCCGAAGCTGGCCTGCGGTTAGCCAGCGCTCGCTCTGATGTCAGTCTGGTCTTGGCATTCTCCTGAGCAGAAGCGCTTGAAACCGCTATGGATTGGCGCAACGAGTGTTTGTGCAACTGAGAACGAGGCCATGGGGGCAGGTGAGTGCGAGGATAGGGATGCTGCGATGCGCATGGCGGCCTTTGCGCATGTCCGCAAGCTCTCGACGCTCCACGATCACCTGACCAGCGACCACCTCAAGGCCGGGTTCATGTTCGAAGGAGAACGCGTGCCGCTGGTGAACCCCCAGCGGGGCATCTTCAAGCCGCGTTCGATGCGGTTCCTTCTCTCGATCCGGACCGTGTTCCCCCAGTCCGGCGCCCGCGTCTAGTATGACGATCAGCGCCAGGTTCACGCGCAGATCTTCAACGTGCAGGAAGCGGTCGATTATGCCTTCATGGGGGCGGACCCCGAGGCGGCCGACAACCGCAAGGTAGATCAGCTTGATCGCGGCCTCTTCGGCTGCGAAGGGGCCGCGCGTCTCGATCGGTTTGCGGATCACGCGGTTCAGGCTCTCGATGGCGTGCGTCGTATAGACGATCTTGCGGATGGTCGGATTGAAAGCAAAGAGCGGGATCACCTCGTTCCAGACCCTGCGGTCTGAATGCGATGGATTTCATGCGCGCAAGTTAGCCATTCTTATCGCTCTCACAACCACTGGCGTCTCCGAAGCAGCTTCACTGTGCATGGCGGGTGCACTGTTGGGCGCTGGCCTTAACGTAGATGAGCCCTTAACGGATCCTCAATGATCGTCCAATGTATTTGGGGCCATGCCTGCGGAGGAACCGTTCTCTTGAGGGCGGATAATGGCCGGCTCCGGCTCGCCATCGAGAACGCCGATTGCGATGTCACCTACTGCCCACAGCGCGTTTGCGACCGCGAACCAGATACCTGCCTCGGTTCCCGTTGTCAGCGCAAGGGCTCCTGCGGCGAACCGCCAAGGCAACCGAGCCAGCATGCTCGTCCAAAAAGGATGGCTCGCTTTTATCGATGGCTCGACCCAGAACAGCGAAGGCAGAACGCAGTTGCGCACGATGGCAGCGATCAAGGGATCAACCCGCCGCTTGAGCACACGTCCGACCGGCCCGCTTGGTAGAACAAGGCGAACGGCGCGTCGCTGGTATTGCACTTCTGGCGCATCATTGCAGGCACCGATGCCGCCCGAGTATGTAAGCAATCCCGCGCCCGCAACGTAGGCGCCCGTTAGTGCTGTCGTGCAGCCGAGAGCGATCGCAACTGCGCCATCTCCGAAGGTTCCGGATGTGAGAACGCCGAGACCGGCTGCGCCAAGGGCTAGACCCCCGATGCTCAGAAGCAGCCCGCCCACCTTGAGGAAAAGCGGAAACTCACCTGCGCCTCGCAGCAGCGACGATCCCGCGACAAAGCTGCAAGCGGCAACGGTGAAGAAACTGGCCGAATGCGCGACCGCGTATCCTAGAAGCCCCAGCGCCAGCGGGACCACGCAGATGTTCACCGCATCCGCCAAGGTGTGTCCGCCCATTCGGCCAGCCATCTTCGCTACGGGATGGGCAAGAACAACCATCAATATCACGCCGATGGTCGAGAAGGTCTCGGGGAAGTGCTGCGCCAGCCAAGCCGCCGCGCCCAACACTGACATTCCAGACTTCTGCCAAGCCATGTGAAGATCGAAGAGGAACGCGCCGACCCCACCGGCTCCTGTCATCGATGCGATGACGTTGCCAATCTCGTAACCCCAGAACTGCACCTCAAAGCTGTTCCGTCTGAGAAGATCGGTATGCCGCATATCCACCGCCTTCTGCGGTTGAGCATATGAGAAAGGAGTCCACCTGCACAATGTTAGCATGGTGTGAGCCGCCTGCATATCTGCGAAACAAGGTCAGGCGCAAAGCTTCTCGTCGGGGAAGAGACCTCTATGAAGGAGGCAGCTTTGTTGCGGGAAGTTTTTCTGCGTCGGAGCGCCTTAGACGATGCACAGCGGGCGGTAACGGGCAGGTCGCCCCTCCACCGATTTGTCGGCCAAGCACTGCCGGCGCGAGTATCGTGAACTCCCGCTCTGTCCCGCAAAGCGGGCTGACGCAATATGCGAATACCTTGTAAACACTTGCTCTGGTGGATCTACATGGAGCAGCTGGACAGGAAAGATCAACGTCGTGCGGCGGCCACACGATGGCTGCTTCCCTCTCGAGCACACGTCCATCAGCCGTGTGCATCATCCCGATGTGCATACACGGGTAGTTCTAGGATTTCCTTGCCTGCTTCAACGACCTCGTGCTCACGGTTGAGCCGTTCCTCTCGTGTGCCGGACGATGGGCCACGTCAGGCAACGAGGGTGACTGGACCCTCTACAGCAAGCTAGCTGCGCCGGTTGTGCAATACGAGCATACCGTTGTAGCGACCCGTCGCGGCGCCATCGTCGTCACGTCGCCCGGCTGACGCGCGACCGGCGTGCGATGACCCACAGGAGCTGCCCCATGCAACCACTCCGCCAGCCATCTCTCAGGGGGCGCATCGGTGTCATCTCCGACACCCACAGCCTGCTCCGCCCCGAGGCGCTGGAGGCTCTCAAAGGCGTCAACCGCATCCTGCACGCGGGCGATATAGGCGATCCCAACCATCTTGTGGCGTTGGCGCGCATCGCCCCGGTGACGGCAATCCGTGGCAACATTGATCGCGGTCACTGGGCTAAAGATTTGCCCGAAACAGTGAGCCTCACGATCGGAGGCTTGCGGATCCACATGATCCATGACCGCAAGGCTCTGCAGGCTGATCCGGGAGCCGAAGGGTGGGACGTCGTGATCTCTGGCCATTCCCACAAGCCCGGCATCGAGGAAACCAGCAGCACCCTCTGGCTGAACCCCGGCGCCGCCGGCCCCCGCCGCTTCCGTCTGCCGATCACGCTGGCTTTCCTTTGGGAAGAGGCCGGCCGCCCCCGCGCCATGATCCACTCCTTGCCTGTCTGACCTGCCTCCGCCTGAACTTAGCCACCGGAGGCTGGCTGTCGTCGGAGGCAAGATCCTCATCAGTCTGCGACGGATCGAGGCCGGCTGCGCAGCACGAAGGCGGGGGTCAATGAACGCAATAGGCTCCAAACCGACTCGCGCCACTGCGCCTGGCGCGAACCAAGATACGGAGTTCGCCCTGTCGCAGAAGAGGGGTAGGTGCCTCTTGTAGCCGCCGAGGCGTAGACGCGGTAGCACGCTGCCCTGTTGCGTGGCGCACCACCGGGTGTCGTCGAGAAGCGGGAAGGCGCTCCCGCAGCGGCGTCACGCGTCCTCCAGGCGCTTGAGGGCTCTGGCGACGGT
>VUAW01000036.1 GCA_008711135.1 Rhodobacteraceae bacterium LNNU 3342
AGATACTTGCCGCCGTATTTGCAAAATCCGTCGCTCGCCAAAGTTGGTTCAACTACGGCGCGAAGTGTCTCTATTTGTTTGGCGCTCAGGCACCCCCGGCGGATCAGATAGCCGTCTTCGCGCAGCGCCTTCTGACTGGCGCCGGTCAATAATTCGGACGATTCGATCATTATCCCCCCTCCCTGATCGGCCGCGCCTTCAATTGGTGGGTCGATCCGGAAAACACGGCCTTGCTGGCCGCGAAACGAACGATACTGCGGCGCCCTTCTGCAGTGCAGGTGCCCGAATAGGTTACATCCTGACCCTTCGGGCGCGAAGACCAAGCATACCTCTCCAACAGGAGATCCCGCTCCTCCGAATGGCGGTGCGGATTACATCTCGCGGCAGCGCAGAAGATCCTCCTCCTTCATCGGACCTCCATACAAACCATCCAAAAGCGGTGGCGCAAACCCGAGCCGGGTAGTCGAATGGCGCGACGATGGCAGCGTCCGCCATACGGAAAGCTCCAGAAATCAGAGTGTCCCCAAGGCCGCCATGCTGATGAAGAGCGCGATGTCGATAGTAAACATGAGTGGCCGCTCGTGGGCCAAGCTGATCGAAATATTCATCATCACCCGGTGCTGTTGCCTGATAATCCAGAAGGTCAGGTCTGATCGTTCCTTGATCGGTGCTGGTCCCTCGCCCGCCCTTGCGCGGTCCAATTTCCTTTCTGGGCGCGGCGCAGACTGCGACGGTTACAGGCTGGGGGCAGTCCGGGCCGGAGTCGCGCAGAGAGCGGCGTGCCCGGAAAGGAGGACTCGGCACGCGGAAAGCTGCCGAGGCCTTTCCATGCAGCCACCTCAACTTGTCGGGCCGCTCGCCGGGATGTCAGCTGCCCGAGGCTTCCTCCGTCATCTGCGCAGCGGTGAATTCAGGCGATGGGATGCGAGAGCGTGGCTTTCAGTCGTGGTTTTCCTGCTATTGTTCGAGTGTCTCTTGTCGAGCGGTTCCATGAAGCAGCAAATCGAAGACTACGGCTTCATCGGGAACATGCTGTCCTGTGCTTTGGTCGCGCGGGATGGTTCGATCGATTGGCTGTGCCTGCCGCGGTTCGACTCCGACGCCTGCTTTGCCGCACTGCTGGGAACGGAAGAAAATGGCCGCTGGAAAATTGCCCCCGCCGGGCAAATTCGGCGCGTCAGTCGCGCTTATCGACCCGGCACACCGATCCTCGAGACATTGTTCGAAACGGCAACCGGAGCCGTCAAGGTGATCGACTTCATGCCTCTCGCGGAGGACGAAGAGCATGTTGATATACTGCGCATCGTGCGGGGCGAGCGCGGTCGTGTCGAGATGGCCGTCGATCTGGTTCTGCGGTTCGACTACGGGCGCAGCGCCCCATGGGTGCGCCGTACCGACTACGGCTTGCGCGCAGTTGCGGGACCCCACGCCGTCGAACTCAGGACGCCCGTGGACCTGGTGGGAATTGACATGCGCACCCGCGGCACTTTTACCGTCGGTGCCGGGGCGGAGGTCCCCTTTGCACTGACTTGGCATCCGTCTTACCGCCCGCCAACCCACCGCTGGGATCCTGCCAAGAGACTGGCCGAGACGGAACACTGGTGGCAGGACTGGTCGGGACGCTGTGTCTTTCGCTGCGACGATGGGCATCCGTGGCGCGAGGCAGTTGTTCGTTCCATGATCACCATCAAGTTGCTGAGCTACCAACCCACCGGTGCAATCGTCGCTGCCGGCACAACGTCGCTGCCGGAAGATGTCGGTGGCGAGCGGAACTGGGACTACCGTTACTGCTGGATCCGCGACGCGACGCTCACGCTTCTCGCGCTCCTGACGACCGGGTATCGCGAGGAAGCCACGGCTTGGCGCCGCTGGATGCTGCGTGCGGCCGCAGGCCATCCAAAGCAGCTGCAGATCATGTATGGCCTTGGCGGAGAGCGCCGCCTGACCGAGATAGAGTTGCCTTGGCTGGCTGGTTACGAAGAGTCAAAGCCCGTGCGGATCGGAAATGCCGCACACGAACAGCTGCAGATCGACGTCTATGGCGAGCTGATGGACGCCCTGCACGTGGGGCGCAAGTCCATGCTCGAACCGTCGCACACGAGCTGGAACTTCCAGAAGGTACTGTTGGCCGACCTCGAGACGAAATGGCGCGAGCCGGACGAAGGCATCTGGGAGATGCGCGGCGGCCGCCGCCATTTCACGCACTCCCGGTTGATGGCTTGGGTGGCATTCGACCGGGGCATCTCTGCGGTAGAGGACTTCGGCCTGTCCGGCCCGGCTGAACACTGGCGCGAGGTCCGGGAGGCGATCTGTGATGATATCCTGCAGAACGGCTGGAGCGACAAGCGCCGAAGCTTCGTCCAGTTCTATGGCGGCGACGCCCTTGACGCGTCGCTGCTCTTGATCCCATCGGTGGGCTTTCTCCCGCCTGACGACGCGCGCGTGGTCGCGACGATCGAAGCCATTCAACGGGAGCTGGTGGAAGATGGGCTGGTCCTGCGCTATCGGCCGGAAGACTCCCCCGATGGGCTGCGCGGGAGCGAGGGGACATTTCTTGTTTGCAGTTTCTGGTTGGTGGACGCTCTGACGATGATGGGCCGTCTGGATGAGGCGGAAGGGTTGTTCCAGCGCCTTCTGTCGCTTCGCAATGATCTCGGCCTGCTGGCCGAACAATATGATCCCAAAACTTGCCGGCAACTCGGCAACTTTCCCCAGGCCTTTAGCCATGTCGGGCTTGTCAATGCCGCAAACAACCTGATCTTGGCGAGAGGACCTGCAGAACACCGTGCTGATAGCACCTGAGCTTGGAGGGTGCGAAGTCACCCCGGCGATCCGCCTCAGAACGGGGCTCCGCAGCTGTTCACTCATCCGCTCTGCCTACATCCTGTGCTCTGCGGGGCATCCCTAAGGTCCGCAGATACTGCTTCCTTCAACGCTTGCGCGCACAATGGCAGAGCCTGTGGCACCCCTGCCGCAAGCATCGTGCTGCGAGCCCGGCATATAAAGAGCGTAGACAAACAACCCACGATTGGCTTCACTGGGAACAGCACTTCAGAACTCAAGCCAATCAAGGAATACACTATGGCTACAGGCACCGTGAAATGGTTCAACGAGACGAAGGGCTTCGGCTTCATCCAGCCCGACGGCGGCAGCAAGGACGTCTTTGTCCACATCTCTGCAGTTGAACGTGCAGGCCTCCGCTCTTTGCCTGAGGGACAGAAAGTCACCTTCGACATCGAATCCGGTCGTGACGGCCGAGAGAGCGCGACGAATCTGTCTTTGGCGAAATAGATCGCCCTCGTCCGTCTTTTCCAGAAGGCCAGCGGCAGCCGAATAATCACCTGCCTGAACCGCGGTTGCGCGACGGCGAGCCAGCGATCCCATGCGCCTACGTGTTCCTGCGCATGGGGGGCCGCTGCGCCGTGCTCGCGCGCAACAGCGAGCCGTTCTGTTTCCGGCTGAGCCGGCCGCCTCTGCACGCGTTGCAGACGATTGCACAGGTTGAGAACGGTGCGTTCCTCATCGGCCTTGGATGGCGCCGCCGTCTGCCCAGCACCGACGACCTCCCACTCCGCATCATTCATGCAAAAACATGCTGGAGGTCGCGAGCGCTCTGCAAGTCGGACGCTCCAATGAGGCAGAGTGTGCTGATCACGCCCGGGGCAGCCGCAGGCTGGCCCGCAGCAGATGACCGACGGCGGCGGCCCGCGAACCCGTTGCGCTGCAAAAAAGCTGCCCCTGAACGTTTTGCGGTTCGTGTTTCCTCACCGCGGCGATGATGTGCATCTCCTCCACATGCGGCAACAGCAGGAGGACCCGCAATGCAGGAAGCCCTCGCCCGCTGGTCAGGCGGCACCGCGCCGGCGTCCGCTCAGACCCCAAGTGCAGATAGATACCGAAAGAACCGGGGGAACGATATGAGCAGTATTTCCGGTATGCATGGCACTACACGGCAGATGGACAGCAACGACAAGAAGGACCTCCTCCAGCGGCTGCACGCGGAGCACGGGCTGGGACGGCTTGATGTCGTGGGGCGAGAAACGGTTTGGCAGGCCTGCGATCTGCTCACCGGGCACGGCATCATGCCGGCCATCGATGCGATCCGCACCCTGATCGGGCGCGGCAACCGCGGAACGATCAACCTCCAGCGGCGCGCGTGGGAGCAGCATACCGCGGATCAGCGTGCGGCACACGCGGCTGTTCCGGACCTGCCTGCGCGGCTGGCCGCGCAATTCAAGGACGTCTGGATCGAGGCCTGCCAGCTCGGTCGCGAGGCGGCGCAGGGGCTGCGCGAACGTCTGGCTGCCCAGCAGGATCGCCATGCCACCGAGGTTGCGGAACTCACGCGGGCGCTCACAGCGTCCGAAGAACGTGTCGAGATGCTCGAGGCCGCCGTCGAGGAGATGCGCGCGGCCGCGGCCGCCGGGAAGACGGAGCGGGAGGCAAGTGAGACGCGCCTACGCGCAGCGCTTGCGATCGGCGAGGCGCGCGCGCATGACGCAGAGCGGCGTCGGGCCGCGGCCGAGGCAGAATGCACTGCACTGAAAGAAATGTTTGAGCTGCTCGCACTCCGCCTGCAGCAGGCACCGCAACAGCCAGAGGTCGCGCTGCAGCCTGATCCCCGACAGTGACGTCCGGTGGCTGACCGATCTGCCGCGCAACGCGCAGCGCACGAATGCTCCTCATGAAAAGGCGAACTTCGTGTGCTTGCCGGCAGAGGAACCGGCTTCCTTGCAGAGATTCTAAGCGTCAGCAGTGTGAGATAGCGGACTGCGATCAACGCCGGGGGGACAGATGTGAACCGATGATCGATGGGATCCGCTTCTCGCGACTGGCGAGCGTCGGGCCGGTAACTTGGTAATAATCAAGTAACTGATCATAGAAGGAAGAGATTTTTGCAGAAGTCTTTTCCCAGCAGAGTCCGATCGACCGATCTCCCAAATAGGTCAAGGCGACAGCTTACCCTCGGCGCCGTAGCAAGGGCACTGCCCCGCAGTTGAGAGGAGATTGAGCATGTTGGAGATGCCTGACGGTGACATGGTGTTCCCCCGTTCCCGGCAGAACGCGAGGAAGGTCCCGAAGGGTCGACGGAGCCGTTTCACGGGGCAGACAAACGTCAGCGCTGACGAAGAGGCCGGCATGGACATTGAGAGCTGCTCGGAGCTTCAGGTTCTGCTGGCGCTGCTCGCACGGCCTGAAATCGCTCGCGTCGAGAACCAGCTCAAAGTCCCGTTCACGCGAAAACTGGCCGCTGCATAAGCGGGCGCCAATCCCGACGCATAACGAGCAACAGCAAGGAGATCCCCCATGCTCACGATGATCGACGGCCCGCAGGCCTCAATACTCAACGACAACGTCGACGGGCCTTTCGCGTTCGCCGACCGCGGCGACCTCGCCGCCCATGCCGCCACCCGGTGGCTGCTCGAATATGCCCAGGACAACAACGAGGTGAACGGCGGGGCGTGGTCCGACTGGCACGACGCGGACCACATCATGTCCGTCTTTGCTGTTATCATTGAGGACGACGAAACCGGCGAACGCCACGAATACCACCTCGATGCCGACGACCTCACGGCGCGCGGCGTTTCGATCCTGGAGGCCGCCTGCAACGGCGAGGACGCCCGGGCACTGCTCGACCTCTGGGCCAACGACATCGGCGCCGGCAACGGCGAGACCTGGCACGCCCTCGAACGCCCGGGGCGCCTTGACCCGATCGCCGCGTGGGGCACGGCCGCAGAATGCGCGGCCCTGGCTGCCGCATGCAGCAAAGCCGAAGGCGGGGACGCCTACACCGCCCGCGCAATGGATCCGGATGACATGCGCGAGCATCTCCTGATCATCCAGAACGAGGGTGTCAACGCCGACGACGCCCTGCGGAGCCTGTAAAACCGCCCCGGCGCGGCCCCTTCGGGGGTCCGCTACTCTCCTTCCCGACTTGTACCAAAAATATTCGGCACAGCTTTCTTCCCGCAGTCCGTCGCGATGATCCGAGAGGAGTATCCTGCTGAGTACCCAGCCCTCGGTTAGGAAGAAACTGAACCTCCCCCCGCGTACGCTTCGCGAGATCGGCGGGGACATCTGCTTCTCTGACAAAATAACCCGCCGGCCCGCCGCAGCCTCGATTTCACGCAAAATCTTCTCTGACAATCATGCCGGGCTTCCCGCGCCGCTCGATCAGGGCTGTCAGCTCGGCGGTCCTGGTGGCTTCATAAAAAGGAGTTGTCACGTCAACCAGCTCTGATTGCCGGACGGGCGATGTGGCTGGAAACTGCCCGCGCCGCCGCGTCGGAATGACCCGTCACTGAGCCTGAACCGGATCCGACGTCACACGGATCCGGTCATCCGCGGTTTCCAGGACCAGCACTGCCTCTTCGTCCCGGGGCAGATCCGCCGGCCAGGGCAGTTCGGCCAGAAGCGAGCCGTCAGGACCCGTTTGAAGCTCTTGCAGCGGCTCGGTCGCCTCAGGCCGCTGCAGCGACAGCGTGACCGGCGCGTTGCCCGGAAATCCCGTTGCAGAAACACGCAGCCGGCCATCGTCCAGCGGCACCGCCGCAAGGCTGGGCCCTGTAGTGGGCGCGGCCTCGACGCCCGGAAGGCCCAGGTTTTCGCCAGCCTCCAGCAGGTCGCGGCCCAAGGGGTTGTCGCTCAGGTAACCTGACACCGCCTCTCCGGCCGAGGTGGCGGCTTCGCCTGCCCGCTGCCCTGCGGCGCCCACGGCCTCGCGCGCGCGGTCAAGCCAGTCGCCCTCTTCGGCGCGAGGAATGGCCACGGCACCGGCGTTGCGCAGGTCCGATTCATCCGCGGCATCGTTGG
>VUAW01000037.1 GCA_008711135.1 Rhodobacteraceae bacterium LNNU 3342
TTGTGAAGGTGGTCTTGCCTCTCGTTGCCACCGAGCGCGCGTAGATGCCTCCTTCCTCGCGCTGCCCGCGCACGATCCTGTAGACCTCCCGCGCCCGCAGCGCCCCTCGGGCGTTGAAGATCCGCCTGCTGGAAGGGCTTTAGCGTCGCCAAGACGACTGCGCAGGCAGTTGGTCCTGTCTGGTGCACGCAAGACGCCTTCCGCTCTTGTTGCTCGCCCGGGTTCTGCCGGCCCCAAGGGCGCTACATCTTACTTGTTGCGTTTAAGCCGCAGGACTCGCAGGCACCTCACCTGACCGTGGCCAGGATCGTCATTGAGAGCTGGCGCCGTTCGACAAGCACGCCCATGAATTATCGGTCGGGCGCAGGAAGCTTGCACTGGGCAATGCGCAGCCTTCGGACCCATGATGCGCCCCGGCCGCCGGCCGGCAAGACGCTGTACGCTACGTCAACCCGCTGCCTCCGGCAAACGATGTCGTCAGGCCGCCTCTCCGGCGCGGCCCGTCTGGCAAGTCCATCTGCAACAGGGGGCAGTGCCGGCATGACAAAGCGGTGGCGTATCATCGCCACCGCCCCAGGTGAAGAAAGGGCGTCATCGACGCCCTTTTCGCTGGATCTGCCGTCAGTTCGTGCCGTCGTAAGCCGGCGCGCTTTCAAGCTGTTGGCGCGTGGCGTCGACATAGACCATAAGATCCTCGCCGTTCTGGTCGCGCAGCACCGTAACCTCGTCCAGGCCAAGCGCCACCGTGTGCGCTCCAATCCCGAGGAAGCCGCCCACATCAACCACGACGAACTCCACCTCGCCCGACTGCGAGATCACCGCATCGTTGACCGAGCCGATGTTTTCCTCGTTCGCGCTGTAGACATTGCTGCCCACGAGGTTGTCGAACGACAGGGCATCGGCCTGAGCGGGCACAAAGCCTTCGCGCTCGATCTCTGGCGGGTTCATGGCCTGACGCTCGCCGCGCCACGCGTCTTCCTCGCCGGTATAGACTTCGCCGGGGCTGGCGCGTTCAGCCTGCTGCTGACCCGCGGCTGGCTGCTGCTGACCTTGCGCACCCTCCTGCTGCGCAAGCGCCTGGTTCTGTTCCTGCGCCTCCCCGCCCTGCTGGAACTGGATGTTCGGCTCGCCGGACTGGGTGAACTGAACCTGCGGCTGGGATGAACCGCTGAACTCTACATTCGGCTCTGCCGGCACAAAGGTGACACGCGGCTGTTGCTGCTGAATGTTCACCTGCGCGTCGCCCTGCTGCTGCATCTGGATCTGAGGTTCATCCTGCTGCACCTGAACCTGCGCCTGCTGATCCTGCTGCCCTTGGGCCTCATCAAGCTGGACGGCGATCTGTGGCTCGCCTTGCTCCACGCGGACCTGCGGCTGGCCCTGGCGGACCTCCACCTGCGGCTGGGCCGTCGCCACGTCCACTTGCGGGTCCGGCATGCGGACGATGATCTCGGGCTGCGGCTGGTCGATCGTCACGACCGGTTCCGGCATCTCGATCCGCACGGTGGGCGCAACCTGCCGCACGATGATTTCGGGCTGCGGCTGGGTCACGTTGACCTCGGGCTCGGCCTGCGTGACGCTGACCTGCGGGGCCTCCTGGTCGACCACGACTTCCGGCGGCGGCTGCGATACGACAATGCGGCCCTCCACACGCTCGGCGGTTTCGCCTTGGTCAAGCGCTTGCTGCGCCTGCACGACATAGGGCGCACAGGCTTGCGCTTCCCCGCGTTCGGCGACGGTGCCGGCCTCTGTCAGCCAGACCTGTTGAAAGGTGTCCTCCTGCTCTTGCACGATCTGTTCAAGGCGCTGGCACGCTTCCGGGTCAGCGGCGGCTTGCGCATCGGCTGGTTGGTTGGCCTGCTGTGCCATTGCTGGCGCAACCGCGGTCGATCCGAGGAGCGTCGCGACGAGCAGCTTCGATATCCGATCTCTCATGGTGTTCTCCTTTTCCTCTGCTGCCCCACCAACCGACCCTTTTCGTCGATGTTCCGAAAAAATTGAGCCGAACCCCGTGGACTTGCCGCGCTGCGGCCCTGTGCGGCACCGGTTGAGGGGCGCCGGTTGTGCCGGCGCGGCGGGCGGAACAGGCTGGGAAAATAAGGAAATTTCAGTAGGTTGCGCGACCTATCGCAGCGACAGCGGAACCAGGGCCAGCGCCACCTGTTTTCCTTGCAGACGCAGCCGTGACAGGCGCCGTCGGATCACGCGCGTATGCCGGCGGGACCTGACGCAGGGAGGGGCGATGACAGGAACAAGGAGCTGGATCCTCGGCGCGGGCATGCTCGCCGTGGCCGTAGGCGCAGGCTTTGCAGTCTTTGCCTGGGAACCCCCGCTTGCTCCCGTGGAGGTAGACGCAGGCGGCTTCCCCGAAGACCTCGTGCAGCGAGGGGAACAGCTTGCAGCGGTCGGTAACTGCGCCGTCTGCCATACCACCGACGGCGGCACACCCTATGCCGGCGGCTATTCGGTCGAAACTCCCTTTGGCGTGATCTACGGCACCAACATCACCCCTGACCGCGAAACCGGCATCGGCACGTGGTCCGAGGCGGCCTTTGTCCGCGCCATGCGTGACGGCGTGAACCGCGAGGGGCAGCATCTTTATCCGGCCTTTCCTTATCACTTCTTCGTCCGAATTAAGGATGAGGACCTGCGCGCCATCTACGCCTACCTGATGACGCTTCCCCCCGCGCCAGCGGAACCCGTGGAAAACGACCTGCCGTTTCCCTTCGGATTCCCACCGGCTCCCGGTCATGTCGATGCCGCCACAGAACGCCAGTGCATCGTCGATGACGATAATCTTCTGGTGATGGGCCGAACCGGCTGGATGAGCGCTGTCCAGCTTGAAGTGGATGCGCTTGTCCGTCATCCAGTCAAGGATCACCAGAGGCGTTGTGCCTCTGCCAAAGGCATCGATGGCACCGAGGTTCCAGCGAAGGACGTGCATCTGAAGTTCCGGCCGGTGCTTGACCACCCACGACAGGAATTGGCCCAGCTTGTTCGGAACCTCAGAATCATCAGCCGGCCGGTCCAGTGCAATACGCGTGTCGAAGTCCTAACCAATCAAGATGACGCTGTAGCGGGCCTTCTGAACCGCCGCCCGGACGGTCGCGAAATAGTCTGCCGCGTCTATGATAACGGCCATCTTGTCGGCGCGTGCCACTTTCCAGCATGTCGTGCCAGGCTGAAGTATTCGTGTTGCCGTCATGTCAGTCATGTCCAACTCCTGCAGGCTCGGGCAACCGGGATCGAGCGGTCGTCGTCGAACATTTGGGCCAGAGCGGCAAAGGTGGCGGTGATACGAGCCTTACTATAGATGCAGCGTCAGGCCAACCTGTCGTGCCAGAGGCCGTCCGGACCTTGATCCCGATATGCAGGGCAAGGTCAAGCCGTGGTCCCATATCAAAGCCCATCCAGCGCTTTCTTCCAGACGCTGTAGATAAAGGTCGCGGACCAGGTCAGGATCATGAACCCGCCTAGGGACTGGGTCATGTTGATCAGGCGGATCGGGCCCGATGCCTCGATCTGCGCGTAGCCCAAGGTGGTGAAGTTGATCCCTGAAAAATAGATTAGCTCGTTCCAGCTCGTATCGAGTTCTTGCAACTGCCCCAACCATGTCCAGTCCAAAAGTACGCGGTAGGCGCCGGCGAAGAACAGGATTTCGGCCAGATGAATGGCAAGAAGGCCGATGAAGACCGTGATGATGGCGCGGTTCGGGTGCTCCTTGGCGTCTGCCGTCATGCGGCGCAGTCCCAGAAGCGCAAAGTGGTGAATGATGCCAAGCAGGGTGACAAGGCCAAAGCCGATCAGCAGCGCCATGGCGCCTCTCCTCCTTCACTTGCGCTCTGGATAGCGCTGAGCACAGCGGCGAAAGGTCCTCCCCGGAAGAACGTCACTCTGCCAGAGCTTGCGCGCGCGTGGCACGCCTTGGGGACCGTGCACCGCATGTTCATGCCGACAGCAGGATCAAGGCATAGCCTGTGGTTCCGAGCGCGAAGGCGCCAAAGTTGCTTTGTCGCTCCTCGGGCAACTCCTCCTTCAGCACGTTCAGAATGACGCCGCCGGCAAGGAACGCGAAAAGGAAGCCGATGAGAAGCTCCGGTATCTCGGTGGCGGCGCCCAAAGCCCATCCTCCCATCACCGCAGCGGCGATGATCCAACGCCCCCTGCGATCGTAGCTGTCCTTGTGGTCCTCGCGCAGGCCGTAGTCATTTGTGACAAAATGCAGCGCCATGGCGACGAATAGATCAGAAGCGAGGCAAGACCCACCTCCTCGCGGTGCAGCAGCAGGTAACCGATCAGAATGTTGTAAAGCGCGAAGGAGCCTATGTGGAGCCAGAACAGCTCTGCTTCCACGGCATCAGGCCGACCGTTCTCTCGCGACCGGAGGCGGGATGCCTTCGCCGCGCGTTCGAGCCCATAGAAGGCCGCAAGACCAGCAAGGCCGACAAGGTACACCACCGCCTCGGCGGTCCGTTCGGGCAGATCAAGCGCCTGACTGAAGGTTCTTTGGTGCGCGGCCAGCTCTGGCAGGATGTGGAGAAAGACATAAGCCGCCGCGACACCGCCCGCGCCCGACAGCCAGCGGCTTCGGGGTGTTCCTGCAAGAAACCTCATCGCGCCGATGAAGACGTGGATGGCAGCAAACCCGCAGGCGAACAGGAGTGTCAGCAGCAGCATCCACCCTAACGCAGCCTGACATCGAGGGTTCCTCTGAGCTGGGCAGCTTGATGCAGCTCCGGGGGGAAGCCCTACCCTTCCCCGGTCCGCGCGGCGCTCTTGCAGAGGTCGATAAGCTCCGCGAGCGCCTTTCGAACCTCGCGGAGTCCGAACGCCAGCGCCGTGCGGTTCGGGTGCAGCTCTGACCGGGGATCATCCTCGGCCAACGTGGCCCTGAGCCTCCTCAGCGCTGCATCGATCTGTCGGGTCCGACGCTCAGGGCCTGTCTTTCCGTCCGCCAAGGCCTGCAGCACGTCACAGGTTTCGCGGCGCAGCGTGTTGACTTCGTCTTTCAAGCCGCTGTTTTCCGACAACGGCGCGGCTTCGCCCTCCGCCGCCCGATCCAGGATGATGACCGAATTGTAAAGCCGCCGAAGCGCCTCGAGGCGGCGCTGCATTGCGGCGCAATCGACAAGCTTTACGGCGCCGAGAGCTTCCTGAGCCTGCTGCAGCGCCTTGTGATAATCCGAGACATGATCCGGCGGGGCGGCCTCCTGTCCCGCCTCCGTTGCCGCCTCCAGCGCATCATCAAGACGCCTCGCCGTCGCGCGCAGGGCGTTCCGGAAGTGCCGGTCAAACCGCGCCTCGGCCCGGTCTGGCCAGATCAGCAGCGAGACGAGCACGCCCGTTGCCGCTCCCATGCCTATTGCCAAAGCCCGCGCACCGGCTGTTTCCCAGGCTTGTGCTTCCGGGGCCAAGGCAATGGCGACCGCAGCCACCGCGCCATAGGTCCAATCCGGTCGCAGGCCGGCCACGCCCCCGACAACCAGCAACGACAGGGCAAGCGCGGTCGACGTGCCCCAGACATCCGGAAGAAGCGTGATACAGCCCAAGCTGATCAGGCTTCCTGTCACCGTCGCCTGAAGGCGGGTAAAGGCTGCGCCCATTGTGCCGCCCACGGAAGGCTGGATGATCAGCACCGCGCTCAGGATTGCCAGGAAGCTCTCCTGCGAGTTCAGGCTGCTCATAACAAGATGCGCGGCCACACCGGCAAGTGCGGACTGTGCCGCGCGCCGCAGCATGTCGCGCCCGCTTTTCCGAGAGAGACGTATAATCCGTTCAAGCAACGTCGCCTCGTCCATTTTCAGCCGGGTTTTCAAGAAGGGGCGGCTCGACCGGAAGCGCAACGACTGCCTGCGTGGGTGCCGTAGCGGGGCAGCGAAAAGCGGAGCCAGTTGCGCAAGTCTGTCCGGCTGAACTCCAGCCATGCCACCACGCTTTGCCAAAGAAGGGGGCGGCGCCACTCGTTCCCGACACCAGGCAGCGGCGTCCTGCGCGGTAGGGTCCGCATGACTGGGGTGCAGGAGCTAATGAAGCGCAATGCCGCTTTATCATGAGGGCACCCCCTGCCCTTCGACCTTCAAGCTGATCCCCGGCCCCTTAACCGCCTCGCTCCTTCTCCAAGACCGGCGACAACAAGAATGCCCGCGGCCAAAACCGTCAGCTCCCGCGCATTCACGGCAAATCCACCCAAGGCCACTAGCAGCGCCGTTGCTGCGGCCGGAGGGTGAGAGGCCTTTAGCGGGACTTGAACCGCCAAGGTTACGGCCATGGCGATGACTGCAGCCCACAGGCGTGGCCAGGACAGCACGTTGGACGACAGCACAGCCGGCGCATTCTGCGCACCAAGAAGAAGCACGCCGGCGATCCCGCCCAGAACGCTGGCGGCATGCCGGCGATGACGTTCCAAGGTCTTGCGGAATCGAGTTCCGGCTTGTGGACCTGAAGAAAGATCGTCGGGCCGAGGCTGGGAAACAGCCAGGGCAGCCCCGCCCAGAGGCCGGTCATGCCCACGATGGCCGTCAACAGGGCCGCCGACGCTGGCGCCCAAAGCCACTCTGGGAGCAGTGTCACGTGGGCACCGTCAGCGCCTGCGGCG
>VUAW01000038.1 GCA_008711135.1 Rhodobacteraceae bacterium LNNU 3342
TCCTGCGCCAGTCCCGTGGCAGGCAGGGCGAAAGCCAGCAGGGCCGCGGCGGCCGAATATGTTCCACGCATTAGATCCTCCTCTTCGTCTGCTAAGGAAACGTGGCTGTCGAACAACAAAGGACCAAGAAGGTTCCCGATTGGCATCACCTTTTGCCTGTCGCTAACCGTCACCGCCTGAGGCTCCGGACAATTAGGGGGCAAAATCAGAGATGGAGCACATGGGGTTCTCCTGTCAGGGTCCCGGGCCAACAGCCTCCATGTTACAATGTTCCGTTCACCTGCCCCTCGCGCCCGCTGACATCTCTGTCCCCGACAACGGCCTGAAGCCGTATGCTGGCGACGATCACCCGGTCACCGATGAAACGACCGGTTTATGAACCGAAGCCGAAGTACCAGACAGCGACCGGCAGGCCCCCAAGCGGGATCAGCGACAGCGCCACAAAAATTCCATCACGGGTCAGCAGCCCGGCGGCAAACAGGGCGATCACGGCCGATGCGATCGATCCAGTCGTCGGGATTACCTCCATCACCGGCATGAACAGCGTCAGTGCCAGGATCAGGAACAAGGGGAGCAAGAGCCACGGCCGGCGGAGCAGGAAGGTCAGCCGCGGCCTGGTGAACCCTTCGACGAGCTGTACGGGCTTGCGCAGCCAGCCGATACCCTGGCACAGCTTTGCCGAAGACATCTGGCGGCGCGTGATGATACCCGGCAGCCAGACGCAGGTGCGGCCAGCGATCATCTGCACGACCAGAATGAACACTACGCCTGCCACTGTGGTGGTAATGCCAGGAATTGCGCTGGCTGGTGAGGTCGAAATCAGCGAAAAAATCAGCATGAGGGCTGCAAAGGACTTATGACCGAGTTTCTCGACAACATCCTCGACCTTGATGCTCTCGCCTCTTGCCGCATTCTCAAGCTGATCAAGGACGTCGCTCAGAGCGCGCGTCGGTTCCTCTGCCATATGTTATCTTCCTGCTGCATTGAGCTTATCCGCATGGAAGGGTTGATGTCTGCTACTGACATAGTGCCTGAAACCGCGATACTTAGAGGTGATCTGGATGGGGCAGCAGCAACTGAGCCCAGGCTCCGCCTCAACAGGCAATGAACAACACACCGACATTGAAGCCTGACCACAAACGCAGATCCTCCTTCGGCCGCACCATTTCCGTTCTTGGAGGAAGGAGCATAGCCGAAGGGGAGGATGTCCCGGGAAGGAGTTGCCCCCCTGCCCGCCAGTCCCTACGGTCAGAGGCGGGCCAGGCCAAGGGAGGTTTTTCGATGGCATCAATCACGGAGCGCTTCACGGCCGCGCTGGAAAAATCCGAGCAACTGGACGCACCCGCATATGCTGTCGCGAACGTCCTCTCCACGACGTTGGAGGTAACGGGCACGGCGTCTCAGCCGATCCAGAACGCCCTGCATGGCACTTGGCTCGGCCATCCGCTCCATCCCGTGCTGGCCACCATCCCGATCGGCACGTGGAGCATGGCGCTTGCCCTCGACGGCTACGACACGCTTGGCCTGGCGCAGCAGCGTGCCACTGGTCAGGCCGCGGATCTGGCGCTGACCGTGGGCGCAGCGGGCGCGGTTGCCGCGGCAGCGGCCGGCGCCGCCGACTGGCGCCAGGTCCACGGGCGTGACCGCCGCACGGGTCTTGTCCATGCCGTTCTGAACTCCGCCGCCCTTGGCCTGACCGTCGGCTCGCTTGTCATGCGCCGCCGGGGCCGCCGCAACATGGGCCGGGCACTGAGTGCAGCGGGCTGGCTTGCCCTTGCAGCCGGGTCCTACCTTGGCGGGCACCTCGTCTATCGCCGCCGCATCGGGGTTGACCAGGCCGATCGCTCGCCCGAGCCGCGCAGCTTTCAACCTGTCCTTGCCCTTGCTGCGCTGGAGGAGGATCGTCCCCGCCGCGTCGAAATCTGGGACGAGGCCGCGCGGGCCATGATCGGCGTCGTGCTGGTGCGCCACCGTGGCCGGGTTCACGCAATGGGGTCGCGCTGCGCGCACATGGGTGGTCCCCTGGATGAGGGCTGGGTTCAGGGTGGAGGCCTTGTCTGCCCTTGGCATGGCTCCCGCTATTGCCTGTCCACCGGTCGGGTTCTCGATGGTCCCGCGACGGCGTCCCAGCCCCGGTATGACGTGCGGATCAACGACGGGCAGGTCGAGGTGAGGCGTGTTCCCGAGCCCGGTGACGAAGCCCTGACGCCCGAGGACATCGAGGCCGCCGCGGCCGATGCCGGCGTGGCAGAGGTGGCTGCGGCTGGCGCCCGCAAAGCTGATGAGGTCCTGTTCGAACACCACCAGCTGCTCCGCCGGTTGTTCGAGACCATCGAGGCGATGGACCCGCATGATCCGGAGCGTCGGGACATGATGCGCCTGCTCGCAGCCGAGCTGGAAATCCACGAGCATGTGGAGGACACGATCTTCTATCCCGCCGTGCGCCCGGTGAGCGAGGACGTTCCCGTGGCCCATGCCGAACACCAGCAGCTTGCGGACATGCTTGCGGTCGCGCTGCGTCTTGGCCCATCAACCCCTGCCTTCGAAGAACAACTCCGCGCCCTTCATCAGGCGGTCGACCACCATGCCTCCTCCGAAGAGCAGTCGATGTTCAGGGAAGCGCAACGTTTGGGCGAAACCCGCCTCCGCCAGCTCGGCGCCGAGATCGAGGCCATGCTTGAGCACGAGCGGGCCTCCCGCGCCCGCAGCGCCTTCCGGGCCCTGAAGATCCGCCTGCTGGAGGGGCTTTAGCGTCGCCAAAGGCCTCTGCGAGCGCACCCAAGACGCCTTCCGTTCGCCTGTTGCTCGCTTGGGTTCGGCCGGCCCCAAGTGCGCTTCATCCTGCTTGTCGCGTTCAAGCCGCAGGACTCGCAGCCGCCTCACCTGACCGTGGCGGGCGGTCGAACACTAAACCAAGCGCCTGCACTCATCATTGGCTACAGGCCCCCGGATCGTGCAGTGGCGGGCTGCGCCATCCGAACCTGCTTCACCGGCCACCCTGAACATGGCGACTGGCCCAGCTAAGACTGAGACCGCACCACCCCCAAGGGGGACCAGCCACAAGCTTCCTAACGGGCTTCTTTGGCGGCCTGGAGGGAACCAAGCGCCGGTTCGGCCTGTTCAATTTCATATGCGACGGATGCAGGGCCGGCTGGGCCCGTGGCCATGTGCAAGTGCCTTTTCGGGTACGCTTCACTGGTAAGGGTGCGAGCTGAAGTAGGTTGGAGAGCAATCTTCGCCGCGTCACGAGCCCGGCAGAGGAGAGTTTTCAGGATGACAACGCAGCACAGGCGAAATCGCGGCTTCGGGTTCTGGCTCGTGATGGCGGTGGCGGTGCTCATCCTTGTCTTCGGGTTTCCCATCTTTGCGGGCGGCGTATGGCTGATCACGCTTGGGGGGTCGTGGTATTACATGTTCGCAGGCATCGGGCTGCTGCTGACCGCCTATTTCCTGTTTCGGCGATCGATGGCCGGGGTCTGGGTGTATCTGCTGACCTTTGCGGGGACCGTCGCCTGGGCGGTTTGGGAGGTCGGGTTCGACGGCTGGGCGCAGGTGCCGCGCCTTGTGGCGCCGACGGTGGTGCTTGTTCTGGTACTGGCGCTGATCCCGCAGCTGCGGAACCGGACCCACCGGCCGCAGGGGACCGTCGCGGCAAGCGTGGCGGGCGGGCTGGCGCTTGTGGCGTCGCTTGGGGTTCTGGCGGTGTCCCGCGACGGCGTCGCGCAGGCGCAGGATACTGTGCCCACTCCAGTCGAAAGCGGCCCGGCGGGGGCAGAGGTCGATCCGCTGGCCCCCGGGGACGGCGCGGCCGACATCCCGACCCGCGAGGTCGATCCCGATGGCGGACCAGAGGCCGACCCCCAGCCCTTCCAGCCCGCGCCCGCCGCGCCTGTTCGGGGCGCGGACGCGGGCACGGTGACCAGCCCCACCGGGGTTCCCGTGGCCGCCGCGCGCGAGATGCTGACCACCGGCGCCGACTGGGTGGCCTATGGCGGTGACAACCACGCCACGCGCTTTTCGCCGCTGACGCAGATCACGCGGGACAACGTGAACGAGCTGGAGGTCATCTGGGAGTTCCGCACCGGCGACATGCCCGAAGGCGACGAGCGGTTTTCCAACCAGAACACGCCCCTGAAGATCGGCGAGCGGGTGCTGATCTGTTCGGCGATGAACAAGGTCATCGCGCTCGATGCGGCGACGGGGCTGGAGGAATGGCGTTATGACCCCGGGGTTTCGACCGACGCGATCCCTTATAACGCTACCTGCCGGGGGCTGGCCTATTACCAGGCGCCAGAGATCGCGCCGACTGACCTGTGCCATGAACGGGTTCTGATGAATACGCTGGATGCGCGGCTGATCGCGGTGGACGTGGCCACCGGGCAGCTTTGCACCGGGTTCGGCAATGACGGGATGGTGGATCTTGAGGTCGGCATCGGCCGCACGGCCCCGGGTTGGTACGCGCCCAGTTCGCCACCGACGATCGTGCGCAACATTGCCGTGGTTCATTCGCAGGTGCGCGACGGGCAGCGGCGGGATGCGCCTTCGGGCGTGGTCCGAGGCTATGATGTCGTCACCGGCGAACTGGCCTGGGCCTGGGACCATGCCCGCCCGGACATCACCGGTCTGCCACCCGAGGGCGAAACCTATACGCGTGGCACGTCGAACGTCTGGACGATATCCTCGGCTGATGAGGAGCTGGGCTATGTCTACCTGCCCCATGGCGTCCCCTCGGTCGATTATTGGGGCGGGATGCGCAGCGATCTGGAGAATGAGTACTCGACCGCCCTTGTCGCGCTGGACGTGACGACGGGGCAGCCTGCGTGGCATTACCAGACTGTGCACTATGACGTCTGGGACTATGACCTGGGCGGACAAGGCACGCTGATCGATTTTCCGACCGAGGACGGGCCGGTGCCGGCGCTGATCCTGCCGACGAAGGTGGCGATGTACTGGATCTTTGACCGCCGCACCGGCGAACTGCTGGTCGAGGTCGAGGAGCGCCCCGTTCCCCAAGGCGGCGTGGAGCCTGAGCGGCTGTCGCCCACGCAGCCCTTCGTGGTGGATTTCCCCAACGTCCTGCCGCCGCTGATCGAGGAGCGGCACATGTGGGGCATGACGGCGCTGGATCAGCTTTATTGCCGCATCCAGTATCGCCAGAGCTATTACGAGGGCATGTACACGCCGCCGTCCACCGAGTGGTGGATTCAGTCGCCGGGCTATAACGGCGGGGTGGACTGGGGCGGTGTCGCGATCGACCTGACGCGCAACATCATGGTGTCGAACTACAACATCACTGCCAACCGGAACCGCCTGATCCCGCGCGAAGAAATTGATGACCACGGCATCGTGCCCATCGACGAGCCGGGCTGGGAGGATAACAGCCCCGACGACATCTCGCCCCAAGCTGATACGCCCTTCGGGATCGAGGTGAACGCGGGCTGGCGCGTGCCGCTGACCGGGATGCTGTGCACCCAGCCGCCGTATGGAGGGATCATGGCGGTCGACCTGGAAACGCGCGAGGTGCTGTGGGACAGGCCCTTCGGATCGGCCCGCAAGAACGGCCCCTTTGGCCTGCCCTCGTTCCTGCCGTTCGAGATCGGCACCCCCAACAACGCCGGGGCGGTGGTCACAGCGAGCGGGCTGATCTTTATCGCGGCCACGACCGACGATTATCTCCATGCCATCGACATCGATACCGGAGAGGTCCTTTGGCGCGCCGACCTGCTTGCGGGCGGCCAGGCAGGCCCCGCGATATACGAGGCTGACGGGCGTCAGTTCCTGGTCATCAACGCCGGCGGCCACAACTTCATGGAGACGAAGATCGGCGATTACTTCATCGCCTATGGGTTGCCCCAGTAACAGCGCAGGAGAAAACGATGGCCAAGTTTCACAAGGGCGACACGGTGTCCTGGAAGTGGGGTTCGGGCACAGCCGAGGGCGAGGTGACCGAGATATTCCCGCGGAAGGTCAGCCGGACGCTCAAGGGCAAGAAGGTCACGCGGAAGGGCAGCCGCGAACGGCCTGCCTATCTTTTGAAACAGGATGACGGGGCCAAGGTCCTGAAGCTGGAGAGCGAGATTTCCAAGTCCTGACGGCTCTACGTCCTGTCGTCCGGACAGGAGAGGGGCAGGTCTGCTGCAATGGGCGGTATCGTGGCAGGAGCCGGACGGCAGAAGAATCGCCGTTGCCCGATCCACTGAGATTTGCGCCCAGCTTGCTAGCGGAGATCCTGCGAACTGGAGCACGGCGTCTGATTGAGTTGCGGTAGAGGCAGAACTGTCCGCTTCTGTCCGATCATGCCGGCGAGACAACGGAAGACGGTCGGGCGCGGCTCTCGACGATCTGCCCCAACCTGTCTTTCTGCACTGCGCCTCCGGCAAGCGCGCGGAGCGTTGACGATCATGGCACTTGCCGCCGGCAGCACCGGCGTGTCCATGAACTCGTCACTGAGGCCCGCAGCACCATATCCGGTTA
>VUAW01000039.1:2500-5789 GCA_008711135.1 Rhodobacteraceae bacterium LNNU 3342
AGTGTCATCCGCTTGTGGATGGCGCTCGACGTTCCCCTTGTCACGAACCAGGACGGGGGAGCGGGAAACGTACAAGCTTTTGATCGGAAAGAACGCGTCTTTCGGGACGGTCTGTCTCTTTCTGGATCAGATCAAGCGCGAAAAGGGCGTTTGGTGGATGCCTTGGCAGCAAGAGGCGATGAAGGACGTGATACCCTGCGATAAGCCATGGGGAGCCGGGAATAGGCTTTGATCCATGGATCTCCGAATGGGGAAACCCACCTGACATTCTGTTGTTGTTGTTCTTCGGAACACTCAACAACGGGGTGAGACAGGTACTTTCTTCCTGAACACATAGGGTTGAAAGAGCAAACCCGGGGAACTGAAACATCTAAGTACCCGGAGGAAAGGAAATCAACAGAGACTCCGTCAGTAGCGGCGAGCGAACGCGGACCAGCCGAGCCCTGAGAGTGACCAGAAGTGTCTGGAAAGGCACGCCATAGCGGGTGACAGCCCCGTATGGGAAGCTCAAGGGGACGTATCAAGTAGGGCGGGACACGTGAAATCCTGTCTGAAGATCGGGGGACCACCCCCGAAGGCTAAGTACTCCTTGCTGACCGATAGCGAACCAGTACCGTGAGGGAAAGGTGAAAAGCACCCCGACGAGGGGAGTGAAACAGTACCTGAAACCGGACGCCTACAAGCAGTCGGAGGGGGCATGACCCCTGACGGCGTACCTTTTGTATAATGGGTCAACGACTTGGTCTCACGAGCAAGCTTAAGCCGGTAGGTGTAGGCGCAGCGAAAGCGAGTCTTAAATGGGCGCATGAGTTCGTGGGATCAGACCCGAAACCGAGTGATCTAGGCATGAGCAGGATGAAGGTTGGGTAACACCAACTGGAGGTCCGAACCCACACCTGTTGAAAAAGGTCGGGATGACTTGTGCCTAGGGGTGAAAGGCCAATCAAACTCGGAGATAGCTGGTTCTCCGCGAAAGCTATTTAGGTAGCGCCTCGGACGAATACCCATGGGGGTAGAGCACTGGATGGGTGATGGGGGCCCACAGCCTTACTGAGCCTAACCAAACTCCGAATACCATGGAGTACTATCCGGGAGACAGACGGCGGGTGCTAACGTCCGTCGTCAAGAGGGAAACAACCCTGACCTACAGCTAAGGCCCCTAATTCGTGGCTAAGTGGGAAAGCATGTGGGACGGCCAAAACAACCAGGAGGTTGGCTTAGAAGCAGCCATCCTTTAAAGATAGCGTAACAGCTCACTGGTCTAGACAAGCTGTCCTGCGGCGAAGATGTAACGGGGCTCAAGCCACGAGCCGAAGCTTAGGATGTGCACTCAGGTGCACGTGGTAGCGGAGCGTTCCGTGATATAGTTCCGCGTCTCCTTCATGCCTTCGGGCATATTGGAGACATGGGACTTACTGTGAAGCCGGGCCGTGAGGCATCCGGTGGAGTGATCGGAAGTGAGAATGTTGACATGAGTAGCGACAAACAGGGTGAGAGACCCTGTCGCCGAAAGTCCAAGGGTTCCTGCTTAAAGCTAATCTGAGCAGGGTAAGCCGGCCCCTAAGGCGAGGCCGAAAGGCGTAGTCGATGGGAACCAGGTTAATATTCCTGGGCCAGGAGATGGTGACGGATCCCGAGGGTAGTTCGATCTTAACGGATTGATCGGGCTGCTTAGGGGTTCCTGGAAATAGCCCTCCACAAGACCGTACCCTAAACCGACACAGGTGGACTGGTAGAGAATACCAAGGCGCTTGAGAGAACCACATTTAAGGAACTCGGCAAAATACCTCCGTAAGTTCGCGAGAAGGAGGCCCGGTTTGCAGGCAACTGTGGGCCGGGGGCACAAACCAGGGGGTGGCGACTGTTTACTAAAAACACAGGGCTCTGCGAAGTCGCAAGACGACGTATAGGGTCTGACGCCTGCCCGGTGCCGGAAGGTTAAAAGGAGGGGTGCAAGCTCCGAATTGAAGCCCCGGTAAACGGCGGCCGTAACTATAACGGTCCTAAGGTAGCGAAATTCCTTGTCGGGTAAGTTCCGACCTGCACGAATGGCGTAACGACTTCCCCGCTGTCTCAAATGTGGACTCAGCGAAATTGAATTGCCTGTCAAGATGCAGGCTTCCCGCGGTTAGACGGAAAGACCCCGTGCACCTTTACTACAGCTTCACACTGGCATCAGGCCAAGCATGTGCAGGATAGGTGGTAGGCTTTGAAGCAGGGACGCCAGTTCCTGTGGAGCCTCCCTTGAGATACCACCCTTGCTTTGCTTGATGTCTAACCGCGGTCCGTTATCCGGATCCGGGACCCTGTGTGGCGGGTAGTTTGACTGGGGCGGTCGCCTCCCAAAGCGTAACGGAGGCGCGCGAAGGTTGGCTCAGAGCGGTCGGAAATCGCTCGTTGAGTGCAATGGCAGAAGCCAGCCTGACTGCAAGACTGACAAGTCGAGCAGAGTCGAAAGACGGCCATAGTGATCCGGTGGTCCCGAGTGGAAGGGCCATCGCTCAACGGATAAAAGGTACGCCGGGGATAACAGGCTGATGGTGCCCAAGAGTCCATATCGACGGCACCGTTTGGCACCTCGATGTCGGCTCATCTCATCCTGGGGCTGGAGCAGGTCCCAAGGGTATGGCTGTTCGCCATTTAAAGAGGTACGTGAGCTGGGTTTAGAACGTCGTGAGACAGTTCGGTCCCTATCTGCCGTGGGTGTAGGATACTTGAGAGGAGTTGCCCCTAGTACGAGAGGACCGGGGTGAACGTTCCACTGGTGGACCAGTTGTCGTGCCAACGGCAGTGCTGGGTAGCTATGAACGGACAGGATAACCGCTGAAGGCATCTAAGCGGGAAGCCCCCCTCAAAACAAGGTATCCCTTGAGAGCCGTGGAAGACCACCACGTCGATAGGCCGGAGATGTAAGCGCAGCAATGCGTTCAGTTGACCGGTACTAATTGCTCGATAGGCTTGATCTGATCCAGTAAAAGACAGACCAAAGTCAAAAGCTGACAACGGAAAACCCAAAAAACAACGCTGATGTCTGTTTCTTCCTCGGTTTGGTGGTCATAGCGCGAGCAAAACACCCGATCCCATCCCGAACTCGGAAGTTAAGTGCCGCCGCGCCAATGGTACTGCGTCTCAAGACGTGGGAGAGTAGGTCACCGCCAAACCTAGAAAGAAACAGAAAAAAACATCTCTCTACGATAAACAAAACCAACCACCGCGGGGTGGAGCAGCCCGGTAGCTCGTCAGGCTCATAACCTGAAGGTCGCAGGTTCAAATCCTGCCCCCGCAACCA
>VUAW01000003.1 GCA_008711135.1 Rhodobacteraceae bacterium LNNU 3342
GCCGCAGCCCTTCCTCCATGCAGGCCAGCACCGCCACATCGTCGCCCGCCTCGACAAAGATCACCCGGTCCGGCGGCAGGCCCGCCTGCTCCAGCCCCGGGGCAAAGAGATCGGCCTCCGTCACGCACCAGAGCACCTGCCCCGGCAGCCGCGCCACGATCCCGGCCGCGAAACAGGCCGCCGCCGCGCCATCCACCGCGCCATGGCCGCCGCCCGCCACCTCGTGCAGGCAGCCGAGCCCCAGCCCGCCCCCCGGCAGCCGACGGTCCAGCGCCGGGAGCCCGAAGGGCAGCACCCCCCGCGCCCGCGTCCCCTGCCCCTCGAGCCGCGCGATCCGCGCGCGCAGGGCGTCCAAGGCAGGGGCGGCAGGGGCAGGCATGGGCAAGGTGGCTCCGGCAAGAACAGCAGGTAATGTGCGCCTTTGTCTGACCCGATCAGGACGTAGAGGCCTGGCCGTTCGGCTTCGGGGAAAGCTTCTCGACCCGCCGAAGCTGATTGCGCCTGAAGGTGATCGACTGGATCGTCGACATCGCCATTTGCGCCACCCGGATGCCGTTCGGATCGCCGTCTAGAAGGAAGATATCAATCGAGCGGGGTTTCATCACGCATGCCCGACCAATTCCCTCAGCTTGCCGTAGTCGGTCACAACATCGTACTTCACACGATCCGCAGTGACGCGCTTACTGATTTCGTTAAAGAACTTGCGGGCGCATTCGATCTTCGTCTTCTCGATCTCGCGCAACTTCATGGTGGACATCGTGCCCTTCGTCTCGGCCACAAAGTAGATGTGCCTTACGCTGCAAGCCCTGAAGGAAATAGCCCAATCGGGGTTGTAGTCCCCGACTGGCGTCGGGATCAGGAAGCCGCGCGGGAGCTTCGCGTAGACAACCACCTCGCTGCTTGTATCCAGCTCCTGCACGAACGCCCTTTCCACGTCCGAGTCCGTGATCGCGTAATCATAGACGTGGTTTTTGAGCTTCGCCGTGGCACGGGAGAAATCCTGGCTAGTCTGGTTCGCGGTGAAAATGTCGACGTCGTACCGCTCGTCGACTTCATCATAGGCGAGGCGCTCGATCACCATGGCAGCCTTCTGCTCGGCGATGATGCGCGAGGCTTCAGCGATAAAGTGCTCCGGGTTCTTCGTGAACTGTTCGAAAATCGCAGGCGCGATCTGGCCGAGGATGTTCGCCGCCGTCTCTCGGGTCAGTCGTGCGTTCTCAGCCACCTTCCCGACGAGGTCATACTTCACGAGGGAATGAATTGACTCACCATGTTCGGTCGTCGTGTTTGTGACCGTGAAGCCGTCGCCACTACGAAGCTGGCCGTCGGTCAATCCAGCGTTCTGTACGCCGACCTGAATCGTGTACTGCAATGGGGTGACCCGCAGCTGGCTGTCCAGCGCGCTGACGCACTTGCGGATCAGCTCCGCTGAGTCGAACTCAACCCGATAGACCGCCTTGCGGTTGATGCGCCCCCAAAGCTCCTGGAACTCTTTCTTCTCGAAATTCGCATTAAGGCGATTGGTCTTGGGCTTGCGGCCGTCATCGACCTTGGGCAGTTGCGCGTCGCTGAAGACGCTGTCGATGAGCTGGAACACCTGCTCGGCGTGGGGCTTCAGTTCGTCGGGCAGTTCTGCAATTTTCCCCGTGGCCTTCGCTTCGTGGTAGGTGGCTGCGATCTGGTCCGCATCGTCAGTGTAATCGTTCTTCACCAGATAGCGGTAGATCTGCTTGGCCATGACGGCAGTCACCTCAACCGCTCCATGCTGGGTCGTGAGTGTCTTGCCCGTGAAATACTCCTCGGTTGCCTGCCGCGGGCGCGACGACAGGGTCGCCGCGATTTCCTTCTGCAGACCAGCCACGAAGTCCTTGTAGCTCTCGCTCGCCACCACGGTCAGCACGTTGATGTCATGCACGACTGCCGGATGATCCATACGATCCCCGTGCTGGTCGACGCTCAGCCGCAGGCCGCGACCCACTTCCTGGCGGCGGGAAATCGTGTTGTCGCTGTACTTCAACATGCACATGACGAAAACGTTCGGGTTGTCCCACCCCTCGCGCAGCGCCGAGTGTGAGAAGATGAACCGGGTGGGTTCGGCGAAGGAAAGCAGGCGCTCCTTATCCTTGAGGATCAGGTCGTAGGCGTCCACGTCGTCGGAGTCGACTGACTTGGTGCCCACCGCCGGGTCCTTGAGGCGGTTGGTCTTCTTGTCAATCGAGAAGTAGCCGTTATGGGTCTTGGTCGGGCTAATGCCCGCGAGATACTTCCGGTAAGCCTGATTGTCGAGCGCAAGCTCCGATAGGTACTCAGCCTTCAGCAACTCGTACTCTTCCTCGAAGACCCGAGCATGTTCGCCTTTCTCATCGGCTTGGTCGTAGTCCCGGTATTTCACCACCTCGTCGATGAAGAATAGCGACAGGACCTTGATCCCTTGGGCGAACAGCTGCTTTTCCTTGTCCAAGTGGGCCTTGATTGTTTCGCGGATCTGGATACGGCGGATGTCTCTCTCAGAGACGTCGCCGTTCGCCTCTCCGGCCCTCAGCACTTTCCCGTTGGTAAATTCGACCGTGTCGTTCACAGCATCGATCTGGCTGATCGTGAAGCCGCGGTACTGGTCCAACTCGCCAGACTCCACAAACAGGTCGTCGCGGAACCCGAGCCGCCGCAGCTGGCGCTTGATCTCACCCGACTTCAGCTTCACCTCCAGCTCGATCCGCGCCACGGGGGCTTTCTTCGAGATGTCGATGCCTTCAAGGTATAGGTATGCATTGGTGCCGGCCAGACCGCGGGTCTGGATGCCACGCACCGCGATCTTCTTCACCAGCTTCTGATTGTAGGCGTCCAGCGCATCCAGCCGGTGAACGCGGTTGTGCTGGGTGCGGTGGGTCGCCGAATACCGCATGATGAACAGCGGCTTGAACTTCGGCAGTGCCTCCATGGTCGCCGCACCTTCCATCTTTTGGGGTTCGTCCAGGATTAGGATCGGCCGGTTCGAGGCAATCACGTCGATGGGCTTGCGCGACTGGAAGTCGTCCAGCTCCTCGTAGATGCGCCGGTTGTCGGCCCCGCGCGCGTTGAACGCCTGGATGTTGATCACCATCACGTTGATCCCAGCGTCGGACGAAAAGCTCTCCAGCTCATGCAGGCGCTTGGAGTTGTAGATGAAGAACCGCGCCTTCTTGCCGTAACCTTCGGTGAAGTGGTCGGCAGTGATCTGCAGCGACTTGTAGACACCTTCGCGAATGGCAATCGACGGCACCATGATGATGAACTTCGACCAGCCGTAGCGCTTGTTCATCTCGAAGATGGTCTTGATGTAGCAATAGGTCTTGCCCGTGCCGGTTTCCATCTCGACGTCGAGATGAACGCGCGTCGCGGCCAAGGCATCGCGCTTGTAGGTCGCAGCCACGGGGCCTCGTTCGCCCCGCGCATTCAGGGACGTGAATTCCGTCAGCGACTGCGATACGGGCAGGTTCTGGCGGTGCTGCACCTTCTGAATATTCTCCAGAATCTGCGCGTCGGTCAGAGCGAAGTCGGCGTTTTTGAAACCTTCGTATTCCGCGTCAGGCCTTATTTGCTGGCCTTTTTTCACAACACCCGGATCGATGCGGTAGGTCAGGCCAGAGGTCATGGGCTGCCCGGCGAAGCAGTCGACCACGTCGTTGACGGCATTCGTCTGATAGGGCTGGACCTTGAACTTGAGCTTCATGCGATCTTCTTTCTGCATGCTTTCTGCAGGGCAAGCCCAAGGCCGCCATTGCAGAAAGGGTCAACACCCTGAATTTCATTACATTTCGGCCAGCTCGCTTCTGTCGTCATTCTGCAAGCTTCCATTCCGGCTTGGCGCGCAAGCCCGCATTAAAAATACGCCCCTGCCGCCTCAGTTTCGTCAGGAGGTTGCTGATCTTGTCCTGCTTTTGCTCCTGGGAAAGGGCGTCGCTTAGCTTGTCCGTCAACAGCTGATTAATATCGTTGCGATCGGCTTTCCCGAACTTTCGCAAGAAGTCGCAGATCAGATGAGCGTAGTGCTCGTCATCCTGCGCACGCATCCGGATGTAATCCGCTTTGCTCGCTGTGGCAGCCGCGACTTGAGCCGAAACATGCACGTTGGGCTTGCGACCCTCAACCAACTTGTGCCTGCGCAGGTGCCGGAGCGCGTCTTCGGAGACCGGGAGACGTTTCTGAATCCGGTCCAAGGCCAGCACATCCCCAAGAGGCAGCCTTGTCTCCTTCATCAGCAATCGACTGTATGCTGGATCCACGACACGACCGTGGATTGTCAGACGCACCATGTCAGGCTCGTCGAGTTTATAGTCAGGCAGCGGAAAAAAGCGAAGTCGCTGCCTTTGATAAATGTCGAGGATTCCGTAACCCATGTGATCAATCATGTTCAGCTCGGTCATCGCCTGCGCTAAGAACGGATTTCGATACCTTCGGGGCATACGGTCGCGCAGGACATAATCTTCTGGTTGCCCCTCGAAAAACACCCCTTCGTTCTCCAACACTAGCCTATCAAGATACTCGATCACGATAATCCGGCCGGACCGGCTGTAGTCCTGATGCGCAATACAATTGTGCAATGCCTCCAGCACCACCTTCTGATCGTATTTGGCAACCTCATGCGCCAGCAGTTCGGTGTCAGGCAGCAAGCGAAGCTGCACATTCCGGATGCGCGAAAAAACTTGGGATGTAGCAAGCAGGAACGGCGGACCGAAATGCTCGTAGGCCCGTTCTTCTCCCTCCAGTTTCCAGGTAATCTCCGCTGGATGTGGGCTGAGCCGCCATGCCGCTTCGGGCTTCCCTAGCAGCAGCAGTGCTGTGCGGGTGATCTGGCCGTTTTGGGTGATCTTTGCACGGTCCAGCAGCGCAACGTCACTCCAGCCCGCAATTTCATCTGCTGGAAACCGGTTAGCATGTTTTGCCGTGAACCGTTCCCGGGCAACCTTAAGCGCCTGTGGGTCAAGGTCGGACATGCTCGCATCGAGAACGACCTGAGCCGTCCAGTCGGTCGCCAGGGTCTGGGAGCGAATCTCGTCCAGTTTCTCCTGCCCCAGCGGTCCAAGGCTCTCTCCCGCCCGTCCGTAGTAGTGGCCCTTCCAGTTGATTGCCATTCCGCGCGGAGCCGCAGGGATCTCGAACAGTAAAACCCGGCCCGCCTCAACCTTCAGCACGTGAATGTCCCGAAATGTGAAGCTTCCTGTCCCGTTCAGTACCTGTTGCTTGTCCGCCTGTAGCCGATCGGCGTCCTCCTTGTAGGTGGTGCCGCAAACCTGGCGCGTCTTGTCGTCCACGCCGAACACCAACCATGCCCGCGCCAGCCCACGGAGGTTGGCTTCGTTGGCCAGAGCCGAGGCATATTTCCCGAGATCGTCGCTGGAATAGCCGTCTTTCCCACGCTTGAATTCGACGACCTCGCTCTCCCAATTGGCGATCAACTGGTCAAGAAGGGCGGCGAGTGCGGTTGCATCCATCGACATGATCAAATCGCTTTGACTTCGGTGGTGGGTGAGAGCTGGCGGAAGATCTGGGTCACGTTGATCTTCACCGCGTCCGAGACGAAGCCGTTGTCGCGGAAGACCACGCGCAGGGGATCAAAGCCCGCCAGCTCTTTTACCAGATCCTCGGTGATGCCGCGGTCGAAGCAGGCGAGAAGGGCGTTGTCATCGACGAAGAACACGGTCTTGCCCTGCACCGTCTCGCGGCGGATGGGCAGCGTCAGGTCCACGCCCCAATCGACCAGCACCTGGAAGAGCAGGTCCTCGGCCGTGCGGCCTTCCTTCACGTTGTCGACCATGTCGAGCAGGTCGGACTGCTTCAGCTCGTCGGGGCGGTAGTAGACGTCCTTCATGTTCGAGGTGTCGACCTTGAGCACACGGAAGCCGACATCGCGGTTCCAGTTGGGGTGGCATTCGCCTTCGAGTATCTTCTTGCCGGCGCGGCGGATACGCTCTTTTGAGACTTCAGCAATGGTGCTCAAGCCATCGGTCCTGTGCTCTGGTTGGAGATCCGTTGCCTCCGGCAATTGAACCATCAAGAACTTCCTGTTGCCGCCATCAGCCGCATTGGCTTCAAGAACTGCGTGAGCGGTTGAGGATGAGCCTGCAAAAAAGTCTATGATGAGGTGGTCTTCATTTGCTGCCGTGCAGAGATCAAGGATACGTCGAAGCAGTTTGAGCGGCTTCTTCCCATTTGGAAAAATAATGCCGCCTTCTGCCCCAACGCCACCCGTAGTTTTGATATCAGACCAAAAATCTCCGGCTTTTTGATCGATGTTTTGATCAGCAAAAAGGATCTGAATTCTCGGCGACTTTGTCTCTTGGTTGAAATTTCTTTTGAACAGGTAGAGCTTCCCAGACGAGCTTAAAACGGTCAAGACCTCCTGCGGCGGCAACTCTCCGCGTTGAAGGGCAAGATTCTTTACCGACCCAGAGCCTACCGCTTGGATAATGCGCCAAGAGTTCTCTTGACGCCACACTTCAAAATCGTGCCCCGGTGCATATTTTTTGTGTGCTTGCTTAGCCGAAATAATCTTGGCTGGCGCCAGAAGGTTGTCTATGAGCGTCACGTCTTCTTCTGTCGGATGGTCCTTTTCCAGAACTTCCTTGATCTGATCGACCGCTTGTTTCGCAAGGTCATCAAGGAAGTCTTTGTACTCCTCGTTCCATGTTTGCGCAGGAATTGTGACAGGCTGGACCTTGAGCGATGGAGACTTCCGATAGAAAAGAAGATATTCTTTGAGCTTTGGAAGGCGAGCGGTGATGTGCGACATCTTCACGCCCGATGCTTCGCTCATCTTAACAGCAATACAGTTCACGAAGTTCTCGGTGCCAAATGTCTCATCGAGAACAGCGCGACAGCTATGGACTTCATTGTCATCAATTGAAGTAAAAAAGGCACCGTCGCTTGCGAGTAAGTTCTTTGCGAGCTTCGCTCGGGCATAGAACATGCTCAGCCAGTCAGAATGAAAGCGGCCATTGGCTTCCGGGTTGGCAATTAAGCGATTTCCGCTTTCATCGGTCTGATTTGAGCGCCGCAGGAAGTCGTTATAGCTTTCCGTGAAGTCGTCTTGATATATGAAGTCGCCGCCTGTGTTATACGGCGGATCGATGTAAATCATCTTCGCTTTGCCAAGATAGTTTTCTTGGAGAATTTTTAGAGCTTCAAGATTGTCGCCCTCAATGAACAAGTTTTGCGTGGTATCGAAATCCACGCTTTCCTCACGGCTTGGGCGCAAGGTTTTGGCGATCGGCGCATTTGCCAACGCCAGCGCCTCCCGCTTCCCCGGCCAGTCCAGCCGATACCGCTCCTGCGGCCCGTCCACGATGTGGTCGCTCAGCTCCTGACGCAGCTGATCGAAGTCCACCGCCAGACGTACCGCTCCTGTCGCCTCATCCCGCGCCTCGGTCACGCAGCCGGGGAACAGGTCGCGGATCTTCGCGATGTTGTCCTGGCTCAGGTCGGGGCTGTGCATCTTCAGCTTGTCCATGCTCATCCTCTCAATCATTCGTCACGACGGTTCCGGGATGTGCCCCGGTCAGCCGCTCAAGTTCTTGTTTCGCCGCGCGCAGCTCAGCATTGATCGCCACGCGCTTGTTGAATTGCTTTTCGCGCCCCAGCCGCGCCTTGATTCGCTCGACCTCACGCGCCTGGGCCTTGATCGCCTCGACCTGCGCGATCCGCTCTTCCAGTGATACGGGGCGGTCCGCCTCGGCAGGGGTGAAGGGCGTCTGCGGTGCCGCGCCAACGCCGGGGATCAGCCGGGCCGTCTGCCCCGCCACCAGCGGCTCGAGCAGCCGCTCATACAGCGCGCCCATGTTCAGGGCTACCGGAAGCGGGGCGCGCGGCGCGTCCTCGGGCAGCCAGTCCCCTTGGAAATAGTCGCCCACTACCCAGCGGGCGCTTTCGGCCCCGCTCGGCCGCTTGTAGGCCGCCGCCAGCCTGACGCGGCCGCCATGGGCCACCTCGAAGATCAGTGGGAAGGGGATGGCCTTGTCGATGGCGCGCAGCACGTCACGATCCAGCGCCGCAGTGCGCGCGGTGATGCGGAACACCTGGATCTCAGCCACCTGCTTCGTCGCCGCCAGATTGACCGTCTCGGGCGCCAGCTTGTGCGACCAGGTGATCTGATCCACTTCGCGCACGAAGAGGTTCTTGAGGCCCGTATTCGCCCCAGCATGTTCATAGATCTTGGTCTTGGGGATGACGCGCCCGAAGGCGCTCGCGCGCGGCCAGTCGTAAAGGGTCAAGCGTTGCCCCCTTCGATGACCAGGAAGGCGATCAGCTCAAAATCGTCCAGCCCCTTGATGGTATGGGTCAGCGCCGTGGTGCGCCCCCCGCTGAACAGGCTGTCGATGTCCTTCTCCTCCTTCACCTCGATCATGGACCGGATCGCGCTGGAGAGCAGGTCGGAGTAGCGGCCCATCTTGCGCCCGTCTTCGGTGCGCTCGTTGAAGATGCGGCAGACGTCGCGGATAGGCTCGATCCGGCCCTTGCAGCTGGATCGGATCAGGTCGAGCAGGCGCTTGACCTCGGTGTGGTCGGCGATGATGCGACCGCTGTCGTCGATGTAGACCAGGTAGAAGGGGTGCAGGCGGTTCTGCTGGTTGACGTTCACGCTGTCGTGGATGTTCTTCAGCGCGAAGATGACGCCGGGCTGCAGGCCCAGCTCCGGCTGCGCGGGGACGACGGCGTGCATGCCAAAGGGCACATTGTCGAGCTCGCCATGCTGCTTGACGTAGTTGAGCAGGTCCATCCGGAAATCGTTCAGCCCGAGATCGGTGATCGAGATACCGGCCTTTGCGTCCTCCAGCTCGATCACCTCCTCCTGCATTCGCCTCAGTTGTTCTTTGCGGTAGGCGATGTCGTTGGATTTGGCGGTGAGGACGTTGTCGTCGCCTGTCGCCGTGACGTCTGCGATCACCATCCGGTTCTCAACGCGTTCCTTGAGGTTGATGTACTCGTCGAGCGAGATGTCGGGCCAGTAATTGACCAGCTGGATCTGGCTGTTCGGGGAGCCGATCCGGTCGATCCGGCCAAACCGCTGGATGATGCGCACCGGGTTCCAGTGGATGTCATAGTTGATCAGGAAGTCGCAGTCTTGAAGGTTCTGACCTTCCGAGATGCAGTCGGTGCCGATGAGGATGTCCAGCTCTCCCGGCTCGTTCGGAAGGACGATGGCCTTCTCCTTGGACCGCGGCGAAAACAGGGTCAGGACGCTCTGGAAGTCGTAGGACTTTTTGAGCGTCGTCTTGGGTGCGTCTGATCCTGTGACCTTGCCAACATTCAGCCCGAGCTGTGCGGCGAAGGGTGCCAGGTTGTCGAAGAGGTAGTTGGCGGTATCGGCGAAAGCAGTGAAGACCAGAACCTTGCGGTTTCCGGGGTTCAGCGGCTCGTCGACCTTCTGCCTGATGAGGGCAAGCAGGTGCTGGAGCTTGGCGTCGTCCGCCGGTTTAACCTTTTCCATCGATGCGGTCAGATCCTCGATGAGGACGAGGTCCGCAGCCAGGTCGTGCTTCCAAGACGGCAGGTCCATGTCGGCGAGGCTAATCTGGACCTTCTTGCCGACCGTGAATTCGTCGAGCCCGGAGAGGTCGTCATCCTCGGGATCGAACTCGCTCATTTCGGCAAGGTAATCGCTGACGCTGTCGCTGCGACCAGTCTTCTCGAACTGGTCAATCGCGTCGAGCGTGCGCGAGATATTGGCGCCGAGAGACCGAAGTGTGAGTCGGAACGCGGCGACCGAACTCTCCAGGCGTTTCAGCAGGTTGGTCGTCATGAGCGCCTGCAGGCTGCGCTCTCGGTCGGCCTGCCTCAGCTTGCCGCGTCCGCCCTCGACCTGCGTGTCGTAGATCTCCTCATACTTCCGCAGGCGGCTGGGCAGGATATAGCTGATCGGAGCGTAGACCGCGAGCTTCAGTACGGAGAGCTGAGTGAAGATGTCGTTGAACCCCATAACGTCCGACCGCTCGGTGATCGGGCGATGATAAGAGAGCGGCTTGCGCCTTTGGGGGAACTTCCCGATGTCCTTCGTGTCGTAGAAGGTTTCGATGTGCTTTCGTGACCGGGCGATGGTAACTGCATCGAGCAGCTCGAAAAAATCGAAGTCGAGTGCCTTCAGAATCGACGCGGCGGTCCTCTCCTCTGGCGGCAGGGAAGACCATTCATTGAAGGCCTTCTGTGCCCGGCGGAAAATCTCTTCGACGCTGGTCTGTGTCTTCAGGTTCTTGCTGAGCGCTTCGGACTGCCCTTCGTAGGCAAGAGCCAGCTGGTTCCGAAGATCGTTGAACCTGTTGTTCACCGGGGTCGCGGAAAGCATCAGGACCTTGGTCTTCACGCCGGAGCGAATGACCTTGTTCATCAGTTTCTGGTAGCGGGTCTCCCGGTCTTTATAGACATCGTTATTGCGGAAGTTGTGCGACTCGTCGATCACCACGAGGTCGTAATTGCCCCAGTTCACGCGGTTAAGCGGGACACCAAAGGACTCGCCGGAGGTGCGGGACAGATCCGTGTGGCAGAGGACGTCGTAGTTGAACCGGTCCTTGGCGAAAATGTTGGTGGTCAGGTTCGTGTTGTAGTTCCGCCAGTTGTCCGCGAGCTTCTTGGGGCACAGCACGAGGACAGAGCGGTTGCGCAGTTCGTAGTATTTGATGACGGCAAGCGCGGTGAAGGTCTTACCGAGACCCACGCTGTCCGCGAGGATGCAGCCGTTGTATGTTTCGAGCTTATTGATGATGCCTGTCGCCGCGTCCTTCTGGTAGTTGAAGAGTTTGTTCCAGACTGCGCTCTCCTGATAGCCGGTCAGATCGTTCGGCAAGACGTCTTCATCGACCTCGTCGAGGAAGTCGTGGAAGATGTTGTAGAGCATCATGAAATAGATGCGCTCGGGAGAATTCTCCTGATAGACGGACTCGATATGCTCGCAAATTGCGGCGGTGACATCCTTCACCTTGTCCGGGTCCGACCAGATCTGATCGAATAGCTGAAGATACATTTTGGCATGGGCCGGATCATCGAAGCGGGTTACGAAGTTGGAGACCGCATCGCCCTTCTGGTAGCCAAGATCCACGGCCGTGAAGCCGCTGATCGGCATATAGGCCACTTCGCCTTCAGACCCGGCAACATGCATGAATTGCTGCATCGGGGCCTTTGTCGTGTTGGAACGGAATCTGGCCTTCTTGCGGATCCAATCAGCGCACTCGCGGGCGACGGCGCGTTGGGTGAGCTTGTTGCGAAGCTGGATCTCGAATTCTGTGCCATAGAGACTGCTTTCCCTTCGCGCCTTGGGAATGAAGAACTCCCGCCGCTCCTTCCGGAGACGGTCGGTTAACTCGCTGGGCACAAAAGTTGGCGCCGTGAAGATAAACTGCAGGCTGTCGATCTTCGAGAGCTCGGACTTCAGAGCTTCGAACGCATATATCGAGAAACAGGACGCAGCGATCCGCAAACACGTTCCCCGGCCGACTGAAGCCTTCAGGTCGTCTCCGAGGAGATGGGAGGTATTATCGATGATCTGCATCGACGACCTCCCGGTTTAGCAGCACGACCTGCGGCTCCCCGGTGGCCGGGGCCGTATCGAGTCCAAGCAGCCTTAATGCGTAGTAAAGCAGCGCACGTCGAACCTTGATCTTGGCCTTGCCGGCCCGCATGTCGTAATCGAGCGCAATAACCTTGGCCTGCATCTCCGACAGGTCGGGGTGGGGGCCGACTTCGAGCGTCACTTCGTAATGCCAGTCGTGGTCGTCGGTGACCAAGGCGTCACTCTCGCGCGATCCACGAACGTCGAGGATCCGGGAGAGCAGGAAGTCCTTGAAGCATTCGTCCGTCAGGCAAAACGCCCGAGTGTGCCAGCGAAGTCCGTTGAACGCGATCGCGTGAGGCGCAATCCAGCGCCAGCGCGGCTCGGGGCTGGACAGCGACTGGTACTTCACCTCAATCGCTTCGGATCGGCGTATGGCGCCGACGACTGAGCGAAGGGTTACAGGCTCAACACCCCGAACCGGCATCGGCGCAGATCCGTAGGGCGGCAGGTCAGAGATCCAGCAATCTTTACGCTCCAGCACATCCTCGGCAACGAGGCGGAGCTGTGCGAGGTAGCGTGCTGCGTCTGGCGAATGGAACTTGCAGTCGAAGTCAGGGCCGCGGACGTAGGTGCGCACGCTTTTGTCGTACACCATGTTGCCCGGCGCAAGCGCGATGTAGAGGTTCAGGTCCGAGGATGCTTGGTTCACAGAAACGCCGAACTGTTGCATCACGTCGATGCGATTGACGTGCCCTTCCCAGAAAAGTCGGAACTCGATGAACTCAAGACGTTGTTTGACGCCCCAGCGCAGCTCAACCTTTCCATCGCCCACCTCGCTCTCCCGGCCCAGCCTAAGCACACGAACTGCGTGCGCCCAATTTCTGGGCCTACCGTATCGGCGAGAGCGTTCGCAATCAATCGGAAAGGGTCGTTCCTGCGGGAGATTATCCAAGGATTGCGTGAGGTTCTACGCCACCGCATCCTCCGCCATCCGCACCGGCTCGGCGGTAGGGCGATGCGCGCCGTGGCCTGGACCTGAGTGTGGCCGAGGAGCTTGCCAATCACCGGCAGGCCCTGACCTGAGGCGACTGCCGTGGACGCGAAGGTGTGGCGAGGGTCGTGGAGGCGCATGTCCTTCACACCCGCACGGCCGGAGGACGCGCTGCCAGAAGGGCTGGAGAACACTCAGGCGCTTGCCCGGCAGGGTGCCGGTGATGACCTAGGAGTTCCCGTTGATGCGCTGAGCGTCGCGGAGCAATTCGAACGCAGGCTGTCTAAGATAGAAGATCTTAGCACCGGACTTGGAGCAAGCACGCGCAGAACGCGCTCGGCCAAGTCGACGTATGCCCATGCCAGCGTCATGATCTCGTTCAGCCGACACTCGGTCAGGATCAGCAGGCGGGCGGCGAGGATGGCCGAGGGCAGTTCGATCCCTTCGCCTCCATCTCGCGCAGCACCTCTTCGATCCGACGCAGTTCCGCTACACGGAGGAAGCGCGCGCGCTCCCTCTTGATATTTCCCAATATGCTTTTGCGGAATGGTGCCGTCTAGCACAGGCCCCACATCTCGGCGAGGCTGAACATCTTCGAGATTACTTCAGAGCAGCGGTGTGCCTTTCAAGGGATGTGGCGGAGGTCGTGGTGGAACGTCGCAACGTTCCCCCGGTGATGCCTGTGGCTGTGAGCTGCCCGAGCGCGTGCAGGATGAAGCGTCTGAGGTTACGGCGATACTCCTTCGCCGTGCTCGCCTTCACGCGGATCGCGATGTGCTCCTTGCCCAACCGTTCCGCCAGTTCCTTCACCGTAAATGCCTTGCGTCTCGCGTCCCTCTTAGCGGCGGGGTCCTCGCCATTGCGGGCGGCGGCGACAATAGAGATGGCGCGGTTGCGCGCCTGCTCGCAAGTGAGGACCGTTCTGAGCCCCGAGGCTGATCCGCCGGGACCGGCGGCCGACGCGATACTGGATCGCGTAGCCCTTGCGCCCGCTCGGCAGCACGCACAGCCCGAGGCCTGGGATCTCGCTGACCCAGACGAAGTACTCGGCGGGCGGGCTTCTGCGGCGTCGGCGAGGCGTTTGGGCACTTGCCCATGATCAGGCAAACCGCACTGACGCCTGCGCGAAATCTGTCGGCGGTGGCGGAAGATGGCGAAACAAGTGGACGGTCCGAGCCGGAACCGCCATGGTCGAGCAGTTGCACCCTGAAAATTTTTGAATGACCTCATGGCCGGCTCGACTTTCCAAACCAACCCGATTGATCTTCTCCGCCTTCTCGACGAATGCCACCGCGGCGTGATCCAGCTTCCCGACTTCCAGAGAAGTTGGGTCTGGGACGAGGACCGGATCAAGAGCCTGATCGCTTCCGTTTCCCGCGCGTTTCCCGTCGGTGCACTGATGTCGCTCGACACCGGCGGCTCGGTCAACTTCAAGCCGCGCCCGATCGAAGGGGCGCCGGCAACGGCCGCCGACGCGGTCCCGCAGTCCCTGCTTCTTGACGGTCAGCAGCGCATGACCTCGCTCTACCAGGTCACGCTGCGCGGCAATGTCGTGGAGACGGTGACACCGAAACGGAAGAAAGTCCGGCGGTGGTTCTATATCGACATCCGCAAGGCGCTGGACGAAACGGTTGATCGGGAAGCCGCTATTCTGGGTCTGCCCGAAGACCGGGTCGAACGTATGGCGTTTGGCCGGGAGGGCGATCTCGACCTGTCCACCGCGGCAAAGGAATATGAAGCGCTGATGTTCCCTGTCACCCAAGTCTTCGACTGGGACAACTGGCAGGACGGGTTCGACGATCACTGGCGTGATGACCAGGAGGTGCGGAAGCTCTTCCGCGAGTTCAAGAAGCAGGTGCTTGAGAACTTCAAGGGCTACCGTGTCCCCGTGATCGCGCTGGACCGGTCAACCTCGAAAGAGGCCGTCTGCGTGGTATTCGAGAAGGTGAACACGGGTGGCAAGCCGCTTGACGCGTTCGAACTGGTGACGGCCGTCTATGCCGCATCGGGACACGAGTTGCGGAAGGACTGGTACGGCGATGGGACCACGGCCGGTCGCCAGCAGCGCCTGGCGGAAACGCTTCGACCTGCAGCGGCCAAGGCCGGGATCCTGGCAGGCGTCGGCAACACCGACTTCCTTCAGGCCATCTCGCTGTTCCACACCCGCGAGAAGCGCCGCGCCGCCGAGGCGGCGGGCAAGCAAGGAAAGGAACTGCCTGCGGTTTCGGGCAACCGTCAGGCCCTGCTGGACCTGCCGCTTGAAGCCTACCTGAAGTACCAAGACCAGGTGGAACAAGGCTTCGTCCGCGCTGCGAAGTTCCTGCACATGCTTCACATCTACCGTGTGCCGGATCTGCCTTATCAGTCGCAGATCGTCCCGCTGGCCGCGATCCTTGCCGATATCGGCGAGGATTGGGAGCACGACGCGATCCGCGGCAAGCTGGTGCAGTGGTACTGGAACGGCGTGTTCGGAGAACTCTATGGCTCGGCGATCGATTCCCGGATCGCGCGGGACTTCATGGAGGTCCCGGCCTGGCTGAAGGGCGGCCCGGAGCCTGCCACCGTCGGCGAGGCCATGTTCCGCCCCGACCGCCTGAAAACCATGCGGATGCGCCTGTCGGCAGCATACAAGGGCGTGAACGCCCTTCTGATGAAGGAAGGCGCGCAGGACTTCCGCTCGGGGCAGCGTTTCGACCACACGGTCTTCTTTGGCGAGAACGTCGATATCCATCACATCTTCCCGCAGGACTGGTGCAAGTCCCGCAAGATCGAAGCCAAGGTTTATGACTCGATCATCAACAAGACGCCGCTGTCGTTCCGCACCAACCGCATCATCGGCGGGGTGGCCCCTTCGGCCTATCTGGACAGGCTGGAAAAGGGGGCTGGCGTAGCCCCGCCGATCAGCGCCGTCAACCTCGACCACTATCTCCAGTCGCACCTCATCGATCCGCGCCTGCTCCGGTCCGACGATTTCGACGCGTTCATGGAAGACCGGCAGAACAGGCTCCTGGCGCTGATCGAGACGGCGATGAACAAGCGTGCCTACGCCGGTGCCGCGCAAGACGAAGGGGAAGATGTCGACGACGAATTGCCCAGCGAGGCAGCCTGACCCGCTGGCCGGACGGAGCCTGATGCCGTTCGAGCAGGAAGGGCACTGCGCTTACGTCGCTTTTGGAGTAGTTGCGGAGCGGCGCGGCGGCTTCAGGCATTGCCTTGTCCTAAATCTGAAAGAAGATCAGGCGTCGGCCGAGGCCTTCTCATGCATGGGGGCCCAGCGTCATCGGGAGGCCATTCCCCCAGCTGCCTGCTCGACCGGATCCGGAGACGCGTCATGAAACTTCTTGTTCTTGCGGACCTGCACGACGACTTCTGGACCGAGGCAGGGCGGGATCCGTTCGCGGGATGCGAGGACCTTCTGGAAGATGTCGGCGCACTGATCCTTGCGGGAGACATCGCGAACAAGGCGCCCGTCCGCTGGAAATACGCGTTCGAGCGCCTCGGCAAGCGGTTCGATCTCGGCAAGACTTGGGTGTTTCCCGGCAACCACGACTTCTACGGCTTCCGCGTCGATGAGGAGGAGAGGCTGGCGGAAATCGCCGCGGCCTTCGGCATCGGGTACGCGCAGAAAACATCGATCATACTGGGCGGGTGCAGACTGCTCTGCGCCACGCTCTGGACCGACCTCTCGCTCGGGCTTGGCCGCGCGCAGAATGACTTTCACATCCCGAGGGTCATGAACGACTACCGTTACATCCGGAAAGCTTCCGCCGGCTATCGCCGGATCAAGCCAGATGACGTTGTCGCCATCCACCGCAGCCACAAGGCATGGCTGGAGAATGAACTGGCGCAGCCCTTCGATGGAAAGACGATCGTTGTGACCCATCACGCGCCGCACCCCCATGTGCTGCAGGCCTATGCGGAAGGCGTTGATGCGGCCTATGCGAGCGATCTTGGCGATCTCATTGAACAAGGACGGCCGGACCTTTGGTTGTTCGGGCACTGCCACGATGCCTGTGACATCAATGTCAGCGGCACCGCATTGAGAAACGTCTCCCTGGGCTATCCGGCTGACGTGCCCGAACCGCGGGAACGCGTGGCGCGCGGTCTCCTCGTCCTGTGAACTGGCGACAAGGCGCGCTCGTTGGGCCGGGATACGCCAGATCGGACGAGCCTGCGACGAACATGGAGCGGCCGCGGCCGTGCGGGAAGGCAAGGTGCTTGATGATCTGGCCCTCCGGCGGTGATGGGGCCAGCCAAGGAGTGAGTATGCAGAGCGGGTTGTCCCAAGTCGCCCTGTCTCGCGGAGGGCCCTTGGAAACCGAGCATCCGTCCGGATCTTTGCATGCTGACCATTGGTCGTCCCCCGGAACAACTTGGGCGATTTCCTTGTCGCAAGACGTGGCTGTGACGGTGGCTAACGTCACCTTCAAGGAGTGCTGCCAGCAGGGTTCGCGCGGCGCCACTAAGCGGACGCCGGACCTGAGCGACATTAAGGGGTTGGTGCAGAGAGGGAGACGTCACGACGGGAGCCTGGAGCAGTACCAGCCCTGAGTGCCGCAGCTTTCCGCCCGGCTTATGGGGCATGACTACCACTCAGTCAAAGCTGAGAAGGGTGGATGACCGCGTATCCAGCAGCCCTCTGCGCAGGAGCGATTGCCTGGCGCTGAACGGGATCTCGCTGGGGTAGCCGAAGGAGATGTTACGGAGCAGCGTGCGTCCCACTTTTCCCGACAGATGCCGGTGTGTGTGCCCGGACAGCCAGGCATCAGGGCGATGCATCAGAATCCAGTCATCAAGGTTCGAGCAGAAGGCGGGGCTGAGCGGGCCGAGCGGACCTCCGATGCCGGGACTTGGGGCATGGTGCGTGACGACGACGGTGCGCCCCTTGTGAGGGATCTTGATGGCGGCAGTAAGCCACTCAAGGTGGTCGCGATGCACCTTGATCGTGTCCTCCGGCGTGATGCGACTGCCGCCGCGCGCCTTCTGGATCAGCAGGTAGTCGTTCATCCTGCGGCGCGCCGCCGCGACTGCGCCCTCCACGTCCCTGTTCAGCTCGAAGTTGCCCCAGAGCGTGCAGCAAAGGAACCTGACCTTGTCGAACTCGAGGACCTCCTTCTGGGCAAAGTGCGCGCCGCGGTTCTCGACGATCTTCCTGAGTTCGGCATCGCCCTGAAGATGCCAGTCGTAGTAGTCATGGTTGCCCGGCGTGATCCAGACCTTGTCGAGATCGATCATCTCCCGCAGCCAGCCAAGGAAGGCGGGCCAGGTGCGCAGCGGGTCGCTGGAAACATCCCCAGCGATGACCAAGGCATCAACCTCCTCGAGCACCGGTCGCATGGCGTCAGAAAGGTTCTGGCGATCATGGCGCCAGTGCTCGAAATGAAGGTCGGCTGTTACAAGGATCTTCATGGCGTGGATCGCGGTTATCAGATCATGCCGCCTTCTTGAGGCGCAGTGTCCGTCGTCGAATGATTTGGAACAGGCGGTCTGAGTTTGGTTTGGAGGGCTCTGGCTCTATGGGTTGAGGTTATGCTGCCTGGCGCTGATGGATCAAGCGCCGGTTCTGGATGGTCAGTTTCTTGATCTTCTCCCTTTCTGCCAGGATGGCCGGGCCGCGTCCGTAGTAGACGTCAGTTGGTGTGAGGTTCCCGAGGCTCTCGTGATAGCGGTGGTTGTTGCAATGCTCGACAAAGGCGGCAATGGCTGCCTCGAGTTCGCCCTGCAGGTAGTAGTTTTCCAAAAGGATGCGGTTCTTGAGGGTCTGGTGCTGCTCTGCTCCCTGAAAACTGGACCGTTTGAAGCTGGAGTTTTCGGCTACCCTTCCCTGGCTGGGAGAGGAGCTGAGAACGATGAAGGCATCGAAGTTCACCGAGGCGCAGAAGGCGTTCATCCTGAAGCAGGGCGAGGAAGGCACGCCGGTTGCAGAGATCTGCCGCAAGGCGGGGATCAGTCAGGCGACCTACTTCAACTGGAAGAAGAAGTATGGCGGCTTGCTGCCTGACGAGATGCGCCGGCTGAAGGCGCTCGAGGACGAAAACAGCCGGCTCAAGAAGATCGTCGCTGACCTGACCCTTGATCGGGAAATGCTGCAGGACGTGATCCGCCGAAAGCTCTGAGGCCTGCCCGGGCACGGCAATTGGTCGATGGGATGTTGGTGGACTGGGGCGTGTCGATCCGCCGGGCGTGTGGCGCCCTTCGCTTTGACCCGTCGAGCTATCATTACAAATCCCGCCGAACCGGGCAGGCCGCACTGGAGCTGAGGATCCGGGAGATCTGCGAAACGCGTGTGCGCTACGGATACCGGCGTGTGCATATTCTGCTGCGACGCGAGGGGTGGCAGGTGAACATCAAGAAGACCCGCCGGATTTACAATGAGTTGGGCTTACGGCTCAGGAACAAGCATCCGAAGCGGCGGGTCAAGGCGAAGCTGCGCGACGATCGCCAGGAGGCGGTCGGGCCGAACGATATCTGGGCCATGGACTTCGTTCATGACCAGCTGGCCTTGGGCAACAAGCTGCGGATCCTGACCATCGTCGACACCCATTCCCGCTTTTGTCCCGCCGCCGACCCGCGCTTCACCTACCGCGGCGAGGATGTGGTCCAGACACTGGAACGAGTCTGTGCCCAAGTCGGCTACCCCAGAACCATCCGGGTCGACAACGGCAGCGAATTCATCTCGCGCGACCTCGACCTGTGGGCCTATGCCAATGACGTCACCTTGGACTTCTCACGACCCGGCAAGCCCACCGACAATGGCTTCATCGAGGCCTTCAACAGCAAGCTTAGGTCTGAGTGCCTGAATGCCCACTGGTTCATGAGCCTTGCGGATGCGCGGGAAAAGCTGGAGACTTGGCGTAGGCACTACAACGAAGACCGACCCCACAGCGCGATCGGATATAACGTCCCGATCGCTCTGCATTATCCCGGCGGCGTAGCCAGCCCGTCGCCATGACCGAGCCGGAAAACTCTAGCATCCGGCGGTCCAAGGTTGGGGAGCAGCGCAGTGCCAGCGCTCGATCTTGCCCTGCGTCTGGGGGTGATTGGGGGCACCGCGAACGTGATCCAAGCCATTTTCTTCGAGGTATTCGGCCAAGTCACCCGCGATGTAGCAGGGGCCGTTGTCGCTGAGCAACCGGGGCTTGTGCAGCACGGTGACGCTGTCACATCCGGATGCAGCGAGCGCAATATCAAGCGTCGCGCTGACATCGTCCGCGTTCATGGTGGTGCACAGCTTCCAGCCAACGATATAGCGGGAAAAGTCATCGAGGACGGTGGACAGGTAGAACCATCCCCAGCCTGTCACCTTGAGATAGGTGAAGTCGGTCTGCCACATCTCGTTTGACCGAGTGGTCTTGTCCCTGAACTCGTCCCCGGCCTTGATCACCACATAGGCCGGGCTGGTGATGAGGTCATAGGTGTGAGTGCTGGATGTAATCTCCCCAAAAGTGCTGGATAAAAAGTCCCCAGTTTGGCGCTGATGCCGATGGTCAGGGGGCATGCCCCTGACCATCGGCGGCGCAGAATCTTCCCTGCTGATGCCACAGGAAAGGCGAGCAGGTGGTTGGATTGAGGGAGATCGTGATGATCTTGGAATTGCAGCGGCAAGGGCTCGACGTCAGCGCGATTGCGCGACAGACTGGGCTCGACCGCAAGACAGTGCGTAGATATCTGGAGCGGGGCCTGGAGGCGCCGGTTTAGGGTCCACGCGAGCCGGGCGAACGTCTGGCCGAGCGGTTTCGGTCCTATCTGGTCGACCGCCTGGTGGCCTATCCCGGTCTCTCAGGGCGCAGGCTGCATCGCGAGGTGCGGGCGATGGGGTATGAAGGGGCCTATTCCACGCTGACAGAGTATCTCCGCCTGATCCGGCTTGCCGTGCCGCGCCAGTTCGAGCGGCGCTTCGAGACACCCGCGGGCCAGCAGGCTCAGGTCGATTTTGCCGAGTTCCAGGTAGAGTTCACCTCTGAACCTGGCGTGCTGCGCAAGGTCTGGCTGTTCAGCATGGTGCTGGGGCACAGCCGCTGGCTCTGGGAACGGTTCTGCCCCAACCAGTCGCTGGACACGGTGATGCGCTGCCACATGGCCGCGTTCCAGACGATGGGCGGGGCCTGCACCGAGATCCTGTATGACCGGATGAAGACTGCGGTCATTGGCGAGGATGCTGCTGGCGTTGTAACCTACAACGCCTCCCTGGTGGCGCTGCTGGCTCACTACGGGTCGGCACCACGGGCTTGCCAACCATATCGAGCCAAGACGAAAGGCAAGGTCGAGCGGCCGTTCCGCTATGTCCGGCAGGACTTCTTCCTCGGGCGCAGCTTCTGCGATCTGGACGACCTGAACGCGCAGTTCGAGGAGTGGCGCACGACCATCGCCAATCCTCGGGTGCATGCCACCACCAATCGGGTTGTGGACGAGCATTTTGCTGAGGAGAGGCCGCATCTTCTGGCCTTGCCTGCCCACCGCTATGATGCGGTGCTGACGGTTGAACGGCGCATCAGCCAGGAAGGCATGGTCGCGGTGGGTGGCAACCAATACAGCGTTCCCGACACCACGCGGCGGCGGATCGTCGAGGTCCAGAACCACCGGCCGAAGTTCGGATCTTCGAGGACGGCCAGCTGATCGCCAGCCACCCGGTGCTGGAGGGCAAGAACCAGCGCCGTGTCGACCCCGGCCATCGCAAGCCTGTTCCGGCCACACGGCGGTCGGTGCTTGTCGCGTCATCTTCGGTCGACGCCCCCGTGGCCCGGTGTCCTCTGGCGTTTTATGAAGCCGTCGGGCGTCGACTGGCGAATGCGCAGGAGGGCCGCCCATGATCCCGGTCACCGAACGCATCCGCCAAAGCCTCGTCAGTCTGCACATGGCCCGGGCGCTCGAGACGCTGGACCAGACCCTCAGCCGACTGGAAAAGGGGGAGATCAGCGCCATCGAGGCAATCGACGAGCTTCTGGCAGAAGAACTGAACCTGCGCGAAGGCCGTCGCATCGGCGTCGCCTTGCGAACCGCGCGGCTGATGCCGATCAAGACGCTCGAAAGCTTCGACTTCTCCTTCCAGCCTTCGCCGGACCGGCACCGCATCATGGCCTTGGCCGAGCTGGAGTTCATCAAGCGGGCCGAGGTGCTGCACTTTCTCGGCCCACCAGGCACCGGAAAAAGCCACCTGGCCACAGCCATTGGGGTTGCTGCGGTCAAAGCCGGGCGCAGCGTCTATCGGTGTTCCCTGGCCGACCTGATCGAAGCCCTGACCAAGGCCGAGCGCGAGGGGCGTCTCGCCGAGAAGATCCGCTTTTATGCCCGTGCTTCCCTGCTGATCGTCGATGAGATCGGCTATCTCCCCATCACCAGCGGGGGCGCAAACCTGTTCTTCCAACTGGTCAACGCGCGCTACGAGAAAGGCGCCATGATCCTGACTTCAAACCGCGGCTTCGCAGAATGGGGCGAGATCTTCGGTGATCCCGTTGTTGCGACCGCGCTTCTGGATCGGCTCCTGCACCATGCCGTCGTGGTCCAGATCGAAGGCGCCAGCTATCGGCTTCGCCAACACGCCGATCTGATCCCGGAACACACGCGCGCGCACGCCACCATCACACCGCCACCGCCGCCAAAGCGTTGTGGTCGGCCACTGAAAAATGGAGGTGCCCATCACCTGCACGGCTGATCGCCGAACCCGTGAGGTGGGGAAAATTGCGCCAGCACTTCTGGGGATTTGTGATCCAGCATTTACACATAGGACTTCAGCAGCCGATACACGGACGCTTCTGACACGAAGTACTTTTTCGTATCCGTGAAGCGAACAGCCAACTCTCGCGGAGAAAGATCCGGCTCGTGAAGCGCCAGTTCCACGATCTGATCGCGCACAGCGTCGGGGATGCGGTTCCAGACCCGGGATGGCCGTGAGGGACAGTCTTCCAGCCCCTCCGGGCCGTGTTCGACGTAGCGATCATACCCCCGGTAGAAGGTCGTGGGCGGCACCCCGATCTGTGCCAAAGTCCGGCGAACCGGCAGGTGGGATTGCTCGACGATGCGGATGATCTCGAGCTTCTCGGACGCTGGGTATCTCATTCGTGCTCGCCCCCGGCTCCGGTCGTGTTTTTTTTGAGCAGGCGGTTCTCGAGGGTGAGGTCGGCTACAACCTCCTTGAGCGCCAGTGCCTCGGCGCGCAGGTCCTTGACCTCCATGCTGGTCGCCTGGCGCGCCGTGTCACCGGCGAGGCGCTTCTTGCCGTTCGGCGTGGCCTCGAACCGGTGGCGGCTCACGCCTCACCGAGGAACTCCTTCGACCAGCTGTAATACAGGCTCTGCGCGATCCCCTCGCGGCGGCACAGCTCGGCAATCGTCGCGTGGCCACTCGAACCGATGGCGCGACCACGCTCCATCCTCGCCGCGAAGACCCGCCAGGACAATCCTGATCTTCTCTTCGGCGCTGTGGATCTTGCGCGTCGCCCGGCGGATGTCTTTGACTGCCTTCTCCGCCTCGGCTTTCGTCGTCATGGGTTTCTTGCTCATCTTCGCTCCATAAGGGCTACGATGAGCCAAGAACCCTCCGTCACGCAATCTGCCTAATCTGTTCCATGGGCGCTGACGTCAGACCTGACGTATGCTTGGCTGCGAACGCTGTTCCCGCGGGAACAGCGTTCAGGTGACCCTGCTACCATAGGTCTTCGGAGGAGAGATCCCGGTCATGCTGCTCACCGGCAGGCCTCCGTTCGAACTGCTCGCGATGTAGGCGGTCGGCTTAGCCTGCACGCGATTCACGAACTGGCCTTCGCTGGTGAGGAAGCCTTGGCAGGCCCACGCGATCATGTCGTCCAGGCCTGCGGCTTCGGCAGAATGAAGGACTTGGGCGTGGCGCGCGGGCGGGGGCAGCGACAAGGCAAGCCCCTCGATCTGGATCGCTCTTAATTGAAGCATGTCCCTCGGCACGTTCCGCGGCCTGAATAGCCTTAGCGTTAGGCGCGCTAGCAATGGGCTGGCATGCTCGGCAGGCGCATAAACGTGCCTTTAAACCTGTCGTTTTCAGGAAATCGTTCTGAGCTACAATGCATATATTGTTCCCAAAACTTAACCTCATAAGCCCATTCGCGCGGCCCTCCTTCTCCTTGAGCGCTAACACACATGGTCTTTGTCAGGTTGCGAGGGAAGGGATTGATCATCATATCGCCTTCCGCATGCGCATCAATGAAGCCGTCACCTTGGTAGAGTGCCTTTCCGGTGTCAGAGAACAGAGTGTAGGTGAACTCATAGGCAGTCTTGTCGTGGTTGGTCAGCCACAGAACTGCCTCATCCTCCCCCAGTGTTGCCCTAGGGCACTTCATCGACTGGTCGATGCCGCCGAACGCAAGCCCAGCAGGTCCGTTGTCTACAAGGGTTTGCACATTTTCATCTGTCCTCTGGATAAGCATTTCAGTTGCCGCGAACCGGTTGCGGTAGTTCTCCAGGGCGTCGATAGCTTTACCGGGATAGATCAGCGCCCAAGCCGCGCCCACAGCGGAAATAAAGCCAAAAATAGTGCTAATCTTCTCAATGATCCGATAGATTTTCCCGAACATCTCTTAGTCCTTGATCGCCTATAACGCCGCACGCGGGTGAAAGAGGAGGTTGTCTTCTAAGTGCACCTCATCATCAAGATGTACCTGGACGTGCGTGGTGCATGTTGCATTCAGAACACGAGTGTATCGACCCATTGAAAATCTGGTCACGTCCGCCAAGCTGGTGTAAATTGCGGATGGCCTGAGGGCATGATCAGGCGACTTTCGTGGTTATGCTGAGAATGGAGTCGATCTCCTCCTTGTCGATCTGGGCGAAGGCCTCGACCATCATATAGCGGCTGGCGGTTTGCCATTCGTCGTTCTGCTCGAACAGGACGGTGCCGATCAGGCGCAGGATGGAAGCCTAGTTCGGAAAAATTCCAGCGACATTGGCCCGACGCTTTACCTCCTTGTTCAGACGCTCAATTGGTTTCGTGGAGTGCAACTTGGTGCGGTGCTGCCGAGGGAATGACATGTAGGCTAGGTCATGTTGACAGATGGCGGATCCATAGGCGGATCGACGTGATGTCGATGAAGCCGAGGAAGCTTTCTGCGGTCTTGTCGTAGCGCGTGGCGACCCGTCGGGCGTTCTTGAGCTTGTTGAAGCAGCGTTCGACGATGTTGCGGAGGTGATAAAGCGAGCGGTCCACGCCGATGCGCTTCTTGCAAGACTTGCGCATCGGGATTACGGGCAGCACGTCACGCGCCTCCATACTTTCTCTGATCTTGTCTGCATCGTAACCGCGGTCCGCGAGCAGCACGCTCGGGCGGGGCAGATTGTCCGCCATCACCAGGTGGAAACCGAGATAGTCGGATGTCTGGCCCGGCGTGATCTCTGTCCTCATGGGAAGCCCATATGCGTTGACGAGCAGATGGATCTTGGTCGTGAAGTCACCTCGAGAACGCCTGAAACCCTGTCGCCTTCGCCATGGGCTTGAACCAGTGGCGCCTCATGGCTTAGCCCCCTTTAGCGCCCGCTGCCTGATGATGGGCGCGGATCACGGTGCTGTTGATCATTTGCAGAGCGCTTGGCACGGCGCCGCTCTGGTTCAGGGCCTCCAAGATGTCTTCCCACAGGCCCGCCAGCGTCCAGCGCCGGAACTGTCGGTAGACGCTTGACCATTTGCCGAACTCGGCCGGCAGGTCCCGCCATGGCGCGCCGGTGCGGGAAATCCAGAAAATGCCATCAAGAACAAGGCGATGATTGGCGGGCTTACACCCGTTCGCGGCGCGGACAGCAAGAATGAAGTGCTCAAAGAACATCCAATCCTCCTCCGACATGAGGTCTCGTGCCAAGCTGGTCTCCTTCGCAGATACCAACTTGAATCACCGCCAGAGCCCGCTGGGAACTCCTTTTGTCAACACGACCTAGGTGTAGGGGCGCGGCCGGCTCGATAATACGTGCAGAGGGTTTTATCATCGGCTTTTCGAGCCTGAGACTGATAAACACGTGGCTCGATTTGCAAGTAATAAAGCAATGGTTTTCAGTGCTGGTCGTGTTCCAGTATAAGAGCCGCAAGCGTCATCGGATCCTTCAAGCCAACAGAACAGGCGCCCTCTGCGCCAGCGTCCGCCCCCGAGACACAGCGGCCGCAGACACAACAGGCAGAGCGCGGCTTCACTGACTGTGGCGTCAGGCAACATGGTTTCTGCCACGATCCGTGGCTTCATCCTCACCCAGCCACTTCCAGTTCTGAAAACTGAGACCGGCACCCGGAGAGCCTCCATGATCGGCTCCTGGAGACACTCCATCCCTACAACAGTGTTCGATGATCCGATCAGGAAGTCATCTGCACTGCATCGGGGAGTGGGGAGGTTGCTTCCCTTCGCAAGGACTGGCGGCACTGTTCACTCAATCTCACTTAAGAGAAAGCGCAACTGGCACGCCAGCCACAGAAGCGATGCGTTCGCCATGACTGCGAGCATCAACACCAGCATGAGTGGAGAACCCAGAATGATCACGATGCCGATCACTCCGAGCGAGAAAAACGCCGCAAGGGCAATGATCACGCCTTGGACGCAGATGGCGCTGATCAGAATGAAAGCGGCGCCCACAATGGGAACTTGAACCAGAAAACCCGCCGCAATCGTGCAAATGGTATGGAAGGCCAAGAGCTCCAGCACCGGACGAATGATGTGCCATTCGAAGCTGCCGTTGGGCCGGACGTATGTCATAAAATACTCAAGCTCCGCCCAGAACTTCAGGCCGGACTGATACGCTACATAGGCAAAGCCGAGTGCGAGCGTGAGCCGGACGACGTGAAGCGGAATTTGAACGAGATAGTTCGTCATATCATTCACCATATCAATGAAGGATTGGGCGCGAAGTGATGCGGCGGAATTCTTCCGCGAGACGGTGCAGACCGCGCAGCGAGAGGCGGCCTCGCTCGATTTCACGGATCGCGGTATCGATAACTTCTTGATCGACCACGTCCTCGGCAAAAAGCCGGGTGGCCAAGCCGCGCATCTGCTGCTCAGTAGGATGGCCCACGTGATGGACCGTAAGCCGGTCTCGCAGCGGGGCCGGCAACCTGCCCAGGCAGTTGCCCATGAGCAGCCATGTTACGTGGCTTAAATCAACTTCTGCTTCGAGATACGGGCAGCGAAAGGTGCGCGCTGTCTCGCGCTGCAGGAGCGGCAAGATCGCATTAAGCGGATCACCGTGATGGCTCCGGCCGGCTTTCTCCACTTCGTCCAGAACGATAAGCGGGTTGGCATACCCGCGCTGCGCGATGAGCTGGACGGGAAGTCCAGGCTGTGCATTTGCCCACCCGAAAGCGCCTCCCGTGAGCGACCATGGTTCGAGCACGTTGGACATGTCTACTCGCGCACTCGGCACCCCGGTCAGTTCGCCAAGCCGCGTCGCCAGATGAGTCTTGCCGCAACCGGGCGGACCTACGATCAGCGCGGGCGGGAGACAAAAAGTCCGTTCAGGATCATCGAGAGTCTCGTGATGCCGGTGCCACATCCACTCGATGGCCGAGGCATGCCACGGACTCTCGACGTAGAGCTGGGAGTAAATTTCATCGATCTCATGCTCAGTCAGGATCCCGCCGACCTGTTTGGGCTTGGCAAGAGACCCGCTGAGATCAACACGCGCTTGATGATCGCGGGACCCTGTCTGCAAAGGTTCAACTTCGCGCCTGTGCACGATGACCTGTCGCGCCGGGCGCGCAGCGCTGCGGGGACTTCCCAGGATGAAATCTTCCAAGCTCTGCTCGTCAGGGGCATCGCAGCCGGCGGAGCCTTGCCCGCCCGCTTTCGCGTCTCTTTGCCCGATCTCGGCTTCGATCTCCCGGCGCCGCTTCCGAACATAGTGCCACGCGGAGGTGATGCGAGAATTGTTGCGGACATGGTTAAGCTCGAGCCTGACATCTTGAATACTGCACTCGCACAGCTTTTGAAGTTCCCGGTCGTAAGCTCCGAACTTTCCGCCGCTGCGCCCGAGGGCGTACTGCTGTGCCGCGATGTGGTGGGACAGCAGGATGCGGCCCCGCAGTTCGCGATCAAGCATGCGTGCTACGCGCGGCGTCAGCGGCAGCCCTTGCCGCGCACGTTCTGCTGCAGCTTCGAAAGGACCATGGCGGAACCACGCACTTACAACTGCTGAAACTGCTCGACGGAATTTATGGTTGTCCATGTTGCTTTCCTGGAATTGGTAGCAGCGCCGGACAGCGGTCGCGACCGCGTGTCCTGATCTGGCGCAGACAAGATGAGGCTCAGCCCAGAGGCGAGAGTTATACGATCGCGATGAAAAGGACCTTGGCGACGTGCAGCGTCAGCCGGAGGCGCCTCAGGCAATTCTTCGGCAGACTGATCACGAGGCGCGGCCGGCGGCTCTCTTCAATCGCCACGTTCGAGCCGTCTTCGGCGACCGCAAACAGGCTAGAAGCAATGTTGAGGAGTGTCAGATTGGCAGACATGTCGACGGGGCGGCATGACATTGGAATGACCTTTCTCACTGAGATCGCTGTTCAATCCAGTTGCAATCATCAGATCTCTGAATCTAATACGCACGCTACTTGCGCCGCCGAGCGGCGGTCAGGATATGCGAGGTATGATCAGTGTGTTGGTCATGGCAGAAAGCATAAGGCTGTCCCCGAGAAGACGTCAATCCAAAAAATGGAGCTTGCAGAAGATGCTCCCATTCCTTTAATTGGGTGCATCCGTAGCCCATCGTGGGCCTCGTCTTCGATTGAAACATTCGGCGGTGACACGCAGCACAAGCGCCCAAGTGCTTCTGCAGTCCAGGCTTTCGCCTGCGCCCGAGTACACATTGGAGACGATAGATGGCGGATGCAGTTCGCGCGCCCTTCCTTACATGGCCGAAAGGGAAGTCTTCCTTCCAGATCCGAGACGGGAAGAAATACATTTCCACAGGCAAGACCACCAGACCAGAGGCGATGGTGGTTCTGCTTGAGTATGTTGAACGCAGAAGAAGCGAAGAAAGGCGCTCCGCCGCCCCTGCAGTACGGCTTGCCACTGTTGCACACGTGCTTGATGCATGGGCCGAAGAGCGGCAGCGCAAAAATCCCGAAACTTGGCGTCGGAAGTGGTCGAGCCTTCACCGCCGCATGCGCGCCAAGGCCGGAAGATACCTGCTATCCGCAATTAACCAGAGCTGGGTAAGCTGGTACGAAGGGGAACGGTATCGGGAAGGTGCCGCCGAACCGACGGTTCGGCAGGAGCTTGCGTCTCTCGTCTCCGCGTGGAAGATCGCTCTTCGTGCACACCCTCCGATTACCGATTTTCCGGTTCCCTCCTTCGATCTGCCATCTGCTTCTGAGCTACGCGAAGCTTTCCTGACACGCTCCGAAGCGGAAAGGCTGATCGACGCGGCAGACAAAGAATATGTGAGGCTGTTCATCCGCCTGGGTCTTGCCACGGCCGGACGGCACAGGGCCATTCTGGACCTCACTTGGTCCTGTGTGGACCTCGAAGCAGGCACGGTGGATCTTCGCGGCAGGAAAGCCTTGAATGAACCGGTTCTGCTCGATGAGCGCGGTCGCCGGATCAAGGCTGCGAAACAGAAGAAACGGGGATTTTGCAAGATCGAGGGATTTTTGATCGACCAACTGCGTGAGGCACAAGAGCGTGCGGCTACGGATTATGTCATTGAGCATGCCGGAAGACGCTTGAACTCCATTCACCGCGGCTTCAAGGCGGCTGTCATTCGTGCTGGACTGGATCCGGAAACGGTCACCCCGCACGTTCTGCGGCACACGGCTATTACATGGCTCATGCAAGCTGGTGAAGATATCTACCGCGTCGCAGGTTTCGCCGGACATTCCTCACCAAAGATGATCGAAAAAGTTTATGGGCATCATCACCCTGACTTTCAGCAGTCGATTGCACGGCGGCTCGCACAAGAACGATGAAATCGTCAAGGGTGCAGCCGTGTTACCAGACGGTAATTTAAGGCCCAAAAGCATCTCTACACGAACGCAATCCACTGCTTACGTTCGTGTAGAGATGGAGACACAACTTACTATATAATAAGAAAAATCTGGGCCCCGAGCTTTATTCATTACAGCAATTTTGCGTAGAGCTGCGATCCTGCTAAGGGTGCAGACGGGAAACCGTCTCGAGGGTTCGAATCCCTTCGTCTCCGCCATACTCTCCTATTCGCTCTAAAGTCGTTAAGACTTTTCGAAGTCCCACTGCGCACCCGTCTACTGCCCTTCGCCTCGGGAACGCATAGCGCCACCCTGTGGGGCACTTGGGCGCAACAGCGCCTTTGAGAGGTGCTGCTTCAGCTTTTCAAGAGAGCCTTGCTCCTCATGCTTACCTTGATGTCGCCTTTAGGTGGTAGTCCGCTTGCGCCATACATGGCGATGAGCATCATTTCGCATGGGCCCGCGGGCAAAGGTTCAGCTTGCTTGTGCATATTCCGGTGGCTCTCTACGCCTGCCCACCGCCAAGAAGCGAACTACCCCCGTCGACTGTTTGACGCATTGTCGGGACGCGGCTTGTGCTGTCACGCGAGGAGCCAAGACAATGACAACCTACTACGTATCCACCACAGGATCCGATGATGCTGTCGGCAACGCCGGTTCACCATGGCGCACCATCAACCGCGCCATGAACGAGCCACTGCAGCCCGGCGACGAGGTAGTGGTCCGGCCAGGTACCTATAATGAGGCAGTATATTTTGCCCGAGGCGGCGCAGAGGGCAACAACATCATCCTGCGTTCCGAGGTCCCGGGTGAGGCCCTGATCCGTTCCCCCGAGTCGGCCTGGAATGCGGTGCACATCTTCGCCGACCATGTCACGATCGACGGTTTTGATATCAAGGGCAGCGGGGGTGGTGACGGGATCGAGGCGAATCACGTTCACCACATCGAGATCCTCAACAACATCGTCCACGGCAATGCCGAATCCGGCATCCAGACAAACTGGTCAGAGTTCATCACAATCGACGGCAATGTCACCTATGGCAACGCCTGGAACGGGTACTTCTCGGGAATCTCAGTCTACCAGATGCGCAACATCACTGGTGACACCGAGACCGAAGGCTTCCGCACGATCATCCGCAACAACGTTTCCTACGACAACGTGACGAAAAACGGAGAACATGTCGACGGGAACGGGATCATCATCGATGACTTCCAGAGCACGCACACGGAAGGCTACCCGAACTACACTTATCCGACGCTGGTAGAGAACAACCTTGTCTATTCCAACGGCGGCAAGGGCATCGCCGTGCACTGGAGCGACAACGTAACCGTGCGCAACAATACCGCTTGGCACAACAACCTTGACCTGAACAACCCCGGGACCTGGCGCGGCGAGCTGAGCAACCAGGACTCGAGCGACAACGTCTGGATCAATAACATCGCCGTTGCGGATCCTTCGATCCATCCCGACAACACGGCCATCGGTTTCTACGGCGACAACAACAACGTCGAGTGGACGAACAACCTGTCCTTCAACGGCCGCGAAGGTGATGCCTCGCTGAGACTCGATGGCGGCAACGCTGCACCACGTGCCTCGGACGGTAACCTGCTGGGCGTCGATCCGGGCTTCGTCAATGCGCCGGAGGATTTCCGGCTCGAGTCAGGATCGCCGGCGCGCAACGCCGGAGAGTCCGGAGCGGGACTGGGTGCCAATCTTTGGGATGCCAGCTTGGGCGATGAGGGCGCCGGAGACGCCGGAAGCGAGGATCGCGCTGATCCCGTTGCCAATGACGCTGAAGGCTATACCGTCGGCTTCCAAGACACCCTGACCATCCCGTCTGACTCCCTGCTTGCCGATGACACGGGCGTGAGCGTCGTGTCCGTAGACGACGCGAAAGGCGGGACGGTTGTTCTGGACGATAATGGCTCGATCGTCTTTGAACCCGAAGCCGGCTATTCCGGACCTGCCAGCTTCTCCTACACGGTTTCGGATGACGAAGGTGGCACCGCTTCGGCAACGGTTTCGCTGACCGTGGGTCAGCCTGATGAAACCTTCAGCCTCTTTGACGCCTCTGCGGTTCCGGAAAGAGAAAGCTACCCCGATGAAGAACCAGTTGAACTTGGCCTGAAGTTTCAGGCGGATGTTGACGGGGTCATCACGGCGATCCGCTTCTTCCGCGGACCGGGCAACGACGGTCCCCACCCGGTGACGCTGCGGGCGGGCGACGGTCAGATCTTGGGCACCGGTCAGGCCACCGGTTCGGGCACCGGTTGGCAGGAGGTGATCCTGGACAAGCCGGTTGCGTTCAGCGCCGGCGACATCGGCATCGCATCCTACCACGCGCCGCAAGGCAAGTACTCGGTCAGCAAGAACTACTTTACCGAAAGCATTGACCGCGGTCCCATATCCACGTCGCAGGACGCCGGTGTCTATGCCTACGGCAGGGCAGGCTCCTTCCCCGAAAGCGCGTATCAGGGCAACAACTACTGGGTTGATGTCGTCTTCGTGCAAACGGAAACGCCTGTCTCAAATGATGAAAACCTGGATGCGTCAGCGTTCAGTGCCAGCGGCGCCATGACGCTTGAAAATGACAGCGACCTGGAGCCGGCCGTGAAGGATAGCGGGAACGATACCCAGCCTCTTGCTTCTGAGGTCCCAGTGGAGGCCGAGGAATTTGAGTTCGATTTCTCGACCGAACCGAAACAGCGCGGGGATGCAAAAAAGGAGAACTCCGGACGGGGCCACGAACATCCCAAGGAGTCAGGATCGGCAGAACCGGATTCGTTCGACATGAACGGGACGTATGACGACTCCTCGGTCAAGGGGGACGAGGCGTCCAGCTACGAGGATCAGTGGCTTGCGCTTGCCAACAAGGTCAAGGCTGAGCGTGGAACTATGAGCGACGAGGACGTCCGGGACATCGAACTGCTTCTCGCGGATAACAATCTCCAGGTGTCAGATCAGGCCCTGAACGAGTTTCTGCTCCTCGCATGATCACAATGAGGCAGCGTAGATTAGCCACCGCCGTAACGGATGCGCTGCCTCATCCCCGCGGACAGGTGCCTGTCCAACGATAGGCCCGATCCGGCCAGCTCCCGGACGTCGTACGATGATCCGGATGGTCCTGTAAACCCGGCGGCGCGCCCCTCAATGGGCGCGCTGCTTGATCAGGCCCTGCCTTGGCATCAGGCAGCAAGGCTTTGGTTAAGGCACAATCGTCGGCCGCGGAAACGGCCGGCTGAGGCCAGTAGCCCCGGCAAGGCCAAAGCGCCACGGCAGATCCTGCGCCTTGCTGATGCCGATGCGCGGCCCGACCAGTAGTTCAGGCATTGCAGAAGAAAGCGTGATGGACAGGTCGTGCCCGTCAAAAGGTGCGCCGTCATCTTCCAGCCGCACGCCCAGCGCTTGCGTCAGGCGTCCAGGCCCGTTGCAGAGAAAGGTGCTCCCGCGCCGCTCTCGCATCAGATCAAGGCCCGTCTGCGGGTCAAGGGCGCGTATCAGTACTGCTTCGCCCGCCCCCGCGACGATATTGAGACAGAGGTGGATCCCGTATGACCGGTAGACATAGGCATGCCCCACCGGACCGAACATGGAGGCGTTCCGCTTGGTAGGGCCGCGGAAACTGTGCGAGGCCGGGTCATCTTGCGCGTAGGCCTCTGTCTCTATGATGATGCCGCCTGCGCCGCGCACAAGAAGGGTCGCGCCGATCAGCCGGCGTGCAAAGGCGACCGCGCCCAGACCGGCAATCTGTTCATGAAAGGGTGTTGTCGTCATAAACCTGCCGGTGAACCTGCACCCAGCCATGGGAGCTTGGCCCATGTTCTACGCCGGTTGTCGCGGTTTGAGCAACCGCCCGACGCACAACCACCACTTCTGGTGAACCGGCCTGCGCAAACGGCATACGCTAGCTGACATGGCTCCAGTCCCATCACGCCGAAGGTGTTGCTTGATCGAAGAAACCTTTGGTTTAAGGTTCATGAGACTCCGGTTCCGCATTCTGACGAGGGTGAAGTGGTCCGGGCGATCCGTGAAGGCCGTTCAACTGCATTCTTTGACCGGGGCATTGTGGCGCAATTTGACATCATCATCATCGGCGCGGGCATCGTCGGGCTGGCGACCGCGTGGCGCCTTCGGCACGAACGCCCCGCCCTGCGCATAGCCGTTATTGAGAAAGAGGCCGAACCGGGCCTGCATCAAACCGGCCACAATTCCGGCGTGATCCACGCGGGCATCTATTATGCACCCGGCAGCCTCAAGGCGCGACTCTGCAAGGCGGGTGCGGAACAGACGAAGCGGTTCTGCGAGGAACACTCCATCCCCTTCGACACCTGCGGCAAGCTGATCGTCGCGACCGATCAGGCAGAGCTTCCCGCACTTGATAACCTGCGCAAGCGGTCAGAGCAGAACGGGCTCGACATCCGCATGATCGAGGCGGCAGAGCTGAGGGAACTTGAGCCTAATGTTTCGGGGCTCCGCGCCATCCTGAGTCCGGCCAGCGGCATCGTCAGCTATGGCCAGATCTGCCGCAAGCTGCGCGATCTTCTTGCGGCAGAGGGTGTGGTCTTTTACTTCAACGCTTCGGTGACGGGCCTGAAAGAGGCTGCGGAGCAGGTGACGGTGGAAACCAGCCAGGGCAGCCATTCTGCCCGCCTGACAGTGGCCTGTGCGGGGCTTCAGGCGGACCGGATCGCGGCCATGTCCGGCCTTGCCGATGATTTCCGCATCATCCCGTTCCGGGGGGAATACTTCCGCCTAGCGGATCGCGCGGGGAACCTGGTGCGCCACCTGATCTATCCGGTGCCCGATCCGTCACTGCCTTTCCTTGGGGTGCATCTGACCAAGATGATCGGCGGCTATACAACCGTGGGGCCGAACGCCGTGTTCTCGTTCGGGCGGGAAACCTATAGGGGCAATGGGATCGTGCTTTCGGACACGGCGCGGAGTTTCTCCTTCCCCGGGTTCTGGAAGCTCATGGCGCGGTCGATCCGCCCCGGCATCCATGAACTGCGCGGCACCTTGTCCCGCAAGGTCTATCTTGAACGCTGCCGCCGCTATTGCCCGGAGCTGAGGCTGGACGATCTTCAACCCTATGCGCCAGGCGTGCGTGCCCAGGCGGTCGGGCGCAACGGCAGGATGATCGACGATTTCCTGATCCGCCAAACCGCGCGAACCGTCCATATCTGCAACGCACCCTCGCCCGCGGCGACCTCGGCCTTCCCTATTGGTGCAGAGATTGCCGGGCGGGTTCTGGAAAAGATGGCTTGATCCCGGCAGGCGGGCCGGTTCACCCGGTCATGACCTCTCTCGACCCCCGTAAGGATCGGCAAACGCGGGCAGAACCTTGCCCGTGCAATCGCCAAAGCCGATGGTGAAGCCCTCGCCCCGGGCCGCGCCGCGGAGGGTGAGCGTGTCGTTATCCTCGACAAAGCTGCGGGTGCCGCCGGTGATCTCAAGGGGCTCCTTCCCGCCCCAGCTGAGCTCCAGCAGGCTGCCGCGGGAGTCCCTCGTCGCGCCTGATATGGTGCCGGAGCCCAAGAGATCCCCCGTCCGCATCGGACAGCCCGAGGTCGTGTGATGCGCCAGCTGCTGGGGCGCCGAGTAATACATTTCGGCATAGTTGGTGCGGGCGATCACGGTTTCCTCGCCACACTCAGGGCGCAGGGCGACCTCCAGCGCGATGTCGAAGAGCATCGGCCGCGGCTCGTGCAGATAGGGCAGAAGCGGCTTTTCGCGCGCAGGGGTGGAGGTACGGAAAGGCTCCAGCGCCTCGGCCATCACGATCCAAGGGCTGATGGTGGTGGCAGTGGCCTTGGCCTGAAAGGGCCCAAGCGGCTGGTATTCCCACGCTTGGATGTCCCGGGCCGACCAGTCGTTGAGCAGCACGTAGCCGAAGATCATCTCCTCGGCCTCCGCTACCGTCACCGGCCCGTCCGAAGGCAGGCCCACGACCGCACCCATCTCCAACTCAATGTCAAACCGGGCCGAGGGGGCAAAGCGCGGGGCATCGTCCTGCGGCCCGTTGATCTGGCCCCAGGGCCGGCGCACCGGCGTGCCAGAGACGACGACCGAGGATGCCCGCCCGTTGTAGCCGATCGGGATATGCAGCCAGTTCGGCGGCAGCGCGTTTTCAGGGCCGCGGAACATCGTGCCGACGTTGAAGGCATGGTTCCGCCCGGAATAGAAGTCCGTGAACTCCGCCACCCGGAACGGCAGGTGCAGCGACAGCGCGTCAAGCGGCAAGAGATGCGGCACCACCGCCGCCTGCTCTGCAGCGCCTTCGCGCAGCAGTTCAACCAGTCGCGCGCGCAGTGCCGACCAGACGGGGCGACCGGCCACCATCAGCGGGTTCCACTCCGGCCGGTCAAGGTAGGGCCCGCCGGGCAGAGCGATCAGCCCTTCCGCCTCCAGCGCCGCGACGTCAAGCGCGGCGTCACCGATTGCCACCACGCAGCGGGGGGCGCCCCCTGCAGGCGCGGCCACGCCGCAGGGCAGGTTGTTGAGCGGGAAGGGGCAGTCGGCTGCATTGGCCAGGGCATACCAGCTTGGGATCAGGGTCATCCTGTTCCTTTCCGTAGGTGACTTTCAGGATAAGGGCGCGCCCTCACTTGGTGCCGGGGGTGCCGTCGAACTTCTTCTCAAGGCTGTCCCAGCAGTCGATGTAGTCGTCCTGCAACGGCGCGGTCTTGGCCGCCCATTCGGTCAGGTGCTGCGGAAACCGGGTCTCGAACATGAAGCTCATGGTTTCGGCTTGGAAGGCGGGCACCATCGGCTCAGTCGAGCCACGCTCGAACGCGTTGCGGTCCGGCCCGTGGGGCAGCATGCAGTTGTGCAGGCTCATGCCGCCCGGTGCGAACCCCTTGGGCTTGGCGTCATAGACACCGTAGATGTTGCCCATGAGCTCGGACATGACGTTCTTGTGGTACCACGGCGGGCGGAAGCTGTGCTCGGCCACCATCCAGCGTTCGCGGAACAGCACGAAGTCGATGTTTGCCGTTCCCTCCTGCCCTGAAGGTGCCGTAAGCACCGTGAAGATCGACGGGTCAGGATGGTCGAACAGGATCGCGCCGACCGGGCTGTAGGCACGCAGGTCGTATTTGTAGGGCGCGTAGTTCCCGTGCCATGCCACCACGTCGAGCGGGCTGTGATCCACCTCGGTTGCGTGGAACTGGCCGCACCACTTCAGGATCACCCGCGACGGCGCCTCGCGATCCTCAAACGCCGCTACCGGCGTCTTGAAGTCGCGCGGGTTGGCAAGGCAGTTCGCGCCGATCGGGCCGCGGGCGGGCAACTCAAAGGTCTGGCCATAGTTTTCGCAGACAAAGCCGCGGCAGGGACCTTCCAGAACCTCGACCCGATAGACAAGGCCGCGCGGTAGCACCGCGATCTCCTTCGGCTCCACATCGATGATGCCCAGCTCGGTGCAGAAGCGCAGCCGCCCCTCCTGCGGCACGACAAGAAGTTCACCATCGGCCGAATAGAAATACTCGTCCCGCATTGATTCAGTCACCAGATAGACATGCGCGGCCATGCCGGTCTGGATGTTCACGTCGCCCGCGGTGGTGACGGTGCGCATGCCGGTGACCCAGGTCTGGGGCTCGTCCGCATGGGGGATCGGGTCCCAGCGGTACTGGCCAAGGCTGGTGACATCGGGCAGCACATGCGGGGCCGACTTCCAGTGCGGCACCTCGATCTTCTGGAACCGCCGGACGTGCTTGACCGAAGGGCGGATGCGGTAGCACCACGTCCGCTCCGGCTTGGGCCGGGTAAAGGCCGTTCCGGAAAGCTGTTCGGCATAAAGGCCATAGTTGCACTTTTGCGGGCTGTTCTGTCCCTGCGGCAGCGCGTCTGGCAGCGCCTCTGTCTCGAAGTCGTTGCCGAAGCCGGGCATGTAGCCTTCGTGCATGCCAAGGCTGGTCGCAGCCCGAACCATGCCCGCCGGCAAGTGATGCGTCGTCATGGGACCCTCCGAATTGCGCGCCACCCGTGCCGGTGCCGCCCCTCCATTTTCGTTGCGCTTGCAACATAGTCAAGCCAAGGTGCGTTGCGAGTGCAACTATTCTGGGGCCATATGCCGGTTGTCGTGCTTTGGGATTACTGGCGGTCCTCCTCGGCCTATCGGGTGAGGATCGCATTGAACATGATGGGGATTTCCTATCAAAGCCGCGCGGTCGATCTGGTCGCAGGTGAACAGGCCGCGCCCGATCATCTGGCGCGTAATCCGCAAGGCTTGGTCCCGGCGCTGGAGATCGACGGCCTCGTGCTGACCCAGTCGCTGGCAATCATCGACTATCTTGACGAGACTCGCGGCGCGGGCTTCCTGCCCCACGATCCGGCCCGGAGGGCGCAGGCCCGGGCCCTGGCCCAGGCCATCGCGATGGAGATCCAGCCGATCTGCAATCTTCGCGTTGTCCGGCAAGCCATTGCCGCCTCGGCCGGGGCAATCACCATGGAGGACTGGATGCGCGCCTTCATCACCCCCGGCCTTGCCGCGGTCGAGAAGATGTTGCCGCCCGGGGTCGGCCTCTATATGTGCGATGACCGCGTGCGGCTTCCGGATCTCTGCCTCGTACCACAGCTTTACAACGCCCGGCGCTGGGGGGCGGATCTTTCGCTTTGTCCCCGCCTTGTTGCGATCGGCGACGCGCTGGAGGATATCCCGGCCGTGGCCGCCGCCCATCCCGACCGGGTGCGGCCTGCATGACAGGATGATGGCAGGCAATGCAGGACAAAGGCAGGCCAATGCAGGATAAAAAGAAACAGGCGTTCAATCTGGCGGATTTCCTGCCCTACCTCCTCAATCAGGCAGCAGAGGTGACGGGCGAGGATTTTCACACGATCTATCGGCGCGAATATAACCTGACCCGTACGCAATGGCGCATCATCGCCAATCTGGGCAAGTTCGGCGCGATGACTGCAGCCACAATCTGCCGCATCTCACACATCGAAAAGACCAAGGTCAGCCGCGCCGTGGCCGCGCTGGAAGCCCGCGGCTTCATCGAACGTACCCGGGATGCGGCCGACCGCCGGACCGAGAACCTGAGCCTTACCGACACCGGCCAAGCCGTTTTCGCCGATCTGGGCCAGAAGGCAAAGCAGTTCGATGAGGCATTGCGATCAGAACTTGGACCGGGAGCGACGCAGTTGGAGACCATGCTGCGAACGCTGATCAATCGCCATCAAGAGCGATGAGCTTGGAGGCTGCCCGCCCTTCCGCCTGTCCTTTTGCCGGAACAAGACCTCTATACGCGCCGTATGGGACGCCCGCCTTGCGGCTATGGTTAATGGCGCCAAGGCCAATTGCACAGGCAGTACTCAGACACGATGATGTAGGTGATACCCGAATTAGGGCAATCTCCCGACGCCCAGCGCCGGTCACTATGGCCCCTTGAGTCCGTCATCCGATTGAAGCGTGATGTTGCTGTAGGTGCGCAACCCTGGTTGAAGGCGCGCCATGCTCCCGTAGTGGTACGCTCCGGCTGACATTGCCCTTCAGAGGGCTGAGGCCTCTCGATAGGTGGCAGAGTCGGAGATAAGCTCGTCCAATAAGCACGCTCGGCAACAGCCCTGAGCAGATGCCCATCTTCACACCGCACGCAGCCCGGTAACAAAATCTCAAGTTCGCGCCCTTATAGACCTTGGCAAGGACATGGGGCTCTAAATCTCGGCCGAGGGAGTTGAAACAACGGCCCAGCGCGAGACTCCCATCAAACTCGGCTGCAACATTTTCCAAGGCTATCTGCTGGGCCGGCCCGTGGCTCGTTCCGGCATCGCGGCTTGCCGCTCTCCCTCGCAAAAGCCTTATAAGATCGCTTGATGATCTTTGCGTCGCAACGCACTGCAGACCGTGCCGATGTTCTGGGTCGTTTGGGCATGTCTTCACGATCGCCCCTCTCCCGTCGGGCCGCGCCATCGCTTCGGGGAAACATGTTTCGTGATGTGATAGACTCCCAACCGGGGCCGGAGGTTGGTCCGGCTTATTCAGGAGGTCAATCATGACGCGGACAGCAGCGGAAATGGTCGCAGATGCCAAAGCCAGGGTGCAGGCCATAGCGCCTGAAGACGTGTCCAAGCTGGACAACGTGCTTATCGTGGATGTGCGCGATGCGCCTGAGGTCGCCGCAAGCGGCATGGTGCCGGGCGCGGTGCATGTGCCCAGAGGAATGCTCGAGTTTCGTGCCGATCCGTCGAGCCCTTACCATGACAAGAACTTCGACCCTTCCAGAACGGTGGTGCTTTACTGCGCATCCGGCGGGCGGTCGGCTCTGGCCGGCGTCGCCCTTCAGGAACTGGGCTACACCGACGTGCGCAACATGGGTGGGTTCAAGGATTGGGCAGAGAAGGGACTTCCGGTCGAGAAGTCACCGGAAGCATAAGGCGGTTGATCCAGCCTCACCAGCGTCCTATCGCCCTGCAGGCCGAGACCTAGGCTCGGGACCTGAGTGAGAAAAAACATGACTGATCTGCCTTTAAGCGCTTCCGATGGCGCCGATGACTTCCGCCGCAAGCGCGTCCTTCCGACGCTTCTGTTGCTTGGTTCGCTTTATGCGGCTGCGCTGGTGACAGACCTGCACATCAACGCGGTCGTCCTCACGATTGTCGTCATGATCACCCTCTGCCTGCTGCGGCTGCCCGTCGCCATAGCGCTGGTCGCGGCGGCACTGCTGGGTGGCCTGCACGCGGGGCTGTCCATGGCCGAGACTGTCGGTGCCCTGAACGACAACCTCCTTATCGGCTCGCAGGTTGGCATGACCTATATCATGGTCGGGGCGTTCGCCGTTGCCCTGGCACGCAGCGGGCTGCTCGAACTTCTGGCTGTCAAGATATCGGGCCGCCTGGGGACAGGCGAGGCCGCGGCCCGCAAGAGCGTCAGATGGAGCTTGCTGCTGATCCTAGGCGCGGCCTCCATCCTGTCCCAGAACCTGATCCCGGTCCATATTGCCTTCATACCCGTGCTGATCCCGCCGCTGCTGGGTGTGCTGAACCGCCTTCGCATGGACCGTCGGGCGATCGCCTGCGTGTTGGCCTGCGCGATCAGTTCCAGCTATCTTCTGCTGCCCACCGGATTTGGCGCCATCTATCTGAACGAGATCCTGCTGGCCAATGTGAATGGGGTCGGGGCAGATCTTGGGCTGACCGCAACGGCCGACATGGGCCCGAAAGCCATGTTCCTGCCGGTCATGGGGATCGTTGCGGGCATGTTCGTCGCCGTTTTCATCACCTACAGGAAACCGCGCGACTATGAGACGGTGGAAAGCAAAGGGGCAGCTACCAATCGGCCAGCCATCGCGCTCAACCTCACGCAGCTGCTGGCCACCCTTGCCGCGCTGGTCGTGGCACTGATCTGCCAGATCCGGTTCGACTCGCTTTTGGTGGGCACGATGGTCGGCTTTATCATCCTCGGCGCCGCCGGCATCTTCCGCTGGCGGGAACAGGACGACGTGTTCACCGAAGGCCTGCGGATGATGGCGCAGGTTGCGGTGATCATCACCATCGCGTCCGGCTTTGCCGGCGTCCTTGCCGCTACCGGAGAGGTCGAACCCCTTGTCGCCTCTGCCGCAGCTCTTATCGGTGACAACAAGCCGCTCGCCGCGGCCATCATGCTGATCGTCGGGCTGTTCATCACCATCGGCTTCGGGGACTCCTTTGCATCAGTGCCGATCCTGGCGCCGATCTATGTGCCACTGGCACTTGCGCTTGGGTTCTCCCCTTTGGCGACGGTCGCCCTTCTGGGCGCTTCGGCTGCGCTGGGCGACGCGGGATCGCCGGCATCGACCATCTCTCTCGGCGCGACGGCAGGCCTGAACGCCGATGGGCAGCATGATCACATCAAGGACAGTGTGATCCCGACCTTCATGCACGCGAACTTCGGCATGATCCTGTTCGCGTGGATTGCTGCGCTGACGCTGTGAGAACCGGCCGCGGCCTGGTCTTCAGGTCGCCCTACCGGACGCGCGGGCATGCCTTTTGCTTCAGGTCAGCACATAATCGTGCGGAACCGGCATCGGGGGCAGGTCCGTCTCGCCCAGGGCGGAGCGGAGATGAATTTCGATCACCGTAGCATAAGTCGCGATGGGAAGGCTGTTCGGCATCAGGCCAAATGGTTCTTCAAGTTCCTCGCCCAAGGCATCAAGGCCAAAGAACGTGTAGGCGACGAGCATGGTAGCAAGTGGGGTTGACCAGCCCAGCAGATCGGCAAAGCCGAACGGCAGAAGAAAGCAGAACAGATACGCCGTGCGGTGCAGCAGCAACGTGTAGGCAAAGGGCAAGGGCGTGTTGGCCAGGCGTTCGCAACCCACCAATGCCTGCGTCAGCCGGCCAAGGCTCTCATTCAGCGCAAGGGCCTCCACCGGGGCAAGGCGGCCTTGGCGCAGCAAGCGGCCAGTGAGAGCGGCCACCTCATGCAGGATGGTATCTGCGGACCTGACAGAAGGGGCCCGCTCGCCCGTCTTTTGCCGCAGTTGTCCAACGACGGCATGGCCGAAGGCTATGATGGCGGCGAGGATATCGCGGCGCTCGGACGAAGGTTCCGGTCCCTCATCCAGAACGACCGTCTGCCGGGCAACGTCCCGCGCCGACTGGATGATCTGCCCCCAGAGCTTTCGCGCCTCCCACCAGCGGTCGTAACAGGCGTTGTTGCGAAAGCTGAGGAAAATGGACAGCGCGATGCCAATCAGCGTGAACGGGGCGGGGTTGATCCCCGGAACAACGTGAGGCGCATGACGATGGGCAGCCACGATGATCACCGACAGGACGCCCACGGTGGCCAACTGCGGCCAGGTGCGCAGGATGATCGAACCCTTGAGAACAAAGAACAGCGTCAGCAGGCTTGGACGGGAACGGACAATCATCGGACGAGACCTTGCAGAGAAAGAGATCAGGCTCGGCATGGCCGCCGATGCCCTGAAGAAGAATAATTCCGGTTTGCCGAGGCATTGTCATCGCGTTCTTTGAACAACGCGATGAAATGAAAGCAGCGAACGCATGCGCGTGGTCAACCGCGACAACAGGTCGTCATCGGTTGTGGCATCTTGCGCATATTTGCTGAGAACAGGAAGGTCTTCACGCCGTGGAAGGCTCTTTTCGACGTGGAGAAAACACTCGCTCCTACTGCAGCCCGCCACGATAGTTCTTCAGGCCAGCAGGATAAAGCTGGGGCCGACCGGGACGACCAAGTTCGTCAAGGGCAACCATTCTGCAAAACCGGTGACGCCAATGTCTTCGCGGAATTGCAGGCGATCCTCGCTGGCAAACGCTCTCCAAGGGAACATCACCGCGAAGAGGATGATCAGTTCGTGGCCGAAGCTGCCCTCGTGCGTGTACAGGTGCTCCATGAAGAAGGGCTGACCGACGGTCTTTACCGCCACCCCAAGTTCCTCCTGAAATTTTCGGATCACCGCGGCCTCTGCCGTTTCTCCGAATTCCACAGTTCCACCCAAAGGGCGTACGCCCTTCACACGGCCTGCATCATCAAGGACTTCTGCTGCGAGCAATCTGTTGTCCCGCCAGTGAAGGCCCAAAGCCTTCACACGGATGCTTGGTGGAGGGCGCCAGATGGTCATGGTTACCTGTTAGGACACCGGCTGCCAGTTCCGCAATGGGCTCTTTTGCGCGGTTCCAAGGCGGATCTTCAGGACTTCTCGATCATCAAGGATGGCGCCTCTCAAGGCAAATTTAGCCTCCCCGGCAGCCATTTTATCGCCCCCGCCCATGCTGCAATAGGATCCTGCCGCGTTGATCGTCCTGTTTTTAGCCAAGCAATCGCCTGATAAAGAAACAGTTCACCCTCAGCGGCGGTTTGAACCCAAGCAACGGCACCCGCCGCCAGAGTGCTTACTCCGGCGGCGCCACAGACAGGCCTTGCCGCCTCTTGTTCCACCGTTCTTAGCGTTGGACTGAGCGGATCATGCCGTCTACCGGCTCGGCGGGCGGGGGGCGGCGGACCCGGGCCTCGCGCCACATCGCATAGCCTCCGGCCAGCGCGATCATCCCCGCGCCCAGCAGCATCGGCAGATCGGGCCGCTCACCAAAAACGACCGCCGCGACAAATAAGGCGAAGGCCAGTCGGGTATACCGGAAGGGCGCCACGGACGAGGCCTCGCCAAGTCGTGACGCGGCGACCAGCGTTGCATAGCCCAGCACGCCGAAAATCACCGTTCCGCCCAGCAGGCCCAGCTGCCAGGGATCTACCGCCACCGCGGACTGCCCGCTCGCAAGCCCCAGCGCCAGCCCCCCTAGAACCATCGCGCCATAGGCCGAAGCGGACAACTGGTCCGAGGGGACACCCTTCGGGACGCGCCGCGTGGCCAGGTCGCGCATCGTCAGGCCAGCAACCCCCAGAAGTGCCCAGATCATCGCTGGTTGGAATGCTGCCGTGCCCGGTCGAAGGATCAGCAGCACGCCGGCAAAACCGACGACAACCGAGGCCCATCGACGCCAGCCGACTTTCTCGCCCAAGAACAGCGCCGCCCCGAGGACCAGCGTCAGCGGCAGCACCTGCAGGATCGCCGAAGTGGAGGACAGCTCGCCAATCGCCAGCGCAGTGACAAAGCTAATCGCGCCCACTACTTCCCCCAGATTGCGCAGCACCACCATCGGGTGCAGCAACGCCCTCGTCCACAGCGGCTGTCGTCTCCGGGCAAGCCGCAGCCAGAAGACCGTCATCCCCAGTATCCCCGTCATCGCGAGCAACTGCCAGACAGGCATGGCCTGGGCCAGCGCCTTGATAAAGGCGTCCTCGATGGCGAACATCGCCATTGACGCTGTCATGAACAGTGCCGCCCGCCCGTTGTCTGTCATGCCTGTCACGCTTGAACACCTTCCGTCAGGCGCAGGATCAGGTCCGGCAGTTCAGCGAGGCTGCTCAGCTGGTGCAGCCGGGGATGATCGGGTGCAGGGGCATGCTCTGCGGCCCAAGTCAGTTCGTGCGGCACGAATACGCCCCACCCGCCCAGTTCCAGCACCGGCAGCACGTCGCTGCGCATCGAGTTTCCGGCCATCATGAATCGCTCGGCGGCAATCCCCTGCCTCCGTAGAATCCGGGCGTAGGATTCGGGCGACTTCTCGGCCAGGATCTCCACCGCCCCAAACCGCTCTGCCAGCCCCGAGGCCGCGATCTTGCGCTCTTGATCCATCAGATCGCCCTTGGTGATCAGGATCAGCTTCTGCCCTGCAAGGGCATCAAGCGCTTCCTCGACGCCGGGCAGCAGATCAACCGGATGGGCCAGCATCTCTCGCCCCAGTTCTAGGATGCGCCCGATGGTGCGACCGTCCACGGCACCGCCTGTCAGTTCGATCGCGGTCTGGACCATGGAGAGCATGAAGCCTTTGATCCCGTAGCCATAGCGCTCAAGGTTTGCACGCTCAGTCTCGAAAAGCCGTGCCGCGATTGCATCGGCTTCACCATGTTCGGCGAGAAGCGCGGTGAACTCGGCTTCGGTCAGCCGGAAGAACGTCTCGTTCTCCCACAGCGTATCATCGGCATCGAGCCCGATCGCCTCAATCATAAATGTCTCCGTCTTGTGCCGTTTAGGCTGAGCACGTCATGGGGCTGGCACCCCAAGGGGCTCCCTTGATCTTGTCTGTTGCGTCGTTATCGCAAGGGATTCAGGAACGCCATTTATGTGTTCTTGGGTCGGCTTATAAAGGCTGGCCGCCTACGAGCCGCGCGCGCAGTTGATGAGACGGTTCCGGATCGCCAGAGCAGCGTCTTCTAAGCGTTTAATGGACTGAAGGTAGCGCTATGGCTGCAAGCCGAATTTTACGTAAGGCACCCGGAGAGCGGGCCAGTCAAACAAACTAACCGAAGAGCAGAACTTTCTGCCGCGTATCACGGAAAACTGGTCGGAGTGAGAGGATTCGAACCTCCGACCCCCTGCTCCCGAAGCAGGTGCGCTACCAGGCTGCGCTACACTCCGACCGATGGGCGGGAGTTACAAAACCTGCCGCGGATTTGCAAGCCTCATTCGCGCTTTCTCCATGGCAGGCGCGTGAATCGTGCTTGGGTGCGGGTTTCGGGGTGGCCGCTGGTCCTCAGCACCGTCTGCGTGGCCGAAGTCGCGCCTTCCCGGAACAGGATGTAAAGGCCGCTCCCGATAATGATTGCCGCGCCAATAGCGGTGAAGATGTCGGGCGATTCCCCAAAGAAGACATAGCCATAGAATGTCGCCCAGAGAATCTGCGAATACTGCATGGGCGCGACCACCCCCGCCGCCGCATGCCGGTAGGCCATGATCGAGCAGAGCATCCCCCCGAAGGACATCAAGGCAATGGCACCGGCCGCGGCGAAGTCCGCGAAAGGCATCGGCTGATAGACGAAGACCTGCAGGCTGCCCATGACCACGAAATTGGCAAGCATCGGAAAAAGCAGGAGAACGACGCTCCGTTCCTCCTTGCCGATCTTGCGCACGACGATCGCGTTGACCGAACCGCCGATGGCTGCGGCCAGCGCGGCCAGATGGCCCAGCCCAAGCTCCGCCTGGCCCGGGCGCAGCACGACCAGCACCCCGATCAGGCCTGTCACCACCGCCAGCCCGCGCCGCAGCCGCACCGTCTCTCCCAGAATCGGGACGGAAAGCAGCGTGGTCAGCAACGGCGCGGCAAAGAGAATCGCATAGGTCTGCGCCAGCGGGATTGTTGAAAAGGCATAAAAGGCCGAGGCCGCTGCGATCACGAAGGACAGGGTTCGCAGCGCGGTCCACCACGGGTGACGCGGGCGCAGGTTTCCCTCTGCCCGATCACCGATCAGCATCATGGTCACCAGCGGAAAGCCCAGAAGGACGCTCAGAAACACCAGCTGGGGCGCGGCATAGGTGGCACCCAGGTACTTCACCACCACGTCATGAGTCGCGTAAAGCGCGAAGGCCAGCAACGCGAACAACGCTCCGCGGGTCGTGCTGCTGATCATACCTTCACTTCCCCGAGCGGCTGGGCCAGACCAACATTAAGGCGCGGCGGCGACCGCCGCGCCACTGCCGTCAGATAGAGGTGTTCAGCGCCGCCACGACGGCGTCGCCCATCTGGGCCGTCGTGACCGGGGTGCCGCCGTCCTTCTGCATCAGGTCCGCCGTGCGCACGCCATCCGCAAGAACCTGCTGGACAGCAGCCTCAAGCCGGTCCGCCTCGGCGCCAAGATCGAAGGAATAACGCAGCGCCATTGCAAACGACAGGATGCAGGCGATTGGGTTGGCCTTGCCCTGCCCCGCGATGTCAGGCGCGGAACCGTGCACCGGTTCATACAGCGCCTTGGGCCGGCCGTTCGCCATCGGCGCGCCAAGGCTGGCCGAAGGCAGCATCCCCAGGCTGCCGGTCAGCATGGCGGCGCAGTCGGACAGCAGGTCGCCGAACAGGTTGTCCGTCACGATCACGTCGAACTGCTTCGGCCAGCGGACCAGCTGCATCGCGCCGTTGTCGGCGTACATGTGGCTGAGCTCAACATCCGGATATTCGTTGTCATGCACCCACTGCACCTCTTCCCGCCAGAGGATGCCGGATTCCATCACGTTGGCCTTCTCCATCGAGCAGACCTTGTTGTTGCGCCGCCGGGCCAGTTCAAAGGCCGACCGCGCCACGCGACGGATTTCGTCGGTCGTGTAGCGCTGGGTGTTGACGCCGACACGGCCACCTTCGTTGTCGTCCCAGATCCCGCGTGGCTCGCCGAAATAGACGCCCGAGGTCAGCTCGCGCACGATCATGATGTCGAGCCCGGCAACCACATCGCGCTTCAGCGACGAGAAGTCCGCAAGCGCGTCAAAACATTGGGCTGGGCGCAGGTTGGAATAAAGATCCATCTCCTTGCGCAGGCGCAGAAGGCCCCGCTCCGGCTTCACGCTGAAGTCGAGCGTATCGTACTTCGGACCACCGACGGCGCCCAGCAGCACGGCGTCCACCTCTTGCGCCTTGGCCATCGTATCATCATGCAGCGGCGTGCCGTGGGCGTCATAGGCCGCGCCCCCCACCAGATCCTCCGACACGTCAAAGGTGATGCCGCGATTCGCGCCGAACCAGTCGATGATCTTGCGCACCTCGGCCATCACTTCGGGGCCGATCCCGTCGCCGGGGAGGATAAGAAGGGAGGGGTTGCTCATCATGTGCATCCTTGGAATGGGGTCGCTTTGGCCTAGCCGCTTGACCCGGCGGAATCAAGGCATCGGCAGCGCGAGGTCCACCCAGACCAGCCGGTGGCGCAAACTGGGATGCGGATCAGTGACACCCGCCACCACCACGCCCAGCCGCGCATCCGGCAGGGCGTAGGCGACGCGCAGCGGGCCGGTGCTTTCCCACTCTACCGTCGGAAGGCCGGGATGGGGATCCTGCAGCGCGGGATGGGCCAGCAGGCGCTGGATTACCCCGTTCATCCCGCTGCCGCCCACCGGGTCAAGATTTGCGTCCCCCAGAATTACGAACGGCTCCACAGGCGGCTGCATGGGCAGTTCCCCATCCAGATAGACGGTCCAGAATGCGACCTCATCATGGTTGCGGCGCAGATTCCGGTCCTGCGGCCCGCCGAACAGCGGTGGCCCGGCGTGGAAGGCCAGCAGGTGCAGCGGCCCCTGCGGCGTCTCAACGGCCACATCCCAGATTGCGGTAGAGGCAAGCCGCTGCTGCGCCAGAACCGCCGCCGAAGGAAAGGATGCGCCGTCTCTTTCCGGCAGCAGCGCCCTCGGAAGGTCCGGCCAGCGGAAATCGGAATGGTCCTGAACCGGCCCCAGCGGATGCCGCGACAGGATCGCCATGCCCCCTGCCCCGGCAAAGCGGCCATAGCCCTGCGCATCGTCAGGCGTGCCGCGGCGCCCGTCGCCGTCAAGGTCCAGCGCCGTCATCATGCCGCTGTTGGGGCGGCTGGAATGAACATGGGGATAATCCAGACCCGCCTCGCGCAGGCGGTCCGTCAGCGCCGTCAGCGCCTGAAGCCCAAGGTCGTAATCCACGCGGCACAGCAGCACCACGTCCGGCGCCGGGGCAGCCAGCGTGGCGACGACTGCCTCGACCTGTGGATCGCGGTTCAGGATGTCGCGCAGCAGAAGTCCCGGACCCTTGCGCGACAGTTCAGTGTTGAAGACGGCCACCCGCAATGTTTCCGCCTGCAGCGACAGGGGCAGAACCAGCAGGAAAAGCAGAAGCGCGCGGTACAGCATGCGCCAACCATCGCGCAGCAAGGTTAACGCGGGCTTAAGGGGCCGCCCACGCAGGCGGGCGGCCCGAAAGCGTCAGACCCAGGGACGCTGGGCAGAAGCCTTCGCCTCAAACGCATCGATGGCAGAGACCTGTTCAAGCGTCAGGCCAATGTCATCGAGCCCGTTCAGCAGGCAGTGCTTCTTGAAGGGATCAACCTCGAACCCGAAGCTTTGCCCGTCGGAGGTGGTGACGGTCTGCGCCTCAAGATCCACGGTCATGCGTGCGTTGGCGCCCTTCTTCGCATCTGCCATCAGCACATCAACCTGATCCTGTGGAAGCACGATCGGCAGGATGCCGTTCTTGAAGCAATTGTTGAAGAAGATGTCCGCAAAGCTGGGCGCGATCACGCAGCGGATGCCGAAATCCAGCAGTGCCCACGGGGCGTGTTCCCGCGACGACCCGCAGCCGAAGTTGTCGCCGGCCACAAGGATCTGCGCCTCACGATAGGCGGGCTGGTTCAGGACGAAATCTGGGATCTCGTTGCCCTGCTGATCATAGCGCATCTCGTCGAAGAGATTCACGCCAAGGCCGGTCCGCTTGATTGTCTTCAGGAACTGCTTGGGGATGATCATGTCGGTGTCGACATTGACCAGCGGCATGGGGGCGGCGACGCCGGTGATGGTGGTGAACTTGTCCATGATCCGCTCCTTACACCGTCTCTGCCAGAACTTCGCGAACATCGGTCAGGTGACCGGTGATCGCGGCAGCTGCGGCCATGACCGGGCTCATCAGGTGGGTACGCCCGCCACGGCCCATGCGGCCTTCGAAGTTCCGGTTCGAGGTCGCGGCGCAACGCTCACCGGGTGCCAGCTGGTCGGGGTTCATGCCCAAGCACATGGAGCAGCCGGCAAGGCGCCATTCAAATCCAGCCTCCTTGAAGATGTCGGCCAGACCTTCTTCCTCTGCCTGCAGGCGTACAAGGCCCGAACCCGGCACCACCATGCCGCGGACGCCCGGCGCCAGCTTCTTGCCCTTCAGCACCTCGGCTGCAGCGCGCAGATCCTCGATCCGACCGTTGGTGCAGGACCCGATGAAGACCGCGTCGACCTTGATGTCGGTCAGCTTCATCCCCGGCGTCAGGCCCATGTAGTCGATGCTGCGGCGCGCGGCCTCAACCTTGCCACCGGCAAAGGATTCGGGCGCGGGAACCACGTCGGTGATCGGCAGCACATCCTCGGGGCTGGTACCCCAGGTCACGACCGGCGCGATATCCTCGCCCCGGATGGTCACGACCTTGTCGAAATGCGCGCCTTCGTCGGTGAAGAGCGTCTTCCAGTAGGCCAAAGCAGCCTCCCATGCCGCGCCCTTGGGTGCGTGCGGGCGGCCCTTGACGTATTCAAACGTCTTTTCATCCGGTGCGATCAGACCGGCGCGGGCGCCGCCTTCGATCGCCATGTTGCAGACGGTCATGCGGCCTTCCATCGACAGGTCGCGGATCGCCTCGCCGCAATATTCGATGACATAGCCGGTGCCGCCGGCGGTGCCGGTCTTGCCAATCACCGACAGGGTGATGTCCTTGGCCGTGACGCCTGGGCGCAGCTTGCCCGTGATCTCGACCTTCATGTTCTTGGACTTCTTCTGGATCAGCGTCTGGGTAGCAAGCACATGTTCCACCTCGGACGTTCCGATACCATGCGCTAGCGAGCCGAAGGCGCCATGGGTCGCAGTGTGGCTGTCGCCGCAGACGACGGTCATGCCCGGCAGCGTCCAGCCCTGTTCGGGACCGACGATGTGGACGATGCCCTGACGGATGTCCGACACTGGATAATAGTTGATGCCGAAGTCGCGGGCGTTCTTGTCCAGCGCATCGACCTGGATGCGGCTTTCCTCGTTGTCGATGCCCTTTTCACGGTCCCAGGTGGTGGGCACGTTGTGGTCCGGCACGGCGATGGTCTTTTCCGGCGCGCGCACCTTGCGGCCCGCCATGCGCAGGCCTTCGAATGCCTGCGGGCTGGTCACTTCATGGACCAGGTGGCGGTCGATATACAGCAGGCAGGTGCCGTCTTCGGACTGGTGGACGACGTGGTCGTCCCAGATCTTGTCATAGAGCGTTCTTGGAGCGGTCATGGCTCTCTCTCGTCACTTGGAGTTGGCTGTGATGGATTGGGCGCGAGGCGCGGCATGACGTGCCGGTTGCGCACCGGAACGCCTTAGCCGCGCGTAAGTCGCGCGAGGATCGAGAGCGACTCGCCATAAAACCTCCAGGGGAGGCGTGCGCGGTCGTCCATGTCGAAGAAGCGTGTCATGCCCCGCCTTTTATGCCCGAATCCCCCTTGTGGCAATATGGCACGGCGGGCCGTGAACCCTGCCGCGCAAAACGCCGGGCCAATCATTGAGATTCGGACAGCCCGATGCTACATTATCAGCATGCCCTGCGCCGGGGCTTCGACGGCGCGCAACCGAGGAGGACGATGTCCTGTCTTACATGCAGAACGCGGCCGATGACACGGCCGCACAAGGGGCGAAAATGAACACGCCCTCGGATATGATGTCCAGCGACGAGCTGCTCAAGCATGTCCTTGCTTCCCTCGAAGACGACAAGGCCGAAGACATTGTCTCGATCAGCCTGCGTGGCCGGTCGGAAATGGCCGATCACATGGTGATCTGTTCGGGTCGGTCTTCGCGTCAGGTCGGCGCCATCGCGGAAAAGCTCGTGGACCGGCTGAAGCAGGATCATGGCCGCGCCAGCCGGATCGAAGGCAAGGAAACCGGGGACTGGGTGCTGATCGACACGGGCGACGTTATCGTCCACGTCTTCCGGCCCGAGGTGCGCGAGTTCTACCAGCTCGAGAAGATGTGGATGCCTGCGCAGGCGGCACGGTCCTGATGCACGCGTAACGAATGCGCGTGCACCTTTGCGCGGTGGGCCGCCTTCGGGCCGGCCCGGAACGCGCGCTTGTCGATGACTATGCGACCCGCTTTGACCGCAGCGGGCGGGCGCTTGCCTTGGGCCCCCTGCAGATGCACGAGGTCGAGGACAAGAAAGGCGGCGGCATGGCGGCCGAGGCAGAGCTTCTGGCGCGAAGCCTGCCGGACGGAGCGCTGATCTGCACGCTCGATGAAAGGGGCAAGGTCATTTCCTCGCCCGATTTTGCCGATCTTCTGGCCCGTTGGCGGGACCAGGGACGGCAGGATGTGGCCTTTGTCATCGGCGGCGCAGATGGCATTGATCCAGACTTGCGGGCACGGGCGGATTTCAGCCTCTCCTTTGGCAAGATGGTCTGGCCGCACATGCTCGTGCGGGTGATGCTGGCGGAACAACTGTATCGCGCGGCATCCATTCTGGCGGGGGCGCCCTATCACCGTGCGTGATGTTGCCCTTCACGCCGCGCCCCCGTAGAAAGCAGGCGGACCAGAACCGGAGGCCTGCGCATGACCCGCCCGAAACCTGTCGTTCTTTGCATTCTCGACGGCTGGGGAATCGGGCCGACCCGAGAGGCGAACGCCCCGGCCCTGGCAGATACGCCGAACTTTGATCGGGTCATGGCGACCTGCCCCAACGCGACGCTGATCACCCATGGCCCGGACGTCGGCCTGCCGCGCGGGCAGATGGGCAATTCAGAGGTCGGGCACACCAACATCGGTGCGGGGCGGGTCGTGGCGATGGACCTTGGCCAGATTGACCTTGCGGTCGAAGATGGCAGCTTTGCGACCAACCCAGCGCTTGTCGCCTTCATCGACCGGCTGAAGGCAACGGGCGGCACCGCACATCTGATGGGGGTCGTGTCGGACGGCGGGGTGCATGGCCATATCGTGCACCTTGTGGCGGCGGCAGAGGCGGTCACCCGCGCCGGCGTTCCGGTGGCGATCCACGCGATTACCGACGGGCGGGATGTCGGACCCTCTACCGCGCGGGGCTTCATCTCTGACCTGCTGGACCGGCTGCCGCAGGGGGCAACGGTCGCCACCGTGACGGGGCGCTACTACGCGATGGACCGCGACAACCGCTGGGAACGTGTCTCTGCCGCTTATGCAGCGATGATCCGCGCCGAAGCGGCACATCGGGCGCCCGACGCGCTCGCCGCCGTAACCGCGGCCTATGGCCGGGGCGAAACGGACGAATTCATCCTGCCAACCGTGATCGGCGGCTTTACCGGCGCCCGTGACGGCGACGGGCTCTTCTGCCTGAACTTCCGGTCCGACCGGGCGCGCGAGATCCTGTCGGCGATCGGCGCGCCGGGTTTTTCCGCCTTTGACACCGGGCCGCGCCCGGCTTGGGCTGGGCTGCTGGGGATGGTGGAGTATTCCGACGACCACAGCACCTTCATGACCACGGCCTATCCCAAGCGTGAAATCGTCAACACCTTGGGCGAATGGGTCGCCCAGCATGGGATGCGCCAGTTCCGCATCGCCGAGACGGAAAAATACCCGCACGTGACCTTTTTCCTGAACGGCGGCCGCGAAACCGTCGCCGAGGGCGAGGATCGCGTGATGCCCGCCAGCCCCAAGGTCGCTACCTATGACCTGCAGCCGGAGATGTCGGCTGCCGAAGTGACCGATCGCCTGGTTGAAGCGATTCAGGGGGATTATGATCTCATCGTTGTCAACTATGCCAATCCCGACATGGTTGGTCATACCGGCTCCCTTCCCGCAGCCATCGCGGCCTGTGAGGCGGTGGACAAGGGGCTGGGCCGAGCGCTGGAAGCGCTTGAGGCGCGCGGGGGCGCGATGCTTCTGACCGCTGACCATGGCAACTGCGAGATGATGGTCGATCCTGAAACAGGCGGCCCCCATACCGCCCATACCACCAACCCGGTGCCGGTGGCGCTGATCGGCGGGCCTGATGGCGCACGCCTGCGTGATGGGCGCCTTGCCGATGTCGCGCCGACGCTTCTGCAACTTCTGGGCCTGCCCAAGCCGCCAGAGATGACGGGCGAGAGCCTGATCGCCTGATGCGCAGCCTTGCCCTTGCCCTTTGCCTGACCTTGGGCCTTGCCCCCGCGCTTGGCGCGCAGGATGATGCCGGCGCGGCGGCGCGCGCCGCTTCGCAACGGCTTGCCGCGGCAACAACGGCACTGCGAGAGGCCGCGGATGCCCGTGACCGTGTAGCTGCCCTGACCCGCACCATCCAAGCCTACGAGGAAGGCCTTGTTGCCCTGCGCGAGGGGCTGCGCCGCGCCGCCATTCGTGAAGATGCCATCCGGCGCCAGTGGGACAGCCAGCGGGAAAAGGTCGCGCGGCTGGTGGCCGTGATGTCCACCATGGAAAATTCCTCAGGGCCGATGCTGCTTCTTCATCCCACGGGGCCTGTCGGCACTGCGCGGTCCGGCATGATCCTGTCCGAGGTGACACCCGCCCTGCACGCCGAGGCCGAGACGCTGCGCCGCGATTTGGAGGAGATCGCGGGGCTTCGCCGCCTGCAGCAGAACGCGGCCGATACGCTGGAAGAGGGGCTTCATGCCGCGCAAGAGGCGCGCACCAACCTGTCGCAGGCGATTTCCGAACGGCGCGACCTGCCCCAGCGGTTTGCGGAACGCCCCGATGAACTGCGCATGATCGTCCAGAACATCGATACCTTGGACAGCTTTGCCGACCTGCTTTCCGACACCCAGATCGGCCCTGAGGAACTTGCGCAGGAATTCGCGGAGCGAAAGGGCAGTCTGGCGCTACCGGTGCAGGGAACGATCCTCCGCCGATTCAATGAAGCCGATGCCGCGGGCATCCGTCGTCCGGGCCTGTTGCTTGCCACCCGGGCCAGCACGCTTGTCACCGCGCCGGCGCCGGCAACGATCCGCTACATGGGGCCATTGCTAGACTACGGAAATGTGATGATACTGGAGCCGGAAGGTGGCTATCTTCTGGTGCTCGCGGGGATGCAGGTGCTTTATGGTGAACTTGGCCAGGTTGTACCAGAGGGCAGCCCCCTGGGGCTGATGCCTGGAACCGAACCCGGCGCGGCCGAGTTTCTGGCCGCCGCGCAACAAGGGGGTGGCGCGGGCCAGACCGAAACGCTTTACATCGAACTGAGGCATCTGAACCGGCCTACGGATCCGGCAGAGTGGTTCGCACAGACAAGGGAATAGGACGGCATGAAGAAGTTCGTGATGGCCGCCGCAGGTGGCACGCTGCTGGGCGCGGTGCTTGCCACGCAGGTTGCCGGCCCGCTTGTGGCCCAGGAAACGCGCGCGGGTGCCTCGGTCTATCAGCAGCTTGATCTTTTCGGGGACATCTTTGAACGCATCCGCGCCCAATATGTCGAAGAGGTCGACTCGGCGGAGCTGATCGAGGCTGCGATCAACGGGATGCTCACCTCGCTCGACCCGCATTCAAGCTATCTCGCGCCCGAGGATTTCTCGGACATGCAGGTGCAGACGCGGGGCGAGTTTGGCGGGCTGGGCATCGAGGTGACGCAGGAAGAAGGCTACGTCAAAGTCGTGGCCCCGATGGACGGAACGCCCGCCGACATCGCGGGGATCGAGGCCGGGGACTTCATCACCCATGTCGATGGCGAGTCGGTTCTGGGCCTGACGCTGGACCAGGCGGTACAGATGATGCGCGGCCCGGTCGGGTCGGAAATCGTCGTCACTGTCGTGCGCGAGGGGCGGGCAGAGCCCTTTGACGTTTCCATCATCCGCGACACGATCAAGCTGACCGCCGTCCGCACCCGCATGGAAGGGAACACCGTGGTGCTGCGCGTCACGACCTTCAACGACCAGACCTATGCCAACCTCGAGGAAGGCCTGCGCCAGACCATCACTGATGCCGGCGGGATCGAGAACATCAATGGTGTCGTGCTCGACCTGCGCAACAACCCCGGTGGACTGCTGAACCAGGCAATCCGCGTGTCGGATGCCTTCCTTGAGAAGGGCGAGATTGTTTCCACCCGCGGCCGCGACCCGGAGGCCGGGGAACGCTTCAACGCGACCGAGGGTGATTTGATCGCCGGCAAGCCGATGGTCGTTCTGATCAACGGCGGCTCTGCCTCGGCATCGGAGATTGTGGCGGGGGCGCTGCAGGATCACCGTCGGGCGATCGTCGTCGGCACCAAGAGCTTTGGCAAGGGTTCCGTTCAGACGGTCATCCCGCTGCGGGGCGACGGGGCGATGCGGCTGACCACCTCGCGCTATTACACGCCGTCGGGGCGGTCGATCCAGGCGCTGGGCGTATCGCCCGACATCGTGGTGCAGCAGCCCCCGCGCCGCCCGGCCGAGGAAGAGGAGGAGGCAAATCCGCTCTCCACCCGTTCCGAGGCAGAGCTTCGCGGATCGCTGTCCAACGACAGCATGAGCGATTCCGAGCGCCAGCAGGCGCAAGAGGAGCAGCGCCAGGCCGAGGAAGCCGCCCGCCTGCGCGAGGATGACTATCAGCTTGCCTATGCGATCGACATCCTCAAGGGGCTGACGGCACTGTCGCCTGCCGTACGCGCCACCTCGCAATGACAGGATTGACCGGGGCCGCGATGGCCCCGGCGCCACCGATTGGATCATGATGACCCCCGAAGACATCACCGCCCTGCCCTATCGCCCCTGCGTGGGGGTCATGCTCCTCAACTCTGACGGGCGTATCTTTGCCGGTCAGCGGATCGACAGCCCCGTCGCCGCCTGGCAGATGCCCCAAGGCGGCATTGACGAGGGCGAGGAGCCCCGGACGGCCGCCCTGCGTGAACTTTGGGAAGAAACCGGCATCACCGCCGATCTGGTCGAGGTTCTGGACGAAACCCCCGGCTGGATCCCCTATGACCTGCCCGAGGATCTGGTCGGCAAGGTCTGGGGCGGGCGGTTCAAGGGACAGAAGCAGCGCTGGTTCCTGATGCGCTTTCTGGGGCAGGATGCGCAGATTGCGATCAATACTGCGCATCCCGAGTTTTCAGAATGGTGCTGGCTGACGCCCGAGGCCTTGCTGGACAGCATCGTCCCCTTCAAGCGGCAGACCTATGCGCAGGTCATCGCCCACTTCCGCCAGCACCTTTTACCCTAGCCGCGACGGAGCCGGGCCAGAAGATCGGCCGACACGTAACCATCCGGCGTCAGCCCTGCCGCGGCCTGATAAGCCCGGACCGCCGACAGCGTGTTCGGGCCGATCCGCCCGTCCACGCCGCCAGTATCGTAGCCATGTGCCGTCAGCAGGCGCTGAAGCTCCTGCCGTTCTGCCGTGCTGAGCGCACGGTCGCCCCGCGGCCATGTGCCTTGGAACGATCCAGCGCCCCGCAAACGATCCGCCAGATGACCAATGCCCATGGCATAGGAATCGGACGAGTTGTAGCGCTTGATGACCCGGAAGTTGTCAAAGGTCAGGAAGGCAGGACCGCGCGCGCCCGCCGGCAGGAAAAGCTGCGCCGCCCCGTGATTCGGCACGGCCCCGCCGCTGGTCAGCCTCACCCCCATCCCCGTCCATTCGGACACCGGCCGGGTGCTGCCGGTCTGGGCATAGTTGAAGCCTTGAGGAAGCTGCACCTCGACCCCCCACGGCTGGCCCCGCGTCCAGCCATAGCCCGCCAGATAGGCTGCAGCCGAGGCGAGTGCGTCGCTTGGATCATCCGACCAGATGTCGCGACGTCCGTCGCCGGTATAGTCTACCGCATGCTGCAGGTAGCTTGTCGGCATGAACTGGGTATGGCCCATTGCCCCCGCCCAGCTTCCGGTCATGCCTTCGGGTGAAATATCGCCCGCCTGCACGATACGGAGCGCGGCGATCAACTGCTCTTCAAAGAACGCCCCCCGGCGCCCGTCATAGGCCAGCGTGGCCAGCGCCGGGATGATGGGCGTGGTGCCGCGGAAACCGCCGTAGGAACTTTCCATGCCCCAGATGGCCAGAACGACCTCTTTTTCCACGCCATAGCGCGACTCGATATCCTGAAGCAGGCGTCCATGCTGGCTCAGCTTGGCCCGCCCGTTGGATAGCCGGGTTTCGGACACGGCATTGTCTAGGTATTCCCAGATCGGGCGCGTGAATTCCGCCTGGTTCTGGTCGCGCCGGACCACGTCGGGCATGTAGCTGGCATTGCGGAAGGCGCGGTCGAAGGTGGCAGGCGAAATACCCTGCGCAGCGGCGCGCGGCCGGAACCCTTCGACCCAACGATTGAACCCCGTTGGGTTCCCCTGCCCGCCCGGTTGTGTTTGCTGCGGGTTCGGACGTGCCTCTGGCCGGGCGGACAGGTCCACCCCGCCGCCGATGCCGCAGCCGGGCAGAAGAAGGGTGACCAGTCCGAGGGCCGTGACTGTTTTGCGCATGTGATACCTGCTCGACGTTTATGATTGCGTCGAACTTAACGGGATTCGCCCGGCGGGCAAAGCAGTGCCGCCGCCTAACCACGCCGGCGGCGTTCAACCTTTCGCTTGATCTTGTCCGTCTTGGCCTTGTGGGCACCGGGCTTGCGCCCCATGCCACGCCCGCGCGCCGGCTGCGCTCCGCGCGGCAGGTCCTGGTCATCCACGCTCAGCAGTTCCAGCACCAGCCCGCCGGTCACCGGCACCGCCTCGGCCAAGCGCACGGTCACGCGCTGGCCTACGCCAAGCGTCAGGCCCGATCGTTCGCCCACCAGTACCTGCTGGCGGTTGTCGAAGTGAAAATATTCCCGCCCCAAGGTCCGCACGGGCACCAATCCATCCGCGCCCGTTTCGGTCAGCTTCACGAACAGCCCGAACTTGGTGACGCCGGATATCCGGCCCGGAAATTCACTCCCCACCCGTTCCGAAAGATAGGCGGCAAGATAGCGGTCGGTGGTATCCCGTTCGGCTGCCATGCTGCGGCGCTCGGTCTCCGATACGTGGTTTCCTGTTTCCTCCAGCCGCTCCATCTCTTGCGGTGAAAGGCCATCATCGCCCCAGCGATGGCCAGAGATTAGCGCCCGGTGCACGATCAGGTCGGCATAGCGCCGTATGGGCGAGGTGAAATGGGCATAATTCTTCAAGGCCAGCCCGAAGTGGCCGAAGTTGTTCGGACTGTAATAAGCCTGCGTCATCGACCGCAGCGCGGTGATGTTCAAAAGCTCGTCAAACTCCGTTCCCTGCGCCTGTGCCAGCAGGTTGTTGATGTGACGGGTCTGCAGCACCTGCCCCTTGGCCATGGCAAAGCCTGACGCCTGTGCCACCTCGCGCAGCGATTCCAGTTTTTCGGGGCTGGGCTCTTCGTGCACCCGGAACAGAAGCGGGCGGCGCAGGCGATTCAGTTCCTCTGCCGCGGCGACATTGGCGAGGATCATGAATTCCTCGATCAGCCGGTGCGCATCCAGCCGTTCCCGGAACGCGACCGATGTCACCTTGCCTTCGGGCGAAAGCTCGATCCGCCGCTCCGGCAGGTCGAGGTCGAGCGGCTGCCGCCGGGCGCGGGCGCGCTTGACGGCCTCATACGCCTCATACAGCGGATGGATCACCTCATCGAGCAGTTCGACGCACCGCTCATTCGGGTTGCCATCCTGCGCCGCCTGCACCTCTTGGTAGCTGAGCGAGGCGAGCGAGCGCATCATTGCCCGGGTGAAGCGGTGGGAAATCTTGTTGCCCTGCGCGTCGATCTGCATCCGCACCGCGATACAGGGCCGCGGCACCCCTTCGTGCAGCGAACAAAGATCGCCGGACAGCCGGTCGGGCAGCATCGGCACCACCCGGTCGGGGAAGTAGGTGGAGTTGCCGCGCTTCCACGCCTCGCGGTCCAGCGCCGAACCGGGGCGCACGTAATGCGCCACATCGGCGATGGCCACCCAGACGACATGCCCACCTTCGTTCTTTGGGTCGTCATCAGGATGGGCATAGACCGCATCGTCATGGTCGCGCGCATCCGACGGGTCGATGGTGACGATTGGCAGGTCGCGCAGATCCTCGCGCTTGCCCAGCGGCGCAGGCTTGGCGGCATCAGCCTCGGCTATCGCCTCATCGGAGAACTCGTCCGGGATGCCGTGCTGGTGGATGGCGATCAGCGACACGGCCTTGGGCGCGGACGGATCGCCAAGCCGCTCGATGATGCGGGCCTGCGGCAGGCCCATCCGAGCGCGAAGCCCAGCCTGTTCCGCCTCGACCAGTTCGCCATCAGTGGCGCCTTGGGTGGCGCCCGGCAACACCCGCCATTCCTTGTCGGCGCCCTTGTCGATGGGGACAATGCGCCCGCCCTCGGTCTCCTTGCGGAAGATGCCAAGGATCTTTTGCGGGTTGGTGCCGATCCGGCGGATCAGGCGGCCTTCGTAATGATGGTCGGCGCCCTTGACCTCGGTCAGGCGGGCGAGGATGCGATCGCCTTCCCCCAGCGCGGGGTCGCTCTCGCGCATCTGCATCAGGACGCGGGGCTCTGGCCCCTCCCCCTGCCATTCAAGCGGGCGGGCGAACAGGTCGCCCGCGGCATCGGGCGCCAGCACCTGCACGATGCTGACGGGTGGCAGCTTCTCGGCGTCGTGGTAGGTCCGGCGGCGCCTTTCAACGACGCCCTCCCCCTCCAGCTCCTTGAGGACACGCTTGAGGTCGATCCGGGCAGCACCCTTGATCCCGAAGGCCTTGGCGATGTCGCGCTTGGCAGTCAGGCCGGGGTTTTCGGCAATCCAGATGCGGAGTTCGTCTTTGGATGGTATGCGCATGCGGCAGAGGTAGCACGCGCCCCCGGCTTCGTCATGGGGAAAGCGCGGATTTTTCCGGGCCGAAGTAATCGGCCAACAGCCGGCCGTAAATGGCCTTGAGCTGCTCGATCTGTTCGACCGGGACGTTTTCATCCACCTGATGCATGGTCCGCCCGACCAGCCCGAATTCCACCACCGGGCAGTGATCCTTTATGAACCGCGCGTCCGAGGTTCCGCCGGTTGTCGACAGTTCGGGCGTCACCCCGACAACCGCCCTGACGGCCCCGGCAACGAGGTCGGACAGCGGCCCCGGAGGGGTCAGGAAGCTTTCCCCCGACACCTTGATGCGCAGGTCAAAGCTGATGCCGGTTTCACCCGTTACCTGGTCAGCCATCTGCCACAACCACTCCGACAGGCTTTCGCTGCTATGCGCGTCGTTGAAGCGGATGTTGACCGTCGCCTGCGCTTCGGCGGGAATGACGTTGTTGGCAGGGTTGCCGGTGTCGATGGTGGTGATCGCAAGCGTCGAGGGATCGAAATGCTCTGTCCCCTGGTCCAGCTCGTGTCGCGCCAGCCGGTCCATCAGCCGCACCATCGCGTTCAGCGGGTTCTTTGCCCGGTGGGGATAGGCGGTATGGCCCTGAACCCCGCGGGCGGTGACATAGGCCGTCATCGATCCCCGCCGGCCGATCTTCATCATCTCGCCCATGCGCGTGGGGCAGGTGGGTTCGCCCACGATGCAGTGGGACATGGCCTCGCCCTCGGCCCGCATCCAGTCCAGCAGGGCCACGGTGCCGTGACGCGCCTCGCCTTCCTCGTCGCCGGTGATGGTCAGGATCACCGCGCCCTTGGGCGGCGTGTTCGTGACAAAGTCGATCGCTGCCGCGACAAAGGCCGCCACGCCGGACTTCATGTCGGTGGCCCCGCGGCCATAAAGGATCCCGTCGTGGATCTCGGCCCCGAAGGGATCCATGGACCAGGCCGCGGCGGCGCCTACCGGCACCACATCCGTGTGCCCGTTGAAGCCGAAGCTGCGCGGATGGCCCTTTTCGCCCCAACGCGCGAACAGGTTGGCGATCCCGCCCCGGTCAACCCGGGTGCATTCGAACCCCGCGTTCCCCAGCAGCTTTTCCAGAAGCACCAGCGCGCCCCCTTCGGCCGGCGTGACAGAGGGGCAGCGGACAAGTTCCGCGGTCAACGTAACGGGATCGACAGTCATGGGTCCTCAGTCGAAGAAGGGGGTCATCTGGGCCACAATGACCGAGTTTTCCTCTAGCGCGCGCTGCATCAGCGCCTGCTCCTCGGCGTCGATCTCTTCGCCGGCGGCAAGGCGTTCGTCCAGCGTGCCATAGCCGGTCACGTCCAGCGGCGCGAGTTCGGCCTGTTTCAGGATCGCGACGGTTTCCCGCACGGCCTCGGCCTCATCCACACCGCTGGCATAGCACATGAGCGCGGCCCCGGTCGCCTTGTCGGGCAGGCCGTCGTCCTTCTTACGGCCGACCTCCACCACCAGGGTATAGACCTGCTGCGGCCGCTTTGGCTTGGGGGCGTCGCTTTCCATCAGTCGCGCAGCAGTTCGTTGATCGAGGTCTTGGAGCGGGTCTTCGCGTCCACCTTCTTGACGATCACGGCACAGTAAAGGTGCACGCCGCCCTTGGACGGCATCGAGCCCGCCACGACCACGGAACCTGCCGGAACCTCGCCGTACATCACCTCGCCGGTTTCGCGGTCGAGGATCTTGGTGGACTGGCCGATGAACACGCCCATGCCCAGCACTGATCCTTCGCGCACGATCACGCCTTCAACCACCTCGGACCGGGCGCCGATGAAGCAGTTGTCCTCGATGATCGTGGGGCCGGCCTGCATGGGTTCCAGCACGCCGCCGATGCCAACGCCGCCTGACAGGTGCACGTTCTTGCCGATCTGCGCGCAGGACCCGACCGTGGCCCAGGTGTCTACCATCGTGCCACTGTCCACATAGGCGCCAAGGTTCACGAAGGAGGGCATCAGCACCACGCCCGGCGCGACATAGGCCGACCGGCGCACCACGCAGTTCGGCACGGCGCGGAAGCCCGCGGCCTTCCATTCGGCGCTACCCCAGCCCTTGAACTTGCTGTCGACCTTGTCCCACCAGGTGCCGCCCTGCGGCCCGCCTTCGTGCGGCTCCATGTCCTTGAGCCGGAAGCCCAGCAGCACGGCCTTCTTGGCCCACTGGTTCACGTGCCAGCTGCCATCTGCCTGCCGTTCAGCCACGCGCAGCGTACCCTTGTCCAGCGCCTCGAGCGTCGCCTCCACGGCGTCGCGGGCCTCGCCGGTGGTGGCGGGGGTAATGCCGTCGCGCGCCTCCCAGGCGGCTTCGATCGCGGTTTCAAGGGCGGCGTTCGACATGGGGTTCTCCGGTCACCAATTCCTGACGTTGGAACGGCTATAGACGAGCGGCAGGGCCCGCGCAACGCCGCCGGGCTGGCGCGGGGCAGCCTGCGCCACTAGGTTCAAGGGAAAGAAGGAGCGACGCATGACAAAACACGGCCGGAACCACCCGCTGCGCGATTCCAACCAGGATGTCGCTGCGGCCCAGCATCGCCCTGAAACACCGCAAGCATTGTCCCCGGCCTATCGGCTGGCCTTCGACGACCGGGACTTCCTGACCCGGCCGGAAACACGGGCCGTCCGCCTGCAGCTGGAGTTGTTGAAGCCCGAACTGCTGATGTCCGAACGGGGCATCACCTCGACCATCGTGCTGTTCGGCGGCGCGCGCATCCCGGACCCGGCCCAGCGCGCCACGGCTCGTACGGAAACGCTGGCTGAACTGTCGCGGTACTACGATGAAGCGCGCAGCTTTGCCCGCATCATGACCGAACGCAGCCTGGCCAGCGCGGGGCGGGAAAACGTCGTCGTCACCGGCGGCGGCCCCGGCGTGATGGAGGCCGGCAACCGCGGCGCCCAGGAGGCTGGCGGCGTGTCCATCGGGCTCAACATCGTGCTGCCGCATGAACAGGAGCCCAACCACTATGTAACACCGGACCTGTGCTTCAATTTCCACTACTTCGCAGTCCGCAAGATGCATTTCCTGATGCGCGCCCGGGCGATTGCGGTGTTCCCTGGTGGCTTCGGCACCCTGGATGAGTTGTTCGAGGCACTGACCCTGATCCAGACCAAGCGGATGCGCCCCCTTCCCTTCCTGCTGTTCGGCGAATCCTTTTGGCGCCGCATCATCAACTGGGAGGCATTGGCCGAGGCCGGAACCATATCCGAGGAAGACCTGTCGCTGTTCCGTTTTGTTGAAACCGCCGAGGAAGCGGTATCCGCCATCGACAGCTGGGTCGAACCCTCACCCCCCGGCGGGCCGATGCCGACCTGATTTCTGACTCAAATAATCAGGATTGACTCCAGCAACTCTTTTTGTCAGCTTTGCCATAGAAGCCGAGCCAACCCGCCGGGTGAGCCAGTGCGCAGCGACAGGAGAGACAGGATGACCGCATCAATGCCGACCCGCGTGCCGCCCATCCGTGCGGCGCGCGCCCTTCCCGAACCGGGACTCTGCCGGCTCGTGCTTATGCAGGCGATGCTTGACGGCACTTGGGCTGAGGCCCGGATTGAACAGCTTCTTGACCGGATTGGAGCGAAGGCATGAACATGATCGTCACCACCCCCCGGATGGGACAGCCGGTTTCATCCCTGCCGCTGCATGACGCCACCGACCTGACGGCGGGCGGCATCCAGGCGCAGATCCGGCTGAACGACCAAGTTTATACCCTGCGCATCACGAAGGCGGGCAAGCTGATCCTCACCAAGTGAGGGCTTGGGGGCATCCTGCGCCGGGCCATAGTCGAACTGGGGTGAAGACCTTTCCAATTCACGCAGCGAACCGGACAGGAACGCCCCCCAAACCACATGAGCGAAGATCATCAGCAGGTTCCGGCGCCGCGGATGCCGATGCGCAGATCGCAGAAGGCCCAGCGCCGGCACCCATCCCATGTAGCTCAGCGCCCAGACCGCAACCCCATAGGCCGGGCCGCTGGTTTCTCGGGGCAGCATGCCGAACAACGCACCCGTCAGGGCGCCATAGCCGAAATGCGCCAATGTCGTCCGGGTGTCGTGGCCGCACCGCCGGCCGGGGCGCATGATCCGGCGCGTCAGCTCCGCCGGTGGCAACGGATAGCGCTCCTCTGGCGGAAGTGCAGACTACATCCGCCGCATCGCCATCGTCATTGCCATTGTCGCGGTAAGACCGCCCAGTGCGCCATAAGCCAGCCTGTTCATGCAGATTGTCCTCCTTTCAGGGACAATTCCGGGCAGCAACGGGCGTTCCACGGCGGCGGGCAGATGGTGACCCCGAGAGGATTCGAACCTCCGACCTCCAGATTAGGAATCTGCTGCTCTATCCTGCTGAGCTACGGGGCCGCCGCGATCTTGGTTACGGGCATCGGGGCGCGATTTCAACATTGCTTTCACCCCCTGCAGAAAGAACGGAGGAGCAGATTTGGCCCACCGCTCCTCCGCAAGTGGCCGGGCACGAGGCCGGGCCGGTCCAGCCGGCAACGGCTGTTACCGCTAACATATCAGCCCCCTTCCCATCGGACAACATCCAAGAAGCCACTTGGACAAGCCGCACTATTGGCGCTAACAAGAGGTGATTGCCCAGAAGGTTGCCCTGCCCGTGACGAAACTGCCATCGCCCGACCCGCGCCGCCCGCTGACCCTTCGCGATGTGTCAGAGGCGTCGGGGGTCAGCGAGATGACCGTCAGCCGCGTTCTGCGCAACCGTGGCGACGTGTCGCCCGCGACCCGGGACCGGGTTCTGGAGGCCGCGCGGCGGCTTGGCTATGTCCCGAACAAGATCGCGGGCGCCCTTGCCAGCCAGCGGGTCAACCTTGTCACGGTCATCATCCCCTCCCTGTCCAACATGGTCTTCCCCGAGGTTCTGGCCGGGATTTCTGACGCGCTTGACGATACCGGGCTGCAGCCGGTGGTGGGCGTGACCAACTACATGGCTGAACGCGAAGAGGCCGTGCTGTATGAAATGCTGTCTTGGCGGCCTTCGGGGGTGATCATCGCGGGGCTTGAACATTCCGACGTAAGCCGCGCCATGCTGGAAAACGCCGGTATTCCGATCGTGGAGATCATGGACGTTGACGGCACGCCGATCGACTCGATGGTCGGGATATCCCACGCCCGCGCGGGGCGCGAAATGGCGGCCGCGATCCTCAACGCAGGCTATCGCCGCATCGGCTTTCTGGGCACCAAGATGCCCCACGACCACCGCGCCCGCAAACGGCTCGAAGGGTTCCAGGCCGGTCTTGCCGAGGCGGGGCTGGAGCTTGCGGATACCGAGTTCTATTCGGGCGGGTCGGCGCTTCTGAAGGGGCGCGAGATGACGGAGGCGATCCTAGCCCGGACGCCGGACCTGGATTTCCTTTATTACTCGAACGACATGATCGGCGCGGGCGGGCTGCTATACTGCCTGGAGGCCGGCATCGACGTGCCAAACCGATTGGGGCTCGCGGGGTTCAACGGGGTAGAGCTTCTGGATGGCCTGCCCCGCCGGCTGGCCACGATGGATGCCTGCCGCCGCGAGATTGGCGAAATCGCAGCTGAGATCATCGCGGGCAAACGCCAAAGCGACCTGATCGGCGGAGAGAGGGTGGAACTGACGCCCAAGCTGCAATTTGGCGACACGATCCGGAGCCGCTGAGATGGCCGTTCCCGGGCCGCCGACGCCGGACGTTCAATGCGTCTTCGTCATCTGGGGCGAGAAATATCCGATCGCCCATGTGAACGCGATGATCGAGGCGGCGCTGGCGCACAGCTCACGCAGGCTGGGCTTCACCTGCCTGTCCGATCGCCCACGGCCCGACCTGCACCCGGCGGCGCAGCTTCAGGACATCGGCCCCGCCTTTGCGCGTCCTGACTTCATGGGCGCCGGTACGCAGGCCAAGCTCGCCATCTTTGAAAAGGGCCGTCTGGCGGATGGGGTGCCTGCGCTCTACTTCGACCTCGACACGATGATCATGGGGGATGTGGGGCGGCTGGCGGCACTTCTGAAACGGCAGCGCGGCTTGCACATGATCCCGGCGACGGCGGGATCGTTCTGGCCGCTGGGCCGGGCGGTGAACCGGGTGCGGGCTGGCACCGTCCGGTTTCGGGGCAACGGCTCCATCTTTGTCTTCATGCCCGAGGACTGGCACCATCTTCCGCAGGCCTATCTGGACCAGCGGGCAAGGGCAACCGAACCGCTGCCCCGGCATCTTTGGGCCGATGACCGGTTCGTGTCGCACATGGCGCGGGACCGGCTGTTCGCCATCCCCACCACCCTTGCGGTGAAGTTCGTGAACGAGTTCATGGCGCCCGGCCCTGCATTGGCCCGCCGCAAGGGCCATCAGGCCGCCACCACCGCACGGCGTCAGGGGCTTGTGGCGCTGACCTTCTCCGGCGACGCCTGCAAGCCCGAGGACCTGTTGCAGCTGCCAGAAGGTGGCACCCTGAGCGACCGCAAGGGCCGCGTTCTTGTCTGGGAGGATGAGGCCATGTCCGGGCTGATCCCCCGCATCCGCAATTACTGGGCGCATATGTCCGCAGGAAAGGCAGAGTCATGAAAATTGCGCATCGCGAAATCTCTCCGGCGCATCCGCCGCTGGTGATCGCGGAAATCGGCATCAACCACGGCGGCGATCTGGACGTGGCCATGACCATGGTCCGGATGGCGCGCGACGCGGGCTGCGAATGCATCAAGCACCAGACCCACATCGTCGAAGACGAGATGACGGAAGAGGCCAAGCAGATCTTCCCGCCTAATGCCGACGTGTCGATCTGGGAGGTGATGCAGCGCTGCGCCCTGAGCCGGGAGGATGAGGTCAAGCTCAAGGATTATACCGAGAGCCTTGGCATGATCTACATCTCAACCCCGTTTTCCCGGGCGGCGGCGGATTTCCTGAACGAAATCGGCGTTCCCGCCTTCAAGATCGGATCGGGCGAGGCCGACAACCTGCCGCTGATCCGCCACATCGCGCGGATGGGCAAGCCGGTGATCCTGTCCACCGGCATGCAGACAATCGAGTCGATCCGAGCGAGCGTCGATATTCTGGATGCAGCCGGGATCGACTATGCGCTGCTGGAATGCACGAACCTGTACCCCTCGCCGCCGGAAATCGTGTCGCTGAAGGGTGTGACGGAATTGCAGCGGGCCTTCCCCCGCGCGGTGGTCGGGTTCTCGGATCACTCCATCGGGCCGGAAATGGCGCTTGCCTCGGTCGCCCTGGGCGCATGCATCCTGGAACGGCACTATACCGACACGCGCTACCGCATTGGCCCTGATATTTCCTGCTCGATGGACCCCGCGGAACTCAAGTTCCTCATCGATCGCTCGCGCGAGATTCATATCGCGCTCCACAACGAGAAGCGCCGCACGGCCCCTGAGGAAGCGGTCTATCGCTTTGCCCGCGCCAGCGTGGTGGCTGACCGTGATCTGCCCCAAGGGCACGTGATTACCGAGTCCGACATCTGGGCCCGCCGCCCCGGGTCGGGGGAAATTCCCGGATATGACTTCGACAAGGTGATCGGCAAGCGCCTGACCCGCGCCATTGGCCGCAACACCCAGTTGAACTGGACCGATCTCGAATGACGCTGGGCGTCTGGCTGATCAACCTGCCCCGCTCTGCCGATCGGCGACACCGGATGGAGGCGCAGTTGGACGCGCTTCCGCTGGGCTATACGCTGTTTCCGGCCGTGGACGGGCGGGCGGAATGGGATCGGCTGGCCCCCACGGTCGACATTCCAGCGTTCCGCCGCAACGTGGGGCGGGAGGTCATGCCCGGCGAGATCGGTGCTTATCATTCCCATCTTGGCGTCTGGCAGGCCCTGCTGGACAGCCCCCACGACACAGCGCTGGTGCTGGAGGACGACGTGGTCTTTCACGACGACTTCCTGCCCGCGCTGGACATGGCGCTGCAGATCCGGGGCGAATGGGATTTCCTCAAGCTCAACAAGATCCGGGCCAAGCAGCCCATCCGGCAGGGCCGTGCGGGCAAATGGGTGCTGAACGCCTACTTGGGACCTGCAACGGGATTGGGGGCCTACCTGATCACCCGAGATCTTGCCGCGCGGCTTCTGCCTGCGATGCTGCCGATCAGCCGGCCCATCGACCACGAACTTGACCGCATCCACATCCACGACTTCCGCCACTTCGGGCTGGAGCCCTTTCCCAGCCACGTTGATGACGGGAACCAGAGCACGATCACCGGCAAGGGCTTTGCCGAGGTGCGGAAGTTCCCGACCTATCGACGGCTTCCGAACCACGCGCTGCGGCTGCGAAACCTGTTCGGCAAGGCCCGGCATCTGGCGGCAACCGGGCGGCTGCGGCCGCAGGACAGGGACCTTCAGCCCGGAACCGTTCCGCCGTTTTCGCGCCAGTAGTCGGCCATCCACTTCACCTGCCCGCGCCCCATGTGGGGAAAGCGGTCCCAACGCGCCGTTCCGGTGCGGATCAGGTCGATGGGCCTTGGTTTTCCGTGAAACGCGACCACCTTCGCCTCCCCTTCCGGGCGGCGGGGCGGCAGGAACAGGTCAAGCCCAATGGGCTGGCGCAGGTGGCGCTTGAAGCTGACGACCCAGCCTGCCGGCCAGAAGTCCATCGAACTGGCGTGTTCATGAACCCACTTCTGCTCGATCTCGAACCGGCGTGCGTTGGCTTCAGGATCCTGCTGGAACCGCTCCAGAATCTGGGTTTCAGCGCCCAGCGTGAAGGCGAAAAGCGATGTGCCGGCCTCGGCCGGGCCGGTGCCATGGTTGGGGCGCCAGTTCGGCCCCATGTCGGTTGTCAGGAAGGGTGCAGGATGGTCAAAGAACGGATCAAGGCTCGCACAGATCACCATGTCGAGGTCGATGTAAAGCGCCCGCCCCGTCAGCCCGTAAAGATTGCCGGCATAGACGGCCAGCTTTGGCCAGGCGCCGTCCCACCACATCCAGTCGGACAGGCCGATGTCGGGGATCGGAAGAGCCTCGATCCCGTCGATGAAGCCTGCGGCATCATCCGTCAGACAGACAAAGCGGAACGCGCCGGTGATGTGCCGTCTGCACGCGCGATACAGCACATTGACGTAATCCGCCGGATAAAGCGTGCCCCATTTCATGCAAAGAACGACGCGCGTCTGGTCCATGCCGGTCTCCCTGTTCTGCCCTTCTGCTAGCCCAGTTGCCCGCCTGCGTCCATGCCACGGCTTGCGGGCGCCCGTGGCGGCGTTATCTTGGCCGGATGCAGACGCCCCGCCATATCCTTTTCGTCACCGGAACCCGCGCCGACTTCGGCAAGCTGGAACCGCTTGCCATCGCCGCCCGGGACGCGGGCTTTCGCGTGTCCTTTTTCGTGACCGGTATGCACATGCTGTCGCGCTATGGGCTGACCAAGATCGAGGTGCACCGAATGGCCGGTGTCGCCGTGCATGAGTTTCTGAACCAGCGCGAAGGCGACCCGCAGGACATGATCCTTGCCAAGACGGTGCTGGGATTTTCCGACTTTCTGGCCGAACACCAGCCCGATCTGGTCGTGGTGCATGGCGACCGGGTAGAGGCGCTGGCCTGCGCGCTGGTTTGCGCCACGAACTACGTCCGCTGCGCCCATATCGAGGGGGGCGAGGTGTCTGGCACGATCGACGAGATCTTTCGCCACTGCAACACCAAGCTGGCCGCCGTTCATTTCGTCAGTTCCGAAGCCGCCCGCAACCGCGTCATGGCGCTGGGCGAACCGGCCGAGGCGATCCATGCCATCGGCTCGCCCGAACTGGACAAGCACGGCGCGCCATCGGGCGTGACGCTGGACGAGGTTCGCGCCCGATATGACATCCCCTTCGACGACTATGGCATCTGCGTCTTTCATCCTGTGACATCGGAAGCCGCGAGCATGGGCGATCAGGCGCGGGCGCTCTATGGCGCGCTGGAGGCGTCAGGCCGGAACTTCGTCCTGATCCTTCCCAACAACGATCCGGGCTCAGAAGCGATCTTTGCCGTAATCAACGCCCTGCCCGCGGACCGTTTCCGGCGCATTCCGTCAATGCGCTTTGCATATTTTTCCGAACTAATGAAGAACGCGGCGGTAATGGTCGGCAATTCCAGCGCGGGCGTCCGCGAGGCGCCCTTCCTTGGCATCCCGAGCCTTGATATCGGCACAAGGCAGACAGGCCGTGCGCAGGCGCCATCGCTGTTTTCCTGCGCGGCAGGCGATGCGGCGGCAATTGGTGATTTCCTGACGCGGGAATGGGGCAAGCGCTATCCGGCCCATACCGCCTTTGGCGAGGGACGCGCGGCGGACCGGTTCGTGGGTGTCCTTCAGGATGATGCCTTCTGGACGCGCCCGCTGCAGAAAGAGTTCAAGGACCTTGGCTGACGGCGCGGGCACCGGGGCGCTGCTGCGGGCCTGGCTTGGTCTCAGCCGCGTTATCGCCCCTGCAGCGCGGTGGCATCTGCAGCGGCGCGTGGCGCGCGGCAAGGAAGACCCGGCGCGGGTGCAGGAAAAGATGGGCCTGCCCACCCTGCCCCGGCCCGAAGGCCCGCTGGTCTGGATGCATGCCGTAGGGGTGGGCGAGGTTCTGGCCCTGCCCGCGCTGGTGACGGCGCTGCGGGCGCGGGCACCGGGGATGTCGGTACTGATCACCTCATCTTCCCGCACATCGGCGGCGGCGCTGGCGCCCAACCTTCCCGAAGGGGCGCTGCACCAGTACCTGCCGCTGGACGCCGCGCCCTTCATCCGCAGCTTCCTGGATCACTGGCGGCCCAATCTGTCAGTCTGGGCGGAACGCGACGTCTGGCCCGCGCTGATCGAGGCGACACACCGGCGTGGCATCCCGCTGGCGCTGGTGAACGGGCGGATGAACACTGCGTCCTTTCAGGCCAAGGCAAAGGCGGGCCGGCTCTACCGCGACCTTTATGTCCGGTTCCGACATGTGGGCGTTCAGGACACAGAAACCGCCGCGCATTTCCGGACGCTGGGCGTGCCCGAGGCGCGGATCGTGGTGACCGGGACGCTCAAGGCGGGGGCGGATCCGCTGGCCGACCAGCCAGAGGCGCGGGCACAGGTGGCGGCGGTTCTGGGCGGGCGGCGGATCTGGCTTGCGGCTTCGACCCATCCGGAGGATGAGCCGGTCGTTCTGGCGGCCCAGCGCCTGCTGCCGGACCGGGCGAGACGCACGCTGGTCATCGCCCCCCGCGATCCCGCCCGCGCCCCGGCAGTGGCCGAGGCCGCGCGGGTCGAAGGGTTGGATGCGCTGGTCCTTGGCCCGGGCAATGCAGTGGAACGGGCAGCCGAGGTGCTGGTGGTGGCGGAAATCGGGCAGCTCGGGCTCTGGTACCGGCTGGCCGAGGCGGCCTTTGTCGGCGGGTCGTTCGGGATCGGCGGTCACAACCCGTACGAACCCGCGCGGCTCGATTGCGCGATCCTGCACGCGCCGAACGTCGTCAACTTTGCCGAGGATTACGCCGCCTTTCACGCAGCCGATGCGGCGCGGGAAGTACAGGATGCGGAAACGCTCGCCCAAGCCCTGCAGGACCCGGATCTTGCCGCCCAACGCCCCCGGGCGGCAGCAGTCGCCGCCCGCGGGCGTGCCATGGTCGAGGCCGAGGCTGAAAGGCTCTTGTCTCTGGCCCTGCCGCGGCTACACCCGGGCGCATGACCCTGAACCCACCTCTTCCGCTTGCCATGCGCCTGCTGGTTCTGGCCTATCGGCTGTTCTGGTACCCGGCGCTGCCGCTGGTGCTGATCTATTTCCTGCTGCGCGGCCGAAAAGACCCGGCCTATCGCGCGCATATGGCGGAACGCTTCGGCGGCGGGCCTGCGCTTGCGGATGCGGTCTGGATTCACGCGGTGTCCCTGGGGGAAATGCGATCCGCCGTGCCGCTGGTCCGGGCGCTGCTGGACCGGGGGGAGCGGGTGGTGACGACCCACCTGACCCCCGCCGGTCGTCGCGCCGCCGAAACCGCCTTTGCCATGGAAATCGCCCAAGGTCGATTGGTCGCCCGCTACCTGCCGCTGGAATTTCCCTGGGCCTTCCGCCGGTTCTTTGCCCAAGGCCGCCCCCGCCTTGCACTGGTGATGGAGATCGAGGTCTGGCCGGAAATGATCCTGTCAGCGCGGCGGGCGGGTGTGCCGCTGTTTCTAGCGAACAGCCAGTATCCCGCCCGCAGCTTTGCCCGCGACAGGCGGCTGGGACGCGCCCATCCGATCCGAGCGGTGCATGGGGTTCTGGCGAAATCCGCCGCACTTGCCGAACGCTTTCGCGCGCTGGGCGCCCCGAACGTGCATGTCTGCGGAGAGTTGCGCTTTGACCAGCCAATTCCCCCGCACCTGCTGGAGGCTGCCGCCGCGCTGCGCCCCCAGATTGGAGACCGGCCCATCGTCACGCTTGCCAGCGTGGTCGAGGGGGAGGATGCGCTTTACCTCGATACCTACCGGCAGGTGCAGGCGCGGTTTCGGGAACAGGGCCAGACGCCGCCCCTGTTCATCCACGTCCCGCGCGCGCCCGAACGCTTTGCAGAGGTAGGCGACATGCTGGCCGCCGAAGGCCAGCGGCTTCAGCGCCGGTCGGCCCTGCTGGACGGGGACCTGCGCCTGCGCGAACTGCTGGACCCAGCGCTGGACGTGCTGCTGGGGGATTCCCTGGGCGAGATGTATTTCTACCTTGCTCTGGCCGATCTGGTCGTGGTGGGTGGCGGCTTCGTCGAAAAAGGCGCCCATAACGTGATCGAGCCACTGGCCCTGCGCAAGCCGGTGCTGGTTGGCCCCCATGTCTGGACCATAGAATATCCCGGGGTGGAGGCGGAGGCCGCCGGCGTCATGACCATCTGCCGGACCAAAGAGGCGCTTGCGGCCGAAATACTGGACCTTCTGCCCCTCAGCGATAGACTTTCCCTCATGGCAGACCGAACCGAAGGCTTTTTCGCCGAACATGCGGGGGCCACGGCCCGCACGATGCAGGTCATCGCGCCCTATCTGAAGGGGAACGCCACATGAACCTGCCGCTGGTCGCCATTGTCCCCGTCCGGGGCGGCTCCAAGGGCCTGCCGGGCAAGAATATCCGGCCGCTGGCAGGCAAGCCGCTATACCGTCACGCGCTGGATCAGGGGCAGGCGGCGGGCGCGGAACTTTGCCTGCTGTCCACCGACATTCCGGAACTGCTGGAGGCCGATCACGGGCCGGCGGTGCGCGCCCTGCCCCGCCCGGCCGATCTGGCCCGCGATGACACGCCCATGGACCCGGTGCTGGCCCATGCGCTGGCCGCCCTTGAAGGCCCAGCGCAGGTGGTGCTGCTGCAGGCAACGTCCCCGCTGCGGCAGGTCGATGACATCCGCCGCGCGGTAGCGCTTCATGCGGCTGGCGGGTTCGACCTGGTCATGAGCGTCACGCCAACCCCCGCCAGCATCCTGAAATACGGGATGATAGAGAGCGGGCGCTTTCAGCCGGTGGCGCGGGCCGAATATTGCTTCATGAACCGCCAGTCGCTGCCGCCCGTATTCCGCCCGAACGGCGCCGTCTATGTGTTCGATGCTGACTGGTTCCGCGGGCGCGGCCGGCTTGCCACCGACAACATCGGCGCGGTCGAGATGCCCGAGGAGCGGTCCTGGGACATCGATTCCGCCGAGGATTTCGCGCGGGTAGAGGCGATAATGCGATCATGAACACCCTGCTCTCTCTCGGTCATGGGTACAGCGCCCGCGTCCTGGGGCGCCGCCTGATTGCCCAGGGCTGGACGGTTATCGGCACCACCCGGAGCGCAGAGAAGGCCGAGACGCTGCGCGCCGAGGGGGTGGAGCCGCTGAACTGGCCGGTCGAGGATCTGTCGCCAGCCCTCTCCCGCGCCACCCATCTGCTAAGTTCGGTCGCGCCTGACGCGGCGGGGGATCCCGTCCTGCTGCAGCATGGCCCCGCGATCGCCGCAGCCCGCCACCTGCGCTGGGTCGGCTATTTGTCCACCACGGGCGTTTATGGCGATCGCGGCGGGGGTTGGGTAGATGAAGACAGCCCCTTGGCCCCCACAACCCGACGCGGTCAGCAACGCGTTCTTGCCGAAGCCGCTTGGCAGTCCCTGTGCCGGCAGGCCGGGCTGCCGCTGCACATCTTCCGGCTTGCCGGTATCTATGGCCCCGGCCGCGGCCCATTCGAGAAGGTTCTCAACGGAACCGCCCGCCGCATCATCCGCGAAGGGCAGGTGTTTTCACGTATCCACGTCGATGACATCGCTCAGGTTCTTGAAGCGTCGATCCGCCAGCCCAACCCTGGGGCGATCTACAACGTTTGCGATGACGATCCCGCCCCACCCGAAGATGTGATCGCCCATGCCGCGGAACTGCTGGGCCTGCCGCTGCCGCCTGCCGTTCCTTATGACGCGGCAGAGATGACGCCGATGGCGCGCAGCTTCTATGCCGAATCAAAACGCGTCCGGAATCACCGGATCAAGCACGAGCTTGGGGTAAGACTGTGTTATTCCGGTTACAGGGAGGGGCTCGCGGCACTGCTTGCAGAGATGCGAGGACGCGCCTCATAGGCGGGAATTTGCCGAAATAACTGCACCTCCAACGGGCACTGCAACCCCAGCTTCACAGGCTTGTTTCCAAGGCTGCCTAAGCCAGTCTACGGCTCAGTTGCCTAACGGTTAACCACTGACGGGCACGTTAACGTTTCCTTAACCAACGAGAGAATATGCAAGATTCAGGGCTCAGACGAACTTTATCCAATTTTATGCTTCTTGGTTCCATCTGCCTGCATTACCGTCCGGCCCACAACGTGAGGTAGAAGACATATTTTTCCCGCCTCACGGACTGCCGTTCGTGCCGCGCCCGTTCTTTGAAAGGTTAGCAGATGTCGTATCTCTCGATTACTTCCAGCAAGCTGAATTTTGCCGCGTGGTTTACTGAAACGCCCATTGGTCTCCGTCTGGGGCCGCTGACGGAGGTCATCTGGCAGATGGGCACCCTTCATACCATTGAGCCCGGCGACATTGTCATCGCCCAAGGGACCCGAGACCGGGTGCTGCATGTCATCCTGACGGGGCGCATCCAGGATGGCAAGACGTGGTACGGGCCAGGCAACCATCTAGGAGCCGACGCGATCCTGCATGACCGTCCGGCTGACGAAGATGCGGTGGCGACCGAACCGTCGATCATCTGGTCGCTGCGGATGGAGTCGGTCCTGACGCAATCCTCTGGGACCCCTGTTCACACCGCGCTGATCGACGCGCTCTCGATGCTGGAGCCGCTGTCGCGTGCCGGCGCGGTTCTGCCGCGCTCGCAGGCGGACGCGACTGATTTCTGCGACGTCGACCACCCGCTGATCCAGGAAACCGCAGCCCGGCTGCGGCGTCCGACCATGGTCGAAACCGCCATTGCGATCTGGGCCTTCGTGCAGGTCATGCCCTATCGGTTCGGCGCCTGGCAGGAAAGCGCGTCGCAAACTCTTTCGCGCGGGATGGGCATGTGTACGACCAAGTCGAACGTGCAGGTCGCGCTCTACCGGGCCTGCGGGCTTGAGGCGGGCTTCGTCGAGGTGGGGCTTGAGATGAGCATCCTCGGCCTGCTGATCCCGGACATGTGGCGCTATGCCATGCGGCCGAAGGTCCGGCACTATTTTGCCGCCGTTCGCCTGGATGGGCGCTGGCATGCCGCGGATGCGACCTTCAACAAGACCTGCCTTGACCTGTTCGCACAGGCGCTTCCCGTCCTGAACGGGATGAAGCCATACCGCTTCGGCGTGAACGAGCCATTCAACCCCGGCGCCTTTGTCACCGGCGCCAACCCGTTCGACATCGACGTGCGCCCGGATCTTGCCCATGAAATGAGCAAGTCGAGCCGCTTCGAGGCGCATCATTTCGACTCTCTCAACACGCGGCTGGACCAGGCACAGGGCTTGCTCCCGCCAACGGTATTGGCGCAAAGTCCGATGAAATTCCTAAAAACCGCAGGATGACTAAAATGGACCGTTTTACGTGGGATTATTCGGCTCCCACTCCCAGCAGCATGGGCGACCATGACGTGCCGCCGGCCTCGGGCCGGTTGAAGGGGCGGCGGATCGCCCTGCTGGTGACCGGCGGGATCGCCGCCATGAAGACGCCGGAACTTGCCCGCGGGCTGCGCCGCAACGGAGCCGAAGTCGTGGCCTTCGCCTCGGACGAGGCGCTGCGCTACGTCGGGCGCGAGGCACTGGAATGGGCGACCCTGAACGAAGTCGTGACCAGCCTGACCTGGAAGGCCGAACATCTGTCGGACGGGGCGCCTTTCGACGCTTATCTGGTCGCGCCCGCAACCCACAACACCATCGCGAAGATGGCGCATGGGATCGGCGACACGGTGGTGACATCGGCGCTGGTTTCGGCGCTTGGCCGGATGGAGCAAGGGCGCTGCAAGGTCATCGTCGCCCCCACCATGCATGGCACGATGCACAACAGCCAGCTGGTGGACAATGCGCGGCGGCTTGCGGCGCAGGGGGTGATGTTCGCCCGCCCCCGGGATGCCTATGGCAAGCACAACATGCCGGATACCGAGTTCCTGTGCGTTTGCGTAGGCCGGGCGCTGAGCGACTCTCCCCTGCGCGGGCGGCGGATCATGGTGACGGCCGGCCCGACGCCGGTACCGATCGACGGGGTCCGGCGCATCGTCAACCGCTTCCGCGGGCGGCTGGGGGCCGAAATTGCGGCCGAGCTTTTGTGGCGTGGGGCGGATGCGGAACTGCTGCTGGGGGATGGGGCATGGCGCCCGGCATCCTGGATCGGGGCCAGCATCGCCCGCACCTATGACGACTATCGCCGCATGGTGCTTGAACGGGTGGATCAGGGGCTTTTCGCCGGGGTATTTTCGGCAGGGGTGGCCGATTACCGGCCAGAGGCAGCTGTGGACGGCAAGATCTCCAGCGGGCAGGCTCAACTGGCGCTGAACCTCGTGCCGACGGAAAAGATCATCGACCTGGCCTGCGCCCGGGATCCGGACATGTACTGCGTCGGCTTCAAGTATCTTGAAAAGGTATCGGAGGAAGAGCTGATCCGCGTCGCCGCCAAGCGGCTGGATCGCGCGGGGCTGGTGATCGCCACAAGGGGCGAGGATACGCGCGGAACCGAACAGCGGGCATTGTTCGTGCGCCAGGAGGGGGTGACGCCGGTGGACAGCAAGCGCGCCATCGCGGGAGCGCTGGCAGACCATCTGGAGGCCGTCGCCACCGCGGCGGACGACAGGAAGGTGTTGAGCCTCGCACACCATCGCGAGTAGAATACGGGCGGCGCGCGCATCCTGCGGTCGCGCCGCCTGTCCGCTAGCCCGGAGGATCCGCCATAGCCAGCACCCCCCTTGCCGAGAATGACCACGACCTGCACCGCCTGACGCGCATCCAGGCGCTTGTGGTGGAAATTCTCAACAAGCTTCTGCGCTGCCGGATCGACGAGACCGACAAGGAGGTGCACGAGGCGCTGGCGCGGCTGGGGGCCTTCTGCGGGTCGGACCGTACCTATGTCTTCATGGTCCGCGAGGGCGGCTTGATGGACAACACCCACGAATGGTGCGCCGAGGGGATCGAGCCGATGGTCGATACCCTGCAGGCGATGGACGTCAACCTGATCTCGCATTGGGTGGAGGATCTGAGCGCCGACAAGCCCATCCACATCCCCCAGGTCGCGGCGCTGCCGGATGACCGCCTGGATCGTGACATCCTGCTGGCGCAGGGTATCCAGTCCCTGCTGGCGGTGCCCATGGCCGATGACGGGCAGGTCATGGGCTTTGTCGGCTTTGACGCAGTGCGGCAGGAGAAGTCCTTCCTGCCCGGGGAAATCTATCTGCTGAAATCCGTAGCCGACGTGATCATGTCGGTCCTCTGGAGGCGCGACACCCATCACGCCTACAAGGCGGCGCAATGTGCATTGGACGAGGAGCGCGCCTTCCTTGACCGGATCCTGCGGACCAGCGTTTCGGGCATTCTCGTCTTCAACGCCGACGGTCAGATCGTCTTTGCCAACGATGCCGCCAAGACGACGCTGGGCTTCCAGATGTGCGAGGAGTCGTTCGCCTTCAACATCAAGGACTGGACGCTCACCAACCTGGACGGCAAGCCCCTTCCGCCCGAGGACGTTCCCGTGAACAAGGTCCTTGCGACCGGGCAACCGGTAACGGACCAGCGGCTTGCCTTGGTCTTCGAGGATGGCAGCCGGCGGTTCCTGTCGGTGAATGCCGCGCCACTGCAGACGGCTTCGGCCGGGCGGATGCGGGTGGTGCTGGCGGTCAGCGATGTCACGGAACAGGTGCTTGCCAACCGGGAGCTTCAGTCCGCCCTTCTGGACGCGCAGCAGGCAAGCCAGGCCAAGACCCGGTTCCTTGCAAACATGAGCCACGAGATGCGGACCCCCCTGAACGGGGTCCTCGGCATTTCCGAGCTTCTGGACGCACTGGTCACGGATGCCGAGCAGAAGCGGATGATCGGGGTGATCCGCGATTCCGGAGAACTGCTGCTCAGCATCATCAATGACCTGCTCGACATGTCCAAGATCGAGGCGGACCGGCTTGAGATCGAACAGGTGAGCTTTGTTCCCGCCGATCTTGCCCGGAGGATAGAAGCGACGCACACGGTGCGGGCCTCGGAAAAGAACATATCGCTCGCGATACTCACCACCTCGGGGGCGCAGGTGCCGCGGATGGGGGACCCGAACCGCATCCTGCAGATCATGCACAACGTCATCGGGAACGCGATCAAGTTCACCGAGGCAGGCGAAGTCACAATGGCGCTGAGCTGCCAGCCGGGCAAGCCGCTGATCATCGACATCCGCGACACCGGCATCGGCATGACGGATGAACAGCTCAGCCGGATCTTTGACGACTTCGCGCAGGCCGACACCTCGATCTCGCGCCGGTACGGGGGCACCGGGCTGGGAATGGCAATCGTGCGCCGCCTCGTCACGCTGATGGGCGGGACGATCCGCGTCACCAGCCGCATGGGCGAGGGCACGAAGGTGCGCATCAGCCTGCCCCTGCCGTTGGCCAATACCGCCCCGCCCCCGGTCGAAAAGCTGACGGGAGAGGCTGCACCCAGTGGAGAGCTCGACCTTCGGGTGCTGGCGGCGGATGACAACGGCACCAACCGGATGATCCTGCAGGCGATGCTGCGGAACCTGGGCGTCAGCGTGACGATGGTATCAGGGGGGCTGCCCGCGCTGCAGGCCTTTGACGGCGAGTTGTTCGATGCGGTGCTTCTGGATATCTCCATGCCCGATCTGGATGGAATCAGCGTCCTGAAGGAACTGCGGCTGCGTGAGGTTGCGCTGGGACGCACACCAGTGCCTGCGCTCGCCGTGACGGCCAACGCGATGGATCACCAGATCCGCACCTATCAGGAAGCAGGGTTCAACGGCCATATCTCCAAGCCCATCTCGCAGAAGGCGCTGCGAGAGGCGCTGGAACGCGCTGTCCTGCGGCACGCTGCGGCAGAGTAGCCTTTCCAAACGGAAAGCTGGCAAAAGAAAAGCCCGCGGCAGATGCCAGCGGGCTTTTTCCTTGGTCGTCTGACCCAACGTCGGAACCTTGTCCGACTTGGTGCCCAGGAGAGGACTCGAACCTCCACGCCTTGCGGCACAGGTACCTGAAACCTGCGCGTCTACCAATTCCGCCACCTGGGCCGGTGTCGTGAGGGGGGATTTATCGGGACCCGCAGGCAGTGTCAACAGGGTGTTATCGAAAAAGATGCGAAACACTTGCGGCTTGTTCGCGGCAGCGCGGGGCGATATTGAACCCCTGCAACGGCACGGAGATCGCAGCATGGCGAAACTGGTCACGATCATTGGCGGTTCGGGCTTCGTCGGCCGCTATATCGCGCGGCGGATGGCCAAGGCGGGCTGGCGCGTACGGGTCGCCGGGCGTCGCCCGAACGAGGCGATCTTCGTCCGCACCTATGGTGTGGTGGGTCAGGTCGAACCCGTGTTCTGCAACATCCGCGACGATCAATCGGTGCGTGCCGTGATCATCGGTGCCGACGCGGTGGTGAACTGTGTGGGCATCCTCAACAACTCCGGCAAGAACCGCTTTTCCGCCGTTCAGGCCGAAGGCGCTGGCCGTGTTGCCCGAATCGCCGCCGAGGAAGGTGTCACGCGCCTGGTCCACATCTCTTCCATCGGCGCCGATCCCCAGTCCGACAGCGAATACCAGCGCACCAAGGGCGAGGGCGAGGCAGCCGTGCGCGCCGCGTTTCCGAATGCGGTGATCCTGCGCCCCTCGGTCATCTTTGGCCAAGAAGACCGCTTCTTCAACCGCTTTGCCGGCATGTCGCGCATGGGGCCTGTCCTGCCCGTCGTGGGGGCCGATACGCGGCTGCAGCCGGTCTATGTCGATGATGTGGCAATCGCCGCCGTCAAGGGCGCAACGGGCGAGGCTGCGCCCGGCATCTATGAACTGGGTGGGCCGGGCGTCTACACCTTCCGGCAGATCGTCGGGGCGATCCTGCCGCTGGTGCGCCGCCGCCGGCTGATCGTGAACATTCCCTTTTCAGTGGCCAACATCATCGGCGGCGTCTTTGACCTGCTTCAGATCGTCAGCTTCGGCCTGTTCAACAACACGATCCTGACGCGGGACCAGGTGCGCAACCTGCGCCGCGACAACGTCGTGTCGCCCAACGCGCTTGGTTTCGCGGATCTGGGCATTCATCCTAGCCCGTTTGACGCGATCCTGCCGGAATACCTGTGGCGCCACCGCCCCACCGGGCAATATGACGCCATCAAGGAATCGGCCAAGAACCTGCGGAGCTGATCAGCTGTAGGCGTAGGCCAGCAGCACGACCCCGAGGATGATGCGGTAGATGACGTAAGGCGTGAAGCTCACGCTGCGCAGCAGCCGCATCATCAGCCACAACGCCCCCAGTGCCGCAACAAAGGACAGCGCCGCGGCGATTGCACCGTCCCGGGCGGCTTGCGCATTCGCGGTTGCCAGAACCTCCCCTCCTAGCAACACGGCCGAGGCCACGATTGTCGGGATCGACATCAGCATCGACAGTCGCGCCGCGTCATGCCGATTGTAGCCCAGCGCCCGCGCACCGGTGATCGTCGCCCCTGAACGCGAAGTTCCTGGCACAAGCGCCACCGCCTGCCACAACCCCATCACCAGCGCGTCACGCAGCCCCCAGTTCTCCGCAGTCTTCGCGGACATTCCCTTCTGGTCGGTCCAGTAGAGCACGAGGCCGAAGATGATCATCGTCCAGCCGATCACCGCAACGGACCGCAGCATCTCCATCGCGCCGGTCACCTTGAGGACGAGGCCAAGCAGAATCACCGGCACGGTTGCCACGATCAAACCCAGCGCAAGGCGCGCCCCGCGGGTATCCACACGCCCTCGGGCAAGGCGACCGAGACCGGCCAATCCCTCGGCAACATCACGCCAGAAGAACAGCACCACAGCAAACAGCGTCCCCACATGCACCGCCACGTCGATTACAAGACCTTGGTCCTGCATCCCAGTCAGGGATGGCAGAAGGATGAGATGTCCCGAGGAAGACACCGGCAGAAACTCGGTAATCCCTTGAATTATTGCTACAAGTGCGAGGTGAAATAGCGTCATGATCTCTGGTCCAGCGAATCCCGGTGCCACCTTAACCCGCAGCCCCATCACAGGATAGGTCAGCTTTCGTTACCTTTTCTTGCGCCCAACGCGGACTTCTCGAACGAGTAATAGAAAATAAACTCGCTTTAGGTCAGTAATGCTGACTTTTATTCCATTTCATCCAATTGTATCAGGACGCACCGAATACCCGCGGAGGCTTAGCCATGGCACAGCAGCGAATGCTCCAATTCGTAACTTTGGGACGCGAAACGCCGGAAAAACGTCCGGCCGCGGCGCGCACCGAGGACTACAACGAAATCTACCGCGAATTCGCGGATGCAAAGGCTGCCGAACAGGCGAGCCGCTGCAGCCAGTGCGGTGTTCCCTATTGCCAGTCCCACTGCCCGGTGAACAACAACATCCCCGACTGGCTGAAGCTGACGGCCGAAGGCCGCCTGCGCGAGGCGCATGAGATCAACCAGGCGACCAACACCTTCCCCGAGATCTGCGGCCGCATCTGCCCGCAGGACCGGCTGTGTGAAGGCAATTGCGTGATCGAGCAGTCGGGCCACGGCACCGTCACCATCGGCGCGATCGAGAAATACATCAACGACACTGCCTGGGAAGAAGGCTGGGTCGCCCCGATCCGCCCGTCTGTTGAACGGCCTGAATCGGTCGGCATCATCGGCGCAGGCCCCGGCGGGCTGGCGGCGGCCGACCGGCTGCGCCGTGCGGGCGTGCAGGTCACCGTCTATGACCGCTATGACCGCGCGGGCGGGCTGATGACCTATGGCATCCCCGGCTTCAAGCTGGAGAAACCCGTGGTCATGCGCCGGGTCGAACTGCTGCGCGATGGTGGCGTGAACTTCGTCTCCAACTGCAACGTCGGCGAAGACATCAGCTTCAATGCCATCCGCGGCCAGCACGACGCGGTGCTGATTGCCACTGGCGTCTACAAGAGCCGTGATCTGACCGATCCGGGCGCACAGGCGACCGGCATCGTGCGGGCTATCGACTACCTTACCGCTTCGAACCGGCTGAGCTTTGGCGACGAGGTTCCCGAGTATGAAAGCGGTGAATTGAACGCTGCCGGCAAGCGCGTCGTGGTCATCGGCGGCGGCGATACTGCGATGGACTGCGTCCGTACCGCGATCCGGCAGGGCGCTTCCTCGGTCAAGTGCCTCTATCGCCGCGACCGGGCCAACATGCCCGGCTCGCAGCGCGAGACCCAGAACGCCGAGGAAGAAGGCGTCGAGTTCGTCTGGCTGGCCGCCCCCAAGGGCTTTGAAGGCGATGCCGTGACCGGCGTCATGGTGCAGAAGATGCGCCTTGGCCAAGCCGACGCCACTGGCCGCCAAGCCCCCGAGGTGATCGAAGGCGCGGACTATCTGGAAGAAGCCGACCTCGTCATCAAGGCGCTGGGCTTCGAGCCCGAGGACCTGCCGACCCTCTGGGGCGTGCCGGAACTTGAGGTTACCCGTTGGGGCACCGTCAAGGCAGACTTCCGCAGCCACGCGACCAGCATCCCCGGCGTGTATGCCGCGGGCGACATCGTGCGCGGGGCAAGCCTGGTGGTCTGGGCGATCCGCGACGGCCGCGAGGCTGCGGACTCGATGCTCGATTACCTTGGTCAGGCGGCGCAGGTCGCGGCAGAATAAGACCTCCGGGGGCGGCCCCGCCCCCGCAAGCCATATGCCAAGCGGAGGTTTCGATGAACAGCAAATCCGGTCACTGCCTGTGCGGCGCCGTACGCTTCACCGCGACGCGCTGGGACGAAAACGTCGGCATCTGCCATTGCGGCATGTGCCAGCGATGGGCGGGCGGCCCCTTCATCAGCGTGACGCTGCCTGTGGACGCGGTGACCGTCGCGGGCGCTGACCGCATCGTCACACGTGAAACATCCGACTGGGCCACGCGCAGCCGCTGCGGCGACTGCGGCTCGCCTCTCTGGTACCAGCAGAAGGGCGGCACCGAATATTATACCGCCATCGGCCTGTTCGACGATCACGACGGGCTGGTGCTGCACCACGAAATTTTCATCGACCGCAAGCCGGGCACCTATGCCTTTGCCGGTGAACATGAACGCGAAACCGAGGCAGAGACGATGGCCCGGTTCGCCTCTTCGGAATGAGGAACACTGATATGACCAAGTATGATGCCGCCTGGGTCGCCGCCGAAGAAGCCAAGCGCCGCTGGATGGACGAAAACAGCCTCTACAAGGCTGAAGACGAACATGCGTCCTGCGGGGTTGGCCTTGTCGTTTCCATCGACGGCAAGCCCAGCCGCAAGGTCGTCTCTGCCGGCATCGACGCGCTGAAGGCCGTCTGGCACCGGGGCGCGGTGGATGCCGATGGCAAGACCGGCGACGGCGCGGGCATCCACGTCCAGATCCCTGTTCCCTTCTTCTATGACAAGATCCGCCGCACGGGCCACGAACCCGACGTGAACGCGCTGGTCGCCGTTGGTCAGGTCTTCCTGCCGCGCACCGATTTCGCGGCGCAGGAACGCTGCCGGACGATCGTGGAAACCGAAGTCCTGCGCATGGGCCACTATATCTATGGCTGGCGCCACGTGCCCGTGAACACCGACGTTCTGGGCGAAAAGGCCAACGCTACCCGACCCGAGATCGAGCAGATCCTGATCAAGGACAACAAGGGCCTCGACCAGGAAACGTTCGAGCGCGAACTCTACGTCATCCGCCGCCGGATCGAGAAGGCGGCGATCGCCGCGCAGATCCAAGGGCTTTACCTCTGCTCGCTGTCCTGCCGCTCGATCATCTACAAGGGGATGATGCTGGCCGAACAGGTGGCCGAGTTCTACCCCGACCTCAAGGACGAGCGGTTCGAGAGCGCCTTCGCGATCTACCACCAGCGTTATTCCACCAACACCTTCCCGCAGTGGTGGCTGGCCCAGCCCTTCCGGATGCTGGCCCACAACGGCGAGATCAACACGCTTAAGGGCAACCTGAACTGGATGCGCAGCCACGAAATCCGGATGGCGCATTCGGCCTTTGGTGACCAAGCCGAAGACATCAAGCCGATCGTGCCCTCGGGGTCGTCGGACTCGGCTGCGCTGGATTCTGTGTTCGAAGTCATGGTCCGCGCCGGGCGCAACGCGCCGATGGCCAAGACCATGCTGGTCCCCGAGGCCTGGAGCAAGCTTGCAAGTGAGATGCCCAAGGCCTGGCAGGACATGTACGCCTATTGCAACGCCGTCATGGAGCCTTGGGACGGTCCTGCAGCCCTTGCCATGACCGATGGCCGCTGGGTCTGCGCCGGACTTGACCGCAACGGCCTGCGCCCGATGCGCTATGTCGTGACCGGTGACGGGCTGCTGATCGCGGGTTCGGAAACCGGCATGGTGCCGGTGGATGAAAGCAGCGTCCGTGAGAAAGGCGCGCTTGGCCCGGGTCAGATGATCGCCGTCGACATGGCGCATGGGCAGCTTTACCACGACGCCGCGCTCAAGGACAAACTGGCCGCCGCGCAGCCCTTTGGGGACTGGATCGAGAAGGTCACCGACCTGAACGAGATGATGCGCGACATCCCCGAACGGCAACTGACATCGGGCGCAGACCTGCGCCGTCGCCAGATCGCCGCAGGCTACACGCTGGAAGAGCTGGAGCAGGTCCTTGCGCCGATGGCCGAGGACGGCAAGGAAATGATCGCCTCGATGGGCGACGACACGCCGCCCGCAGTGCTGTCGGCGCAGTACCGGCCGCTGTCGCATTACTTCCGCCAGAACTTCAGCCAGGTCACGAACCCGCCCATCGACAGCTTGCGCGAAAGCCGGGTGATGAGCCTCAAGACCCGGTTCGGCAACCTCAAGAACGTGCTGGACGAAAGCAGCAGCCAGACCGAGATCTTGGTGCTGGAAAGCCCGTTCATCGCGAATGCCGAGTTCGACCGGATGATGGAGCAGTTCGGCGAACAGGTCGCGGTGATCGACTGCACCTTCCCCGCCGATGCAGGTGCCGACACCCTGCGCCAGGGGCTGGAGCGGATCCGGGCCGAGGCCGAGGATGCCGTGCGCTCCGGCGCCGGGCACCTTGTGCTGACTGACCAGCATCAGGATGACGCCAAGATCGCCATGCCGATGATCCTTGCCACGAGCGCGGTTCACAGCTGGCTGACGCGCAAGGGCCTGCGGACCTTCTGCTCGATCAACGTGCGGTCGGCGGAATGCATCGACCCGCATTATTTTGCGGTGCTGATCGGCTGCGGCGCGACCACGGTGAACGCCTATCTTGCGCAGGACTCTATCGCCGACCGGATCGAGCGTGGCCTGATCGACGGCAACCTCACTGACGCCGTCCGCCGTTATCGCGACGCCATCGACTCCGGGCTGCTCAAGATCATGTCCAAGATGGGGATCTCGGTCATCTCGTCCTACCGGGGCGGGCTGAACTTCGAGGCCGTGGGCCTGTCGCGCGCCATGGTCGCCGAATACTTCCCGGGCATGCAGAGCCGCATTTCCGGCATCGGCGTCGCTGGCATCCAGAAGAAGCTGGAAGAGGTTCATGCCCGCGGTTTCCGCACCGGGGATCATGTCCTGCCGATCGGCGGCTTCTACAAGGCCCGCCGCACCGGCGAAAAGCATGCTTGGGAAGCGCAGACGATGCACATGCTGCAGGCGGCCTGCGATCGGGCGTCCTATGACATGTGGAAGCAGTATTCCTCGCGGCTGCGGGCGAACCCGCCGATCCACCTGCGCGACCTGCTGGATATCAAGCCGCTGGGCAAGCCGGTGCCGATCGAAGAGGTGGAATCCATCACCTCGATCCGCAAGCGCTTCGTGACTCCGGGGATGAGCCTTGGCGCCCTGTCGCCCGAGGCGCACAAGACGCTGAACGTCGCCATGAACCGCATCGGCGCGAAATCCGACAGCGGCGAGGGCGGCGAGGATCCGGCACACCAGCATCCGGAACCTAACGGCGACAACCCCAGCGCCAAGATCAAGCAGGTCGCGTCTGGCCGGTTCGGCGTCACCGCCGAATACCTGAACGCCTGCGAGGAACTGGAGATCAAGGTCGCGCAAGGCGCCAAGCCTGGTGAGGGCGGTCAGCTTCCGGGAATGAAGGTCACGCAACTGATCGCACGGCTGCGCCATTCGACGCCGGGCGTGACGCTGATCAGCCCCCCGCCGCACCACGACATCTACTCGATCGAAGACCTCGCGCAGCTGATCTACGACCTCAAGCAGATCAACCCGCGGGCCAAGGTCACGGTGAAGCTGGTGTCGCAGTCGGGCGTCGGCACGATCGCGGCTGGCGTGGCCAAGGCCAAGGCCGACATCATCCTGATCTCCGGCCATAACGGCGGCACCGGGGCAAGCCCGGGCACCAGCATCAAGTATGCCGGCCTGCCGTGGGAAATGGGCCTGACCGAGGCGCATCAGGTTCTGGCGATGAACAACCTGCGCGAACGCATCACGCTGCGCACGGATGGCGGGCTTCGCACGGGCCGCGACATCATCATCGCCGCGATGATGGGGGCCGAGGAATATGGCATCGGCACCGCCGCGCTGATCGCCATGGGCTGCATCATGGTGCGCCAGTGCCAGTCGAATACCTGCCCTGTTGGCGTCTGCACCCAGGACGAACGCCTGCGGGCCAAGTTCACCGGCACCGCGGACAAGGTCGTGAACCTCATTACCTTCTACGCGCAAGAGGTGCGGGAGCTTCTGGCATCGATCGGCGCACGCTCGATCGACGAGATCATCGGGCGGGCAGACCTGCTGACCCAGGTCAGCCGTGGTTCGGCGCATCTGGATGACCTTGACCTCAACCCGCTGCTGATCACGGTCGATGGGTCGCACAAGATCACCTACGACCGGTCCAAGCCGCGCAACGCGGTGCCGGACACGCTGGACGCGGAAATCATCCGCGACGGCGCCCGGTTCTTCGAGGACGGCGAAAAGATGCAGCTGTCCTATGCCGTGCGGAACACCCACCGCACCATCGGGACGCGGGCATCCAGCCACATCGTTCAGCGGTTCGGGATGCGCAACGACCTGCAGCCCGACCACCTGACGGTGAAGCTGACCGGTAGCGCGGGTCAGTCTCTCGGCGCCTTTGCGGCACCGGGGCTGAAGCTTGAGGTGTCGGGGGATGCCAACGACTATGTTGGCAAGGGCCTGTCGGGCGGCACGATCGTCGTGCGGCCGCCGATGGCCAGCCCGCTGGACGCGGCCGAAAACACGATCATCGGCAACACCGTGCTTTACGGCGCGACGGCGGGGCACCTCTTTGCCGCCGGCCGGGCGGGTGAACGCTTCGCGGTCCGGAACTCTGGCGCGAGCGTGGTGGTCGAGGGCTGCGGTACGAACGGGTGCGAGTACATGACCGGCGGCATCGCCGTGATCCTGGGCCGCATCGGCGCGAACTTCGGCGCGGGGATGACCGGGGGCATGGCCTATGTCTATGACCCGGAAAACACCGCCGAGGAGCTGATGAACCTTGAAACGCTGGTGACCTGCGCAGTGACGGTCCCGCACTGGGAAAACCAGCTGAAGGACCTGATCGAGCGGCACGCCCGCGAAACCGGAAGCCGCAAGGCCACCAACATCCTTCAGAACTGGGACCGGGAACGGGCGAACTTCCTTCAGATCTGCCCGAAGGAAATGCTCGTCCGCCTGCCCCACCCGCTGAGCGAGGAAGCACAGGCGGTTCCGGCAGAATAACGACAAAGGCCCCGCAACCGCGGGGCCTTTTCCTTTGGGTCAGCCCTGCGGCGCTAGGCGCAGAACCTCGCCGTCCTCATGCTCCGTCAGCACCCAGATTGCGCCATCGGGGCCGACTTTGACGTCGCGGATTCGGCGGCCGATTTCCAAGATCTCTTCATCCGTCACCTGCCCGTCCGCCAGTTCCACCCGGACGACGCCTTCGGCCACAAGGCCGCCGATCAGCATGTTTCCGGTCCACTCGCCAAAGGTGGATCCCTCCGGCACGAAGGTCAGGCCCGAAGGTGCCACCGTTTCCTCGAACACATGCACGGGCGGGGCCATGCCTTCCATCGACTCTCCCACGCCCATCGGGGCGCCGGAATAGTCGGTACCGGCGGTCGTGAAGGGCCAGCCATAGTTGTTGCCGGCCTCGATCAGGTTGACCTCATCCCCGCCCAGGGGACCGTGATCCGACGCCCAGAGTTCGAAGGTGGCCGGATGCACGCCCAGCGCCTGCACGTTCCGGTTCCCGATGGAAAAGAGATAGGGGTCGGGCTCTCCCTCTTCGGCGTTTTCGGTGAAGGGAACGTTGTCGGGATGTGGCTCGCCGCTGTCGGTCATGCGCAGGATAGACCCCGCCTGATCCGCCGAGTCTTGCGCGCGGGAGATGTTCCGACGCTCACCGATCGACAGGAACAGGCTGTTGTCAGATGGGTTGAAGGCCATCCGGCCGCCGAAATGCAGGCCGCTGCTGTCCTGATCGCCTTCGTCCATGACGAAGATGTCCTCGACATCTTCAAGGCGCACCTCGCCCCCTTCGTCTACGACGCGGGCACGCACGATCACGGCTGCGGCGCCACGGTCTGTTTCACGTGAATAGCTGATGTAGGCCCAGCCGTTTTCGTCGAATTCCGGGTGCAGGACGATGTCGAACAGGCCGGCTTGGCTGCGCTCTGTCTCTCCCTCTGGGCGGAAGAGGTCCTCGGCCTCCCACACCGGTTCAGAGAGGGTGCCATCCACGTTGCCCAACCGGATCGTGCCCGGGTTGCGTTCGCTCACCAAAAAACGGTCGTCAGAGATGAAGGCCATGCCCCAAGGATGTTCCAGCCCTTCGACCACGGTCTGGACCGTTAGCGTGTAGCCGCCGGCCTCAATAGGACCATAATCGGCCAGCGCCGGCGCAGCGAGCATCAGGGTGAAAGGCGAGGCAAGCGCGGCACGGAAATGGATTGGCATATAAAACTCCTTCAATCTGGTTGGTGGGACCCAGCCAATCCCCCATCCCGGCGAAGGTTCCAGAAAACCGGTCCCGCGCCGCTTGACCCGCGGCGCAGGTTCATGGCTAAAGGGCGCCATGGCAAAGGCGACGGGCAAGACAAAAGCGCGCAGGCGCATCCCGCGTGCGGGCGGACTTGCGCGCGCCGCCTCATGGTGGCTGGGGCGTGGGGCGCTGGCGCTGATGGCGCTGATCATTCTGGTGGTTCTGGCGTTCAGCATCATCAATCCGCCCCGTGGGCTCTACATGATGTCAGAGGAGCGGCGGCTGGGCGGCATCGAACGGGAATGGGTTCCGATCGACCGGATCAGCCCGCATATGCTGCGCTCTGCCGTTGCGGCAGAGGATGCGAACTTCTGCCTGCACTGGGGCTTTGACATGACCGAGATCCGCCGTGCGCTGGACCGGGGCAGCAGCCGCGGCGCGTCCACGATCAGCCAGCAGGTGGTCAAGAACGTGTACCTTTGGCACGGGCGCAACTGGGCGCGGAAGGCGCTTGAAGGCGTCATCACTCCCGTGCTGGAAACCTTCTGGTCCAAGCGCCGCATCCTTGAGGTTTACCTGAACGTGGCCGAGTTCGACGAAGGCATCTTTGGCGTCGAGGCTGCGGCGCGGCACTACTTCGGCACCGACGCGGCCTCGCTTGGCCCGCAGCAGTCGGCGCGGCTGGCAGCGATCCTGCCAGACCCCAAGGGGCGCAGCGCGTCGCGCCCGTCGGATTTCGTGCACCGCCGGGCCGCGGCCATTTCCGACGGTGCGGCGACCATCCGCGCCGATGGCCGGTCTTCCTGCTTCGAGGGTTGAGTTTTCGTGCCACACAAGGCAGGAAGGGCAAGCCCAATCCCATCCCAGAGTGACGAAGTATGACGCGTCTTTACCACGTTCCCCTTTCGCCCTTCTGCCGCAAGGTCCGCCTGACCCTGGCCGAAAAGAAGATCGAGGTGGAACTGATCGAGGAACGCTTCTGGGAACAGAGCCCGGACTTCATGCGCCGCAACCCGGCTGGCAAGGTCCCGGTGCTCAAGTACGAAAACCGGGTGATGTCCGAAAGCCAGGCGATCTGCGAGTATCTGGAAGAGATCAACCCGAACCCGCCGCTGCTGCCGCGTTCGCCGGCGGACCGGTACGAGGTGCGGCGCCTTTGCGCGTGGTTCGACGACAAGTTCCACAACGAGGTCACGGCGAACCTGCTCTATGAACGCGTGAACAAGAAGTTGTCCGGTCAGGGCTATCCCGAAAGCCGCAACATCAAGACCGGCGCGCAGAAGATCAAGTATCACCTCGACTACATGGGCTGGCTGCTGGACCAGCGGCGCTGGCTGGCGGGCGACGTGATGACGCTGGCCGATTTCGCCGCCGCGGCGCATTTGTCCTGCCTTGACTACATCAGCGACGTGGACTGGAACCGGAACGCCAATGTCCGGGACTGGTACGCCAAGATCAAGTCGCGCCCCTCGTTCCGGGCGCTTCTGGCCGATCAGGTGCCGAGCTTCCCGCCGCCGGCCCATTACGCGGATCTGGATTTTTGAACGCCGCCCTGCGGGAGGAGTTGATCCAGACCGCACGGGCCGAAGGCTTTTCCGCTGTCGGCATCTGTGCCCCCGATGCGATTCCCGAAGCGGCCGCCCGCCTTCAGGCCTTCGTGGCCGAAGGCCGGCACGGGCAGATGGCGTGGATGGAGGACCGCATGCACTGGCGCGGCGATCCTACTGCCCTGTGGGCCGAGGCGAGGTCGGTCATCATGTTGGCAGAGCTTTACACCCCCGCTCATGACCCGCGCGAGGATACGGCCCGCCCTGACCGTGGCGCGATTTCGGTCTATGCCCAAAACCGCGACTATCACGATTTGGTCAAGAAACGGCTCAAGCGGGTCGGGCGCTGGTTGATCGACCGCGCGGGTGGGGAGATCAAGGTCTTCGTCGATACAGCCCCCGTGATGGAAAAACCGCTTGCCGCCGCTGCAGGGCTGGGCTGGCAAGGCAAGCACACGAACCTGCTGTCGCGCGAGCTGGGCAACTGGTTCTTCCTTGGCGCGATCTTCACCACGCTGGACCTCCCCAAGGACAAGCCCGCACGTGGCACCTGCGGAAGCTGCACCGCCTGTCTGACCGCCTGCCCCACGCAGGCCTTTCCGGCACCCTACCAGCTGGACGCGCGGCGCTGCATTTCCTACCTGACGATCGAGCATCACGGCCCGGTGGATGAAGAGCTTCGGCCGAAACTTGGCAACCGGATCTATGGCTGCGATGACTGCCTCGCCGCCTGTCCGTGGAACAAGTTCGCGGTCGAGGCGCAGGAACTGCGCTATTCCGCGCGGCCGGACCTGCGCGCGCCGCCGCTGGCCGAACTGGCCGCGCTGGACGACGCGGCCTTCAGGGCGCGGTTTTCCGGCAGCCCGATCAAGCGCATCGGCCGGAACCGCTTTGTGCGCAATGTGCTTTACGCGATCGGCAATTCCGGCGATCCGGCCTTGCGGGCGGTGGTCCAGCCACTGACGGACGACCCCGATGAAACGGTGGCCGATGCGGCGCGGTGGGCATTGTCACGGTTGCCATAAAAAAGCGGGCCGGCCGGACCTGAAGGATTTCCAAGCGGCTGCGGCCACGCTAGGCAGGATGCAGCAAAGGACCTGCCATGCCGCCTGCCGCCTCGCCCATCCAGGGCATCACGCTCAAGATTCTGTCGGTCATCGTGTTCATCGGAATGGTGTCGCTCATCAAGGCGGCATCGGACGAGGTTCCCCCGGGAGAGGCGGTGTTCTTCCGGTCCTTCTTCGCCCTTCCGGTGATTTTTGCCTGGCTCTGGTGGCGGCGGGAACTGGCGAGCGGGCTGCGGGTGGCGGAACCGTTCGGCCATGTCTGGCGCGGTTTTGTCGGCACAGTGTCGATGGGGCTCAGCTTTGCCGGGCTGGCGCTTCTGCCCCTGCCAGAGGTGACGGCGATCAGCTATGCCGCGCCGCTGCTGACGGTCATCTTTGCAGCGATGTTTCTGGGTGAAGAAGTTCGGGCCTTCCGCCTTTCGGCGGTGGCACTGGGGCTTGTCGGGGTCCTGATCGTGCTTTCGCCCCGGCTGACCGCCGTCGGCGACATGAACGCAAGCGAGACGCTGGGCGCGGTGGTGGTGTTGACCAGCGCAACCTTTGCCGCACTTGCGCAGGTTCTGGTCAGGCGGCTGGTGAAGATGGAACGGACCTCGGCCATCGTGTTCTGGTTCTCTGTCACCTCTTCCATACTGGCGCTCACCACGATTCCCTTCGGCTGGGTGGTTCCCAGCCCAAGGGCGGCGGCTTTCCTTGTCACGGCGGGCTTGCTGGGGGGCGTTGGGCAGATCCTGCTGACGTCGAGCTACCGTCACGCGGATGCCTCTGTCATCGCGCCTTTCGAATACGCGTCGATGATCTTTGCGCTCGCGATCGGGTACTTCCTGTTTGGCGAGGTGCCGACCTTGGTGATGCTGGGCGGGGCTGCACTCATCATCCTTGCCGGGGTCCTGATCATCTGGCGCGAACGGCAGTTGGGGATCGAGCGGGCCAAGCAGCGCAAGGCAATGACCCCCCAGGGGTGAAAATCTCGAAGGACCGTGTTATATAGATAACCCGATACGGATCCACGGTAACCCTGAGGAGGAGTCACCATGAGCCGACACATCATCGACAAAACCCCCCGCAGCAATACGGGCGCACGCCTGCGGTCTTTTTTGGCCATAGCACGCGAAGCCGGGCAGCATCCGGCGATCCAGAAGCTGATCCGCCGGCCGTCCGAACGCAGCGGCGCCGGACGCAGGTTGCGTGAGTTCCTGCGGATCGAACGCGGCCATTCGGTCTGACCGCAAGGCCCCCGCGTGTGGCGCGGGGGCCATTCCTGTTACGCGCGGACGTGCTTCTCGTAGGTTTCCGCGATATCCCGCGTCAGCGCGCCGACTTCGAACGTGTAGTCGCCGATCTGGCCTACCGGGGTAACTTCGGCCGCCGTGCCGGTTAGCCAGCATTGTTCAAAGCCTGCGAGCTCTTCAGGCATGATGTGCCGTTCGTGCACGGTGATGCCCTTTTCCTTCAGCAGCCGGATCACCGTCTGCCGCGTCAGGCCGTTGAGGAAGCAGTCGGCCAGCGGGGTATGCACCTCGCCATTCTTGACGAAGAAGATGTTGGCACCGGTCGCCTCGGCCACGTAGCCGCGATAGTCCAGCATCATCGCGTCCGAACAGCCCTTGGCCTCGGCCGCGTGCTTGGACATGGTGCAGATCATGTAGAGCCCGGCTGCCTTTGCCGCCGAAGGGATCGTTTCCGGGCTGGGCCGCTTCCACTTGGAGATGTCGAGCTTGGCGCCCTTCATCTTGGCGTCGCCGTAATAGGCGCCCCACTCCCAAGCTGCGATCACCAGCCGCACCGGGTTCCTGCTGGAGGCGACGCCCATATCTTCCCCCGCACCGCGGAAGGCGATCGCGCGGACATAGGCATCCTTGAAGCCGTTGGCGGCAAGCACCTCGTCCTTGGCGGCGTCGATCTGGTCGGCTGTCCACGGGATTTCCATGTCGATCAGCCGGCCCGACGTCAGCAGACGTTCTGAATGTTCGTGGCCCAGGAAGATCTTGCCGTTATAGGCCCGCTCTCCCTCGAACACGGAACTGGCATAGTGAAGCGCATGGGTCAGCACATGCACCTGCGCCCCCCGCCAGTCCACCAGTTTGCCGTCCATCCAGATCTTGCCATCGCGATCGTCGTAGGTCCCGGCCATCGTAACCCTCCATCCCGGCTGCCGCCGGTGTTTACTAAAATTGCGCGCCCAAGGTCCAGAGTGGACATAAAGTTGCGCCAAAGCTTGATTTCGCTAGCAATTGATTCTTGGAAAGTCAACAAGGCTGACATAAAATCGCCATGCGGGATGGTGGTTGGTCAGGGGACGTTCAGATGGCCGAAGGCGGCGCAGGACCCGGGGGTGAAAGCCTTCTATTCCTGACGGATGAACAGTTGCGCAAGGGCATCGAGGCGATGTTCTTTGCCTATCGAGGCTTTACGGCCGATCCGGACCGGATACTGGACAACTATGCCTATGGGCGTGCCCATCATCGGGCCTTGCACTTCATCCACCGCAGCCCCGGAACGACGGTGAACAACCTCCTGGGCATCCTCGGCGTCACCAAGCAGTCGCTGAACCGCGTCCTGCGCACCCTGATTGAGGATGGGCTGGTCGAAAGCCGCGTCGGCCGCAAGGACAAGCGGGAACGCCACCTGTTCCTGACCGAAAAGGGCGCCCAGCTTGAGCGAGAGCTTTCCGATGCCCAGCGCGCCCGGATGCGGGCCGCGTATCGCGCGGCGGGGCCTGCGGCGGTTGCCGGTTTCCGTCAGGTGCTTGAGGCGATGATGGACCCGGACCTGCGCCGCCAGTACCAGACGATCAAGGATACGACCTCATGAACGGCCCGATGACTGCCACGGCTGAACCGCAGGCCCATCTGCTGATTGTCGATGATGACGAACGCATCCGCGGGCTGCTCAAGAAATTCTTGGTACGCCAGGGCTTCCTGGTGACCTCGGCCCGTGACGCGGCTCAGGCGCGGCGGCTTTTGGGGGGGCTCGATTTCGACCTGATCGTGCTGGACGTGATGATGCCCGGCGAGGATGGCGTCGCCCTTACCCGCAGCTTGCGCGAGGAGCTTGACACTCCGATCCTGCTGCTGACCGCCAAAAGCGAGACCGAGGAACGGATCGAGGGGCTGGAAGCCGGGGCCGACGACTACCTGACCAAGCCGTTCGAGCCGCGCGAGCTTTTGCTGCGCATTGGCGCCATCCTGCGCCGGGTGCCGCAGCCGCGCCCGATGCAGGATGGGCCAAAGATGCTCCAGCTGGGGCCGGTGCGCTATGACATCGACCGAGGCGAGCTTTGGCAGGGGTCTGAACCGATCCGGCTGACGGCGACGGAGTCGGCATTGATGCGAATCCTGGCCCGGCGTCCGAACGAAGCCTTCAGCCGCATCCAACTGGTCGAGGATCTGGGCCGTGACCGGGGCGCAGGCGCCGATCCCGCGCAGGAACGGGCGGTGGACGTGCAGATCACCCGCCTGCGCCGCAAGATCGAGCCTGATCCGAAACAGCCGCGTTACCTGCAAACCGTCCGCGGCGCGGGATACATGCTCAGCCCTGACTAGATTGCCAGACGGGATCGGGGACGCTAGCCTGCCCACATGACGACAGTGCTGCTTTCCCATGCCGACTGCCTTGGCCACGTCACCCCCGCCGGCCACCCGGAGCGGGTCGCCCGGCTGAAGGCGGTGATGGCCGCGCTCGACGCGCCTGAATTTTCACCCCTTCAGCGGATCGAGGCACCACTGGCCGAACCCGGCGATGTGCTGCGGGTACATCCCGCGACCTACCTTGCAGCGATCCGCAGCGCCATTCCGGCGGATGGAGGCCAGCGGATGCTGGATGCCGACACGCATGTTTCGGCAGGTTCGCTGGATGCGGCGCTGCGTGCCGTGGGGGCAGCGGCGCTGGCGGTGGACATGGTGCTGGCAGGCAAGGCGCGGAACGCCTTCTGCGCCACGCGGCCGCCAGGACATCACGCGGAAACGGCCCGCGCAATGGGCTTCTGCCTGTTCGGCAGCATCGCCATTGCCACAAAACGCGCGCTGGATCATCACGGGCTGAAACGCGTGGCGGTGGTGGATTTCGACGTGCACCACGGCAACGGCACCCAAGACCTTTTGTGGGATGAGCCGCGCTTGCTTTTTGCTTCTAGCCACCAGATGCCGCTTTATCCGGGCACCGGCAGCCGGGATGAAACCGGAGCGCATGGCCAGATCCTCAACCTGCCACTGCGGCCCGGCAGCGGCGGCGCGGAAATGCGACGGGCCTATGCCGACCACATCCTGCCCCGGCTGCACGATTTCGCGCCTGAACTGGTGCTGGTTTCGGCGGGTTTCGATGCCCATGCCGACGATCCGCTGGCAGGCCTGAACTGGCAGACGGATGATTTCGCCTGGCTGACGGAACAGCTTTGCGATCTGGCCGATGCCCATGCGGGGGGCCGACTGGTCTCGACACTCGAGGGGGGATATGATCTGGACGCATTGGCCGCAAGCGTGGCGGCCCATGTGCGGATCTTGATGGAGCGAGGCGGATGACCGAAAAACCCGTGGCAGAGATGAGCTTTGAGGAGGCCATGGCCGAGTTGGAGCGTGTCGTGGGCCAGTTGGAACGCGGCGACGTCGCCCTTGAACAGTCCATCCAGCTTTACGAACGCGGCGCCGCACTGAAAAGCCACTGCGAGGACCGGCTGAAAAAGGCCGAGGAGAAGGTGGAGGCGATCCGTCTCGCCGAAGGCGCCCCTGTCGGCACGACCCCCGCAGACGGGCTTTGATGTTTCCCCAGGTGCTGGCCGCAGCGGCGGCTCAGGTGCAGGCGCGGCTGGCAGAGGCGCTGGCCCCCCTGCCCGATCAGCCGGTCATCCACGCGATGCGCTATGCGGTTTCGGGCGGCAAGGGCTTGCGCGGGTTTCTTGTGCTTGAAGGCGCAGCCCTGCACGATGTCGCCCCCGAACGCGCCCTTGCGGCCGCCGCAGCGGTTGAGGCGGTGCATGCCTATTCGCTTGTCCATGACGACCTTCCCGCCATGGATGATGACAACCTGCGCCGCGGGCAGCCTACGGTCCATGTAAAGTGGGACGAGGCCACCGCCATCCTTGCCGGTGACGCGCTTCAAACCCTCGCGTTCGAGCTTCTGACCGGCCCGGATATTGGTGCCCCCGGTGTGCGGCTGGCCCTTGTGGCCTCGCTTGCCCAGGCGGCCGGGGCGCGGGGCATGGTTCTGGGACAGGCGCTCGACATCGCAGCGGAAACGGCAGCGGAACCGCTGTCGCTGGATGCCATTACCGCCCTTCAGGCCGGCAAGACCGGCGCGCTCATCCGCTGGTCGGCCGAGGCAGGCCCGATCCTGGCTGGCGAAGACCCTTCCGCGCTTGGTGAATATGCCGCGGCACTGGGCCTTGCATTCCAGATCGCCGACGACATCTTGGATGTGGAAGGCGATGCGGAACGCGCCGGAAAGCGTCTGCAAAAGGATGCAGCTGCCGGCAAGGCCACTTTCGTGTCGCATCTGGGCCTTGCGGGGGCCAAGGCACGGGCCGCCGAACTCGTCGCCAGCGCCGAGGCCGCGCTCGATCCTTATGGCCCGAAGGCCGATCGCTTGCGAGAGGCGGCGCGCTTCGTTATTGCCCGCGACATGTGACCACGCCCCCGGAGGGCCGCCAATGACTGACCAACCCAAGACCCCCCTTCTGGACCGGGTCAATACGCCCACCGATCTCAAGGGCCTGACCGACCGGCAGCTGCACCAGCTGGCTGATGAGTTGCGGACCGAGACGATTTCCGCCGTGTCGGTGACGGGCGGGCATCTGGGCGCGGGCCTTGGCGTGGTGGAGTTGACGGTGGCGATCCACGCCGTCTTTGATACGCCCCGCGACAAGCTGATCTGGGACGTTGGCCACCAGTGCTACCCGCACAAGATCCTGACGGGGCGGCGGGACCGGATTCGCACCCTGCGCCAGAAGGACGGGCTGAGCGGTTTCACCAAACGGTCCGAGTCGCCTTATGATCCCTTTGGCGCCGCTCATAGCTCTACCTCGATTTCTGCCGCGCTGGGCTTTGCGGTCGCGCGGGACCTGGGCGCCGGCGACGTGGGCGACGCCATTGCCGTGATCGGCGACGGATCGATGAGCGCGGGCATGGCCTATGAGGCGATGAACAACGCCGGCCACCTGAAGAAGCGCCTGATCGTCATCCTGAACGACAACGAGATGAGCATTTCGCCCCCGGTGGGCGCCATGTCGGCCTATCTTTCGCGCCTGTATGCCGGGGCGCCGTTCCAGGAACTGAAGGCCGCCGCCAAGGGCGCGGTGAGCCTTCTCCCCGGCCCGCTGCAGGAAGGCGCGCGGCGGGCCCGGGACATGCTGAAGCACATGACGGTAGGCGGCACGCTGTTCGAAGAAATGGGCTTTTCCTACCTTGGCCCCATTGACGGCCACGATCTGGATCAGCTTCTGCCGGTCCTGCGAACGGTCAAGGCAAGGGCAGACGGGCCGATCCTGATCCATGCGCTGACGAAAAAGGGCAAGGGCTATGCCCCGGCCGAGGCTGCAGCCGACCGAGGCCATGCCACCAGCCAGTTCAACGTCCTGACGGGGGAACAGAAAAAGGCCCCGTCAAATGCGCCGTCCTATACCAAAGTCTTTGCCCAGAGCCTGATCCGGGAGGCCGAGCGCGACGACAAGATCGTGGCCGTGACGGCGGCAATGCCGGAAGGAACCGGGCTGAACCTTTTCGCGGAACGCTTCCCCCGGCGCTGCTTTGACGTGGGTATCGCGGAACAGCATGGTGTGACCTTCTGCGCAGGCATGGCGGCGGCGGGGATGAAGCCCTTCTGCGCGATGTATTCGACTTTCCTTCAGCGCGGCTATGACCAGGTGGTGCATGACGTGGCGATCCAGCGCCTGCCGGTGCGCTTTGCCATCGACCGCGCTGGGCTGGTGGGGGCCGATGGCGCCACCCATGCCGGCAGCTTTGACATCGCCTACCTGTCCAACCTGCCCGATTTCGTGGTGATGGCCGCCGCGGATGAGGCAGAGCTTGTCCACATGGTCGCCACCGCCGCCGCGGTCGACGACCGGCCCAGCGCCTTCCGCTTCCCTCGGGGCGAAGGCGTGGGCGTGGAAATGCCCGAACGGGGTCAGCCGCTGGAAATCGGCCGCGGGCGTATTGTGCAGGAAGGCGGCCGTGTCGCGATCCTGTCCTTTGGCACCCGGCTGGCGGAGGTTCTGGCAGCGTCAGAGGCGCTGTCCCAGCGCGGCATCCGCCCTACGGTCGCCGATGCACGTTTCGCCAAGCCGCTGGACCGTGACCTGATCCTGCGCCTCGCCCGCGAACATGAGGCACTGATCACGGTCGAGGAAGGCGCCATCGGCGGCTTTGGCAGCCACGTGGCGCAGCTGCTGGCCGAAGCGGGCGTGTTCGATCGGGGCCTCAAGTTCCGGTCCATGGTTCTTCCGGACACCTTCATCGACCAAGCGAGTCCCGCCGACATGTACGCGGTCGCCGGTATGAACGCCCCGCAGATCGAGGCAAAGGTGCTCGACGTTCTGGGCGTGGCCATGGTGGGCGAACGCCGGGCCTGACATGCCGATCCCGGATTACCAGATCCTGATGCTTCCGGCCCTGCGGCTGATCGCCGAAGGCCGCCGGAACGGCCTGAATGCCTGCCTGAGATCCAGCGCCAGTTCGGCATTACGGATGAGGAACCGCTGAAGCCATCCCCAGCGGCAAGCAGACGCTGCTAGCCAACCGCGTCCACTGGGCCCGGAGCTACCTTGGCAAGGTCGGGCTGCTGGAAGCCCCACAACGAAACCTGCATGTGGTGACGGAGAAGGGGCGCCAACTGCTGCGCAGCAACCCGGAGCGGATCGACAACACTGTGCTTGCCCAGTTTTAGGGCTTTAATGATTGGCTGAACCGCACGTCGTCCACGGCAGGAATGGCGCCGCAACCCTTGGCAGAAGCCGACACGCTGACGCCTGAAGATGCGATGGCCACCGCGCACCGCGCCCTGAACGAGGCGCTGCGCGACGAACTTCTGCTGGCCCTTCAACAAATCATCCCGCAGCGGTTCGAGAAGGTGATCCTCGACCTGCTGACGGCCATGGGCTATGGCGGTGCCGATCCTGCAGATAGCCACATGACCCGCACCTCCGGTGATGGCGGGATCGACGGGATCATCTCTGAGGACGCGCTGGGCCTTGATGCTGTCTATGTTCAGGCCAAACGTTACGCGCCAGAGAACAAGGTCAGCCGCCCGCCATCCAGCAGTTCGTCGGAAGCCTGACTGGCGAGGGTGCGACCAAGGGGGTGTTCGTCACGACATCGGACTTCTCGGCCGAAGCGCGGGCCTATCTGGGCAAGGTCCAGCACCGGATCGTCCTGATCGACGGCCAGAGACTTGCCGACCTGATGCTGCGGCATGGGGTGGGTGTGCGAGAGAGGGCTCGTTTCACGATCTGCGGCATTGATGAAGACTACTTCTCAATCGCCGGAGCGTGAGGCTGGTCAGATTGCAATGCCACGGCCAGACCGGTAGAACCCCTGCATCTGCCGGGCTTTGCCCGCATCATGCTGATCCGGGCACTGGCCCGCAGGGGGAACCGTGGCAATACATCTGCACAAGAACGATCTTCCCGACGGGCTGGACCTTGGCCCCTCGGTCGCGATCGACACTGAAACCATGGGGCTCAACCCGCATCGCGACCGGCTGTGCCTTGTGCAACTGTCGTCGGGCGACGGGAACGCGCATCTGGTGCAGATCGCCAAGGGCCAGCGCGAGGCACCGAACCTGTGCCGGATGCTGACGGATCCGTCGGTGCTGAAGCTGTTCCATTTCGGGCGGTTCGACATCGCGGCGCTGCTGAACGCCTTTGGCGTGATGACGACCCCGGTTTACTGCACCAAGATCGCGTCCAAGCTGATCCGTACTTATACCGACCGGCACGGGCTGAAATACCTGCTTCAGGAACTGCTGGAGGTCGATATCTCCAAGCAGCAGCAGACCTCGGACTGGGGCGCGGAAACGTTGACCGATGCCCAGATGGCCTATGCGGCGTCCGACGTGCTGTACCTGCACCGGCTGAAGGTCGAACTGGACAAGCGGCTGGAGCGTGAAGGCCGCACCGACGTCGCACAGGCCTGCTTTGACTTCCTGCCGACCCGGGCGCAGCTGGACCTGACCGGCTGGCCGGAACTCGATATCTTTGCCCATTGATGCGGGGGGAAACTTTTCTTGCCACCGCCCGCCGGGTGGTCGACCGTGAGGCCGAGGCGCTGGGCCTTCTGGCAGAAAGCCTCGGCCAGGACTTCTGCCGCGCCGTCGACATGATCCTGGAGACAAAGGGGCGGGTGATCGTTTCCGGCATGGGCAAGTCAGGCCATATCGGACGCAAGATCGCGGCGACCCTGGCCAGCACCGGGACGCCCGCGCATTTCGTCCACCCGGCAGAGGCGAGCCACGGCGATCTGGGCATGGTGGCGCGGGGCGACGTCGCGTTGATCCTGTCGAATTCGGGCGAAACCCCCGAACTGGCAGACATAGTCGCCCATACCCGACGGTTCGCCATTCCCTTGATCGGCGTTGCCGGGCGCCCCCACAGCACGCTTCTGCGGCAGGCGGATGTGGCAATCCTGCTGCCCCCGGCGCAGGAGGCCTGCGACACCGGCATCGTGCCCACAACATCGACCACCATGACGCTGGCGCTGGGCGATGCGCTGGCGATCGCGTTGATGGAGCATCGGCAGTTCACGCCGGAACATTTCCGCCTGTTCCACCCCGGCGGCAAGCTGGGGGCGCGGCTTTCGCGCGTGGGTGACCTGATGCATGGCGCGGCCGAAATGCCCACCGTTCCCGCCGGCGCCCCCATGAGTGAGGCGCTGCTGGCCATCAGCCAGAAGGGTTTCGGCGTGGTAGGCGTCGTGGATGACACCGGCCTGAAGGGCATCATTACCGATGGTGACCTGCGTCGCCACATGGTCGGCCTTCTGGACCGGACGGTGGATGAGGTGATGACCACGCGGCCCCGCACCATCGTGCCAGAGGCGCTGGCGGAACGGGCGGTTGCGGTGATGCAGGATGCCAAGATCACCTGCCTGTTCGTTGTGGCCGCCGAGGATAGCCGCAAACCCATCGGCATCCTGCACATCCACGACTGCCTGCGCGTCGGGGTGGCCTGATGGCGTTCGGGGGGGCCAGCCATTCGCGGGTAGTGGCGACGCTGAAGATCGCGCTTCCGCTGATGGCGCTGGCGCTTCTTTCGACGCTTTTCCTGTTTTCCCGGACCATAGACCCGACGCAGGCCATCCCCTATGCCGATCTTGACGTCGAAGGGTTGGCCCGTGAACCGCGCGTTTCGGCGCCGGAATATTCCGGGCTGACGCAGGACGGGGCTGCCCTGTCGATCCGGGCCGAAACGGCCCGAACCGATCCGATGCAGCCCGGCTACCTGTCCGGAGAGGACGTTGAAACACAGGTGGAAACCCCGGACGGCGGCCGCACCGATATCCGCGCCGCGCGGGGAGAGATTGACCAAGCCGCGGGACGGATGACGCTGGAAGGTGCCGTGCAGATTGCCAGCAGCACCGGGTTCACCGCTGAAAGCGACCGGATCGACGGTGCGCTTGACCAGACTTGGCTGGAAAGCCCGGGTCCGGTGGCCGCCAAGGGCCCACTGGGCACGCTGGACGCGGGCAGCATGGTCATCCGTCAAAATCCCGAGGATCAGACATATGTTCTGGTTTTCAACCAAGGTGTCCGGCTGGTATATCAGCCCTGAACAGGGGGTTCCCATGCGCCGACTTGCCTGCCTCTTTTGTCTTGTGATGCTGACGCTGCTTCCGCAGGATCTTGCTGCGCAGGGCGCGCAGGTGGCTTTCGGCACGATGCGGGCCGATACCTCGCTTCCGGTGGAGGTGACGGCCGACCAGCTTGAGGTCGATCAGGCAGATGGGGCGGCGGTATTCACTGGAAACGTGGTCATAGGTCAGGGCGAGATGCGCCTTTCCGCCGGCCGTGTTCGGGTTGAATACGCGCAGGATCGGCAGCGGATTGCCCGGATGCAGGCCAGCGGCGGTGTCACCGTGGTCAACGGCGCCGAGGCGGCCGAGGCCGAGACAGCGGATTACGACATCGACGCAGGCCAGATCGTGATGACGGGTGACGTCCTGATGACCCAAGGCCAAAGCGCGGTCAGCGGGGAACGGATGGTGATCAACCTGAACGCAGGCACCGCGACCGTCGAAGGGCGTGTCCGCACGATTCTGGCACCCGGCACCGCCCCATGACAGCCCCGGATGTTTCCATTGCCGGCGCAGCCAGCGGCCTGCGCGTAACCGGCCTGCGCAAGAGCTACCGCAAGCGGCCGGTCATCCGCGACGTCACGATGCAACTGGGGCGGGGCGAGGTGGTGGCGCTTCTGGGGCCGAATGGCTCTGGCAAGACGACCTGCTTTTATTCAATCGCCGGGCTGGTTTCGCCCGAGGGGGGGCAAGTCACCATTGACGGGCGCGACGTCACTGGGCTGCCGATGTACCGGCGAGCCAAGCTGGGAATCGGCTACCTTCCGCAAGAGATGTCGATCTTTCGCGGCCTCAGCGTCGAGGACAACATCCTCGCGATCCTGGAAATCACCCATTCCGACCGGCTGAAGCGGCGTGAACGGCTGGAAGAACTGCTCACCGAATTCTCCATCGGCCATCTGCGCCGGGCGCCGGCGCTGGCGCTTTCGGGGGGTGAACGCCGCCGGGTGGAAATTGCCCGCTGCCTTGCCGCTGACCCCAAGTATCTGCTGCTGGATGAACCCTTTGCCGGGGTTGACCCGATTGCGGTGGGGGAAATCCGCATGCTTGTTTCCAAGCTGCGCACCCGGGGGATCGGGGTTCTTATTACCGACCATAATGTGCGCGAAACGCTTGAGATCGTGGACCGGGCCTATATCCTCCACGATGGCACGGTGCTGATGAGCGGCACCGCCAGCGAAGTGGTGCAGGATGAGAATGTGCGCCGGGTCTATCTGGGGGACTCGTTCCGCATCTCCTGACGGAGGCGGGGGATGAGATCGCGGCTGGGCATCAGCCAGTCGCAGCGCATCGCCCTTGCGCCGGGCCTGTGGCAGACACTGGCCGTCCTGCGGCTGCCCACTGCCGACCTTCTGGACCTGATCGTCCGGGAGGCAGCCGACAATCCCTTCCTTCTGGTCGAGGAAGCGCCCCACCCGCGGGGCGTGGTTTCGGCCATCGACGTCGCGCTGGACACGACTGCGGCTGAAACCTCAGTCCTCCACCAGCTTTTCCTTCAAATCAGCGCGATGACGCTGCCAGAGGATATTCGGGCGCTGGTCCTGCATCTTGTGGGTGAACTGCGCGAGGATGGCTATCTGGACGCGCGGCTCAGCAAGATCGCCGAAGACACAGGGCAGCCCCTGCAAGCGGTGGAGGCCGCGCTGGCGGTGCTTCAAAGCTGCGAGCCGGCGGGAATCGGCGCCCGCTCCCTTGTCGAATGCCTGGAACTGCAACTGCGCGACCGCGGCCTTGACGAGCCGCTGGCCCGGAAGGTCGTGGCCCGGCTGGACAGTTTTGCCGCCGCTGACCTGCGCGACCTTGAGCGCCAGCTTGGTCTTCCCCGGCCCCGGCTGGAGGAAATCGCCGATATGATCCGCGGCCTGCGCCCCCGCCCGATCCCGCAGGCAGAATGCCCGGAGCAGCCCCTTCTGCCCGACCTGGTGCTGGAGCGCGATGGGGAGGAGCTTCACGTGCGGCCGGGACGCGGCTTCCTGCCCTACGTACAGCTCAATCCGGACTTGGCGAACCCGAACGGCCAGAGCTTTGGCGCCGAGGCACGGCTGCGGGCGGAGGCGCTGATTCAGGCCTTGGCCTATAGGGGTGAAACGCTGCGCCGAATCGGGACCTGGCTGGCCCGGCATCAGCGGCGGGCGCTGTTGGACGGGCCCGAACAGATGGTGCCGCTGACCCGGGCGGCGCTTGCGCGCGATCTTGGCCTGCATCCCTCGACCATCGGGCGCGCCGTGGCCGGCAAGGCGATGGAGTTCGAAGGGCGGCTCTGGCCTTTGTCTCGCTTCTTTTCGCGAGCGCTTCCTGCCGGCGATGCCGAAGTTTCAGCCGTTGCTGTTCAGCAGGCGATTGCCCGGATAGTGGCGGCAGAACCGCCCGCCGCTCCGCTTTCGGACGAAGAAATTGCCCGCCGGCTTGTCGCGGAAGGCGTTGACATCTCGCGCAGGACCGTCGCCAAATACAGGGGATGCTTGCGTATTCCGCCCTCTCACCGGCGTCGGCGCCGCCGGGACCCGATCAGGGAAAAGCCGCCGCGCGCCAGTGGAAAGGGCGCCGCAACGCATTAGTTTTTCTGCATCTTGCATGGTCATGTGCAGGTGACCACCGACCAAAGGAGATGTCATGCGATACCAGATCACTGGGAAACAGCTCGATGTGGGCGAGGCACTTCAGACGCACGTCAGATCGGAGGTAGAGGAGGTGATGGTCAAATACGCACAGCGCCCGACTGATGCCACCATCGTCTTTTCCCGCGACGGTCACGAATTCATTTGTGAGGCCACCGTGCACCTTTCCACGGGACTGACGGCGCAAGCCAAGGCAAACGCGGCCGAAATCTACGCTGCCTTTGACGGCTGCAAGGACAAGATGGACAAGCAGCTGCGCCGCTACAAGCGCCGGCTCAAGGACCATCACCGCGAGCGTGCGCAACCGGTTGAATTCGGCGGCGGACAGGCCTATATCCTCGCCGCATCGGAAGGACCGGAGGACGCAGAGCCGGAGACGCTGCAGCCCATGATCATTGCCGAAATGGAAACGCGGATTCCCAACGTATCCGTGGGCGAGGCCGTGATGCAGATGGAACTCGGGGGCATGCAGATGCTGGTCTTCCGCAATGAAGGACACGGCGGGGTGAACGTGGTATACCGTCGCGAGGACGGGAATATCGGCTGGATCGACCCGCGCAACAGCAAATAGCGCCCGATCCCGGGCGCGGGGCATCAACGTTTCATGAACTTATCCAAACTTCTCGATCCCGCGGCGATCAAGGTCTGCGGTCATTTGACAAGCAAGAAGCGCCTTTTTCAGGATCTTGGAGAGCTTGCAGCCTCCGTCTATGGCCTTGACGCCAGCACGGCCGTAGATGCGCTGCAGGAACGTGAGTCCCTTGGCCCGACCGGCGTCGGGCATGGGATTGCCCTGCCCCACGCCCGGATCGACGGGCTAGACCGCGTTGTCGGCGCCTTCCTGAGGCTTGAACGTCCGCTGGATTTTGACTCGGTGGACCGCCAGCCCGTGGATCTTATCTTTGCCCTGTTCGCCCCAAAGGATTCCGGGGTCGAACATCTCAAGGCGCTGGCGCTGGTGTCGCGTACGATGCGCGACCCAGCCGTCTGCAACAAGCTGCGTGCGAATTCGGATCCGGGAACGCTGCACGCCATCCTGACTGAAAGCCGCGACAACCGGGCTGCCTAGGGCGGGATCATCCCGCCCAGGGGCCGAACCCGAAGGCCAAATAGTCGCGCTGGTAAGCCTCCTGCGCGGCGCGTTCCAGTTCGGCATCGCAAATCTCTGCCAGCGCGAAAGGTACGGCTTCGTCATTTTCTGGCAGCTCCGGTGCCTTGCAGCCCAGTTTTTCCGCCATCTGCGCCAAAGATTCGGGCAGGTCTTCCTCGCGGATGAGCACGTCGGGAAGGGAAAGCTGTGCCATTCCCTGCAGCACTGCAAGCTGGCTTGCCCAGGCATTGTCTACCCGGATGCTGCTTTGCCCTGCCAGGTTTCCCTTCAGGAAGCGCAGGAATTCAAGAAAAGCTTCACGATGTGCCTCGAGGTCATGCACCTCTCCCTCTTGCGGCAGAGGTACCTTGTAGACCCGTGACAGAGTCGTCGAAATGCTGCGGTACCGGCCGGTCAGGATCGTCTGGCAAAAAGCCGCATGCGCCCGCTGCAACGGGTGCCGCAGCACGGTAAAGCTGCGATGGCCGGGATTGTCCCGCTTCCACTTGCGGATCGTCTTGTAGGTAAAGCCACCTTGGGGATCCTGGTCGTCCAGCCGACGCAGCCATTCCACGACCTGCGCCTCAGGCCCCATCTGGATCGGCATGTAGAGCAGCGGCGTCCGGGCAGCGGCGTGGAAACTGCCGATCGCCTGCCCGCGCCGAGGCTCGAAATTCGGGGTGCGCGACAGGTTGAATCGATCAAGCCGCGCCAGCGCCCGTTCCATTTCCTCGGGATTGATGACCTTCTCGGTGATCTCCTGCGGGTTCTGCTTCTTGAGGGCTGCTGAAGGTGCCTCGATCCGCGCGTCGACACCAAGGAAGCGCGCAAGCCCGTTCAGCACCGCGACGTCCTGCACGTCCTCATATGCGATGTAGAAGGCGGTCTGACCGGTGACCTGCAGCCCGTGCAGCAGCTCGATCTGAAAGGCCTGCAACCGCTCCAGGTGATCCTCGAACTCCTCTGCGTCGAATGCTGCCTTGGCGATGCGCTGATGCTTGAGGTCCGACAGCTTCCACTGGCCCGTTTCCGCCGCGATCTTGCGCGAAACATAGCTGTCGATCGGGTTGCGGGTCAGGATGACCTTGGCGCAGCGCGGATCGTTCAGCACATGGGCCAGAACCCGTGGATCGTGATCGTGGAAGAACCGGAAGCCCGGAAGCCCCTCGGTCTTTTCCTGCATCCGGGCCAGAAGGCGCAGCGGGTCGTCGCGGCGTTCCTCGATGCTGATGCCGAGAAGCCGCGTCTTGTCCTTTTGCCCGATGAAATGCGGGTTGAAGACTTCGCCATAGCAGTGAATGCCGGGAAATTCGTTGAGACTGGCCTCCAGGAAGTTGGAGCCGGTGCGCATCTCCGCGAAAAGAACAAAATAGTCAAAAGTCTTGGGCATAAGGTCACTCGCCAGTAAAACGTGTCGGGACGACAGCCTCGGGCCGCCGCGGTGAAGTGGTGAAATCCCCCATCACCAGCGGGTTCATTCCCTGGTTGCGCAGGTTGTGCAGGAAGATGCCGAAGTCGTCCAGAGGCCGCATCACCGGCAGGTTGCCAAGAACCACAGGATTGCGGGGATTCATTTCTTCCAGAATCGTCTGAAGGTAATCGCGCGGGTTCTGCAGGAAATCGGACAGCGACCAGAGGTGAAGCCGCGCCTTGGTCCACGGCGATCGCAGCACCTTCATGAACTCCAGTTCGATCTTCTGAAGGCGTGCGGCCTCGGCCCGGATGGCGGGGAAGTCCAGGCCGGAATGATACAGCGGGATGGCCCAGGCCCCCGTGATCACTGCGATCTGGGCGTTGGAGTCGGTAGACATGAACCAGTTCAGCGCCTGGTTGTCGTCCGGCCCATATTGGAACACCTGACGGTCGCCCCGCGTGTTCCAGATCATGCTGGTCAGGAACCCGCGCGGATCGCGATCCCGCAGGGCGGCAGAATCGGACAGGCCACCGCGATAGATCTCTGCCTCATCCGCGAAATGAACCTTGTCGGGGGCGAACAGGTGGCCATGCACCGTCATCCGGCCAAAGTTGCCGACCCAAGGCTCGAACCCTTCAAAAAGTTCAGCAAAGCCGGAAAAGACGGTGTAGGGCGCCGCAGTCTTGCCATTTTCATGATCCGCGCGGGGGAAGCGGCTCTGCATGTAGAGGCCCGGCCGGCCGCGGGTGCGCCGTTCCAGTGCGGTGGCAAAGACCCGGTCGATGCGGGCGGGATTCGGCTCGGCCTGCCGCAGCGCGAGGTTTTCCCCTTCTAGGAAGACCCGGTACAAAAGATCCGCCTGCGGCCAGATCTTGCGCGCGACGAAACTGTCCGATCGCCGCAGCAGCATCACATGATCGTCGTAGAAGATATGCGGCTTGCCCTGGAAATCGAACTTCGAAAGCGTCAGCGAACGGCTTTCGACGTTGCGCGCATGCAGACGCACCAAGCTCTGGAAATAGCTCTCGTCCGGGATCCAGACCTTGCGGAAGTAGCGGTCGTATTCCGGGCGGCGCGGGTCCTGCAGGATCGCTGAAAGGGTCTTCCGGGTCAGGCACCACCACTGCGACCCCAAGTGCGGAACCACCCCTTCCGGGATGCGCCGCGCGACCCGCAGCCGGCGCTGGATCCGCACGGCGCGGTCGAACAACCGGCGCTGACGCTTCCACGAAAAGGGAAACCAGAACAGGAACCGCTCACGCTCCAGCCCGTCGACGGTCCAGGGCACATCGCCGGTGGTCACGGATTCGATGAAGTCGGTATCGGGCTGCTTTGCCAAATAGTCGCGGAGCTCCTGCGCCGGGCGCAACGGCAGGCATGAACCCGAAGCGTGGTAGATGTGCTGGACCTCGGGGAACTCCTTCAGCATCATCTCTGCCGCGCTGATCGAGGCCGCCACCAGCGACCAACTGCCCCATTCGCAGCGGTGCCGCCGGCAGAAGCGCACGTTGCCCAACCCGTCGAGCTTGCGCAGCATCTCATTATAGGCGCGGTTGCCGACGCTTTTGTCTACGTGCATCACGACCGGACAGCCTGCCTCTGCCCAATGCCGCGCCACCTGCGCCGCGCGGTTCAGTGCAGTATGGACCAGCATGATGAAGCCGACGCTTGTCACACCCAGTTCCCCCTGGACATGAGCCCCAGAATCTCCAGTTGGCGCCAATTGGCATAGCGTTCAGATGTCTGGTTCCAGAAGACCGGGTTGTCCCGCAGGCCTTGGTGATAGGCCTTGTATTCGTGGCTGCCCGCATAATGCTGGCCGCGCTGCATCTCTTCCTCAGACTTGGCGACGAATGTGTCGATGAACTTGGCGTGCAGCAGACAGCCTGACACCTTTTCGCCGCCCCACTCGTCATAGGTCAGGTTCAACCCCCGCGGCAGCAGCGTATGGGTGGAACTGACATAGGCGTATTTTCTGTTCCACTTGACCAGCGGGATCTTGTTGAGCGCGGGCGCCCGTTCCGGCCTGTCTCGAAAGAACATCCGCGCCCGCGGGCCGCCCTGAATCCAGAGATTGCCATATTCCGCGTTGCGCCGGATCATGTAGTTGCCACTGTCAAACCAGCAGGCGATCTCGAACGGGTCCTGACCTTCGTGATAGGACGCTTCGTCAATCGGCCCCTCCGGGTACATGTCCAGCAGCATCGCACTGAAGGACTTGACCGAGGATGCGTCAAGCCAGTCGGTCAGCGCCTGGATCGGCCGCACGTCACAGAACGGATAAACCAAGAACTCATCGACATCCACAACCAGCGTCCAGTGGCCGTGGCCATAGGCGCTTTGCAGCCAGTTCAGCCAGTCCACCCCGAAGCGCGCGCGCTTGTAGCTTCCGGTCGTCGTCCAGAGCGAGACATCAGGCTGCTCCGCCAGATATTCCCGTGACCCATCGTCAGAGTTGTTGTCCACGATCAGGAAATGCGCCACGCCCAGATCGCGGTAATAGCGCAGGAAGTAGGGCAGCCGGATCCGTTCGTTCCTGAGGGTCGAAAAGACGAGCACATCGTTCTTCCGGATCCGGTCGGTCCGCAGGGCGACCGGGTTCAGCTCACGCCGCTTGCGCATCGCACGCATCCGCCAACGCTTGCGCACCAGTCGGAGCCGGTATTTGGCAATAAAACCCATTTAAATCACCCGTACAATCCGGCCACCATATGGGCACGGCAATACAGCTTCAAGCAATCTCAAAAACTTGGGTAAAGTGTTGCTCCCATGTCGGAAGTTTCGCCAAGAAAGACTTGGGCTTACGGTTTTCGCGGGCAAGTTGTTCCACCTGCTGCTGCCAGCGGGCGGGATTTTCAACGTCAAGGTAAATTGGATAATCTCCGGCAAATTCCCGGTAGATCGGAAGGTCGTTTGCAATTACCGGCGTACCTAAAACGGCAGCCTCCAGAACCGGCAGGCCGAATCCTTCTGCCAGGCTTGGAAACAAGAGCGCGCGCGCCTGTTGCAGGAGCGCGGCCACGGCGCCATCGCTCAGCCCCGGCAGTTCGAACACGCTTTTCCCCATCATCGGCGACTGGTCAAGCCGGGCGAACAGCGCTTCGTTGTTCCAGCCGCGGCTGCCCAGGATCAGCAGCACCGGCTGCCGGTCCTCTGGCAGGTTCGGGTCGAGCCTCTCCCATATATCCAGCAGCAAGGCGTGGTTCTTGCGCGGCTCGATCGTGCCGATGGTGACAAAGGTCGGCCGGTGCAGCGGCAGCCCCTGCGGCACGGCTGCTGCATCAGGGCGCGGCAGTTCGACCGCAAGATGCGCCACCAGCGCGGGGGGAACGCGTCCAGCCGCCTCAAAATGGCGTGCCGCGTCCTGCCTGCTCTGGTCGGAATTGTAAATGACGAGATCGGCCTGGCGTGAAACCTCACGCAGTATCCCGGCAAATCGCGCGGGCTGGGCGGCGGCGCTGAACTGCGGGAAGTCGACCGGTATCGTGTCGTGCAGGAAGACCACGATCCGCGCACCGGGGATCTGGCGTACAGCCTGCAAGACCCTGGGCTTCAGGTTCGAATGCCCGGTGTTGAGATAGACAGTCCCAACAGGCAGATGCCGCGCCAGCATCCGCCCCAGCCCTGGCGCAGGCGTCCATGCGATTCCTAATCGCCGCACATCCGACAGCGCGCGCTGCCGCTGAGGCGGGTGCCGCATGACCCGCGCCAGCAGGTCCGGCCGGCCCCATCCCGCCTCGCCCGTGATGCGCAGCAGGAACGCCTCCATCCCTGCGCGATCCAGAAGAACGTCGACCGGCGATGCCCGCAGCAGCGCGAAGACCGGCACGTCGTCCTGAAGCAGACGGCGCAGATATGCGAGTTCAACCCGATCGACCCCCGTCAGGGGACCGCGGCCTGCCCGCGACAGCAACCGCGTCAGGTCGAGCAAACGTGCAGGGGGCCGCGCATGACCCATGCGCAGCCCCCTTTCGATCATGGGCAGCACCATCACTGGCTGCTGCGATTACTCGGCGGCGTTCTGCAGCGCGACCATTTCCTGCAGGAACTCGTTCAGTTCGTCATGCAGGTCGTCGCGGGCGAGGCCAAAGGCCACTGTTGCCTGCAGGAAGCCAGCCTTGGAGCCGCAGTCGAACCGCTGGCCGCGGAAGCGGAAGCCATAGACGTTGTCGGACTGCTGGATTTCGCGTGCGATGGCGTCGGTCAGCTGGATTTCACCACCAGCGCCGGGCTGGATCTGTTCGAGGTTCGTCAGGACCTGCGGGCTCAGGATATAGCGGCCGATCACGGCGAGGTTCGAGGGCGCTTCCTCGGCCTTGGGCTTTTCGACCATGCCGCGCACGGAGACGAGCGAACCCATATCCTCTTTCACGTCCAGAACGCCATAGGCAGAGGCCTTTTCAGGCGGCACTTCCATGGCGGCGACCATGTTGCCGCCGGTTTCGGCATAGGCCTCGACCATCTGCTGAAGGCAGGGCTTTTCGGCCGCGATGACATCATCCGGCAGGATCACGGCAAAGGGCTCATCGCCGATCAGGCGGCGGGCGCAACGGACGGCGTGACCAAGGCCCAGCGCCTTGTGCTGGCGGACATAGGCGATGGCGCCGCTTTCCATGTAGGTGGACTGCAGCACTTCAAGCAGCTTGTCCTTCCCGGCATTGCGAAGCGTGGTTTCAAGTTCGGGCGCGTTATCAAAATAATCTTCAAGCGCGCCCTTCCCGCGGGACGTCACAAAGATGAAATCGGTGATACCGGCAGCCCGCGCTTCATCGATCGCGTACTGGATCAACGGGCGATCGACCAGCGTCATGATCTCTTTCGTAATCGACTTGGTCGCCGGAAGGAAGCGGGTTCCCATGCCAGCGACAGGAAAAACTGCCTTTGTAACCTTGGTTTTCATAATTATCCCCTATTCACCATTTTACCGTGAGGCCCGACACGGTGTCCGACTTCTGCACTTGATAACGACCCAAGAATATAGAACTTCGCAGAATATATACATCCATTTGCGACAGTTTGCTTACCCGCTGAACAAAAAGATGCCGACAAGGGCAGCCAAGCCAATCACGCTTGAAAAACCTGCCGCAGTCAATGGGCTTCCACAAATTTCGCTGCCCTGCAGCGCATAATCCTCTCCTCCTCTGCTGCAGTGCGGCGTGAAAAGCGGCAGAACTGCAAGAGCGGCCCTTGCCGATCTGAACGCCCCAGCAGGCCGCCGCGCTGTTCCCACAGCCCATCTTCGGTAAACCTGATTCGGTGATAGGCCGGCCCGGGCGACAGCAGTAGCAGCGTCGTGACCGCGCCAGCATCCCGCGCCCTCCGGGCCTTCTCGCGCAGCAGCGTGGCGCGCCAGCTTGGTCCGGCCACCAGGCGGCATGGGCGCGGACCTGTTCCCGGCAGGGTAAGGAACGGCCTAGAGGCCTCGCCCAGCGGAACCGGCGGAACCAGTGGCCGCGCAAGGCCCTCGGCAAGCCCCGCCTCCAGCGTCTGCATCAACCGGCAAACGTCCCGCGGCTCGATCGCGCCGGTGATCATGTGCCGCACCAGCCGCGCCCGCTGTTCGCGCCGCAGGTCGGTCAGCGCCCGCGCATGATCATGCAGCGGCGCGTGCTTGCGCAGGAAGACAGCCGTGCTTGCCCCGATGTCGAAAAGCGTGCGCGGAACGCGATCCGCGCGCCGCTGGCCGCTGGGGGCCGTGCCGTGATGCACCTCGGCCAGCGGAACAATGGCGGTCACGTGGCCAGCCTCGGCCAGACGCAAGTTCACATCGGTTTCGTCCAGGTAAAAGGCAAAGCTAGGATCGAACCCACCCATGTCGGCAAGGATGCTGCGGCGGAAGGCGCAGTTCGTGCCCTCAGTCTTGATGGCGCGCCCCGGCGCCCCGCGATGCAGAGAGACTTCATTTGGCACCGAAAGCGGCGCTTGTGCCCCAAGACGATCCACCACCCGCGCCCGCCATTGGTAAGAAATTCCGTTGCGCCCCCGCACAAAGCCGCCAGCGGCAGCCACTGCCCCATCCACGAAAGGCGCGGTCAGGCGTGAAAGCCAGATCGGCTCGGCCACGGCATCATCATCGATAAAGGCCACGACTTCGGCAGCGGCAAGCGTCAGGCCAAGGTTCCGCGCCTCGGAAATGTTGGGACGATCAAAGCCGCAGGTTTTAACCTGCAGCCCAAGATCCGCGACCTGCGCCAGCCCTTCCGGACAGGCAACCACCACGACCTCGAATTCGGGATGGTCCTGCTGTTGCAGCGCTAACAGGCACAAGCGCAGGTGACGCGGCCGCCCCCGGCTGACGACGATGACGCTTGCCCGAGGGGGCGCCGGTGTCATTTCATGCCCATCTCAGCCATCATCGCCTCGATTCGCGGCACGTCCTCGGGGTTGTTCAACTCCCAGAACTGGCGACTGCGCGCTTCGACCTCGACGCAGGCGACGGCACGACCATTTTCAAGGAAACGAAGCTGCTCCAACCCCTCCAGTTGTTCAAGCGGCCCGACCGACCAGGACGGATAGGCCGCGAGCGCAGCGGGGCGATAGGCATAGACGCCGACATGATGAAAGACCGGCGTTTCTGCCTCGTCCGCATAGTCCTTGCCTGTGTAGGGAATCACTTCCTTGGAGAAGTAGAGCCCTCGCCCGCCCGCACCAAAAACAGCCGTGGTTCCTCCGACCCGCCCGGCGCGCCGGTCCGCGATCAGCCCGTTCAGCGCGCGCCCGTCACAACGAAGTACGGGGGTCGCGATTTCAACACTCGGATCGGCCTGAAGCGCCGCAATCAGCGCCTCGACGAACCAAGGCGGGGTCAGCGGCGCGTCACCTTGCAGGTTCACGACGATCTCGTACCCGCCGCCCAGCGCGGCATGAGCCTCGGCGCAGCGCTCCGTCCCATTGGCACAGGCGACCGAGGTCATCACGACCTCGGCGCCAAAGCCTTCGCAGGCGGTGCGGATACGATCGTCATCAGTGGCGACAACGACCCGATCCGCGCCCTGAACCTGCCGCGCGGCCGCCCACGACCGCTCGATCAGGCTGCGCGAGACGCCATCCGCCCCCCGCAACGTGGCCAGCGGCTTGCCCGGATAGCGCGAAGATGCGTATCGCGCAGGGATGACGATCAGTACCGGCATCAGGCCTCTTTCAGCTCCACTCCGGGGGCATAGGCGATGAAGAACGGATTTTCATAGCCCGGCTTGCCATAGGTCAGCGGCGTGTGATCGTCGAATCGCACGACCTTGCCGCCCGCGCCCAGCAGAACGGCCTGCCCCGCCGCCGTATCCCACTCCATCGTGCGGCCAAGGCGCGGATAAAGATCGGCCTCGCCCGTCGCCACAAGGCAGAACTTGAGCGACGATCCAGCGCTGGTCATGTCGCGGACGCCGTACTTGCCAATATAGGCGTCCGTTGCCGCGTCCCGGTGCGATTTGGAGGCCACCACCATCAGCGCGGCATTATCGGGTGTGGAAACCGACAGCGGACGGGTGCTGCCTGCTGCTGCGATGTCGAACGGTCCTTCTTCCTCGACCGTGCGGCCTTCGGCGTCGGTATAGAAGAGCCGGCCCTTGGCCGGAGCATAGACGACGCCACGCAGCGGCACGCCATCCTCGACATAAGCGATGTTGACCGTGAAATCTCCGCGACGCTGCACGAATTCCTTGGTGCCATCCAGCGGATCGACAATGATGAACCGGTCGGCCCCCTTGGCGTGTGATGCCGCCTGTTCCTCGGTCACGACGAGGATGTCGGGGAAGGCCTGCGCCAACCCTTCGGAGATCAGCGCATCGGCAGCCTCGTCAGCCTCAGTCACCGGGCTTGCATCGGATTTGGCGCGCACTTCGAAATCCTCGGCGCCATAAATGGCCATGATCCTATCGCCCGCCTGAAGCGCAAGGGTACGAAAACAATCAACAAGGCGTTGGTAATCCATGGTCTCTCCTGAAAATGAACACATCTGCGGGGATGCGTTGAACAATGCGGCCGTTCCTTTTATCATCGCTGCACCGCGGCTGGGCAAGATGCCCGTGCAAAATCGCCTGAACAGGGGCATCCATGTTTCAACGCCGAAGACCGAAGACCCGCTTCGCCTCTGGCCTTGCGCTGATAGAGCTGATCTATCACGCAACGGTGCGCCATATCCGCAAGTCGCATGGCAACGCGGTCGTCGGCCTTCTGATGAACATCTTGCAAAGCCTGATGCTGGTGATCGTGTTCTACATCATGTTCACGGTCATAGGACTGCGCGGCAATGCAGTACGCGGGGACTTCATTCTCTACATCCTGTCAGGGATCTTCCTGTTCATCACCCACAACAAGGCGATTTCTGCAGTGATGGGGGCCGAGGGGCCGACTTCGGCAATGATGCAGCATGCGCCGATGAACACGATCGTTGCGGTGGCCTCGGCGGCACTCGGGGCGCTCTATATCCAGGTGCTGTCCTTGGCGGTGATCCTGTTCCTCTATGACGTGATCGTCACGAAGGTAGAGGTGTATCAGCCGGCAGCAGCCTTCGGCATGGTGCTGCTGTCGTGGCTGTCAGGCTGCGCAATCGGGATGCTTTTTCTGGCGGCGAGGCCGTGGTTCCCCAGCGCGACTGGAATCATCTCGCAGTTTTATATCCGCGCGAACATGATCGCCTCGGGCAAGATGTTCCTGGCGAATACCATGCCAGGCTACATCATCGCGATGTTTTCCTGGAACCCGCTCTTTCACACGATTGACCAGGCGCGGGGCTTTACCTTCATCAATTACAATCCCCACTACTCGTCAGTGCTTTATCCGATCTATGTCTCGCTCACCTGCCTGGTGATCGGATTGATGGGCGAATTCTTCACCCGGCAGCGCGCCTCGCTCAGCTGGACGGCAGGCAAGTAGGGCGCCCGAAGGCGCCCAATTGGCTAGACAGGATAGCGCAGCACGGCCGCCAGCGGCGCCTCTCGGGGTATCTCATTGCGGCGCACGCCCAGGACCTTGCCGCCGGTCGTCAGGACGCGCCCGGCGATTTCGTCCACCACGCCATAGCTCAGTGCGTTGGGGTCCCGGTCAAAGGTCACCGCGCCGCTGTCTTCGTCAACCAGGCCCAGCACCGCGTCGTCGATATCCACCAGCAACGTATCCACCGCGCCGAAGGTCGCGGCACGGCCGGCATGCGCCACGTCGGTAGTGGCCCGGCCGTCGCTCTCGCGGGCAGAGAACCTCTCGTGGAAGGCCTTGATCGTGTCGCGGTGCAGCGCGTCCAGAATGGGACGGGCAGCTTCGGCCAGTGCAGCGGGGGTGGTCTGCACCGGGCTCATCTCGATCATCTGGTCGGCCAAGTGGGCATAGCTGTTCACCGACCGGTAGATCGACCGCAGCGGCTCTGTCGCGGCCAGGATCAGCGGCTCGGTCCGGCCGCTCAGCAAGGGACGGAGGGCTGCGTCCACCTTGCGGCTGAAGTTCCGAAGCAGGATCTTCTGCCCTTCGTCCGCGTGGATCCGCCCGGAGGCAGAACGGGAGTTCACGCTTGCCGTGTGATTCGCGTCCGCCGCGGTCTTGGGCATGTTGGCGACCCGGACCTCCCTCGCGGGCAGATCACCCGTCACCTCGATCAGCCGCACCTCGTTTTCCGCCAAGGCCAGGACAAAGGCATGCTGTGGCACCGAAACCGCTCGCAAGAGCGGTTTGAGGTGGAAGCGATCGGACACCTGCACCATCTCCGTCAGGCGGTTGGGCAGTCGGTAAGTGTGAAGCTGTTCCGGCGTCACGAAGACCGCAAGGCTGTTGGCCTGATGGAACCAGAAATCGTCGTCATCCCGGAGGTCGGCGATCTGCTCGCTGATCGGCCAGATCAGCCGCTTGTTCACGCCGGCAGCCTCGAGCTGGCGCTGCGCCTCTTCGACAAGATGGCCAAGCTGGATGCGCGAGGGCTCGATGTTCTGCGTTTCCGGAGTCGTGTGCAGATAGATCGAGGCGCTCGCCTCATGGCGGGCGGTCACCAGGCGCTGCAGTTCCGGCTGTGTCGGGATGTCGACGTAAAGCATGTAGTCTCCTTCCGAATTCCTTTGGGGTGAACGCCACAGCCTAGGGGGGGTTCCGATGTTCAGGTGACGACCCGGAGCGTCAGATTGACCCGACCACCCTGCGGCAGCAGGCTGGAGGACCGAAAGCGAATGCGGTCAACCCCATGGTAGGCCAGCCGCGCCGCCCCACCCAGAACGACCACATCGCCAGAGCAAAGCCAGAGGCTGCCGGTCGGGCCGCCCCGTTTTACCCCGCCCACGCGGAACAGCCCTTCGTCCCCTAGCGAGATCGAGACGACGGGCCAGTTGAAATCAACCTCGTCACGGTCTTGGTGCAAGCCCATCCGCGCGCCTTCGCCGTAGTAGTTGACCAGCAGGCATTCGGGATCGCGTCCGCCGGGGACAAGAGCATGCCAGACCGCCAGCACCGCCTCGGGAATCGGGGGCCATGGACGGCCATCGGGCTGCGTCCGCGCATAGCCTTGCCAGCGGTGCCGAGATACCCAGCCGAACCGCCCGGCAGAGGTCATGCGCACCGACATCTGCCGCCCGCCGGGCGTTATGGGGGCCATGAAGGGCGCCGCGCGGGCTATGACACGTAGATCCTCCAGCAGCGCAACCTGCGAATCCGGCGGAATAAACCCGGGCCGGATGGTTGCGCCACGCAGGTCCAGGACCGGTGCCGCAGCTTGCCCAGCACTCTCGGCATTTTTCATGGAACATCTCCGAAAATCACGGGCGCGTGACGCTTGCAGCCCCTTTTCCCCCTGCCTATATACGCCCTGAAGCCGGATTGGGGCACACCCTGCCGGTCTGACAGGAATGGGATCGGAGGGCAGAAGCCGCAACTCGGGTCTGCCAGCCACTTAATCGCCGAAAGAAGAGGTACATATCATGGCCAAAGTCATCGGGATCGACCTCGGGACGACGAACTCTTGCGTTGCCATCATGGACGGGGCGCAACCGCGCGTCATCGAGAACTCGGAAGGGGCGCGGACCACGCCCTCGATCGTTGCCTTCACGGAAAACGAGCGTCTTGTCGGCCAGCCGGCCAAGCGCCAGGCAGTCACCAACCCCACCAACACGATCTTTGCGGTCAAGCGTCTCATCGGTCGCCGGTTTGACGACGCGGATCTTGCGAAGGACAAGAAGAACACCCCCTATGCCGTGGTCAACGGCGGCAACGGCGATGCATGGGTCGAAGTGCGCGGCGAAAAATATTCGCCTAGCCAGATCTCGGCCTTCATCCTGCAGAAGATGAAGGAAACCGCCGAAAGCTATCTGGGCGAGCCCGTCACCCAAGCCGTCATCACGGTTCCCGCATACTTCAACGACGCCCAGCGCCAGGCGACCAAGGACGCCGGGAAGATCGCGGGCCTTGAAGTGCTGCGCATCATCAACGAGCCGACGGCCGCCGCGCTGGCCTACGGGCTCGACAAGAAGGAAACCCGCACGATCGCGGTCTATGACCTTGGCGGCGGCACCTTCGACATCACCATCCTGGAAATCGACGACGGCCTGTTCGAGGTGAAGTCCACCAACGGCGACACCTTCCTGGGCGGCGAAGACTTCGACATGCGTATCGTCAGCTACCTGGCGGACGAGTTCAAGAAAGAGCATGGCGTTGACCTGACGCTCGACAAGATGGCGCTGCAGCGGCTGAAAGAGGCTGCCGAGAAAGCCAAGATCGAGCTGTCGTCCAGCCAGCAGACCGAGATCAACCAGCCGTTCATCTCGATGGACAAGAACACCGGGCAGCCGCTGCACATGGTCATGAAACTGACCCGTGCCAAGCTGGAAAGCCTTGTGTCCGACCTGATCAAGCGCTCGATGAAACCTTGTGAAGCCGCGCTGAAGGATGCCGGTCTTTCCAAGGGCGACATCGACGAGGTCGTTCTGGTGGGCGGTATGACCCGGATGCCGAAGGTCATCGAAGAGGTGACCAAGTTCTTCGGCAAGGAGCCGCACAAGGGCGTGAACCCCGATGAGGTGGTTGCGCTGGGTGCTGCGATCCAGGCCGGCGTGCTGCAGGGCGACGTCAAGGACGTGGTTCTGCTTGACGTGACCCCGCTGTCGCTGGGCATCGAGACGCTGGGCGGCGTGTTCACCCGGCTGATCGACCGCAACACCACGATTCCGACCAAGAAGTCTCAGGTCTTCTCGACTGCCGAGGACAACCAGAACGCGGTGACGATCCGGGTGTTCCAAGGTGAGCGGGAGATGGCGGCCGACAACAAGCTGCTTGGACAGTTCAACCTCGAGGACATTCCGCCGGCCCCCCGCGGGATGCCGCAGATCGAGGTGACCTTCGACATCGACGCCAACGGCATCGTGTCGGTTTCGGCCAAGGACAAAGGCACCGGCAAGACGCAGAACATCACCATCCAGGCATCCGGCGGCCTGTCGGACGAGGATATCGAGAAGATGGTCCGCGACGCCGAAGCCAACGCCGAGGCCGACAAGCAGCGCCGCGAACTGGTGGAAACCCGCAACCAGGCTGAAAGCCTGATCCACTCGACCCGCAAGTCGATCGAGGAGCATGGCAGCAAGGTCGATCCTTCGACGGTCGAGGCGATCGAACTGGCCATTGGCGCGCTGGAGGAAACCCTTGAGAAGGAAGACGCCGGCAAGATCAAAGGCGCCATCCAGAACCTGACCGAGGCCTCGATGCGCCTTGGCGAGGCGATCTACAAGGCCCAGCAGGAAGCCGGCGACACGAGCGATGAGGACGCGCCCCGCAGCGTGGACGAAGACATCGTCGATGCCGACTTCGAGGATCTCGGCGAAGACAAGAAACGTTCGTGAGGACGGAGTGAAACGGTGGGGGCCGGCCTGACGATGACAGGCCGGCTCCTGCGTTCCGGGGGAAGGGCCATCCATGGCAAAACGAGATTTCTACGAAGTCCTTGGGGTGTCGCGTGGCGCCTCTGCCGAGGACATCAAGAAGGCTTATCGCCAGAAGGCGAAAGAGTTTCACCCCGACCGAAACGCCGACAACCCCAATGCCGAGGCCCAGTTCAAGGAAGTGAACGAGGCCTACGACGTCCTGAAGGACGCAGAGCGCAAGGCGGCCTATGACCGCTTTGGCCATGCGGCCTTTGATGGCGGCATGGGCGGCATGAACGGGGCCCGGCGCGGGGCCTATGCGCAGGATCAGGGCGATTTCGCCTCTGCGTTCTCGGACGTGTTCGAGGATTTGTTCGGCGACTTCATGGGCGGGCAGCGCCCCGGCGGTGGGCGGCAACGTGCGGCGCGGGGATCCGACCTGCGTTACAACATGCGCGTGACGCTGGAAGAAGCGCATTCGGGGGCGCACAAGACGATCACGGTGCCGACATCGGCCGCCTGCGATGCCTGTAACGGTTCAGGCGCCGAGGGCGGAGCCGAGCCTGTCACCTGCCCCACCTGTTCGGGCATGGGAAAGGTGCGGGCGCAGCAGGGCTTCTTCACGGTCGAGCGGAGCTGCCCCACCTGTGGCGGCCTTGGTCAGATCATCAAGAACCCGTGCAAGGCCTGTGGTGGCGCTGGCCGCGTGGAGAAGGAAAAGTCGCTCTCGGTCAACATCCCAGCAGGCGTGGAAACCGGCACCCGCATCCGCCTGACGGGCGAGGGCGAGGCTGGCTTGCGCGGCGGTCCCGCGGGCGATCTTTATATCTTCATCGACGTGCGCCAGCACCCGCTCTTCCAGCGCGACGGCATGAACCTTTACTGCCGCGTGCCCGTCAGCATGATCACGGCTGCGCTGGGTGGCGACATCGAGGTTCCGACGATCGATGGCGGCCGCAGTCGGGTCAAGGTGCCGGCGGGTAGCCAGTCCGGGCGGCAGATGCGCCTGCGCGGCAAGGGCATGCCCGCCCTGCGCGGTGCCGGCCATGGCGACATGCTGATCGAGTTGGCGGTTGAAACGCCAGTAAATCTTACCTCGCGCCAGAAAGAACTGCTGCGTGAGTTCGAGAAGCTGAGCGAGGACAATAATCCCGAAGGCTCCAGCTTCTTTTCGAAGGTCAAGAGCTTCTGGGACGGAATGAAAGGCTAAGGCTTAACCGTTCCTTTACCGTCTTTTGGGATGGGTAAGGGCATGAGCCAGTCCCGTTCCTTCCAGGAAGCCCCCATGCCTCTTTTCGAGGCGGATGACGACGATGAGGCCGGCCCCATTACGGTGGGGGGCCGGCTTCCTTCATACATCAAGGATCATCGCAAGCGCCTTCGCACGCGCTTTCTGGAAGGCGGCGCGCAGGCAATGCCGGATTACGAGATCCTGGAGCTTGTGCTGTTCCGCGCTATCCCCCGTCAGGATGTCAAACCGCTGGCCCGGAAGCTTCTGGACGTCTTTGGCGATTTCAACCGGGTGCTTTCGGCGACGCCACAGCGCCTGATGGCCGTTCCGGGGGTGGGCGAAGCCGTGATGGCGGAACTCAAGATCGTGGAGGCTGCAGCCCAGCGTCTGGCCCGTGCCCGCGTCATGAACCAGCCTGTTCTTTCCAGTTGGGATGCGCTTGTCGATTATTGCCACACTGCCATGGCGCATCGAGAGACGGAGCATTTCCGCGTGCTCTACCTCGACCGGAAGAACACCCTCATTGCAGATGAAGAACAGGCGAGAGGCACCGTAGACCACGTTCCGGTCTACCCGCGCGAGGTGGTCAAGCGTGCGCTTGAACTGAACGCTTCCGCGCTGATCCTTGTGCACAACCATCCTTCAGGCGATCCGACGCCGTCACAGGCCGATATCACCATGACCATGCAAATCCAGGATGCCGCGCAAGCGCTTGGCCTGACGCTGCACGATCACCTGATCATCGGCAAGGAACGCGAACTCAGCTTCCGGTCGCGTGGTTACCTCTGACGCCGCGCAGCGGCGCCCGGCCCAACGGGATGAGGTGCGCCAGCACCAAAGACGGGCGGGAGAGCTTCTCTCTAGTCTGCAAGCGAATCGCAGGCTAGCTCAATCTGCCAGCAGGTCGGGCACGACCACCATCCCGGCTGCTGCCTCGCAGTCCGGCATGGCAACCGTCAGTTCACGCACCTGTAACTCGCCGTTCCGCAGTTCAAGCGTTTCGCCCAGCAAGTCCCTGCCGCAGGTCGCGGGCGTAACGTCCGCATCGACCTGAACATCGCCGCTGACGGCTATGACCTGCGCAAGCATCGGCCAGTCCGCGTCAGGGTCTCCTAGAATCTCCGGGCGCTGCCCTGATGCGATCAGGCTCAGCCCATCCTGTCCCTGCCACTGCAGGGCAAGATGGTGCCGAGTTCCAAGATCGGGCACCTCTGCCACCTGCCTGATCCGCTGCCCGCCGGGCAAGGTAATCTCTACCCCGCCCTGCCCCAGCGCTGGAAAACTCAACGCCAGAAGCCCCGCCTGATCGAGCTTGTCGCCCACCACCAGCCCCTCGTGCCGTAGCACGACGGCAGCGCCAGCCATGCACGGCGCTTGCAGGACTACGTCCAGCACTGCCTCCGGGCGCGGCCGCACGTCCAAGTCCACGGTACAGTTTGCAGCGGCGTCAGTGGCGGCAACAAGCCACGTTGCTACCGCTGCCGGCGCCAATACGGCACCCCGCCACATGGTCCGCCGCGCCTTAGGCAAAGCGGCCGTGGCAGTGCTTGAACTTTTCGCCTGACCCACAGGGGCACGGATCGTTTCGCCCGGGGTCGCCCCAAGTGGCAGGGTCGTTTTCATCAAAGCCGGGCCGCTGCCCCGCTGGCGTCTCGGTGGCCACCGAGCCTGCCGCAGCGCGCGACAGTGCTGCCTGCTGAGCGGCGATCTGGCGCAGCATCGCCTCCTGCTCCTCACGCGTCAGCGGGCGGATCTGCGCCAGCTTTTCCGTCACCTCGGCGCGCAAGCTGTTCAGCATACTCTCGAACAGGGTGAAGGCCTCGGTCTTGTACTCGTTCAGCGGGTCGCGCTGCGCGTAACCACGGAAGCCAACCACAGACCGAAGATGCTCGAGCGTCAGCAGATGTTCGCGCCACTTGCCGTCGATCGTCTGCAACAGAAGCTGCTTCTCAACGTTACGCATGGTCTCGGGGCCAAACTTCTCGGCCTTTTCGGCCATCGCTTCATCCGACGCCTTGTAGAGCCGCTCTCGCACTTCGTCCTGGTCCACACCTTCCTCGTCGGCCCAGCCGATGACATCCAGGTCCAGGCCCAGCTTGGTGCGGACAGCGGCCTGAAGCCCCTCGATGTTCCACTGGTCGGCATAGGTCTTGGGCGGCAGGAAGTCGTCCACCATGTCGTCGATGACCTGGTGGCGCATGTCCTGCACGATTTCCGACAGATCCTCGGCCTGCATGATCTCCAGCCGCTGGCCAAAGACCACCTTGCGCTGGTCGTTCATCACGTCGTCGAACTTCAGCAACTGCTTGCGGATATCGAAGTTGCGCGCCTCAACCTTGGCCTGCGCCTTTTCAAGCGACTTGTTGACCCAAGGGTGAACGATGGCCTCGCCTTCCTTCATGCCGAGGGTAGACAGCACCTTGTCCAGCCGGTCAGAGCCAAAGATCCGCATCAGGTCGTCTTCCAGCGACAGGAAGAACGAGGACCGCCCCGGATCGCCCTGCCGGCCGGACCGCCCGCGAAGCTGGTTGTCGATCCGGCGGCTTTCGTGGCGTTCGGTGGCCAGCACGTAGAGCCCCCCCGCCTCCAGCGCGCGGGCCTTCTCCTCGGCGACCTCGGCCTCTACCTGGGCACGCAATTCGTCGGGATGGGCTTCGGGATTGGCGGCAAGCGCCTGCATCACCTTCATCTCGACATTGCCACCCAGCTGGATGTCGGTCCCCCGGCCCGCCATGTTGGTGGCGATGGTGACGGCCCCGACACGTCCGGCTTCGGCCACGATCTGGGCCTCCTGCTCGTGCTGGCGGGCGTTCAGGACGTTGTGCTTGATGCCTTCCTTGGTCAACAGTTGCGACAGGAACTCGGACTTCTCGATCGAGGTGGTGCCCACGAGAATCGGCTGGCCGCGGCCATGGGCCTCCTTGATCGACTGGACGACGCCGTCGAACTTCTCGCGCGCGGTACGATAGACTTGGTCATGTTCGTCGATCCGCTGGATCGGGCGGTTTGTGGGCACCTCGACGACGCCCAGCTTGTAGATCTCCATGAATTCTTCAGCCTCGGTCGTCGCCGTACCGGTCATGCCTGCAAGCTTTTCGTAAAGGCGGAAGTAGTTCTGGAACGTCACAGAGGCCAGCGTCACGTTCTCGGGCTGGATCTGGACGCCTTCCTTGGCCTCGATGGCTTGGTGCAGCCCGTCCGACAGGCGCCGGCCACGCATCATCCGGCCGGTGAATTCGTCGATCAGCACCACCTCGCCGTCGCGGACGATGTATTCCTTGTCCTTGTTGAACAGCTTGTGCGCCCGAAGCCCCTGCGTAACGTGGTGGACCAGCGTCGTGCTTTCGGGGTCATAAAGCGACTGCCCCTCAGGCAGAAGGCCCGCGATCCGCAGCCGCTCCTCGATGAAGTCGTTGCCTTCCTCGGTGTAGGTGACGTTGCGCGTCTTTTCATCAAGCGTGAAATGCTCTTCCGTCACCTCGGGGATGATGGCGTTGATCTTGACGTAGAGTTCCGACCGGTCCTGCGAGGGGCCAGAGATGATCAGCGGCGTCCGCGCCTCGTCGATGAGGATGCTGTCGACCTCGTCGACGATGGCAAAGAAATGGCCCCGCTGCGCCATCTCCTCGATCGAGGATTTCATGTTGTCGCGCAGGTAATCGAAGCCAAGCTCGTTGTTCGTGGCATAGGTGATGTCGGCGCGATAGGCAGCGCGCTTCTCCGGCTCCGGCTGGTAGGGGTAGACCACCCCCGTCGTCAGGCCGAGCTGCGCATAGACCTTGCCCATCCATTCCGCGTCACGCTTGGCTAGGTAGTCGTTGACGGTGACGACATGCACGCCCTTGCCCGCCAGCGCGTTCAGGTAGGCAGGGAAGGTCGCCACAAGGGTCTTGCCCTCACCGGTCTTCATTTCGGCGATGTTGCCCTGGTGCAGGAAGATGCCGCCCATCAGCTGCACGTCAAAGGCCCGCAGGCCAAGCGCCCGGCGCGCACCTTCACGGCAGTTGGCAAATGCCTCGGGGAGGATGTCGTCAAGCGAGGCGCCGTTGGCGAGCCGCTCTTTCAGCTCCTGCGTCTTCTGTTTGAGCCCTTCGTCGGAAAGGGCCTTGAACTCCGGCTCGAGTTCGTTGATCCGGGCGACCAGCGGGCGGGTGGACTTGACCTTGCGATCGTTCGGCGTGCCAAAAACCTTTTTGGCGATTGTTCCGAGACCCAGCATGTTTTCTCCGCATGGCGTTCTGACAGCATCGTGTGGCACTTTGCCTTGCCGCCCCGCCCGGCCCGCCATAGAACTGCAGGAAATTGGCGGCCCGGATTCAAAGGCCCTTGGGCGATGTAAGCGGCCGCCAGCACAGTGTCAACGTTGCGGTCCGCCGCGCCCAATTGCAGGAGTGTTCAATATGTCGAAGCTGGCCGGATTCTGGCTTGGAACCGCCATGGCAATGGCGCTGGCCGTTCCTGCCGCCGCGCAGGACGCGACGGCTGATACGGTCGTCGCGACCGTGAACGGCACCGACATCACCCTGGGCGAGATGATCGTCCTGTCGGAGCAGCTGCCGGAACAGTACCGTGCCCTGCCAGAGGATGTGCTGTTCAGCGGCATCCTTGATCAGCTGATCCAGCAGACAGCGCTGGCCCAGACGATGGAAGGCAAGCTCAGCCGCAAGGACGAGATCGCGCTCGCAAACGAGCGTCGCGCCTACATGGCCAGCGCCGTCCTGTCCGATGCCGCCGATGCCGCCGTCACCGAAGAGGCGCTTCAGCAGGCCTATGAGACAAATTTCGCCGGGGCAGAGCCGACGCAGGAATACAATGCGGCGCACATCCTGGTCGAAACCCAGGAAGAGGCGCAGGCCTTGAAGGAAGAAATCGACGGCGGCGCCGACTTTGCCGAGCTTGCGCGTGAACATTCCAGCGACGGGGCGGCCGCGGGTGGCGGTGCGCTTGGCTGGTTCGGGCCGGGCATGATGGTTCAGCCGTTTGAGGATGCCGTCCGCGCGCTCGAACCCGGTCAGGTTTCCGACCCGATCCAGACCCAGTTCGGCTGGCACCTGGTCAAGCTGAACGAAACCCGCGTGGCCGAAGCCCCTGCCCTGGAAGAAGTGCGGGATGAACTGGCCGCCGAACTTCAGCGCACGGCTATCGAGGCACGCATCGCTGAACTGACCGAGAGCGCCGAGATCACCCGCAACGATGAGGGGATTGACCCTGCCCTGCTTCGCGAGCAGATGTTGCTCGACCAGGCGCAGTAATCCACGGGGGACGGGATGGCGAAGAAGGAAAAGGGGGCCAAGGCCGAACTGAAGGCCGAGGTCAAGGAGCTGCGGAAAGAGCTTAAGGCGCTCCGCAGCGGACCCAAGACAGGGCCGCAGGTATCCCCGCTGGCGCCGGCCTCCTTCCCCCGCCTGCCCGTCATCAAGGGGGTGGAGTTCGCGGCCGCCGAGGCAGGCGTGCGCTATCGCAACCGGACGGATGTGATGCTGGTGCGCCTTGCGCCCGGCACCGCAATCGCCGGGACCTTCACCCGCTCCGCCACCCGCGCCGCGTCGGTGCTGGACTGCCAAACCAAGCTTGCACAGCGCGGGCTGGAGGAGGCCGGCGCCGCGATCATCGTGAACTCGGGCAATGCCAACGCCTTTACCGGCAGCGCGGGGCAACAGGCGGTTGATGCGATTTCGGCCGAAGTTGCGCGGGTTTTGGGCGTCCCGGCGGGACGGGTTTTTTCTTCTTCGACCGGCGTAATCGGTGAGCCGCTGCCTCATGAGCGGATCACTGCCATCCTTGGTGAGCTGGCAGAAAACCTGTCGGAAGAAGGGATCGAGATGGCCGCACGCGCCATCATGACGACCGACACCTTTCCCAAAGGCGCAACCGCAGAGATTGTGATTGACGGCGAGCCTGTCCGCATCTCTGGCATCGCCAAAGGGTCGGGTATGATTGCCCCCGACATGGCGACGATGCTGGTCTACATCTTCACCGACGCCAAGATCGCGGCCCCGATGCTGCAAAAGCTGGTGAGCCGCCTGACCGACCGGACCTTCAACTGCATCACCGTGGACAGCGACACCTCGACCTCGGATGCAATGATCGTGGCCGCGACCGGCCAAAGCGGCGCGCCCGCAATTACCAGCCTCAGATCGCGGGAGGGGCGAGCCTTTGAACGTGCCCTGCAGGACGTGATGATGGACCTTGCGCATCAGGTCGTACGTGATGGGGAGGGCGCCACGAAGTTCGTCGAAGTTGCGGTTACCGGCGCGGCAGATGATGCGGATGCGCGGCGGGTGGCGATGGCGATCGCGAACTCACCGCTCGTGAAGACGGCCATTGCGGGCGAGGACCCGAACTGGGGCCGGATCGTGATGGCGGTCGGCAAGTCAGGCGCGGTTGCCGACCGTGACCGGCTTTCGATTCGTTTTGGCGATCTGGTGATGGCGGAAAACGGCTGGCGTTCGCCGAATTACAGCGAAGAGGCGGCAGCAGCCTATATGAAGGGCCCGGAGCTGACCATCACGGTCGACATGGGTCTGGGCCAAGGCCAGTCCAAGGTGTGGACCTGCGATCTTACCCACCGCTACATCGACATCAACGCCGACTATCGTTCATGAAACTCGTGCTCGTCTCGGCCGTAGCGTTGATCGACGCAGACGGCCGGGTCCTTCTGGCGCAGCGGCCAGAGGGTAAATCCCTCGCCGGATTGTGGGAATTTCCCGGTGGCAAGGTTGAGCCGGGCGAAACGCCGGAAGCCGCGCTTGTGCGCGAGCTTCACGAAGAGCTGGGGATCGAGACGTGGTCCAGTTGCCTCGCGCCCCTGACGTTCGCCAGTCACAGCTATAGTGACTTTCACCTGCTGATGCCGGTTTTCGCCTGTCGGAAGTGGGCAGGCATCCCCGTCGCGCGCGAAGGGCAGGCTCTACGATGGGTGGCGAAGGCACAACTCAGAGATTATCCCATGCCACCTGCAGATGTGCCGATTGTGGCTATTTTGCGTGAGTGGCTCTGACCTTTTTTTTGCTAAGCCTTCGGCGAACCGCACTTTTTCATAAAAGTGATAATAAATGGGCGCAAATTCGACACCTTTGCTTGGAACGCCAATGTTTTTTTAACGGTTGGGGGCGTACATAAGGTGTACAGGGTTCTCCAAAGGGGTTCGAATCATGATCCGCACCATCAACATCGGTAGATACATCTCTGTCCAGGGCATGTTCCTGCATCAGCTTCCGAACGGAAAGGTGGCCGTTCGGGTTGGTGAAAAGACCTTCGTGGGGACGCCGGTCGGCGGCGCCCGTGCCACAGCCTGATCAAATACAAAAACGCCAGCCGAAAGGCTGGCGTTTTTCATTACAAGGCCGCTCTTCAACAAGAACATGACTGCAGGGCGGCAAGACCGGGGCTTTCGCCCCGGTTTTTTCTTATCAGGTGAGCGACCGCTCGACCTCTTCGCGCTCAAAGATCTCGATGACGTCGCCGGGACGGATATCTTCGTAGGCTTCGAAGGCCATCCCGCATTCTTGCCCGGACTGGACTTCCTTGACCTCGTCCTTGAAGCGCTTGAGCGTCTTCAGCGTCCCCTCGTGGATCACCACGTTGTCGCGCAGCAGGCGGACGCCCGCAGAACGACGCGCCACGCCTTCGGTAACCAGACAGCCAGCGACCTTGCCGACGTTCGTGACCTTGAAGACCTCGCGAATCTGCGCGTAGCCGATGAACTTCTCGCGGATTTCGTTCGAGAGAAGGCCCGAAGCTGCCGCCTTCACGTCATCCACAAGGTCATAGATCACCGAATAGTAGCGGATCTCCACGCCCTTCTGGTTGGCGCTGTTGCGGGCCGGAGCGTTCGCCCGGACGTTGAAGCCGATGACCGGCGCGCCCGAAGCCTCGGCCAGGCCGATATCGGATTCAGTGATGGCGCCAACCCCGAAGTGAAGCACGCGGACACGCACCTCTTCGTTGCCGACCTTTTCCAGCGCCTGAACAATCGCCTCGGCGGAACCCTGAACGTCGGCCTTCACGATTACCGGCAGTTCGGACACGCTCTGGTCTGCCTTGGCCTTGGCCATCAGCTGTTCCAGCGTTGTCGCGGCACCAGCAGCGGCACGGCGATCCTTGGCAGCCTGTTCGCGGTAGCTCGCGATCTCACGCGCCTGCGCTTCAGTATCGACCACGTTGAGCACGTCACCGGCTTCCGGGGTGCCGTTCAGGCCCAGAACCTCGACCGGAACCGAAGGACCGGCTTCCTTGACGCGTTCGCCCTTGTCGTTGATCAGCGCGCGGACCTTGCCCCACTGCTCGCCCACGACGAAGATGTCGCCTTGCTTGAGCGTACCGTGCTGCACCAGAACCGTCGCAACCGGACCGCGGCCCACGTCGAGCTTGGCTTCGATCACGGCACCCATGGCGGCCCGCTTCGGGTTGGCTTGCAGTTCCAGGATCTCGGCCTGAAGCGCGATGGCCTCAAGCAGTTCATCCAGACCCTTGCCAGTCAGCGCCGAAACCTCAACGTCCTGCACGTCACCGGACATCTTCTCCACCACGACCTCATGCTGAAGCAGATCGGTCCGCACCTTGTCCGGGTTGGCCGACGGCTTGTCGCATTTGTTGATCGCCACGATCATCGGAACGCCGGCAGCCTTGGCGTGGTTAAGCGCCTCGATCGTCTGCGGCATCACGGCGTCATCCGCCGCCACCACCAGCACCACAATATCCGTCACCTGCGCGCCACGGGCCCGCATCGAGGTGAAGGCCGCGTGGCCAGGGGTGTCGAGGAACGTCAGCACGGAGCCGCTGTCGGTCGTTACCTGATAAGCCCCAATGTGCTGGGTGATTCCGCCCGCCTCGCCCGAGACGACATTCGTCTTGCGGATCGCATCCAGAAGCGAGGTCTTGCCGTGGTCAACGTGGCCCATGATCGTGATGATCGGCGGCCGCGGCTGCAAATCCTCGGGCGCATCGCCGACAGAATCAATCACCTGCTCCACGTCAGCATCCGACACGCGCACAGCCTTGTGGCCGAACTCTTCGATGATGAATTCGGCGGTATCGGCGTCGATTGACTGGTTCGTCGTCGCCATCACGCCCATCTTCATGAGCGCCTTGACCACGTCAGCCACGCGTTCCGCCATGCGGTTCGCCAGTTCCTGAACCACGATGGTTTCCGGAAGCTGGACCTCACGCACCTGCTTTTCGCGTGACTGATTCATGCCAATGGCTTTTTGCCGGGCACGTTCCTGCTTGCGCTTCATCGCAGCAAGGCTGCGCTGACGCCCACCTTCACCCGAAAGCGCTTCGTTCAGGGTCAGCTTGCCAGTGCGGCGGCTGTCGTCGCCCTTGCCCTTGCCGCGGTTGTCACGGTCGGCCTCGCGCTCGCGCTCCACCTTGCGGGGGGCGGCACCGCCGGTTTTCGACGACCGATCCGCGGCCGGTGCCTCAGGGGCTGCCGGGGCAGGTGCGGCCTCGGTCACCTTTTTCTTCTCTGCGGCACGGCGTGCGCGCTCGGCCTCGGCGGCCTTGGCGCGTTCTTCCTCTTCCGCCTGCAGGCGGGCACGTTCCACACGCTCACGCTCTTCGCGTTCACGAGCTTCGATCTCGTCGCGCTTGCGCTGACGTTCGACTTCGCGCTCCCGCTCTTCACGCTCGCGCCGGGCTGCATCCTCGACCTCGCGGGCCTTGGCGGCCTGCACGGCGCGCAGGCGGCGCTCCATCTCGGCGTCGGTGATGCCGGCGGGGCGCTTGGAGGGGTCGCCCAAATGCGGTGCGGAACCCGCTCCCGTGCCGCCCGCGCCGGGTTTCGGCACGACGACGCGCTTGCGTTTGGTTTCCACCACCACACTCTTTGTCCGGCCGTGGCTGAAGCTCTGCTTCACCTGGCCGGAATTCGATCCACGCAGCCCAAGGGAGGGCTTCTTACCGTCTGTATCGCTCATGCGTCTTTCGTATCCTTCCCGGCGGCCCCGCCACCGATCTGCCCACGGATGCCCGAGAGCCTTGCGGCCTCCTCTACAACACGCGCCGTGAGTCCACCAGCCGCAAGCGCGGCATGTATCACATGTTGGCGTCCAAAAGCCAAACCCAATTCGTTGGCTGTCAGGCACCCGATGAATGTCGTATCCCCCGGGTTCAGGGGATCGGGCGGGCGCAGCTTGGTCTTGCCGCGTTCCGACCCGTCACTGGCCTGGATCAGCACTTCGGCCTGATCCTTGACCAGCCAGTCCTTGGCCTTCTCAAAGCCCGCCACCGCCGCGCCGCCCTTGCGTGCAAGCGAGATGAGTTCCACCACGCGACGGCAGAGGCCAGCCTCCACCTCGGCGGCAAGATCGGGGTCCACCCGCACCTGCTGACGCGCCGCGCGGGAGAACAGACCCTTCTTCACCGCCTTGTCGAGCGCGGCGCGTTCCGCCGCCACCCATATCCCGCGGCCCGGAAGCCGCTCAAGCAAGTCGGGCACGACATTACCTTCGGGCCCGATTACGAACCGGATCAGCCCCGCCTTGGGCTGACTTTCGCCGGTGGCGATGCAACGCCGTTCCGGATCGTCCCTGTTCTTTTCGCGGCCTCCGCGCGTCATCGCCCCGTCCCGGACAAGTGCCCTCAGGCCTCGTCACCTTCCTCTTCGTCCTGATCTTCATCCTCGGCGCTTGCTTCAAGCTCCGAAGGGTCGACCCAACCCAGCAGCACACGCGCCGTCATGATGAGCGTCTGCGCTTCCTCAAGGCTCACTTCGAACTTTTCGAGCACGCCTTCGTCCTTGACCCGCTGGTTGTTCACGGTGGTCCAGCCGCCGGCAAGTTCCCAGTCGGCGCAGGTCGCAAAGTCTTCCAGCGTCTTTACGCCATCATTGGCCAGCGCTTCGACCATCTGCGGGGTCAACCCCTCGAAGTTGATCAGGCTGTCCTCGGCGCCCAGGGCCCGTGCATTTTCCAGCGCCTTGCGGCTGGCTTCCTCAAGCTGGTCGCGCGCCCGGGCCTGAAGCTCGTTCGCGGTATCCTCGTCAAAGCCGTCAATGGAAAGAAGCTCGTCCTGATCCACATATGCGACTTCTTCGAGATTTGTGAACCCCTCGGCCACAAGAAGTTGCGCGAGCGTTTCATCGACGTCGAGCGCATCCATGAAGAGCTGCGTGCGTTCGGCGAATTCTGCCTGACGACGGGCGGCTTCGTCGGCCTCGGTCATGATGTCGATGTCCAGCCCGGTCAGCTGGCTTGCCAGCCGCACGTTCTGACCACGACGCCCAATGGCGAGCGAGAGCTGTTCATCCGGGACCACCACCTCAATCCGGCCCGCGTCCTCGTCGATCACGACCTTGGACACTTCGGCGGGCTGCAGCGCGTTGACCAGGAAGGTTGCCTGATCCTCGTTCCACGGGATGATGTCGATCTTTTCACCTTGAAGCTCATTCACGACGGCCTGAACGCGGCTGCCGCGCATACCGACGCAGGCGCCGACCGGGTCGATCGAGTTGTCATAGCTGATCACGCCGATCTTGGCGCGCGAACCCGGGTCGCGGGCAACGGCCTTGATCTCGATGATGCCGTCATATATTTCCGGCACTTCCATCTTGAACAGTTCGGCCATGAACTCTGGCGCGGTGCGCGACAGGAAGACCTGCGGGCCGCGGGCCTCGCGGCGGACGTCCTTGATATAGGCGCGGATGCGGTCGTTCGGGCGATAGCTTTCGCGGCCGATCTTTTCGTTCCGGCGCAGGATCGCCTCGCCGCGGCCGATGTCCACGATGATGTTGCCGTATTCCTCGCGGCGGACGACGCCGTTGATGATCGTGCCCTTGCGATCCTTGAACTCGTCGTACTGACGGTCACGCTCGGCCTCGCGGACCTTCTGCAGGATGACCTGCTTGGCCGACTGCGCGGCGATCCGGCCCAGTTCGACCGGCGGCACCTCGTCCACGATCTCGTCGCCAACCTTGGGATCGGCAAGATACTGTTTTGCCTGCTTGACGGTCAGCTGCGCCTGGTGGTTTTCCACCGCGTCATCCTCGACCACGGTGCGGACGCGGGTGAACCGGGCGCGCCCGGTCTTGCGGTCGATGCTGACCCGGATATCGAGTTCAGAGCCATAGCGCGACTTTGCCGCCCGGGCGAGGCTTTCTTCCATGGCCTGCACGACGAGATCGGCATCGATCATCTTCTCGCGCGCCACCGCTTCGGCGGTCTGCAGCAGTTCCAGCTGGTTGGCAGAGGTGATTGCCATGTCTCACTCCTTTTCCGAAGCGGTGTCCGATTCGTCGTCGTCGGATTCGGTTTCAATCTCGTCGAACTGATCTTCGTCGATGATGCCCGCAGCCTTGCGCTGGCGCAGCATCTCGGCGATCAGCTCGTCCGTCAGGATCAGCTTGGCGTCCGACAGCCAGTCGAACTTCAGGCCGATGGTGCCTTCCTCGATCTCGATCAGGACCTCACCGTCTTCGACACCCTGCAGGATGCCCTTGAAGCGGCGGCGGCCGTCGATCAGTTCGGTTGTTTCCACCCGCGCCTCGTAGCCTTCCCACACCTCGAAGTCCTTGAGCCGGGTCAGCGGCCGGTCGATGCCGGGGCTTGAAACCTCAAGCACATAGGCATCCTCCACCGGGTCCTCGACATCCAGCACCGCGGAAACAGCGGTGGATATCTTGGCGCAATCCTCCACATCGATGCCACCCTCAGGACGGTCAGCCATAATCTGCAGGATGCGGGTCTTGCCGCCCTGCAGGCGGATGCGCACCAGTTCGTATCCCAACCCCTCGATCGCGGGGGTGATGATCTCGGCCAGGCGGCGGTCGATGGCGGTCTTTGCAATAAGGTCGGCCATGGCTCCAAACACAAAAAAACGGGCGCGCGGCCCGTGACATTTTCCCGGTGGCGCCGTTGGTGTTGCCAGCGGGCCGCTGTTGGAACTCCATATACGCCGCAAGGTCCGACTCTGCAAGTGGCGCACGCAGAATTGTCCGCCCCGGCTCAAAGGCCCAGGGCGGCGCCCCTGTCGCGCAGCAGATTCATCGTCCGCACCAGTTCCGCGCTGATCCCCGGTTCGGAGAGGGCATGGCCTGCCATCGGGATCATCCGAAGCTCTGCCCGGGGCCAGGACTGCGCCAGCTTCCAGGCCGAGGCCGGCGGGCAGATCATGTCATAGCGGCCCTGCACGATGGTTCCGGGCAGATGCGCGATCCGGTCCATCTCCTGCAGGATCTGGCCATCGCGTTCCAGAAAGCCGGCGTGGTGGAAATAGTGATTCTCCAGCCGTGAAAAGGCGCGGGCATAGTCGGCGGGGCTTTCGCCCAAACCGCCCTCATGCTCGATCGCGGCCAGCGCGTTTTCCCAAGCTGCCCAGGTGCGGGCGTGGCGCGTTTCCTCGATGACGTCACCGGAAAACAGCCGGCGGTGATAGGCCCCGATCATGTCGCCGCGTTCATCCTCGGGGATCGGGGCGCTGAACTGGGCCCAGAGGTCGGGCCAGAACTGCCCGGCGCCGCCACCATAGAACCAGTCAAGCTCCGCCCGGGTCATCAAGAAGACGCCCCGCAGCACCAGATGCGCCACCCGCCCCGGATGGGCCTGCGCATAAATCAGCGCCAGCGTCGCCCCCCAGCTGCCGCCAAAGACGATCCAGCGGTTGATCCCCAGCGTCTCGCGGATCTGCTCGATATCGGAAACAAGGTGCCAGGTGGTGTTGTTCTCCACGCTCGCATGCGGGCGCGATCGGCCACAGCCACGCTGGTCGAACAGGACGATGCGGTACACGCTGGGATCGAAATAGCGCCGCATTGCCGGGCTGCACCCGCCCCCGGGTCCACCATGAAGCACCACCACCGGAATACCCTGCGGGTTGCCGCATTGTTCGACATAGATACGGTGCCCCTCCCCCACGTCGAGAACCCGCTGGTCAAACGGATCTAGGGGTGGGTAAAGGAACGCGGCTGCGCGCTTTTGGCCTGCGGTTCTATCCATGACTGACCTATATAATGGCAAACGGCGCCCCGCCACGGGGTAATTGTGAGGAAAGGCATCTGATGCAGACCCAGCCGACAAGCACCGTGGACCCATCCGAAGTCGCCAAGTTCGAGGCGATGGCCGCCGAATGGTGGGATCCGAACGGCAAGTTCAAGCCGCTTCACATGCTGAACCCCTGCCGGCTGGACTACATTACCCGCCAAATCGCAATGGAATTCGACCGGGACTTGGGGACGCCTGCGCCTTTCACGGGGCTGCGGCTGCTCGACATCGGCTGCGGCGGCGGGCTCTTGTCGGAACCGATGGCGCGGCTGGGGGCGACGGTGGTCGGGGCGGATGCCGCCGAACGCAACATCCCCGTCGCGCGGCTGCATGCGGAACAATCCGGGCTCGACATCGACTATCGCCACATCACTGCCGAAGCCCTGGCCGAGGCAGGGGAAACCTTTGACGTGGTCCTGAACATGGAGGTGGTGGAACATGTCTCGGACCCGCTGGCCTATCTGACCGCGTGCCGGCAGTTGCTCAAGCCCGGCGGGCTGATGATCTGCTCGACCATCAACCGCAACGCCAAAAGCTGGCTGATGGCCATCGTGGGGGCGGAACAGATCATGAGGTGGCTTCCCAAGGGCACCCATGACTGGAACAAGTTCATCACGCCGGAAGAACTCTATGCCCTGATCCGCAGCGCCGGCCTTGATCCCGTGGATCGCAAGGGGTTCGTCTTCAATCCGCTTGGCTGGTCCTGGTCGCTGTCGGACCGCGACCTGTCGGTGAACTACGTCACGGCCAGCGTGCGGCGCTAATCGCCTTCCATCTGCAGCCGGATTTCCCGCAGCACGGGCAGGACGGCGCGCACCCGGTCGCTGCCCAGCGCGCGCACCACGCTTGTCAGGACCGGCGCGATGGCCTGCAGCGCCGCATCCCGCGCCGCGCGACCTGCCGGGCTGATCGACACGAACTTGCGCCGCGCATCGTCCCAGTCAGGGCGGATATGCACGTGCCCCGCCCATTCCAGCCGCGTCAGCGTGTTGGTCATCGCGCCGCGCGTGACGTGAAAGCTCTTGGCCAATTGCGCCGGCGTCCGTTCATCGCTCACCCGGGCCAGATGGTTGAGCACGCTGAAATGCGACAGCTCCATCCCTTTGGGCAGAACCTTGGACAGCCGGTTCCGCGCCAGCTGATCGGCCATGAAGATCTCGCTGAACAGCGCAGCGGCGAGGTCGTCGGTCTTGTCGGCGGTCATCATGGTCCCTCGAACGCGCGGTCGTGGCGCAGCGAAGGCACGCGGGCACGTGCGCGGGCGACCTCATCCAGATCGAGCGTGACGAAAGTCAGCCCGGGCTCTTGTCCGGCATCGGCAAGGACCTCTCCCCAAGGGGCGACGGCCAGGGAATGGCCGTGACTCCTCCGCCGCGCCGGGGCGCCGGTTTCAGCATGAAGCCCGGTCTGCGCCGGGGCAAGCACGAAACAGCCCGTCTCGATCGCGCGGGCGCGCAGCAGGCTTTCCCAATGCGCCGCCCCTGTCAGGTGGTTGAATGCCGACGGAACCGTCAGGATGTCGCCCCCCCCCTGCGCCAGCGCCCGGTAGAGATGGGGAAAGCGCAGGTCATAGCAGATGGTCATCCCGATGCGGCCGAACGGCGTGTCGGCAACCACGGCCCGGTTGCCGGGCCGATAGCCATCGGATTCACGAAACACCTCGGTTTCGGACACGTTGACGTCGAACATGTGGATCTTGTCATATCGTGCCACGACCGCCCCATCCGGGCCGATCAGGAACGAGCGATTGGCAAAGCGCCCGTCGCCGTCCCGCGTCCGCAGCGCAAGGGACCCGATCAGCAGCCAGACGCCCAACGCCGCCGCCTCGTCGCAAAGGGCGGCAAGCGTGGGGTCGTCTTCCTCATGCCGCAGCACCTCGCGCTGGCGGGCACGGCTGGAGGAAATGCAGTTCGTCACCTCTGGCGTCAGGATGAACCCGGCGCCGCCTTGCGCCGCCTGCCGGACCAGTGCCCGGGTCCCCTCAAGATTGGTTCCCGGATCATCTGATACCGACAGTTGCACAAGGGCGGCGCGCATCGTCATCCGGCCAGAAGCGGGTCAAGCTTGCCCGCGCGTTCCAGCGCGTGCAGGTCGTCAGAACCACCGACATGGGTGTTGCCGATGAAGATCTGCGGTACGGTATGGCGCCCATGGGCACGCTGCATCATCTTCTGCCGCAGCGCGGGGTCACGGCTGACGTCGTATTCCGTGAAGGACACGCCCTTCTGGGTCAGCAGGCGCTTGGCCGCGTGGCAATAGCCGCACATCGGCGTGGTATAGATTTCGACAGGTTGCATGGATTTCCCGATCCTGAAGTTGTGGGCCACTATAGGGATTTAGGCATCCTTCGCAACGCGGGCCAGTGCCAGCACGCTGACGGCATCGGCGCCCGCCTCATGGCAGGCCAGCGCGGCAGCATGGAACGTCGCCCCCGAGGTCATCACGTCATCGACCAGAAGCACATGCCGCCCCTCCAGCAGGTACCCACGCCGCGGGTGGATGCGGATCGCCCCCTCCATGTTGGCAAAGCGCCCTTCCCACCCCTTGCCATCCTGGGTGCCGGTCGAACGCGGGCGGTGCAAAAGGTCGGGGCAATGTTCCAGCCCGGCTTCTTTCGCCACAACGCGGGCAAGCAGCGCCGACTGGTTGTAGCGCCGCTTCAGCAGCCGCATCCAGTGCAGCGGGATAGGCGCGACGATCATCCCCTGCCGCAGGATCGGCGCTGCGGCCCGCGTAAGCCAGCCGCCCGCTGGACGTGCAAGGTCCAGCCGGTCCCCATGCTTGAGCGCCAGCACCAGCCGCCGCCCGTTGTCCGCGTAAAGCATCGCCGCCCGACCCTGCTGCCAGACGCGGGGATGTTCCAGGCAGTCGTCGCACAGCACCGGCTGGTCATCCTCTCCCGGCAGGGGGATGCCGCAGGCGTCACAGCAAAGCCCGGCGATGAAGGGCGTGTCCCGCCAGCAGGTAGCGCAAAGGCCAAAGTCGGTCGCGACATCAGCGCGGCAGGTCAGGCACTGCGGCGGGTAGATCGCCCGCAGCACGCTTTGCAATCCCCATCCTGTCACCTAGATAACCTCCATCCCGAAGGAGCGACCATGACCCGCCCGCCCGACCTGACCGACCGCAAGGCCCTTGAGGCGCATCGCGCCCGTGCCGGCCGAAACCCCGCGCTGTTCCTGCACGAAGAAGTGGCCTTTGAGGTCGAGGAAAGACTGCTCGCGGTTAACAGGAGGTTTACGGCCCCTGCCATCGTGACGGATTTTCCGCAGGTCTGGGCAGGCCGCCTTTCCGGCGCAAAGATCGTGCCGATGACCGAGGTGCTGGCGCTGGACGAAGCCGCGCATGACCTGGTGATCCACGCGCTGTGCCTGCACTGGGCAAACGATCCCGTCGGACAGATCGTGCAAAGCCGCCGCGCCCTGCGCCCGGACGGCTTGTTCCTGGGCGCGCTGTTCGGGGGGCAGACCCTTGCCGAACTTCGCGCTGCCTTGGCAGAGGCCGAGGCGCGCGTTACGGGCGGCATGTCCCCGCGCGTCCTGCCCATGGGAGAGATCCGCGACCTCGGTGCCCTTTTGCAGCGGGCGGGATTTGCCCTGCCGGTGGCCGATTCCACGACGCATGTGGTGACCTATGCTGACCCGGTGGCGCTGATGCATGATCTTCGTGCGATGGGCGAAACCAATGCCCTTGCCCAGCGCCTGCGCCGCCCGACCCGCCGTGGCATGATGGCCGAGGCGATCCGCATCTATTCGGAAACCTATCCCGCGCCGGACAACCCCGACCGCATCCGCGCCACGTTCGAGACAGTATTCCTGACCGGCTGGGCGCCGCATGAAAGCCAGCAGAAGCCCCTTCGTCCGGGTTCTGCTGTCCAGCGGCTGGCGGATGCACTGCGCACTGATGAACAGCCCCTGCGCGACCCCGCGACCAAGAGCGGCATTTGATAGCAGGGCAAAACCCGATAATTCACGCGCAACCTGCGCAAGAGGAACACCATGTTGGACGCAAGAACGGGTACCGAGGCCCGAGACCTGATCAAACCCGGTGAGGGGCGCCTTGCCCATGCCCAGCCCGATCACCCGCCAGTACCGCGCCCCAAGGTCGGCATCCTGCTGGCCAACCTCGGCACGCCGGACAACTATGACTACTGGTCGATGCGCCGTTACCTGAACGAGTTCCTGTCGGACCGGCGCGTCATCGACTATTCGCCCTTCTTCTGGCAGCCGCTTCTGCAGCTGGTGATCCTGACCAAGCGGCCCTTTACCTCGGGCGCGAACTACAAGCTGATCTGGAACCACGACAAGGGCGAGAGCCCGCTGATGACCATCACCAAGGACCAGACGGCGGCGATCGCAGACCGGATGCGAGAAGCCTTCGGCGATCAGGTCGTGGTCGATTTCTGCATGCGCTACGGCAACCCCTCGACCCAGTCCAAGGTCCGGGCGATGGTGGAACAGGGGTGTGAGAAGATCCTGTTCTTCCCCCTCTATCCCCAATACGCGGGCGCTACGACCGCCACGGCGAACGATGCGTTCTTTCGGGCGCTGATGCAGGAAAAATGGCAGCCCTCGGCTCGGACAGTTCCGGCTTATTTCGACACGCCGCAATACATCGACGCGCTGGCGGAGTCGGTCGCAAAGGTCTGGGATGCGATGGAGCAGAAGCCGGAACTGCTTGTGACCTCGTACCACGGGGTGCCCAAGCGCTACCTGCTTGAAGGCGATCCCTACCACTGCCAGTGCCAGAAGACCTCGCGCCTGCTGCGGGAAAAGCTGGGTTGGGAAAAGGGCAAGGTCGTGACCACCTTCCAGTCGCGCTTCGGGTCCGAGGAATGGCTTCAGCCCTACACCGTCGAAGAGGTCGCCCGTCTGGCCCAAAGCGGGGTAAAGCGGCTGGCTGTCGTCGCCCCCGCCTTTGCCGCCGACTGCATCGAGACGCTGGAGGAAATCAACGGCGAAATCCGCGAGGCCTTTGAACATGCGGGCGGTGAGGAATTCACCTACATCCCCTGCCTAAACGCGGATGAGGCGCATATCCACGCGCTCTGCAGCGTGATCTTCGACAATCTTGGCGGATGGCTGGATCAACCAGCATGAAAAAGGGCGGCCACTGGCCGCCCTGTTCATTCGTTGTCTGGCATCTCAGATCAAAAGAACCTGAGTTCCGACGTTGGTCAGGCCGTACAGCTCGGCGATATGTTCGTTGAACAGGCCGACGCAACCATTCGACGAACGGCGCCCGATCTTGCGCGTGTCGTGGGTGCCGTGGATCCTGTAGTACTGCCACGTCAGGTGGAGCGCATGCGTCCCCATCGGGTTGTCCGGGTGCCCCGGAGGCATGAAGTCCGGCCATTCCGGGTTGCGCTGCTTCATCGCCGGGGTTGGTGCCCAGGACGGCCCTTCGACCTTGCGGATGATTTCGGTCCGGCCACGGCGGGTCAGGTCCTCGCTTACCGGCACGCTGGTCGGGAACAGGCGGTAGATGCTCTCATCCTCGGACCAGTAGTGCAGCGCGCGCGTGTCCAGATCGACAAGAACGGCGCCATTGCGCAGGTTGTCAAAATAGGGGCGCCAGTCGAGCGTACGGAAGCTCGAGATATTGCGCTGCACGGTGTTGGACAGCGACCGCTCCATCTCGGTCGTACCGTCCTGCGCCCATGCGGGCATGGCAGCAGTGGCCAGCGCAGCAGCGCCCGTGGCAACAAATGTACGGCGGTTGATCTTGTGAGAGCTATCGCCCCTCATCTCGCAACGCTCCTTGAATATCACTGTCATGTGAAGGCATCCGCAAGGTTTTCGCGGCCCATCATGCGGGAAAGTAGAGATTCAGCCGCTTCTCAGCAAATCAAACCCTTGTCAACGGTTCTTCATGGCGGTTCGATTTGAACATGAACCGCCAAGCCTGTATGGATCGTCAAAACGCAAATACGGGATGGCAGAAAAATGTTTCGTCTGACTGGTCTTTTGATGGTGGCCGCGATGGTTCTGGCGGCCTGTGGTGGCGGCGGGATCGCTCCTCCGCCGCTGGGGCCCGACGGGCGGCCGATCGCGCGCGTCTACGAGGTGCGCAACATGAACCCGGCCGAGGTTCAGTTCCGCATGCTGGACGCCGTAAACTCGTACCGCCAAGCCGGCAACCGTCCGCCGGTGCAACTGAATGCGCAGCTGAACGCGGCCGCGGCAACCCATTCGCGCGACATGTCGGTGCAGAACCGCCCCTGGCACTTCGGCTCGGACGGATCGTCCCCGGTGGATCGGGTGCGCCGCGCGGGCTATCCCGGCACGCTCCGGGGCGAGGCGATTTCGGAAACCTATGAAAGCGAGCTGGAAACGCTGGCCGCGTGGATGGCGGACCCACTGACGCGGAACGTCATCATGGACCGCAACGCCCGCGACATGGGCTTTGCCTGGTTCCAGGAGCGGGGCGGCAAGATCTGGTGGACGCTCACGCTGGGCGGCTGAGCCCGAAACAACTCGGAAACAACAAGGGGCGCCGCGGCGCCCCTTTTTCGTGGCCCGTCAGGGCACAATCGTGATGGGTGTTCCGGTTCGGACCATGGACCAGATCTCCTCGATCTCTTGGTCGGTTACTGCGATGCAGCCGGCTGTCCAGTCACGCTGGCCAAAATCCTTGCCGGCACGGCCGTGGATGAAGATGTTGCCGCCTGCGGACCGGCCCACCTGCTTGGCATAGGCATAATCCACCGGATTGGGATAGGAGATCCCGAGCGACAGGTGATAGGCGCTGTTGGGGTTGCGCCGGTCGATGTAATAGGTGCCTTCCGGGGTGCGCCCGTCACCTTCGAACTGCTTGTGGCCTGCGGGCGAGAAACCAAGGTCGATGTCATACATCTTGACCACCTGGTTGCCGTGCAGCAGCATCATCCTCCGGTTGGTCTTTTCCACATAGACATGGGTGATTTCCGGCCCCGTATAAACCGGGGGTGCCGGCGGATTGCTTCCGCAAGCTGCCACCATGGCCGCGCCCAGCACGAACGCGATAACCTTCAATAGTCTCATCTGTCTACTGCCTGCCCCTCTGGGATTTTTTTGAAATAATAGCAGGGAATCAGTGGCTTTGCATAGCGTCTTGGCGTGGCTCATGGGATGGCTGTTCAGTCGCCTTCAGGCGCGTCTCGATGGCGGCCAGCCGCGCCAGAACCTCCTCCCGGTAGGCATCGGTCCGGAGGGTTTCTTCCTCCTGGTGTGCGTCCTGCATCGAGTTCACGATAAGACCCACCAGAAGGTTCACAACCGCAAAGGTAGTGATCATGATGAAGGGCACGAAGAACAGCCAGGCGTAGGGGTACTGGTCCATCACCGGACGCACGATGCCCATGGACCAGCTTTCCAGCGTCATGATCTGGAAAAGCGTATAGGCCGACAGGCCGATCGACCCGAACCAGTCGGGGAAGCTGGCGGCGAACAGCTTGGTCGACATGACGGCGCCGATATAGAAAATCAGCGCCATCAGCAGGAACACCGACCCCATGCCCGGCAGCGCGGTGATGAAACCTTCCACCACCCGGCGCAGGCGCGGCGCGGCCGATATGACGCGCAGCACCCGCAGGATCCGCAGAGCCCGCAGGACGCTCAGCGTCTGCGCCCCGGGAACAAGGGAAACCCCCACGATCACGAAGTCAAAGACGTTCCAGCCTGACCGGAAGAAACGCCCGCCATGGGCGAACAGCTTGAGCGCGATTTCCGACACGAACACTGCAAGACAGAAGATGTCGAACAGGATGATCAGCCAGCCCGCGCGCGCCATCACCTGGCTCGATGTCTCCAACCCTAGGATGATGGCGTTGAAGATGATGACCGCGATGATCCCGTTGCGCACATGCGGGCGTTCCAACCAGGCGGCGACCTGCTTTCTCATGGGTATCCCTCTAATCCCTAGCCGCCTGTGGTATCACCTTTCGCAAAGCGGGCCGCAAGTTCCACATGCGCGGACCAGCGAAACTGGTCGACGACCTGCACCCAATCCAGCCGGTAGCCGCCGTCGAGCAGCATTCGGGCATCGCGGGCAAAGGTGACGGGGTTGCAGGACACCGCGGCAATAACAGGAACATTGCCGCGGGCAAGCTCGGCCATCTGCGCCTCGCCCCCTGCGCGTGGCGGGTCGATCACAACTGCGTCAAAAGGGTTCAGCTCGTCCGGGGTCAGGGGCCGCCGGAACAGGTCGCGGGCCTCATGCGTGACGCGGCGCAGCCCTTCGGCCCGGCGCCAGCCCTGGTCCAGCGCCGCCATCATTGCCGCTTCGCCTTCCACCGCATGAACCTCGGCCCTGGCGGCAAGTGGCAACGCAAAGGTACCGCAGCCGGCGAAGAGGTCTGCGATGCGTCGAGCGTCCCCGACGGCCTCGGTCACGGCCGCCAGCAGCGCTGCCTCGCCCTCCTTCGTCGCCTGAAGGAATGCGCCCGGGGGTGGGGTGACGCGGGCGGCGCCGAACTGCTGGTACGGCGGGGCCCGCAGGGCGATCACCTCGTCGTTCCACGCCAGCCGCGCGATCCGATGCGTTTCGGCCAGTGCCGCAAGCTCTGCCCGCAGCGGCGCGTCCAAAGGCTTGCCGCCTGCACAGGCCACGTCGGCACCGGCGTCAGACCGGGTGACGGTAAAGGTGATCTCTCCCTTGCGGGAACCGCCCAGTTGGACCATCGCCTCCAGCGCCGGAATCAGCGCCATGAGGTCGGGGTGCAGCAACTGGCAGCCCGGAATTTGAACAACCGTGTCCGAGGCGCGGCCATGCAGGCCCACCAGAACCCCCTTTTTCGTCCGCCGCCCGGCCAGCGCCGCCCGCCGCCGCGTCTGTGGCGGCGAGGTCTGGATCGGCCTGAACGTCGCCTCGATCCCCTGCGCGGCCAGCGCCGCCTGCACCACGCCCTGCTTCCATTCCGCCACAAAGGGATCCGCCGCGTGCTGGACAAGGCAACCGCCGCAGCTTCGGAAGTGCACGCAAGGCGGCCGCACCCGGTCGGACGAGGGCGTCAGGATCTTCGGCGCGGGCATCTTGCCGCCGTCCACCTCGCCCTCGACCACTTCCCCCGGCAGGGTCATCGGTACAAAGATGCCTTCGGCGATGCCATCACCTCGATGGCCAAGCCGTTCGATCGTCAGCTTCATTCTGCAGCCTCTCCAAGGAAGCCGCCCGATTGCCGCTCCCAGTAACGCGCATAGGTGCCCCCGCGCGCAAGCAGCGCATCATGGCTGCCCTGTTCGACGATGCGCCCGTCTTCCATCACGATGATCCGGTCCATCGCGGAAATCGTGGACAGGCGGTGGGCGATGGCCAGCACGGTCTTGCCCTCCATCACCCGCAGCAGCGCGTCCTGGATCGAGGCTTCGACCTCGCTGTCGAGCGCCGAGGTCGCCTCGTCCAGCACCAGGATCGGCGCGTCCTTGAGGAAGGCCCGCGCCAGCGCGATCCGCTGCCGCTGCCCGCCTGAAAGCTTCACCCCGCGTTCACCAAGATGGGCGTCATAGCCGCGGCGGCCGTTATGATCGACCATGAGCTCGATGAAGTCATGTGCCTCGGCCTTGCGGGCGGCCTCGATCACCTCTTCCATCGTGGCGTCGGGGCGACCGTAAAGGATGTTGTCCCTAGCCGACCGGTTGAACATCGCGGTTTCCTGCGTAACCATCGCAATCTGCCGCCGCAGCGACGCCTGCGTCACCTTCCGCACGTCATGCCCGTCCAGCAGCACCCGCCCCTGTTCGGCGTCGTAAAGCCGCAGCAGCAGCGCCACAAGCGTGGATTTCCCCGCGCCAGAGGCGCCGACGATGCCGATCTTTTCCCCGGGTGCGATGGTCAGGTCGATGTCGCGTACCCCGCCCGCGCCAGAGCCATAAGCAAAGGACACGTGATCGAACCGGATCTCGCCCCGCAGGCGTGGCAGGTCCTGTGCATCGGGCGCATCGGCCAGCGCGTGGGGCGGGGTCAAGGTGCGGATGCCGTCCTCGACCTCGCCCACGTTGCCGTAGATGGCCATCAGCGTGAAGCTGACCCAGCCTGTCATCTGGGCGATCCGGATGGAAATCGCCCCCGCCGCCGCGATATCGCCCGGCGTCGCCGCCCCTTCCGTCCAGAGCCAGAGCGAGCCGCCAATCAGCAGCACCGGCAGGATGCCTGCAACCGTCATCAACGACAGGCGGAACCAGGCTGACACCACGCCGAATTCGAGGCTGCGTTCCCGGAACACCGCCATTGCCGACAGGGCGGCCCGATCCTCATGATCGGCATGGGCGAACAGCTTCACCGTCTTGATGTTGGTAATCGTATCGACCACCTGCCCCGACACCATCGCCCGCGCCCCAGCGCGGCTGGCCGAATACTTGCGCACCCGCGGGATGAAGTACCGGATCAGCGTGAAATAGGCGACAAGCCAGACCGACAGCGCCAGCGCCACACGCGCGTCGATCGCCAGCAGAAACACCGCCGAACTGATCAGCGAGGCCAGCGCGAAGGCCACCACGTTGATGCATTCCGACGCTACATCGGTCACCGCCCGCGCCGTCTGCATCTGCTTTTGCGCGATCCGCCCGGCAAAGTCGTTGTCAAAGAAGGTGACCGCCTGCCCCATGGTCCAGCGGTGGATGCGCGACAGCACCAGCGGCGTCACGTTCGGCGTCACCACGACCGAGTTCGCAGCCGAAGACGCCGCAAAGACCATCGGCCGCAGGATCACGAAGAACAGCATCGCGCCCAGCAAGAGGGCGGCATTCTGGACAAAGAACCCTTCGGGCCCCGAGGCCAGCGCGATGTCGATCACCCGCCCCAGCAGCAGCGCCGACACGACCTCAAGCACCCCAGCGGTGGCGGAGACAAGCCCCGCGCCCACCAGCACCGGCCAGGATCCCGACAGGCACCAGTAGAAAAATTTGGCCAGGCTGCGCGGCGGCGCGCCCTCCGCCGGTTGGAAGGCGTCGATCATCCGGGCGATCTTCATTCCGCCGCCTCCTCAGTCCCGATGAACCCGCCCGACTGGCGCGCCCAAAAGCGAGCGTATAGACCATCCTGCGCCAGAAGCTCGGCATGGGTGCCCTGTTCCTCGACCCGGCCACCTTCCAGCACCAAGATGCGGTCCATCTGCGCGATGGTGGACAGGCGGTGGGCGATGGCGATCACGGTCTTGCCCTCCATCACGCGGTAAAGTGTCTCCTGGATGGCGGCCTCGACCTCGCTGTCCAGGGCCGAGGTCGCCTCGTCCAGGATCAGGATCGGCGCGTCCTTGAGGATCACGCGCGCCAGCGCAACCCGCTGCCGCTGGCCGCCCGACAGCTTGACGCCCCGTTCGCCCACATGGGCGTCATAGCCGCGGCGGCCCTCCGGATCTTCCAGCGTCAGGATGAAATCATGCGCCTCGGCCCGCTTGGCGGCAGCGATCATTTCCTCCTCCGTGGCGTCGGGGCGGCCATAGAGGATGTTGTCCCGTACCGACCGGTGCAAAAGCGAACTGTCCTGCTGCACCATCCCCACCATCTTGCGCAGGCTGTCCTGCGTGACGGTGCGGATATCCTGCCCGTCGATCAGGATGCGGCCGCCGTCGGGGTCGTAGAACCGCAGCAGCAGCTTGACCAGCGTGGACTTGCCCGCGCCCGACCGGCCCACCAGCCCGATCTTTTCGCCGGGGTTGATCACCAGGTCGATGTCCTGCAACCCGCCGCTGCCCCGGCCATAGTGATGGCTGAGGTTCCGGAGCTCGATCCGCCCTTCGCGGAATTTCAGGGGGCGCGCATCTTCGGCATCGCGCAGGTCGATGGGCTGGGCGATCGTCTCCATCCCCTCGGCCACCACGCCAAGCGAACGGAAGAACGTAGACAGGGACCACATGATCCATCCCGTCATCGCGTTAAGCCGCAGCGTCAGCGCCGAGGCTGCCGCGACCACCCCGACCGAGGCATGACCCGACATCCACAGCATCACTGCCCAGCCCACGACCGACACGATCAGGAAGCCGTTCAGCGTCACCAGCGAGATGTCCATAACTGTAAAGATCCGCATTTCGCGGGCAAAGGTCTGGCGCGTGTTCTCGATGGCTTCCCGCGCGTATTCGATTTCGCCGTCGTGATGGGCGAACAGCTTGACCGAATGGATGTTGGTGTAACTGTCCACCACCCGCCCCGTCACCTGACTGCGGGCATCCGCTGATGCCTTGGACGCCGGCCCCACCCGCGCCATCGTCCAGCGTACCAGCAGCGCATAAAGCGCCAGCCAGACCAGCATCGGGATCGCCAGCCGCGGATCGGCATCCGACAGAAGCACCAGTGCGCCGACCAGATAGGCGATGGAAAACGTGATCGCGTCAAAAACTTGGAAAATGGCATCGCCCGCTGCGGGGGGCGTCTGCATGATTCGGTTGGCGATCCGGCCGGCAAAATCGTTCTCGAACCAGCCGACCGATTGCCGCAGCACATGGCGGTGCGCCCGCCAGCGGATCAGCGTGCCGAAGTTCGGCAGAATCGCGTTGTTCAAAAGCGCGACATCAAGACCCTGCAACAGGGGCCGCAGCACCAGGATGAAGACCGCGGCCAGGATCAGTTCAGTCCCATACGCCTCCCAAACCTCTTGCGGAGAGCCGTTGGACAGCACATCCACCACCCGGCCCATGTACCAGATCAGCCCGATCTCGATCGTCGCCACCACTACGGACATCAGGGCCGTGGCGGCAAAGACCGCGCGGAACGGCCGCGCAAAGGTCAGCAGGAAGGGCCACAGCCGCCGCGGCGGTGTGTCGTTTTCAGGATAAGGACCGTAGGGATCGACCAGCCGTTCGAAGAAGCGCAGCACGTGGAACACCTTTCATGACCCACGCGCCATATAGACCCCATCCGGCCAAAGGAAAACCGGGGCGGCCTATTCCAGGAACAGCCAGACCACGCCCAGCGCAATGGTGGCGGCCATGGTGATGTTGAAGATCCGCAGCCGGTGCGGCGGCGCAAGCCATCCCCGCAGCGCCTGCCCCGCCGCCGCCCAGCCAAAGGCAGAGGTGAAGCCTGCCCCGATAAACGTCGCCGCCACCCAAAGCGCCGAGATCAGCGGCGCATCGGGCCGCACGAACTGGGCGCTGATGGCCAGCGCCATCACCCAAGCCTTGGGGTTGATCCACTGGAAGGCCGCAGCCTCGATGAACGTGAAGGGGCGTGCCCTGCCGTCCGAACTGCCCACACCGCCCGCCGAGGCGATCTTCCACGCCACCCAAAGCAGAAGCGCCGCCCCACCCCAGCGCAGCGCCTCGCGCAGAAGCAGGCTCTGGCGGAACAGTTCACCCAGGAAGAAGCCCACGACAAGGATCATGAAGGAAAAGCCCAGCGCGATCCCCGCCACATGCGGCATGCTGCGCCGCAGGCCAAAGTTCACGGCTGATGTTGCGACCATCGCGTTGTTCGGCCCCGGCGTCCAAGACGAAGCAAGTGCAATGGTCATGAGCGACAGGAAAACGTCGGGTGGCATTTTGGGCCCCTGGCAGATGCGGGAATGTCGTGCACCTGCGGCGGGGCCTGCGTCAAGCCAGAAGTGCGTCCCGGTCCAGCCTGAAGTCCGAAGCGATCCAGCGCGACTCGATCTCTCGCAGGCGGACGCCGAGGGCTGGCCCCTGAAGCTGCGGCGACAGATCCCTTGCGGAAACGGGCATCCGTGCGGCGGCCCCGCGTTCGACTTCCGCACGCCATTCAGGCGACAGCGGGGCTTCCATCAGCGCCGCCCGCGCAAGAACGGCATCCGCGCCCAGCGCCGCGCCCAGACGATAGCCAAGTTCAGCGCGGCTGGCGGCAGAACCGATGGCCTCGCGTAGTTGCTCCAGCCCCCGCGCTTCGGCCCGGGACAGGCGCAGGTCCGAAGCATCGCCCCCAAGAACCGCAAGCCGCCGCAGCCAAGACGGGGGTTCGTCATGCTCCAGATGCACCAGAACCGGCAGCGCCCGGCTGTCCGCCCCGGGAAGAACCCGCGACAGCACCCCGGCAGCTGCCATCGCCGCCACGGCCGGTGCGGGATCGGGCGCGGCCAGCAGCTTGCGCAGTTCCGCCCCCACCCGTTCCCGCGACAGCCCCGCGAGCCCCTCAACCCCAGCCGCACAGGCGGCAAGCCCCTCTGCGTCAGGACCAAGCGCGGGATCGCCGTACCACGCGGTAAAGCGGAAGAAGCGCAGGATGCGCAGGTAATCCTCGGCAATGCGCCGGGCCGGGTCTCCGACAAAACGCACGCGGCGTGCCTGCAGGTCAGGTAGCCCGTTCAGGGGGTCATGCACCCTGCCCGAAGGGTCTGCGTAAAGGGCATTCATGGTAAAGTCGCGCCGCGCCGCATCCTCGACGATATCCGTGGAGAAGGCGACAACCGCGTGGCGTCCATCAGTTTCCACATCTCGGCGGAAGGTGGTGACCTCATAGGGATGGCCGCCCGCCACGATCGTGACGGTGCCGTGGTCAAGGCCGGTCGGAATGGCACGTAGGCGAGCGGCCTTCGCCCGTTCCAAAACGCGCGTCGGAGGCGCGTCCGTGGCGATGTCCACATCGCTGACCGGGGCACCCAGCAGGGCGTTCCGGACACAGCCGCCGACAAACAGTGCCTGATGACCGGCCTCTGTCAGCATCCGGCAGACGGCCTGCGTCTCTGGCCGCTCAAGCCATTCGCCGGTGATCCTCATCGCGCCATTCCCCTCAGGATCCGGGCGGTCGCGCCCCAGATGTAATAAGGTCCATAGGGCACGGTATAATAGCGGCGCCATTCCCAACGCCAAAGGCGTCGTTCCACGCGATAGCGCGATGCGTCGGTGACATGGGTCAGTGGAACGGCAAAGACTTCGGCGACCTCTCCGGGCTGGGGAACCGGGGTAAAGGGCGTGCGAACGCGGGCCAGAACCGGCTGAACGGCAAAGCCGGTCACGGTTTCATGCACCGGCAGGCGGCCCACCAGATCGACGTTTTCCGGATCAAGCCCGATCTCCTCCTGCGCCTCACGCAGCGCAGCGGCCTCGGCCGAGGCGTCGGCGGGATCGATCTTGCCGCCCGGGAAGGCCACTTGCCCCGGATGATGGCGTAGGTGCGATGACCGCTTGGTCAGGATGACCTCGTCCCCCCGTGGGCCGGGCTGAAGCGCCACAAGCACCGCCGCCGGACGCAAAACGCGACCCGGGGGCAGCCGAACATGGGGGTTCAGGTCATAGTCGGACGAGGGGTCTGCCCCCTCGACCAGTTGCGTGATCAGATCAGGACGCGTCACCTTTCGCCTCGAATCCCAGCGTTTCCGGGTCGAATTCATAGTGTGCGCCACAGAACTGGCAGTCGGCCGTAACGATACCTTCCTCGGTGGTCATGGTCGCGATGTCCTTGGCCGAATAGATCGCAAGGCTTTCACGGACCTTGTCTGCCGAGCAGGTACAGCCGAATTTGACCGGCTGGGCGTCATAGACCCGGGGGCCTTCCTCGTGGAACAGCCGCACCAAAAGGTCCGTCGGGTGAACCGAGGGACCAATCAGTTCCATCTCCTCGACCGTGTCGAGCAGAAGGTTCGCGCGGCTCCAGTTTTCCTCGTCATCGCCCGACAGCATGTCGCTCGCTGCCAGCAGCCCACCCTCGCCCGAGCCGCCCTCACCCTGAACATGGGGCGAGGCCTTGGGCATGTGCTGCAGCATCACGCCGCCTGCGCGCCAGCTTTCAGCCGAACCCGGGGTCCGCGACCGTCCGAAGGACACGGCGAAACGGGTCGGCAGCTGTTCCGACTGGGCGAAATACGTCTCTGCACAAGCGGAAAGCGAGCCGCCGGCGATCGGGGTGATCCCTTGGTAGGGCACCATCCCGGGACCTTGGTCGATCATGATGGCAAAGTACCCTTGCCCGATCAGGTCAAAGGCCGGCAGGTCCGGATCGATCCGGTCGCGGTCAAAGCCCGCGTAGGCGCGGATGCGGGCGGGCGCGCCCTCGGCCGTGGGGCCGTAGTAATCCGTCGCGATCAGGCGCACCGGCCCGTCACCGCGGATCTGAAGCGAGAGCTTCCAGCGCAGCTTGATCGTCTGGCCGATCATTGCGGTCAGCATGGCGGCCTCGGCCACCAGCGCCTCTACCTGCGGGGGATAGTCGTGTTGCGCGAGGACCTGGTCCAATACCCCGTCAAGCCGAGCAACCCGGCCCCGGATGTCGGAACGGTCAAGTTGAAATGGCAGGACGGTATCGTCCCAAGCGATCTGCGAACCAAGTGTCATGGGGTTTCCTTAAGTGCCAAGGCAAGGCATACCGCGTCTATATAAGGACGACAACCGAAGGGCCAAGGGGGGCAGGATGCGCAGGTTCGGAGAGAGCCCGAAGCCCGGGCAGATCTACCGCCGCCGCCCCGGCGTCTATGCCATCATCCGCGAAGGGCGCGACCTCCTGCTGACCCATCAGGAGGAGCCGACGCCGGAATACCAGCTTCCTGGCGGCGGGATCGATCCCGGCGAGTCGCCCATCCACGCCCTTCACCGTGAGGTGTTCGAGGAAACCGGCTGGCGCATCCGGGTCCTGCGGCGGCTGGGTGCATTTCGGCGCTTCACCTACATGCCGGAATACGACCTATGGGCAGAAAAACTTTGCGTGATCTACCTTGGCCGGCCGGTGCGGCGGCTTGGTCCGCCGACGGAACCGGGGCACAGCGTCATATGGATGCCGCAGGACGCTGCCGCCCGGCTGCTCGGCAATGCCGGCGACCGGCATTTCGTGCGAAACAGTCTCTAGATCAGGAATTCCGACAGGGTCTCGTCACTGGTGATGTCGCGCCAGGCAAGGCCCGCGGCGTCCATCCGGTCGAACAACGCGGGGAAGTTGCTGGCGTCCGTCGTCTCGATCCCGATCAGGACCGTGCCGAAGTTCCGGGCCGATTTCTTGAGGTATTCGAACCGCGCGATGTCATCCTCTGGCCCCAGCATCTCCAGGAAATCGCGCAGGGCGCCGGGCCGCTGCGGCAGGCGCAGCAGGAAGTACTTCTTGACGCCCGAGAATCGCATTGCGCGTTCGCGGACCTCTGGCAGACGCTCGAAGTCGAAATTCCCGCCGGACGTGATGCAAACCACGGTCTTGCCCCGGATCTGATCGGCCAGATCGCCCAGCGCGTCGATGGCCAGTGCCCCAGCGGGTTCCAAGACGATGCCTTCGACATTCAGCATCTCCAGCATGGTGGTGCAAATGCGATCCTCGGGCGCCAGAAGTACATCGCCAGGGTCGATGCCTTGCAGCATACCAAAGGTCCGTTCGCCCAGCCGCGCCACTGCGGCACCATCCACGAAACTGTTGACGCGGGGCAGTGTCACCGGCGCACCTGCGGCAAGCGCCGCCGTCAGACTTGCCCCACCGGCAGGCTCTATAAAACGGAAATCGCACTGTCCCGACAGGTAAGCCGTGATGCCAGAGGCAAGACCCCCACCGCCGACCGGAAGGATCACCATGTCGGGCGCGTGGCCAAGCTGTTCCACGATTTCGACCGCAACACTGGCCTGCCCCTCGATCACGTCGGCATCATCAAAGGGGGACAGGAAATGCGCCCCTTGTTGGGCGCAATAGCCCTGCGCCGCGGCCAGCGACTGGTCGAAATAGTCCCCCGTCAGCCGTATATCGACCACGCCTGCGCCGAACATCCGGGTCTTGTCGATCTTCTGCTGTGGGGTCGTCACCGGCATGAAGATCGTTCCCCGCACCCCGAAATGCCGGCAGGCAAAGGCCACCCCTTGCGCATGGTTGCCCGCGCTTGCACAGACGAACTGCGCCTGCCCCGGATCGCGCGCCAGCACCTTGCGCATCGCGTTGAAGGCCCCGCGGATCTTGTACGATCGCACCGGCGACAGATCCTCGCGCTTCAGCCAGATGTCGGCCTCATACCGTTGCGACAGGTGGTCGTTGCGCAGAAGCGGCGTCTCGGCGAAGAGGGCGCGCATCTCGGCACAGGCTTGGCGGGCGTTTGCGGCGAAATCGGTCATGACGGCGGACGCTAGACCCGTTTGCGCCGCTTGAACAGGGGCCGCTCTTGTCCCGTTTGGGAAAAGGCAATAGACCGCAGCAAATAATTCCCGACAGGAGTGCCCATGTCCGCCCCGAAGAAAGTCGTGCTCGCCTATTCCGGCGGGCTGGATACCTCGATCATCCTCAAGTGGCTGCAGACCGAATACGGCTGCGAGGTGGTGACCTTTACCGCCGATCTGGGCCAGGGCGAGGAACTGGACCCGGCTCGTAAAAAGGCCGAACTGCTGGGGATCAAGCCAGAAAACATCTATATTGAAGACGTGCGCGAGGAGTTCGTGCGCGATTTCGTCTTCCCGATGTTCCGGGCCAATGCGCTCTATGAAGGGCTCTACCTGCTAGGTACCTCAATCGCGCGGCCGCTGATTTCGAAACGGCTGATCGAGATCGCGGCGGAAACCGGTGCCGATGCCGTGGCCCATGGCGCGACCGGCAAGGGCAACGACCAGGTGCGGTTCGAACTCTCGGCCTATGCGCTGAACCCGGACATCAAGGTGATCGCCCCTTGGCGTGAATGGGACCTGACCAGCCGCACCAAGCTGCTGGAGTTTGCCGAGGCAAACCAGATCCCGATCGCCAAGGACAAGCGCGGCGAGGCGCCCTTCAGCGTCGACGCGAACCTTCTGCACACATCTTCCGAAGGCAAGGTGCTGGAAAATCCGGCCGAGGAAGCGCCCGACTACGTCTACCAGCGCACCGTCGACCCAGAACAGGCCCCGGATACGCCGGAATACGTGGAGATCACCTTTGAGCGTGGTGATGCCGTCGCGATCAATGGTGAAGCGATGTCCCCCGCGGCGATCCTGACCAGGCTGAACGAACTCGGCGGCAAGCATGGCATCGGGCGCCTTGACCTTGTCGAGGGGCGCTTTGTCGGCATGAAGTCCCGCGGCATCTATGAAACCCCCGGCGGCACCCTGCTGCTGGAGGCGCATCGCGGGATCGAGCAGATCACGCTGGACCGCGGCGCGGCACACCTGAAGGACGAGCTGATGCCGCGCTATGCCGAGCTTATCTACAACGGCTTCTGGTTCAGCCCGGAACGCGAGATGCTGCAGGCCCTGATCGACCGCAGCCAAGAACACGTGACCGGCACCGTGCGCCTGAAGCTCTACAAGGGCCTTGCCCGCACCGTAGGCCGCTGGTCGGACCACTCGCTCTACTCCGAGGCGCATGTGACCTTCGAGGAAGACGCCGGCGCCTATGACCAGAAGGATGCGGCGGGCTTCATCAAGCTGAACGCGCTCCGCCTGAAATTGATCGCCACGCGGAAACGCCGGCTGGGTCAGTAAACGAAGAAGCCCCGGGTAACCGGGGCTTTTTGTTTCACGACACCATCACATGGAACCGGGAAAATGACGATCACGAAGCAGGATGAACTGGACGCGCTCAAGGACATCGGCCGGATCGTCGCCAACACCATGCAGGCCATGGCCAAGGCACTGGAACCCGGCATGACTACCGGGGAACTGGATGAAACCGGCCGCTTGATTCTGGAACGTGAGGGCGCGGAATCCGCGCCGCAATCGACCTATGACTTCCCCGGGGCGACCTGCATCAGCGTGAACGAGGAAATTGCCCATGGGATCCCTGGCGATCGCATGATCGCCGCTGGGGATCTGGTCAACATCGACGTCTCTGCCTCGAAGAATGGCTATTACGCAGATACCGGGGCGACCTTTCGCGTGGGGACCGTGCGGCCGTCGCTGGATCAACTCTGCCAAGACGGAAAGCGCGCGATGCAGATCGGAATCGCGCAGGTTGGCAGCAACAAGCCGCTGGCGGGCATCGGCAAGGCGATCGGCAAGTTTGCTTCTGACCGCGGCTATACACTGATCCGCAACCTCGCCAGCCACGGCGTGGGCCGCTCCCTGCATGAATACCCCGAGGAGATCGCCACCTGGCCCACACGCGGGGAAACACGGCGCATCAACAAGGGACTTGTGCTGACGGTTGAGCCGTTCCTGTCCAAGGGTGGTCTTTGGGCGGCCGAGGGGGAGGACGGCTGGACGCTCTACAGCAAACCCAGCGCCCCTGTCGTGCAGTATGAGCATACGGTTGTTGCAACGGATCGTGGCGCGATTGTCCTCACCTTGCCGGGATGACCGTCCCGCCCTTTGGCTCTAGCTCACTGGTTGAACCGTGCTTTCTCGCAGCCGCTGGTAAAACGGCATCGCCTCCTCGACCAGCGCCGCATAGCGGCCGGTAAGCTCTGGCAGCGGCCCCTCTGGCCCGTCAAAGCCCGTCGATTGATGAACCGCGCCATACCAATGCCGCGCCCAGACGCCATCATTCCTGTGACCTCCGGCGGGCCAGTTCAGCATCGCCGGGTCGAACGGGATGCCGATTGCAGTGCAAAGCGCCGTCAGCGCCGGTTCAGGGTTCACGCGGATGTCGGCGCTGTCAATCACGATGGACCTCTGGCCCCAGCCTTGCACCCGGTCGAGAAGTTCCGCCTGCTGGCGGAAGCCGAGGTCATCCAGCTCCGGCCCTTCGCGCTTTTGCGCATAAGAGGCGACGACCCGCGCCGGGTGGCGGATCAGGAACACGTTCACGCAGTCTCGCATCCAGTCGCGGGGGATCGTCGGCAGCATGTGATGGGTCATGTGCTTCTGGTAGAACACCGGCCGCCCCTGATCGGCGATGAGCCCCGCGATCACTGCTTCCGGATCCTGCGGCTGGGCGGCCAGAACCTCGTCCCGCATGGGGTGATCAAGGCCTGTCTGCGCCAGATAGGCCGCGTAAAAGGGCTCATCCACCACAGCGCAGTCGCCGCGCGCGCCAAAGGAATACATCATCGCGGTCGAGAGGTTTCGTGGCCCCGACCACATGGCAATGCGGATCATGCGCCCACCAACTGCTTGTAGAGGCCCCGGATGCGTTCAGTTATCGGACCCATCTGTCCGATACCGATCTGACGGCCATCGATCTGACCGACCGGAGTCTGTGCCCCGAAGGTGCCGGTAAGGAAGGCCTCATCCGCCGAATAGGTCTCTACCAGGCTGTAGTTCTTCTCGAACACCGGGATGCCGTTGTCGCGGCAAAGCTGGATGACCTTGGCCCGGGTGATCCCGTTCATGCAGTAGTCGCCGGTGCTCGTCCAGACCTCGCCCTTGCGGACGATGAAGAAGTTGCAGGCATTGGTCGTGTTCACGAAGCCATGCACGTCCAGCATCAGTGCCTCGTCCGCGCCCGCCTTTTCGGCAGCGATGCAGGCAAGGATGCAGTTGAGTTTCGAATGGCTGTTCAGCTTCGGATCCTGCGTCATCGGCAGGCCACGCATATGCGGCACCGTGGCCAACCGGATCGGGCGCGGGATCTTGGGCCGTGAATGTTCCATGATGATCGCCATGGTCGGCCCCTGCCGCGACAGGCTGGGATGCTGAAACGGTCGTGTCTTGACACCGCGCGTCACCATCAGCCGCGCGTGGGCGTCGGTTTCCATACCATTCGCCTTCCGCGTCTCCTCCAGCGCAGCGATGACGCCGGCGCGGTCCATCCCGATGTCGAGGTCGATGGCCTTTGCCGCCTCGAACAGGCGGTCGATATGTTCGTCAACGAAGCTCCACCGGCCATTGTAGAGCCGCAGCCCCTCCCACACGCCGTCGCCAAGCATGAAACCGCTGTCATAGACACTGACGACAGCCTCTGCCTTGGGCAGGATGCGGCCGTTGACGTAGATGAGGATCTCCTCATTCCGCGCGTCCTCTTCGGCCTGATGGGTAGAGACGTGATCGTTCATGGCTGATCCTTCAGAAAGGCATCGGTTTCGGCGGCAGTCGGCATGGCATCGGCGGTGCCCATGCGCGTGACCTGCAGGGCAGCCGCGGCTGCGGCCCGGCGCATCGCCTGTTCGGGCGCAAGACCGGCATCAAGGGCAGCGGCCATGTTTCCCGTGAAACAATCTCCCGCGCCGGTGGTATCGACGGGCGTGACTTTGAAGGCGGGAACGCGCACCCGGCCCCGCCAGTCCGCGCCCTCACTCCCAAGCGTGACGACGATCTCCGGCCCCTTTACCGTGCCCACCGCGGAGCGAAGCTGTGCCTCCTCTACGGCGTTCATGCAGAGGATGTCGGTATAGGGCAGCACGGCCTGCACCGCCGCCACGTCAAACGGTGCGGCGGAATAGATGACGCGCAGACCCTTTTCCCGGGCCAAGCGCGCGGCCTCTGCCTGGCACGACGTCTCGTTCTGCAGCAGCAGGATGTCGCCCGCTGCCGCCCCGGCCAGCGCCTGCGTCACCATTTTGGCATCAATCGCGATGTTCGCCCCGGGATGGATGACGATGTTGTTTTCGCCCGAAGGGTCGATGTTGATGATGGCGTGGCCCGTCGCCCCCTGAACACGGGCGATATGGGAAGTGTCGATCCCCTCGGCCTGCAGCCGGTCGAGCACCGCGCTGTCCCCTTCACCCACGGCGCCAATGTGGTGCACCTTTGCCCCGGTCCGCGCGGCGGCCACCGACTGGTTCGCACCCTTGCCGCCCAAGCCCATGACGTAGGACAGCGCGGCCAGAGTCTCTCCCGGCCCCGGCAGATGCGGCAGGTGGTAGAAATGGTCGATGTTGATCGAGCCGAGGTTCCAGATCGCCATGGCCTACCCGATCTTGCAGGCAGCCATCGCCGCCATGTTGAGGATGTCATTCACGGTTGCCGTGGTGCTGCAAAGCTGGATCGGCTTCTTCACCCCCGTCAGGATCGGGCCAATTACGGTCGCCCCTGCCATTTCCTGCATCAGCTTGACCGAGATCGAGGCGGAATGCCGCGCCGGCACGACAAGGATGTTTGCCGGCCCCGTCAGGCGGCAGAAGGGATAGTTCGCCATCACCTCGGGGTTCAGGGCGACATCCACGGTCATCTCCCCCTCATACTCGAAATCCACCTTGCGGCTGTCGAGGACTGCGGGTGCGCGGTGCATCTTCTCCGCCCGCTCTGACACCGGATGCCCGAAGGTCGAGAACGACACGAAGGCCACCCGTGGTTCCAGCCCAAGGCTCCGGGCCACGCCTGCGGCGCGGGTCGCGACCAGCGCGAGGTCATTTTCATTCGGCCATTCATGCACCAGCGTGTCGCCGATCAGGATGATGCGGCCCTTGTGCAGCAGCGCCGTCACCCCTGCCGCCCCGTCCTGTGCGCTGGCATCAAAGACGTGGTTGATGTGTTCCAGCACATGCGCCGACTTGCGCGTGGCCCCCGTTACCAGCCCGTCGCCATGCCCATGCGCCAGCATCAGTGCCGAAAACACGTGCCGGTCGCGGGCAGCAAGACGGTGGATGTCCTCCCGGTCAAAGCCCTTGCGCTGCAGGCGGGCGTAGAGGAAGTCCTTGTAGGTCTCGAGGTGGCGGGAATTGGCGGCGTTCACCACCTCAAGCTCGCGCACGGCATCGGGAAGGCCTGCGGCTTCAAGCTTGTCTTTCACGTCGGTTTCGCGCCCGACCACCAGCGCTTTGCCAAGACCCGACCGCTGCCACGCGACCGCCGCACGCAGCACGCGTGGATCGTCCCCTTCGGCAAAGATCATCCGGGCCTGCGCGGACTTGGCGCGGGCATAAATGCCCTGAAGGATGCTCGCCGTCGGGTCCATGCGGGACTTCAGCGCCATTTCATAGGCCGCCATGTCGATGATGGGGCGGCGGGCGACGCCCGTGTCCATCCCGGCCTTGGCCACGGCAGGCGGGATCACGTGGATCAGGCGCGGGTCGAAGGGTGTGGGGATGATGTAGTCCCGGCCGAAGGACAGCTTGCGGCCATAGGCCATGGCGACCTCATCCGGCACATCAAGGCGGGCAAGCCGCGCCAGCGCCTCGGCACAGGCGATCTTCATCTCGTCGTTGATGGCGCGGGCGTGGATGTCCAAGGCCCCCCGGAACAGGTAGGGAAAGCCCAGGACGTTGTTCACCTGGTTGGGATAGTCGCTGCGCCCCGTGGCCACGATCGCATCGGGGCGCACGGCATGGGCTTCCTCGGGGGTGATCTCCGGGTCGGGGTTCGCCATGGCAAAGATTACGGGATTTTCCGCCATGCTGGCCACCATCTCGGCCGTCACAGCCCCTTTTGCAGAGACACCAAGGAACACATCCGCCCCTTTCATCGCCTCTTCCAGCGTGCGGGCGTCGGTCCGGGCGGCATGGGCGGACTTCCACTGGTTCATGCCCTCGGTCCGGCCCCGCCAGATCACGCCCTTGGTGTCGCACATGATGCAGTTGTCGTGCTGGGCGCCCATGGACTTCAGCAGCTCAAGGCAGGCAATGCCCGCAGCCCCTGCGCCGTTGAGGACGATCTTCACGTCCTCGATCTTCTTGCCTGACAATTCCAGCGCATTGATGAGGCCGGCAGCGCAGATGACCGCGGTACCGTGCTGGTCGTCGTGGAAGACGGGAATGTCCATCTCCTCTTTCAACCGTTGTTCGATGATGAAGCATTCGGGCGCCTTGATGTCTTCAAGGTTGATGCCGCCAAAGGTCGGCCCCATCAGCTTGATGGCGCGGATGATCTCTTCAGGGTCTTCGCTGTCCAGTTCGATGTCGATGGCGTTCACGTCGGCAAAGCGCTTGAAGAGCACGGCCTTGCCCTCCATCACCGGCTTCGACGCCAGCGCGCCAAGATTGCCTAGGCCGAGGATCGCGGTACCGTTCGAGATCACCGCCACCATGTTGCCCTTGGTGGTGTAATCATAAGCCGTTTCAGGGCGTTCGGCGATCGCCTCGACCGGGACGGCCACGCCCGGCGAATAGGCCAGCGACAGGTCGCGCTGGGTCGCCATCGGCTTGGATGCCGTGATCTCGTATTTGCCCGGCCGGGGGTCGTGGTGATAGTTCAGCGCCTCTTCGCGGGTGGTCTTTGCTCGTGACATAGGTCTTCCTTCCGGCTTTCCTGCGTCATACCAAAGCTCGGACCCTGAAACAGCCGGGAAATCCGCTTTTCGCCGCCCAGCCCCTTTTGTAGGGTCTGCTGCAAAACAAAGGGACCGGCACGTGACCACCGAAACCACCGTCACGCCGATGATGGCGCAGTATCTTGACATCAAGGCACAGTACCCCGAGGCGCTGCTGTTCTACCGCATGGGCGACTTCTACGAGATGTTCTTTGACGACGCGGTTGCTGCTGCAGCGGCGCTGGACATCGCGCTGACGAAACGCGGCAAGCATCTGGGCGAGGATATCGCCATGTGCGGCGTTCCCGTGCATTCCGCCGAAGGTTACCTTCTGACGCTGATCCGCAAGGGCTTTCGCGTGGCCATCGCCGAACAGATGGAAGACCCGGCCGAGGCGAAGAAGCGTGGATCGAAGTCGGTCGTGAAACGCGACGTGGTACGGCTGGTGACGCCGGGCACGCTGACCGAGGAAAGCCTGCTGGAGGCACGGCGCCACAACTTCCTTGCGGCCTTTGCGCAGGTCAGGGACGAAGGCGCACTGGCATGGGTGGATATCTCTACCGGAGAGTTCCGCGTGATGCCCTGCCCACCCGCACGTCTGGGGCCGGAGCTTGCCCGGCTTGGGCCCCGGGAGGTGATCCTGTCAGAGGCGGCAGAGGCGGATTTTTCCGGTTTAGTGGCTGAATCAGGTGCCGCAGTGACGCCCTTGGCCCGTTCGAGCTTTGACAGCGTTTCTGCCGAGAAGCGGCTTTGCGAGCTTTATCGCGTCGGCACGCTCGAGGCGTTCGGCAGCTTTTCCCGCTGCGAAGTGTCAGTGATGGGGGCCATCGTAGACTACCTCGACCTGACCCAGCGGGGACGGCTGCCGCTGCTGCGCCCGCCGCTGCGGGAGGTGGCTGACCGGTTGGTGCAGATCGACGCGGCCTCTCGCCGGAACCTGGAGATCACGTCCAGCCTTTCCGGCGGGCGCGAGGGGTCATTGCTGCATGCGATCGACCGAACAGTCACGGCAGCGGGGGCGCGGCTGTTGGAACGGCGGTTGTCCTCTCCCTCGCGGGATCTGGGACAAATCAAGGCCCGGCTGGCGGCGGTTCGGTATCTGGTGGAGGATCGTGCGCTGGCCGAAGATCTGCGCGCTGATCTGCGCAAGGCGCCCGATATGGACCGGGCATTGTCGCGGCTGGCGCTTGACCGGGGCGGGCCCCGTGATCTTGCGGCCCTGCGCAACGGGCTGGAGCAGGCGACGCGGATTGCGGACCGGCTGGGGTCAGAGGCCCCGCCCCTGCTAACACGGGCGGCAGGTGACCTGCGCGGGCATGAGGAGCTTTGCGCCCTGCTGGATGCGGCGCTTGTGGCAGAACCGCCGCTTCAGATCCGCGACGGCGGCTTCATCGCCGGTGGCTTTGACGGGGAGTTGGATCAGGCACGCAAGCTGCGGGATGAGGGCCGCGGCGTCATTGCCGCGATGCAGACGCAATATATTGATGAATGCGGGATCACTTCACTCAAGATCAAGCACAACAACGTCCTTGGGTACTTCATCGAGACGACAGCGACCCACGCAGAACGAATGCTCGCCCCGCGGTTGAACACGCGGTTCATCCACCGGCAGACCACCGCCAACCAAGTTCGTTTCACGACCGTGGAACTGTCGGAACTGGAAACGCGGATCCTCAATGCCGGCAATCATGCGCAAGAGATCGAGAAACGCCTGTTCGAGAGCCTGCGCAGCGCGGTGCTGGAACAGGCGGCGAAGATCGCGCAAGCGGCCCGTGCACTGGCCGAGATCGACGTGGCCGCCGGTTTCGCCGACATTGCCTGTTCGGACGACTGGACTGAGCCGAAGGTGGACGAAAGCCGTACCTTCTGCGTTACCGGCGGGCGGCATCCGGTGGTGGAGCGGGCGCTGCGGCGGCAGGGGACACCATTCGTTGCCAATGACTGCGATCTTTCCCCGCAGGACAAGGCGGCGATCTGGCTGCTGACCGGGCCGAACATGGCAGGGAAATCGACCTTCCTGCGCCAGAACGCGCTGATCGCGCTGCTGGCCCAAGCGGGGAGTTTCGTGCCAGCGGCCGAGGCTCAGGTCGGGCTGGTGTCACAACTGTTCAGCCGGGTGGGCGCAGCCGACGATCTGGCGCGTGGTCGTTCGACCTTCATGGTCGAGATGGTGGAAACGGCTGCGATCCTCAACCAGGCCGATGATCGGGCGTTGGTGATCCTGGACGAGATTGGTCGCGGCACCGCGACCTATGACGGCCTGTCGATTGCATGGGCGACGCTGGAGCATCTGCATGACGTCAACCGCTGCCGCGCCCTGTTCGCGACCCACTATCACGAGATGACGGCGCTGGCCGGCAAGCTGCAAGGGGTCGAAAATGCCACCGTTGCCGTGCGTGAGTGGGAGGGAGAAGTCATCTTCCTGCACGAGGTGCGGAAAGGCGCTGCCGACCGATCCTATGGCGTGCAGGTGGCGCGTCTGGCCGGTCTGCCCGCTTCCGTGGTCAACCGGGCGCGGATCGTGCTGGAAGCGCTGGAGGCAGGCGAAAGGGAGGGCGGGCGCAAACCCAAGGCGCTGATCGACGACCTGCCGCTTTTCGCTGCAAGCACGCCTGCGCCCGTCGTGAAACAGTCGGAAATCGAGGACCGGCTGGCGGGTGTTCTGCCCGATGAGCTGACACCGAAGGAGGCGCTGGCGCTGGTCTATGAGCTGAAGGCGCTGATCCGGGCATGAAAAACCCCGGCGCAGGGCCGGGGTTCAGGATCACTTGGCGGTGGGGCTTGAGGAAACGCCCACCTGCGCCGGCCGCAACAGCCGGTCGTGCAGGATGAAGCCTTCGGCCATCACCTGAATGATGCCGCCGCCGGGCACGTTCGGGACCGGAGCCTCGAACATCGCCTGGTGAAGCTGGGGATCAAATGACTCGCCCACTTCGGGGGCAATTCGCTGGATGCCGTGCTTGGAAAAGATGTTCAGAAGCTCGCGCATGGTCAGTTCGACACCTTCGAAGGCGGCGGTGGTGCGCTGTTCCTCGGTCGCGGCATCAAGCGCGCGCTTGAGGTTGTCGTAGACGGGAAGCATGTCACGGGCGAACTTGGCGCCGCCGTATTGCTCAGCCTCTTTCCGGTCGCGTTCGCCACGCTTGCGGGCGTTTTCCGCGTCGGCCAGCGCGCGCATGAAGCGGTCGCGCATTTCGTCCCGCTCGGCCGTCAGGCGTTCCACCTCGGCGGAAAGATCGGTTCCGGTCTCGAACTCGGTCGTTTCCTCGGCAAAGCCGTCTTCTTGGATTTCCGATTCCTGGTTCTGTTGTACGTCTGCCATGTCTTACCCCTTGCCCCGGTCGGAAAGCAGTTTTCCGACCAGTTGCGCTGTATAGTCGACGATCGGCACGATCCGCCCATAGTTGAGCCGGGTCGGCCCGATCACGCCGACCGCGCCAACGATCTTACGGTCAGCGTTCATATAAGGAGAGACGACCAGAGAGGAACCCGAAAGTGAAAAAAGCCGGTTTTCAGAGCCGATAAAAATGCGAACGCCCTCGCCTTCCTCGGCCAGTTCCAGGAATTCGGCAATGTCGCGCTTGCGCTCAAGGTCGTCGAACAGCGTCCGAATCCGTTCAAGGTCGGTTTCGTTTCCCTCAATCAGATTCGAGCGGCCGCGCACGATGAGCCTTTCATAGGGCTCCCCTTCATGCGCCCAGACGGCCAGCCCGTTTTCAACCAGTTCCTGCGCAAGCCGGTCGATCTGCTGGCGGTGGCGGTCGATTTCCGATGTGATACGCTCGCGCAGGTCAGACAGGGTGAGCCCTTCGGCCATGGCGTTGAGGAAGTTCGCAGCCTCGCGCATGGCCGAGGGCGTCAGGCCCGGCGGCGGCGCGAAGATGCGGTTTTCCACATGGCCATCGGCAAAGACGAGAACCACCAATGCGCGGTCGGCACCAAGGTTGACGAAGTCGATATGCTTGATCGGGGCCTGCCGCTTGGGCGTCAGCACAAGGCTGGCGCCGTGGGTGATCCCGGACAGCGCCAACCCGATCCGGTCCAGCATGGTGCCCACGTCGCGTTCATTGCTGCCCAGCGTCGCGTCCAGCTTTTCGCGATCCTCATCGGCGACGGTCGCGACCTCCAGTAGACCGTCAACAAACATCCGCAGCCCCAGCTGCGTCGGGATGCGTCCGGCCGAGACATGGGGGCTGTCTAGGAGCCCCAGGAATTCGAGATCCTGCATCACGTTCCGGATCGTGGCGGCCGAAACCTTCTCGCTCATGGTGCGGGTCAGGGTGCGCGATCCGACGGGATCGCCGGATTCCAGATATCCTTCGACCACCCGCCGAAACACCTCGCGCGAGCGATCGTTCAGTTCAGCCAGAATCTTTGAGCCCTCATGCATCGTCATCTTCCGTTTGCACCCCGCGGGCACGCTTGCAGACATTAAGGACGCTGCGCCAGAGGCGTCAATCCGGTCATGGAACAGGGTTGCATCGTGGTCTGCCGGGTGCCTATGTGACGGCGCAGCAAGAAAGGACATCCGATGCGCCCCTCTGGCCGAAAGTTAAGCGAACTGCGCCCGATTTCAATCGAAACCGGGGTGATGAAACATGCCGAAGGCTCTTGCCTGATCAAGGTGGGCGAGACGCATGTGCTCTGCTCGGCCAGCATCGAGGACCGGCCGCCGCCGTTCCTGAAGAACACAGGCCTTGGCTGGGTAACGGCAGAATACGGAATGCTGCCGCGCGCCACCAACACCCGCAACCGGCGCGAGGCGGCTTCGGGCAAGCAACAGGGCCGCACGATCGAGATTCAGCGCCTGATCGGCCGGGCGCTGCGCGCGGGCGTTGACCGAGTTGCCCTTGGCGAACGGCAGATCACCATCGACTGTGACGTGATCCAGGCAGATGGTGGCACCCGCTGCGCCGCGATCACCGGCGGCTGGGTAGCGCTGCGGCTCGCCGTGAACAAGCTGATGAAGGCGGGGATGGTGACAAGCGACCCGATCCTTGACCACGTGGCCGCGGTGTCCTGCGGGATCTATGCCGGCCAGTCGGTGCTTGATCTCGACTATGCCGAAGATAGCGAGGCCGGCACTGACGGTAACTTCATCCTCACCGGCGCTGGCCGGCTGATCGAGGTGCAGATGTCGGCCGAGGGCGCCACGTTTTCGCGTGACCAGATGACCGAGCTTCTGGACCTTGCAGAGGCAGGGATTGGCGAGCTGGTCGCGGCGCAGAAGGCGGCTCTTTGATGCGGCGGTTCAGCGGTGACAGGCTGCTGATCGCCACGCACAACGCGGGCAAGCTGGAGGAGATCGCCGCCCTGCTTGCCCCGTTTGGGATCGGGGTCACCTCGGCCGCGGACCATGGGCTGCCAGAGCCTGCCGAAACCGGGACGACCTTTGTTGGGAACGCCCGGATCAAGGCGCATGCGGCGGCGCAGGCGACAGGCCTGCCCGCCCTTGCCGACGACAGCGGGATCGAGGTTGATGGGCTGGATGGCGCCCCCGGCGTCTGGACTGCCGACTGGGCAGAGACGCCAGGTGGCCGGGACTTTGCCATGGCGATGACCCGCACCTGGCGCGAGCTGGAGGAGCGGAATGCCCCCTTCCCTCGCACCGCGCGGTTCCGCTGCACCCTGGTCCTTGCTTGGCCTGATGGCCATGATGAGGTGTTCGACGGCAGGATGGAGGGGCAGATCGTCTGGCCGATGCGGGGCGGGCATGGTCACGGCTATGACCCGATCTTCCAGCCGCAGGGCTTTGATCTGACCTTTGCCGAGATGCCGCCGGAACAGAAGAACAGGATCAGCCACCGCGCGGATGCCTTCCGGAAGCTGATCGACGGCTGTTTCGCATGAGGCGGATCCCTACTGGCTCGCCCTTTGAGGCCGCGATGGGCTATTCCCGCGCAGTGGTCAAGGGCGGCTGGTGCTTCGTGTCGGGCGTAACCGGCTATGACTATACGACAATGGAGATGCCGGATGACGCCGCGCGGCAGGCGCGGAACTGTTTCTCCACGATAGAGACTGTTCTGACTGACGCCGGGTTCGAGATGGCGGATATTGTCCGGGTGCAATATACGGTCACCGACTCCCGTGTGCCGGACGAGGTCGCCCCTGTCCTGGCGGAAGTTCTGGGGCAAATCCGCCCTGCCGCGACCATGGTGGTCGCCGGGCTTATCCGCCCCGAGATGCGGATCGAAATCGAAGTGACAGCCTTCAAGGGGTAGAGATGGACGACTGGCAGAACGGCGGCTTTGGGCTTTACCTGCACTGGCCGTTCTGTCAGTCGAAATGCCCCTACTGCGATTTCAATTCCCATGTTTCGGCACAGATCGACCAGCGGCGCTGGCAGGCAGCCTACCTGTCCGAGATCGAGCGGCTGGGCGCCGAGACTCAGGGACGAATCCTCAACACCGTGTTCTTTGGCGGCGGCACCCCGAGCCTTATGGAGCCCGAACTGGTGGCTGCTATCCTAGACAAGATTCGCGCAACTTGGCCGCGATCGAATGACTGGGAAGTGACGCTTGAGGCGAACCCTACCTCGGTTGAGGCTGGACGCTTCCGCGGCTATCGCGATGCCGGGGTGACGCGGCTTTCGATGGGGATTCAGTCTCTGAATAACGATGATTTACGGCAGCTTGGGCGGCTGCACACGGCTGAAGAGGCGCGACAGGCATTCGATATCGCCCGAGCATGCTTCGATCGGGTGAGCTTTGACCTGATCTATGCACGCCAGCATCAGACACTTGTCCAATGGAAGGCAGAACTGACCGAGGCCTTGGCCATGAGCCTGGATCACCTGTCGCTTTATCAACTGACGATCGAGGATGGCACAGCGTTCGGCGCGCGACATGATGCAGGTAAGCTGCGCGGCCTGCCCGAGGATGACCTTGCCGCCGACATGTATGCCCTGACGCAAGACCTGTGTGCGGCGGCCGGAATGCCTGCCTATGAGGTGTCAAATCACGCAGCGGAAGGGTCAGAGTCCCGGCACAACCTGATCTACTGGCGTTATGGGGACTATGGTGGCATCGGGCCAGGGGCGCATGGACGCCTCACGCTGGGAGGCCAGCGTTATGCCACCGACACGCCAAAGTCGCCCCTCGGCTGGCTGCGTAAGGTGGAGACAACAGGGATTGGCGAAGAGACCCGGACCCCAGTACCCCCACAGGATGCGGCGGCAGAATACCTCATGATGAGCCTCCGCTTGCGGGAAGGCACCGATCTTGCCCGGTACAAGGCAATGGCAGGTGAAACCCCTTGTGTAGAGACTATTGCGGAGATGGAAGAGATGGACTTCCTGCGCCGGGAAGGGTCACGCCTAATCGCGACTGAAAGGGGCCGGATGGTTCTCAACGCGTTGATCCGCGAACTGCTACCGGTAGCATGATCCGGGTCTTCTGGGCCACTGCGGGAGTGTTGGCGGTCATATTCGGGATGATCGGCGCCGTCATGCCTCTGCTTCCGACGGTGCCGTTTCTGCTTCTTGCGGCCTTCTGCTTTGCCCGATCCTCTGAGAGGCTTCACGCTTGGTTGTTGCAGCATCCGCGACTCGGCCCTCCGATCCGCGAATGGCAACAGCGTGGCGCTATTTCACGTCGCGCAAAATGGCTGGCGATTGGATCGATCCTCGCCACCTTCGGAATTTCCGTGATCATCGGGCTACGACCGCTAATCCTGCTGATTCAGGGTCTGACACTTACCGGCGTCGCCCTATTCATCTGGACGCGGCCGGAGCGCTAGGCGTCCAGTCGAAGCTTTGGGCGAGCTACAGTCAGCATCTGGCACAGCGCGTCGAGATCTTCCAGCGTCGCGTAGCTGATCGTGATGCGCCCAGCCTGCTCCCCTACCCTGTGGTCAATCTCGACCCGCATGCCAAGGTTGGCCGATAGATCCCCTTCCAAGGCACGGGTATCCGCATCCTTCTCAGCGGCAACTGCTCCCGCTTTGCGCTTTGCACCTTCGGCAGCCTTGGGCTTTTTCACCAAGGCTTCGGTTTCCCGAACAGAAAGATCGCGCGCGATCACCTGCCGGGCAAGTTCCGATGCGTTCGCCGTGGTGATAAGTGCCCTGGCATGACCGGCGGTCAGCTTCCCTTCCCGGAGGTAGTCCTGCACCTCTTCAGGAAGCTGCAAGAGGCGCATCAGGTTCGCGATATGGCTGCGGCTTTTGCTCAACGCCTCTGCCAGCTTTTCCTGGGTATGGCCAAAGCGATCCATGAGCTGACGATAACCCATCGCCTCCTCGACCGGGTTCAGGTCGGCGCGCTGGATGTTTTCGATGATGGCGATTTCCAGAACTTCGGTGTCAGAGAATTCCCGGACAACAACCGGAACCTCATGCAACTTGGCCATCTGGGCGGCTCGCCAGCGGCGTTCGCCCGCGACGATTTCGTAAGTGCCGGCGCCCTGGTCCTTTGGCCGCACGATCAGGGGCTGGATGATCCCCTTTTCCCGAATAGAAGCTGCCAGTTCTTCAAGCGCCTCTCGCGTGAAGTGTCGCCGCGGCTGGTCGGGGTTGGGGATGACCTTTTCGACCGGCAGGACCAGATCCGCCCTCCGCGCTCGCTCTGTTTCTGCAGCTGTCTGATCCAAACTCACATCCGCCATCAACGCTGAAAGCCCACGTCCAAGACCGCGCCGTTCCTGCCGCTTGTCCATCAATGCTGCCCCTCTACCTGTTGTGGTGTGGTGTTATGACGCTCCATCATCTCGCGTGCCAACGCGCGATAGGCTTGGCTCCCTCGCGAATTCGGGTCATAATTCAGCACCGGCATAGCGTAAGAAGGCGCCTCGCTGACCCGGACATTCCGGGGAACCACCGTGTTGAAAACCAAAGCCCCAAGGTTGTCCCGGGCATCCTGTTCAACCTGCTGGGAGAGGTTGTTGCGGCCGTCGTACATCGTAAGCACGACGCCCTCAATCCGGAGATCAGGGTTCGCGGACTGACGCACTTGGCGCACCGTCAACAAAAGCTGCGACAGCCCTTCAAGGGCAAAGAATTCACTTTGCAGGGGCACCAAGATCGACTGAGCGGCGACCATTGCATTCACAGTCAAGAGGCTCAGCGACGGCGGGCAGTCGATCAGGATGTAGTTAAACTCGAAACGGGCGATGCCCGACTGCGTCAACGACCGCTGCAACAAAAAGCTCCGCCGGTCTGCGCTACCGAAGTCCATATCAGCAGAAGAAAGATCCGTCGTGGCCGGGCAGAGCCAGATGTTGTTAAAGCCTGTTGCCGCGATGACCTCCTCAATTGGCGCATCATCAAGCAGCAAGTCATAGGTGGTATAGCGTCGTTCGCTCGGCTCCACGCCCAGTCCCGTTGATGCATTGCCCTGAGGGTCGAGGTCCACAACCAGGATGCGGAACCCCTCCTCTGCCAGTGCGGCGGCAAGGTTGATGGCAGTGGTCGTTTTTCCGACGCCGCCCTTCTGGTTGGCAACAGCAATGATGCGCGGGCCGGAGCCTTGCCGATGTTCAGACACGGGTGATGCCTCCAATATCCAGGATGGCCCCGGCGGGGTCGGTGACACTTCTATGCGCTTTGCATTCAAACTGCCAGAGCCGGCGAGCATCGGCAATCTCTTCCACGTGGGCAGCGCCTTTCAGGAAAAGCGCTTTCCCCTGTGGTTGCAGATGAAGCTGCGCATAATCGAGAAGTTGCGCCAAGGGGGCGAGCGCTCGTGCTGATGCAACATCGGCGCCAAGCGGAGGAAGTGCCTCTACCCGTTGTGCATGAACCGTCGCGTTTAGGCCCAGTTCGCGCACAGTTGCTGAAAGAAATGCTGCTTTGCGACCATCGGATTCGACAAGATGTGTATGCAGTTCAGGCGCCTTCTCCAGCGCCAAAATTGCAACGACTAGCCCAGGGAAGCCGCCACCGCTACCAAAGTCTACCCAGGATCTAGCAGGCGGCGCATATTGGAAGATTTGCGCCGAGTCCAGAAAATGTCGTTCCCAAAGATCCGCAAGTGTAGACTTTGAAACAAGATTTATAGCAGCGTTCCACTTGCGGAGCAGCGCTTCATACTGTTCAAGTCGAGATGATGTTTCACGTGAAACATCCACATGAACTTCTAAGCCCTTGCGATGCATTACGAAACACGCTTCCGCTCTGCCTGCTTCAGCTTGGCGAGGATCAGCGTCACTGCAGCCGGGGTCATCCCATCAATTCGGCTGGCTTGGCCCAATGTCTGCGGACGTACACGTGAAAGCTTTCCTTTCAGTTCATTCGAGAGCCCCGCGATGGAGTCGTAATCCATATCAGGCGGAAGTACATGCCCCTCATCCCGACGCAGCGCCGCGACGTCCTCTTGCTGCCGCTCGATATAGGTGGCGTAGAGCGCGTCGCGGCAAATCTGCTCGCGGATATCTCCTGCGATTGAGGCGGCCTCCGGTACCAAACCCAAGATAGTGTCGAAATCCACCTCAGGGAACGCGAGTACTTCATAGGCTGTCCTGCGCACACCATCTTGGCTCACTTTGATCCCGGCCGCGTTCAGTTGCTGCGGGCTGAAGGCCTCTCGCGTCAGTTGCCCGCGTCCGGCAGCCAAAGCATCCATCTTGGCAGCGAAAGCTTCTGCACGGGGAGCACCCACACAACCAATGGCCACGCCCCACGGAGTAAGCCGCTGGTCCGCATTATCAGCACGCAGCGACAGCCTGAACTCGGCGCGGGAGGTAAACATGCGGTAAGGCTCCGTCACTCCGCGTGTCACCAGATCATCAATCATCACGCCGATGTAGCTGCTCGCGCGCTCAAAACGGATTGGCTCCTCCCCTTTCGCAGCAAGCGCGGCATTGAGGCCAGCCGCAAGGCCTTGGGCCGCAGCCTCTTCATAACCCGTCGTTCCGTTGATCTGCCCCGCGAGATAGAGGCCGGGCACATCCTTGAGTTCGAGCGTAAAGCGGAGAGCACGCGGGTCAACGTAGTCATACTCGATTGCGTAACCTAGCTGTAGAATGCGCACATCTTCAAGCCCACGCATCGATCGAACGTAGGTCTCCTGCACATCCTCCGGCAGAGAGGTAGAGATTCCGTTAGGATAAACCGTCGGATCATCAAGCCCCTCTGGCTCCAGGAAGACCTGATGAGCCGTCTTGTCCGCGAAGCGCACGACCTTGTCCTCGATAGAGGGGCAGTATCTTGGGCCCACCCCTTCGATATGGCCGCCATACATTGCTGACCGGTCGAGGTTCGCTCGGATGATCTCGTGCGTCCGCTCGTTGGTATGGGTAATTCCGCAAGCGATCTGCCGCGCCTCTGGAATGCGGTTCAGAAAAGAGAACAACACCGGGTCATCGTCGCCCGGTTGGCTTTCAAGGATGTCCCAATTGATAGTGCGCCCGTCCAAGCGGGGTGGTGTCCCGGTTTTGAGGCGCCCGAGCGGCAAGCCAAAGCCATCAAGCCGCTCTGCCAGACGAACCGAGGGTCGATCACCCATACGACCGCCCTGTCGACGCTGATCTCCAATGTGGATGACCCCACGAAGGAAGGTGCCCGTTGTCAGCACCACGGCCGAAGAACCGATGACTTCGCCGCCAGCAAGAATGACACCTGCTACCCGCGCACCATCCATGACCAGATCAGCAGCCTCGCCCTCGATGACGTCGAGGTTGGGGGTGGAGAGAATCTCTGCCAGCATCGCTTCGCGGTACAGCCGCCGATCAGCCTGCGCCCGCGGCCCCTGCACTGCAGGACCCTTGCGTCGGTTCAAAAGGCGAAACTGGATTCCTGCCCTATCAGCGACGCGACCCATGAGGCCATCCATTGCATCAACTTCCCGCACAAGATGGCCTTTACCTAATCCTCCGATCGCCGGATTGCAGGACATCACGCCGATCGTGTCCTTCCGCAAGGTAAGAAGTGCTGTCCGCGCGCCGACACGAGCCGCTGCGTGAGCCGCCTCTGCCCCGGCATGTCCGCCACCGACGACAATGACATCATAATGTTTCACGTGAAACACTCCTCACTTCCCTATGCAAAAGCTGGAGAAAATGTCATCCAGCAGGTGCTCCACATCGACACGGCCCAGCAACATGTCAAGGGCGCGTACGGTAGAACGCAGTTCTTCTGCCGCAAACTCCGCGCGGTCAGCACCGCGACATACCTCATCCCGTGCTAAATCCAAAGCCTTGATGCCACCGCTCACGGCAAGTCTTTGCCGTTCGCGCATCACTGTTCCTGCCGAGGCCGCACGCGCGGAGAGAGTCTCAGTGATCTGGCGGACGAGTTCCGCCACCCCCTCCCCTGTCTTGCCTGAAACGCTCAGCCCTTCACCTTGGAAAAGATCGGCCTTACCTTGGATCAAGATATCTTCGGGCTGAGGTGAAGGGCGCAGGACGGGCCCTTGCTCATCCAATAAAAACACGCGCAGATCAGCCGCTTCGGCACGGGAGATCGCCCGACTGATCCCGATCGCCTCCACGACATCCTCTGACTCTCGTAAACCTGCTGTGTCCAGGATGGTAACCGGTAGCCCAGCGAGATCCATCCGGACTTCAATGATGTCCCGCGTTGTGCCAGCGACCTCAGAGGTAATGGCGGCTTCGCGGCCAGCCAAAGCATTGAGAAGCGTGGACTTTCCCGCATTTGGACGCCCAAGGATCGCCACCTCGAATCCTTCCCGGATCCGTTCGGCCACCGCCGCGCCGGCTTCCTCAGCCGCCAATTCCATGCGGACGCTGTCCAAAAGTTCGAGAACTTCCGGAGTAACATCAACCGGCACATCTTCGTCGGCGAAATCAATTGTCGCCTCAAGCAGAGCCGCGGCCCGAATCAAGCGAGTACGCCAGCTTTCGGCTTTAGCACCGAGTGCTCCGGAAAGAACCCGAAGCGCGAGTCGCCGCTGCGCCTCGGTCTCTGCCTCTACAAGATCAGCAAGCCCTTCGACCTGGGCTAAGTCAAGCATTCCGTTTTCAAGAGCGCGTCGCGTGAACTCCCCCGCCTCTGCCGGACGCATTCCTGCATGATCCGAAAGGGCCCGGAGAACCGCGGCAACCACCGCGTTGCTCCCATGGAGATGAAGCTCGGCGCTTTCTTCCCCTGTGAAGCTTTTGCCGCGTTCGAAAAGGACAACCAACGCCTGGTCAAGAAGAACGCCGTCTGCATCACGCAGGCTGCGCAGCCCCGCATGCCGGGGTGCCGGGAGGGATCCGGCCAAGGCTGCCACGGACTCCCACGCCTTCGGGCCGGAAAGACGCAAAACCGCCACCCCGGCCTTGCCGCGTGCGCTGGCCAAGGCGTAGATCGTGTCCATCTGGCATCACCTAGTTCAGGTGTTCATCGAGTCGAAGAAATCGCTGTTGGACTTGGTCTGTTTCAGCTTGGAAATCAAGAACTCGATCGCTTCAGTTGTGCCCATCGGGTTCAGGATGCGGCGCAGGACGAAGGTTTTCTGCAGATCCCCTTTATCCATCAGCAGATCTTCCTTCCGCGTCCCCGACTTCAGGATATCCATCGCCGGGAACACCCGCTTGTCGGCAACCTTCCGGTCAAGCACGAGTTCGGAGTTGCCGGTGCCTTTAAACTCTTCGAAGATCACTTCGTCCATCCGGCTGCCGGTGTCGATGAGTGCCGTCGCGATAATTGTCAGCGACCCGCCCTCTTCGATGTTCCGGGCAGCACCAAAGAAGCGTTTCGGTCGCTGAAGCGCATTTGCGTCCACGCCGCCGGTCAGAACCTTGCCCGATGACGGAACCACGGTGTTGAACGCCCGCCCAAGCCGGGTGATCGAGTCGAGCAGGATCACCACGTCCCGTTTGTGTTCCACAAGGCGCTTGGCCTTTTCAATCACCATCTCCGACACCGCCACGTGACGCGTCGCCGGCTCGTCAAAGGTCGAGGAGACGACCTCGCCCTTCACGCTGCGCTGCATGTCCGTCACCTCTTCGGGACGTTCGTCGATCAGCAGCACGATCAGGTAGCATTCAGGATGGTTCTGCGCGATCGAGTGGGCGATGTTCTGCAGCAGAACCGTCTTACCTGTCCGCGGCGGTGCGACAATCAGGGCCCGTTGCCCCTTCCCCAAGGGCGCGACAATGTCGATGATCCGCCCTGACCGATCCTTGAGCGTCGGGTCGTCAATCTCCATCCGCAGCCGTTCATCCGGGTAAAGCGGGGTCAGGTTGTCGAAATGCACCTTGTGCCGCGCACGCTCCGGATCGTCGAAGTTGATGCGCGTGACTTTTGTCATGCAGAAATAACGCTCGTTCTCGCGCGGCGCTTGGATGACGCCTTCGATGGTGTCCCCCGTGCGCAGGCTGAACTGGCGGATCATTTCCGGCGAAACGTAGATGTCGTCCGGGCCAGGCAGGTAGTTTGCCTCGGTCGAGCGGAGAAAGCCGAAACCGTCCTGCAGCACCTCGAGCACGCCGTCGCCAGAGATCTCCCACCCTTCCTCGGCCCGCTCCTTCAGGATCGAGAACATCATCTCGCCCTTGCGCATGGAGGGCGCGTTTTCGATTTCCAGTTCCTCAGCCATTGCCAGCAGGTCGGCGGGGCTCTTGGCCTTGAGCGAGGAAAGGGCCAGACGGTCTTGGGTCATGAAAATGCCTCGTGGGCCGCGCATCGTGCAGCCAGCATCAGATCAGATAGGGAAATGCATTGGCCGGATGGCCTGCAGAAGCGCAGATACACCCCGTGACGGCCAGAGTCAAATCTCAGAACTTCAAAACCACCGAAAAGACGATCACGACCAGCAGCAGCGTGGGAAGCTCGTTCATCATGCGGTACTGACGGCCGTTTACCCGGTTGTCCCCCCGCTGAAACCCTTTGCGGCGCAGGCCCAGCCAATGATGGAACCAGGTCATGGCAAGCGCCGCAGCCGCCTTCGTCCAGGGCCAGATTGTTCCCCAGTCAACGATGCCAGGTGTCATCACCAGCATGAGCCCGAACACCCAACTCGCAATCATCGCGGGGTTCATTATGAATTTCAGTAGCTTGAGCTCCATGGTCTGGAACAGTGCATCCGTCTGGCCACCCGCTTTCACCTGTTCCACGTGATAGACGAACAGCCTGGGAAGATAGAACAGGCCTGCCATCCACGCCACAATCGACAGGATGTGGAACGATTTGGTCCAAGGATAAAGCGTCGAGAGCAGGTCCCACATGTCCAGCCAACCTCACTTTGGGTCGGGCATCTTTAGAATATTTAAGAAAAGAATGAAAAGTAGATGTTGTAGTAAGGCCAGTGGATAACTCGAATTCACGGGTGTCCGGTGTCTCTATCCACAACTCGTCGATCCTGTGGATAACTCTGTGCAGCGAATCTGGAACTTTTTCCACTTCCCGATTCCGTTTTTTTCTTCCGATACTTAGGTGAGCCCAGAAGCGCGCCGTTCTGTGGATAATCGAGGACAGATGCCGTCTGTTACATCTCATCCACAGGCCGCGCGAAAAATTTTCCCACCGTGGATAAACCGGGCTGGTTCCTTGACAGTCATCGCTGTGATCGGGGATTTCTTGGCAGCGCGGCAGATGCCCCCACGCCATCCGCCGAGTCGTCTGCCGATTCCAGCACAGGGTTTTCCACAATGCCGCGCGAAATTATTCTTGCCTCCAGCTCTGACATCCGGGCGCGGCTGTTGCGAAATGCGGGGATAGAGATCCGTCAGGTCCCTGCGCGGGTGGATGAAGATGCAATTCGCGACGCCCTTTTGGCCGAGGGTGCCAGTCCGCGCGACGTGGCTGATACGCTTGCCGAGAGCAAAGCCCGGAAAATCGGTGAAAAACATCCAAGTTCGCTGGTAATCGGCTGCGATCAGGTGCTTGATCTCGACGGCCAGATCCTGACCAAGCCGTCTGATCCTGATGCAGCGCGGGCACAGTTGGCGTCCCTTCGTGGCCGCACCCACCGGCTTTTGTCCGCGGCCGTGATATACGAAGATGCGCAGCCGGTCTGGCGCCATGTCGGGCAGGTCCGCCTTACCATGCGCGCCTTCACCGACAGCTATCTGGAGGATTACGTGACCCGCAACTGGGACAGCATTCGCCACTCCGTTGGGGCCTACAAGCTCGAGGAGGAAGGCGCGCGCCTGTTTGCGTCAGTGCAGGGTGACTATTTCACCACCCTTGGCCTGCCGCTCCTGGAGCTGCTGAATTTCCTGAGTATCCGCGGGGACATTGCGTCATGAGTTTGGAGAAGATTAAGCTGGCCGGCGTGATCGGTTCGCCTATCGCCCACAGCCGGTCACCGGCGCTGCACGGGCATTGGCTGAAGACCTACGGCATTCCGGGCTACTACATTCCGATGGACGTCGCGCAGGCCGACCTGCGGGAAGTTTTGAATACGCTCCCCAAGGCGGGGTTCGTGGGGGTCAACGTCACGATTCCGCATAAGGAAACGGTGCTGCAGCTTGCCGATGTCGTCAGTGACCGCGCCGCGCTGATTGGCGCCGCGAACACGCTGATCTTCCGGCAGGACGGCAAGATTCACGCGGATAACACCGACGGTTATGGTTTCATCGCCAATCTTCGCCAGCAGGCGCCCAACTGGCAGGCCGCCAGCGGCCCTGTGGCGCTTTTCGGTGCAGGCGGCGCGGCGCGAGCGGTTATTTCGTCGTTGATAGAGGCTGGCGCCCCGGAAATCCGCATCTCCAACCGTACCCGTGCCCGGGCAGAGGCGATGCGTGATGAATTTGGCGCCAAGGTCGTCGTCTATGACTGGGTTCAGGTCGGAGACATGCTGGATGGCGCCACCACCATCGTCAATTCGTCGGCGCTCGGGATGGCGGGCAAGCCGGAACTACGCATTCCCTACGATGCAATTTCCCGGAATGCCGTGGCCACGGACATCGTCTACACACCGCTTCGTACTACTTTTCTTGAGGCCGCGGCCGCACGCGGCTGTACCACCGTCGACGGGCTGGGCATGTTGCTGCACCAGGGCGCACCTTGTTTTGAACGCTGGTTCGGCCAGCGTCCTGAAGTTGACGCGGAAACGCGCGCGGCGGTGCTGAACGCATGACGCGGCCGTTCCTGCTGGGGCTTACCGGCTCCATCGGTATGGGAAAATCCACGACGGCCGCCATGTTTCGTGAGGCAGGGCTGCCGGTCTGGGATGCTGACGCCGCGGTGCACCATCTGTACGAAGGTGCTGCGGTGGAGCCCATGCGGGCCCTTCACCCAGAGGCGATCCGCGGGGGCAAGGTCGACCGCGCCGCCTTGCGGGACTGGATTTCCCGAGACCCAAGGGCGCTTTCGCGGATCGAACAGGTCATCCATCCGCTGGTGGCCGCCGACCGGGCGGCCTTCATAGCAGGCTCCGGTTCCGATATTGTGGTGCTGGACGTTCCGCTGCTTTTCGAAACCGGCGGCGATGCGGCCATGGATGCCACCTTGGTCGTCACCGCCCCGCCAGAGGTGCAGCGTGAACGTGTCCTCGCGCGTCCCGGGATGACCGAGGAACGCTTGCAGGCCATTCTGGCCCGGCAGATGCCTGACGCAGAAAAACGCGCCCGCGCAACATGGGTCATTGAAACCACCACCCTTGAATCAACCCGCCAAGCCGTGCGATCCCTGATCGCTGAGTTGAGGGACAGGCACCATGCGCGAGATCGTTCTTGATACCGAAACGACGGGTTTCGAGCCGTCAGAGGGCCACCGCATCGTGGAAATCGGCGCGGTAGAACTGTTCAACCACGTTCCGACAGGCCGAACCTACCACCAGTACATCAATCCTGAACGCCCCATGCCGGCCGAGGCTTTTGCCGTTCACGGACTGGGGGACGAATTCCTGCGCGACAAGCCGGTGTTTCGCCTGATCGGGCAGGCCTTCCTCGACTTTGTGGGCGATGCGAAGCTGGTCATCCACAACGCCGCGTTCGACATGAAATTCCTGAACGCGGAATTGGGATGGGCGCGGTTGCCGCTGCTGCCGATGAACCAGGCGGTGGACACGCTTGCCATCGCCAAGCGGCGGTTTCCCGGTTCGCCGGCCACGCTTGACGCGCTGTGCCGCAGGTTCGGGGTCGACAACTCGGCGCGCGAAAAGCACGGCGCGCTGCTGGACAGTGAAATTCTGGCCGAGGTTTATCTGGAGCTGATCGGCGGACGTCAGCCGGATTTCGCCCTTGGCTCTGCCACAACGGAAACGCGCGCGGCGCACGCGCCGGTCTGGCGCCCGCGGCCAAGGCCCACGCCCTTGCCGCCCCGGATCACTGAGGAAGAAGCCGCCGCCCATGCTGCCTTTGTGGCAAAGATGGGCGACAGCGCGATCTGGAACCAGACCTGATCAGTTCGTCTGGGCAGGGGCCTTCTGTTCGGCCCGGCGCGCCAGTTCTTGCCGGTAAAGCGCGAGGAAATCCACCGTGTCGAGGTTCAGCGCCGGGAAGCCGCCGTCACGGGTCACGTCACTGACGATCCGGCGCACGAAGGGGAACAGCATACGCGGGCATTCGATCAGCAGGAACGGGTGCATCTGTTCTTCCGGCACGCCGTCGATGTGGAAGATGCCGGCATATTCCAGTTCAAGATGGAACAGCGGGTCGTTGTTGTTGGCCTTGTTGCGCGACTGGATCTTGAACTTGGTCACGACTTCGTACTGGTGCTGGGTCGGACGCTTGCGGGCATCAAGGCTGACCTGAACTTGGATGTCGGGCGAGACCTCGGCGTTTTGCAGCCCCTTCTGCGCGACGACGTTTTCGAATGACATGTCGCGGATGAACTGGGCAAGCACCTGCATCTTGATCTGCGGGGCTTGCGCCGGTTGTGCGGCGGCGCCGTTTTCGGTCTCTGCCATTTGTCTCTCCTGCAAAGGCGGTGGGTGGCACCTGTCTAGCAGGTCACCCCTTGCGCCTCAATGCCGTGTCCAGCCCGAAGGGCCGTGGGTCGGCTTCTTTTCCAGATGATCCGGAGCCCCCTGTACAGGGCTGCGGGCCTCGGTGAACTCGCCCTCGATGATGTCATCGCGCGCCGGGCGCGGGCGGCTCCCGCCCATCTCGAAGCGCTGAACCTGGATGTGGCGGGCCAGGTAGCGCGTCAGCGCCACGCGTACCGCTGGCACCAGCAGCAACAGTCCGACAGCATCGGTCAAAAAACCCGGCGTCAGCAGCAGCGCCCCGGACAAGAGCAGAAACGCCCCGTGCGCCAGCGGCGCCGTGGGATCGCGCAATTCCGAAAACGACCGCCGCAGATCCATCATGGTCTGCCGCCCCTGCTGACGGACAAGCGCCGTGCCTATCACCGCAGTCGCGATCACGATTGCCAGCGTCGGCCAAAGCGTCAGCCAGCCGCCGATCTGGATGAACAACGCGATCTCGATCAGGGGAACCGCGATGAAGATGAGAAGTAGCCACATGTCACATGTCCTTATCCGGCCCGCGCGGTGGACTTGCGCGCACCCAGGGCTTACATAAGAACGGACTGACGATGAAACCAACCCCTCTCTGACGTTCTAGAGGCATACATGAGTTCTGCCGTGATCCAACTTCTTGTCCTGGCGGGGATCGCCATTTTCCTGATCCTGCGCCTCAAAAACGTCCTGGGCACGCGCGAGGGCTTTGAGAAGCCGCCTTTGCCGATGGGAGATGCCGACGCGCCGAGCGCGCCCCGGCGGCAGTTCGACGTGATCGAGGGGGGACCCGACGCCGACATCATCGACCATGTGCCGGATGGAAGCCCGGCCGCCCGGGCGCTGGCCGGCATGAAGCTGACCGAGCCGAGCTTCAACGTGGGCGAGTTCCTGCACGGGGCCCGCGGCGCATATGAGATGATCCTGATGGCGTTCGAGAACGGCGATCTCGATTCCATCCTGCCGTTCCTGTCGCGCGAGGTCTACGAGACCCTTGCCGAAGTGGTCGAGCTGCGGGAACGCGAGGGGCTGACGGTTCAGGCCAATTTCGTGGGTGTGCGTGAACTTACGCTGGTGAACGCCACCTACGACCGTGGCACCCAAGAGGCCGAGATTACTGTGCGGTTCGTGGGTGAACTCACCTCGGTGGTTCGTAACCGCCAGGGCGAAGTGGTCGAGGGCAGCCCGTCCGAGATCAAGCGCCAGAAGGACGTCTGGACCTTCGCCCGCCGCATGGGCTCTGACAACCCGAACTGGCAGCTGGTCGCAACGGGGGAATGATGCGGCACGGCGGCCCATATGCCAGCCGCCCCACGGGCGGCTGATCCATGTCGCGCCGCAGGCCGCGCGGGCTGCGCCCAGAAGAACAGGAACTATGGCAACAGGTGGCGGCCTCTGCCGCCCCGATGCATCGGCGCAAGCCGGTCGTGGCCGAACCCACGCCCCCCCAGCTGCCGCCCGCACCGCGCCAGCCAGAGCCGCTCCCCCCCTTCCAGATTGGGGTTAAAAGCGCGGGGATAACGCCGTCGCATGATCTTGCACCGAGCGTGTCACAGCAATTGTCGCAGGCGCCGCTGCGGATGGATCGCAAGTCATTCGACAAGATGTCTCGGGGCAAGCTGGCGCCCGAAGCGCGGATCGACCTTCACGGCATGACAGTTTCCCAAGCGCATCCGGCCCTGACACGTTTCGTGCAGACGGCCCACGCCCGGGGCAAGCGGCTGGTCCTGGTCATTACCGGCAAGGGCCGTAAGGGAGATGATAATCACATCATCCCGCAGCATCCCGGTGTGCTCAAACGGCAGGTGCCCCAGTGGCTGACAATGCCGCCGCTGGGATCCATCGTCCTGCAGGTAACCGAAGCGCACCTGCGCCACGGCGGCACAGGTGCCTATTACGTCTACCTGCGCCGCCCCAAGTGATCAAAGCACGTAGCGGCTGATGTCGGCTGATCGTGCCAGCGCGCCAAGGTTGGTTTCGACAAAAGCCGCATCCACAGTCACCCGCTCTCCTCCCCGGTCCGGGGCGGCAAAGGAGAGTTCCTCGAACACCCGCTCCATGACTGTGTAAAGCCGTCTCGCGCCGATGTTCTCGACCGCCTGGTTCACTTCGGCAGCGATCCGGGCCAGCGCGCGGATGCCATCGTCGGTAAAGCTGACCTCGACCGCCTCGGTCTGCATCAGCGCCGTGTATTGCCGGGTCAATGCATTGTCGGTCTCGGTCAGGATCCGGACGAAATCGCCTTCGGTCAGGGGGCTGAGTTCTACCCGGATCGGCAGACGCCCCTGAAGTTCAGGCAGAAGGTCCGAAGGTTTCGCGATGTGGAACGCGCCCGACGCGATGAACAGGATGTGGTCGGTCTTGACCGGGCCATACTTGGTGGAAACGGTCGTGCCCTCGATCAGCGGCAAAAGGTCGCGCTGCACCCCTTCACGGCTGACGTCACCACCACGCGCATCGGACCGGGCGCAGACCTTGTCGATCTCGTCGATGAAGACGATGCCGTTTTCCTGCACCGCCTCAAGCGCGGCGCGGTTGACGGTTTCATCGTCAAGCAGCTTGTCAGCTTCCTCGCCGATCAGAAGGTCATAGCTTTCAGCGACCGTCATCTTGCGCCTCACCCGGCGCCCGCCGAAGGCTTTGCCAAAGATGTCGCCCAAGTTCATCATCCCGGCGCCGGGCTGGCCCGGGATCTCCATCATCGGCAGCGGGCTCGACGTATCCGCGACCTCAAGCTCGATCACGGTGTCATCCAGCTCGCCCCGCTTGAGCTTGCCGCGGAACATCTCCTTCGTCTGCTCCCGGGCATCGCGACCGGCCAGCGCCTCGATCACGCGGTTCTCGGCGGCGTCATGGGCGCGCGCCCGGACATCCTCACGCATGGAACTGCGAGTCATTGCCACGGCGGCATCGACAAGATCGCGGATGATCTGTTCAACGTCGCGGCCGACATAGCCGACCTCGGTGAACTTCGTCGCCTCGACCTTGATGAAGGGCGCCCGGGCCAGCCGCGCCAAGCGGCGAGAGATCTCGGTCTTGCCCACGCCGGTGGGGCCGATCATCAGGATGTTCTTGGGGTAAACCTCATCACGCAGGTCATCGGGCAGCTGCTTGCGCCGCCAGCGATTGCGCAGCGCGACGGCGACTGCCCGTTTTGCATCCTTCTGGCCGATGATGAACCGGTCGAGTTCCGAGACGATCTCGCGCGGGGTCAGGTCCGTCATGCGCTGATCCTTTCCACGGTCAGGTTGGCATTGGTGTAAACACAGATCTCTGCGGCGATGCCCATGGCGCGGCGCGCCACGGCTTCCGCATCCAGATCGCTGTCGATCAGCGCACGCGCCGCAGCAAGGGCGTACATACCGCCCGACCCGATTGCCGCCACATCGCGTTCCGGTTCCAGCACATCGCCTGCGCCGGTGATCACAAGAAGCTCCTTGCCGTCGGTCACGATCAGCATGGCTTCCAGTTTCTGAAGATACTTGTCAGTGCGCCAGTCTTTGGCCAGTTCGACCGAGGCGCGCGCAAGCTGGCCGGGCGTTGCCTCCAGCTTTGCCTCCAGCCGTTCAAGCAGGGTAAAGGCGTCGGCAGTCGAACCGGCAAAGCCTGCCACCACTTCAAACCCGCCGGGGGAAAGCCGCCGCACCTTGCGGGCGGTTCCCTTGATCACCGTCTGGCCCAAGCTCACCTGCCCGTCGCCGGCGATCACGACCTCTCCGCCCTTGCGGACACCAATGATCGTGGTGCCGTGCCAGCCGGGGAATTCCTTGTCTGCCATACATATGCCTCCGTTTCGGGGCTATATGGCGCTTGCACCCGGTGGGTGCAAGCTGGGTGGCAGGGCTCCGCCTGCCTCAGCGCCCGAGCTCTGGCAGGCGGAGCGATTGCAGAAGCGCCTCCAGCGACTGGCGGTTGGCGCGGCTGTCCTCCAGAAGCGCGCGGCTGGCCGCCAGCGTCACCTCCAGCGCTACATCCGGCTGGGGCCCGGGCAGCGTCAGGGGCCCAGCGGTGGCGATGACCTCATCAGGGGTGCCGTCGCCTGCTTCACCCGCCTGAGCCGGCGTCCCCGTCTGATCCGGCCCCTGCCCGGCTATGATGAAGGCCTTGGCTGCAGCGTCATGCTGCCCCAGCGCTTGAAGGGCGCGGCCCCGAATGGCCGAGGCTTCGGAGTTTTCGAGCCCCGCAAGATGACGCAATGCCCCCTGCGGATCGCGCATGGCCATCGCAGCCTCTGCCAGCAGGATCCGATCACCCGCATCCTGCGGATCGGCGGCAAGAAGCGGGCGTTGCGCGGCCTCTGCAAAGCCAAGATCGATCAGCCGCCGCGCCATCGCCTGACGCACAGCTGGCGGCCGCTGTGCGGTCAGAAGTTGGTTATCGGCGAACAACTGTGCCAGGAAGACGGTGTCCGGCGCGGTGGCGGTCAGATAGTCCAGCAGCGGATCGGCGGCCTCGGCATCGCGCCCCAGACGGTTGAAGGTGGCAAACGCCTGATCAAACGCTCCGGACGCCGCCAGCGCCAGAACCTGCATCCGGTCCAGCCGGCGGCCGAGATCGGTGCCGCGATGTTCAAAGCCAAGGGCGGCGGTCGTTTCGATCAGCGCAGGCTCGATCGGGCGCCCTTGCCGGAGCCGGTTTTCCAGAAGAAGGGCATGGGCCTCTGCCCCTGTGGTCCCATTATCCCGGGCCGCCTCATGCAGGTTGCGCTCGGCCGCGTCATCGTCCCCGCGCGAAAGGTCGAGCCTTGCGTTGACCATCGAGAGGCCTTCGTCCGGCCCGCTGACTGCGCGCTGGATGGCGTTCCGGATCATCTCGGCTGCATCCCGTTCGCCTGCGGCCAGCAGCCTTTCACCCAATTGGGGACCAAGATGCTGCCGCAGGTGCAGCGGCAGGGCTGAGAATGCTTGCACGATCGCATTGGTATTGATGGAGTCGCGGGCCGGAGCGCGTTCCGCAGCCAGCATCGCCCAGAGCGCGGCGGCACCGTCACAGCTTGTCATACCAGGAAGCCGGGCATCCGGGCGAACAGGGCCAAGATCCATGATCTGCCCGATCGTCTGCAGGATATCCGCGTCTGGTACGGTCACGTCGAAGGCGGCCAGTGTCTTCCGTGCCTCGGCCCCAAGGCCGAAATGAAGGTAGGTGCGGGCAAAGTCACCTACCGCCGTGGCCGAGGGCGCATCGAATTCACCCACGACGGCCGCGCGACGTGCCGCAAGCTGGTCGGCCATCGGCCGCCCGTCAGCCCAGCCGGCGACGTCTAGCACGACATCGGGAACGCAGATCGAAGGGACCACCTCGGCCAGCCGCTCGGCCGGGCGGCCCAGTTCGCGGTCCAACGCGCTTTGAGCCCGCAGGCTCAGGTGGTTTGCGGCACTGTCAGGCGGCAGCGCAACCGGTTCGGGCGCGATCAGGGCCGCAGTGGGCGCCGCAGGTTCTGCCGGAACATCAGCCTCTAGCAAACCTTGTGCCGCCGCCCGGGCGATTTGCTGGACCAGATGTTCCTGAGCCTGCGCCACCCGTTCATCCGGCGCAGGCTCTTCTGCGGGTGTGGCTGCGGGTTCTGCCTGTGCGGCCGGCAAGGGTGGAAGGTTGCGCCAGTAAAGGCTGAAGTCGCGTGCAAGATCATCGGTCCTGGGTGTCGTCACCTGCCTGACAGGCGCCTGATCCTCCAGCGGCATTTCATACCGGGAGGCTGCAGGCGCCCTTCCCTCCCGGACGTCGATGACGATGAGACCGGGACGATCTTCAAACACGTTAGCCCAGCAGTTGCAGTCCAAGGCAATGCGCAGGCCCTTCATGTCGGGACTCACCTGCACGTCTGAGATCCGCCGACGCGCGATCCGGTTGAACACCGAAGACACGTCCAGTTCCACGCCTTCGCGGGCGATGCGGAGTTCATATCCATTGTCGACCCGCCCGAACTCCCACTCCGACGGTTCGGGAAGGACAAGCGCGAGGCGAGTGAAGCCCCGGTGTTCCCCCGACAGCACCGAAACCCGTTCGGCCGCCGCAGGATGCGCGAGCACCAGCACCAGCGCCGTGGTATAGGTAAGGATCCGGTTCATGCGGCCTCCTGCTTCACGGATTTCAACGCATCCTCCAACTCGCCAAAGCTGGGACGGACGTGGTGGGGCGTGTTCTGCCGGCCCACCTCGATGCAGATGCTGGCGGCATGGTTATGCAGGTTGGCCACCAGCACTTCACGGATGAGCTGGTAGAAATGGGCGTCCTCCTCGATCACCGTCTTGAGCCGGTTGGCAAAGGGGCCGACCAGCCCGTAGGCCAGGAACACGCCCAAGAACGTACCGACCAGCGCGCTGCCGATCATCTTGCCCAGGATTTCAGGCGGCTGGTCGATCGAGGCCATCGTCTTGATCACGCCCAGAACCGCAGCCACGATCCCCAGCGCCGGAAGGGCATCCGCCATGGTCTGAAGCGCATGGCTGGAATGAAGCGCGTGGTTCATGTTCGTTTCCATGCGCTTGGCCAGAACCTCCTCCACCTGGTGAGGATCGTCATAGTTCATCGAGGCAGAGCGGAGGGTGTCGCAGATGAGTTCCACCGCCTCGTGATCGGCAAGGATCTTTGGATAGCGCTTGAAGATGTCGGACGAAGCCGGGGCCTCGATATGTTCCTCCAGCGCGACGGCGTTCTGACGCGCAAGGCGGATCAACTCAAAAAGCAGGCAAAGAAGGTCGCGATAATCTTCCGGTTTCCAGACCGGACCCTTGAACACCTTCACGATGTCTTTCAGGGTCTGCTTGATCCCCAGCTTGTCGTTTGCGATCAGGAAGGCGCCTATGGCGGCGCCGCCGATCATCATCAACTCGAACGGCAGCGACTTCATGATGATCCCGATCTTGCCGCCCGCGGCCGCGTAGCCGCCAAAGACCATCACGAAGATCACACAGATTCCCACGATACCGATCATGCCCCTTCCTCCGTCCACATTCGTGCCCGCCGCAGGACTCCCGGCGCGGGATTAACAATGGATGCCATCGGCTTACTCCGTCGGAACAAGGGCGTTGCGCCCGGCCAGGATGACGCTGATCGCATAGGCGCTGCGGGGCTGAAGGCCGGCCATCACGCCTGCCGCAGCCTCGGGACGCATCCGCGCGAGGAAGCCCGCGGCAAAATCTGGGTCCATCTCCTCGAACAGGATCGCGGCCTCTTTCGGCTTCATGTTCTCATACACCGCGGTCAGACGAGTGATGTCGCTTTCGGCGGCCTGATCAGCCAAGGCGAGGGTCGAGGACAGGGCATCCTCGGCCGCCACGAGCGCGGCCATCTGGTCCGCCAGACGTCCTTCGGCAACAGAAAGCGCCTGCATCCGTTCGCCAAGCGCGGCCTCCATCTCGGCCACGCGGGCTTCGCGCGCCTGAAGCGCGGCCAGAAGCGGGCCGGGATCGGGCGCTGCCTGATGCACAGGCGGCGGGGGCGGTTCATCGCGGGCCACGGCCTCGGCTACGCCCACCCCAAGCCGCAAGGCGCCTGAACCTGCCAGAACGGCGACCACGATCCACAATGTGCCACGCCGGGCGCGCCGGCCTCTTCGTGGAGCGGTGCGGGCGGTCATTCCGCAGCCTCATATTCCTGTCGAGGCGAATGGCGGCGGACGCTGCGGCGGATGGCACGGCCGCGCGGCGCGGGATCTGCTTCCGGCAGGTCATGCATCGCGGCCAGAAGCAATTCCAGCCGGTTCGTGGCGCTGGCAGCGCGAGCCATCTGCTGGTCCAGCGCGCCTGAAGATGCCTTGGCGGCGGCTTCCGCCCGCTTCAGGGCCCGCGTCAGGTCGTCCACCTGGGCGGAAAGCACGGCAATCGCGCCGCCCATTCCCCCTTCCAGCCGCGTGAATTTCTTGAGCCTGCGGGAAAGCACAAAGCAATAGGCTGCCGCTGCCAGCGCGCCGGCTGCAAGAAGGATGTCGGAAATGATCTGCATCTTCAGCCTCAGTTGAATACGAATTCGGTGACAAGAAGATCACGGACGCGGCCTTCGCCGGTCACGATCTGGACCCGCCGCAGCATCTGCGACCGCATCCGGATCAGCGCGCCGGGCTCTTCGAGTTCGCGCACTTCGAGCGCATGAAGGTAGCCGTTCATCACGTCCATGATTCGGGGCATGAGGACCTGCACCTCGGCCCTGTGGGCGGCTTCGACCTCAAGCTGTGCCGTCAGCCGCAGATGGGCGCTGCGCGATTGCGGACCCAGCGAAATGACCAGCGGTTCCACGGGAACAAAGGCCGGTACGCTGGCGGGCGTGGCGCGGGCAAAGGCGGTTCCGGCACCGGGAAGGACACCGCTGTACACGGCGAAGAACCCGCCCCCACCCAGCAGAAGCGAGCCTAGGATGCCCCCGGCAAGCGGCAGACCAAGGTGCTTTTTCGAAGGCTTTTCAGTTGTTTCCGGCGATTCGGCCATGATGTCCCCCGTTCTAGGTTTCATCGTCTATAGGCCCAAGGACACTAACCGATTCTTAAGTCACATCGGCAAAAGTGGCGCGGCGCGGGGGCAGAACGCCCCGGGAAAAGGAGAATCGCCGTGCCTCAGCTTTTTTCGGTCTGGACTGCCCTCAGCCCGCAAAGGAAGGCCATCGTCGTTCTTGCCACCGTCGCCATGTTCGCTGCGGTGCTGGCAGTCACCCGGCTTGCGACTGTCCCCAGCATGGGCCTTCTGTATGGCGGCCTTGAAAGTGGACCGGCCGGGGAAGTGGTGCGCGTGCTCGATCAGCGCAACATCCGATATGAGGTGCGCGGCGATTCGATCTGGGTGGAAGGCGCCCGGCGCGATGAGATCCGCATGACCCTTGCGGCCGAGGGGCTGCCTTCGAACAATGCCGCAGGGTATGAGCTTCTGGACGGGCTTTCGGGCTTCGGGACCACCTCGCAGATGTTCGATGCCGCCTACTGGCGTGCCAAGGAGGGGGAGCTTGCGCGCACCATCACCTCCAACCCGCAGATCCGCGCGGCGCGGGTTCATATTGCCAATGCCACAACCCAGCCATTCCGGCGCGAGATTCGCCCGACTGCGTCAGTCACCGTAACCATGTCGAACGGGCAGCTTTCCCCGGCGCATGCGAAAGCCCTGAAGTTTCTTGTTTCCTCTGCCGTCGCGGGGCTGAGGCCGGAAGACGTGTCGGTCATCGACGCCGCAGGAGGTGTGGTTGTCATGGCCGATGACACGGTCGTTCCTGCCCGTGCGGGGGATGAGCGGGCGGCCGAATTGAAGCGCAATGTCGAGCGCCTTCTGGCTGCGCGGGTAGGCCATGGCAAGGCCGTCGTCGAGGTGAGCGTGGAAACGGTCACTGAAACCGAACAGATTGTCGAACGCCGCTTTGACCCGGAAAGCCGCGTCGCCGTCAGCTCGGAAACCGAGGAGCGGAGCACGACCGCGCGCGATCAAGGCGGCAATCAGGTCACCGTAGCCAGCAACCTGCCGGATGGCGATGCCGCAGCCAATGGACGGACTTCGCAAAGCCAGATGGCCGAGAGCCGGGAACGGGTGAATTACGAGGTTTCGGAACTTCAGCGTGAACTGGTGCGCAGCCCTGGCGGGATCCGCAAGATCACCGTGGCGGTCCTGCTGGATGAGGCGCGCGGTACCGGGCCCGACGGCGCCCCGATTGCTGTTCCAAGACCGGCAGAGGAACTGGAGGCGCTGCGCGAACTCGTCGCCTCTGCGGTCGGCTTTGACGGGGAGCGCGGCGACGTCATCACCATCAAGTCGCTGGAGTTTGAAACCGCGCCGCCCATAGGCCAGTTTGTTGAAAGCGGACACCTGAGCAATCTCGACCTCATGAGCCTGATCCAGATTGGCGTGCTTGCGCTGGTGGCGCTGGTGCTTGGCCTCTTCGTCCTGCGCCCGCTGCTGTCGAACCGCCCAGTCCCTGCCGCGCCTGCGGAACTTCCGGCCCCTGAGCTGCAAGAGGCGTTTGCCACCGCAAGCCTGCCGGAACTTCCGCCGCTGTCGGGCGAAATCACCGATCTGGCCGACCTTCCGCCCATCTTCCCGATCATGGCGGGCGACGACCCGCAGGGGGACTATGACAATGACGAACCGGTTGCGCGCCTGCGCCGCCTGATCGAAGAGCGCCAGCAGGAATCTGTGGAGATCCTGCGCGGCTGGATGGAAGACCGGGAGGAGCGTGTATGATCGGAGCCCGGCTGAAACTGCGCGACTTCGAGGTTGAGGAGCCCATAGAAGCCCCCTTCCACAGTGACGAAGAGCTGACCCAAGCTCGCCAGAAGGGCTATGATGAAGGGTATCAGGCGGGGCTGGAGGATGCCGCCCGCAGCCATGCAGAGGGTCAGGCAGATCTGCGTGAGGGAATCGCTCGCAGTCTGGAAGACATGGCTTTTACCTACCATGAAGCTCGTCAGGCAATGCTGAAGGCGCTGGAGCCGCTGCTGTTCGAGATTCTGGAAAAGGTCCTGCCCGAAGCCGCCCGTGCTGCCCTGCCCGCAGTGATCGCGGAAACGTTAATGCCCCACGCGGTCGAGGCAACCGAGATCCCCGCCCTGATCCACGTCCATCCCGAGGATGAGGCGGCCGTGCAATCGGCCTTAGGTGTGCCTGCCTTTCCGGTGCGGCTTTTGGCTTCGGAGACGCTCAACCCCGGGCAGGCGTTGATCCGGCTGGGAACCGCAGAACATCTGATCGACCTTTCGGGCGCCGTGACCGCAATCCGTGCGGCCGTCACCGGCTTCCATCACCTTCAACAAGAGGCGCGTCACCATGGATGAGAACATTGCTTCCCCCTTCAACCCCTTCACACAAGTCCCGATCGAGATCACGATCTCGGTCGGTCGGGCGCGGCCCTTGATCCGGGACCTGCTGCGGATGCAGAAGGATGCGGTGCTGACGCTCGACCGGCGCGTGGATGACCCGGTCGAACTCTATGTCGGTGACAAGCTCATCGCGCGGGGCGAATTGCAGGAACTTGAAGGTGATCACGCGGGCCAGCTTGCCGTGCGCCTGACCGAGGTGGCGGACCTTCAGGATGGGCTATAGGCACTTCACCTTGGCTCTTGCGATAGCCGCCGTGGTCCCTGACCTATCGCTGGCGCAAGAACTTACGCTTTCTTTGGGCGACGACGGCTCGCTTGCGGCCCGGTCGATCCAGTTGCTGGTGCTGTTGACGGTGCTGAGCCTCGTGCCCGGCATCGCGATCATGATCACCTGCTTCCCCTTCATCGTGACGGTGCTGTCGATCCTGCGGCAGGGGATCGGCCTGCAGCAGTCGCCGCCCAACATGCTGATCGTCAGCCTGGCGCTGTTCCTGACCTATTTCGTGATGGAGCCGGTCTTCACCGAAGCCTACACGCAAGGCATCGCGCCGCTGATGGAAGGGGCGATGGAACTGGAACCGGCCCTGTCGCAGGCGCTGGACCCGTTCCGCCGCTTCATGACGGCAAGGATCGCGCCGGGCACCTTTGACACACTGGCGGCACTGCGCCCCGAGGTTCCCGCTGAGGGTCTGACGCCAGAGGCGCCGCTGTCGGTTCTTGTGCCCTCATTCCTGCTCAGCGAGATTTCCCGCGCCTTCGAGATCGGCTTTCTCGTGTTCCTGCCGTTCCTGATCATCGATCTGGTGGTGGCGGCTGTGCTGATGTCGATGGGCATGATGATGGTGCCGCCGGCCATCGTCTCTCTGCCGTTCAAGCTGGCGTTCTTTGTCGTGGCAGATGGATGGAGCCTGATCTCCGCCGCCTTGGTCCGCAGCTATTTTTGACGAAAAAGGGCCGCAAGATGCGGCCCTTGAACTGATGGATGCCGGACTTCCTCAGAAATCCAGATTTTCGACGTTCAGCGCGTTCTGCTGGATGAACTCGCGCCGCGGCTCCACCACATCGCCCATCAGTTTGGTGAAGATGTCGTCCGCCTCGGCCAGATCCTCGACTCGCACCTGCAGCAGGGTCCGCGCCTCGGGATCGAGCGTCGTCTCCCAAAGCTGGCTGGGGTTCATTTCGCCCAAGCCCTTGTACCGCTGAAGACTAAGCCCCTTTTCGCCCTCGGCCAGAATGGCATCCAGAAGCTCCACAGGGCCGTGGATCATCTGGTCGCGGTCCTTCCGCATAAGGCGGGCGGGTTCGCCGTAAACATCCTGCAGCGCGGCAGTGTGGCTGGCCAGCCGCCGGGTTTCGCCCGACCGCAGCACCTGCCCGTCAAGGGTCCGGACCTCCTCGACCCCCCGCAGCAGGCGAGAGAACCGCAGCCCGTGATCCTGCGTCGGGCGCCCGATCCAGCCACGCTCATATTCCGCCGCGACAAGGTCGAGCCGCGCCGCAACCTCATCGGCTACGCCCTGCGGGTTCTGGTCGATCCGGCCCTGCAGCAGCGCCCCGGCGATAGCGGCCTGTTCCAGAATGCGCTGCGGATAATGCGTCGGGAAGGCCTGAAGGCTGCGGCGAACTGCACGCGCCTCTTCAACAACGCGCGCCAGATCCTGGCCGGTTATTTCCTCTCCGGTACCCAGGCGCAGGCGCGCGCCCTCGACCCCTTGGTGGATCAGGTAGTTCTCCAGCGCCGCCTGATCCTTGAGGTAAACCTCGGACTTCCCGCGCGACACTTTGTAAAGCGGCGGCTCGGCGATGTAGAGGTGACCCGCCTCGATGATCTCTGGCATCTGGCGGAAGAAGAAGGTCAGCAGCAGCGTCCGGATATGGGCGCCGTCAACGTCCGCGTCCGTCATGATGACGATCTTGTGGTAACGCAGCTTGGAAAGGTCAAACTCATCCCGCCCGATGCCGGTGCCAAGCGCTGTGATCAGCGTGCCGATCTCCTGGCTGCTCAGCATCCGGTCGAACCGGGCGCGTTCCACGTTCAGGATCTTGCCGCGCAGCGGCAGCACGGCTTGGTTCGCGCGGCTGCGTCCCTGCTTGGCCGAACCGCCGGCCGAGTCACCCTCTACCAGGAAGAGTTCCGAGCGGGCCGGGTCTTTTTCCTGGCAATCCGCCAGCTTGCCAGGCAGGCTGGCCACGTCCATAGCCGTCTTGCGCCGCGTCAACTCGCGCGCCTTGCGAGCGGCCTCGCGGGCCAGTGCGGCCTCGATGATCTTGCCGACGACCTGCTTAGCGTGGGAGGGGTTTTCCTCGAACCACTCGCTCAGCTTTTCGTTCAGCAGGTTCTCGACCGCAGGCCGCACCTCGGAACTTACCAGCTTGTCCTTGGTCTGGCTGGAGAATTTTGGATCAGGCACCTTGACCGAAAGCACGCAGGTCAGCCCCTCACGCGCGTCGTCACCGGTAAAGTTCACCTTTTCCTTCTTCGCGATCCCCGAGGACTGGGCGTAAAGGTTGATCGACCGCGTCAGCGCGCCGCGGAACCCTGCAAGATGGGTACCACCATCGCGCTGCGGGATGTTGTTGGTGAACGGCAGGACAGTTTCGTGATAGCTGTCGTTCCACCACATCGCGACCTCGATGCCGATGCCGTCGCGTTCGCCCGTGATGAAGACCGGTTCGGGGATCAGGGGCGTTTTTGACCGGTCGAGATAACGCACGAATTCACGTACCCCGCCTTCATAGAAAAGCTCGCTCTCCAGCGGCTCGGCGGGGCGTTCGTCGCGCAGCAGGATCCGGACGCCGGAATTCAGGAATGCAAGTTCCCGCAGCCGGTTTTCCAAGGTCTTGTAGCTGTATTCGAGGTTGGAGAACGTGTCGGTCGAGGCAAGGAACCGCACCTCGGTCCCCTTGCGCCCTTCGGCATCGCCCACGACCTGAAGCGAGGTCACCGTTTCGCCACGTTCAAAACGCGCGTAATGTTCCTTGCCGTTGCGCCAGATCCGCAGGTCGAGCCAGTCGGACAAGGCGTTCACGACCGAAACCCCCACCCCGTGCAGACCACCCGAAACCTTGTAGCTGTTCTGGTCGAACTTGCCGCCCGCGTGAAGCTGGGTCATGATGACCTCGGCCGCGGAAACGCCTTCCTCGCGGTGAATGTCGACAGGAATGCCGCGCCCGTTGTCGCTGACAGAAACGCTGTTATCGGCGTGGATCGTCACAGTAACCCGGTCGGCGTGACCGGCCAACGCCTCGTCAATTCCGTTGTCCACGACCTCATAAACCATGTGGTGCAGGCCCGAGCCGTCGTCGGTGTCGCCGATATACATGCCGGGACGTTTGCGGACGGCGTCCAGCCCCTTGAGAACCTTGATGGATTCGGCGCCGTATTCTTCGGGCTTCTGAGCTGCTTCGGCCATGGTGGACCTTCCTTTTATACTTGCCCGATTTATAGGGGTGCGGGGCGGGAATGTCACGGGCCCACCACAATATTTGGGGTCAGGAGAGGGCGATTACCACCCCAACCAGCATCAGAAGCACCCCTGCGACACGGTTGGTGCGCCGCAGCGCGATCGGTGACGCCAGCAGCCGCCGCGCCCGGTCGATGAACAGCGCAAAGCCCAGGTTGCCGATCAGCGGGATCAGCATCGAAACCAGAACGATCACCGCAATATCTGCAGCAGTGACACGCGAAAGGTCGAAGAAGCCCGGCAGCACCCCCATGTAAAACAGGATAGCCTTGGGGTTGCCCAGGATCACCGCCACGCCGGCCATGAATCCTGCAAGGCGCCCGGGGGGGGTCAGCCGGCTGTCGGTGACGATGCCTTGCCCCGCATTGCGAAACAGCAGCAGCCCCATCACGGCAAAGGTCGCCGCTGCCACGAGCCGCATCAGGATCATGAACCCGTTAAAGACGGACAGCACCCAACCAAGTCCGAAGATCGCCACCAGCGGCCAGAGCGCGTCACCCAGCACCACCCCGACCGCCAGCGGCCACGCTGCCGCGAAGCCGCCAGTCAGCGTCCGCGCCGTCAGCGCCACCCAGACCGGGCCGGGCGTGAAGAACAGCACCAGCAGCGCCCCCGAATAGAACAGCAGGCTGCCTGCGGACAGCGTCATTTCGTCGGCAGCGTCAGGCTGCCGTCCTTGGCCAGCGGCCAGAAGGGGTTATGCGCCACCTCCCACACATGGCCATCAGGGTCAGCATAGTAGCCGGAATAGCCGCCCCAGAAGACCTCCTCCGGTGGTTTGAGTGGCGTCGCCCCTGCCGCGACCGCCTTGGCGAAAGCCTCATCCACACCGGCCCGATCAACGAAGTTCTGCGCCAGGGTCATTCCTCCGGTTCCCAATGCGGCGCCGGGACGGCCTTGATCCTTGGCCAGTTCCTCACGGTCGAATAGCGCCAACACCAGTCCGTTCATCTGGTAGAAGGCGACGGCCTCGGCAGTCTCGGCGGGCTCCCAGCCAAGGCTGGCATAGAACTGGTGCGCCCGGGCCAGATTGGCCACGCCCAGCGTGATCAGGGTGACGCGCTGCGGGGTCATGCAAGGTCCCTTTCCTCGGTAACTGAACCGTCTGCTGCCTCTGTCACCTCGAATGCCTGTGCGGCGGGTCCGAGTTCCCGGAACAGTTCAACACCAGTGCCCGTCATGAAGGCTTGGGCGCCAAGGGCAGTCACCTCGGCATAGAGCGCGGCGCGGCGGCTTGCATCAAGATGGGCTGCGACCTCATCCAGTAGCAGGATCGGTGGGCTGCCCAGATCCCACGCCAGCGCCCGGGCATTCGCGAGGATGAGCGAGATCAGCAGCGCTTTCTGCTCTCCGGTGGAGCAAAGCTCGGCCGCCATGCCCTTGGCGGCATAGATGGCAGCCAGATCAACCCGGTGAGGCCCGACCAACGTCCGCCCCGCTGCCATGTCGCGCCGCCGGCCTTCAGCGAAAGCCCGCAGCAGCGCCTCCGCGCTTTCCGGCCCATCTTCGGGGTAATGAAGCGCCAGCGTGGCGGCGGGAAAGGCGGTTTCTGCCCCTTCTTGCGCGTCCAGAAGGCGTGCGAGCGCGGCGCGGCGATTGGCAGCAACGATGGCCCCTGCCTCTGCCATATGCGACTCCAGCGCAGCGTACCAGCTTGTGTCGCTGACATGGTCCTTCAGCAGCCGGTTCCGCTCCCGCATTGCTTTTTCATAGCTGAGTGCGGCCTCGGCATGGCCGGGAAGAAAGCTGAGCGTGATGCGGTCCAGAAAACGGCGACGGCCCTCTGCTGCTTCGATCCAGAGCCGGTCCATCGCAGGGACAAGCCACAGAACCCGCGTCACCCGCGCCAGTGAAACCTGAGTCGCCAGCTTGCCATCGATCCGCACCTGCCGCGATCCGGCGTCTTCGGCCCATGTGTCGATTTCATGCGCGCCATCAGGTGCAGTGATCTGGGCACGGATCTTCCAGCCCTGCCCTTCAGGGCGGCGGGCCAGTTCCTCATTGGTGGCGCGGCGCAGACCGCGGCCAGGCGAGAGCAGCGAGACTGCCTCCAAGAGGTTGGTCTTGCCGGCGCCGTTCGGGCCAAAGATCGCCACCGGCCGCCCGTCCAGCCGCAGCCGTGCCAGCCGGTGCGACCGGAAATGTGACAGTGTCAGCGCCGTGACGGCCTGGATCATTCCCGCCGCGTCACACCCGCATCGGCATGACGACATAGACCGCCGATGCGTCGTTGCCTTCGCGCATCAGCGTTGGATCGCCCGAAGAGTTGAACAGGAACACCGCATTTTCCCGGTCAACCTGGCTGGCGATTTCAAGCAGGTACTTGGCGTTGAAGCCGATCTCCAGCCGTTCGTCGGCATAGGCCACGGCAAGCTCTTCCTCTGCGGCGCCGCTGTCGGGCGAGTTCACGGAAAGCACCAGCCGGTCTTCCTCCAGCGCGAGCTTCACGGCGCGTGAACGTTCCGAAGATACCGTCGCCACACGGTCCACCGCCTGTGCGAACTCGCTGGCATCAACCTCCAGCCGGCGGGTGTTGCCGGTGGGGATGACGCGGGCATAATCGGGGAAGGTGCCGTCGATAACCTTGGAGGTCAGGGTGATCCCGTCGGTGGCAAAGCGGATCTTGGTTTCCGACACCGATACGGTGATCTCAGTATCATCGTTGTCGAGCAGCTTGCGCAGTTCCCCCACTGTCTTGCGCGGGACGATAACGCCAGGCATCCCATCGGCGCCGGCCGGAAGCGCTGTATCGATCCGAGCCAGACGGTGCCCATCAGTCGCTACGCAGCGCAGCACGCGGCCCTCCTCGCCCTCGGCCACGTGCATATAGACACCGTTGAGGTAATAGCGCGTTTCCTCGGTCGAAATGGCGAACTTCGACTTCTCGAACAGCCGGCGAAGCGCACTTGCGGGGGCGGTAAAGCTTGACCCGTATTCTGAAGTGGCCATGACCGGGAAATCTTCGCGCGGCAGGGTGGCGAGCGCAAAGTTCGACCGTCCGGCCTGAACTGTCAGACGCCCCGAAGCCGCGTCATCGGTCAGCGTGACCAAGGCACCATCCGGCAGCTTGCGGACAATTTCGTGCAGCATGACAGCGGATACTGTCGTGGCACCGGCGCGTTCCACTTGCGCGGACACCTTGTCCACGACCTCGATATCCAGATCGGTGGCGCGGAAGCTGACCGTTTCACCCTCGGCCTCGATCAGGACGTTGGCAAGGATGGGGATGGTGTTGCGGCGCTCGACAACTGACTGCGCCTGGGCGACGGCCTTGAGCAAGACGCCGCGTTCGATGCTGATTTTCATCCTGTTCCCCATCCTTCTGCGGCCAAAGGCCCGGGGAAGGCAAATTGTGCCAAAACCCGGGCCGCCTCAAGTCATTTTTATCGATTTGACTGTCAATTGCTTCGCAGGCACCGTCAAGGGGCCGATCAGGCCTCAAGCAGGCGGCGCAGAAGCTGAAGATCCTCGGCGATCTGGTGGTCGCTGGTGATCAGCTCCTCCACCTTCTTGACGCCGTGCATGATCGTGGTGTGATCCCGCCCACCGAAACGGCGGCCGATTTCAGGCAGGCTGCGCGAGGTCAGCTGCTTGGCCAGGTACATGGCGATCTGCCGAGGCCGGGCGATGGTCCGCAGCCGCTTGGGCCCGATCAGATCCGACAGGCGGATGTTGTAATGTTCCGCCACCTTTCGCTGGATTTCCTCAACGGTGACCTTGCGGTCCGAAGCGCGGAGGATGTCGGCCAGACAATCCTGTGCCAGATCCAGCGTAATTTCCCGACCGACCAGTGAGGCAAAGGCGAAGAGCCGCGTCAGAGCCCCTTCCAGCACACGCACGTTGGTGGTGATCCGATGCGCAAGAAATTCCAGCACGCCGGGCGCCAGTTGCAGCCCCTGGTACTGCTGCCGATAGGCTTCGGCCTTTTGCTGAAGGATGCCAAGGCGAAGTTCATAGTCGGTCGGATGCAAGTCCACCACCAGCCCGCATTGCAGGCGCGACTTGATCCGTTCCTCCAGGTCCTTGATCTCGCCCGGGGCGCGGTCGGCGGAAATGACGATCTGCTTGTTCTGATCCACCAGAGCGTTGAAGGTGTGGAAAAATTCCTCTTGCGTGCTGTCCTTGCCGGCGATGAACTGGACGTCATCCACCATCAGCACGTCCACCGAACGGAACAGCTCCTTGAAGTTCATGATCTGCTTGTCGCGCAGCGCCTGCACGAAGCGGTACATGAACTGTTCTGCCGACAGGTAAAGCACCCGCATCTCCGGGCTGCGGATGTGCAATTCGTGCGCGATGGCGTGCATGAGGTGGGTCTTGCCCAGCCCTACCCCGCCGTAAAGGAACAGCGGGTTGAAGGTGGCAGGCCCGCCTTCGGCCACGCGGCGGGCAGCGGCATGGGCCAGTTCGTTCGGCTTGCCGACCACGAAGCTGTCAAAGGTAAAACGGGTGTCCAGCGGCGCGCCCGGAAGCTCTTCGCCGGCGGCCGCGCGTGCGGGCGCCGCTGCGAGCCGTTCGCCGGTGGGTCTTTCGCTGGCAGGCCTCTCCGGGGCGGGCGCGGCCCGCGTGGCCGAGGCCACCGCGAATTCCACGCGTTCCACCGGCATCCCGGCTGCGGTCAGTTGATAGCGGATCTGGTCGGCGAAATTGCGCGCCACCCAGTCGCCGATGAAATTCGTGGGCGCCTCAAAGCGGGCCACCCCATCCGCGCAGCCCGAATAGGCCAGCGGTTCGATCCAGGTCACGAAGTTGTTCTTGCCGACTGTCTTGAGAAGTTCTTCACGTGCCTGTGCCCAGCTTTCGTCTCGCATGTTCTTACCGCCATTTGCCTCATCGTCCCGGCTTTGGCGCACACAAACACACAAGATGCCGCCGCAGGAACCGCCAATGGATCCCAGCGTCTTGGCAGCGAAACAGAAACCGGCCCGGCAGTTATCAACTGCAGGTTCCCGTGCACCCTCTGGCAGATCGCAACATTGCGGCAGCCGGGTGTGGCAGCACCCGTGCATTGTTGCGCCCCGGCAGAGGGCGTCTGTTCCGGACCGGTCGGCGCGCAGCCAGTGTCCTGTGCTGCGCCGCAGGTTCAGGTCTTGCAAAGCCCCACTTTGCCGTTCCTGCGTCCTGCGCAACGTCGTCGGCTGCATATGCATGCAGACCGGCGCCGCGCCGACCGATGTCCCCCCAAGACGATGTGAATCGCCCTATGACGCTAGCTTGAGCCTGCAGGGGGCTGCAACAGAACTATCAGCTTGACTCAGAGATGACGAAACCGAATCCGGAACACCGTTGGAAAAAGAACACGGGTGCATTTTTTCGTTCTTTTTCAGGAGCAAAAGCAAAAAGGCGCGCCGAATGGCGCGCCCCTTGCAAAGGTCGTTTGAAGCCTTGTCAGGCAGCCGCCAGCGCCTTCACGCGGGACGACAGGCGCGACATCTTGCGCGCGACCGTGTTCTTGTGAAGCACGCCTTTGGTCACGCCACGCGCCAGTTCGGGCTGTGCCGCACGCAGGGCCTCGGCCGCGGTTTCCTGATTGCCAGAGGCAAGCGCCTCTTCGACTTTGCGCAGGAAGGTGCGGATCCGCGAACGGCGCGCCTTGTTGACGGCATAGCGCCGCTCGTTCTGGCGTGCGCGCTTCTTGGATTGGGGCGTATTGGCCATGTATCGTTTTCCGCTTCGGGTTCGGGTAAATTCTGAAGTCGCGTCTCTACGCGCGACTCGGGTCCGAGTCAACCATTTCCTTCGGGTTTTCCGGCTCAGCGGTCGCGGAACTGTGGCTCGCGCTTTTCAAGGAAGGCTTCCATCCCCTCTTTCTGGTCCTCGGTCGAAAACAGCGCGTGGAACAGCCGGCGCTCGAACAGGATCCCCTCGCGCAGGGGCGTCTCATAGCTGCGGTTCACAGCCTCCTTCACGGCCATCACCGTCAGAGCCGATTTTTCGGCGATCTTCTGCGCCACGGCCATAGCCTCGTCCATCAGCTTCTTGGCGGGAACGACCCGGCTCACCAGGCCCGCGCGCTCGGCCTCGGCGGCGTCCATGAAGCGGCCGGTCAGGTGCATGTCCATGCTTTTCGACTTGCCGACAAGCCGGGTCAGGCGCTGCGTCCCGCCGATGCCCGCCATGACGCCAAGGTTGATCTCCGGCTGCCCGAACTTGGCTGTGTCAGACGCGATGATGAAGTCGCACATCATCGCAAGTTCGCAGCCGCCGCCCAGGGCATATCCGGATACGGCGGCGATGATCGGCTTGCGCACGCGCTGGATCGCATCGACATCCGTGCCGAAAAGATCGCCGGTATAGGCATCGACGAAGGTCTTGCTGGCCATCTCCTTGATGTCCGCCCCGGCCGCGAAGGCCTTTTCCGATCCGGTCAGGACGATGCAGCGCACCCGCTCGTTCGCGTCGGCCACCTTCAGCGCTGCCGCGAGTTCCGACAGCAGGCGCGAGTTCAACGCGTTCAGCGCCTCGGGCCGGTTGAGCCGGATCAGGGCGACGTGGTCGGTAATCTCGACGATCAGCGTCTCGTAGGCCATGGGGCACCTTCTGTTGCCGTTGTCAGGGGCGACTCAATAGCACCCGACCCCTCTGGATCAAGCTATCTTTGGCACTCGGGGCAGTGGAAGGTCGACCGCCCAGACTGCACCATTCGCTGGATCGTGCCGGTGCAGCCGGGGGTAGGACAGGCTTCGCCCTCGCGGCCATAGGCGCGGAAACGGTGCTGGAAATAGCCCAAGTCGCCATCTGCCTGCCGGTAGTCGCGCAGCGAGGACCCTCCGGCCTCGATCGCCTCGGCCAGCACGTCGCGCACCAAGGGAACAAGTTGCGCCACCTGTTGCGGCGCGACCGCACCCGCAGGCTGTGAAGGGGAAATTCCGGCGCGGTGCAGCACCTCGCAGACATAGATGTTGCCCAGACCCGCCACGATCCGCTGGTCCAGGAGCGCGGCCTTGATCGGCATCTTCCGGCCCGAAAGCCGCGCCACAAGGTAATCCTCGTTGAAGTCGTTGCCGAAGGGTTCCGGTCCCAGCCCCGCCAGAAGGGGATGCCGGTCGATGGCCTCGGTCGCGCAGAGATCCATCGCCCCGAAGCGGCGGGCGTCGTTGAAGGTGACGCGGGGTCCCCGCGCCATGTCCAGCACGACGTGGTCATGCTTTGCCGGTGCAGGATGATCGTGGTGGAACTGGCCGACCTGGGCGCCCGAAATTAGCATCCTTCCCGACATGCCCAGGTGGACCAGCAGCGTTTCCTCCGTCGAAAGATCACCAAGGATGTACTTCGACCGCCGCCGCAGCCGTTCCACTCGCGCGCCTTCCAGCCGGGCCGCCATGCGGTCAGGCAGCGGCCAGCGCAGGTCGGGCCGGCGGATGTCGGCCTTGCGGATCACGTCGCCCTCCATCACCGGCAAAAGGCCGCGGCGGACGGTTTCGACCTCGGGCAGTTCTGGCATCGGCTCCTCTGACGGTTGGCCCTGACGCTTGGGCATGACGCGGGGCCGCATTGTATCGCCCCGCAGGCGCTCTATAAGAAGGGGAGGCTGAAAGGACGGCAAGACCCCATGACCGACAACCTGGCGCAGGACGCGCAAGCAACGACCCATTTCGGTTTCCGCACCGTGGACGAAGGCGAAAAGGCGGGCATGGTGCACGGGGTCTTTACCCGCGTCGCATCGCGCTATGACGTCATGAACGACCTGATGTCGGGCGGCGTGCACAGGCTGTGGAAGGACGCGATGATGGACTGGCTGGCGCCACGGTCCGGCCAGCGCCTTCTGGATGTGGCGGGCGGCACCGGCGACATCGCCTTCCGCTTCCTGAAACGTGCCCCCGGTGCCTCGGCGATGGTGCTGGACCTGACGGAATCCATGCTGCTGCAGGGCCGCCAGCGGGCCGAGGCTGAACAGACCGCCGACCGGCTGGACTGGGTGGTGGGCGACGCGATGGCGCTGCCTTTCGCAGACAACAGCTTTGATGTCTACACGATCTCGTTCGGGATCCGGAACGTGACCCGGGTGCAAAAGGCGCTGGATGAGGCGTTCCGGGTGCTGCGCCCCGGTGGCCGACTGATGGTGCTGGAATTCAGCCAGTTGCCGAACCCGGCGCTTCAATGGGCCTATGACCGCTATTCCTTCAACGTCATTCCCGTCATGGGCCAGATCGTCGCGAACGACCGCGACAGCTATCAGTACCTGGTGGAGTCGATCCGGAAGTTCCCCGACCAGGAGACATTTGCCGCAATGATCCGCAAGGCCGGGTTCGAACAGGTCAAGTACCGCAACCTGACGATGGGCGTCGCGGCGCTGCATTCGGGCTGGAAGCTCTGATGCGCGGACCTCACAATATCTGGCGGCTGATCCGGACCGGCGCGACGCTGGAAAAATCAGGGGCCATGGGCGCAGTGCTGGAGGCATTTCGCGCCCCGCCACGGCTGCGGCTGGTCGCCCGCATCCTGGGCTGGCCGTTCAAATGGGCGGGGCTCGACGGTGACCCGACCCTGCCGCCGCTGACCCGGGCGCTGACGGCGCTGGGCCCGGCCTACATCAAGTTCGGCCAGATCCTGTCCACGCGGCCTGATGTTGTGGGTGATGAACTGGCGCTACAGTTGCGGTTCCTTCAGGACCGCCTGCCGCCCTTCCCCACCGCCACCGCGCGGATGATGATCGAGGACGAGCTGGAGATCAGCGTCGACACGCTGTTCTCGGAATTCTCCGAACCCGTGGCGGCGGCCTCCATTGCGCAGGTCCATCAGGCGCGGCTGGCGGAGACTGGGGAAAAGGTCGCCGTCAAGGTCCTGCGGCCGGGAATCCTGCGCGCCTTCCGTAAGGATATCGACGCGTTCTACTTTGCAGCCTCGATGATCGAATGGCTCTCACCCTCCTCGCGCCGGCTGCGGCCCACGGATGTGATCCGCCATTTCGAAGGCGTGGTGATGGGCGAACTTGACCTCCGGCTCGAAGCCGCAGCCGCGGCGGAATTTGCCTCCAACACGGCAGGGGACGAGGCGTTCCAGGTGCCCAGCGCCAACTGGTTCCTGTCCGGCCGGCAGGTGCTGACGATGGGTTGGGCCGAAGGCGTGCCACTGGGCGATAACGACGCGCTGGATGCGGCGGGGCACGACCGCACGCAGCTTGCCGCGCGGGTCCTGCAACTGTTCCTGCGCCACGCCCTGCGCGACGGCTATTTCCACGCTGATATGCATCAGGGCAACCTCAAGGTCGCCGCGAACGGCGATATCATCGCGCTCGACTTCGGGATCATGGGGCGGATCGACGAGTACACCCGCCGTGTCTATGCCGAGATTCTGTATGGCTTCATCCGCAAAGATTATCGCCGCGTGGCCGAGGTGCATTTCGAGGCCGGATATGTGCCGCCCGATCGGGACGTGGATGAATTCGCCCGGGCCCTGCGCTCGGTAGGGGAGCCGATCTTCGGCATGGACGCGACGCGAATCTCGATGGCGCGGCTGCTGAACTACTTGTTCGAGGTGACAGAGCGCTTCGGGATGGAGACGCGGACGGAACTTATCCTGCTGCAACGGACAATGGTGGTTGTTGAAGGCGTGGCGCGCTCTCTCAACCCTCATATCAACATCTGGGAAGTCTCTCGTCCCGAGGTCGAAGGTTACATCCGCGGCCACATCGGCCCGCAGGCCGTTCTGCGCGACCTGCGGGAAACCGGCCGGGTTCTGGCCCGCTTCGGTCCCCGCCTGCCCCAACTGGTGGAGGCGTCGCTGCGGCGGCAGCTTCACCAGCCGGTCGTTCCTGTTGTGATCGAGCGGCGGCGCAGCAACCTGACTTGGATGGTGGCCGGTTCGGCGCTTACGGCGCTGGGGGTTTGGATCGGGACGATTCTGTAAGGGCCGCAAGCTCCAGCCCCAGCGCGGTGGCATAGTCGGCGTGCCCGCGGTGGGCGCGCCACAGGCAATGCGCTGCGATCCGCCAGTGCAGCATCGGCCGCAGGTGCGGCAGCCGTGCCAAGGTCTCCTTATGCGGATAGGCGGCAAGGAAGGCGGCTTCCTCCCCTATGCTCAACGGTGCGCCGCGATAGAGGAACTGCATCGCCGGTGACAGGAAGGTGACCATATCCTCGCACGGGTCGCCCAGCGCCGGACATTGCCAGTCGATGAGGCGAAGCGTCCCGTTATCGACGATGATGTTGCCCGGCACCGGGTCGCGATGCACAAGTGCGACCGGCGATGAAACCGCCGAGGCCTGTGGGCGCAGGGCGCGCAACTGGTCAGCCTCAGGGCCGGTACATCCGGCGAGGATATCCTCATCCCAAGCCTGAATGATCTGTGGAAGCCGGGGTGGTGGCAGCGCGTGCAGCCGGCCCAGCAGTTCCGCAACAGGTGCTGGGTTCTGTCGCCAAGGCGTCCCCGGCAAATGTTCGTAGATGAGGCAAGGCCCTGCCGAGGTCATCAGAAGCCGCGCCCCTTCGGGAGCAATCCCGGTGCCCTCCAGCGCCTGCAGCACCGTGAGTTCCGTGTGGGGATCGTTCGCATACAGTGGACTGTGGCCTTCGCGGGCGTAAAGCTTGACCACGAGGTCCCGATTCCCGTCCCGCACCCGCCAAAGCTGATTGACGCGCCCGCCCTCCAGCGGCTGCCACTGGCCGCTGGCGTGCCGCTGCAATTCCAGAGGAGGATCACGCATCATCACGCGATCCTATCCCAAGCCGTGGGGGCCGAAAAGCCGGCCTCACCCCGGCTGGCGCAACCCCGAAACCCTGTCGGCAGGAACCCTGCCGCCCCCCTGAAGCACAAGCATCACCTGCCCGCCTTCCGCCCGTGTTTCCACCACACGCGAATAGGTGAGGACCGGATCTGTCGAAAGGAACTTGTCGCCCTCGTGGCTGATCAGTTCAAAGCTGTAGTGACCTGCAGGCAAAGGCGTTCCCGCCTCGGAAAACCCCGCCCATTGGATCGGATCGCCCGACAGTGGAATATCCCGCCGCTCGACCTCGGTCCCCATCGCGTTGCGGACGACAAGCGTGGCTCGGTCCGCGGCATCCGGGATCTCCGGGGCCAAGGTGATGGGGTCGCCGCCGAAATAGGCTGGCACCGGCGCCCGCACCTCCATCCCGACCCATCCGGCAAACTGCGACAGGCCCAGCATGCCAATCTGGGACGACATCCCCGACAGAAGCTGATTCGTCTGCACCTGCTGTTCCACACCGGAAAAGGTCGCAAGCTGCACGGCGAAATCCGATGCCTCCATCGGGTTCAGCGGGTCCTGGTTCTGCATCTGTACCGTAAGCATCTTCAAAAACGTTTCGAAATCCGAAGAAACGGCGGCGGTCGGTCGCGCATAGCCAGTCGCGGCAGCCGAGGCAGATGCGGTGGTTGCGGTCACATCCATGGTGGATCCTTTCAAAGTCTGAGGTCGAGGCCCGATTCGCCCAAGCCTGCCGTCGGCAACCGTGGCGCGTCCGGAAGAGCGATCACCGGCACCGCCGGTGCCGCGTTGGGCGCTGCCTGATCGCGCAGGGCCGGTTGCTGTTGTTGCTGCTGGCCAAACTGGAACGACACCGAGCCGTAGCCAATGTTGCGGAACTCTTGCGCCAGAAGCTCGATGTTGCGGCGGAAGAGGTCGAGCGTCTCCGGACGCTCCGCCTGCACAAGAACCACGACCTCTCCCTGCCCGCTGACAAGTCGCAATCGCACGCTGCCCAGTTCCTCGGGCGAGAGGCGAAGTTCGACCTGTCCGTCCCCGCTTGCATGCAGCGCCTGTGCCACCTGTTCGGCCACCGGGCGCGGCAGGATGATCGGCGCGGTCGCTTCGATCCGGGCTGGGGCGTTGAACGTGACCTTTTCGGTCACCACCATGGAACCCAGATCCGGCTGCGGAGCCGGTGCCAGAGGCTCGGCCTTCTGCAGAGGCGCTTCAGCTGGGGACGCATCTACCTGTGGTGTAGGAATGGGACGCTCCGATGGGGGCTGCCGCGCCTCTGGTGCTGGGTGTTCCGGCCCACCAAGGCGCACGAGCGTGCTCATTGCTGGCGGTTCAGTGGCGAGGGAAGGGCGAGTCTGCGGCTTGCTGACGGCTACGGCACCAACGCGCGGCAGGTCCTCGGCAGGTTCAGCCTCAAGCTGGGAATCAGAGGCAGGCGTGGCAACAAGCTCAGCGCCCGGGCCAGGAATGGCAGCACCGGGGATCAAGGGATGCAAGTCAGCAGAGTTAAAAGCCGCGCGAAACGAGGCGGGCAGATCGGCAAGAGTTACAAACACAGCGTTCGCTGGCAGCGCTGGCGGCTCTACGACCACGGGTTCAACCCCCTCTCCAGATCCTTGTGGGTCTGGCGCAGGGGGGGCTGAAGGATCAGCTTTGGCCATCTTGGTGGAAGGTGGGGCTGTTTCCCGCGCAAGCGCCAAGGGCGGCTCCGCGGCCAGGGGATCGTCCTTCGGCGCCTCCTTCGCGGTTTCCACTTCAGGTGCTTCGGCCGTCTCCATTGCCTCTGGCGTAGCCATCGCTGCCATGATCCACGTGAAACGGTCAGGATCGGCCGCGGGTATCGCCTGCCCCTGCACATGTGCCCCCGGCTGGGGAGGCACCGATAAACTGGATGGAACGGGTGCTGGCATCTGGATCATCGGGATTTTCCTCGTCTGCTGCCGGCGATCCTGACCGCAGATGATTACCGATCCTTTACTACATGCCCGGACAATGGCCCGAACTTGCAAAACCAAGAGGGACCATGACTGGGATCACGCCGAATCTTTCCGTTCCGCCGCGCCACCCCCCGCCCCGGAACGAGGCTGCGCTGCGTGAGGTAACGCGTGCGCTTGAAGCATCATTCCTGGCCGAGATGCTGCGCAGCGCCGGGCTTGGAAAGACGCCGGAAAGCTTTGGCGGCGGCGCGGGCGAGGATCAGTTCTCCTCGCTCCTCGTTCAGGCCCAAGCCGAGGAGATGGTGAAACGCGGGGGAATTGGTCTTGCCGAGACCCTTTTCCACGCCTTGAAGGAGCAGATGGATGATCAGATTCCGGCGCGCTGACCCGATGCGCGAGATGGTCACCCTGCTTGCCGAGGAACGGGAGGCGCTGCTTTCAGGCGCGCTGGGTAAGCTGCCAGACCTCTTGCGCCGCAAGGAGGCCCTGCTTGCGCGGCTCCAGGCTGGTCCGGCCCCGGACGAAGCCGCGCTGGCCGCGCTTCGGGACAAGGCGCAGACGAATCTGGCGCTGCTGCAAGCGGCAGGCGAAGGCATCGCGGCTGGGCAGAAGCGCCTTGCCCAGATGCGCGACAGCATGAAGGGCTGGCGCAGCTATGACAGCACGGGCGAACGCAGCGCCGTCGGCAGCACCCCCGGCCGGCTGGAGCACAAGGTCTGAATTTGGCTCAATTTCTTCGCGAAAGGCCTGCGGGGATTAGCAGTCTGTTAGGCCTTCATCCCCAAATTGGACCTTGCACCAGATGCGGTGGCGCCCGCTGAAACGGGCAGAGGCCAGAAGGCTCATCCAGATGCCGTCCCAGGACGGCCCCACACCGCGCAAAGCGCGTAAACGGAGAGACATGAGATGTCGAGCATTCTGACCAACACCGGCGCGATGGTGGCCCTTCAGACCCTGAAGAACACCAACACGAACCTGACCAAGGTGCAGACCGAAATCGCCACCGGCAAATCCGTCGCATCGGCCAAGGACAACGCCGCCGTCTGGGCGATCTCCAAGGTCATGGAAACCGACCAGTCGGGCTTCAAGGTGATCCGCGACCAGCTGAACGTGGCGCAATCCACGGTGGCCGTGGGCCTTGCCGGTGCCGAACAGGTCACCGACCTTCTGAAGGAAATGAAGGACCTCGCCGCCGGCGCTGCAAATGACACTGCTGACTTTGCTAAGGTGCAGACGGACATCGAGGCCAAGCAGACGCAAATTGAAGCCATTGTGAATGCCTCTCAGTTCAATGGCATCAATCTTCTGAAAGCGAACATTGGCACTTCGACGCCAGACGCCGGCGGCGGCGCAGCGACCCCCAACCAGGTCTTCAAGGTTCTGTCGTCGCTTGATCGCGCGAATGGCCAGGCTGATACCACTCCTGTATTTATTGAGGTGGCAGGGCAAGCGTTTGACACCGATGTGATCGATGCTCGGGACGCCAACGGAGATATCACAGGGACCCCCAAGGTTACTAAAATTGAGAGTGTTGAATCGGCTAAGACTGCAATTGGCGATATTGAGAAACTGATCGACACGGCGATCAAGGGTGCGGCGACGCTGGGTTCCGCAGCCAAGCGGATCAGCGACCAGAGCGCCTTCGTAGGCAAGCTGTCGGACGCACTGAAGTCCGGGATCGGCGCGCTGGTTGACGCCGACATGGAAGAAACCTCGGCCAAGATGCAGGCGCTGCAGGTTCAGCAGCAGCTGGGCATCCAGGCGCTGTCGATCGCCAACCAAGCGCCGCAAAGCGTTCTCGGCCTGTTCCGCTAATAACGGCTTCCGGGGTGCCTTGCGGCGCCCCGGATCAACAGCAAGGCGCAGGGGTGTGAATACGCCCATGATGAAACAGGAGAATATCTGTGAACGCGCTGCAATTAGCTCAGGCGGCTTATACCGGGCGCGAAGCGCCGACCCGCAGCCAGCGAGGAGTCGAGTATGACGTCTTCGCGCAAGTTACACAGCGGTTGCGTACCGCACATGCACGGCGCGAGGCCGATTTTCCCTCGCTTGTCGCCGCCCTCCATGAAAACCGCCAACTCTGGACGCATCTGGTCCTGCTGGTGGCGGATGACATGAACGGCCTGCCCACTGCCCTGCGGGCGCAACTCGCCTCTCTTGGCATATTCACGGACGGTCATACTTCCAAGGTACTAGCACGGCAGGCTTCCGCAGAGATTCTGATCGAGATCAACACCGCGATCATGCGCGGTCTTCGCCCCCAAGGATTGGCAGCATGAGCGGCCTTGTCATCAAGCTCGCCCCCAAGGAGCGGATCCTGATCAACGGCGCAGTGATCGAAAACGGCGACCGGCGTTCAAGGATTTCGATTATGACGCCGAACGCGCATATCCTGCGCCTTCGCGATGCCATTCACCCCAGCGAGGTGAACACCCCCGTCCGCCGAGTTTGCTATATCGCGCAGCTCTTGCTCGCGGGCGAAGCTGATCCGGCAGACGCGCGGCACCAGCTCTTGCGCGGGATCGAGCAACTCAGCCAAGTATTGACTGACCCGGATAGCCGAAACAATCTCGCTCTTGCCACCACGGGCGTCATATCGGGGGAACATTACCAGGTGCTCAAGGCTCTGCGGAATCTCCTCTCGCGAGAGGAGCGCCTGCTGGCGCATATGGCATGAGTTTCCAGCCCATTGTTCCCATGTCCGGAATCGGCGGCTGGAACTTTCTGAAGCGCACGATGGAGAAGCAGCAGCAGACCTTCAACCGGTCGCCGGTGATGGAACGCGAGGCCCAATACTTCAAGGAAAACATTGGCAAGGTGAAGAGGGCAGAAGACCTGGTTTCGGATTACCGGTTGCTGAAGGTCGCGTTAGGGGCCTTCGGCCTGCAGGACGACATCAACAACCGCTTCTTCATCAGGAAGGTGCTTGAGGAAGGCTCATTGAACGAGAAGTCGCTGGGGAACCTGCTGTCGGACAAGCGCTATCTGGAGATGGCAAAGGCCTTCGGTTTCGACCTCGGCACCCCCTCGACCCAGATCAGCACCTTTGCCGACAAGATCGTGAAATCGTACCGTGAGCGTGAGTTCGAGGTCGCTGTCGGCTACAGCGACGAGAACATGCGGCTCGGACTCACGATCAGGCGCGATCTGGCGGCTCTGGCTAAAAAGGAATCGTCGGAGAACACCAAGTGGTTTACCGCGCTCGGCTCTCCGCCCATGCGGAAGGTGTTGGAGACGGCTTTCAACCTGCCGTCCTCCTTCGGGTCGCTTGATCTAGACATGCAATTGGCGACGGTCAAGGATAAGGCCCGTCAGGCCTTTGGTAGTGAGACGATCTCGCAGTTCACGGACCCGGAGAAGATGGAGGCGCTGGTCCAGCGGTTCCTGGTCCGGGCCGAAGTGCAGGCCATGACCACGAGCTTCTCGGCCGGCAGCATCGCACTGCAACTGCTTCAGGCAGGAAACCCCGGGCGCTAGCCCGGGGCGATCGGCTCAGACCCTATGCATCCGCCCCTCCAGGCAGGCGGAAAGGCGGGCAAAGCTGTCCGCCGTCTTCCCCTCTTCATCCTCAGCCAGGAACGCGTCCAGCGCTGGCCAGACGCGGATCGCACGATCGACCAGCGGATCGGAGCCAACGACATAAAGCCCAGCCTGTATCATCATTTCTGCCCGGTCATAGGCCCCCAGCAGCCGACGTGCTTCCCCGATCAGGCGGTTTTCTTCTTCCGACGCGGCATCCGGCAAGCTGCGAGAGACGGATCGCAGCAGGTCCACCGCCGGATAGCGCCCGCGTTCAGCAATCGCCCGGTCCATGACCACATGTCCGTCCAGAACGCCGCGCAGGATGTCCGCGATTGGCTCATCCATGTCTGATCCGGCAACGAGCACCGTGAACAGCGCCGTGATGTCGCCGCTGTCACCGCAGCCCGGCCCAGCGCGTTCGGCAAGCGCCATGATCATGTGGGCGACCGAAGACGGGTAGCCGCGCAGGCTCGCTTCCTCGCCCGCGGCCAACGCAACCTCTCGATGGGCCTCGGCGAACCGAGTGATCGAATCGGCCAGCAGCAACACGTGGCGCCCTTGATCGCGGAAATGTTCGGCCACCGCCATTGCAGTCCAGGCCGTTTGACGGCGGATGAGTGGCGATTGATCCGAGGTCGCCACCACCAGCACTGCCCGTGCCAGACCTTCAGGCCCCAAGACCTTTTCGACAAATTCCCGCAGCTCCCGCCCCCGCTCTCCTACAAGAGCAATGACGACGACATCGGCGGCAACGCCGCGCGCAAGCTTTCCCAGCAACGTCGTCTTGCCCACGCCTGAGCCTGCGAAAAGCCCAATCCGCTGGCCGCGCACGATGGGCAGCAGGGTGTTGAACAGCGCCACTCCCGTTTCCAGCCGTTCGCCCAGAAGCCGCCGTTCCGCAGCCGGTGGTGCCGCCTGCCGAAGTGCCCGTGGCGTTAGACCCCGCATCAGCGGCCTCCCGTCCAGCGGCGCGCCGAACGGATCGACGATCCGGCCCAGCCAGCTGTCGTCCGGGGCAACTTCCGGCTGGCCGAGCAGTTCGACTGCATCGCCGATCGCCACACCTTCCAGCGTCCCGTCCGGCAGAACGATATGGCCATCCGGAGCCAGCCGGAGAAGCTCCCCCCCCACGGCCGGGGCGGCGGCGGGCGCGATCCTGACCCTGTCGCCCAACGCAGCGTGATCGAGCCCAGTAGCGCGCAAGGTGCCGCGGCCGACCTCGGCCACCCGCCCGATACGGCGGCGGGGCCGGATGGTGCGGATTTCTGCCCGCAGCCCGTCGAATACCGTTCCAGCCATTCTGGCCTCCAACTCTCCTGTTCCGATTACGGTTTCTAAAGGAATCACTCTTAAGCCTTCGTGTAAGCAGTTGAGGGAGAAGCCCCGATGTTCAGACAGCTTGAGATTTTCCAGATGACGCACGCGCTGGGCGCCCATGCCGCGGCGCGCCAGTCTGCCATCTCTCAGAACGTGGCCAATGCCGACACCCCTCGCTACCGAGCGGTGGACGTGACCAGCTTTGCCGAACTTTGGCGGCAGCAAGGTAACGGCAGCCTGAGAGCCAGCCGCGCCGCCCATGTCGGGGCCGAGGAACAGGCCTTCCGGCCCCGCCCCGCTGTCCTCCGCCAGCCGGAGTCAGAGGCGCCCAATGGCAACACAGTCTCTCTAGAGGGGCAGATGATGAAGGCAGCCGAGGTGCGGCATCAGCACGATCTGGCGCTTTCAATCTACAGGAGCGCCTCCAGCGTGCTTCGCAAAAGCCTTGGCAGATAGGACACCGTCATGAGCGACCTGATGAAAACGCTGTCGGTTTCGGCCTCGGGGATGCAGGCGCAGGGGCAGCGCCTGCGGCATGTGGCGGAAAACATCGCCAACAGCGACACGCCCGGCTACCGCCGCAAGACTATCCCGTTCGAGCAGGAGATGTCCTTCGGCCACGGCACCGGCCGCGTCACCCCTGGCCGGGTGGAACTGGATCCGCGTGATCTGCCCCGCATCCACGACCCCAGCCATCCGATGGCCGATGCCACCGGATACTATAACGGATCCAACGTGGATTTGGTGGTCGAGCTTGCGGACTCCCGCGAAGCCCAAAGAAGCTACGAAGCCAATCTGAAGATGTTCGACCAGGCCCGGCAGATGTCGGCGAGCTTGCTCGAACTCCTCAAGCACTAAGCAAAGGAATTCCAGAATGGACATGAAAGCGGTTGCCGCCGCGCAATTCTATGCGCAGGCGCGTCCTGCCACTGCGCCGGGCGCGTCCTCGGGCGGGCTGAGCGAGAAGTTCACCCAGATCGCTGAAAGCTTTACCCAGACGCTTCAGCGGGGCGAGGAAACGGCAAAGGCCGCGATGCTGGGCGATGCCGATCCCCACGCCTTGGTTCAGGCTCTCGCCGCGACCGAGCTAGCAGTGGAAACCGCCGTTACCATCCGTGACAAGGTTGTCGAGGCCTATCAGGAAATCCTGCGGATGCCGGTCTGATCCGATGCAGGAGGCGATGTTCTTCGACACGCTGCGGCTCGCGCTCTGGATCGCGGTGATCATCTCGGCCCCGATCCTGGCGGTCGCGCTGGTGGCGGGGGTCGCCGTGGGTCTCTTTCAGGCGCTCACCTCGATCCAAGAGATGACGCTGACCTTCGTGCCAAAGGCGGTGGCGATGCTGGTCGTGTTCTGGATGTCGATGAGCTTCATGTCCGGCACCTTGGTCAGTTTCTTCACGGACCGGATCATCCCGCTGATCGGGGGACAGTAAATGGATAACGCTACCTACACGACGCTGACCCGCCAGTCGGGCCTGATGCGCGAAATGCAGGTCGTGGCGCATAACATCGCCAACATCTCTACCACTGGCTTTCGTAAGGAAGGCGTCGTCTTTTCAGAATACATCCACCGGTTCGACGGGCAGGAACCGTCCCTGTCCATGGCCACCCCGAATGGCCGGCACATCAACGGCACGCAAGGCGCGCTGAGCCAGACCGGCGGAACCTTTGATCTTGCCATTGAGGGTCCCGGCTACTTCCTTGTCCAGACCCCGCAGGGAGAGCGCCTGACGCGGGCAGGACATTTCACACCGAATGCCGAGGGTCAGCTGGTCACCCCGGATGGTCACGCGCTTCTGGATGACGGGGGCGCGCCTATCTTCGTTCCGCCGGATGCCCGGCAGGTGGCGGTCGGTTCTGACGGTACCCTGTCCGCGAACGGGCTCGCCTTCGGGCAGGTCGGGCTCTACCAGCCAGTGGACCCGCTGAACCTGCAGCGCGAAGTCGGAACCCTGTTCACAAGCGACGCAGGCGTGGAGCCCGCCGAAGGGGCGGCCGTGCTTCAGGGTTACCTTGAAGATTCGAACGTCGATGCCATCGCCGAGGTCGCGCGCATGATCCAGGTACAGCGCGCCTATGAGCTCGGCCAGTCCTTCACCGACCGAGAGGACGAGCGGATCCGCTCGGTTCTCCGCACGCTCGGCAAATAACACAGGAGAGATCCATGCGCGCGCTTCAGATCGCCGCCAGCGGCATGAGTGCCCAGCAGATGCGGGTAGAGGTCGTCTCGAACAACCTCGCCAACATGAACACCACGGCCTATAACGCCCGCCGCGCGGAATTTGCCGACCTGCACTACCAGCAGGTCACGCGCCCGGGCACGATCAACGCCGCCGACGGGACGGTGCTGCCGACGGGCGTCCAGATCGGGCTTGGGGTGCGTCCGGCCGCCGTGTCGGTGCAGTTGGCGCAAGGATCGCTGGCCCAGACAGGCGGCGACCTTGACCTCGCAATCGAGGGTCGCGGCTACCTGGAGGTGGCGCTGCCCAATGGCGGTGCGGCCTTCACCCGCGATGGCGGGCTGAAGCGGTCGGCGGACGGGCTTATCGTGACTTCGGATGGCTATGAGGTCGTGCCGGGCATCGTCATCCCCGACGATGCGCGCAGCCTTTCGATCAATGCCGGGGGCGAGGTCTTTGCCTATTTCGCAGACCGGCCAGAGGCGGAGCTGCTGGGCCAGATCACCCTCGCCGGCTTCACCAACGAAAAGGGGCTGGAGGCGATCGGCTCCAACCTCTTCACTGAGACCGAAGCCTCCGGGCCACCGATGGTTGGCGCACCTGGCGAAGATGGGCTGGGCACTCTCCGGCAGGGCTATCTTGAGGACAGTTCCGTCGATGCGGTGCGCGAGGTGACGGAACTCATCAAGGCCCAGCGCGGCTATGAGTTGAACGCCAAGGTCATCACCGCCGCCGACCAGATGCTGTCGGCCACGACGCAGGTCCGCTGATGCTGCGGCTTGCGCTTCTGGCCATTCTGGCAGCTTCGCCCGTCGCGGCGGAAACTCTGGTCGCCGCCCGCCTGATCCGCGCCGGTACAATCCTATCTGCCGACGATGTGGCGCGCGCCGAAACCCCGATGGCCGGGGCCCTTGACGATCCGGCTGATGCCATCGGCCTGGAGGCGCGCGTCGCAATCTACGCCGGTCGGCCCCTTCGCCCCGAGGATCTTGGCTCGCCAACGATCATTGATCGCAACCAGGCCGTGCCGCTGGTCTATCAGCGCGGCCCTCTCTCCATCGTCACCGAGGGACGGGCGCTGGGCCGGGGCGGCGCAGGCGACATGATCCGGGTGATGAACGTGTCCTCGCGCTCCACCGTTAGTGGGATCATCGGTGCCGACGGCGCTATCCGCGTTGCCACTGGTGCGCAATGACACGGGATCTGCCGATGAAACGGGTCCTCCTCGCAGCAGGTGCGGTTCTTGCCCTTTCGGCTTGCGGACGCGAAGTGGGCCGTGCCCCGGGTTTCGCGCCGCTTGAAGGCGGGTACGAGCACCACGCGCTTTACAGCACCCCCCTGCCCGAGGTGCAGGACAAGCAGCGCCTTTCGGATCAGGCCTCGCTCTGGTCGTCTGGCCACCGGTCCTTGCTGGGGGATCGGCGGGCGGGGCAGCGCGGCGATATCCTGACCGTGGTGATCGAGATCAATGATCAGGCCGAGATTTCGAATACCAGCGGCCGGTCCCGCGCGGCCTCGGGAGAAATGGGTGTGCCATCGCTCTTTGGTATTCCGCAGCGGCTGAATGAACACCTGCCGGAAGGCGCGTCCATGGCGAACGCCGCGGCGGCCAGTTCCTCCAGCAGCTACAAGGGCGGCGGCTCCGTTCGGCGGCGAGAAAAGCTGACGCTGCGCGTCGCGGTCACGGTGGTGGAACGGCTCGCCAATGGAGTTCTGCGGATCGAGGGCACGCAAGAGGTCCGCGTGAACTTCGAACTGCGCGAATTGCTCGTTTCTGGCTATGTCCGCCCCGAAGACATCTCACGCCAGAACGAAATCACCTACGACAAGATTGCCGGGGCCCGCGTGTCCTATGGCGGGCGCGGGCAGATCACGGATGTCCAGCAGCCGCGCTATGGCCAGCAGATCGCCGACATTCTTCTGCCTTATTAAGGAACCTGCCGATGCGCAAACTGCTTCCCGTTCTTCTTGCCCTTGTGGGGCTGGGTGCCGGCGTCGCCGGCGGTTTCCTGATGCGCCCGGAAGCCCATGCCGCCGCCGACCCAAGCATGGCGGCAGAGGCCCCATCCCATGACGGCGCAACCAAGTTCATGCCAATGACCAACCAGTTCGTCATCCCACTGGTCGAATCCGGCCGGGTCAACGCCATGATCGTGCTGACGGTCAGCCTGGAGATCCTGCCCGACAGTCTGCCCGACCTGCAGGCACAGGAGCCCAAGCTGCGTGACTCCTTCCTTCAGGTGATGTTCGATCATGCCAACGCCGGCGGCTTCCGCGGCAACTTCACCTCCAGCAACTCGATGCAGACGCTGCGCACGGCGCTGGGCGAGGCGGGCCGCAAGATCGCGGGGCCCTCGATCCGCGGCGTGCTGATTTCGGACATCCTTCGCCAGGAAAGCTGAACCGCAACTTGCGCGGTTCCGGCCGCGCGGTCAGGGTTTCCGGTGCTTTTTCATCAACTGGCCCACCGTCTGGTTGCGCCCGACGGCACGGGCCGCATCTTCGCGCAGTTCAAGCCAGGTGGCGGTTTCGCGCGCCAGCCGCATGTTCAGCAACCGGCGCTGACGTTCCTGCCAGATCGCATGGCGGGCGCGGGCACATTGCGCGGCCACGTCCCGCGGATCGACAAGCCCGCCTGCATCCAGCCGCGCCAGCGCTGCCAACGTGACGTTTCGTGCCGCGGCGGCCTCTCTTACCCGTGCAAGTTCGGCATCCTCAGCCATCCGGGTCAGCTTGTGGATCTGGGCCAGCTTCTGCAGCCTGTCGTTTCTCATCGACGCCATCCCTTTCTGGCTTTCATTCGCATCGCCTCGGCAAAGCGGATCGCGGCGGCCACGGCGCGATAGTGTTCGGGCTGGATTTCCTGGCCGATCTCGACTGTGGCGTGCAGTGCACGGGCGGTCGGTGGGTCGCTATGCAGCGGCACGCCGGCCTCGGCTGCGGCCGCGCGGATGCGCGCGGCAACTTCGTCCACCCCCTTGGCCACGCAAACCGGCGCCCTCGCCTCGCCACGATCCCATTTCAGCGCCACCGCGTAATGGGTCGGGTTCACGATCACCACGTCCGCCTTGGGCACATCGGCCATCATCCGGTTGGTCGCGATGTCATAGCCACGTTGGCGCCGCTGCTGCTTCATGTGCGGGTCGCCCTCGGAGCTCTTCATTTCGTCCATCATCTCCTTGCGGGACATGCGGTTCTTGCGAAGATGCTCATGCCGCTGCCAGAGGTAGTCGAGCGCCCCGATCAGTGCCATCACCACCACGATGATCGCCAGAAACCCGCCCAGCAGCCGAAAGAGCAGCCCTGACGCCATCGCGGGGCTCAGGTAAAGGCTGGCCACCATGTCGTGCAGGCGGCTCATCAGGAACATCCCCAGGATGACCGAGATGATGCCAAGCTTCATGAAGCTTTTCACAAATTCGAAAAGGCCGCTGCGCCCGAACTTGTTCTTGGCTCCGGACAAGGGAGAGATCCGCGACAGTTTCGGCTGAAGCTTTTCCGGCGCGAACACCACAGCGCGCTGCGCCACGATGGTCACCATCACCGCCAACGCCGGCAGAAGGAACAGCGGCGCCAAGGCCAGCGCCAACGTTCCCAGCATTTCCCCCAGGATGCCTCCGCCGCCGCCCAGCACGAGCGGCGCCAGCCGTTCGGCCTGGTTCAGCAGCACAACGCCGACGTTCCCTGCCCCCTGCAACGTGCCCAGCCCAACAACCGCCCCCGCCAGCAACAGCCCAGCATAGGCCGCCGCCGTGGTCAGGTCGGTGGATTTGACCACCTCCCCGCGTTTTCGGGCTTCATCCAGCTTCTGCTGTGACGCCTCGTGTTCCTTTTCGCTGCTATCCTCCTCGCTCATTGTGGCATCCCGAACGGGTCGAGGACGAACCGCTGGAACGCGCCAAGCCAGATGGACAGGATGATCGGCGTGACGATCATCAGCAGCGCCAGCCCGCAGAAGGTCAACGCCGGCGCGCCGATGAAGGCCACCATGAGCTGCGGCATCGCCTTGTTGATCGCGCCCAGCGCCAGGTTGTAGATCAGCGCCGCGATCACGAAGGGCGCGGCAAGCGTGAAGGCCAGCGCGAAGGCCCGGGCCACCTGCGCGATGCCCCATTCCGCGATCATCCCGGGCCGGGGGAAGCTGCCCGGCGGCAGCATATCATAGGACAGCAGAAACGCCTCGGTCACGCGCAGGTGCAGGCCCGACATCGCCGCCAGCGCAAGACCGCCCATCAGGAACAGATGCGAAATTGCCGGCTGCGGCTCTATCCCTGCCCCGCCAAAGAACTGGGCCAGCGACGTCGACTGCGCCGCGATCGTGCCGGCCATCTGCAGCACCATCACGAACAGCCGCAGTACGATGCCCAGCAGCAACCCGGCCAGAACCTCGGTCGCGATGGCGGGCGACAGCATGGCCCCCGCGGCCACCAGCCCCGCCAGATGCGCTTCGGCCAGCGGCGCCACGACCAGCGTGAAGGCAATGGCTAGCCCCACCTTGACCCGTTGCGGCACCGCGTGGTCGCCAAAGACCGGCAGCACCGCCATTGCCGCGCCCACGCGCAAAAAGACAAAGAAGCCCGCCAGCAGCCCATCCTGTCCCAGCCCGGCCAGCGACTGCAGCGCGGCAGCAAGTTCCGGTGTCATGCGGGGACCATGCCCACCAGCGCGGGCCGCGCCTCAAGCCCGATTTCCTCGAACGACAGCACAGGCGCGCCAAGGCCACGCGCCGACAGCACCGTGCGCAGAAAGCGCCGCCGCCGCATCGTCGTGACGATGGCGGCCTGCAACCCCGCGTCCCCGGATTTTGCAAGCTTCTCGGCCAGCCCGTTCGCCAGACGGTTGAACTCGTTCGGCGGCAGGGCGACGTCGGTCTGGCCACGCTCGCCGTCGATCTGGTAGGCGGCAAAGGTTGCCTCCCATTCCGGGGCGAGCTGGATCAGCGGGATCGTCCCATCCTCGCGCCGGAGTTCGGCCACAAGCTGGAACCCCAACCGCTGACGCACATGTTCGCACAGCCCCTCGGGCGAGGAATGGCTGCTGCGGGCCTCGGCGATCGCCTCAAGGATCAGGGGCAGGTTGCGGATCGACACCCGTTCATCCAGAAGCAGCTTCAGCACCGACAGCAGTACATCCAGCGGCACCTTGTCGGGGATCAGCTCGTCCAGCAGGCGGCGGTTGGCCTCTGCCCGCGTGTTGTCGGAAAGGTTGGTGAATTCGTCCAGCAGGCGGCGCAGGCCCCGGATCGTCAGCAGGCGGGCAAAGTTGCGCTTGATGACCTCCAGCAGGTGGGTCGCCAGAACCTCGCCCGGGTTGACCACGGTGGCGCCGGAAAGCGCGGCCTCTTCCTGAAGGTCGGGGGCGACCCAGCGGGCGGGGGCGCCATAGACCGGTTCGTGCACATCCTCGCCTTCCGGCATCAGTTCGGCAGGCCCTGATAGCAGGGCCAGCACCTTTTCCGGGTAAAGCTGATCGCGCGCCTGTTCCACGCCCTGGATGCGGATGCGATAGGTGCCGGGCGGCAGGGCGGGATCATCGGTCAGCCGCATCTCCGGCAGGATCAGCCCGTAGACGGTGGCGACATGCATCCGCATGTTGGCAATCCGCGCATCAAGCCCCGTCGCCGGGTCCAGCACCATCGACACGAGGTTCGGCGAGAATTCCACGTGGATGTCGTCAAGGTCCAGCATGTCGCCCATCGTCTGTTCGCGGGTTTCGGACTGAGGCGCCTCGGCTGGCGGGGCGGCGGCGCGGCGCTGCGCCTCCCGGTGGACGTACCATGCCCCTGCCCCAAGCGTGGTTGCCCCCAGCACGAACGGCAGGAACGGCAGCCCCGGTACCAGCGCGAACAGCGCCATCAGCACGGCAACAGTGGCCAGCGCCGCAGGATAACGGCCCAGCTGCGCCAGCAGCGCTCGATCGGCAGTGCCGGTCGCCCCGCCACGGGCCAGCAGCAGCGCCGAGGCGATGGAGATGATGACCGCCGGGATCTGGCTGACCAGCCCGTCCCCTACGGTCAGGATTGCGTAGGTTTCGAACGCCTGACCGATCGGCATGCCGTGGATGACGGTGCCCATGATCAGCCCCATCACGATGTTCAGAAGCGTGATCAGCAGCCCCGCCACCGCATCGCCCTTCACAAACTTGGATGCCCCGTCGAGCGAGCCGAAGAAGGTGGTTTCTGCCTGTTCGCGTTCCCGCCGGGTCTTGGCCTCCTGGTGGTCAATGGCGCCGGCCGACATGTCGCTGTCGATTGCCAGCTGTTTTCCTGGCATCCCGTCCAGCGCAAAGCGCGCACCGACCTCTGCCATGCGCCCGGCGCCCTTGGTGATCACCACGAAGTTCACGATCAGCAGCACGCAGAACACCACGACGCCCATGAAGACGCTGCCGCTCATGATGAACATGGCAAAGCCCTGGATCACGTCACCTGCTGCATGGGGGCCGCTGTGCCCCTGCCCGATGATCAGCTTGGTCGATGATACGTTGAGCGACAGCCGCAGCATCAGTGTGGCCAGAAGGATCGTCGGAAAGGCGGAAAAATCCAGCGGCCGTTCGATGAACAGCGTCACCGTGAAGATCAGGATGGCAAGCGCAAAGGACGCGGCCAGCCCCACGTCCAGGACCCAGGCCGGCATCGGCAGGATCATCATCACGATCACCGCCATCAGCGCAAGCGCAAGCAGGACCGTAGGCTGGAAGATGGACGCAACCGTCAGCTTCATGGCAGTTCCCCGGCATTGTAAAGTGGTTTTGCCCCGGCATGGGCCGCGAAGAGTGCACCCGCCGCCCCCTGCCCCGTATCGGTCACGGAGACGAGCGAACCCATCCGCCCCCCGCCGCCGGCAAGGAACAGGGGATATGTATTCACCCGCGCCGGCCGCGGGGCGCGGGGGACATAGGGGCTTTCAGGAAGATCGGGCAGAACGTGGCGCAGCCCATCCTCGGCCAGATAGCGGGCACGGAAGGTTTCGAACCGGGCGCGATAACGGTTTGCGAATTCCGGTGTGCGGGAATGATAGGCGCCCGCCGCCCGTTCCCAGGATCCCGTTTCGGCGTAAAGATCGCCCAGGAATCGCGCGGCATAAAGCGCGTTGGCGCGGGGGTCGAACATCTCCTCGATCGAGGAGAAATGTTCGCCGTGCCAGCGGTGGTTGATCTGGAAGCAGCCGATGTCAAAGCTGCGCGCCCCGCGCCGGACATGGGCGTGCACGAAATCAAGCGCCTCTTGCTGCGCGTCGAACCAGGCGCCCTGTCCTTCCATGTTGACGGTCCAGGGCCAAGGCCGCATCTCTCCTTCGCGACGGCGGCCGGTTTCGGTCAGCGCGATGGCCTTGAGCACCGAAAGCGGGACGCCCGTGCTTTGCGAGGCCTCCACTGCCGCGCGGTCGCAGAGGATGGACATGTCGGCACGCGCCTTGCCCGTTGCCCCGAAAAACAGAAGGCCAACCAGTGCGGACAGAAGGGCGCGTTTCACCATGGATGCTGCATTTCTTGCTGCGTTCATGGGGCACGCTAGGGGCCAAGTCTTTAGATTCGGTAACCATTCTGGGCGTTGTGGCGGCGGACAAAGCGCCCTAACCTGCCGCAATGGTCCAGCGGCACTTGCACATCGTCCTAGAACCCCTGCACCGGCAGGATGCCGAGGCCGGGAAGATCAACATCTTCAACCTGATCGCCAGCGCCTTCCGCGGCGCAGGCTGGGACGTGGGTTATCGCGATCTTGTCCCGGGTCAGCCCATCGTGCCGCCCCTGGGCGATCATGCCCTGTTCTTCATGCAGGAACCGCTGTCAGACCGGGCACTGACGCTGCGCCGCGCCTATCACTATCCCTTCTGGCGGATCGAGGCGACGAACGAACGCTGGCGCACAGACGTGGCCCGCGCGACATTCGACCCGGATGCGGTGGACCCGGCACTGGCCACGCCCTTTGCCCGGCGCTGGGCCCGCACACTGCTGGGCGGCCGGGAGCCGCGGCAGGAAGGCTATGTCTTCATCCCGCTGCAGGGGCGGCTGCGCGACCACCGGTCATTCCAGAGCATGAGCCCGCTGGCCATGATCGAGGCGACGCTGCAGGCGGAACCGCAGCGCAGGCTGGTGCTGAAGCTCCACCCAAAGGAAGCCTATACGCCGACCGATATGGCGGCGCTGGAACGGATCACCCGGCACCCGAGGGTGGATCTGGTGGATGCGGACGCGCTCGACCTGCTGGCGGGCTGCGATTATGTGGTGACGCAGAACTCCGGCCTGGCCTTCACGGGGTTTTTCCTGCGCAAGCCTGCCGTGACCTTCGCGGCGATCGACTTTCACCACATTGCGGCCCCTGTCGCCGATCTGGGCGTGGCCGATGCATTTCAGGCCGTTCTGGGTCCGCCGCCCGCGTTTGACCGCTATATCCACTGGTTCCTGCAGGAAAACGCGATCAACGGCGGGCGCGATGACGCGCAGGCGCGGATCCTTGCCCGGGCCGCCCGATTCGGCTGGCCGGTTCAGGAGGATGTCGCGCGGCAATGAAAAAGGGCGCCGAGGCGCCCTTTCCAATCAGATCGACTGGGTGATCCAGCTGGCCAGCGCGGCCTTGGGCGCGGCGCCGACCTTGTTCGACACGACCTGCCCGTCCTTGAACAGGAACAGCGCGGGGATACCGCGAACGCCCATCTGCGCCGGCGAGTTCGGGTTCTCGTCCACGTTGACCTTCACGATCTTGACCTTGCCCGCATATTCCTCGGACAGTTCTTCAAGCGCGGGGCCGATCTGCTTGCAGGGGCCGCACCATTCGGCCCAGAAATCCACGACGACGGGGATATCGGACTGTTTGACTTCGGCGTCGAACGTGGCGTCGGTGACGGCTACGGTGGCCATGGGGATCTCCTTCCGGTGGCAGCGTTGGCCCTGAACCTATGGACCCCCCTGCCCAGCGTCAAGATGTGGTGGCCCGCGCCAGCGCCGACGCAACGAGGCCATGCGGCAGCGTCATAAGTTTCGCCGCCCGCGTCCAGAGGATCGCCGTCTCGATCTGCCGGTCAGGATAGATCTGCGCCAGGGCTGCGGCATAGGCGCCCATCTGGCGCAGGATGCCTTCGGGCACCTGTTCCGGGCCTGCGGGCAGGGTCGCGTTCGACTTGTAATCGACCGCGAGCACCCGGTCCGGCCCCACGATCAGCCGGTCGATCGTGCCCAGCAGCCGCTGGCCGGCAATGTCGGCGGTGATGTCCACCTCTGCCAGCGCGTCCCCGGCGAACAGGAATGCCAGATCGGGCGCGCCAAGAACCGCCTGCGCTTCCGCAAGCAGCGGCGCAAGGTCCTCCTCGATCAGCCCATCCTCGGCCGCGGCAAGCAAGTCGCGGGCCATCGCGGGCCAGGATGGCTGCCGGTACAACGGCAGATGTTCCAGAAGCAGGTGAAGCTGCCGGCCCCGGCGCCTGGCGCTTTCCTCGTCCAGCCCCTCGGCCCCGCCCAGCGCCTTGGCGCCCCCGAGATCTGACGGGGACAGCGGCTTGGGCGGTTCGACCGCCGCGGGGGCATGGTCGCGAAGCCAGCCGGGCAGGATGAACGCGCCAGCCTGCGCCACCTCGGCGCGGCAGGTGGGCTCTGGCCAGGCGCCGTGGAACAGGCGGCGCATCTGCCCGTCCTCGGGGTCGGGCATAGGCAGGGTTTCGGCACCTGCGTGGTTCATGCCGTCGGCGACCATGGCATACCAGCAATCGCCACCCGGCTTCACCTCGCCCGCGGCGCAGATGATCAGCCAGCTTTGCGCCCGGGTCAGCGCCACGTATAGCAGGCGCAGGTTTTCTTCGGCTTCCTCTGCGCGCTGACGCTCGCGCGCCTCGGCCAGTTCCGGGGGGCAGATATCGGCCGGCATCCGCCAGGTCAGCGTACCATTGGCCAGGGGCAGCAGTTCGCCCCCCTGCCGGGGACGCCGATCCGCGGTGTCAGGAAGGATGACGACAGGTGCCTCCAGCCCCTTGGCACCATGCACCGTCATCACCCGGATGCGGTTGCCCGCGCTGTCCATCTGGCGCTTGATCTCGACCTCCTCGGTCGCAAGCCAGGTCAGAAAGCCGGTGAGGCTGGGCACATCCATTCGCTCATAGGCCAGCGCCTGCGCCAGAAGCGCATCAATCCCGTCCTCGGCCTCGGGCCCCAGCCGGGACAGAAGGCAGCGCCGCCCGTCGTGGCGCGTCAGCACCCGTTCCAGCAGGTCATAAGGCCGCATGAAGTCGGCGTGGTCGCGCAGGTCGGTCAGGATCTCCATCGTTTCCGGGAATTCATCCGCGCGGCGGCGCAGCGCCTCCCACAGCCAGCCTTTGCGGCCCTGCGCAAGGTCGTAAAGCTGCGCCTCAGTCCAGCCGAACAGCGGCGATTTCAGGGCGGCGGCCAGTGACAGCTCATCCTCAGACGTGGCAAGGAAGGAAAGCAGCGCCTGCAGGTCCCGCACGGCCAGTTCACCACCCAGCTTCAGCCGGTCGGCACCGGCGATGGCGAGCCCTTCGGACTTGCAGGCGCGGATGATCTCGTGGAACAGGTCCGACCGGCGCTGCACAAGGATCAGCACGTCGCCCTCGGTCACCGGGCGCGGGCCCCTTTCCGTCGGGATCTGGGTGCCGCTGTCGATCATGCGGCGGATTTCCCGCGCGACTTGGCGGGCAAGACGGGCGTTGTGATGTTCCGCGGGCAGGATGTCCACGGGGTCGAACCAGTCCCGGTCCTCGGGCTTGTCAGCCGGGGGAACCACCGGCCAAAGATCGACACGCCCCGGCATTTCGTCGCGGAAGGCAATGTGCCGCACCTCGCCACCCAGACCCGCGCTTGCCCGTGCCTCCAGCGTCAGGTCCACGAGCCGCAGCACCGCGGGTGAAGACCGGAACGAATATTCCAGCGTCAGGTTCGCCAGCGGCACGTCCACCGCCTGCAGCCTTGCGCCGAAATGATCGCGCATCCGGTCAAAGGCGCGCAGGTCCGCCCCTTGGAAGGAATAGATCGACTGCTTCTTGTCGCCCACGACGAAGATCGTGCGGCCTTCGGTGCGCGCCCCCTGCCCGGCCGTGAATTCCTGCGCCAGCAGTTCGATCACGCGCCACTGGCCGGGGCTGGTGTCCTGCGCCTCGTCCACAAGGATGTGGTCCACGCCGCCGTCCAGCCGGAACAGCACCCATTGCGCGACCGAGGGATCGGTCAGCAGCGCCACAGCCCGGTGGATCAGGTCATCAAAGTCAAGCCAGCCCCGCCGGGCCTTGCGTGCCGCGTATTCCGGCAGAAAGGCCGCGGCAAAGCGGTGCATGGCGCAGGTCCGTTCAGCAGCCAGCAGCGCAATGCGTTTTGGCCGCGCGCTTTCCACCCGCCGCATGAGGTTTTCCACCTGCTCGATCCGGTGGCCCAGCGCGGCACGGGTGGCCTTGGTCGGAAACTTGCCCAGCTTGGCGCCATAGGGTTCCTTGGCAGAGGATCCGTAAAGGAAGTGGCATTCCATCTCTTCCAGAAGGGCCATGCGCGGGGCATCGCGGACGGCGGCCAACCGGTTGCCGGCCTTTGCGTCGGTGCTGCTGCCCGCCTTCAGCACGGGGATGAGTTCATCCAGCAGCGCATCTTCATTGCCCAGGAAAACCTCGGCCTGAAGCTGCGCCACGTCGTAATCACCCTGCAGGCCGAACAGCGCCCGCGCACCCGCAATGTCCAGCGGCTCTGTCAAAGCGGCACGGCGCGCGGCGAGTTCCGCCGTCAGCGCCGTCAGGCTTTCGCCGGTGTAGTACCGAGCGACCGCGTCCAGCAGGGCGGGCGCGGTTTCCGCCAGATGCTCGACGATTTCGTCCCGCAGGAGCGTGGCGGCTCGGTCGTCCATCTCGGTGAACTGCGGCGTCACCCCGGCTTCAAGCGGGAAACGCCGCAGCAGCGAGGCGCAGAAGGAATGGATCGTCTGGATCTTGAGCCCGCCGGGCGTTTCGATCGCGCGGGCAAACAGCCGCCGCGCCTGCCGCAGCACCTCGCCGCCTGCGCGGCTGTCGGCGCCCAGTTCCGCCAGCGCGGCGCGGAGCGCGTCATCCTCCAGCATCGCCCATTCGCCCAGGCGGCGGAACAGGCGGTTCTGCATCTCGTTGGCCGCGGCCTTCGTGTAGGTCAGGCACAGGATGCGCTGCGGCTGCACCCCGCTCAGCAGTAGGCGGGCCACGCGGTCGGTGAGCACCCGGGTCTTGCCCGACCCGGCATTGGCCGAAAGCCAGGTGGAACCGGCGGGATCGGCGGCCTGAACCTGGCGTTCGCTGGCGGCATTGCGGGCCATCATCCGACATCCTCCGGGTTGGGCAGGTCGGTCATCTCCCACTCTCCATAGCGGGCGAGGTGGTCATAGTCGCCTGTGATGCGGTCCTCGAACACGGCGCGGCGGGCGGCAAAGCCCTGTTCGGGGCTCATGTAGGCGCCGATGAGCTTGTGAAGCTCGTCCCACGTGGCGCGGGTCAGGTCCTCGGTGATCAGGGTGGTTTCCTCCTTGGGCGAGGATCCGACGCCGATATAGGTGATTGTCTGCACCGGGCGCGGGCCCAGCTTGGAAAAGGCGCCGCGTTCGGCCATCGCGGCTTCCAGCAGAAGCTGCTTGTCGAAATGCTTCTGCTGTTTTTCCGTCGGTGGCGTGCCGCTCTTGTAGTCAAGGATGTGCAGGCTGCCGTCGGGCAATTCGTCGATCCGGTCGGGCTTGGCCGTCAGGCGGAAGCCGAAACGGTCAAGCGCCACGCCGCCTTTGTCCTCGATCAGCACGGACTGACCCGGGCGGCCGGCTTCTTGTGCCAGAAACCAGTCCGCCACACGGACAATCCGCGCGAACCACAGCCGCTGCGCCGCGGGCCAGGGCACATCGTCCGCCAGAACCTGTTCGGCAAGCGTCAGCAGGCGCGTGCGGTCGCCCTTGCCGGTGCCGATGAATTCCTCGAACACGCGGTGCAGGACCGACCCGCGCAGCAGCGCGTCCGGCGTGGGGCGCAACGGCTGCAGCGGCTTCAGCCGCAGCACATATCGTGCGTAAACCGCATAGGGGTCGCGGATCAGCCGCGAAATCGCCGTCACCGGCAGTTCCTTTGGGCGCGCGTCTATCGGTGGGCGGGGCGCTGGGCGTGGTGCCGGGGGCTGGGGGATATAGTCGCTTTCCCACGCAGCGGCGAGGTCCAGTAGCCGCTGGCCGCGGACGCGCATCGCCTCCAATGCCGCCCTGCCGCCCTGCGGGCCCAGCCCGCCCAGCAGGTTCACCATCCGATTCAGCCAGCGCGACGGTACGGTTTCCGCCTCGGAGTCCCGGATGGCGCGGGTCAGCACCACCTCGGGCGCGGCGATCGCCTGCTGGAAGTCATGGGCCGACAGGCCGATCCGCCGTTCCGGCAACAAAAGCCCCGTGTCGTGCCGCATCTGCCGGTTCAGCCACGGGTCCGGCGCAGGCGCCTGCGGCCAGATCCCGTCGTTGAGGCCGCCAAGGATCACCAGATCCGCCCCCTGCACCCGTGCTTCCAGTGTTCCCCAGATCATGATGCGGGGATGGACCTGCGGCGCCTCGCGCACCTCGGCCCCTTGCAGCACCGCGGTGAACAGGTCGTTGTAATCGGAAGGCGAGAACGGCCCGCCATGTGGCGCCTCTCGCTGCAGGTCCTCTACCACCCGCCGCGCACTCTGCCCTGCTTCCTTGAGCCACAGTTCGCCGGTACCGCCAGTGGGACCACCGGCCAAGGCTTCGGCCAAGGCCAGATGATGGGCGACGTGGTCGGCAAGCGGGCGGGTGCCTACCTCTGGCCCGTCCAGAAGCCCTGCCAGCCATTCCGCCCAAGCCAGCAGCGCGGGATCGCCCTTGGTCCCGGCCCATGTGACGATATCGGCCCCCGTCGGGAAGGCCGGCCCCTTCCGCCGCAGCTTCAACTCAAGGTCCCGCGTCCACAACAGGTGCGGGCCCCGGTCGGCTCCGGAATGGGTCAGCGGGTGCTTGAGCAGCGTCAGCAAGGCTTCAGCCGTCAGGCGTTCCCCGAACAGCGCCGCGACATGGCGCAGGAACCGCCCCGGCGCCGAAAGCGCCAGCGGGCGGCCCGCGCTATCATCGGGCACGATGCCCCAGCGGTCCAGCGCTGCCGTCACCTGCCGGGTCAACATCCGGTCGGGGGTGATGAGCGCGGCACGCTCTCCCGCCTCGGCGGCTTCGCGCAGGCGGATGGCGATCGCCATCGCCTCGGCGCGGGGGGATGGAGCCTCCACCAGCGACATCCGCCGGGTGGCACGGTCCAGCCCCTCCAGGTGCCGCCCCTCGACCATCCACTGGTCGGTAACGGGCGCGGGGCGCAGGGCGAGCGAGATCAGCCGGTTACGCTCCGGGCACGGCGCCTCCACCCCATCCCAGGGCAGGACGTCGCCGGGTTCCAGCCCCATCACCTGCATCATCCGGTAAAAGCGGTACTGGGGATGATCCTCAGCCGTCAGCGCATCACCAAGGCTGCCCCAGACCGGAGCCGGCATGTCGAAATCGAACCCTGGCAGCAGGATCGCCCCCTGCGGCAAGCGCGCCACCGCCTGCATCAGCAGCATCGTTGTACCACGCGAGCCGGTCGAACCCGCGATAATGATAGGATGCTGGGGCGGCGCGTCCTCCCACTTCGCGGCAAGGCGTTCGACCACAAGACGCTGGCGCGCCTCGGCATCCGGCGCCTCTGTCTGGCTGAAAAACCGGGTGACGATGCGGATGAAGGTCAGGCTGCGTTCCCAGTGGCGGGAATGGTTGGAAAGGTCCAGCGCCTCGATCCGGTCAGGGGGCACGCCTTCGCCCTGCATTTCGTCCATCAGGGCGGCAAGGCTGTCGGCAAGGTCATAGATCGCGGCCCGGGGCGCCAGGTCGGGCTGTTGGTCCAGCAGCCGCGACACAAGCTGCGCCAGTTCCAGCCGCCGCCGCAGCGGTGGGACCGGAGGCGGCAGGTCGGCCATCGACACCTCACGTCCGAGGTCGGTGACCAGCCGCACCCGCGGCAGAAGCCGCGCGCCCTGGGCCGCGAACAGGTCGCGCACCCGGCGCTGCATCCGGCGGGTGTTCACGAACAGCTCGGCCCGGGCCATATCCTCGGGCGGGCGGCCCTCCATCCGGGCGCAGAACCCGCGGACAAGGCCCAGCGGGAAGTCAGCCCCCGCCGGCAGGGCAAAAAGACGTGCGCGATCGCTTGGCTCAAACATCGTCGTTCAGCATCCGTTCGGCCTCGGCAATGCCTTCGGGATGGCCCACGTCGCACCAGCGGCCGGTGTGGATCGTGCCGTACAGCCGTCCCTGCGCCAGCATAGCATCCCAAACGCGGTTGAGGGAGAAAGCCTCCTCCTCAATTCCATCCAGCCCTTCCGGGCGGATGATCTGGGCGCCTGTATAGATCAGCGGCCCGCCCCGGGTGACCCGCCCGTCCGCGCCGATGGAAAAATCCCCGCCACGGGTATAGCCGCAGGCATCTTCAGGCCGCACCAGCAGCAGAAGCGCGCCCATTCCGTCCCGCCAGCCTGCGCGCAGCGTGTCAAACGGGTTCGCACCAGTCCAGACGGCGTCCGAGTTCAGGGTAAAGACCGGCCCCGGCCCAAGCTGCGGCAGCGCCTTGCGCAGCCCGCCCCCGGTTTCAAGGATCTGCGGCCATTCCAGCGACAGCGCCACGTCGCGCCCCGCCAGATGCGCCGCAAGCTGTTCGTGCCGGTAATGCAGGTTGACCACCTTGCGCGGCACATCCGCCGCCAGATCCAGCGCATGGTCGATCAGCGGCTTGCCCGCGACCTCGATCAGCGGCTTGGGCCGGTCGGCGGTCAGGGCCCCCATCCGGGTGCCGAAGCCCGCGGCAAAGATCATCACCGCGTCTGGCATCGGTCGCGGATCCGCTGCTGGCGTTCAGGCGTGGGTTCGGGAAGCAGCCGCAAGACCTCCTCCCGCAGGGAGGCAAGCGCGGGATGGGCAAGGTCGCGCATCAGGTGGCCCCAGACGCGCGGCATCAGGGCGATGTACTGCGGCTTGCCGTCCCGCAGCCAGAGCCGTGCAAAGACACCCAAGATGCGCAGGTTCCGCTGCGCCGCCAATGCCGCGCAGGCGGTGCCGAATTCCGCCACCGGCTGGTTCAGCGCCCGCGCCAATCGGTCCTGCATCGCCTGCGCCAAGTCCTGCGGCACGTCGCGGCGCGCATCTTCGGTCAGTGAAATCAGGTCATAGGCCGGGTGACCCCGCATCGCGCATTGGAAATCAAGCAGCCCCACGCGGGCAAGGCCTTCACGTTCCGGTAGCCAAATCAGGTTTTCAGCATGGTAATCCCGCAGGATCAGCCCTTCGTGATCAGGGGCATGCGCCTTCAGCGTCTGAGCTACCAATTCGGCAAAGGCTGCCCGATCGGTATCCTGACCAGTTGCGGCGGGCAGGTACCAATCCACCGCCAGCGCGGCAAGATCCGCCATCAGCGGGACGTCATAGGCATCCAGCCCCTCGGGCGCAGGATGGCGCTGCAGTTCGGCGATCACATCGACGGCGGCGGCATAGACTGGTGTCTCCTGCGCGGGCTCGCGGGTCAGCAGCCGTGCGTAGAGGTCGTCGCCCAGATCTTCGAGCAGCAGGAAGCCGCGATCTTCATTCTCTGCCATGATGGCAGGTGCCGACAGGCCCAGCCCCTGCAGGTGCCGCGCGATGGCGGTAAAGGGACGCACGTCTTCCCCTGTCGCGGGATCGGCATCCATCAGCACCGCCCGTTCACCAGAAGGCGAAACCAGGCGTTCGTACTTCCGGGGGGAGGCATCGCCTGCCAATGGGCTGCGGGCTGCGTCGCCCCAGCCGGCGGCTGCAAGAAAGGCGCGCGACAGCGCAGGCCGGTCAGTCAAGGTCAGTCTCCGGGAACAGGGTGGAAAGACGCGGCACCCAGGGCGCCGGCGCCATGACCGTCAGGATGCGCCCTTCACCCTGAAGGGCAAATTGAAGGCGCAAGGCGGAACGGGGACAGGCGCTGCCCAGACGTTCGGGCCATTCGATCAGGCAAAGCGCGTTCAGCAGCGCGTCGTCGAGCCCAAGCTCCAGCGCCTCGTCCGGATGGGTGAGGCGGTAAAGGTCGGCATGCCAGATCTCGGGTGCCTCTCCATAGGTCTGGACCAGGGTAAAGGTGGGCGAGGGAACCTCTTGATCCTGCCCCAGACGGGCCCGGATCAGGGCGCGCGCGAAGTGGCTTTTGCCTGCGCCGATCGGCCCGTCCAACAGCAGCACGTCGCCGGCGCCAAGATGCGGGGCCATCCGCGCGGCCAGGGCATCGGTGGCTGCCGGATCGGGCAGAGTCAGGACAAGGCGGGCGGCGGCATCGGTCATCCCGGACCTTTACCGCGCCGCCCGCAGCCCCTGCAAGCGCCGATCAGGCCGAGGCGCCTACCAGCCCCAGATCACGCAGCCCCGGCGCAGTCGCAGGGCGGAAGCCGATCATCAGTCCCCCGCCCACAAGCGGCGCCAGCCGGCAGGTAAGGGCGCGGCCGTCGCACATGGTGACGCTGCCCGACCAGTCTGCGCGGGCGCTGATCCGGCGGGGAAGTTCCGCCCAGACCGGGTCGGGGCGGCAGGCGTCCTGCCACTGGCGCAGGACGGCGGGTAGCCCCACCTCGCCCAGCGTGGCGGCAGGGTCGCTGTTCCACAGCCGGGCATAGGCGCGGTTCGACATCGTGACTACCCCTGCAGGGGAGAAGACGACAATCGCCTCCTCCAGCGCGTCAAGCACCGCCTGCCCGGTTTCCAGTTCGGCGCGGAAGCGGCGGGTCAGGGTGATTTCGGCGCTGATATCTTCTACCAGGAAGGCCACGGCGCCATCCGCATGGGGGCGACCAGAAACGCGGTAGGTCTGGCCGCTGGGCAGCATCCAGGTTTCTTCATAGTTGCCCGGGGTGCCATGCTCCATCTCGGTGAACTGCTGGCGCCAGCTTTTATAGTCGCGCGGTTCTGGCAGCATCTGCCGGTCCCGCAGTTGGTCAAGGAATGCGGCCAGCGTTGGGCGGGCCGAAAGAAACTCCGCCCCCAGCGAGGTGAGGTCGGTCAGGGCAGGATTGAACAGCTGCAGCCGACGCTGACGGTCAAAGATGGCGAGACCCACGGGCAGATGCGCGAAGGTCTTGCCGAGGGTCTGCATGAAGCTGCGGTGGGCGCTTTCGGCCTGTACCGTCGCATCGGCGGGCATGGCGAAGAACAGCCTGTCCTGGTCAAGCGCGATGCAGTGGCAGTCGTACCAGCCCTGCTTCTCACCGCCGGGGTTGGTCAACTGCAGCCGCTGCGCGCTTCCGGTCCGGCGGCGTTCGGGGGCAAAAAGCACCGGCAGCGGCCAGCGCAGCGCCTCTCCGCGGCGGGTGGCCTGCACAAGATAGGCACGGTTCGCCCAGATCACGGAACCCTCCCCATCCTCGCGCCAGGCAAGAATCGGCGCATGTTCCATCGTTGCCCGCAGTGTCACCAGTTCCTCGGTCGTGGCGCGATAGCTCATGGCATCAAGGGTGACGACCTGCCCGTCGGCTTCGGCGTCCAAGAGCGTGACGCGCACCAGCCCGTCACGCCATTCAGCCAGCAGGTCAAGCCGGTCTGCCCCCTTGCCATTGCATGTCAGCGGCCCGCTGTCCTTCAGGGCTGCAAGGCGGGCGCCGATATCGGGAAATTGTGGCGCAAGATAGGCGACAAGTTGCGCCCAAGGCGTGCCCTCGACGGTGGAGGCCGCAAGCAGCGCCCGCGCCGGCGCCGTCGCGTCGACCAGCCTTTCGCCGTCGAAAAGAAAGACGGTGTCATCCTCCGCAGCATCGAAAAGCCCTGATTCGGCCGGACGGCCGCGGCCCAGCAACAGGTAAAGCGCTACCGTCGCCACCAAGGCCGATCCCATCGACGTACCGATCAGCACGAGGGCAAGCGTCAATCCATCCTGCGGCATGCGAGTCATCCTGAGCAAATTTCCGCCGACCGTGGGGAGGATTAGTTAATACAACCTTAACGTGTTTTAACCGCTTGCAGAAAGCGGTTGATTTTCTCCTAACGCCTCGGGTTTCGTGGCAATCAGGTCGCAGGGCCAGACCACCTCTACGACCGCGCCGGATCGCGCGGGGCGCTCTGTCTCGTGCAGGAACGGATCCGCACCGTTGGCAAAGGAAAGCTCTGCCCCGGAACGCTCCAGAAGCGTCTTGGCGATGAACAGGCCCAAGCCCATGCCTTCGTATCCCGGCCGTGCCGGGTCGTTCTGGGACCGGCGGCGCACGAATGGGTCACCGATCCGGCCGAGAATATGCGGCGGGAAGCCGGGACCGTCATCCACGATCCGCAGCAGGATGTGGTCCTCGGTCCAGGCCGTATCGATCCAGACATTCGCCCGCGAAAAATCCACGGCATTCTGGATGAGGTTGCGCAGCCCATGCACGATTTCCGGCTTGCGCAGGATCAGCGGCTGCGCCCGCCCGGCGGATTCATCGATGTGGATCGTCTTGCCGCGGTTGGCATGGGGTTCTGCCGCTTCTCGCAGTATGGCAGACAGCGGCGCCTGCTGCATGTGCCGATCCGCCTTGCCCGCGCGGCCCATGGATCGCAGGATGTCACGGCAGCGGTCGGTCTGCTGGCGGATCAGTTCGATGTCGGCACGCAGGTCCGGGTCGTCGATTTCGTCGGCAAGTTCGCTGCTGACCAGCTTGATCGTCGCCAGCGGCGTGCCCAGTTCATGCGCCGCCGCGGCCACCACCCCGGCAAGATCGGTCAGCTTCTGTTCCCGCGCCAGCGCCATCTGCGTCGCCAGAAGCGCGTCGCCCATGGAGCGGATCTCGCTTGCGACGCGCAGGGAATAGAGGCCTAGGAACACGACCCCGATCACGATGGCCAGCCATGACCCCAGTTCGAAAAGCGCAGGGATGCGCAGAACCTCGCCCGTCACTAGGCGCAGCGGCACATAGACAAAGGCCAGAAGCGTGACCAGCGCGATCGCCGCCGCCCCCAGCAGCACCGTGCTGCGCGCCCGCAGCGCCGCGGCCGAAATCGTCACCGGCGCCAGAATCAGCAACGCGAAGGGGTTGTGCAGGCCCCCAGTCAGGTACAGCAGCAGGGCCAGCTGCGACAGGTCGAACAGGAAGGTCAGTGTGGCCTCGGTTTCCGTCAGGCGCTTGTTCTGGGGAAAGATCGCCACTGCCATCAGGTTGAAGATGACCGATGCGCCCACCGCCAGCACGCAAAGCCCAAGGTCAAGGTCGATCCCGTAGAAGCGGTAGGCCACCAGAATCGCCGTAAGCTGTCCGGAGATGGCCAGCCACCGCAGCACGATCAGCGTGCGCAGCCGGACCCATTCGGTTCGAGTGTCGCCGGGAAGAGCTGGGGTGGGTGTCGGCATTGGATCCTCGGGCGCTGGTGCCGCGGTGTCGCAGGCAGGACGGTGGGGCTTGTCCCCCGCGGGACGATAGGGGATTTAGACGACAGTACAGACAGTCCAAGGAGAAGGCGATGACGCGTCTTTATGCAGGCCTGGCAGCGGCCGCCGTGGCGGCGGTTCTGGGGGGCCTTGCCATCGTGGTTCTGACGCGCGGGCCAGAGGATGCCTTTGCCCAGTGCCGGGCCACCAACATTGCCGGCGGCAGCGGTGCCGTGGGCGGGCCGTTCGAACTGGTGGACCAGACCGGCCGCACCGTAACCGACGCCGATGTGATCACCGAACCCTCGCTGATCTATTTCGGCTATACCTTCTGCCCGGATGTCTGCCCCTTCGACAACGCGCGGAACGCCGATGCGGTCGATATGCTGGACGAAATGGGCCACGACGTGCAGCCGGTCTTCATCTCGGTCGATCCGGCGCGCGACACGCCCGAGGTGCTGGCCGATTACGCCGAGGCGTTCCACCCCGAGATGGTGGCCCTGACCGGCAGCCAGGAACAGGTGGATGCAGCGGTCAAGGCCTACCGCGGCTATTCCCGGGCGCATGAGTCCGAGGATGAATTCTACCTCGTCGATCATTCGACCTTTACCTACCTGGTGCTTCCGGAGCAGGGTTTTGTCGAGTTCTTCCGCCGCGAAGCCTCGGCCGAGGATGTCGCGGGGGCGACGGCTTGCTTCCTGAACGCGGCAAGCTGATTTGACGCGGACCCCTCTGGGTTCTAGAACCACAACAAACCGGTAGGGGAACATGATGGAGAATGACGCCGCAGCCCTAGGAGAGGATCGCTCGCTCCTGCTGGTCGATGATGACGAGCCGTTCCTGAGACGGCTCGCCAAGGCGATGGAGAAGCGCGGCTTTATTCCCGAAACGGCCGGATCGGTGGCCGAGGGCAAGGTCATCGTGGCCGAACGCCCGCCCGCCTATGCGGTGGTGGACCTTCGGCTCGAAGATGGCAACGGGCTTGACGTGGTCGAGGCGCTGCGCGAACGCCGCCCGGACAGCCGGATCGTGGTGCTGACCGGATATGGCGCGATCGCGACGGCGGTGGCGGCGGTCAAGATCGGGGCGACCGACTACCTGTCCAAGCCTGCCGACGCGGATGACGTGATGAACGCGCTGCTGGCCAGTGGGGGCGTCACGCTACCGGAGCCGCCGGAAAACCCGATGTCGGCCGATCGGGTGCGCTGGGAACACATCCAGCGGGTCTATGAGATGTGCGACCGCAACGTGAGCGAAACCGCGCGGCGGCTGAGCATGCACCGCCGCACGCTGCAGCGGATCCTGGCGAAGCGCAGCCCGCGCTGAGCCTACAGCGCGCGCATCAATGCGGCGTGGCGGTCGAGGAAGGCCGCCCGCACCTCGGCCGGTGGGCGAAGGTGCAGGGAAAGCCCGTCCGTCAGCGCAGCCTCGGGCCGTCCAAACAGGCGGTCGGCCTCGGTCCGGGTAAAGCCGGCGATCTGCGTCGCCTCCAGCCAAGCTGAGACGCGGTCGGCGCGCTTGATCTTCCGCTTGATCTGCAGCGGCAGCGTGGCGGGCAGGCCGAAGCGGATGTGGATCGCAGCCATCAGCCGGGCGTCCAGTTCGCCATAACCGGGACCAATGGCGGATTTCACCGGCGAGATCATGTCCCCGATCACGTATTCCGGCGCGTCATGCAAAAGCGCCGCGGCACGCCAGCAGGCCTCTGCCTCCGGGTTCATCCGGGCAAAGATCTCTTCGACCAGCAGGGAATGTTCGGCCACGGAATAGGGCCAGTCGCCCTTGGTCTGCCCGTTCCATCGTGCGACGAAGGCCAGCCCGTGGGCGATGTCGCCGATCTCGATATCCACCGGCGTCGGGTCAAGCAGGTCCAGCCTGCGGCCGGAAAGCATCCGTTGCCAGGCACGGGGTTTGCGGGTCATGCGTAGGGCCTGTCGTTCATGTCGGGTCGTTGCGCATCCCTCGCCCGAAAGCGTGGGGCGGTCAACCGGGGGCGGGCGTCGCGCGTTGCCCCGGACAGGGGGAAATGTTATCCCCATGCCCGAACAAGCGGAAGGACGCGCCGGGTTATGGCTGACTATATCATCAAGGACATCGCGCTGGCCGGCTATGGCCGCAAGGAACTCACCATCGCCGAAACCGAGATGCCGGGCCTCATGGCGCTGCGGGAAGAATTCGGAACCGACAAGCCGCTGACCGGCGCCCGGATCGCGGGCAGCCTGCACATGACGATCCAGACCGGCGTCCTGATCGAGACGCTCGTCGCACTGGGGGCCGAGGTGCGCTGGGCCAGCTGCAACATCTTCTCGACGCAGGACCATGCCGCGGCGGCGATCGCCGAAGCCGGCATCCCCGTCTTTGCCATCAAGGGCGAGACGCTGGCGGAGTACTGGACCTACACCGACAAGATCTTCCAGTTCGGCGAAGGCACCGCGAACATGATCCTAGACGATGGCGGTGACGCGACGCTCTACATCCTGATGGGCGCACGGGTCGAGGCCGGGGAAACCGGTCTGATCGACAACCCCGCGTCCGAGGAAGAAGAGGCGCTGTTCGCCCAGATCCGGAAGCGGCTGGCAGAATCGCCCGGCTGGTTCACCCGCCAGCGCGATGCGATCCGCGGCGTGTCCGAGGAAACGACCACCGGCGTGCATCGCCTTTACGACCTGCACAAGAAGGGCCTGCTGCCCTTTCCGGCGATCAACGTGAACGACTCTGTCACCAAGTCGAAGTTCGACAACAAGTACGGCTGCAAGGAGTCGCTGGTCGACGGCATCCGTCGTGCGACCGACACGATGATGGCCGGCAAGGTCGCCGTAGTCTGCGGCTATGGCGATGTGGGCAAGGGCTCGGCGGCTTCGCTCCGTGGCGCGGGCGCCCGGGTGAAGGTGACCGAGGTCGATCCGATCTGTGCGCTTCAGGCGGCGATGGACGGGTTCGAGGTGGTGACACTGGAAGACGTGGCGGCCAGCGCCGACATCTTCATCACCACCACCGGCAACAAGGACGTGATCCGCATCGAGCATATGCGCGAGATGAAGGACATGGCCATCGTCGGCAACATCGGCCACTTCGACAACGAGATCCAGGTTGCGGCCCTGCGCAATCACAAGTGGACGAACATCAAGGAGCAGGTGGACATGATCGAGATGCCTTCGGGCAGCCGGATCATCCTCCTGTCTGAAGGGCGCCTGCTGAACCTTGGCAACGCCACGGGCCACCCGAGCTTCGTGATGTCGGCAAGCTTCACCAATCAGGTGCTGGCGCAGATCGAGCTTTGGACTAAGGGCGATGAATATCAGCCCGGCGTTTACATCCTGCCCAAGCATCTGGACGAAAAGGTCGCGCGCCTGCACCTGGCCAAGATCGGCGTCAAGCTGACGGAGCTTCGCCCCGATCAGGCTGAATATATTGGTGTCACGGTGGACGGGCCCTACAAGCCTGAACATTACCGCTACTGAGACCGTGCGATGAAGCTTTGCGGCAGCATGGCCACTTATCCTGCGCGCAGCGATACGCTGCACCTTGTGGTGCAGACGATAGCCCCGCAGCTGGACAGGCTGACGCTGGTGCTGAATTAGTACAAGGAAGTCCCGCACTGGCTGGCCGGGTTCGCGAATGTGAACCCGGTCATCCCGGAGCAGGACACGAAGGATTGCGGCAAGTTCCTTGTGTCGCATGACGACGCCGATCTGGTTTTCCTTCTCGACGACGATATCCTGTACCCTTCAGATTACGTGGCACGCTCACTTGCCGCGATCGAGCCGCTGGCGGAAACCGGGGCGGTTTTTGGCCATCACGGGCTGCGCTACATGCGGCCCAAGCTGCGCCTGTCCACCGTGGCATTCCGGGACTTCAACCGGATTCGTCGCGGCAAGATCTTCAAGCTGAACGAATCCTTCCCCTACATGCGCGAACTTCGCCACCCAGTTGTGGTGGACGAGTTGGGCACGGGGGTCATGATCGCACGCCCTTCCCTTCTGCCCCGGTTTGACGAGGTGAAGGACGCCCAAGGCTTCATCGACACGCGAATGGCGCTTTGGGCCAGCCGGCAGGACATCCCGATGATCTGCCTGCCGCACGAGGCGGGTTGGCTGAAGACCATCATGTTCGCCAACTCGCTTTATGAAGATTTCTCGCGCCACTGCCCGCCGCAGGTGGCGCAGGAAATCAGGCAATACGCGTTCCGGCATGAACAGGTGGCGGCGCGGCTGGGGAACCTGGGCAGCGCCTGACCGGAACTTGGCCGCGCGGGACCGTTAAATTGCGTCGGAATTCATGCTTGGTGTTCTGCCATAGCTGTCTTAAGCATAGCTCAAAGGCCAGAAGGCCGGGGCTTTCCAGTTTCGCGTGTGGGGTGAAGACACGTGGGGCGATGGGGGGGTTCCGCTTGGCCGGAATCCCCCATCGATACTCAGCGCAACTGGCCAAGGGCGCAGATGATCTCCCACTCCGCTTCCGTCACTGGCTGGACCGAGAGCCGGGACGTCTTGACCAAGGCCATGTCCTGAAGCCGCGGATCGGCCTTGCATTCCTGCAGGCTGACGGGGCGAGGCAGCGGGCAGACGGCGCGGAGGCGAACGCAGTCCCAGCGCGGGTCATCGGTCGTGCTGTCCTGCGCGCTTTCGGCGCAGACCTCAACGATGCCTACGATCTCTTTCCCGATGTTGGAGTGGTAGAAGAACCCCCGGTCGCCGATCTTCATCGCCCGCATCATGTTGCGCGCCTGGTAGTTTCGTACGCCTGACCACTCCTCGCCTGCGTCACCGCGGGCAACCTGCTGGTCCCAGCTCCAGCTGTCAGGTTCGGACTTGAACAGCCAGAAGGCCATCAGATGACCTTCTTCCATTCCCTGATGATCACGGTTTCGAACAGGCCAGCCAGCGCATAGGGATCCTCCGCGGCCCATGCCTCGGCCGTTTCGCGATCCGCAACCTCAAGGATGACGAGCGAGCCGTCCATGTCGCCGTCGATGCCAAGGAACGGGCCGGCCTGCCGCACGACGCCAGTTTTTTGCAGATAGGCCAGATGCGCCTCGCGGTTGGTGAGGCGGGTCTGCAACTGGCCGGGCTTGTCGGTACAGATCAGGGCGAAAAGCGGCATCTCATTCCTCCTTCAGGGGGCGCGACAGCAGGGCTGCCATCGCATCTGGCACGGTAAGTTGGGCATCAAGGACGGCTGCGACCATCGCAGTCACCGGCAGGTCGAGCCCCTGTTCCGCCGCGATGCGGGTCACGGCCCGGGCGGTTGCCGCCCCCTCGACCGTGCCGCCTTCGGGTTCGGTACCGGCGCCAAGGGCGGCGCCAAAGCGGAAGTTGCGCGACAGGTCGGAGGTGCAGGTCAGGATCAGGTCGCCCAAGCCCGAAAGCCCCGCCAGCGTTTCCGGCCGCGCCCCAAGCGCGGTGGCCAAGCGCAGCATCTCGGCATAGCCGCGGGTCATCAGCGCGGCGCGGGCGCTGTCGCCGAACCCGGCACCGATTGCCATACCTGCGGCAATTGCCATCACGTTCTTCAGCCCGCCGCCAAGTTCGGCCCCTGTGACATCGGTCGTGCGGTAAAGGCGCAGCGTCGGCGTGGACAGGCGGGCTTGCAACGCGGCGCCCATGGCGGGATCAGCGCAGGCAAGTGTCAGCGCCGTCGGCAGGCCCCGGGCAATATCGGCGGCAAAGCTAGGGCCGGTCAGCACCGCCGGGACCGCCCGTGGGCAGGCGGCGGTAATCAGCGCCGTTGGCCCCTGCCCCGTCGTCAGATCCACGCCCTTGGCGCAGGCGACCAGCGCGTTCCCATCAAGCTGCTGGGCATGCTGCGCCAGAAATCTGCCAAGCTGCTGCATCGGCAGGGCCAGCAGCATCACATCCGCCGCCAGTGTTTCCACGTCATCCGTCAGCGCCAGATGGGCGGGCAGCGTCACGCCCGGCAGGCGCAGGGCGTTTTCGCGCCGGTCCTGCATGTCGCGCATGTCGCGCGCCCAAAGGGTCACCGGCCCCAGTTGTGCCAGCGTCACCGCCAGCGCGGTGCCAAAGGCCCCCGCCCCGATCACTGCGATTCCCGTCATGCCTTGGCTCCCTTGCGCCCGGATCCAAGCAGCGCTGGGCTCCGGTCATCCAGCGGCCAGCGCGGGCGGGCAACGAACGGGGCTGGCTTTTCGCCAGCGCGCAGGCGTTCAAGGCCGGCCCAGGCGATCATCGCCGCATTGTCGGTGCAAAGCGCCAACGGCGGCGCGACAAAACGAACACCCAGTTCCGCCGAAAGCGCCTGCAACGCCGCCCTGATCGGCCCATTAGCTGCCACCCCGCCAGCCACCGCAAAAGCAGGTTCGGCTGGGGCCGTTTCAAGGTAACGCGCCAGTGCACGGCGCGACCGTTCGCGCAGGACATCCGTCACCGCTGCCTGAAACCCTGCGCAAAGATCGGCCCGATCCTGTCGCCCAAGCCCGCCTTTTTCCGCAACAACCGCGTCGCGCGTCCGCAGCAGCGCGGTCTTCAGTCCGGAGAACGACATGTCGCAGCCGGGGCGGTCCAGCAGCGGCCGCGGGAAGGCAAAGCGCTTCGGGTCCCCGCTTTGCGCCTCAGCCTCGACCACCGGACCGCCGGGCTGGGGCAGACCCAGAAGCTTGGCGGTCTTGTCGAACGCCTCGCCTGGGGCGTCGTCGATGGTGCCGCCAAGACGGGTGAAGCGGTCAGGCCCTTCGGCGATCAGGAACTGGCAATGGCCGCCGGACACCAGCAGCATCAGGTAGGGAAACCGCAGCCCGTCCGTCAGTCGGGGCGTCAGCGCATGGCCGGCAAGATGGTTCACCCCCACCAGCGGCAAGCCCGTCGCCGCGGCAATGGCACGGGCGCACATCACGCCGGACAGGACGCCCCCGATCAGTCCCGGCCCCGCCGTGACCGCGATCGCGTCCAACGCATCAAGACCGACGCCCGCGCGTTCCAGCGCCTCCTCGACACAAAGATCAAGCTTTTCGGCATGGGCGCGCGCCGCGATTTCCGGCACCACGCCACCGAAGGCCGCGTGCAGTTCGGTCTGTCCCGAAACCACCGATGACAGGATAGTACCGCCCGTTTCCCCGCCCCGGACCACGGCAGCCGCCGTATCGTCGCAGCTGCTTTCAATGCCAAGGATGGTGAGGGTGTCGCGCATGGGGCTGCCGGTTGCGGGTCGGGTCTTCCGCAGGTAACATCATGTGTCTTCTTGCACAATCCCGGCTGCCCATGCGTGACACTGCCCTTCTGCTGACCCGGCCCGAGCCGCAGTCGCGCCGTTTTGCCCAGGACCTTGGCGCGCACGATCTGCGTATCGTGATCTCTCCGGTTCTGCATATCCGGCCACGGCCGCTGGAGCCTTTGCCTGAAGGACTGGCGGGGGTGATCTTCTCGTCCGAAAACGGGGTGGTGCAGCCGGGCGACGGGCTGGAGGCTTGGTGCGTGGGTGAACGCACCGCCGCCGCGGCACGTGCGATGGGCTATCAGCCCCGCGCCACCGAGGCTGACAGTGCCCGGCTTCTCGCGGTCATGCTGCAAGAGGGGGTGGAAGGGCCGCTCCTGCATCTGCGGGGCGCCCATGTTCGGGGGGATCTCGTGGCGCGGCTGCGCGCCGCGGGGGTCGATGCCAGCGACCGCGTCGTCTATAACCAAGAGCCCGCGCCCCTTACCGAAGAGGCCCGCGCGCTGCTGGATCATGAGGGCCGCGTGATCGTGCCGCTGTTCTCGCCGCGGTCGGCGGCGCTGCTGGCCGGGCAACTGGGTGCGGTGCAGGCCCGGCTTTTACCTATCGCGATCAGTGCCGCCGCGGCATCCGAATGGCGGGCGCTGCGCCCCGGGCCGGTGGCGGTGGCAGAGCGGCCGGATGGTGCCGCGATGCGACGAGCCTGCGAAACGGCCCTTGCACAAGGACCTGCAGCTTGAGACACCTGAGCCGTCAGGCTAAGTAAGATGACGGTGGATGGTAGCAGGAGGACGTTCGGTGGCAAGTTCCGGCAAGGAGAAGCGCAACAAGTCGGCGGATGCCGAGCCTGAAAAGCCCGAAACCGCCGCGCCGGAAACGCCGCCCGCCGTGGCCGAGGCAGTGCTCCCGCCCGGACGCGAGGCGGCAGACCTGCCCCAGGAGCCGGTGGAACCCGCCGATACGCCCGAACCCGGCATGACCGGCACACCCCCTGACCTGTCTGAGGAAGCGCTTCCCGACCAGCCGTCAGTGCTAGAGCTTGAGCTTCCCGAATCCCGGCCGGACCCTGAACCCCAGCCCGAGTCCGAGCCGCAGGTGCAGGTAGAGCCGGTGCCGCAGGCCGAAGCAGTGCCGCCCATCGCCCCGGCACGGCCGGCTGATCCGCCTGAACGGCGGGGCATCCTGCTGCCGCTAGTGCTGGGTGGTGCGATCGCGGCGGGTCTCGGCTTTGGCGGCGCCTATCTCCTCGGCCAGAACGGCTGGATCGAGTTCGGCCAGCAGCAGAACAACGACGAGGTTCTTGCCGCGCTTCAGGCGCAGTCGCAGCGCATGCAGGATCTGGAACAGCGCCTGACCGGCGCCCAGCCTGACCTGTCGGGCATTCAGCAGGGCCAGCAAACCCTTCTGGCGCAGCTTGCCGCCCTTGAGCAACGCCTGGGCGAAATCGAAGCCCGCCCCCCCACGCCTGCCGAACCCGCGGACCTGTCGGGGCTGGAAGGCGAAGTGGCCGAGTTGCGCGCGCTTCTGGCGCAGGGCCGTCAGGATGCTGCGGCGCTGGAGACCGAGGCCCAAGCCCGCGCCGCCGCCGAGGCCGCCGCCGCCGAGGCAGAGCGTGCCGCCCGCGAGACCGAGCGCCGCGCCCACTTTGCCCGGCTTCAGGCTGCTCTGAATGCCGGAGAGCCTTTTGCAGAGCCGCTTGAGCAATTGCAGGCTACCGGAATGACGGTGCCGGAAACCCTGCAAGCGGCAGCCGAAAGCGGTGTCCCCAGCCGCGAGGCGCTGCGCCAGTCGTTCCCGCAGGCTGCTCGCCCTGCCCTTGCGGCGGCGCTGGAGGAAACGGCAGGTGATGCCCCGGCCGACCGGGTTCAGAACTTCCTGCGGGCGCAGCTTGGGGTGCGCAGCCTTGCCCCGCGCGAAGGGGATGATCCCGATGCCGTGCTGTCGCGGGCCGAAGCTGCCGTCACGCAGGACGATCTTGCCACGGCCTTGGCCGAGCTTGAGGCGTTGCCGCCGCAGGGTCGCGCGCAGATGGCGGGCTGGATCGAAGACGCCCAAGCCCGCCTTGCCGCCGAAGAGGCCGTGGCCGGCCTTTCCGACACCCTTTCCGCGAACTGAGGACGTTTCATGCTTTGGTCTCTGGTAAAAATCGTTCTCTTTGTCGCGGTCATCGCCGGGCTCAGCTATGGCGCGGCCTACCTGACGGAATCGGAGGGTGGGCTTCGGGTGGCAGTAGCCAACATCGAGTTCACGCTGGGGCCGCTGCAGGCCGTTATCATCGTGTTGCTGCTGATGCTGGCGCTGTGGTTGATCCTCAAGATCGTCGGGTTGCTGGTGGCTGTGCTGCGGTTCCTCAACGGCGACCAGACGGCGCTGTCGCGCTATTTCGACCGCACCCGGCAGCGCAAGGGGATGCAGGCGCTGGCCGACAGCATGATCGCGCTGGCCGCGGGCGAAGGCCGGGCCGCGCTGCGCAAGGCGGAGAAGGCTGAACGCTATCTGGACCGGCCCCAGCTGACCAAGCTTGTCACCGCGCAGGCGGCTGACATGGTGGGGGACACGCGGCGGGCCGAAGATGCCTACAAGGCGCTTTTGAACGACGACCGGACCCGTTTCGTAGCCGTCCGCGGCATCATGAAGCAGCGTCTGGCCGAAGGCGACACCGCCACGGCGATGAAGCTTGCCAAGAAGGCTTTTGCGCTGAAACCCAAGCATCAGGAAACGCAGGATCTGCTGCTGAAGCTTCAGGCCGACCAGCACGACTGGAAAGGCGCCCGCGAAACGCTGAGCGCCAAGGTCAAGGCCGGCACCCTGCCCCGCGACGTCTATCGCCGCCGCGATGCCGTCCTTGCGCTGCAGGAAGCGCGGGAGGTCTTTGCCGAAGGCAACAGCATCGAGGCGCGCGAGGCGGCGATCACCGCCAACAAGCTGTCGCCCGACCTGATTCCCGCCGCGACCATGACCGCCCGCAGCTATATCGCCGAAGGCAACACCAAGTACGCCGCCCGCGTCCTGAAAAAGGCATGGGAGGCCCGCCCGCATCCCGATCTTGCCGCCGCTTTCGCCGAAATCGCCCCCGATGAAACGCCGCAGCAACGGCTGCGCCGATTCTCGGCGCTGACCTCGCTGCGTCCGGATCACGAGGAGACGCGCCTGCTGAAGGCCGAGCTCAACATCGCGGCCGAGGATTTCCCCGCCGCGCGCCGTGCCCTTGGCAACCTGCCGGAAACCCATCCCACCGCACGCGTCCTGACGATCATGGCTGCGATCGAGCGTGGCGAAGGCGCGGACGAGGCCGTGGTGCGCGGCTGGCTTGCCAAGGCTCTCACCGCCCCGCGCGGCCCGCAGTGGACCTGTGACAGCTGCCACAACATTCACAGCCAGTGGGTCCCGATCTGTGACAATTGCGGCGGGTTCGACACGCTCAGCTGGTCCGAACCGCCCGAAGGCAGCGGCCCAAGCCCCACCCAGACCGAGATGTTGCCCCTGATCGTCGGCGCCCCCGCCACCCAGGCCGAGGCTGACGCCGAGGTGATCGACGTCGAAGTGAAAAAAGAGGAAAAATAGGACTACACACCACCGCGTGATGGTGCTATCAGGCCCGGCACCGGACCAACGGTACCGGTGCCGCTGTAGCTCAGCTGGTAGAGCACGTCATTCGTAATGATGGGGTCGGGGGTTCGAGTCCCTTCAGCGGCACCACTGAATTCCAGAACATTCAGTACGTCTTTATGGCAGGTATCCCGGATTGGGTTCTGCCGTGGACGCTTCCATCCATTCGCAGCGGGCCTTTCTGCTGCCAGAACTGCTTACTGGGGACGCCGGGAATCACAGGTGAGGTATTCCAGAGGCCCGACGGCTAAACGAAACCTAAAATTTTATAGATTATAAGGTCTTAAGGATACCACTCAAGGGTAAACAAATCATTATCACAACCCAAAGTAGCGTGCTACGCTCACCTCACGGTGGGCTTTTGTGTCCCTCCGCGTGTATGGGGGTTTGAATGGTTAAGTTTTTTGGCAGGCTTGGCTTGGCCGATGTGGTGCGTGGCACTGACCGCGTGCGGAACGATGTTTACGGTGATGCCCTCACCATGAACGAAGGGTATGAGTTCGGTGGAAACGATACCCTTTCAGGAAGAAACCGCGCCGAAAACAATCTGTACGGCGATGCCGAAGAGATGTGGGACGGCTTTGGCGGCAACGACCTTCTGACCGGGGCCAACTGGGCCAAGAACTGGCTCTACGGCGATGCCGGCGTCATGTTCGGCTATCAGGGCGGCAATGACAGCCTGATCGGCGGCAACAACAGCGAGAATCACCTGTTCGGCGATGCCGGAAGCATGCCTTATGGTGACGGTGGCGATGACTTCCTGAAAGGCGGCAACCGGAGCACGAACATGCTTTACGGTGACGCGCAGTCGATGGGGGCAGAATCGAGCGGCGGCAGCGATATCCTGATCGGGGGGAATCGAAGCGCCAACACGATGTATGGCGATGCCCAGTCCCTTTATTCCGCCCATGGCGGGGACGATCACCTTACCGGTGGAATGCACGGGACGAACTGGCTTTATGGCGATGGCGAAACCATAGAGCGGTATTCCTCTGGCGGGAACGACGTGCTTGTGGCTGGCGACAAGAGCGTCAACTACATGTTCGGCGACGTAAAATACGCGGATGACACTTCACGGTTCGGGAACGACCGGCTGGTCAGCGGGACCGGGACCGACCACATGTACGGCGACGCCATCAACAAGTCCGTCGACCATACACCCGGCGCCGATGTTTTCGTCTTCAAGAAGAACAGCGGCAACGACTTCATCTATGACTTCGATCTCGGGCTCGACAAGATCGAGGTCGCGTTGCCCAAGGTCGCCAAGCCCGCGGGCGCGTCCGGCAAGGAAGCCTATACGTTCAAGCACCTCGGCATCAGCGAGTTCGAAGACGATGCCTACGGGTCGAGCAGCGTCGTCGCCTTTAACGCCAGCAACTCGGTCACGATCTATGGCGTGACAGGCCTGACGGAAAGCGACTTCATCTTCGTCTGAACAAAGCTCCCTGGGCCGTAGCGCACCGCGGCCCAGGGTGACTGCGCATCATTTGCCGGATCAGGCACAGATGGTGTCGACACCGCTGCCTGGTTGGTGTTGTCTGCCGGGTGCAGAAACAGACTGGGCAAAGATGGTGCAAATAGAGCCGACGCGCATTCCGGACGTGTTGATTATCACCCCTCGCCGATTTGGCGACCAACGCGGGTTTTTTTCGGAAAGCTGGAACCGCCGGACGCTGGAAGCGGCGGGGGTTCATCTGCCCGAATTCGTGCAGGACAATCACTCGTTCTCAAGCGAGGCAGGCACCATCCGCGGGCTCCACTTCCAGGCGCCGCCCAACGCGCAGGGCAAGCTGGTCCGCTGCGGGCGGGGCCGCCTGTTCGACGTGGCGGTGGACATTCGGCGCGGAAGCCCAACCTATGGCCAATGGGTCGGCGCGGAACTGTCGTGGCAAAACGGGCGGCAGCTCTGGATCCCGCCGGGATTTCTGCATGGCTTCATCACGCGGGAGCCGGATACCGAGATCATCTATAAATGCACCAGCTTTTACGCGCTCGAAAGCGAGGGGGCGGTGCGGTGGAACAGCCCCAAACTCAAGATCGAGTGGGACGCGCCCGACACGCCATGCCTATCAGACAAGGACTTGGCTGCGCCGCTGTTCGGTGACTTCGAAAGCCCCTTTGTCTGGAACGGGGGCTGAAGCACGTCCTCTCCGAGTCGGGCCGGCGCAACATATTCTGATGATTTTTGTCAGCTTAGGGGCTGGACGCAGGAAGCGTAACTCGCTAATCCCGACTAAACTACTTTGTTCGAGAGGATCCTGCGATGACCCTGCTTTCCCGCCTTGCGGCGCCGGCGCTTGCCTTGGCTTTTGCGCTTCCCGCGGCTGCCGAGGAAGTCACGATCGAGACAGCATTTGGTCCCGTCACCCTCCCCGGCATTCCGGAGCGGGTGGCAGTATATGACGCGGCGGCGATTGACACGCTTGTCGCGCTGGGCGTGACGCCGGTTGCAACGCCCGCGCCGCTTTATGTGGATTACCTGCAGGAAGCCGTTGCCGGCGCGACCAGCGTCGGCACCCTGTTCGAGCCTGACCTCGAAGCGCTGGCGGGCGTTGCCCCCGACCTGATCATCGTCGGCGGCCGGTCCGCCCCGCAGGCCGAGTCAGTATCGCGCATCGCCCCCGTCATCGATATGACCATCACCGGTGACAACCTGGCCGCCGAGTCGCTGGCGCGGCTGGAAGCTTATGGCACCCTGTTTGGCCGTGAAGAGGCCGCGGCCGAACTTGCCGGCGCCTTCAACGCCAAGCTGGAAGAGGCCCGCGCCCTTGCCGCGGATCAGGGCACCGCACTTGTGGTCATGACCAACGGCCCCAAGGTCACCGCCTATGGCACTGGCAGCCGCTTTGGCTGGTTGCATGCGGAACTGGGGCTGACCCCAGCGGTCGATGTGGCGCAGGACGTCTCTCATGGCGAGGCGATCTCGTTCGAGTTCATCCGCGAGGCAAACCCGGACTGGCTGATCGTGGTTGATCGCGTCGCCGCCACCCAAGGCGAAGGCCAGAACGCCCGCGAAACGCTGGACAACGCGCTGGTGGCCGAAACCACCGCGTGGAAGGAAGGCCAAGTCATCTATGTGAACGCGACCAACATCTACGTCGCCGGCGGCGGCTACCAGTCGATGATGGGCACGATGGACGAATTGATCACCGCGTTCTCGGAATAAGAATCTACGGCCCCGCCCTTCCGGGGTCCTTCCAAGGTGACGCAAGCCATGACCCGAGCCAGCCTCATCTATCCCGCGCTTTGTCTTGGCCTGCTGGGGCTGGGCATGATCAGCCTGTTCGTGGGCGTGGCAGACCTGAGGCCGCTGGCCGTGCTGACCGACCCCGAGGCGTTGCGACTTCTGGCCATCAGCCGCGGACCGCGTACGGCAGCGGCGATCCTGACCGGGGGCGCGATGGCGGTCGCGGGCGTGATCATGCAGCTGCTGGTGCGCAACCGTTTTGTTGAACCCGGCACCACCGGCACCGCGCAAGGGGCGGCGCTTGGCATCCTTGGGATGTCGATGCTTGCCCCCGGCGCGCCGGTTTTCGTCAAGATGATGGCGGCCAGCGGCACCGCCCTTCTGGCGATGCTGCTGTTCCTTGTCCTGATCCGCAACATCCCGGCCCGGGCGCCCTTGCTGGTGCCGCTGGTGGGGCTGGTCTACAGCGGCATCCTGGGGGCGGGCGTGACGTTTGTTGGATACCAAGCCGACCTGCTGCAATATGTCGAGATCTGGATGAACGGCGAATTCTCGGGCGTCGTTTCTGGCCGGTACGAACTTCTGTGGCTGTCGGGCGCGGCGGCGCTGGCGGCCTATGTCGTCGCGGACCAGTTCACCATCGCGGGCCTTGGCCGCGACGCCAGCGTGAACCTGGGTCTGAACTACAAGCAGGTTGTAGCCCTGGGCCTTATGGTTGTGTCAGTAACCACGGCGCTGATTGTGGTCACGGTGGGGATGATCCCCTTTGTCGGGCTGGTTGTTCCGAACGTGGTGGCGCGGGTGATGGGAGACAACCTGCGCCAAAGCCTGCCGGTCGTGGCGGCGACAGGCGGCGGGCTGGTTCTGGCCTGCGACATCCTGGCCCGCATTATCCGCCATCCTTATGAAATTCCGGTCGGCACCGTCTTTGGCGTCGTCGGTGCCGCGATCTTCCTGTGGCTGTTGTTCAAGAGGCCCGCCCATGCCTGACAGGCGGCTGCTGCTGCTGGGGGGCGCGCTCGCGCTCGCCTGTGGGTTTTTCCTGTTTTACGGGCTTGGCAGCGGCAACCGCAGCTTCATCCTTGGGCTGCGGGTATCACGCCTGTCCACGCTGCTGGTCGTGGCTGTAGCCATCGGTCTGGCAACGATGATGTTCCAGACGGTCAGCGCCAACCGGATCCTGACGCCCTCGATCATGGGGTTCGACGCGCTTTACCTGCTTATGCAGACCACCTTGGTCTTTGTGCTGGGTCCGGCCGGGTTCGCCGGTCTGGCCGCGCCCATGAAGTTCGGCGCCGAAACAGTGGTGATGGTGCTGGCAGCGCTGGCGCTGTTCGGCACGCTTCTGGGTCAGGGACGCACCGACGTCCACCGGATGATCCTTGTGGGCGTCATCTTTGGCGTGCTGTTCCGCAGCATGTCGTCGTTCTTCCAGCGGCTGATCGATCCGAATGCCTTTGCGATCGTGCAGGGCGCGTCCTTTGCCAGCTTCGGCGGGGTCAGCGGGCCGCTGCTGTGGGCGGCGGCGGCGGTGCTGGGGGTCTGCCTGCTGGTGATCTGGCGGATGGTGCCGGTGCTGGATGTGCTTGCGCTCGGGCGGACGACGGCGATCAACCTGGGCCTGCGCCACCGGATGGCGAGCCTGGGCGTCCTGACGATGGTTGCGATCCTGGTGTCGGTGTCCACCGCGCTGGTGGGGCCAGTTGCGTTCTTCGGGTTGCTGGTCAGCGCGCTGGCCCATGCGCTGATGCGGAGCCACCGCCACGCGCTGTTGCTGCCTGCTGCGGCGATGATCGCTGCGCTTGTCCTCGTGCTCGGGCAAAGCGTGTTCGAGCGGGTTCTGGGCCTTCAGTCGACGCTCAGCGTGATCGTGGAGTTCCTGGGCGGGCTGTTCTTCATCTGGCTTTTGCTGAAAGGTCGTGTGCGATGATCCGGATCTCTAATCTTTGCCATTCCATCGGGGCGGCGCCCATCCTGCATGACATCAACGTGGACCTGCCCGCCGGGGGCATCACCGCACTGGTAGGGCCAAACGGGGCAGGGAAATCCACTCTTCTGCATCTGGTCGCGCGGCTGGAGGCGCTGCAGACCGGCAGCGTCACGATTGACGGGCTGGATGTCGCGCAAACGCCGACAGGCCTGCTGGCGCGCAAGATGGCGATCCTGGCGCAACAGACCCACATCGGCAGCCGCCTGCGGGTCCGGGATCTGGTGGGCTTTGGCCGCTATCCCCACCACCGCGGCCGCCCCCGCCCCGAAGATGACGCCGCGGTCGAGGAAGCACTGCACGAGTTCAGCCTGCTGCCGCTTGCCGACCGGTTTCTGGATGCGCTGTCGGGCGGGCAGCAGCAGCGTGCCCATCTTGCAATGGTGTTTGCGCAGGGGACTGACTGGCTGTTGCTGGACGAGCCGCTGAACAACCTCGACATGTTCCACGCCCGCGCCCTGATGCAGCGCCTGCGCGAGGTCGCGCGCGCACATGGCCGCAGCGTCGTCATCGTGGTGCATGAGATCAACTATGCCGCTGCCTATGCCGACCACATCGTCGCGCTCAAGGACGGCCGCCTTGCCGCCACCGGCACCCCCGAGGAGGTGCTTTGCCCCGTGGTGCTGGAAACGCTGTTCGACATGCCGATGCGCGTTCATCAGGTGGACGGGCGGCCATTGGTGCTGCACCACGTCTGAAAGTTGCCGCATTTTTAGGCGGCAGGCGCGGCATCGATGTCGAAATCACGCCAGAGGCTTGCCGCCGCCGCAGCGACTGGTCAGGTTTGCCGCGACAAGACATTGGGGAATACCATGAACCGCCTGATCCTGCCCGCCCTCATGATCCTTTCCGCTGCGCCTGCCCTTGCGCATCCGGGCCACCACCATCACGACGGATCGGCCTTTGGCACGGGGTTCGTGCATCCGATGCTGGGGGCGGATCATATCCTTGCGATGATCGCTGTGGGCCTCTGGGCTGCCAGCCTCGGCGGGCGCGCCGTCTGGACATTGCCTACGAGCTTCGTGGGCGCAATGGTGGTGGGCTTTGGTCTCGCACTCGGCGGCTTTGGCCTGCCGCTGGTGGAGCCGATGATCCTTGGCTCCGTCTTCGTGCTTGGGTTGGCGCTGGCGCTGGCACTGCGGCTGCCGGTGGGGGCAAGCGCGGCGCTGGTGGCGCTCTTCGGGCTGTTCCACGGTCACGCCCACGGGCAGGAAATGGGTGATGCCGGTGCGTTGACCTTTGGCACGGGTTTCGCGCTGGCGACGGCGCTGCTGCACGCGGCGGGCGTGGCGCTGGGCGGCATCGCGTTGCGTGAACTTTCGGCTGCGCGCGGTGTGGCGGTTCTGCGCGGCCTAGGGGCGATCACGCTGCTTGGCGGTGTCGCTGTCGCGCTCTCCTGATTACTGGCCCAGGTGCCGGTCGCCCCGGGCGGCGGCCAGCGCCATCTGCCGCTGCCGCTCGCGGAAGCCCTGCCGCCGTTCCTCCGAATATTCATCAATGCAGTGGTGGCAGCTGACGCCTTCCTCATAGGCCGGGTGGTCCAGATCATCCGTGGTCAGCGGCCGCCGGCAGGCGTGGCATGACGAAAGCCCGCCCGGCCGCAACCCATGCCCCACCGACACACGCTGATCGAACACAAAGCATTCGCCGTCCCAAAGGCTCTGATCCTCCGGAACTTCCTCCAGATACTTCAGGATGCCGCCCTTGAGGTGGAACACCTCCTCGACCCCTTGGCCCAGCAGGTAGTTGGTCGATTTCTCGCACCGGATGCCGCCGGTGCAGAACATGGCGATCCGCTTGCCCTCGAACTTGTCGCGGTTTTCTTCCCACCACTTGGGGAAGTCGCGGAAGGCACGGGTGCCGGGGTCGATGGCGCCGCGGAAGGTGCCGATGCCGACCTCGTAATCATTCCGGGTGTCGATCACCGCCACATCGGGGGCAGAGATCAGGTCATTCCAGTCCTGCGGCGCAACATAGTGGCCGGTGCCGGATAGCGGATCGACATCCGGCTGGCCCATGGTCACGATCTCTTTCTTCAGCCGGACCTTCATCCGGCCAAAGGGCATGGTTTCGGCCAGGCTCTCCTTCCACTCCAACGTCTCGCAGCCGGGCAGGGTGCGGATATGGGCAAGGACGCGGTCGATCCCCTTGCGCGGGCCGGCGATGGTGCCGTTGATCCCTTCCTTCGCCAGCAGAAGCGAGCCACGGACGCCTGCCTCCTGGCACAGCGAAAGGAGCGGCCCCTGCAAGGCGGCAGGATCCGGGAATCGGGTGAAGTGGTAAAGCGCGGCAACTGTCAGCATGGCGCCCAGATAGGCGCCCCAGGGGTACCTGCGCAAGGGGGCGGCCATTGACGCGGGCAGTCATGCGACTTACGCAAACCCATGCGGAGCCAAAGGAGGAAGGCCATGCAGGATCAAGAGGCGCTGATCGTCGTCGATGTGCAGAACGATTTCTGCCCGGGCGGTGCGCTTGCCGTGGCCGAAGGCGACCTGATCATTCCCCGGATCAACGCGCTGATGGATGACTTCGCAACCGTGATCCTGACCCAGGACTGGCATCCGGCCGATCACCGCTCCTTCGCCAGTCAGCATCCGGGGCAGGCGCCGTTTTCGATGACCCAGATGCCCTATGGCCCGCAGGTGCTGTGGCCCGACCACTGTGTGCAAGGCACGGCAGGCGCGGCCTTCCACCCTGACCTGCAGACCGAACCGGCGCAGCTGGTGCTCCGCAAGGGCTTCCGCGCGGGGATCGACAGCTATTCCGCGTTCTTTGAAAACGACAAGACGACGCCGACAGGGCTGGAAGGGTATCTGCGCACGCGCGGCATCCAGCGGCTGACCTTCGTTGGTCTCGCGCTTGATTTCTGTGTGGCCTACTCGGCCCTTGATGCGGCGCGGCTGGGGTTCCAGGCGCGGGTGCTGGAAGGCGCCTGCCGGGCCATCGACCTTGACGGTTCGCTTGATGCGCAGCGGTCGGCCATGCAGGCCGCCGGCGTTGCGATGGAGAACTGAGATGGTGGATGTCGCGACCCGCGTTTATAACCACAAGTGGAAGATCGACCCGATCGTCCGCTCGCTGATCGATACCGATTTCTACAAGCTCCTGATGTGCCAGTCGGTGTTCCGCAACCGGCCCGACACACAGGTGACTTTCAGCCTGATCAACCGGACGAAATCCATCCGCCTCGCCGACCTGATCGATGAGGGCGAGCTGCGCGAGCAGCTGGACCACATCCGCACCCTGCGCCTGTCGCGCGGCGAAAGTACCTTCCTGCGCGGCAACACCTTTTACGGCAAGCGCCAGATGTTCCGCCCCGACTTCATGGAGTGGTTCGAGGGCCTGTCCCTGCCGCCGTACCACCTGGAAAAGCGAAACGGGCAGTACGAACTGACCTTCGAAGGCGCGTGGCCAGAGGTCATGCTATGGGAAATTCCCGCGCTGACGGTGCTGATGGAATTGCGCAGCCGCGCCGTGCTCAAGCACATGGGCCGGTTCGAGCTTCAAGTGCTCTATGCCCGGGCGATGACCAAGCTTTGGGAAAAGATCGAACGACTGCGCAAGATCGACGGGCTGAGGGTGGCCGATTTCGGAACCCGGCGGCGGCACAGCTTCCTTTGGCAGGACTGGTGCGTGCAGGCGATGATCGAGGGGTTGGGGAACAAGTTCACCGGCACCTCCAACTGCCTGATCGCCATGCGACGCGAGGTGGAGGCGATCGGCACCAACGCCCATGAACTGCCGATGGTCTATTCCGCGCTGGCCGATACGGACGAGGAACTGGCCCAGGCCCCCTATCAGGTACTTGCCGACTGGCACGAGGAGCACGAGGGTAACCTGCGCGTGATCCTGCCCGATACCTATGGCACCGAAGGATTCCTGCGCCGCGCGCCCGACTGGCTGACCACCTGGACCGGCATCCGCATCGACAGCGGCGATCCGGTGGAAGGCGCGGAAACCGCGATCCGCTGGTGGAAGGACCGTGGCGAGGACCCGCGGGAGAAGCTGGTGATCTTTTCCGACGGGCTGGACGTTGAAAAGATCGAGGAGCTTTCCGCGATGTTCCGTGGGCGTGTCAGGGTCAGCTTTGGCTGGGGCACGATGCTGACCAACGACTTCCGCGGGCTGGTGGAAGGGGACGCGCTGGCGCCCTTTTCCTTGGTCTGCAAGGCGATCGCGGCAAACGGGCGCCCAACAGTCAAACTGTCGGACAACCCGAACAAGGCCATGGGCCCCCTTGAGGAGGTCGAGCGCTACAAGCGGGTCTTTGGCGTTGGCCCGCAGACGGCGCGCGAGGTGCTCGTCTAGCCCGCGAAGGTCCGGAGCAGCACGAAGACAAGCGCCGAAAGCAGCGCAGCCGCGGGCACCGTCACCACCCAGGCTGCGACGATGGTCATGAAATGCGCCCGGCGCACCAGCTTGCGCCGGCTCCGCTCCTCTGGCGGGACGGGCTTGCCCTTGCTGATGCCCAGCATCCGGGCCCGCCGTTCAGCATGCCATTCCCGGTAGAACCCGACGCCGAACACCGCGCCAACGGTGATGTGGGTCGAGCTGACGGGCAGGCCCAGCCAACTGGCGATGATCACGGTGATTGCCGCCGCGAGCGAGACACAGTAGGCCCGCATCGGGTTCAGCTTGGTGATCTGGCTACCGACCATCCGGATCAGCTTGGGCCCGAAGAGGACCAGGCCGAACGACAACCCGGCGGCCCCTATCAGCATGACCCACAGCGGGATCACCACCTGTGCAGCCACGTCGCCAGATCCCACGACGTGGACGATGGCCGCCAGCGGCCCTACCGCGTTCGCCACGTCATTCGCGCCATGCGCAAAGGACAGCAGCGCCGCCGACAGCACAAGCGGCACGGCGAACAGCTTCTTGAGCGATTTCTTCCGGTTCTCCAGCCCTTCTGACTGGCGGCGGATCAGGGGGCGAGAGATCAGCCCCACAACTACAGCCGCGGCCAGCCCGATCAGCACGGCACTGCCCAAGGGAATGGTTACCAGCCGGTTCAGGCCCTTGATACAGAGATAGGTCGCGAAACTGCCCGCCATGATCCCGATCAGCACCGGCACCCAGCGGCGCGCAGCGGCAATCTTGTCGTCGCGGTAGATGATCTGCGACTTGATGAACGCCAGGAAGAGCGCCGCGACGATGCCCCCCATGAGCGGAGAAATCACCCAGCTCGCCGCGATCCGGCCCATCATCGCCCAGTTGACCGCCGCAAATCCCGCGGCCGTCACGCCTGCGCCCATGACGCCGCCGACCACGGAATGGGTGGTCGAAACCGGTGCACCGATCAGCGTGGCGAGGTTGATCCACAAAGCGGCGGCGATCAGGGCGGACATCATCGCCCAGACGAAGATGTGGTCTTCCGCCACGCTTGCAGGGTTGACGATGCCGCCGGAAATGGTGCCGACCACGTCCCCACCTGCCAGCAAGGCGCCTGCGGTTTCGCAGATCGCCGCGATCAGCAGCGCACCGCCCAGCGTCAGGGCATTCGCCCCCACTGCCGGGCCCATGTTGTTGGCCACGTCATTCGCGCCGATGTTGAGCGCCATGTACGCCCCAAACACTGCGGCCGCGACGATGATCACCGCAGAAGGCTGCTGGCCCACGATCACGCTGGCGATGATAGCCACCACCACGATGAAACTGAGCGCGATGCCTGGCGCGACCAGCGGCCGGCCCACATACATCGTCCCTTGCTCAAGCCGGCTGATCCGGTTGAGGTCCTTGTCCAGGGTCTTCCACTGGTTGACTGGTTGGTCCTTCACCCGGCCTCGCGTATTCATCTGATCTTACATTACGCGCGCCGGATTACAGGGGTTCCCCCGGAAGGGCAACGGCACCGCCTTCTAATCCAAGGCACCCAGCAAGGCTCGAAGCTCCGGTTCATCGACCATTTCCGCGGCCTGTCTGGCAGGAACCCATTCCCGCTTGCGCCTGCGCCTTTCAGGATAATCATCCGCAAGCTCATCGACCTGGACCCGGAACACCTTCACCTCGGTCAAAAGGGGCAGGCCACCTTCCTTGATCTTCTGGTAGGTGTAGCGGCCAAAGGGTTTTTCAGAAACCTTGCCGCGCACGCCTGCCTCTTCCCAGGCTTCGCGCAAGGCTGCCTGGGCCAGACTGCGGCCCTTCATCGGCCAACCCTTGGGCAGGACCCAGCGGCCGGTGCCCAAGCTGCAGATCAGAAGCACCTCCAGCGTCCCGTTCTTTTCGCGCGTGCAAAGGGCCGCCGCCTGCAGATAAGGCGGGCGGCCCAAGAGCGGCCCTACGGCCTCGCGCAGGGCCCGGGCAAGGCGGGTCTGGATCATTGGCGGTCCCTGAAGTCGTGGTTTCCTATTCCGGCAGATAAGGAACAGAAACGTTTATATCGCGTTTACTTTCCCAACGTCCGCCACCGCCAGAAGTTTCCTTGGGGACGTGGTTTTTCCATCAGTCCTCGACATCCGCCACGCGCCCACGTAGCGCCTTGACGGTGCCGCGCTGGGCCTTTGCCTCGATCCGCCGGCGCTGCGAGGCCAGCGTGGGTTTGGTCGCCACCCGCCGCTTGGGCGCCACAAGGGCCGCACGGATCAGTTCGGCCAAGCGTTCTCGGGCAATTTCCCGGTTCCGGGCCTGGCTGCGGGTTTCTTCGGCCCGGATCACGATCGCGCCATCCTGCGTCCAGCGCCGCCCGGCGATGCGCCGCAGCCGGGCCTTGACGGGCGCCGGCAGATGCGGTGACCGCGCCGCCTCGAAACGCAATTCGACTGCGGTGGAAACCTTGTTCACATTCTGCCCGCCCGGACCAGAGGAGCGGGTGAAATGCTCCGTCATTTCCCAGGGCTGAAGGATGATTTCATCAGTGACGCGCAGCATGGTGAATCTGAAGGCAGGAGAAAAATGGAAAGGGTCGCCCGCCGGGGGCGACCCTCCGAGTTCCAGGAGATGGGCCAGTTAGGGCAGGCCCAATCAGAAGGTACGTACCCTTGGGGCTGCCCTCAGGTCGTCTGCCTCCTGACTGTTCTGACACCTCTCTCCAATATCACTCTAGACACTGGACCACCTCCTTTCTGAATGGGTTTCAATAAGGAAAAGGTGGCACAGATTTGCGCTTTGGCAAGAGGTTTCACGCCGGGCGCTTGCGCAGAATTCGGACGATCACGTGAAAGGGAAGAAGCGAGAGCAGCGCCAGAGACAACTTCATCATCCAATCTGCCGCCGCAAGTGACACCCAAAGCGGCACAATCGGTCCGAATCCAAGCAGTGGGATGGCTTCGGCAGCCCAAGAGACGTCATTCGCGGGTTCCATGAAGGTCAGGCTGGCGGAAAAAGCGATGCTGAAAAAAAGTGCAGTATCGACCGAACTTCCGGCAAATGACGAAGCGAGCGGCGCCCGCCACCACGGCCCGGACCGCAGCCGGTCAAAGATTGCCACGTCCAGCAGCTGCGCCGTCAGGAAGGCAAGGCCAGACCCGACGGCGATGCGCCAAGTTACCAGCGGCCCGAATTCCCCCGTGATCTGCGTGCCGACGAACGAACAGGCTACCCCTACGGCAAAACCTACCCAGACCACGCGCCGCGCCGCTGCCGGGCCATACACGCGGTTCATGACGTCTGTCACCAGAAAGGCGAAGGGGTAGGTCAGCGCCCCCCAGGTGAGCCAGTCGCCGATGACGAATTGCACAAGGATGTTTGACGCCACCACGATGATGGCCATGGCGGCAACGCCAGGAAGATGAAAGCGGGTCATGATCGGTCCGTTTTGGCAAGGTGGCGGAGAACTTGGCCCCGAAGGGCAGGCGGGTCGTCTATACCCGCGCCGCCATCCGATCAAGAGCGGCCTCCCCTAGGATGACACCCGATACTCTACCAGCTCAGTCCGTTGAAGCGGAAAGAAATTGTCGTCCGAGATCATGGTGAGCCGGATCCCGCCCAAAGGGTCCTGCCAGACCGCAATACCCTCAAGGTTGTCGTGCTGCCCGAATCGCGACTGCAGCAGCACCTCACCCCCAGTGATCCTGTCGCCTGAAATGTCGAACCGGCGAACCCGGCTGGCAAAACCACCCAGTAAGCGGAAGTCACGTTCAAGCAGGTAGAACCTCCCGTCCGGACCGAAATCTGCGCCCACGGGAAGGAACCGCCCCACGCGTGGGATGTGGAAGGGTTGCATCCACTCGCCGCCGCGCAGCCGGTAAACAGGGAAGCCCCGGGGATCCTCGCTTTCCTCGGGCAGGGTCCAGATGTTTCCGGCGCCGTCGATCGCCAGCGCCTCGAGCGAACCGTTCGCGGGGAAGGTCTTGAAGTCTGGATGGCGGGGCAAGGCCACCGCCGCGCTGCCATAGCTGTTGTAGCGCAAGACCCGGTGCACGCCTTCGAAAGAGATGAGGATGCGCCCTGTGGCGTCAACCGCCAAGCCTTCCGCGTCGCGCTGGTCGCGCGGCAGCACTGCGCCGTCGGTGCCGCGCAGCATCCGCACCGGTTCTGCCTCGATCACGGTGATGATACCCTCGGCGTTCCGGTGCAGCCTACCCCGGGTGATCCCCCCGCGATCCGAGATAGCGATGAAGTTCCCGCCATCAGCGGCAAGCTCGATCCCGGAAAAACCGCCATAACCATGCGCGTCGCGCGGCCAGGTGACCGATGCGACATGTTCCGCCATCTGTGCCGCCAGCGGCAGCGGGACCAGCAGCGTCAGCGCGAGGAGACAACCTCGTAGCACTGCTGTGGCAGATCGGCCAAGGTGAATTCGCGGGGAGTTCGTTCGCGTGGGGCGGGCGGCGTGGTGGGCCGCTCGGTCTTGGGTGGCGGGTTCAGGTAGTCGGTCACCCACCATTGAAGGGTCTCGTCACAGCCATTTCCGTTTTTTGAAAGCTCCGCCACCGTCGGAGTCTGGGTCACGCAATGGCTGTCGCCTGCCGGGCAGCGCAGCCGCACGTGAAAGTGGGTGTTGTGCCCCGCGATGGGGCGGATCTTTTGCAGCCACGGGGTATCGGCGGCGGTTGCGGTGCGGCACATCTCGATCTTGACAGCAGCGGCGACGAAGATGCGGTCCACCCGCGGATCGGCCGCGGCACGCCGCATGATCTCATGATGAACCGGTGTCCAGTTGCGGTTAACGCTGCGCTGATCCTCGGTCCGGACGGAGATGGAGCTGATCCGTTCCCGTTCCGCCCGGCTCAGGTCCAGGCGCGTGGGGGGCAGCATCCAGATGTCCGCGTCGAGCCCGATCTGGTGGCTGTTGTGCCCCGAGGTCATCGGCCCACCGCGCGGCTGACTGATGTCGCCCAGGTAAAGTCCCTTCCAGCCCAGCAGGCTGGCGGTATAGCTGAGGTCGACGAGGAACTGCACCATGTCCGGATGGCCCCAGTTGCGGTTCCGGCTCAGCCGCATGGCCTGCCAGTAGGGGCCGGATTCGGGCAGTTCCATCAGCCCGGCGGCACAGCCCTTGGCATAGCTGCCGATGGCTGCCGGCGCATGCGCCGAAGCGCTGCGATGCGCCCCGAACAGCTGGTTCGCAAGGGGTTCCGCCGCCACGGGCATGGCGGTGGCGGCAAGTGCGGCGCCAAATGCTAGCGCAGCGAGGATTCGAGCCATGTTCCTGTCCCTTCACCTTCAGGTTTCACCCAGACTAGCAACACAAGCCCCACCAGAAAAAGCCCGATCAGCGGTGTAACCCCTAATCGTTGATCATTCGTAAGTGATGTGACCGTCGCCACCAGTGCGGGCGCAAGGAAAGCCGTGGCCTTGCCCGACAGCGCGTAAAGGCCGAAAGCCTCGGTCATGCGGGCGGGATCGGCCTGCCGCACCATCATCGTCCGTGAAGCCGCCTGCAGGATGCCGCCCGCGCTGCCGATGATGCCCCCGCAGAGGTAGAAGGCGACATCGGGCAGGTTTGACCCCGGCGCCACGGGCATGCCCAGCACCATGCTGCGGTCGGTGGTGACTACCACAAGGCAGACGGAGATCAGCGCCAGGATGCAGGCGGCGATCACCGGCTTGGGTCCAAAGGCGCGATCCGCTCGCCCGCCCAGCCAGCAGAAGATCGCCCCTGCCACGGCGGCGGTGATGCCAAAGATGCCGATCTGGATGATGCTCCACCCCAGAACGCCGGCCGCATAGATCCCGCCAAAGGCATAAATCCCGTTCAGCGCATCGCGGCAGAACATCGAAGACCCGAGCCACGCGAACAGGCTGGGCCGCCGGGGCAGGGACCGCAGCGTGCGGCCCAGCCCCTGAAGGCCCCGCCGCATGGCGCCGCCCGCCGCCCGTGGCCGCGCATGATCCGGCACCCAAAGGAAGAATGGGATCACGAACACCACGTACCAGATCGCAGTGAATGGCCCTACCGCCCGCGTCCCCTCGCGCAGTTCGGGATCAAGGCCCAGCGCCGGGGGCAGGCCGATCAGCGTCCGGCCACTTTCGTTTTCCGCTAGGAACAGCAGCATAATCGCCAGCGAAATCACGCCCCCCGCATAGCCAAAGGCCCAGGCCGAGCCCGAGATGCGGCCGATTTCCTGCCGTGGGCCAAGGTCAGGCAGAATGGCGTTGGTGAAGATGATCCCGAACTCCAGCCCGATCATCCCGATGCCAAAGGCCAGCAGAATCCAGAAGGTGTCGCTCATCCCCGGCACCGCCCACCAGAGCGTGAACGACCCGGCGACATACAGCAGCGACCAGAGCAGGATCCACGGTCGCCTGCGCCCGCCGCTGTCCGCCACCGCCCCCAGCACCGGGGCCAGCAGGGCGATGAAGCCGCCGGTGATGGCCAGCATCCAGCCCCACTGCGCCTGTCCTGTCACCGGATCGGGCGCCACCGCATTGGCAAAGTAGGGTGCAAAGATGAAGGTCAGCAGCAGCGTATTGTAGGGCTGGTTCGCCCAATCAAAGAAGTACCAGCCCCAGATGCGCCTGCGATCCATCATCATGCCCTCCGGCTGCCCGCCGCGATAGAAGCGGTAAAGCCCCGGTCAGGCAAGGGGGGATGCGGCGGTCATGCCGCGCGTTCGGGCGGCCAGGGGCGCAGGGCGTCGGCGCCGATCCATGCGCCGACCCAGTCGGGCAGCGGCGGCGAGACCGGATCCTGGCCCAGCGCCGACAGAACCTTGCCCGGGGAAACGATGCCTTGCCGGCTGGTGACGGCGCTGCGCAGCAACATGTGGCTGGTGCAGTCGCCTTTGCGCCACATGCTTTGTTCGATGTAGAAAAACCGATCATCCCACCCCAGGCAGCGGGTCAGCATCTCCAGCCGGTCAAAGGCGCGCACCCGGCGGCGGTAGCGCAGCGAATTGCCCGCCACGGTCATGCCCCAGCCGTTTTCCCGCGTTACCCGGTCAAGCCCAAGCCGGATGCCATACGGGACCCGCCCCAGATCATAGATCGTCAGCGTGCGCCCGTTGTTCAGCTCGATCCACGGGTCAAGATCCCACGGCCAGCAGATGTGATGCGACACATGCGTACCCAGCACCGGCAGCGGCGGCGCGGTCCGGCTGCGCCTGGCGTCCTTGAACAGGCGAAGGAAGGGATACATATCGGGAACTCCGTTTTTGCCCGGGGTGGCGTCGTGCGGCATCATGGTCAAGCGGAACGTGGCGGAACCGGTTGCCCTCGGGCCCCTGCGCCTATACCTCTGTTCACGCATTTCCCCAGGACCGGCTTCATGACATCGCTTCTGCAAATCATCTTCCTGATCCTCGACCTGCTGTGGTTCATCATCATCGCCCACATCATCATGAGCTGGCTGATCAACTTCAACGTGCTCAACCTGCGCCAGCCGCTGGTGGCGCAGATCTGGGACGGGCTCAGCCGGTTGCTTGAACCGATCTATGGGCGCATCCGGTCATTCCTGCCCAACATGGGCGGGCTGGACCTTGCGCCGCTGATCGTCCTGCTGGGCATCTATGCTCTGCGCATCATCCTGACAAACAACGCTGCCGTCTTCTACTGATCCTTGGAAACATCGACCTCCTCTCCCCGGGCGCTGCTCGCGTCCATCTTCGGCTTTTCCAGCTTCCGTCCGGGGCAGGAAGAGATCGTCGATACCGTGGTGGCAGGCCGCAACACGCTGGCCATCATGCCGACGGGCGGGGGCAAGTCGCTGTGCTACCAGCTTCCGGCGCTGTGCCGCGAAGGCGTAACGCTGGTCATCTCGCCGCTGATCGCGCTGATGCGGGACCAAGTCCGCGCCCTGCGCGAGGCTGGGGTGGAGGCCGGCGCGCTGACCTCGGGCAATACGGATGAGGAGACCGAGGAGGTCCTTGCCGCGCTCGATCAGGGGCGGCTGAAGCTTTTGTACATGGCGCCCGAACGGTTGGCATCAACGGGCGCGCTGTCGATGCTGCGGCGGGTGAACTGCACGCTGATCGCCGTGGATGAGGCACATTGCGTCAGCCAGTGGGGCCATGACTTCCGCCCCGATTACTTGCGCATCGGCGACCTGCGCCGGGCGCTGGGCGTGCCGCTGGCGGCCTTCACTGCCACCGCGGACGAAGAAACGCGGGCCGAAATCATCACCCGCCTGTTCGGGGGCGAGGCGCCGCAGGTCTTCCTGCGCGGCTTTGACCGGCCCAACATCCACCTGGCCTTTGCGGTCAAGGACAACCCCCGCCGCCAGATCCTGAGCTATGCCGCCGCGCGCAAGGGGCAGTCGGGCATCGTTTATTGCGCCACCCGCGCCAAGACGGAAACCCTGTCCCGCGCGCTTGAGGAAGCCGGTGCCTCTGCCTGCCATTACCACGGCGGGATGGACGCGGTGGAACGGCGGACGGTAGAACGCCGCTTTCAGCAGGAAGACGGGCTGATCGTGGTTGCAACGGTGGCCTTTGGCATGGGGATCGACAAGCCGGACATCCGCTGGGTCGCACATGCCGACCTGCCCAAGTCGATCGAGGGGTACTACCAGGAAATCGGCCGCGCGGGCCGCGACGGCGCCCCGGCCGACACGCTGACGCTTTATGGCCCCGAGGATATCCGCCTGCGCCGCGCACAGGTGGACGAAGGGCTTGCCCCGCCCGAACGCAAGACCGCCGATCACGCGCGGCTGAACGCGCTGCTGGGTCTGGCCGAGGCGACGGGCTGCCGCCGGCAGGTGCTGCTGCGCTATTTCGGCGAGGACCCGGAGCCCTGCGGCAACTGCGACATGTGCCGCCTGCCCGCCAGGCTGTTCAACGGCACTCAGCCGGTGCGCAAGGCGCTGTCGGCGATCCTGCGGACGGGTGAATCCTTCGGCACCGGCCACCTGATCGACATCCTGACCGGGAACGCAACCGCCAAGGTGAAAGAGCGTGGCCATGACGCGCTGCCCACCTTTGCCGTGGGGCGCGACCTGGCTAAACCGGCGTGGCAGGCGGTGTTTCGGCAGATGATGGGCCGCGACCTTGTCCGCCCTGATCCCGAACGCCATGGCGCCTTGCGGATGACCGATGCCGCCCTTCCGATCCTGCGCGGAGAGGAAGAGATCATGCTGCGCGAGGATACCATGGACAAGGCCGCCGCCCGCCCGGTGGTCAAAGCGCTGGTGAGCGACGAGGATGCGCCGCTGCTGTCCGCACTCAAGGCCAAGCGCCGCGCGCTGGCCGAGGCTGCCCGCGTGCCTGCCTATGTCATCTTCAACGACCGCACCCTGATCGAGATGGCCGAGACCCGCCCGCGGACCTTGGACGACATGGCCCGGATCAGCGGCGTGGGTGCGCGAAAGCTGGAAAGCTATGGCGCGGCCTTCCTGCAGGTCATCACGGGGCAGGACGCACCCGACCTGCACCCCAGCCGCCGCAAGCTGGCCGGCCGCAACGCCGCCCCGGTATTCGACCAACTGGCAGAGGTTCAGGCCCGCCTTGCCCGGGGCGAAAGCGGGACGGAAAAGCCGCTGACCTGTTCCGCAGCCCTTCTGGCCAAGGTTGCCGAAAGCCGCCCCCGCGACGCCCGCGCGATGGAGCGGATTCTGGGTGACCGGCGGGCGGAACGGTTTGGCGCTGCCTTCCTGCAGGTGATCCATGAGGCGCAGGAGTAGGAGCGCGCGATGCTTGTTGTGATTTCTCCGGCCAAGCGGCTCGACTGGTCTGAGTTCCCCGCCCCCGTTACCGAACCCGCCTTTGCCGAGGATGCCGTGGCCCTGGCCGGCGTGGCGCGTCAACTGGATGTGGCCGCCCTGCGCAAGCTGATGACGCTGAGCGAGGATCTCGGGCGGCTGAACCGCGACCGGTTCGCAGCCTTTGTGCCGGACCCTGCGCCGGACGCGACGCGGCCTGCCGCCATGGCCTTTGCGGGTGACACCTATCAGGGTCTGGAGGCGCGGACGCTGGACGAGGATGCCTTGCGCTGGGCGCAGGGGCATCTGCGGATCCTGTCTGGGCTCTACGGTCTGTTGCGGCCGCTGGACCGGATCCAGCCCTACCGGCTCGAAATGGGCATCCGTCTGGCCAACCCGAAGGGCAAGACGCTTTACGACTATTGGGGCCCACGGCTGGCCGAGGCGTTGAATGACGCAGCCCGGGCGGCGGGAGCCGATACGCTCATCAACTGCGCTTCGGTCGAATATTTCCGGGCGGTGGACCGGGCGGCGCTGCGGCTGCGGGTGGTGACACCGATGTTCATGGAGGTGCGCAACGGCACCCAAAGCGTCATCAGCTTCCACGCCAAGAAGGCCCGGGGGGCGATGGCGCGGTTTGTCATGGAAAACCGGATCGTGGAGCCAGGGGACCTGCGCGATTTCGACAGCGGCGGCTACCGGTTTGACCCCGATCAAAGTGAACCGGATCAGCCGGTCTTCCTGCGCGACGGGACCTGAGGGGCAGGGCGATGGCGGCCAGCATCATGATTCAGGGCGCCGGGTCCAACGTGGGCAAGTCGATGCTCGTGGCGGGGCTGGCGCGGGTCTTTGCGCGGCAGGGGCTGGCGGTGCGCCCGTTCAAGCCGCAGAACATGTCCAACAACGCCGCTGTATGTCCTGATGGTGGCGAGATCGGGCGCGCGCAGGCCTTGCAGGCGCGGGCCTGTGGGGTGGCGCCGTCCATCCACATGAACCCGATCCTGCTAAAGCCCGAAACGGACACGGGCGCGCAGGTGGTGGTGCAGGGGCAGCGGCTGACGACAGTACGGGCGCGGGATTACGCGGCGCTGAAGCCCCGGCTGATGGAGGCGGTGCTCGACAGTTTCCGCAAGGTGGGCGCGGGCGCCGATCTTGTTATCGTCGAAGGGGCGGGCAGCCCCGCCGAGGTCAACCTGCGTCCCGGGGACATCGCCAACATGGGCTTTGCACAAGCGGCGTGGGTGCCGGTAATGCTGACGGGCGACATCGACCGGGGCGGGGTAATCGCGCAGATCGTGGGCACGCAAGCGGTGATCGCACCCGAGGATGCGGCACTGGTGCGCGGGTTCCTGATCAACAAGTTCCGCGGCGACCCGCGCCTGTTCGACGACGGCTATCGCTTCATCGAGGCGCGGACAGGCTGGCGCGGGTTCGGCGTGGTGCCGTGGTTTACGGACGCCCATCGCCTGCCGGCCGAAGATGCCGCCGACCTGCGCCGCGCGTCCGCGGGCGGGACCTTCCGCATCGCCGTGCCGATGCTGTCGCGGATCGCGAATTTCGATGACCTCGACCCGCTGGCGCAGGAACCGGGCGTGACGGTAGAGATGATCCCCCCTGGCCACCCCCTTCCGGTCGAGGCTGACCTGATCGTGATCCCCGGCAGCAAATCGACCCGCGGTGACCTGCAGTTCCTGCGCGATCAGGGCTGGGACATCGACCTTCGCGCCCAGCTTCGACGTGGCGGACGGGTGCTGGGCCTCTGCGGCGGCTATCAGATGCTGGGCATGCGGATCGACGATCCGGAGGGGCTGGAAGGCACCCCCGGCAGCACCAAGGGGCTGGGGCTTCTGGACGTGGTGACCCGAATGCAGCCAGAAAAGCGCGTGACGCTGACCGAGGCGCAGCACCTGCAAAGCGGCGAGGCCGTGCGCGGCTATGAAATCCACCTTGGCGTGACGGATGGACCGGATCGTGACCGCCCCGTTTTTTCGGTGGCGGGCCAACCCGAAGGGGCGCGATCGGCGGATGGCCGGGTGATGGGCAGCTACCTGCACGGCATGTTCAGCGCCGACGGCTTCCGCCGTGCCTTCCTGCGTGAGATAGGCGCAGAGGCGGGCGACTTCAGCTATGACGCCACAGTGGATGCGGTGCTCGACCGGCTGGCCGACCACCTTGAGGCGCATGTGGATTGCGCAGGCCTTCTGGCAGTGGCGCGGGTGGGGCTTTAGAACTCCACCCCCGGCTGCGCCTTGATGCCGGCCCGGAACGGGTGCTTGACCAGCGTCATCTCGGTCACCAGGTCGGCCAGCTCGATCAATTCGGGCTTGGCGTTGCGCCCGGTCAGCACGACGTGGGTCATCGGCGGCTTTTCATTGGACAGAAACTCCAGCACCTCGGCCAGATCCAGATAATCATAGCGAAGGGCGATGTTGATCTCGTCCAGCAGGACCATGCGGATGGCAGGGTCGCGGATCAGCTCCCTGGCCTTCTCCCAGCCGGCGCGGGCGGCGGCGATGTCACGCTCCCGGTCCTGCGTTTCCCAAGTAAATCCTTCGCCCATCGCGTGAAATTGGCAAAGGTCGCTGAAATTCTGCGTCAGCAGGCGGCGTTCGCCCGTATCCCAGCCGCCCTTGATGAACTGCACCACGGCGCAGGGCATCCCGTGGGCAATGGCGCGCAGAATCATGCCAAAGCCTGATGACGACTTGCCCTTTCCCGCCCCGGTATGGACGATGATCAGGCCCTTTTCGCCAGTCTTGCCCTCCATCATCCGGTCGCGGGCGGCCTTGATCTTTGCCATTTTCTCACGGTGGCGGTCGGGGTCGGTCTGCATCGGTTCTCCTCGCTTGACAGGGGGGCGCGGATGGCGCAGGTCAAAGGGGCTGGTTCCTGTTTATGACAGGCGAAGAGGGAATGTGACAGGGGGCAACCCCAAGCACAGCCGCCCCCGCGACCGTGACCGGAGAGGCTGCCCACAGCCACTGGCCTCAAGGGCTGGGAAGGCAGGGAGGCCGCCGGGGTCCGACGACCCCGAGATCCGCAAGCCGGGAGACCTGCCAGCGCATGTGACGTAAACCGGACGGGGTGTTCCGGTGTCGGTTCCGCGCGACCCGCGGCTCCGCCATCATGCCCTCGTTCCACATCTGAGGGACGAAAATGAAACACGGTTTTCTTGCCGCCGCCTCCGTCGCCTTGCTGGCGTCTCCGGCGGCCGCGCATCACCCCATGGGGGGCGCCGCGCCCTCTACCCTGTTCGAGGGGCTGGCGAGCGGCCTTGCCCACCCGATAATCGGGGTGGATCACCTGGCCTTCGTGGTGCTGGTGGGGCTTGCCGCCGCCGCGTCACAGCGCCTTCTGGCGGGGCCGGCGGCCTTCATCCTTGCTACCTTGGCGGGCACCTTCCTGCAGCTTGCTGGCGCGACGCTGCCGCTGGCCGAGATCGTAATTTCCGGGTCGGTGGTTATTCTGGGCGTGCTGTTGTCCCTTGGGCGGCGGGTCGCCGGTCCTTCGGCGCTGGCGGGCTTTGCCTTTGCGGGGCTTTTCCACGGCTGGGCCTATGGTGAGGCGGTGATCGGATCGGAATCCATGCCGATCATTGCCTATCTGATCGGCTTTGGCCTGATCCAGTTCGTCATCGCTGCCGGCGTGGCGCGGCTTGCCCAGACGATGGCCGCATCACAGATCGAAGGTTGGATGAAGGCGCGCATCGCCGCCGCAGTCTGCGCGGGCGTGGGCCTTGCCTTCCTTGTCGAGGGCATCGAGGGGATGATTTTTGCCTGAGAATTCCGAACCGGACGTGGTGCGGCTTCTAGTCTGCACCACTTGCCGCAGCGCCTTGGCCCCGCCCGAAGGGGAAACCCGCGCCGGTGCTATCCTTCTGGACCGGCTGGCTGGCCAGCTTCCCGAAGGTGTCGAGGCCGTTGCCGTCGAATGCCTGTCGAACTGCACGCGGGGCTGCACAGTCGCGCTGCGGGGGGCGGGGCGCTGGACCTATGTCTATGGCAATATCGACCCTGAAACGCATTTGGACGCGGTGCTGGATGGCGCCGCCCGTTACCGCGCCACGCCCGACGGGCTGGTGCCTTGGCGAGAGCGGCCCGAGCATTTCCGCAAGAACTGCATCGCCCGCATCCCGCCGTTGGAGAATTGAATGAACGACCTTGTGAAGATCCCTGTCACCGTAATTACCGGCTTCCTTGGGGCCGGGAAGACGACGCTGATCCGCCACCTGATGCAGAACCCGCAGGGCCGCCGTCTTGCCGTGGTGGTGAACGAATTCGGTGATGTGGGCGTGGATGGCGAAATTCTGAAGTCCTGCGCCATCCCCGACTGCCCCGAGGAGAACATCGTCGAGCTTGCCAACGGCTGCATCTGCTGCACCGTGGCTGACGACTTCATCCCGACGATCGAGGCGCTGATGGCGTTGAATCCGCGCCCGGATCACATCCTGATCGAAACCTCGGGCCTCGCGCTACCGAAGCCGCTGCTCAAGGCGTTCGACTGGCCGGATATCCGGTCGCGCATCACCGTGGACGGGGTGATCGCGCTGGCCGATGCCGAGGCCGTGGCCGCAGGCCGCTTTGCCCCGGATGTTGATCGGGTAGAGGCGCAGCGGGCGGCCGATGACAGCCTCGACCACGAGACGCCGCTGTCAGAGGTGTTTGAGGATCAGATTGCCTGCGCTGACATCGTGCTGCTGACCAAGGCCGATCTGGCCGGTGAGGCCGGGCTGGCAAAGGCGCGTGAGGTCATTGCGGCTGAGGCCCCCCGCCCGCTGCCGGTGGTCGAGGTAACGGAAGGCGCTGTTGACCCGCGCGTGATTCTGGGTCTTGGCGCCGCGGCAGAGGATGATCTTGCCGCCCGCCCGTCGCATCACGACGATCCGCATGACCACGACCACGAGGATTTCGATAGCGTTGTGATCGACATCCCTGAACAGGCCTATCCCGCCGCGCTGACCGCACGGATCGAGGAACTGGCTCGCACCCGCAACATCCTGCGCGTCAAGGGCTATGCCGCCGTATCGGGCAAGCCGATGCGCCTTCTGGTGCAGGCGGTAGGTGCCCGGGTGCGCACCCAGTTCGACCGTCCCTGGAAGGCGGATGAGGCGCGGCAGGGCCGCCTTGTCGTCATCGCCGAACATGACGACATCGACGAGGCTGCAATCCGTCAGGCACTGGCGGGCTAGGTCATGCATGTCGTCTTCCGCGAAAGCCGGGGGCTGGAGGAAACAGCCGCGCCGCAGGATCTGGGGCAAAGCCCCGCCGATCTTGTGGTGCTGTCCTTTTCCGACAGCGACCTTGGTGCTTTTGCGGCGGGCTGGCACCGGGCCAACGGTGGCTTGCCTACGCTGCGGCTGGCGAACCTTGCGCAGCTTGCGCATCCCCTGTCAGTCGATACTTATGTCGAGGCGACGCTGTCGGGCGCCAGGGGCATCCTCATCCGGCTGATCGGGGGCGTGCCCTACTGGTCCTACGGGTTGCAGCAGGTTTACGCGCTGGCACAGGCGCGGGGGATCGCGCTGGCGGTCCTGCCCGCCGATGGTCGCCCTGACCCGCGGCTGGACGAATATTCGACGCTGCCGGTTTCAACCCTCCGCCGCCTGTCGCATCTGTGCGACATGGGCGGAGAGGTCGCGGCGCAGGCGGCGCTGGCGCAGCTTGCGCTGGCGGCGGGGCTTTATGCGGGGCCGGTGCGGGGGGCGAAGGTGCTGCCGCAGGTGGGGGCGTGGGATAGAGGCGTGACCTGTCCTGCGGCCTTTGCGCTGACCAGCACGCGGCCTCGGATCATCTTGACCTTCTATCGCGCTTATCTTGCGGCGGCGGATCTTGCGCCGGTGCAGGCGATGACTGATGCCTTCCAGGCGCGGGGCTTTGATGTGCTGGGGCTGTTCGCGCCCTCGCTCAAGGCGGCCGGCGCGGATGGCTGGCTGCGGCGCTGGGTGGCGCATCTGGCGCCTGCCGCCATCGTGAACGCGACTGCCTTTTCCTCGGGCGAAGCCGCGCCCCTGGACGTGGCTGGGGTGCCGGTGTTTCAAGTCGCGCTTGCCACATCCTCTCGCGCCGCTTGGGAGGAAGAGGATCGCGGCCTTTCCCCTGCCGATCTGGCCATGCATGTCGTCCTGCCAGAGGTTGACGGTCGCATTCTTGCCGGCGTCGCCTCGTTCAAGGAGCCGCTTCCGCGGGATGAGGCGCTGGAATACGCCCGCAATGCCCATGCGCCCGACGCGGCGCGGATTATGGCGATCGCCGACCGCGTGACGGGTTGGGTTGGGCTGGCGAAAAAATCCCCTGCGGAAAAGAAGGTGGCGCTGGTGATGTCCACCTATCCCGGAAAGGCGCATCAGGCCGCCCATGCGGTGGGGCTGGATGCGCCGGCCTCTTGCGCGGCCATTCTCCAGGATATGGCTGCGGCGGGTTATCGGGTGGGCGAAGGTGCGCCCCTGCCGCAGGGGCATGTTGCATGGCCGGTGGCCGAATATCGCGCGGCGCTTGCGCAGCTTTCGCCGTCACTTCAGGCGGCCCTGCCGCCGCGGCCAGAGGATGACCCTGACTGCCGGGATGGCGCATTCCATTTCGCCGCCGAATGGCGCGGCAATGCGCTGGTGGCGTTGCAGCCGGAACGTGGACTGCCTGCCGACCGGGACTCAGAATACCACGACCTGAGCCGCCATCCCCGCCATGCCTATGTCGCCTTTTACCTGTGGCTGCGGGTGATGGGTGTGGACGCGCTGGTCCATATCGGCGCGCATGGCACGCTGGAATGGCTGCCGGGCAAGGCGGTGGCGCTTTCCGACGACTGCTGGCCAGAGGCGCTGGTGGGCGCAATGCCGGTGATCTACCCCTTCATCGTCAATGATCCGGGAGAGGCCGCACAGGCCAAGCGGCGCATCGGCGCGGTGACCATCGGGCATATCCCGCCGCCGCTGCGCCCCAGCGCCACGGGCCGCCTGTCGCGGCTCGAAAGCCTGCTGGACGAATTTTCCACCGCCGACGGCCTGGATCCCCGCCGCCGCAACCGGCTGCAATCCGACATCCGGGCCGAGGCGCAGGCGCTGGGGGTGGAGGAAGATCTTGGCCTCGATGCGGCCACGACTTTGGCCGAGGCGATCACCCGCATCGACCGCTTTGTCTGTGACGTGAAGGAAAGCCAGTTCGGCGACGGACTGCACATCTTTGGCCGCGAACCGGATGTGCCGCATCTGGAGGGCGCGGCGGCCAGCGCCCGGGCTGAACGTGCGGCGCTTATGGACGCCTTGGCCGGTCGCCGGGTGGCTGCAGGGCCTTCGGGTTCGCCCTACCGTGGGCGGGCGGATGTGCTGCCGACGGGGCGGAACCTGTTCACCACAGATCCCCGCGCCGTGCCTTCCCGCGCGGCTTATGCGCAGGGCGTGAAACTGGCCGAGGAACTGGTGCGCCGTCACCTGCAGGACCACGGCGATTATCCCAAGGGGCTGGTCGTGGATCTATGGGGCTCGGCCACCATGCGCACGGCGGGCGAGGAATTCGCCATGGCGCTGCACCTGCTGGGGGCGAAACCGGTGTGGGACGAAGACTCCGACCGGGTGAGCGGGGTGGAGATCCTGCCCATCGCCCTTCTGGAACGGCCGCGGCTGGATGTGACGCTGCGGGTATCAGGCCTGTTCCGCGACGTGTTCCCCACGCTGGCGGCGCTGTTCGGTCAGGCTGTCCGGATGCTGGCGGAACGGGATGAGGCCCCCGGCTGGAATCCCTATGTTGGCCAGACAGGGGCGCGGGTTTATGGCCCGGCGCCGGGCAGCTATGGTTTAGGTTTGGATGCCGAGGATTACGGGCCCGAAGGCCGTGCCCGCGCGGGCGAGGCGTGGCTGAGGGCCAGCGAATGGGCGCTGGATGGCGCAGGCCGCGATGCAGAGGGGCTGCGGGCGCGGGTGGCGGGGGCTGATGCCTTTGTCCATCTTCAGGACCTGCCGGAAACCGATCTCCTTCTTGCCGCCGATTACGCCGCGCATGAAGCGGGCTTTGCCGCTGCGCAGGCCGTGACGGGCGGGCAGGCCGCGCTTTACCACATGGACGTTACCCGCTCCGACGCCCCCTGCGCCCGCACCCTGCAGGAGGAAATCGCCCGCGTCGTCCGCGCCCGCGCCACCAATCCTGACTGGATCACGGGCATGATGCGCCACGGCTTTCGCGGCGGGGCCGAGATCGCGGCAACGCTTGACCACATGGCGGCCTTTGCCCATCTGGCCGGGGTAGTCGCGCCGCATCTTTTCGACGCCTATCACGAGGCGACACTAGGGGATGAGGCGGTGCGCGACTTCCTTGCGCGTGAAAACCCCGGTGCGCTGCGGGCGATGGAGACGCGCTTCCTGGCGCTGCATGAGGCGGGGCTGTGGGTGACGCGACGCAACTCGATCCTTGCTGGCTTGGGGGCGGCGGAATGAGGCCCGAGGCAAAGGGCTGGTGCCCCGGCGCCTTCCGCCCGATGATGTCCGGCGACGGGCTGATCGTGCGGGTGCGCCCGCGGCTGGCTGCACTGACACGGGCGCAACTCCGCGCGATCTGCGAAGGTGCTCGACGCTGGGGTTCGGGGATCATCGACCTCACCAATCGCGCGAACTTGCAACTGCGTGGGATCAGCGAAGCGGGGCACGCACCGCTTCTGGACCTGTTGGCGGGTGCCGGGCTGCTCGAACCCGATCCGGCGATGGAGGGGCGGCGCAATATCCTGACGGAGCCGCTCTGGGCAGAGGGCGACGATACCCACTACATCGCAGAGGAACTTTCTGCCCGTCTTGCGGAACTGCCGCCGCTGCCGGCCAAGTTCGGCTTTGCCATCGACGCAGGGCCAGCGCCGCTGCTGCAGGGCGATCCTGCCGATATCCGGGTGGAGCGCAGCGCGGATGGCCTGATCCTGCGTGCCGACGGCGCGGCGCGTGGTGTGGCGCTGACGGCCGGTGAGGCCGTAGACCGGATCATCGACATGGCGCGATCCTTCGCCGCGACCGGCGCCCGCCGTATGGCCGATGTTGCGCCCGAAGGGGCGGTGCCGCCGCTTCCGCCCGCTGCGCGTCCGCAGGGGCTGGGGCTGCCGTTCGGGCAGACGGATGCCGATGCGCTGGACGCGGTGCAGGGGGACATCCGCGTGACGCCCTGGCGGATGATCCTCGCCGCACCTGCGCCGGGGTTTCTGCGGGCGGACGATCCGCTGCTGAAGGCCCATGCCTGCGCGGGCCGCCCCTTCTGCCCCGCGGCAACAGTGGAAACCCGCGCGCTTGCCCGGAGGCTGGCGGCGCATCTGCCGGAGGTGCATGTTTCGGGCTGCTCCAAGGGCTGTGCCCATTCGCGCCCCGCCCCCGTGACGCTGGTGGGCCGGGAGGGTCGTTTTGATCTGGTCCGCAGCGGTCGCGCATGGGATACGCCTGCCGAAACCGGCCTTGAGCCGGCCACGATCCTCTCCCGCTTCGGAGCCGACTGATGCCCTACAGCTATGAAACCGACGGCGCGGCGATCTACCGCCAGTCCTTTGCCACGATCCGGGCCGAGGCCGACCTTGCGCGTTTCACGCCCGAGGAGGAGCAGGTCGCCGTCCGCATGATCCACGCCGCCGGAATGGTGGGGCTTGAGGAACACATCCGCTTTTCCCCCGGCTTCGTCACGGCGGCACGGGCCGCGCTGGAGGCCGGCGCGCCCATCCTTTGCGACGCGCGGATGGTGAGCGAAGGTGTCACCCGCCCGCGCTTGCCCGCGAAGAACGAGGTGATCTGCACGCTGCACGATCCGCAGGTCCCCGAACTGGCCAAGGCGATGGGCAATACCCGGTCGGCGGCGGCGCTGGAACTGTGGCGGCCGCATCTGGCGGGGGCGGTGGTGGCCATCGGCAACGCGCCCACGGCCCTTTTCCACCTGCTGAACATGCTGGAAGATCCCGCCTGCCCGCGCCCTGCCGCGATCATTGGCTGCCCGGTGGGCTTTGTAGGCGCGGTTGAATCCAAGGACGCGCTTTGGGCGGCGCAGCCGGTCCCTTCGGTCATCGTGCAGGGTCGGCTGGGCGGCAGCGCCATCACCGTCGCCGCCATCAACGCCATCGCGAGCCGCGCGGAATGAGCGGGACGGTCTATGGCGTGGGGCTTGGCCCCGGAACCCCGGACCTGATGAGCGTCCGGGCCGACAGGCTGGTGCGGAACGCCCGTCACGTGGCGTTTTTCCGCAAGGCCGGGCGCAAGGGGCAGGCCCGCCAGATCGTGGAAGGGATGCTCCACCCCGACGCGGTGGAAATCCCGATGGAATACCCGGTCACGACCGAGATCCCGCTGGACGACCCGCGTTATAACGAGGTGCTCTCGGGCTTCTACGCTGACTGCGTGGCGCGGCTTTGTGCGCTGACGCCGAGGGGCGACGTGGTGGTGCTGTGCGAAGGCGATCCGTTCTTCTACGGCTCATTCATGCATCTGTTCACCCGCCTGCAGGGCCGCTGTCCGGTAGAGGTCGTGCCTGCCATCACCGGAATGTCGGGCGCCTGGACGGCAAGCGGCGCGCCGATCACCTGGGGCGATGACGTTCTGACGGTGCTGATGGCGACCTTGCCAGAGGCGGAGCTGACCCGCCGCATGGCCGATACCGATGCGCTGGTGGTGATGAAGATCGGGCGCAACATCGACAAGGTGCGCCGGGCGCTGACGGCCGCAGGCCGCGCGGATGAGGCTTGGCTGGTCGAATACGCCGCCATGCCGCAGCAGCGCGTGCTCCGCCTGTCCGAGGCTGGGGAGTGCGTGACCCCATACTTCTCGATCGTGCTGGTGCACGGGCAGGGGCGGCGGCCATGAGCGGCTGGGTCGCTATTGCGGGGCTTGGCCCGGGGTCTGATCTGCTGGTGACACCCGAGGTGACAGCGGCGCTGGCAGAGGCGACGGATGTGGTGGGCTACATCCCCTACGTTGCCCGCGTGGCTGCGCGTGATGGGCTGACCCTGCACCCGACCGATAATCGTGTGGAACTGGATCGGGCGGCGCATGCGCTGTCAATGGCGGCAGAGGGGCGGCGGGTCGTCGTGGTGTCCTCGGGCGATCCGGGGGTTTTTGCCATGGCCTCGGCGGTGTTCGAGGCGCTGGAGGCTGGGCCTGAGGCGTGGCGTGATCTGGACATCCGCGTGCTGCCGGGGATCACGGCAATGCTGGCCGCCGCAGCCCGGGCGGGGGCGCCGCTGGGGCATGATTTCTGCGCGATCAACCTTTCTGACAACCTCAAGCCTTGGGCGCTGATCGAAAAGCGCCTGCGGCTGGCGGCTGAGGCTGATTTCGCGATGGCCTTCTACAACCCGCGGTCGCGTTCCCGCCCCGAGGGGTTCGCGCGGGCGCTGGAGGTTCTGCGCGAGGCCTGTGGCGACGCTCGGCCTGTGATCTTTGCCCGCGCGGTTTCCACGCCAGAGGAATCGCTGCGCGTCGTGCCGCTGACCGAGGCACAGCCAGAGATGGCCGACATGCGCACCATGGTCATCGTCGGGTCAAGCCAGACGCGGATCATCGAGCGGAAGGGCACACCGATCGTCTATACGCCCCGGGGCGTGGCGGGATGATCGAGCCAGCCGAGAACCTCTTCAACCGATGCAGCTTCCTGCCGCGGCGGGAGAGCAGGTCGGTCGATCAGGAGAACCGGCAGGCCAAGGTGCCGCGCGGCAGTCAGCTTTGCCTCGGCCCCCGTGCCGCCGGCATTCTTGGCCACGACCAGTTCGATCCGGTGTTCCTGCATGAGGGCGATGTCGCCCTGAGCAGTGAAGGGGCCGCGATCCACGATGACCGTATGATCGGGCAGGGGCGGCGGGGCCTCTGGCGCGTCCACCAGCCGCAGGACGTAGTGATGCTGCGGCTGGGCGGCGAATGCGGCCAGATGCATCCGGCCAAGCGCCAGCAGAACCCGGCGCGGCGGGCCGGACAGTGCGGCGACGGCCGCAGGAATGTCGGGCGCCGTGTGCCAGTCATCGCCTGCCTGCGCCCTCCACGGCGGGCGCGTCAGGGCGATCAGCGGTACGCCTACGGCTTGGGCGGCGGCAACGGCATTCCGGCTCATCTGCGCGGCAAAGGGATGGGTGGCATCCACCAGATGCGTGACGGCATTGTCCCGCAGGTAGGTGGTAAGGCCATCGATACCGCCGAACCCGCCCGTCCGGGTTGGAATGGGCTGCGGCTTGGGACGTTCCACCCGCCCGGCGTAGGAAAGGGTCGCGCGCTCGCCACGTTCCGCAAGCGCGCGGGCAAGGGCGCTTGCTTCGGTCGTGCCACCAAGGATGAGGATGTTTCGCATGTCTGATCCCTGGCTCACGATCGTCGGTCTGGGCGAAGATGGCCCGGACGGGCTGCCGCCTGCAAGCCGCAATGCGCTGGCAGGGGCCGAGGTGGTCATGGGCGCGGCGCGGCATCTGTCGCTGCTGCCGGACCTTGTGGCGGAGCGGCTGGAATGGCCGGTGCCGTTTGCCGAAGGCATCCCGCGGCTTCTGGCGCTGCGGGGGCGGCGGGTGGTGATGCTGGCCTCGGGTGATCCGTTCTGGTTCGGGGCGGGGACCAGCGTGACCCGGCATCTTGACCCGGGGGAATGGCGCGCCCTGCCGGGGCCGTCGACCTTCTCGCTCGCCGCGTCGCGTTTGGGCTGGGGGCTGGAGGGGGTGGTTTGTCTTGGCCTTCATGCGGCCCCCCTGTCGCGGCTGCGCCCGCATCTGGGTGAAGGGGTGCGGGCTATCGTGTTGCTGCGCGACGGGACAGCGGTGGCGGATCTCGCGGATTGGCTGGTGGGTGCGGGGCTTGGTGCATCGCGCCTGCATGTGCTGGAGGCGCTGGGCGGCCCCCGCGAACGGCTGCGCGACAGCGTGGCAAAGGCGCTGGATTTTACTGACATCATTCATCCTGTCGCCGTAGCGATAGAGGCGCGCGGGCAGGGGATGCCGCAGGCGCAGGGCGTGCCGGATGATCTTTTTGACCACGATGGGCAGATCACCAAGCGCCCGGTGCGGGCGCTGACGCTGTCGGCCCTTGCCCCGCGGGCTGGAGAGCTCTTGTGGGACATTGGCGCGGGATCGGGTTCCATCGGGATCGAATGGCTGCTGGCGCATCCGGCCACCCGCGCCATTGGGGTTGAGGCTGATCCAACCCGCCTTGCCCGTGCCCGCCGGAATGCCGACGTGCTGGGCGTGGACCGGCTGCAACTGGTACAGGGGCGCGCGCCCGAGGCGATGGCGGGCCTGCCGCTGCCCGATGCCGTGTTCATCGGTGGCGGCCTGTCACACGACCTGCTGACGCATCTCTGGTCCGTCCTGCAACCGGGCACCCGGATCGTTGCCAATGCCGTGACGCTGGAGTCCGAGGCGCTGCTGGCGCAGTGGCACGCACAGGCCAGTGGCAGCCTGCTGCGAATCGAACTTGCGGAGGCGCAGCCGCTTGGCCCCCGCAGGGGATGGCGCGCCGCCTATCCGATCGTGCAGTGGAGCGTGACCCGATGATCGTTGCTGGGTTCGGCTTTCGCGGGGCGGCCACTGAGGCTTCGCTGCTGGCGGCACTGGGCGAGGCCCGCCCGCAGGCCTTGGCCGCGCCAGAGGACAAGGCCGCCGCCCCCTGTCTGGCCGCCCTGTCCCGTCGGCTGCGCTTGCCCGTGATTCCGGTTCCGCCGGGGGCGCTGTTGGCAGTGACCACGCTGACTCACTCGCCCCGCGTTCAGGAAAAACGTGGCACCGGCAGCGTGGCCGAGGCAGCGGCCCTTGCCGCCGCCGGCCCCAAGGCCCGGCTTCTGGGGCCACGGACCGTTTCGCCTGACCGGATGGCCACCTGTGCCCTTGCTGAAAGGAAAGATCCATGACCGTTCATTTCATCGGCGCAGGCCCCGGGGCTGCCGACCTTCTGACCCTGCGGGGCCGTGACATCATCGCCCGCTGCCCGGTCTGCCTTTATGCCGGGTCGCTGGTGCCGGAGGAGATCCTGTCCCACTGTCCGCCGGGGGCGCGGATCGTGAACACCGCGCCGCTGGATCTGGATGCGATCATCGCCGAATGCCGCGCCGCGCATGAGGCCGGGCGGGACGTGGCGCGGCTGCATTCGGGGGATCTTTCGGTCTGGTCGGCGATGGGGGAACAGCTGCGCCGCCTGCGGGCGGAAGGGATTCCTTACACGGTCACGCCGGGGGTGCCGTCCTTCGCGGCGGCGGCGGCGGCGCTGGGGGCGGAACTGACGCTGCCGGGGCTGGCGCAATCGGTGGTTCTGACGCGGACGCCGGGCCGGGCCTCTGCCATGCCCGAAGGGGAGAGTCTGACGAACTTCGCAGCCACCGGGGCAACGCTGGCCATCCATCTATCGATCCACAACCTGTCGCGGGTGGTTGCGGACTTGGTGCCTGCCTATGGCGCGGATTGCCCGGTGGCGGTGGTCTATCGCGCAAGCTGGCCGGACGAAAAGATCGTCCGCGCGACGCTGTCCACCATCGAGGCCGCAATGGGCGAGGGGGTGGAGCGGACGGCGCTGATTCTTGTGGGACCCGCGCTAGCGGCAGAGGGTTTCGACGAAAGCTGCCTTTATTCCACCGGCTATGACCGCCGGTTCCGCCCGCAGGGGGCGCGGGAATGAGGCCGCCGGGGCTTCTCATTTCGGCCCCCGCATCGGGCACGGGCAAGACGACGGTGATGCTGGGCCTCTTGCGAGCGCTGACTGATGACGGGCTGACGGTGCAGCCATTCAAAAGTGGGCCGGACTACATCGACCCCGCCTTTCACCGTGCGGCCAGCGGGCGCCCCTCGTTCAACCTGGACAGTTGGGCAATGGATGCGGCGCTGATGGATGCCATTGCAGCGCAAGCCGAAGGGGCGGACATCTGTCTCGCCGAAGGGTCGATGGGACTTTACGACGGCGTCGCCACGGCCGGGGCCACGGGAACCGGGTCAAGCGCCGAGCTTGCCGCGCGGATGGGCTGGCCGGTGGTGCTGGTCGTCGATGTGGGCGGACAGGCGCAATCGGCGGCAGCGGTGGCACTGGGATTTGCGCGTTACCGGGACCTGCCGTTTGCAGGCGTCATCCTGAACCGGGTGGCGAGCCCCCGACACGAGCGGCTGGTGCGGCTGGGGATGGAGGATGCGGGGCTGCCGGTGCTGGGCGCCTTGCCCCGGCGGGGGGACCTGACGCTGCCCGAACGGCACCTGGGGCTGGTGCAGGCGGTGGAACATCCGGATCTGGACTGCGCCATTGCCGACTATGCCGCATTCCTGAAGGCGCATGTGGATATGGGTGCCCTGCGTGCCGCAGCGGATGGGGCGGGGGTGCTCCGGCCCGGCCCCCTGCCACGCCCACCCGCGCAGCGGATCGCGCTGGCGCAGGATGCCGCCTTTTCCTTCACCTACCCGCATTTGCTGGCGGGCTGGCGCGCTGCGGGGGCAGAGATCATGCCGTTCTCGCCCCTCGCGGATGAGGCGCCTGACCCTGCCGCCGATCTGGTCTGGCTACCGGGCGGCTATCCGGAACTGCACGGGGGGCGGCTGGCGGCGGCGGAACGGTTCCGCGCAGGCCTGCGCCGCTTTGCCGAAACCCGCCCCGTCCATGGCGAATGCGGCGGCTACATGGCGCTGGGCGAGGCACTGGTGGACAAGGACGGGCAGCGGCACCGGATGGCGGGGCTACTTGGCCTCGTCACCAGCTATGAGAAGCGGCGGATGCACCTTGGCTATCGCCGGGCGGAACTGCTGGCCCCGGTGCCGGGCTTTGGCACGCGGCTGCGGGGGCACGAATTCCACTATTCCACGATCCTTGATCAGCCTGACACGCCGCTGGCGCGCGTCACCGATGCCGAAGGCGCAGAGGTGCCTGAAACCGGTTCGCGGCGCGGCACTGTAACCGGCACCTTCTTTCACCTGATTGCGGAGGACGCATGAGCGGCTTTGTTTCCTTCGTAGGTTCCGGCCCCGGCGATCCGGAGCTACTGACGCTCAAGGCCGTTGCGCGGCTGAAGGCGGCGGATGCGGTGCTGTTCGATGACCTGTCCTCGGGCGCGATTCTGTCCCACGCCGGGCCCGGGGCGGACCTTGTGGCGGTGGGCAAACGGGCCGGGCGCCCCTCGCCCAAGCAAGACCATGTGAGCCGCCTGCTGGTGGATTACGCAGCCTCGGGCGCGCGCGTGGTGCGGCTGAAATCGGGCGATCCCGCGATCTTTGGCCGGCTGGAGGAAGAGATCACCGCCCTGCGCGAAGCGGGCATCGCGTTCGAGATTGTGCCGGGCGTGACCTCGGCCACTGCTGCGGCGGCGGCGGCAGCCATCCCGCTGACGCGGCGGATGACGTCGCGCCGGGTGCAGTTCGTCACTGGGCACGATGTGGCAGGGGGGCTGCCGCAAGATCTGAACATGGCGGCGCTTGCCGATCCGGCGGCGACCACTGTGGTCTTCATGGCGCGGCGGACCTTTGCGGCGCTGGCCGCGCGACTGGTGGCGGCGGGCCTGCCGGGGGATACGCCTGCGCTTCTGGCCGAAAACGTCAGCCACCCCGACCAGCGGCTGCATCGCGATACGGTGGGCGGCCTGGCCGTGCAGCTGGCTGATGCCGATCCGTCAGTGCCTGCCCTGATCCTTTACGGGCCGCTGGCATGGGACTAGCGGTCGATCCAGTCGGCCTCATGGTTTTCCTGCCAGCCAGTCCGGTGCAGCAGGGGCGCGTCGTCGCTGAATTCGGCGTGGCCAAGGCAAAGATAGGCAGTGAAGCGCCAGTCAGCGGGCGCCTCCAGCACCGCATGGGCGGCGTCTGGATCCAGAATCGAAACCCAGCCGAGGCCCACGTTTTCCGCCCGCGCCGCCAGCCACAGGGTGTGAATCGCCATCACCGTGGAATAGGCCAGCGTTTCGGGCATGGTCTGGCGGCCCAGTCCATGTCCTTCGGCGGGATCGGCGACGGTAAATACGGCCAGATGTTCGGGCGCCTCACGCAGGCCTGCGAGCTTCAACTGCAGGTAGGCGGCGCGGGTCGCATCGTCATAGGCCGCGGCAGCTTGGGTGTTGCTCTGCTCGAACAGCCGGATGATGGCGGCGCGGCGGGCGGGATCGCGGACGCGCATCACCCGCCACGGCCGCGCGTTACCGACCGAGGGCGCAAGCGCCATCGCCGCGCGCAGCCGGGCCAGCAGTGCATCATCCAGCGGATCGGGGCGGAAGTGCCGCACGTCACGGCGCCAGCGCAGGATCTCGCACAGGGTGTCGACCTCGGATTTCGTGAACTCCATCGCATCCTCCCTGAACCGTGGTGGCATGTGGCAGCGCGATTGGCAACGGAGGCGTGATGATCGAGATTCTGCTGATCGGGATTGGCACCGGGAACCCGGCGCATCTGACGCTGGAGGCGGTCGAGGCGCTGGGGCAGGCTGATCTGGTGCTTCTGCCGCGTAAAGGCGCGGACAAGGCGGATCTTGCCGACCTGCGACGCGAAATCTGTGCCCGGTACCTAGGCGGGGGCCAGATGGTCGAATTCGACCTGCCGGTACGCGATGCGCAGGGGGATTACCTTCCCGGCGTGCAGGATTGGCATGACGCCATCGCGCAGTGCTGGGCCGGGCTGATTCAGGATCACCTGCCGGGGCAGGGGCGGGTGGGGCTGCTTGTCTGGGGGGACCCGTCGCTTTATGACAGCAGCCTGCGCATCGCGGCGCGGCTGGGGAGCTTAGGCGTCCAGGCGCGGGTTCAGGTGATCCCTGGCATCACCAGCCTGCAGATGCTGACAGCCGCGCATGGCATCCCGCTGAACACGCTGGGGGCGCCGTTCCTAGTCACCACGGGTCGGCGGCTGCGGGATGAAGGCTGGCCTGCGGGCGTTGACAGCGTTGCAGTGATGCTGGACGGGGGCTGTGCTTTCACGACGCTGCCCGGCAGGGAACTGACGATCTGGTGGGGCGCCTATGTCGGGATGCCGCAGCAGATCCTGATGTCCGGCCCTTTGGCAGAAGTCGGGCCGCAGATCGTGGCGGCCCGGGCCGAGGCGCGGGCGGCGCATGGCTGGATCATGGATATCTACTTGCTGCGCCGGTCTTAGCGCAGGTTTCGCGCTGCCAGCGTGCGCGCAACTTCGGCCTGAACTAGCTTGCGCACGGTGTGTGTGATTTCCTTGCCCAACTGGCCGCGAAGTTCCTCACGCAGCAGGTCAGAGACCAAGGCGCGGATCGCCTCCGGGTCCTGCGGGCTGCTGGCGGCGGGCGCTTCCAGTGACGAGGGCGACGGGAAGTTCCCGGGTTCCTCGTCCCACTCCTCGCCAAGGCTGCTGAGAGAGGCCTCAAGCCCGGCGAGCATTTCCCGAAGGCTGGGCATGGGGCCAGCTGGAAGAGGTTGCGGGGCGGCATCCGGCACCACGCGCAGCTCGGGCGTCAGGAGCAGCGGCCCCAGCTGGTCATCCTGCCGCGACGTCAGCCGCTGGGCTGCAGAACCTTCCCCTCGCGTCTCCCTGATCGCGTCGGACATGGTCATCCCTCCGTTGGTCGGGGCAGTGTAGCTCCGGCGTGCCGTTGAAACAATCATTTGATCCGCTCAGTTCCGGCCGATGCTTTGAAGGACGCGGTCCAGCGCCTCGCCTTGCGGGCTGCGGGCCGGCGCGCCACGGACTGCGTTGTAATAGGCCGACGGGTCGTAGGTCGGGATGCCGAGGTTCAGATGCTCGACCGTGAGCAGCCCCATCGCGGCAAGAAGCTGGTAGACTGCCACATGGCGGTTGGCTTCGGCGGCCACGCGGCTGGCCTGCGCGTCAAGCAGTTCCTGTTCGGCGTTCAGCACGTCGAGCGTGGTGCGGGCGCCCAGCGCAGCCTCTTCCCGCGCGCCGTTCAATGCGATCTGTGCCGCCTCGATCTGCTGATTCGAAGCCTGAAGCTGTGCGCGGGCAACACCGATGCGGGCCCAGGCATTGCCCGTTTCCTGCACGACCTCGACCGCGGTCTGGTGCAGGGTCGAACGCGCCTGGTCGCGCCGCGCCACCGCCTGACGGTAAAGGGCAGAGTTACCGCCGCCCTGATAGATCGGCTGGTTGTAGCTGAGCCCGATCTGCGACGTATCCCGCCCGTTGTGGTCCGTCGCGATGCTGGCGCTGGCCGCCAACCGGCCCGAACGCGCCGGTTCCGCGGCCGTTGCCGTCAGTTCGCTGCCTGCGACCTGGTGCTGCGCCTGCCGAATGGCCGGATGGGTGCGCTGCGCCACGGCCTTGGCCTCTGCCTCGCTCGCCGCAGTGGCGGGCGCCGACGGAGGAGCCGAAACGGTCCCGGTCGGGTAGCGCCCGGTGGCTGCGTTGTAGGATTCAAGCGCGATGTCGCGTTCCCCTTCGGCTGCCGACAGGGCCGATTGCGCCGCAGCAAGCCGCGCCTCGGCGATGGCGACGTCGGTGCGCGTGACCTCGCCAACCTCGAACCGGTCGCGGGCAGCGCGCAGTTCCTCGGTGATGACGTTCACGCTGTTCCGGCGCAGGCGGACGGTCTCGTTCGCGCTCCAGACATTCATGTAGGCGCCGACTGCCGTCAGCAGCACGTTCTGTTCGACGCTGACCAGCGCCCAGCGGGTCGCCAGAACGTTTTCCTGCGCGGCCTGGATCGCGATGCGGTTCCGGCCGAAATCGAACAGCGCCAGTTCCGCCGAAAGCGCGAGGCTGCCGCTGAGCTCATCCTGAAGCGCGCTTTGCACCGGGGTGGTATAGGTTCCCCGGGCCGCAAGCGCGATGGCCGGGCGCAGGGCTGCCACGCTGCGGGCGACATCTTCGTCGGCAGCGCGCAGCACGGCCCGGTTCTGTTCAAGCAGGTTCGAGTTGCGGTAGGCCGCCACAAGCGCATCAGCCAGCGTATCTGCCGCTGCGGCCGAGGCTGACAGCGCCGTGGCGCAGGCAAGGAAGGCGGCGGCAAGGCGACGGGATCGGAAAATGGTCATCGGCTGTCCTGCTCGTTCTTGTTGCGGCATGGGCGGCCCTTTCCGGGCCCCCGTAATCAGAGCGTGAAGACGCGTGCGGCTTCGAATCCCGGCAGAACCGGGGCAGAGGCGTTGAACACATGGCGCCAGGTGATCTCGCCGTCGCGCTTGTAGCCGATCCGGCAGACGCCCAACGGCCCTTCCATGAAGATGGCAACGGCGCGCCCGCCTTCCTTGATCTGGTCGACCAGCGCGGGCGGGAAGGTTTCGATGGCACCTTCGACGACAAGCGCGTCATATGGACCGTGCTGCGGCGCTCCCTGGGTCAGAGGCGCGTTGACCACCGCCACGTTATAGACGCCTTGGTCGGACAGAAGCGCCTGCGCCTCTTGTGCCATGGCGGCGTCTTCCTCGACCGCGACGACGGTGCTGGCGAGGCGGGCGATGATCGCGCTGGAATAACCAAATCCGCAGGCCAGATCGAGCACCAGGTCATCGGGCTGGATGTTGGCGAAATCCAGCATCTTGGCAAAGCTGCGCGGTTCAAGCAGCACGCGGCCCTGTCCGATGTCCACGTTTTCGCCCATATAGGCCGCCTCGCGCTTTTCGACCGGAACGTAAAGTTCGCGCGGGACGGCGAGGAATGCGTCGATGATCGGGAATTTCGTCACGTCCGAGGGTCGAATCTGGTTGTCGACCATGTTGCTCCGGCGGGCGGCGTAATCGGGCATGACTGAACTCTTTGGTCTAGTTGGCTCAGCCTGTTCTTGCCACAGTTAGACTTGCTCGGCAACTGAAGCCGTTGCCCTGCCGGCTCAAAGTGGCCGTGGGCAACGGAGAACTTGGTTCAAGCGAGTTTTCCTTGACGAGCGCGCGCCGAAAGACTACTCCTCCGCTCCGACGGCGAGTGGGCAGGTAGGTTATGCAGCGGATTGCAAATCCGTGTAGACCGGTTCGATTCCGGTACTCGCCTCCACCGAACACCTTGCACGATCAGGCAGGCTCGCTCGCAGGCTTCGCCTCGCAGCGAGCATATACGTCCTCGTATCTCTGGATGTCGTCCTCGCCCAGGTAGCTGCCGGTCTGCACCTCAATCAGGATCATCGGAAGCTTGCCAGGATTCTCCATCCGGTGCACGGCACCCAGCGGAATGTAGACCGACTGGTTTTCCGTCACGAGCTTCACCTCGGCGTCCACGGTCACCTTTGCGGTGCCTTGCACGACGATCCAGTGTTCCGACCGGTGGTGATGGGACTGCAGCGACAATGCGGCACCGGGATGCACCACGATGCGCTTGACCTGGAACCGGGTGCCCGTGGCCAGGACCTCGAACCAGCCCCAAGGGCGATGGTCACGCGGGAAGACGTCGGCTTGGGTTGCACCCTCTTTCCGCAGGGCAGTGACGGCGGCCTTGACCTCTTGCGCACGGGAACGGTGGGCGACAAGCACCGCATCGGGCATCGCAACCGCCACGATGTCGTCCAGACCGATCCCCACGATCTTCTGACCCGGCGACTCGGACCGTAGCAGGGTCCCCGCACAGCCGATGGCCGAGGCCGGGCCCGAAAGCGCCACGCCGTCCGGCCCTGCGGTTTCGTGCCACACCGAGGCCCAATCTCCCAGATCGGACCAGCGGCCGCCGTACGGCATCACCGCGATGTTGTCTGACCGCTCCATGATCGCATAGTCGATGGAGGTCGCTGGAACCCGCCCCCACGGCTCTGCGGCCAATCGCGTAAAGCCCAGGTCACGGACGCTTCCTTCGACCGCCTGGCGGGCCGGGGGGATCATATTGGGGGCGTGGGTTTCGAAGGCCTTCAGGATCGCACTGGCCCTGAACAGGAAGATGCCTGCGTTCCACAGGTAACGCCCTTCGGCCAAAAGCTCCTCTGCCCGCTCGGCGTTCGGCTTCTCGATGAAGCGGCGCACGGGAAGGCAGCCGGTCCCTGTGGTGACGATTCCGTCAAGGACGGACGGGGCGTCCACCTCCAGATAGCCATAGGCGGTTTCAGGGCGATCGGGCGCAATGCCGAAGGTCACAAGCTGCCCCGCCTCGGCGGCGGGCAGGGCCGCGGCGACAGCTTGCTGGAACAGGTCGGCATCCGGAATGACGTGGTCCGATGGCGCGACCAGCATGAGCGCGTCCGGGTCACTGTCCAGCAGGTGTAGCGCGGCGGCCAGAACGGCAGGGGCGGTATCCCGCCCCTCGGGCTCGATCATGATAGCGGCAGGTGCGCACCCGGCGTGGACAAGCTGTTCGCGCACGATGAACCGGAAGTCATCGGCCGTCACGATAAGCGGCGCACCGAAAGCAGGGCCGGAAAACCTGAGGATCGACGCCTGGAACAGGCTCTCCTCGCCCGTCAACTTTGAAAACTGCTTGGGGAAGCTCTTGCGGGACAGGGGCCACAGACGGGTGCCTGAACCGCCGCAGAGCAGAACCGGGGTGATCATGTTCAAGTCCTTTCCTGAAGGAATGGAGCGGTCACGATGCGGCCGCACCCAGTGGCTGTAGCGTCGGCCCCGGCGCGGCCTTGGCCCGGATCTGGCCTTCGGTGCGTGACAGGTACCAATCATAGGTGTGATGAAGCCCTTGGGCCAGGTCGATGCGCGCCCGCCAGCCCAGCCGCGACAGCAGCGAGACATCCAGAAGCTTGCGCATTGTGCCATCGGGTTTCGATGTATCGAAGGTCAGCTTGCCCCGGAAGCCGGCGACCTTGGCGATCATCCCTGCAAGATCGGCGATGGAGATGTCGGTGCCGGTGCCGATGTTGATGTGGCTTTGCATCGGCAGGGTATGCGCGCGATAATCCTCGGTGGGAAGCTCGGCCACGAACAGCGCGGCCTCTGCCATGTCATCGACATGCAGGAACTCGCGCCGGGGGCGGCCGGTGCCCCAGATCACCACCTCTGGCGCGTCGGCGCGGGCGGCCTCGTGGAAGCGCCGGATCAGGGCGGGCAGCACATGCGCATTCAGAGGGTGGAAGTTGTCGCCGGGGCCGTAAAGGTTGGTAGGCATGACCGACCGGTAGTCGCGCCCGAACTGGCGGTTGAAGCTTTCGCACAGCTTGATCCCTGCGATCTTGGCAATCGCATACGGTTCGTTGGTGGGTTCAAGCGGACCGGTCAGCAGGGCGCTTTCCGGGATCGGCTGCGGCGCCTCACGCGGGTAGATGCAGGACGAACCCAGGAACAGCAACCGCTGCACATCTGCGGCATGCGCCTCACCGATCACGTTGGACTGGATCAGCAGGTTGTCCTGGATGAAATCAGCGGGATAGGTGTTGTTCGCGTGGATCCCGCCCACCCGCGCGGCGGCAAGGATCACCAGGTCCGGCCTGTGGGTCCGCATGAAGGCCCGCACTGCCCCCTGATCCCTCAGGTCAAGCTCGTCCGACCCGCGGGTCAGCAGCTCATCCGTGCCGCGCGCCTGAAGGCGGCGCAGGATGGCGCTGCCCACCATGCCCCTGTGCCCCGCGATGAAGATCCTTGCCATGCCTTTTCCCCTCGCTGCCCCGGTCACCGCTCGACACAAACCGGAAGGTTGAGCCCGTGCGCCTTCAACAGCGCATGGCGGCGCGCGGCCGTGTGATCGCAGGCAACCATTTCGCGGCACATTTCGCGGGCGCTGATCTGCGGGCTCCACCCCAGCCGCGCCTGCGCCTTGGCGGGACTGCCCAGCAGGGTATCGACCTCAGCCGGGCGGAAATAGCGCGGGTCGATCCGCACGATCACCTGCCCCCGCCGCACGTTGGGGGCCAGGCTACCCGAAACGCTGGCCACGACGCCGACTTCATGGATGCCGTCACCCTCGAACTCCAGCCGGATGCCTATATCCTCGGCAGCCCAGGTGATGAACTCGCGCACCGAATACTGCTTGCCCGTCGCAATTACGAAATCCTCCGGCTGGTCCTGTTGCAGCATCATCCACTGCATCCGCACATAGTCCTTGGCATGCCCCCAGTCGCGCAGGGCGTCGATGTTGCCCATGTACAGGCATTCTTCCATGCCCAGTGCGATGTTCGCCAACCCGCGGGTAATCTTGCGTGTGACAAAGGTCTCGCCCCGTCGCGGGCTCTCGTGGTTGAAGAGGATGCCGTTGCAGGCGTACATCCCGTAGGCTTCGCGGTAGTTCACGGTAATCCAATAGGCGTACATCTTGGCCACTGCATAGGGGCTGCGGGGATGGAAGGGCGTGGTTTCGGTCTGTGGCGTTTCCTGCACCAGCCCGTAGAGCTCCGAGGTAGAGGCTTGGTAAAAGCGCGTCTTGTGTTCCAGCCCCAGGAAGCGGATTGCCTCCAGCAGGCGCAGCGTGCCCAGCGCGTCCACATCCGCGGTATATTCTGGGGACTCGAAGCTCACGGCCACATGCGATTGGGCACCAAGGTTGTATACCTCGTCCGGCTGCACCTGGCTCAGGATGCGGGTCAGGTTGGAACTGTCAGTCAGGTCGCCATAGTGCAGATGAAAGCGGGTGTCGTCGCTGTGCGGGTCCTCGTAGATGTGATCCACCCGCTGCGTGTTGAACAACGACGCACGTCGCTTGATGCCGTGGACCTCGTAGCCTTTGGCAAGCAGGAACTCGGCAAGATAGGATCCGTCCTGGCCTGTGATCCCGGTGATGAGCGCTTTTCTGGTCATGGAACCTGCTTCTGGATGACATGCGGCAGATATGCGGCCCCGCGTCGGGGCCGGGCTGAGGGCAACTGCAAGCCTTTGCCTATCAAGGGAAACGCGAGCGTCGGCGTCCTGTCAAACCGGCCATAGGGGGTAAGGCGACGACCGTTTGGGTGTATCTGCATCCCGCCCGCGCCGGCAGTCTGGCGGCGCAGGCAGGGCCGTTCCGGAACGGGTGTCCCGGCCAGGCAGTCAGGTTTCGGGGGTGGGGGTGCGTCTGGTCAGATCGGCGGACTCATCATGTTGAGCTTGAAGGCAGCTTCGGTCCGGTTGGTGACCTTCAGCTTCTTCATGATGTTGCGGATGTGGACCTTGACGGTGCTTTCGCAGACGTCGAGTTCGTAGGCGATCACCTTGTTCGGCTTGCCGCGCCGCAGTGCCTCGATGACGGCGAACTGACGCTCGGTGAACTCGGTATCGAACCGTATCTGTTCGGCGGGCGCAGGGACGTATTCCTGCCGCATGGCCTGAATGCTGCGCAGGGGCAGGAAGATGCCGCCCATGGCCGTCAGCCGCGCGGCCTGCACGATTTCGTCGATGCCCACGGACGATGGGAAGTATCCCACCGCGCCACAGTCGAGCGCCGCGATCATGTGCTGGAGCGAGGTTGAATCGCCCATGACGACGACCGGGATCCCTGACCTTTCGATGAACGAGGCAAGCTCGCCTCGAAGGTCATCCTCGGACATGTCGCGGGATCCGATGTTGACGATGACGATCTGCTGCAAGGCAGCACCCTCACGCAGGGGCTGCCACTCAGCCAGTGTGGCAAGGCCAACGACATCGACGTCGGGATAAGTCATCGCCATGCACCTGACAAAGCAGGCACGCTCCAACTCCCGGGGATCAACTACCACAAGAGCCAGAGATTTTGGCGGCGCCTCAACGACGTCCATCCTTCCAACCCGACGCAAGATCGAGCTGAATCCTGATTTGTCTTCGGCCGACAGAGAAGCGAACTCTCCCATTCGGTACCTCATGAATTTTACTTGGAACTAACGTAACTGGTTAACGTTAACCATCTTACCACGCGCTAAGCAGTGTTACCAAATCGTTCTTCCACTTCTGGGCATAGTGGCGCTCTACCCACTTTGGTCAGGGGTAGCCATTTGGTGATGGAGGGTGAGGTCAGGCTGTGCCGCCTGCCCGGAGGCCGCGCCGAAGAGCTCCTCCTAACGAACCGAAAAGCAGGCGGATTTCCTTGGAAAGGGAATGCCGGGAAGCCATAAGGGCTATACCCCATCCGAAGGTGGCACCAGCGATGGCACCAGCGGTTCTGGGCCAGTCCAAGTCAAAGCCATGGGGTGCAGAAGCGATCAGAAGCAGGGGAATCACCACTGTTCCGGCTGAAACGGCAAGGCTGGCGCGCGATGCGCGGAAGAATTCTCCCCATCCCAAGCCCGTGGCGCGGCAGATGAAATGAAGCGCGACCGCCATCTGAAGCGGCGCCGCCACAAGAAGCCCCAGCGCGACAGCGTCCAACCCGTGCGGGGCCGCGGCCATCAGCATCAGGGCCGAGGGGGGCAGGCTGATGAGACTTGCCCGCAGAGTATCCCCGATCCGGCCAAGGGAGATCAGCAGCGGATAGGTCATGAACGCGGGCGCAAGGGCCATGTTCGCGATCGCGATCACCCGGACAAGCGGCGGCACCTCGGTCCACTGCGGCCCCAGCAGCAACCGGACAATCGGGTCAGCCAGCAGCGCCACCATCAGCAGTGCGGGCCATTGGACCCCGGACATGAGCATGTGGCCGTGCAGGAAGCTTTCTTTCAAGTCGTCGCCTTCGCGGGCACGGGCGGCCATGGCCGGCAGCACCACGGGCTGCAGCCCAGAGATGATGACCCGTTCCGGCAACTGGCAGACCGCCACCGCGCGCGACAGAAGCCCCACCGCGTCTGCGCCAAGGATCTTGCCGAACACAAGCCGTGGCAGCAGGTCATAGGCCATGTTCGCCACGGACACGAGCATCGAGACAGACCCAAAAGACAGCAGTCGCCGCGCCCCGGCCAGCGAAGGCAGGAAAAGCCCCGGCTGCGGCTTCAGGCAGAAGGCGAGAATTGCGACCAATGCCGAAGACAGGACATAGCCCCACATGTAGCTTGCGGCCCCGACACCAAGAAGGCCCGCCCCCACCGTCACCGCCGCGTTTGCGATGGCTGCCGCGACGTTGATCCCGGCCAGAGCCCGGAACGCCAGGTCGCGTCTCAGCATTGCCACGATGGGGGTTCCGAAGGGGATGATCAGGAAGCCTACCGTGCCGATCACCAGAAGGTGCTCCAGTTCCGGCTGCTCGTAGAACCGGGCGAATGCCCCCGCTCCAAGGAAGACGGCACCCCCCATGACCAGCGACAGGATCATGGTGACCGTGAACGCCGTCCGCATCATGTCGCGCCCGATCTCGCGCTCTTGCACGATGTAGGCGCCGATGCCGAAGTCGCGGAAGTTTTCCCCCAAAAGGATCACGGCCTGCGCCATGATGAACAGACCGGTTTCTGCCGGGGTGAGTACCCGTGCCATCACTGCGGTGGTGAGAACCACCAGAACCTGCGCCACATAACGGTCAAGGAACGAAAATAGAAATGATCGCCGGAGCGGTGTCATCGCGCATCCTCTGACCTTTGTGTTCCGGGGCTGAAGGGCCGCAACAGCCGGGCCTTCGTGACGATCTCGCGCCGGATGCGCCGGGGATAAGACAGCAGGTCCAGGTAATCCTGGCCCAGTGCAGCCACCGCCCGGTCCAGCGCATATTCCGCCTGCTGCGCCCAACCCCGCAGCGGCGGCCGCGCCCCATGGAATGCCGTCATCCTCAGGTAGCGGAAATAGTCCCGCTTGCGAGGTATCGAGGAGCGGAAGAGCCAAGGCTTGTTAGCGGTCGTATAGTGGAGGATAGCAGGCGCCCGCCGCGCCTCCCGGGTGTGTGCGAATTCTTCCGGAAAGGCGCGCCGAGGAAGCTGGTACATCCGGGCCTGCAGGTTCCAGCGGCAATCCAGAAGCTGGATGTCGCCTTGAAGCACCGCATTCAGCGCGTCCTGATCATGGAACCGGAGTTCTCTCTGCGCAGCCGCCCATTCCATCAGGCGGCGCCCGATGTCATCACGCCGCCACCGTTCGAGGTCGATGAGCAGAACGCCGGAATTTACGTAGATGTGCCCCGGTTCGATGCCCAATCCTGCCAAGCGTCGAGGCTCAGTCCCATCCGGGTCCCAAGTGAAATCCAGTGCGGCACCCACCGCCTTGCCCTTGAGGTCGAGTTGCCAGAGCGGCCGAAGATCCGCGAGGACAACGGTATCACAATCCAGGTAGATGACGCGCGCGGCCGAGGGCGGAAGGAATTCAGGCGCCAGGAAGCGGAGATAGGCGTCGGCCGAAATATGGCGATCTGCGAAAAGACCTTGCAGCCGCACGGCAGACACGTGGTGTAACGTCAGGCTCAACCCGGGCCGGTCCGCAAGGCTCTGGCGCAGCAGCGCCTCGGCTGCCGGATCGTGATCGCAGGTCAGGACGTGAAGCACCATCGGGCCGGGCGTGTTGGCCGTTGCTGATACTGCCGTCACCGCAAGATGCTGAAAGTAGGACGCGCTGGCGCAGAACAGAAGCCGTGGGGGTTCGGCAAGCACCGCTCAGATCCTCCGCAGCCACAGGACGCTGGCCCGGCCTCCCAGCCATTCAGGGATGAGGCAGCGCCACGACGCCTGTCCGCTTCGGGACAGTGTGGCCCGCAGGCGGTGCAGTGGTGGCGCGAGCTTCAGGTCGAGTGTTTCGGCGATGGTCAGGCGTGCTGCAGTGGTTGCGCCGCCTGCTGCATTGCCAAAGACGAAGGGCGAAAAAAGATCGAGATCTTCCAGCCGTGTTGCCGGATCGCGGGTTTCGGCAGGGGGCGTGGCCGGCGGCAGGGCAAGGACCCTGTCATAGACAGCCGCAAGCGCCCGGTTCCAGCCATCCCCCATGTTGGTCGCTTCGATCGAGGCGCGGGTGCGCAGGCCGAGGTCGTTCCGCAGCACCTCGTCGGCAACCAGTGCCATGACCGTCTGCTGCAGGTCTTCGATTCCCGAGGCGCGCAAAATGACCTCATCGATGCCCGGCGAATCCGCGCCCATGACCCGGCAGCCGGAACCGAATGCAACGCGGGTGACAAGCGGGATACCGTGCAGCCCCGCCTCGAACAGCGACGTGATCGAGGGGAAAGGAAAGGAGTCGATGTAGATATCCGCCGCTTGGAAGAACAGTTCCACATCCGGGCGTTCGGGGTGCATCAGGATCTGCCCCGGCGCTGCGCGTTCGGCGGCTGACCAGTCTGCTGTACCCCCGGGGCCAACGGCGACCAGCCGGACCCGCGGGTTGGACTTAAGCACCGGCAGAAGGCTGTCGGCATAGGTCATGCCCGGCAGGTCGCGAAATTTCGTGCCGCGGGCGACCGTCAGCAGGACAATGCTGTCCCCCGGCAGCCCCAAGGCCGCCTTTGCGGCGGAACGGCTGTGGGTGCGGGCGGGCTTGTCCAGCCGCAGGGGCAACAGCATCCCGCGCTGCGGTTCGATCCCCCGCCGGGATGCCGCCAGCTCTTGCCCGGACCTCCGGGTATTCACCACCAGATCCGCAAATCCCGCACCCAGCCAGAACAGGTGATCGGCATGATCCAGAAGGATCACACGGGGCCTGCGGCGCATCCCGGCCAAGGCAAGGAAGGGAAGGATGTCCATATTGTGAACATGAAGAACCATGACGTCGCTTTGCGCCATCAGCACCTGGAGCCGCCGCGCCCAGGTCAGCAGGCCGCCGACAGCCCGGTTCACCCGGACGATCGGCACCTCTTCAAGCCCCTTGGCAAGCGCCGCCGGAAAAGTCCTGTACTGACGGGTCAGTGCGACCGAATGCTTGTTTTCCACATCGGCGGCGATCCACCGGGCCATCATGCGGCCATGCCCGCCAATGGCGTGGATGCGGGTGGCCACATGCAGGATGCGCAGGGGCTCGCCCGGCCGCGGGGTCCTTTCCGGCCACGCGGGGCTGGAAACGGCAGCCTCCCCCAGATCCTGCAACTGGCGTTCCAGCCGGGGCGAGGTGAACCGCCCCGGATGCCACAGCACCGCATGATTTGCCGCCACCTGTGCCGCCAGCGCGGCCTCGCCCCAGCGCCGGCTCTGGATCAGGGCGTCGACCCGTTCCAGCAGCACATCGAGCATACGGGCGTGATCATGGACCAGCGGCGCGGCCTCGCGGCGCCACTGGGCCAGAACCGCCGCATCCAGCGCGGGATCGACTGGGACGGCAGCGGCTTTCATCGCGCGGCGCTGCCGGCCAACACTGCCTCGGCCGGTTCGCGCACTCCGCCGGTGACAACCAGAGGCGCCGCGATGCCGCCCCGCAGGCGGTTTTCGAAATAGGCGATGGTCCGTTCAAGCCCCGTCCGCAGCGGGATGGTCGGCGCCCAGCCCAGCTGCGAGGTCGCGCGTCCGATGTCGGGTCGGCGCTGCTGTGGATCGTCCTGCGGAAGCGGATGGTACACGATGCGCGACCGCGATCCGGTCAGCCCGATCACCAGCTCGGCCAGCTCCTTCACCGTGAACTCACCGGGGTTGCCTAGGTTGACCGGCCCGGCCACCTCGTCCGGGGCGTCCATCAGCGCCCGGATGCCGGCTACAAGGTCATCGACATAGCAGAACGACCGGGTCTGGGACCCGTCGCCATAGATGGTGACCGGTTCGTTGCGAAGCGCCTGCACGATGAAGTTCGACACCACCCGCCCGTCATTGGGCGACATGCGCGGCCCATAGGTGTTGAAGATGCGCGCGACGCGGATGTTGACCCCATACTGGCGGTGATAGTCGAAGAACAGCGTCTCGGCGCAGCGCTTGCCTTCGTCATAGCAGGACCGGGGGCCGATAGGGTTCACGTTGCCCCAATAGCCTTCCGGCTGCGGATGCACCGAGGGATCGCCATAGACCTCACTGGTCGAGGCCTGGAACACCTTGGCCTTCAGCCGCTTTGCAAGGCCCAGAACGTTGATCGCGCCATGCACGCTGGTCTTGGTGGTCTGCACCGGATCGACCTGGTAATGCGCGGGCGAGGCCGGGCAGGCGAGGTTATAGATCTCGTCGACCTCGACATAGATCGGGAAGGTCACGTCGTGCCGCATCAGCTCGAACCGGGGGTCGTCCAGAAGATGGGCGACGTTGGCGCGGGACCCGGTGAAGTAGTTGTCCAGGCAAAGAACCTCGTGCCCCGCCTTCAGAAGTGCCTCGCAGAGGAACGAGCCGACGAAGCCCGCCCCGCCCGTCACCAGTATCCGTTTGCTGTTGATCATGTCCTGCGTCCTTTTCGATGATGCGCGTTCGCGGCAGGTCAGGCCCCGGTCTTGCGGAAGACGGCGGCGAAGGTGTTGAAGACGATGTAGCCGTCGAACCACAGCGACCGGTTGTCGATGTAGAAGTTGTCCAGCTGCTGCTGCAATTCGACGTCGGCGTTGCTGCGGTCCGATATCTGCCAGAGCCCGGTCAGGCCCGGCATGACCGAACACCGTTTCTGCCGGAAGGCGCCGTCCATCGCGGCCAGGTGGTAGTCGGGGAACGGGCGGGGGCCCACGATGCTCATGTTCCCGGCGATGACGTTGAAGAGCTGGGGAAGCTCGTCGCAGCTTGTTGCCCGCAGGAAGCGGCCGACGCCGGGAAGGATGCGCGGATCGTTCCGCAGCTTAAAGTGGCGGGCCCATTCCTCGCGCGCGGCGAGATCGGTTTCCAGCAGGTGGTTCAGCCGCTGTTCTGCATCGCGATACATTGTGCGCAGCTTGAGCACATGCACCGTCCTGCCGCCCAACCCTTCGCGCGCTTGGCGATAGATGACAGGCCCCGGATCGGCGATGCGGATCGCGATCGCCGCAAGCAACATGATCGGGCCCGCAACCGCCAGCGCGGGGATTGCAATGGCAAGATCCATCACCCGTTGAAGCGGTCGGCCAGCGCGGTTGCGGCCGATGATGGTCATCCCGATCCGCCCGTTCAGCGCGCCGGGGCAAAGGCCGCTGATCCTCAGGTTCGGCAGGTCGGCGAGCAGGATCACCTCGGCGTGGCTGCGACGCAGGGCGTCGAGCTCTGCGGTCGCCGGCATGTGGTGCCCGGCATAAAGCGCGACCGGGCGATGCCCTTCGGCTGTGCCATGATGTGCCGGGATCGGGTTGATGCCATACTGCCAGTTGCGCGTGAAGTAATCTGATACGCTGCGAGCAAGAGCGGGAGCGCCGATCACTTCGACTGCATCGCCCCAGGCGCCCGACCGCATCAGCCTGCCACGCACCAGATGACGCAACCCCCACTGGACGATCAGCGCGGCCAGCTGAAATCCAAGCAGGATGCCCGCCAGCCAGGCATCCTGCGCAAGCAGCCCCGCCACAAGCGCCGCGGCGCCCGCGAGGGGAATCGTGGCTAGCAGCCTGCGCCGAAGATGCTCGTGCGGGTGCAACCGGTATCCAGGGTAAAGCGAGGCAAGCGCCTGAAGCGCCATCGTGGCTGCCGCAAGCAGCATCACCGGTTCGGTCACCGGCACAGTGGTCAGCCCTTGCGGGACGATGGTGATGAAAAGTTCGTATACAAGAAGATAGCCCGCCAGGTCCGCTGCAATCAGCGCCATCTGCGGCAGGCGCCGCCAGAGTTGGGGCGCAAGTTGCGCGCCCGGAAGCAGCGCATCATGGTCCTGCAGGCCAGTGACCTGTGCGTCCGGGGCCTTCATGGTGCTCTCCGTTGCGCAGCGGCCAGAGGCGAGGGCGTTTCAAGACGTGTCAGGGCCCGCGGCGGGACGTGGCTTTCAAGGCTGCCCATCGGCTGTCTCCGTTCTGGAAGTGGGGTTTCAGTCGCCTTGCGGTCGCGATGGGTCTGCCAGTGGCGGCTCGTCCAACGGGAAGCGCCAGATGCCGCTTTTCTGTGCGACCATCAGCGCGATGAAGCCGGGCACGGTGATGGCATACCGGCGCCAGAGGCGACGCGGCTCGCTGGCAAGGCGGAAGGCCCATTCCATCCCGATGCGCTGCAAGAAGGCAGGGGCCTGCGGCTTCATCCCCGCGTGAAAATCGAAGGCCGCGCCAACCCCGACCAGCGCCGGCGCGTCCAGGCGGTCGCGCATCCGGGCCATCCAGCGCTCCTGCTTCGGGGTGCTGAGCCCGACCCACACGATGTCGCAGCCAAGCGCGTTGATCCGGTCGGCTATGTCATCCGCTTCTTCCTCGGTCAGTTCACGGAAGGGCGGCGCGTATGTGCCCACGATCCGCGCCCCGGGAAAGCGGCGGAGCAGCCTGTATTCCAGCCGCGCAAGCACGTCGGTAGTTGTGCCGTACAGGAAGTGCCTGACCCCTTGGTCGCGCCCGCGATCCACCAGTTCATGCATCAGATCGGGTCCATAGACGCGCCCGCTCTGCCGGTGACCTGCCATCCTCAGCGCCCAGACCAGCGGCATGCCGTCGGGCGTCACCATGAAGGCGCGATTGTGGATCATGCGCAGTTCGGTGTCCTTGCGTGCCCGCACGACCCCATGCGCGTCCCGCACGCAAACATAGCCTTTGCGCCCGCTCTTGATCAGGTCCAGAACCTGCCGGGTAGCCGTGGCAAGGTTCACCACGCTGATGCGCATCCCGGCCAGGTTGATGCTGTCGATCGGGGCGGGACCGTTCAGGATCGCGGCCTTGTGGGCAACCTCGGGTTCCCGCTGAGCGGAAAGGATCCTGTTCGACATGGCGCCACCCTGTTCAAAGCAACCTGTTCCGGATGCTAGGTTCGCCGCCGCCCTTTGCGCTATTGGCTATAGGATCAAGCGCATAGGTCCGATGAGGGGGGAGGGCTGCGCTGCGCTGCCGCGAGATGTAATCCACACCGCCATTCGGGGGAGCGGGATCTCCTGTTGGAGAAGTATGCTTGGTCTCCGCGCCCGAAGGGTCAGGATGTAGCCTATTCGGGCACCTGCACTGCAGAAGGGCGCCGCAGTATCGTTCGTTTCGCGGCCAGCAAGGCCGTGTTTTCCGGATCGACCCACCAATTGAAGGCGCGGCCGATCAGGGAGGGGGGATAATGATCGAATCGTCCGAATTATTGACCGGCGCCAGTCAGAAGGCGCTGCGCGAAGACGGCTATCTGATCCGCCGGGGGTGCCTGAGCGCCAAACAAATAGAGACACTTCGCGCCGTAGGTCATGTTGACAAATGACGGAACCAGAGGCGGATCGATGTGATGTCGATGAA